>NZ_JABFDK010000010.1 GCF_013403865.1 Winogradskyella costae
CCCTGTTGGTGAAGCATCAGTTGTGATGGCTACCGTTTTAGTTAAAGTTAATGCTGCATCTTGAACAATTGGTGTTATTGTTGGATCATTTGTTGGATCCGTATCTACATCTGGACCATCTACTGTTTCATCGCCATTATCACTCACATCACTTACATCATCTGTTCCACTTGGACTATCGCCTGTTGCGGTGGCACTGTTAGTGATTGATCCTAAATCTACATCGTCTTGATCAATTGTATAAGTTACTGTTGCTGTTCCTGTTGCACCTGGTACTAAACTTGATGGACTAATGGCCAATCCTGTTGTTCCTGTGAAAGCATCAGCAATAGTAATATTGTCTACCGTTACGTTTCCTGTGTTTGTTACGCTAAATGTATACGTTAATACATCCCCTAAACTTGTTCCTGTTGGTGAAGCATCAGTTGTGATGGCTACCGTTTTAGTTAAAGTTAATGCTGCATCTTGAACAATTGGTGTTACTGTTGGATCATTTGTTGGATCCGTATCTGCATCGGGACCATCTGCTAATTCATCACCATTATCACTCACATCACTTACATCATCTGTTCCACTTGGACTATCGCCTGTTGCGGTAGCACTGTTAGTGATTGATCCTAAATCTACATCGTCTTGATCAATTGTATAAGTTACTGTTGCTGTTCCTGTTGCACCTGGCACTAAACTTGATGGACTAATGGCCAATCCTGTTGTTCCTGTGAAAGCATCAGCAATAGTAATATTGTCTACCGTTACGTTTCCTGTGTTTGTTACGCTAAACGTATACGTTAATACATCTCCTAAACTTGTCCCTGTTGGTGAAGCATCAGTTGTGATAGCTACCGTTTTAGTTAAAGTTAATGCTGCATCTTGAACAATTGGTGTTACTGTTGGATCATTTGTTGGATCCGTATCTGCATCTGGACCATCTACTGTTTCATCGCCATTATCACTCACATCACTTACATCATCTGTTCCACTTGGACTATCGCCTGTTGCGGTGGCACTGTTAGTGATTGATCCTAAATCTACATCGTCTTGATCAATCGTATAAGTTACTGTTGCTGTTCCTGTTGCACCTGGTACTAAACTTGATGGACTAATGGCCAATCCTGTTGTTCCTGTGAAAGCATCAGCAATAGTAATATTGTCTACCGTTACGTTTCCTGTGTTTGTTACGCTAAACGTATACGTTAATACATCTCCTAAACTTGTCCCTGCTGGTGAAGCATCAGTTGTGATAGCTACCGTTTTAGTTAAAGTTAATGCTGCATCTTGAACAATTGGTGTTATTGTTGGATCATTTGTTGGATCCGTATCTGCATCGGGACCATCTGCTAATTCATCACCATTATCACTCACATCACTTACATCATCTGTTCCACTTGGACTATCGCCTGTTGCGGTAGCACTGTTAGTGATTGATCCTAAATCTACATCATCTTGATCAATCGTATAAGTTACTGTTGCTGTTCCTGTTGCACCTGGTACTAAACTTGATGGACTAATGGCCAATCCTGTTGTTCCTGTGAAAGCATCAGCAATAGTAATATTGTCTACCGTTACGTTTCCTGTGTTTGTTACACTAAATGTATACGTTAATACATCGCCTAAACTTGTCCCTGTTGGTGAAGCATCAGTTGTGATGGCTACCGTTTTAGTTAAAGTTAATGCTGGTGTTTGATCTAAATCAGTTCGTGTTGGATCGTCTGTTGTATCTGTTCCTGAATCAGGACCATCTACTGTTTCATTATCTGTAATTGAATCACCATCAGCATCAATATCTGTATCTGAAACGTCTGAAATATCATCAGTTCCACTTGGGCTATCTCCTGTTGCGCTTGCACTATTTTCCACAAAACCAGCATCAATATTTGTTTGTGTAATAGTCTGCTCTGCAGTTACCGTTACACTAACACCTGGTGCTAAACTTGCAATCGGACTTCCTACAATACTTCCTGAATCTGCATTTATATCAGCAACATCAATATCTGTTATCGTTGAATTACCAGTATTAGTAACGACTATATTATAACTAATGACATCATCTAAATCGCCAGATGCACCTTCTGAAGATACATTACTAATAGTTTTAGTTAAAGTTAATTCTACTGAACAAGCAAATGAATTATTAGCATCAATTACAGCAGAATTGGTACCTGTAGAATAATCTACACCTGTTTCTGTAACTAAACCATTTGCTGGATTTACCGTAGCTGGATCTGAATCACCAAACTGTCCTCCGTCTGAACCAGATGCAGTTGCGCTTACATAAGCCTCATTAGCATCTGTACAGCCATCTCCATCGCTATCCGTGTTTTGAAAATCGTAGCTACCATCAGTTAACGTATCGATAGGTGTTGTTATTTCTGCATCATCATCTGCACCATTATTAGTTGAATCACTAAAATCTGCATCATTAGCATCTATTACTCCATCGTTATTAGTGTCTAATGCCGTGTTCCCTGCTTCATCTACATCATATATTCCATCGTTATCTGAATCTAAATCTAAATAATCTGGAATACCATCATTATCAGTGTCTAAATCACAATCTGGTCCGAAAGTAGCATCAGAAAAATCTACACCTATAAATTCTCTAGCATAATCATGATCTATACCATCATTATTTAAAGTTCCTGTAATTGTAATAGATGTAATCCCATCTGGCAAAGTAATTTCAAAATCAAAATCATTAATCCAATTTGTTCCTTCCAAATTAGGACTCGTAGCCTCATAAAGTTCACCATTATCATCCAATACAAATTGGTAGCCATTCGTTAAAACTGAATCTGAAAACACAGGTGTAATGCTTGTTGAAGAAGGATCATAAATATTTGGCTGACTTCCATTTCTTGGGTTATTATCAACAACGAATCCTGTAGCACCAACATTACCACCAGTCCAATTTATAGTCCAAATTATAACATCTGAATTTTTCGTACGATCAGTTGGTAAACTTACTTTTATTCCTGATACACCTGAATTGAATGTTTCTGTTGAATAAAAAGTATCACCTGTTACTGCTGAATTAATTAAATAACCAATTTCTAAAAAATTCCCATTATGTATATTTAATTCAGAAGGTATATAATCTCCCCCTGAAGCTATTGTATTATCTATTATGTTACCTAATGCGTCTGTTAAAATAAAATCGGGATTTGTACCCGTTAGAGTAAGTCCTGGAGTTGTTGAGAACCCACATTCAACAGCATCAATAATACCATCATTATCACTGTCTATGTCCGTAGAATCACCAATTAAATCTCCGTCTGTATCTTGCTCTACAGTAATTGTTACCGTAGCTATTGAACAAATAGAAACTCCATTTGAATCATTACAAACTTCATAAATAACGGTTACTACAGAACCTACCTCACTTAATAAAGGTGTATATGTTAATATACCTGTATCTGAATCGAAAGTAATTGCTCCACCAGCAGTACCTGTAGTTGTATCTGTAATAGTTGTTGTCCCAATATTATTAATATCTATATTATCTAAATAATCATCATTACCTAAAATATTTATATAGCTCGGTCCATTAAGACCGATAAAAGCTGAGTCATCTAAAGCTGTTGGTATATTGGTATTTGGATCGGACGAATTTGGATTACCATCGCCATCATCGTCATCATTACATGCTGATGAATTTAAATTGTCAGTTACGTTAGCATTGGTACCAAGTGCATAATTAACACCTGTCTCTGTAACTAAACCATTTGCAGGATTTACACTTGCAGGATCTACAGAAAATTGGCCATCATCTCCGCCATCAGCAGATGAAATCCCGTAAGCCTCATTAGCATCTGTACAGCCATCTCCATCACTATCCGTATTTTGAAAATCGTAACTATCATCAGTTAACGTATCAATAGGTGTTGTTATTTCTGCATCATCATCAGCACCATTATTATCTGAATCACTAAAATCTATATCATTAGCATCTATTACTCCATCATTATTAGTATCTAATGCCGTGTTCCCTGCTTCATCTACATCATATATTCCATCGTTATCTGAATCTAAATCTAAATAATCAGGAATACCATCATTATCAGTGTCATTATCACAAACTGTTAAAGATGAAGAAAAAGTTACATTATCTAAAGCAAAATATTCTATATCTAAACAATTACCATCATGACCGCTGCCAATATTTTCAACACGAATACTTATCTCATTTAAATCGTTTAAAACATTAGTCAAATCTTCTAATGTTCCAGAAAAAGAAGCATCATCAATATTTATCAAAATTGAATTCCATATCCCGTTTTCCCAATTATTAAGTTCTGCAGAAGTCAGTAATCTTGTTGCATTAACAAAATTCCCTGCTGTATCATAAAAATACACGTTAACAGCAGATTTAGATCCAGTTGTTAACCAACCAGGATCTCCCGTATAACCAGCTCTGTAATTGTAATGATCATAAGAAAATGTTCCACCTATTAAACCACCATAATTTAGACCTCCTAAATCTGACTTTCTTAAATATGTTAATCCTGTATCGATATCAGCATCTACAGCGTAATCAGTTGCATCAGGACTTAATCCTGCAATATTAGTATTTGCTAAACCTGTAATATCAATGGTACAACTGTGGTTCCCTGTAAATGTTGAAGTTGAATTAGATATAGGATTTGATGCAATTTTACTTAAATCATTATCATTTAGTGAATACCAGCCAGCTGTACCGGTATTAAAAGTGAATTTAGCATCACAAGAGTTCTCAACGATATCAAGAATTCCGTCATTATCGTTATCAATATCAGAAGAATCAAATATACCATCACAATCAATATCATTTTCAGAAATACTAATAGAATTATTACTAGTACTAGTATCATCTTGTAACATGTTACTAATACTATTAGTATATGCAATTGGTAAAGATAAAGTTGAGACTGATACATTTACAGTCAAAACAACACTTTCACCAGCTTCTAAGCCAGATACACTCCATAAATTTGTTGTACTATTATAACTTGCAACAGCTATACCAGAAGAAAACACAGCACTACTACTAACATAATTAAGTCCTGATTCAATGGGCATATCAACATCAAAACCATTACTATCAATACCACTATTATTATAAACTGTAGTTACAAAATCTAAAGAATTAGTAGAGCACAAATCTGAAGGTGTCTCTATTTTAGAAGTAATAGCTAGATCAACTGGACTAAAACTAAGCGTATTTTTATTAAATGCTGTAAAAGCAATATCAGTATTTCCTGATGTATTATGTATAAATTTAGTTGCTTGAGATAAGTTATCTGTAGTAATTCCGAAATCATTAAGCTCAAAAGTTAATAATCTTAAATCTCTATATGTATTAATTCCATTATTAAATGTACCTGAAACAGCACCTGTACTTGTATCAACTTCATAAATAGTCCAATCCATTCCTCCAACAATAGGAACGCCTCCAAAACCAACACTAACTGCGTTTCCGACTGTATTACCTAAATCATCAACAAATTTAAAAACATCACTTCCTGATGGAGCACCAGTCTGTGTCGCTATTAAATCAGGTATACCATCATTAACACCCGATACAGCATTAATAAGTAAGTTATCATAAACAAAATCCTGAGCTTGTATATTAAAAAAGTTAGTTCCTAGTTCTAGTCCGCTAATTCCATCTCGAATAAAAAAACTAGGAATAATAGGATCGAATGTTTTAATATAATCTGAAGCAGAATTATTTTGTGGGTTACCATCCCAATTATAAGCAACACCAATTAATTCTTCACTAGTATAAGTTATATTTCCAGGTACAGGAAAAGCTGTAAATTCAAGAGCTGTAAAAGCTACACTATTAACAGTTAAAATAGAATTATCAACCCCAGTAGAATAAGTTACTCCATTTGAAGTAAAACCAATTAAATTATTTGAACCATCTGAAGTTATTGGCGTAGTAGTAGAAGACATAAAATACCCTCCTTGATCTCCATAGATAGCTGTGACATCTTGTTGAGCATTGATTACTAAACTAAAAAGAAAAAAGAAACTTAAAATGAGAATTTTTGAATGAGAATCAAAAACTTTATTTAAATAAAGATTAACTATAGTGTTTTTTGAACACCAGAATAGAGTAAAGATTTTCATATAGTATATAGTTGAAGTATAATTCAGTTTTACATCACTCAATAAGCAATGCTTTATATCGATAAAACGGTAAACATATCCGATAAAATGCAAATACGCAAATATATTGATACGATTATTCATTAAAAATAATCATCTCAGCTAGTGAGAATAAAGGAATCAAGAGGTAAATTTGTAACTTGCGTTACTGTAACAGACTAATTTTTAATAAAATAACACAAAAACTACACTATTTTATTTTATGTTAATTTTAACAAAAAAAAATATTATTTTTTTTTATTTTCTTCGCTTACAACTTAATTATTTTACGTTTTCTATATTTATACACCTATATTTGCACTCGATTTTTAAAACTATTTATGAGCTTTTTAGAGGAGATTAATAGAAGGAGAACATTTGGGATTATCTCTCACCCTGATGCAGGAAAGACAACTTTAACAGAAAAACTACTTTTATTTGGTGGTGCTATACAAGAAGCAGGTGCCGTAAAAAGTAATAAAATAAAAAAAGGAGCTACAAGTGACTTTATGGAAATTGAGCGTCAGCGTGGTATTTCTGTAGCAACATCTGTTTTAGCATTTGAATATAACGGGATAAAAATCAATATTTTAGATACACCTGGTCATAAAGATTTTGCTGAGGACACCTTTAGAACTTTAACTGCTGTAGATAGCGTTATTGTTGTAATTGATGTAGCAAAAGGTGTTGAGGAGCAAACTGAAAAGTTAGTAGAAGTTTGTAGAATGCGTAATATCCCGATGATTGTTTTTATCAATAAAATGGATAGAGAAGGTAAAGATGCCTTTGATCTATTAGATGAAATTGAACAAAAGCTTGGATTAAAAGTTGTGCCTTTAAGTTTTCCTATCGGAATGGGTTATGACTTTAAAGGGATCTACAACATCTGGGAAAAAAACATCAATCTATTTTCTGGAGATAATCGAAAAGATATTGAAGAAACTATCGAAATTTCAGATTTGTCCTCACCAGAATTGGATAAACTCGTAGGTGAAAAAGCAGCCAATACATTAAGAGAAGAAATAGAGTTAGTAGATGGCATTTATCCCCATTTTAATAAAGAAGATTATTTAAGTGGTAAGCAACAACCTGTTTTCTTTGGTTCTGCTTTAAACAATTTTGGAGTAAGAGAACTCTTAGATTGTTTTGTTGATATAGCACCCAAACCTAGATCAAAAAATAGTGAAGAGCGTTTAGTTAAACCAGAAGAAGCGCAATTTAGTGGATTCGTTTTTAAGATTCATGCAAACATGGATCCTAATCACAGAAACCGATTAGCATTCATAAAGATTGTTTCTGGTGAATTTAAGCGTAATACTCCCTATTTGCATGTAAGACATAATAAGAAAATGAAGTTCTCTAGTCCTAACGCCTTTTTTGCTGAAAAAAAAGAAATAGTTGATATTTCTTACCCTGGTGATATAGTTGGATTACAGGACACCGGAAGTTTTAAAATTGGAGATACACTAACGGAAGGAGAAATATTAAATTATAAAGGTGTGCCAAGCTTCTCACCAGAACACTTTAGGTACATTAACAATGCGGATCCCATGAAAGCCAAACAACTGTATAAAGGTATAGATCAGTTAATGGATGAAGGGGTTGCGCAATTATTCACTTTAGATTTAAACGGTCGAAAAGTAATTGGTACAGTTGGTGCTTTACAATATGAAGTTATTCAATACCGATTAGAGCATGAATATGGAGCTAAATGTACTTATGAGAACTTAAATGTACATAAAGCATGTTGGGTTGAAACTAAAGATAAAAAAAGCGAAGAATTTAAAGAGTTCTTACGTGTAAAACAGCGTTTCTTAGCTAAAGACAAACAAAATCAGCTTGTGTTTTTAGCTGATTCCATGTTTTCTTTACAAATGACACAGCAAAAATACCCAAGTATCATATTTCACATGACATCAGAATTTGAATAGAATTAGTAGCAACGTCTGCATAAAATGTTAAAACAATACACATTTTATCGAAGATTATTGTTTTTATATTTTGTTTCAATTAGGTTTGCTAACTATTTACAGCTTAAAACTAGGATTACCCCAAACTAATCTACTTATTATGGATAATAACGAAAACGTTTTCACTAACCGGGAGATAACTGTTACTTACGCACCTCGATGTTGTGTTAATGCAGGATTATGTGCAAACCAACTCTCAAATGTATTTAGAAGTTCTGTAATTCCTTGGATAGATTTAGAGGGTGCTCAAACTGATGTTATTATTAAACAGATAAACAAATGCCCGTCTGGTGCTTTAAAATATCACTTGAATAAAAAGGAAGTAGCTTAGACTTCAAAAATTAAATAAAAAAAACCTTTGAATGTTAAATTCAAAGGTTTTTCTGTTTAAAATACAACTCTATTTAAAACCGAAGCTTCACCAATTGGACCGATAGTCAACGGTGTTGATGGTTATAGTTGATGGTTATAATTAATCATTTCTCGACCACTCTAAAGTCATATATTAAATACAATCCTCTCAATTAAGCTTGACCAGTTGGGCCGAAATTCAACGGAATTGGGGGTTGTTCGTAATCTTTAATTTCACCATGTGCCTTTTCAAAGCGTGTTACATTTTCGCCTAATGCTTTTAATAATCGCTTGGCGTGTTGAGGCGTTAAGATAATCCGAGACTTTACTTTGCTTTTTGGTGTCCCTGGCATTATACTTACAAAATCTACCACAAATTCTGATACCGAGTGATTAATTATTGCCAAGTTAGAGTATGTCCCTTCTGCTATTTTCTCATCTAGCTCAATATTAATTTGTCCTTTTTTATTATTAGGATTGTTTTTTTCGTCTGCCATTATAAATTTATTTTATGCTTTCAAATGGTTGAAAACTTGTTTTTATTTTAATTAAATCAAAAAGCCTTCATGCAAATAAATGCTTGAAGGCCTTTTTGTTATTTAGATTTCTAGCGCAATCTTTGATTAATTATTCAAAATTAATGAATTTCTTAACGTCAGATTTCGTAGGAAAGACAAATACTAGTTGAAGTTCATTTCTTCTTTAGCCTTCATCATTTCATTAAACTCTTCTCTAGAACCTACAATGATGTTTTCGTATTCTCTAACACCTGTACCTGCTGGTATTCTATGACCAACAATTACATTTTCTTTAAGTCCTTCAAGTGAATCAACTTTACCATTTACCGCTGCTTCGTTAAGAACCTTAGTCGTTTCCTGGAACGATGCCGCAGATATAAACGACTTAGTTTGTAATGACGCTCTAGTAATACCTTGTAATATTGGAGTTGCAGTCGCAGAACTAGCATCTCTAGCGGTTACTAGATTTTTATCTTCTCTACGTAAGCTTGAGTTTTCGTCTCTTAAATCTCTAACTGTTACGATTTGACCAGATTTTAAATTCACAGAATCACCAGCATCTTCAACCACTTTCATTCCGAAAATTTTATCATTTTCTTCAATGAAGTCAGATTTATGAACCAATTGGTTTTCTAAGAAAATAGTATCACCAGAATCAATGATTCTAACTTTACGCATCATTTGTCTTACAACAACTTCGAAGTGCTTATCATTAATCTTCACACCTTGTAAACGATATACTTCTTGTACTTCATTAACTAAGTATTGTTGAACCGCAGATGGGCCTTTAATGTTAAGAATATCGTTTGGTGTTATAGAACCATCAGATAAAGGCATACCAGCTTTTACGTAATCATTTTCTTGAACAAGAATCTGGTTAGATAATTTAACTAAGTATTTCTTAACCTCACCTAATTTAGACTCAATAATGATTTCACGGTTACCACGCTTAATTTTACCGAACGAAACAACACCATCAATCTCACTTACAACAGCAGGATTAGAAGGGTTACGAGCTTCAAACAATTCTGTTACTCGAGGAAGACCACCTGTAATATCACCCGCTTTTGCAGATTTACGAGGTATCTTAACCAAAATCTTACCGATATCAATAGCGTCGCCATCATCAATCATAATGTGTGCGCCAACTGGTAAGTTGTATGAACGGATGGTTTCACCTTTCTTATCTACAATTAATAAGGTTGGGATTAACTTCTTGTTTCTAGATTCAGAAATTACTTTCTCTTGGAAACCTGTTTGTTCATCAATCTCTACTTGGTAAGTGATACCTTGTTCGATGTTTTCATACTTCACTTGACCAGCAAATTCAGATATAATTACACCGTTATATGGATCCCAAGAACAAACAACATCATCTTTCTTCAGTTTATCACCTGGTTTCACATAAATAAATGAACCGTAAGGAATATTATTTGTACTTAAAACAATTCCTGTTTTAGCATCCATTAACTTCAATTCTGAGGTTCTAGAGATTACTACATCAACCTCCTTACCTTCATTATCTTTAGACTTAACAGTTTTTAAATCTTCAATTTCTGCGATACCATCAAACTTAACAGTTAACTTATTATCTTCAGAAATGTTACCTGCAATACCACCTACGTGGAATGTACGTAATGTTAACTGTGTACCTGGTTCACCAATAGATTGGGCAGCAACTACACCTACAGCTTCACCTCTTTGTACTAATTTCCCAGTAGCAAGGTTACGTCCATAACATTTAACACAAATACCTTTCTTAGCTTCACAAGTTAACGGAGAACGCACTTCTATAGAATCTAATGGAGAGTTTCCAATTTTCTTAGCTATTGCATCATTAATATGACCGCCTGCTTCTACTAATAATTCTTCGGTTAATGGGTTATATACATCATTAAGAGAAGTTCTACCAACGATTCTATTTTCTAAGCTTTCAACGATTTCTTCATTTTTCTTAAGAGCAGAAACTTCAATTCCTCTTAATGTACCACAATCCTCTTCGTAAACGATTACATCTTGTGACACATCTACCAAACGACGTGTTAAGTAACCTGCATCGGCAGTTTTAAGAGCCGTATCCGCAAGTCCTTTACGTGCACCGTGTGTAGAAATAAAGTATTCTAAAATAGAAAGTCCTTCCTTAAAGTTAGAAAGAATTGGATTTTCAATAATTTCACCACCACCTGCATTAGATTTCTTAGGCTTAGCCATTAATCCACGCATACCTGTTAACTGACGAATCTGTTCTTTAGAACCCCTTGCACCAGAATCAAGCATCATAAACACCGAGTTAAATCCTTGTTGATCTTCACGAATACGCTTCATTGACAATTCAGTCAATTCAGCATTTGTAGACGTCCAGATATCAATAACTTGGTTATAACGTTCGTTGTTAGTAATAAGTCCCATGTTATAGTTACCCATAATACCATCAACCTGCTTGTTAGCAGCATCAATCATACCTTGCTTCTCCTTTGGAATAATAATATCACCTAAACTAAATGATAATCCACCTTGGAATGCAAACTTATAACCTTGAGTTTTAATAGCATCCAAGAAATCAGCTGTTTCAGGTACACTTGTCTTTTTAAGAATACCGTGAATAATTTCTCTTAAGGATTTCTTCGTTAAAACCTCATTTATATAACCAGCAGCTTCAGGTACATGTTCATTAAATAATACACGACCAACTGTAGTTTCAATAATTTGAGTAGTTAACTCTCCTTCGTCATTAAAGTCTTTTGTTCTTACTTTAATACCAGCATTTAAGTCAACTTTTCTCTCATTATAAGCAATATTTACTTCTTCTGGAGAATAGAACGTTAAACCTTCACCTTTTACAGTATAAGTTTCATCCGTTACACGCAGCTTAGTCATATAATATAAACCAAGTACCATATCCTGAGAAGGTACAGTTACTGGCGAACCATTTGCAGGGTTCAATATATTATGTGAAGCCAACATTAAAAGTTGACATTCTAAAATAGCTTCTGGCCCTAATGGTAAATGCACAGCCATCTGGTCACCATCGAAATCGGCATTAAATGCAGTACACACTAATGGGTGTAATTGAATTGCTTTACCTTCAATAAGTTTCGGTTGGAATGCTTGTATACCAAGTCTGTGTAACGTAGGAGCACGGTTTAAAAGAACTGGATGTCCTTTTAAAACATTCTCTAAGATATCCCAAACTACAGGCTCTTTTCTATCTATAATTTTCTTCGCAGATTTTACAGTTTTTACAATTCCTCTTTCAATTAGTTTTCTAATAACAAAAGGCTTGTAAAGCTCAGCAGCCATATCTTTTGGTAAACCACATTCGAATAATCTCAATTCTGGTCCAACAACAATTACAGAACGTGCTGAATAATCCACACGCTTACCAAGTAAGTTTTGACGGAAACGTCCTTGCTTACCTTTAAGTGAATCTGATAATGATTTTAATGGTCTGTTAGAATCTGTTTTTACTGCAGATGATTTACGTGTGTTATCAAACAATGAATCTACTGATTCTTGTAACATACGTTTTTCATTACGTAAAATAACTTCTGGTGCTTTTATCTCAACTAATCTCTTAAGACGGTTGTTACGGATAATGACACGACGGTATAAATCATTTAAATCTGAAGTCGCAAAACGACCACCATCTAAAGGCACTAAAGGTCTTAATTCTGGTGGAATTACAGGAACAGCCTTCATGATCATCCATTCTGGTCTGTTTTCTCTGTTTAAGTTCGAATCTCTAAACGCTTCAACAACTTGTAAACGTTTTAAAGCTTCTGTTTTACGTTGCTTAGATGTTTCATTATTAGCTTTATGTCTTAAATCGTAAGATAATTGATCTAAATCAATACGCGCTAATAAATCGATAAGACACTCAGCACCCATCTTAGCGATGAATTTGTTAGGATCTGTATCGTCTAAGTATTGGTTTTCTTTTTGAAGAGATTCTAAAATATTTAGATATTCTTCTTCAGTTAAGAAATCCATTTTTTGAACTGGTTCTCCTTCTGCATTAATGGCAATACCTGGTTGAATAACCACGTAACGCTCATAATAGATAATCATATCTAATTTCTTAGATGGTAATCCAAGAAGGTAACCTATTTTATTTGGTAACGAACGGAAGTACCAGATATGCGCAACAGGTACCACTAAATTAATGTGCCCTACTCTATCTCTACGTACTTTCTTTTCTGTTACTTCTACACCACAACGGTCACAAACAATACCTTTGTAACGGATTCTTTTATATTTACCACAAGCACATTCAAAATCCTTCACAGGACCAAAAATACGCTCACAGAACAAACCATCTCTTTCTGGTTTGTGTGTTCGATAATTAATAGTTTCTGGCTTTAATACCTCACCACGAGACGCTCCTAAAACAGACTCAGGTGACGCTAAACCAATAGAAATTTTGTTAAATTTCTGCACTGTATTTTTATCTTGTCTTCTTGCCATGTTATTTTTTGTTATGTATGGGCAACTCGAAAGTTGCCCTTACATTATTCTTCTAATCTAATATCTAATCCTAAACCTTTCAATTCGTGCATAAGTACGTTGAACGATTCTGGAAGTCCTGGTTCTGGCATTGGCTCTCCCTTAACGATTGCTTCGTAAGTTTTAGCTCTACCAATAACATCATCTGATTTTACAGTAAGGATCTCACGTAGTGTGCTTGATGCTCCATATGCCTCAAGTGCCCATACTTCCATCTCACCAAAACGTTGACCACCAAATTGTGCTTTACCACCTAATGGTTGTTGTGTAATTAATGAGTATGGTCCTATTGAACGTGCGTGCATTTTATCATCAATCATGTGACCAAGTTTAATCATATAAATCACACCAACTGTTGCTGGTTGATCAAAACGATCACCTGTTCCACCATCATAAAGATATGTATGTCCAAATCTTGGAATACCAGCTTCATCTGTGTAAGCATTAATTTGATCTAAAGTAGCACCATCAAAAATTGGAGTCGCATACTTTTTACCTAAATCTTTACCTGCCCAACCTAAAACGGTTTCATATATCTGACCAATATTCATACGAGACGGTACACCAAGTGGATTTAATACAATATCAACAGGAGTTCCATCTTCTAAGAATGGCATATCTTCTTGACGAACGATACGAGCAACAATACCTTTGTTACCGTGACGACCTGCCATTTTATCACCAACTTTTAGTTTACGTTTTTTAGCAATATAAACTTTAGCTAACTTAATGATACCTGCAGGTAATTCATCTCCAACAGAGATTGTAAACTTCTCACGTCTTAAAGAGCCTTGAAGATCATTTTCCTTAATCTTATAGTTATGGATTAAATCTGCAACAAGTTCATTTGTATGATCATCAGTAGTCCATTTTCCTGATGTTAAGTGCGTATAATCATCTACAGCATTTAACATTTTTAATGTATACTTCTTACCTTTAGGAATAATTTCTTCTCCTAAATCATTATAGATACCTTGAGCTGTTTTACCATTAACGATGTTGAATAATTTATCAACAAGAACATTTTTAAGATCATCGAATCTATTATCGTAAGCATCTTCTAGCTTTTCGATATCTTCTTTATCTTGTGCTCTCTTACGTTTATCTTTAACGGCTCTAGCAAATAATTTTTTATCAATAACAACACCATGAAGCGATGGAGACGCTTTTAAAGAAGCATCTTTAACATCACCTGCTTTATCACCGAAGATTGCTCTTAAAAGTTTTTCTTCAGGTGTAGGATCTGACTCCCCTTTAGGCGTAATTTTACCGATTAAGATATCACCTGGTTTGATTTCCGCACCAATGCGAATCATACCATTTTCATCTAAATCTTTGGTTGCTTCTTCAGAAACATTAGGAATATCATTAGTTAACTCTTCGTTACCTAATTTTGTATCTCTAACCTCTAAAGAATATTCATCAATATGGATAGATGTAAAAACATCTTCTCTAACAACTTTTTCTGAAATTACAATAGCATCCTCAAAGTTATACCCTTTCCAAGGCATAAAGGCCACTTTCATATTTCTACCAAGTGCTAATTCTCCATTTTCAGTAGCATAACCTTCACAAAGTACTTGTCCTTTTTCAACTTTATCACCTTTCTCAACGATTGGCTTTAAGTTAATAGACGTCCCTTGATTCGTTTTTCTGAATTTCACTAATGGATACGTTTTAGTATCACTCTCAAAGCTAACCATTGCAGCTTCTTCAGTGCGTTCGTATCTAATAGTAACTTTTTGAGCATCTACATACTCTACAGTACCAGCTCCTTCCGCATTAATTAATACTCTTGAATCTGACGCTACTTGACGCTCTAAACCAGTACCTACAATTGGTGCTTCAGGACGTAATAATGGTACAGCCTGACGCATCATGTTAGACCCCATCAATGCACGGTTGGCATCATCATGTTCCAAGAACGGAATTAATGACGCTGAAATCGATGCAATTTGGTTTGGTGCAACATCGGTATAGTTAACACTTGTTGGCTCAATAACAGGAAAATCTCCTTCTTGACGAGAAATAATTTTATCTGCTAATATCTTTCCATCTTCATCAACTTTAATCGTTGCCTGAGCAATCAACATATCCTCTTCCTCTTCTGCACTTAAGTATATAGGAGTATTCTTAATATCTACAACACCATTGTCAACTTTACGATATGGAGTTTCAATGAATCCCATAGCATTCACTTTCGCGAAACAAGATAAAGAAGAAATTAAACCAATGTTTGGTCCTTCTGGTGTTTCAATAGGACATAAACGACCGTAGTGTGTATAGTGAACATCACGTACTTCGAAACCGGCTCTTTCTCTAGATAAACCACCTGGTCCTAATGCTGAAAGACGACGCTTATGCGTAATCTCTGCAAGAGGATTCGTTTGATCCATAAATTGAGATAACTGATTTGTTCCAAAGAAAGAATTAATTACAGACGATAAAGTCTTCGCATTAATTAAATCAATAGGAGTAAACACTTCATTATCACGAACGTTCATACGTTCACGAATAGTACGTGCCATACGTGCTAAACCAACACCAAACTGAGAAGATAATTGTTCACCTACTGTACGTACACGACGGTTAGATAAGTGATCGATATCATCAATCTCTGCTTTTGAGTTGATAAGTTCAATTAAATATTTTATAATAGTTATGATATCTAATTTGGTCAAAACTTGTTTGTCCATTCCAATATCTAACTGTAATTTCTTGTTCATTCTATAACGACCTACTTCACCTAATGAGTAACGTTGGTCAGAGAAGAATAATTTGTCAATAATACCACGTGCAGTCTCTTCATCTGGCGGCTCAGCATTACGCAGTTGACGGTAAATGTGTTCAACAGCTTCTTTTTCAGAGTTTGTTGGATCCTTCTGTAATGTATTATGAATAATTGCGTAATCTCCTTGTTGCGCGCTTTCTTTATGTAAAAGAATCGTTTTTACATCTGCTTCAAGAATTTCTTCAATATTGTCTTTGTCTATAATTGTATCACGATCTAATACAATTTCGTTACGCTCAATAGATACAACTTCACCTGTATCTTCATCAACGAAATCTTCGTGCCATGTATTCAATACACGAGCAGCTAATTTACGACCGATAACTTTCTTTAATCCAGATTTTGAAACCTTTACTTCTTCAGCAAGGTCAAAAATCTCTAAAATATCTTTATCACGCTCAAAACCGATAGCACGGAAAAGCGTCGTAACTGGTAATTTTTTCTTTCTATCAATGTAAGCATACATTACTTGATTGATATCTGTGGCAAATTCTATCCAAGATCCTTTAAAAGGAATAACTCTAGCAGAATATAATTTTGTTCCATTAGCATGGAAAGACTGGCTAAAGAATACACCAGGTGATCTATGCAATTGAGAAACTACAACACGCTCTGCACCATTAATACAAAATGTACCGCTTGGAGTCATGTATGGAATAGTACCTAAATATACATCTTGAACGATTGTTTCGAAATCCTCATGCTCTGGATCCGTACAATACAATTTCAATCTTGCTTTTAAAGGCACACTGTATGTTAATCCTCTTTCAATACATTCTTCTATAGAATATCTAGGTGGATCGATAAAGTAATCTAAAAATTCTAGTACGAATTGATTACGCGTGTCTGTGATTGGGAAGTTCTCCATGAAGGTATTGTATAAACCTTCTGTACCTCTTTCTTCTGACTTTGTTTCTAATTGGAAAAAATCCTGGAAGGATTTAATTTGGATATCCAAAAAGTCTGGGTAATCTGTCCTATTTACAATAGAAGAGAAATTAATTCTTTCAGCCTTTTTTGCTAACATTGATGAACGAGATTTTATTAAAATAAAAACTAAAAAATGTATATAACGTTTATATACACAAAAGGGTTTAGGTCTTAGAGTACGACTCCAGACCTAAACCTTGTAGTGTTAAATGAGTAAGCTTACTTAAGCTCAACTTCAGCTCCAGCCTCTTCTAATTGAGATTTTAAAGCTTCTGCTTCGTCTTTTGTTACACCTTCCTTAATTGGGCTTGGTGCATCATCAACTAATCCTTTAGCTTCTTTTAAACCTAAACCAGTTAATTCTTTAACTAATTTTACAACAGCTAACTTAGAAGCACCTGCTGCTTTTAAGATAACATCAAATTCAGTTTGCTCTTCAGCAGCTTCTGCACCTGCAGCTGGACCAGCCATAGCTACTGCAGCAGCAGCAGGCTCGATACCGTACTCATCTTTTAATATTGTTGCTAATTCGTTAACTTCTTTTACTGTTAAGTTAACTAATTGTTCTGCGAAATCTTTTAAATCTGCCATTTTTCTATTGTTTAATAATGTGTGTTATAATATAATTTTCTATGTGTGTAATTCTAAAATTATCCTTCTCTTTCGGATAATGTTTTAACGATCCCTGCAATAGTTCCTCCACTTGATTTAAGTGCTGAGATAACGTTCTTAGCAGGAGACTGTAATAAGCCTACTATTTCGCCAATAAGTTCTTCTCTAGACTTAATATCAACTAAAGTATCTAATAAATCGTCGCCAATGTAAACCGTCTCCTCAATAAATGCTCCTTTTAATAAAGGCTTTTCAGATTTTTTACGGAATTCCTTGATTACTTTGGCTGGACCGTTACCTGTTTCAGAATACATTACTGATGTATTTCCTTTTAAAGTTGTAGGTAAGTCACCGAATTCTCTATCCGACGCTTCCATAGCTTTCTCTAAAAGTGTATTCTTTACAACTGCTAATTTGATGTTAGCTTTGAAACATGCTCTTCTTAAGTTTGAAGTTGCTACAGCATTTAATCCCGAAATATCTGTTAAATAGATATTTGAATTATCTGCTAATTGAGCAGTCAACTCTTCAATTACTTGGGATTTTTCTTCTCTTGTCATAATATTCTAAGTTTAACTACTATCCTATTTTTGTATCAACTGCTATACTTGGGCTCATAGTACTAGACATATAAATGCTCTTTACATAAACACCCTTTGAAGCGGTTGGCTTTAATTTCATAATTGTAGATAATAATTCTTGAGCATTCCCAATAATTTTATCAGTATCAAACGATGCTTTCCCTATTGGTGCATGTACGATACCTGTTTTATCTACTTTAAAATCTATCTTACCAGCTTTTACTTCTGCAACTGCTTTAGCTACATCCATAGTTACTGTTCCTGTCTTAGGGTTAGGCATAAGACCTCTTGGTCCTAATACTCTACCTAATGGTCCTAACTTACCCATAATGCTTGGCATAGTAACGATAACGTCAACATCTGTCCAACCATCTTTAATTTTCTGTAAGTATTCATCTAACCCAACATAATCCGCGCCAGCTGCTTTAGCCTCTTCTTCTTTATCTGGAGTTACAAGTGCAAGAACCTTCATATCTTTACCTGTACCGTGTGGTAATGAAACTACACCACGAACCATTTGATTGGCTTTACGCGGATCTACACCTAATCTGATTGCTAAATCAATAGAAGCATCAAACTTTGTGTATGTAATTTCTTTTAGTAAAGCTGAAGCTTCTTCTAAAGAGTAAATCTTGTTATTATCAACCTTTGCTCTTGCTTCTTTTTGCTTCTTTGTTAATCTTGCCATTTCTAAAAATTTAGTTTGGAGCTTCTCCTCCTTTAACAGTGATACCCATCGATCTTGCTGTACCGGCAACCATTTTCATAGCTGATCCGATTTCAAAGGCATTTAAATCTACCATCTTGTCTTCAGCAATCGCTTTTACTTGATCCCAAGTTACTTTTGCTACTTTACGTCGGTTTGGTTCTCCTGATCCTTTCTTTACTTTGGCCGCTTCTAATAATTGTACTGCTGCTGGTGGTGTCTTGATTACAAAGTCAAATGATTTGTCTTTGTAAACAGAGATTGCCACAGGTAAAACTTTACCTTGTTTATCTTGTGTTCTAGCATTAAACTGCTTACAGAACTCCATGATATTAACTCCAGCGGCACCTAAAGCGGGTCCTACCGGTGGCGATGGATTCGCAGCACCTCCCCGAACTTGTAGCTTAACTACTTTGTCTATTTCTTTTGCCATTTCTTAATGTTTATTACGCTTATCTATATTGGAAGCATAGATAATACGCTCTTTATGTAACAATTATTAAACTTTTTCTACTTGCATATAGCTTAACTCTAATGGCGTTTTTCTTCCAAAAATCTTAACCATCACTTCAAGCTTACGCTTTTCTTCATTAATTTTCTCGATCGTACCATCAAAACCATTGAATGGACCATCGATAACTTTAACAGTTTCACCTTTTGTAAACGGAATTGCTACATTAGCATCTGCTTCTACAGACAATTCATCCACTTTACCTAACATTCTGTTTACTTCAGACTGTCTTAACGGCACAGGATCACCTCCTTTTGTTTCACCTAAGAAACCGATGACATTTGTAATCGATTTAATAATGTGAGGAATTTCACCACTTAAATTGGCTTGAACCATAATGTAACCTGGAAAATAAACCTTCTCTTTGTTTATTTTTTTTCCGTTACGTATTTGAATTACTTTTTCGGTTGGGACTAAAACTTGATCAACAAAATCTTCTAAACCTAATCTTGAAATTTCATTTTCAATATAAGTTTTAATTTTGTTTTCTTGACCGCTTACCGCTCTAACAACATACCATTTTTTATCAGACATACTCTCTTCTTGTATAATTGTTAGTGAATCATTTCAAAATAAGCTTTTACTGCTCTACTAAAAACAGTATCAACTCCCCAAATGGCTAATGAAAAAATAATTGAAAACACAGCAACAATCACTGCTAATTTTTGAGCTTCTGGCCATGGTGTCCAAGACACGTTGTTCTTTAACTCTCCAAACGATTCCTTTATATATGTTATTAATCCTGCCATTTGATTATTACGTTTATTAAGGATTAAAAAAATAATCCATTTATACTTTTTGCACGGGTTGAGAGACTCGAACTCACGACACCTGGTTTTGGAGACCAGTGCTCTACCAACTGAGCTAAACCCGTAAACAATAATCAAGGCGTCCCGAATTATCGAGACACCTTAATTAAATATTTTAACTATATAGATTAGTCTAAAATCTCAGTAACCTGTCCAGCACCAACTGTTCTACCACCTTCACGGATAGCGAAACGTAAACCTACGTTCATTGCAATTGGTTGAATCAACTCAACAGTAATTGTTAAGTTATCTCCTGGCATTACCATTTCAACTCCATCAGGAAGCATAATGTTTCCAGTTACGTCAGTTGTACGAACGTAAAACTGTGGACGGTAGTTATTATGGAATGGTGTATGACGACCACCTTCTTCTTTCTTAAGAACGTAAACCTCAGCTTTAAATTTAGAGTGTGGTGTTACAGAACCTGGCTTAGTAATTACCATACCTCTAGAGATTTGAGACTTCTCAATACCTCTTAATAGGATACCAGCATTATCACCAGCTTCACCTCTATCTAATATTTGACGGAACATTTCAATACCAGTTATAGTAGATGTTAATTTCTCAGCACCCATACCAATAATCTCAACAGGATCACCTGTGTTAGCTACACCAGTTTCAATACGACCAGTTGCAACAGTACCACGACCAGTAATAGAGAATACATCTTCGATTGGCATTAAGAAAGGCTTGTCCATATCACGAACTGGCTCTTCAATCCAAGCATCAACTTCTTTCATTAACTCTAATACAGTATCAACCCACTTTTGCTCACCGTTAAGTGCACCTAAAGCAGAACCTGCTACTACAGGACCATTATCACCATCATATTCGTAGAATGATAATAAATCTCTGATTTCCATTTCAACTAACTCTAATAACTCTTCATCATCAACCATATCCACTTTATTCATGAATACAACCATACGAGGAATACCTACCTGACGACCAAGTAAGATATGCTCACGAGTTTGTGGCATAGGACCATCAGTTGCAGCAACAACTAAAATAGCACCATCCATTTGAGCAGCACCAGTAACCATGTTCTTTACGTAATCCGCGTGACCTGGACAGTCAACGTGCGCGTAGTGACGATTTAAAGTTGCATATTCTACGTGTGAAGTATTAATTGTAATACCTCTTTCTTTTTCTTCTGGTGCATTATCAATTTGATCAAATGATCTTGCTTCAGAATAACCTGCATCAGCTAATACTTTAGTAATAGCAGCAGTTAAAGTTGTTTTACCGTGATCTACGTGTCCAATAGTACCTATGTTTAAGTGCGGTTTTGAACGATCGAAAGTTGCCTTTGCCATGTTTAATTTATTTTAATCTTATTATATTATTAGTGTTCAATTGTTATTCTAAATGTATCTTAGAAAAAAGAGCCAATGACGAGAATTGAACTCGTGACCTCTTCCTTACCAAGGAAACGCTCTACCCCTGAGCTACACCGGCATTTCATTTACGATTACCGATTGGTTAGATTTACGAAGTGAAAATCACGCGTCTTAATTCGCAAATTTTAGAGCGAGAGACCGGGTTCGAACCGGCGACATTCAGCTTGGAAGGCTGACGCTCTACCAACTGAGCTACTCTCGCATTTCTTAATTAATCTTACTTAATTAATGGTTTTCAATATTTCAACATTAATCACTTCACTATACGTGTTGATTAACCCTCAACCTTTAGCTTTTTCAAAAACCAACCTTTGATTAACTAACTGTAAAAAATATTTTGTGGGGAGAGCAGGATTCGAACCTGCGAAGACGTAGTCAGCAGATTTACAGTCTGCCCTCGTTGGCCGCTTGAGTATCTCCCCAAAACTTAATATCAATATTTCAAAAAACATTAAGTGTTCGTTTAATTAAAAACCAAACTCTTAAAGAGCCGATGGAGGGACTCGAACCCACGACCTGCTGATTACAAATCAGCTGCTCTAGCCAGCTGAGCTACATCGGCTTTTTTTACTTTTTCATCTTCTAAAAGAGAGTATAAAAAAGTCCGCTATTTCTAACGGACTGCAAATGTAAGACTTTATTTTACTATTCAAAACATTTTTTAAAAAAAATTTAACTATGCGCCCTTAATTTTTCTTTTCGCTTTTTAATTTGCCTTCCTAATGAGGCAATTGCGGCATCTGCACCTTCTTCAAAAGATTTACATTGTTTCTTTACTACGAAGCTATCTCCTGGTACACTTAGCTTAACTTCAAAGATTTTATTCTCTTTATCGCTTGTATTTTCAACTTTCAGATATACATCTGACTGAATAATTTTATCATAGAACATATCTAGTTTGTCCATTCGTTTCTGAATAAACTCTATTAACTTGCTATCTGCTGTGAAATTTACGGATTGGGTGTTTACTTTCATTTAGTTTATTTTTAATTAAACATTAGCGTTAGATGGTTTTATCTAACACGGATTTGTATAAATTAAGCTAGGCTTAACTTTGATTTCTTGGATGTGCCTTAGTATGAACTTTTTTTAATTCGGCAATACTATTATGCGTATAGACTTGCGTTGCTGCCAAACTAGTATGTCCAAGAAGTTCCTTTATTGCGTTTAAATCTGCACCTTTATTTAGTAAGTGCGTTGCAAACGAATGTCTTAATACATGAGGGCTGCATTTTGCTTTCGTAGACGCCATACTAAAATACTTATTTATTATTCTGTAAACAAGCTTTTCGTAAATTTTAAGACCTTTTTTAGTTAAAAACAAAGCCTCCCTATCTTCTATATTAGTCAATTCGCTTCTATAACTTAAATAACGTTTTAATGATATAGTTATGGAACCGATCAAAGGAATATAACGCTCTTTGTTGCGTTTACCGACTACTTTTATCTGATCATTGCCATTATTGATATCTGACAACTTTAGGTCTACAAGTTCTATACGTCTAATTCCGGTGGCATAAAATAATTCAATAATTAAGTGATTTCTCGCGCTTTCAAAATCATCGATAATAATAGTGTCTTCTAACACCAATTTTAATTCTTGTTCTGAAAATGGCAGCTGAACCTTCTTCCCGACTTTTAAGGCTTTATGTTTTTTTAGAGGATTGACATCAATATCTTCCGTTTTTAGTAAGAATTTATAATAACTATTTAGCGATGATATTTTTCTATTAATCGTTCGATTAGAAATTTTGCGATCTACGAGCTCTACAATCCACTGCCTTAATTCAGAATACCCTACCTGAGATACATTTTCTGAATCGTGATGCTTATTCAAAAAATCTTGAAAATTATCAATATCTCTTGCATAAGCTAATACAGTATGCTTAGAGTATGCTTTTTCTAATAATAAATAATCTGAAAACGATTGTAGACTCATTAAACTTGTTTGATGAATTTTAAATATAACTATTAACTTCAACTAATATTGAGTATGTGCAAAAAAAATCCTGCCGATTAGCAGGATTTAGATTTATACATTCTGAATATTCTATTAAGTAGAAGGCTTATAATCCTTGTTGTCGATTACCATCTTAGCGATGATTTCTTTTAATATTTCTGATGTGCCACCACCTATTGGCCCTAATCGACTATCTCTAGACATTCTTGCGAGTGGATAATCTTCCATATAGCCATAACCTCCTAAAAATTGAAGACATTGGTAAATAACATCATCCGCCATCTTTGTTGATTGTAATTTAGACATCGTTGCTTCTTTTACCACATAGTCTCCCATGTCTAGACGTTTTGCGACATAATAGTTAAATTGTTTGCAAATTTCCATTTGCGTTTCACAATCGGCATATGTATGTCTTAAGGCCTGAAACTTATCTATAGTCCGTCCAAAAGCTGTTCTTTCAGACATATATTGTTTTGCATATTCCAATGCATATTGTGCTCTTGCATGAGAATTAATTCCCATAATTAATCTTTCTAAGGCAAAATGCTGCATTATATAAGGAAAGCCTAAATTTTCTTCTCCCATTAAGTTAGATGTTGGGATTACGACATTATCAAACGCAATTTCTCCTGTATCTGAAGCTCTCCAGCCTAATTTATCTAATTTGGTTGCAGATATACCAGGCGTATCTCTATCCATCACAAAAATACTAATCCCTTTATTTCCTAATTCAGGACTAGTTTTAGCTGCAACGACTAAATAATCGCTATAAACACCATTTGTAATAAAGGTTTTAGAACCGTTAATAACATAAGTATCTCCTTTCTTAACAGCTGTTGTGCGCATACCCGCCACATCACTTCCGCCAAAAGGTTCCGTAATACAGAGACAACCTATAGCATCACCTAACGCACTTGGTGTAAGATACTTTTCTTTTTGCTCGTGATTTCCTTCTTTATTTAAATGGGTCATCGCCAAATACGCATGTGCCCACATTGCTGCTGCAAAACCACCGGAGTTAATGCGTTGCATTTCTTCAAGAAAAATCACTGTGTAAAATAAATCTAAATCGAGTCCACCATAAGCTTCTGGCGTAGCAAGTCCAAAATACCCCATATCCCCAAACTTCTTCCAAATGAAACGCTCTATATGACCTGTCTCTTCCCACTTATCAATATGCGGTACCACTTCTTTTTGTAAGAAACTCCTGAGACTTTCTCGGAATAAATTGTGTTCTTCTGTGAAATATAAATTAGACATAAATTAGTGTTTATTTAGAGGTGCAAATATAACTTAATTATCTCGATTTTTTTAACAGGAAAATCTTCAACTTTTGATAATTCTTCTAAAGAATTAAAGCCATCCCTTAGTGTTCGCTCTTCAATAATATTATTAGCAACTTCGTAGTCTATATATTGAATGGTTACTAATTCATCTCTAGTTGCAGTATTGATATTAAAGGTTTGGATTGTTCTTGGTGTTTTAACCGTGAAGTCATTTTGAATACGTTCAATCACCTCTGGAGATAAACCATAAACTTCACTTAACTGCACATCTGCAATAAAACCACCGTTAAATTTATTACGATACGTAATAATGCGCTCTGATAACTTCTCACCCACTCCATAAACTTTCTTTAATTGCGTTTCTGTAGCTGTATTTAAGTCTGTTTTTTGAGTATACGACTTTGGTTTTGTAGTATTTGGATACGAATTATTAAAACTTTGAGATTTTGGTTTTGGATTGGTAACCCACTCTGGAAACTTAAAATATGGAGATATAGTTTTTAAGAAAGAATCTGAAACTTTAGTAACGTCTTGAAACTGCTTGACTGAATTTACCCATTGATTTGTTTCTCTAAACTTATGAAGCCTATCAATTTCTTCATTGGTCATACCTAATGAATACCCTTTATAATCTGTAATATAATTTGGATTGAAAGGATATATTTTCGGTTTATTATTCTCTATTTCAACTAAACGAAGGGAATCTAATTCGCTTTTAAAAGCCTTTAACTGATTGTTTTTTTTAGATAGTTCTTTATTTGAGATAGAAAAAATATTAGGTGCCAACCAATATACACATTGACCAATGAGCACAATTGCTAATAAAGACAAAATCCCATTCCGTTGTTGATTAGAAAACTGGAAATGGGATTTCATATGAGATTATTTTTATTTACAATATTTCATTTAGATCTTCTGCTCCTTCTTCAATAGCATCTTCCTTAACGTTAATTGCTTTATAGTATTTCTTTAGTTCCATTTTAATAACTGGTGACAATATAATAACACCAATTATGTTAGGCACCACCATTGCAAAAATCATAGCATCAGAGAAATTAATAACAGCACCTAAACTAATAGATGCACCCACAACTACAAAGAATAAGAATAAAACCTTATAAGCTAAGTCTGATATTTTACCTTTTCCGAATAAAAACACCCAACCTTGCATACCGTAGTACGACCAAGAAATCATAGTTGAAAATGCAAATAATATTACGGCGATTGTAAGTATGATTGAAAAGTGTGGAATTACAGAATCGAAAGCCGTAGCTGTAATTTCTACACCCTCTGTAATTTCAACGCCATACTCCATAAAACCACCATCAAAATTAGTGATCACAATTACTAAAGCCGTCATTGTACAAATTACAACCGTATCTACAAATGGTTCTAAAAGTGCCACAATTCCTTCTGATGCTGGGTATTTTGTACGAACAGCTGAATGTGCAATTGCTGCAGACCCCACACCTGCCTCGTTAGAGAAAGCACCTCTTCTAATACCTTGTATCATTACACCTACAAGTCCACCTGCTATTCCCAATCCTGAGAATGCACCTTCATATATTAATGCAAACGCATCATCAATTAAACTGAAATTAGCTCCTAATATAATTAAGGATGCTAGTACATATATTCCTGCCATAAACGGCACTACTTTTTCAGTCACTTTAGCAATACGCTTAATTCCACCGATAATTACGATAGCAACAAGCACAGCCATAACAATACCAAAATACATACCTGCGTTAGATGCTGGGTCTAAATCGAATACCTTAACAAATTGAGCAGCAGCTTGATTGGCTTGAAACATGTTTCCACCTCCAAAAGATCCTCCGATAACAAAAATGGCAAACAACACAGCCAACACTTTACCAAAACCACCCATACCTTTGGCTTTTAAACCTTTGGTTAAATAGTACATTGGACCACCGTAAACCGTACCATCTTCACCAACATCTCTATATTTTACACCAAGTGTACATTCTGCAAATTTTGAAGCCATACCTAATAAACCAGCAACAATCATCCAAAACGTTGCGCCAGGACCACCAATAGATAAGGCTACGGCAACACCTGCGATATTACCTAGACCTACCGTGGCAGATAGTGCTGCTGTTAAAGCTTGAAAGTGCGAAACTTCCCCGTCTGCACTTTCATCTCTTATCGTTTCAATCACATCTTCACCTTCATTACTTGTACTATCTCCATAAAGCGTATCTGCATTGGATTTCTCAGTTTCTATTTGTTGAATGTCAGCTAAATTATCTGATGCATTTTCTCCATATAAATTATCTGCTCCATGCTTTTCAATATCTTCATACTGTCCTCTAACAACTCTAATGGCCATTCTAAAACCTGTGACATTAATAAATTTAAAATAAATCGTAAAAAATAATGCACCACTAATTAATACTATAAGTACCCATGGAATTTTATAAGTTTCTGAAAATGGAATTTCGTAAAAAATAGCGTCAACAAACCAGCCTGTATAATCCTTGAAAATAGCATCAATCTTTTCGGAAGTTGTTTCTTGCGCGAAAGTCAAAAACGGTAATGAAATTGTAAAAATTGATAGAAGATATTTCTTCATGAGTTGTAGTTGTTAGTTAGTTTTAAGGTTAGTTATTGTATTTTAAAGATGACAAGATGCAAAAAAAAAATGAGCTTGTAAAGTATCGACTCATAAAATGGTTGCATTAATTATTCAATATTGTACTGAGAATTCAATTTTATAATCTGTTCGGGGCGTCCTAAAACAATGATTTTTGAGCCAGAAATCAATTTTGTATCTGCCTCAGGATTTACTATATATTCTCCTTTATCATCCTTAAATCCAATAACAGTACAACCTGTATTTTTACGTAAATCTAAGTCTCTTATTGTTTTAACTTCGCTCATATCATAAAGTTGTTCTACTTTTACTTCTTCGATATTAATGTTGCGTTCTCCTACAATACCTAAGTTATCAATAAACTCTACTAAGTCTGGAATCACCACCAAAGATGCCATATGATCTCCTCCTATTTTATCGGGTAAAATAACATTATTAGCACCTGCTAATTTCAATTTATTATAGGATGTCTCCTCTGAAGCTCTACTAATAATTGATAATTTTGCATTAATCTGGCGAGCCGACAATACCACAAATAAATTATCTGCATCATTTGGTAAGGCGCAAATGAGCGTACTAGCTTTTTCAATACCTGCAGTAAAAAGGGTTTCGTCCTCGTTGGCATTTCCTTCAATAAATGCTATAGTATCGTCTTGACATTTTTCTATAATATCCTTATCACGCTCTATAATAACGAACGGCTTTCCGTAATCACTTAACTTCTTTGCTGCTTGTTTACCGTTACGACCATACCCACATATAATGATATGATTAGTCATTGCATCAATTTTCTTTTGCATTTTTCGTTGTTTAATGTCTTCCATATTATTTCTACTAAGAATATAATCGGTAATGATTGAAATGGCATAACCAACAATTACCACACTCGTTAAAATTAAAAAAATAGTAAAAATTTTAGAGGTAGGATCGAGAGGAATTACTTCTGCAAAACCAACAGTTGTTACGGTAATTACTGTCATATAAACAGCATCGAGCCATAAATAGCCAGAAATAAATCTATACCCTAAAATACCAATGCAAAGCAATAACACCAACATCATTATAGCTGTGTATATCTTAGATCTATAAAGTTTTAATAACGGATTATCCATATTACACTAACAACATTATAAATCGAAAACTGAAGACCGTTTTGTGTAAACGATATCTTTAATACGCATCCAAAAGGCTAAGAATAAATAGAGTGCGAACCCAAAACCGACCGTAACAAACGTAAGGTATATAAAAGAAGTTCTTACAATTTTAGCTCTAATTCCTAAACGATCTGCTATACGTTGACAAACATAATAGCCGCGTTTCTGAAAATATAATAAGAGATTGTAAAACCAATTCATAAGTTTAATCTAATAATTAATTAGGGTAGATGTTGCAAGTTACTTATTTTTTACGATAAAGTTATTACCTATAGCACACTGCAAACACTTATTTTTATCACAATACTGATGTTTTAATTGCAATAAGGCTTGAGAGTTTAAGGCGTTTTTCTCTATAGGTTTTAAGTTTAGAAATTTAGATACAATACTATTGTTTTCCATTTTAATATCTTTTATAAGCTGAAAAACAATGTCGTCAATCGATTTTCCTTGAGCTTTTGCGTAACTAAATTTCAATGGAATAAGTGTATTGATAATTAATAAATCTATAAAGGACTTGGTAATTCCCTTTTTAAAAGGTTTAGACGTTTTAGCAAATGTGTAATGCGTCATCCAAAATTGCGTAACACCTTTATCGAAGAATTTATAAAACTCCTCCTTTGTATTTAAATTCATGACTTTTGAAAACAAATTAGGTTCTGAATTATATAAATTAGCAAATTGAGATAACCGTATTGTTGGAAAATTTGGAGGCCGTAATCTAAAAAACTGTAACGGTAAAACCCCGTTGTTGTCTAAGTCAAATTTTCGCTTCAGAAATCCATATCGTTGTTTTAGGTCTAAAAAATAAATATCTTCAATAATATTTTCCCCTAGTAAACCCGATTGTCCAAAAAACAATGCTTCTAGATTTAAAACATCATTCCGTAATTTCCGAATTATAGAAAAATCAAAAGAATTTGCCAAACTTAAGAAAGGATCACTATTTATTTTTAATCCAAAATTTTTCAATAGCATTTTGAATAATACCGCTTCCCAATCGTTATTAGAAGATTTTAATAAATGTTGAATCGTTTTTGATTTCGCCTCTAAGCGTTCTATATAGAGACGTTCTAACCAATTATGAAGCAAAAAATCATCAATGTCATTAAAATCAGATTCACAATTAATCCACGACTTTGATTGCATCAACTTTTGATACTTATGAAGTAGCGATTTATCAACATAATGTTTTAACTCTAAGGTTGGAATTTCTGAATTATCTTTCCTAAAAATCTCAGTATCATGTTCCCAAACCACATGAAGAATTACATTATCATAAGCTTTGTCTGTTTCATGATTATGAACATACCAATCTGAAGATTTAATATGAATTTCCACATTACCCGCCCAAAGCTGATTAGCAATGTGTAATTGTGCATTGAAGAAATCTGGACCTGCATTATGATTGTGTTGTCCTAAATTTGAAATACTAATTTGTTCATCTTTTGTAGATTTTAACAAGGATGAATCGAAGGCTTTATGTTTCCAGATATAATGAAGAAAATCTTCTTGCATCGACCTAAAGTACTAAAATCTTAAATAAAAACAATTATAATAATTATTGTTTCTTAAAACTGTAAAGACTAAGGACATCATATAATTCATTAACATCTAAAGGTTTGCTTAGATATCCATTCATTTTATACCGCTTTGTTTTATCTCTAACTTCGGACTCAGCAAAAGCTGTTAATGCAACAATTGGAATCGTAGATTTAACGTCATCTGACATTTTTCTGATTCTCATTGTTGTTTCGTAACCACATAAAATAGGCATTTGTAAATCCATTAAGATTAAATCGAAATCTTCATTTATATATATGTCTAAAAGTTCCTGTCCATTTTTAGCTATAGTATAATCCACTTTCCATTTTTTAAACAGTTTTTTAAGTAATAATGCATTGAGATTGTTGTCTTCTGCGACCAATACTTTTATATCAATTGGTTCTGTTTTAGACACATAATTGTGCCCATCAACTAATTTTACTTTAGAGTGCTTGTATGAAATTTCAAACCAGAATTTAGCCCCTCTTCCCTCTTCACTTTCTATGTGTAAATTACTACCATGAATTTTTATAAGTTCCTTACTAATATATAACCCTAAACCAGAACCGCCATAAAGCGCAGATGTATTATCATTGGCCTGAACAAAACTTTTAAATATATCTTTTTGCTTATTATACGAAACTCCAATTCCCGTATCTATAATACTAAAACGTATTTTAGTTTTATTTGAAACAGTTTCAACTACCTCTACTTTAAATACAACACCACCTTCATCTGTGAATTTAAAAGCATTACTTAATAAATTTCTTAAAACTTGTGATAATTTCAGACTATCTCCTTTTAAAACTAAAGGAATGTTACTATCAATAATGGTATCGAAATTGAGTTTCTTTTTTGTTGCTGTTTGCTTAAAGTGTAGTTGGATATTCTGAATAAATTCTGGAAGATTAAAATCTTTTTCAATAAGTTTTATTTCATCTGACTTAAATCTATTGAGATCTAGCAGATCATTAATTAATTCTAATAAATGTTCACCAGAATATTTTAATATTTGCAAATTCTCTAATTGTTCTGGTAAGTAATTCTCTAACAATAAGATATCAGACATACCAATTACAGCATTTAAAGGCGTCCTTATTTCGTGAGACATTGTAGACACAAATTCATCTTTTGTTTTATTAGCCTCACTTAACTCTAGTTCAATTTCTTTTAACTGAGTTACATCTGTCATAGTACCTATAGTGCCATTATACGCACCATTTGTATCGCTAAAAATGACTAATCGTAATTGAATCCAAATTTTTTCACCTGTGGATTTATTAAAACAAAATAAAGAGTTATAGTCATTCTCTTTTCCTCTTAAAAATTTCGAAATTTTAACTTGTTCTTTTTTATTAATTCCTATTGATAAATCTCTATAGTTCTTACCCAATACATCTTTAATAGGTATACCAATTAAATCTTCCCACGCTTTGTTTAGATATATAAAATTCCCATCCATATCTGTTTTAAAGATGACACCTTCAATAGTATTTACAATGGCATTTAAATTAGTCTCTACACTATTAACTTTAGATTTTAAAGCTAGATTGGCTCTGTAAAGTTCGTTAGAGCTTTGTTCAAAAATGATTTCATGATGTTTTACATCATCATCAAAACTTTTATAAGCTTCATTAACGACTTCAAAAAAGTCTTTAAACTTTCCTAAATCTGCTTCTTCAAAGCCTGCTTTGCGAATTTGTCTTCGTAATAATCTGTGCATGTTAGAATTTATCATTCTGATAATGTCGTAATTGTCATTGTTTGATTATGAAGCTCACAAGGTGAATGCAGCCCAAATGGGGCAATTTCTCCATAAGAATAAAAACCTGTAATTTTAGAATCTTTACCTATTACATCTCTAACAACCTCGACTTCTTCTTCTATCAGTTGTTTTAGCACCAATCTGCGACCAATACAACTAATTAATATTGCCAATTTCGTATCTTGCTTTGTAACTTCTAATGCTTTTTTTGCAGAATCTTCTGCGCCACCTATAAGCCGATCAACGTTTGCTTTCATTAAGCGTACATAAGAGCCTTCGGGTATATTACCTGCAAAAGTTAAACTTTGTTCTTCTTCATTAATGCCTAAAATAGTTCTTACAACAGGTGCATCTGTTTCATTTACACGCATACTTAAAGGAAATAATAAGCCTGAACTGGGTAGCTTTGTTGCATTACTTCCTAAAAAAGATTTATATAATTCTAGTGCTGGTAAGCCATCTAATTCATATAATACGTTTTTTTTAGATCTACTGACTAAGCGATCAATGCCGAAACTGTCCCATCCGCCTTTAGAGCTATAACCAATTTTTAACTGGTCTCCATAAAACCCTAACCCTACAATTATCTTATCCGTTATAGTGCTATTTGCTATTACAAACGTTTCGCTAAAATCGGCACCATCTGCCGCTAAACCACCAGTAATACTGACTTCTGACAAAACACTTTTTAAGCCTTCAACTAATTCAGCACCATTAACATTTAAGCCATCACTAAATACCAAAACATGTTTAAGATTCTCTGTATTAAGTTTTTTTGCGAGAGCAGCAGCGGCTTCATAACTCTTGTCCATGCTATCAACGCCAACTTTTACTAATCTATGATTTGTCTTTTCAAGTTCAATTGCTGTAAGTGAGACAGAATTATCAGATACATTTGTATTAGATATTTCTCCAGCTGTAGAGCAGCCTACAATTGTAGCTTCAGGATAAAGTTTAATTAATTTATTTACCAAATCATTCTTAGGAACAAATAAGGGCGATACAAATAATAAGAAAATAGTAGGTGCAATCTTAATATTATTTACCTCGTCATTCCATGTAGAATCGTTTAAGGATAGTTGTTCTACTTTCATGTTATATTAGGGCTAATTTCAAAAACACTTTGTCGATAAAAAATGCTCTTTAGCCAATATATAATAAATTATTGATACTTTCTAAAATCTATGATGAATACATCACATATTTAATATTTATGAGAAATTAATCTAATTAATTTTACAAATATTTACTAGAGGTGTCTAAATATTAAGATTTTAAATATTGCATAAAGTGCTTGAATTTCTTTCTTTAACCTTATTTATAGCCACAACGAACCGTTCATGAACTATTTAATTAATTAAAATTTAAAACAAAAAAGTCCTCATGTATTTACGTCTAAAAAAACTTAGCGTTACATCTTTTTACTTAACATGAGTGAGTACCCACAACTGAACCTCTTCCGTTTTTCGATAATGAGAATCGCGAGTTGTTTTGTTCGATGCTTTTTTAACGTTTTTTGTATAACATTTTTCTAACTGAAAGCGCCCGCCTACTGCTATTTCTCGTTCAATAGGATTTAATTTAGAGAAGCCAGTTATTTCTGCTAAATTAGAAAAGATGAGTACCAGCTTACCGTCTGGCAATAGCATTTCTTTTGCTGCCTCAAAGAAGTTTGAAAATAAGGGGTCATTATAATAAATAGCTTCATCTAAATTATTTGAATCTCTTGTTTCTGCCAACCAAGGCGGATTAAAAACAATTAATTCTGTTTTATTTTTCCACTTACCAAAAAGAGATCCAAAATCTAACTCTATTTTTCGAGAGAGTTTGGTATCTCTCATCATTTCAGCTAAACCAATTATAGCATTCGGATTTGTATCTGTTGCAAAAACCTTTTGAAAACCGTGTTTAATCATTTGTAATGCTAAAACACCGCTACCAACACCAACATCCACCGCTGTTTTTTTTGGGCCACCGTAACGTTTTAACCAATTATCAAACAATTCTAAATGCTCAAAGCGTGTTGGAAAATAGGTGCCATAATACGGATGAATTTTATTTCGTAATCCTGGTATTGAAATGCCATTTATGTACCATTGCCATGCACTGTTTAAACCTTGCACTTGCGGGAGTGTTAATAAAAAATCACTAGTTTCTGGATACAATTTCTTAAGCCAGCCTATAACTGGTGCCTTTTTTGCTACTATTTTATGGTTTTCAATTTCTACAATAATAAGGTTTGAAAGTTTATGGTAAACAGCTCTAAACGCACGTTGTTCTTTAAACGAAGTATTGGGCAAGGTTCGGGTGAGATGCTCTTGCAAACCATTAAGTAGTACGGATCCATTATTATAAAACTCAGTAATTAAAACAGGGCTTCCAGCTTCTAGTACATTTATTATGTTTTTAATATCTTCTCCTCTATTATATATAGTGACATCTTTAAGTGCTAAAAATGGATTTGGTTTATTTACTTTAAGATCCGTCATAATAGTAGGTTTCCCTTTTTGGTGAAGGTAGGCAAATGCTTCTGCCAACTATGATGAATTCAAAAATAATTGAAGTAAAACTATTTGTTATTTCACTGATATCAAATCAATTGGGAATTAGTGGGGCTTTTAAAATACTGGAAATAAAAAAAATCCTGATAATTACATCAGGATTTTTTTTTATGAGGTGAAATTCATGTATTAGCAGGAATTTGTTAATCAATATACCCCCTCTTACGCATCCAATCGTCATTAAACATTTTACCAACATAACGACTGCCATGATCATGAAATAAAACAACAACCACATCGTCTGGTTTAAAATGCTCTTTTAACTGCAAGACTCCTTTAATGGCAGAACCTGCAGAGTTCCCTAAAAACATTCCTTCTTCTTTGGCCAAGCGCTGCGTGTAAACACAAGCATCTTTATCTGTTACTTTAGTAAACCCATCAATAAGACTAAAATCTACATTCTTAGGTAAGATGTCTTCACCAATACCTTCGGTAACGTAAGGATAAATTTCTTTTTCATCGAATATTCCAGTTTCGTGATATTTTTTAAATACAGAACCATAAGTATCTACTCCCCAAACTTTAATATTCGGGTTTTGCTCTTTTAAGTATTTTCCAACACCTGAAATCGTACCGCCTGTACCCACTCCAACCACAAAATGCGTGATTTTACCGTCGGTTTGTTTCCAAATTTCTGGACCTGTACTTTCGTAATGTGCTTTGGTATTACTGGGGTTATCGTATTGGTTAACATACCAAGAATTTGGTGTTTCTTCTCCTAAACGTTTTGATACCGAATAATAACTACGAGGATCAGTTGGTTCTACATCTGTTGGACAAACAATAACTTCTGCACCTACAGCACGCATAATATCTACTTTTTCTTTAGATTGTTTATCTGCCATTACAAAAATACATTTGTAACCTTTTACAATGGCAGCCAATGCTAATCCCATTCCGGTGTTTCCAGATGTTCCTTCAATGATTGTTCCACCAGGCTTTAATCGTCCATCAGCTTCAGCATCTTCTATCATCTGTAAAGCCATTCGGTCTTTTACTGAATTCCCTGGGTTAAAAGTCTCGTATTTAGCAAGTACCAAACAAGGTAAATCCTCTACTAGTTTATTCATCTTCACTAGAGGTGTATTTCCTATTGTACCTAATATATTTTCTACGTAATCCATAATTTTATTTTGCGGAGCAAAGTTACGTTAAATGTTGTGTTATAAAAATCCAAAAAAAGTTAAATTCCATTAATCAAAAACTGTTACATTAAGTTTCAAAAAGAAATTACAGAGGTGCATGGAGAAATTGATTTTAAACGATACGCTGAATATTTCAAATTAAAACATTCTTACGAAGACGATAAGGCTCCAAGTTGAAATGGAAAAGTAAATATTAAATCTAATGTGGCGACTGAGGAATTTCCTCTTTATTAATCAAATCGAATCGCTTTTACAGGCGAGATTTTTGAAATAATCACCGAAGGGATTAAGAGCATTAGTAAACATGCGACAAATGTGCCTATATTTAGTAGAATTATATAATCCCAACTGATATAAACCGGAGCGTTATTTACATAATAGGTGTCCGGATTTAATGGAAATAATTTGAAGTACTTCTGCGCAAACAACAAGCCTAAGCCTATCGTATTTCCCCATAGTAAACCTAAACCAATTAAGTAAGATGCATTATAAAGAAATACTTTTCTAATCGTCCAATTAGAACTTCCTAAGGCTTTTAAAATGCCTATCATCTGGGTACGTTCTAAAATTAATACGAGTAATGCAGTAATCATGTTAATACCAGCTACAATAATCATAATAGCGATAATACCATATGTATTGTTATCAAAGATCTTAATCCATTCAAAAATTGTATAATATTTTCTAGTTATAGACGTGGCATTCATTAAGGAAGGAATCTCTTTAAAGATATCAACCGTTTTTTCTTCAATCTGGGAAAAGTCATCTATAAAAACTTCAAAGCTTCCTATTTGGTCAGATTCCCATTTATTGATGCGTTGAATATGTCTTAAATCTGCAATGCAAAACTTTTCATCGAGCTCTTGAAAACCAGAATTATATATGCCTACAATTTCATAGTTAATAATACGTGGTCTATCATTTAATGGATTGCCGAATAAGGTCTGAAATTTATCACCAACGCTAAAGCCTAGACGATTGGCTAAATAGTTAGAAATTAAAATTTCTTGGTTTATTTCTTTTGTAAAATCGGGGAGTCGGCCTTCAACTAAAAATTCTTTAAAATAGTCCCAATTATAATCGGATCCTACTCCTTTTACAACCACACCTTCAAAATCGGTTTCGGTTCTAATAACAGCAAACTTCTGAGCAACACCTTGTATATGCTTAACCCCTTCTACAGCCGTAAAATCTGGATAAAAATCTTGATTTATGGAAATTGCTACTTGTGATTCGTCTGAAGCATTAGAATCATAATTTGTAATTTCTATATGACCGTTAAATGCTACAACTTTATCTCTAATCTTTTGTTGCAAACCAATACCTGTTGCAATAGCAATGAGCATTACAATAATTCCAATAGCAATTGCTGCGATACCAATTTTAATTATTGGTGCCGAAACACTACTTTTATACGTTTTATTGCCAATTATACGTTTAGCTATAAATAACTCGAAATTCACTCTTAGATATGCTTTTAAAGGTTTTCAAAAATACAGTTTTATTCTCTATAATTATTGGGATTTCCCTTGTAACATTTTCATGCGGAAATAGTGTAAAGCGAGACGTTGAAAGCTCTGCTCTAAAAGACTTAGCAGATAACGATATTTCTACTCCTTATATGGTAAACAACGAAGTTGATAAACCAATTATTGTTGGAGCCAACAGAACATCAACATATTTACCGCTATTAAAAGGAAAGCGTGTTGCTGTAGTTGCTAATCAGACGAGTGTCATTTTTAAAAACCAAGGCTATACTCATATTGTAGATTCCTTGTTGAGTTTAGATGTAGATATCAAAAAAGTATTTTCTCCAGAACATGGTTTTAGAGGGACTGCTGATGCTGGTGAATTAGTAAAAGATGGAAAAGACACCAAAACCGGCTTAGCCATTTATTCACTTCATGGTACACATAAAAAACCAACCAAAGCACAACTTGAAGGTTTAGATATCATGATTTTTGATATTCAGGATGTTGGTGTTCGGTTTTACACTTACATTTCTACGTTACATTATATTATGGAAGCTTGTGCCGAACAAAATATTCCCGTTTTAATTTTAGATCGTCCAAACCCAAATGGTAATTATATTGACGGTCCTGTTTTAGAAAAAAAGCACAGTAGTTTTTTAGGCATGCATCCTATTCCTTTAGTACATGGTATGACCATTGGCGAATACGCCAAAATGATTAATGGTGAAGCGTGGTTAACTAATGAAGTGACTTGTGATATTACTATTATTGAAATGCAAAACTATAATCATAATCGTACTTATAGCTTAGCTTTAAGACCGTCTCCAAATTTACCGAACGACCAATCTATTGAGCTATATCCGAGTTTAGGTTTGTTTGAAGGCACCAATATTAATGCTGGTAGAGGCACAGAATTTCAGTTTCAACGCTATGGTGCTCCGTTTTTAAATAAGAGTCATTATACGTTTAATTATACTCCGATTCCTAATTTTGGGTCTAAACATCCAAAACATGAAAATGAAGTTTGTTATGGTGTTGATTTATCTAAAGTGAAAGCAGAGCGTCATTTTACTTTAAAATATATTATGGATGCTTATCACAATGCTACCGATAAAACCAAAGTATTTAATACGGCTAATTTTACTACGCATGCAGGAACGGCCAAATTGCAAAAACAGATTGAAGCTGGTCTAACTGAAGCTGAAATTAAAGCGACGTGGAAAGATGATTTAGACGCATACAAGAATGTACGTCGTCAGTATTTACTCTATAAATAAATCTACTGTTTTAGTATTTCAATAAGCTGATCGGGATAGTCCGTAATAATACCATCTACAGCCCAAGACTGCATGAGTTTCATGTCTTCTGTTGCGTTAATTGTCCAAGGAATTACTTGAAACCCTTTAGCTTGATATGCTTTTACCGATTCTGCGGTCAATAGCTTAAAATATGGACTAATAATTTCTGGTTTAAAGGATAACTCTTCTAGTTTTACTTCGATTGTTTCGTAATCTTCTACTAATAAGGCGACCTCCATTTTTGGTGATTGCTTTTTAATTTCTTCAAGAATGACAACATCAAAAGACTGAAGATTTATACGACTAAGCATGTCATTTTTTTCAATTTCGTCTAAAACTAATTTCACGTAAGTTTTAGGCTGTGGGGTAAAAATGCCATAATATGACGTTTCAGATTTAATTTCAATATTAAACTTAACATCAGAATCTTTAGCTTTAACCAAATCAAAAACTTCCGACAACAAAGGCTTATAAGTTTTTAGTTTTTCTTGATTAGGATATGTGGGATGAAATTTTGAACCACAATCAAATTGTTTAATCTCATCATAATTCATGTGATATAAATTATAATCTTTTTCTGAGTTATCAGTCAGAACGTCTCCATCAGGATTTAGACATATAATTGGATTCATATAAGGTTCATGAGACACCACAACCTCATGATCTTTAGAAATCACAATGTCTAATTCCAAAGTATGCACTCCTAAATCAATAGCCTTTTCAAAAGCTGGCAACGAATTCTCTGGCAATAAACCTCTGCATCCTCGGTGACCTTGAATATCAATTTGCTTTTTAGAATTACCACTCATACATAGGATTATTAAAACTACAATTGGACTAATTTTCATCTGCTGAAAGCGTTGATTTTTCATATTTCTGAAATGGTTGCTTTAATAACTCTTTGATATTTCCGTTTTTTACTTCATCTGGAAACACATCGACTCCATAGATTAACTTTTCACGATCCATATATCTATAGGTTCCTAGCATACGATCCCAAATACTAAAGATGTTTCCAAAATTGGAATCTGTATACGGCAATCTATAATGGTGATGAATTTTATGCATATCTGGCGATACTATTACATAACTTAATGCTTTATCCAAACCTTTTGGCATTTTAATATTAGCATGTGTAAGCTGAGTAAATATGAGCGACAGCGCTTGATAAATCATGACTAGAGCAATAGGAGTCCCAACCGCAAAAACACCGAATAAGGTAAATCCGAAACGAATTAAACTTTCTATAGGATGATGTCTATTCCCTGTCGTTGTATCTACACTATGATCTGTATGGTGCACTAAATGTACCATCCAAAGTGGCTTTATTCTGTGCTCTACATAATGTGCTAAGTAGGCTCCAAAGAAATCGAGTAATACGACACCAACTAACACATACAACCAAAGTGGCATCTGTGGTAACCAATTTATAATGCCGAAATTATTGACGGTTACCCAATCTGAAGACCATAATAACAAAACAGCCAAAGCAAAATTAATTATTATTGTCGTTAATGTAAAGAAGAGATTTGGAAGCGCGTGCCTCCACTTTTTGTATTTGAACTTAAATAATGGAATACCACCTTCTAACAGCCAAAAAAACGTTAAACCCCCAACTAATATAAGACTTCGGTGAGATGAAGGTATGGTTTCGAAGTATGTAATAATGGTTTCCAATACCGTTAAGAATTAAGATTAATAAGCAGTTGTGCTTTCTTCAAATTTACAGAAGAAATTTTAGATTTCCATAATGCTGCATTCGTTTCATCTTTTAATGCCTTATAAGTTGTGTAATATAAAAACGCTGCGAAGGACTGATTATTGGCATCAATTGTTTCAATATCCATTCGATTTAATTGTCTCAATACTTTTTTAGGACGTTCTTTTATTAAATATTGTTGCATATATAAAAGCGCTACACGTTCTGTTAACACTTTTTGATCTTCAGATGGGTGAATTGTAATAAACTCAGAAGCTTCATTTAAATAAATAATCCCTAATTCTATTAAAGCTGGTCTAATTTTTTCTTTTGTGTACATCGAAAAGTCAAAATACTTCGAAGCTAAATAATACGCCGAATAGAAATCTTTTTTAGTATTGTAACCTATTAATTCGGGTGCCACATATTCTGTATTTAAAGCATAATCATTGATTATCGTTGTAACATTTTGATAATTATCTGGATCACTAGAAAGGTTTAAAATATTCCCATTAGTATCCATTATTTTAATAGAGTCATCATTAAACTTATTTATATATTGTTGTGATCGCTTGTCTTTAATTTCCTCATATAACTCTGCATATTTGTACTCAGCAACAATTACAGGTACAAAATGCTTCCAGATTAATGGACTAAGAATTTCGCTTTCAAACAAATTTTCAACATAAATGGTTTTGCCTGTATTGTCATTGGCTAAAACAGCATAAGGATATTTAGTACTTTCCTCCCAAACCATCAACACCATTTTATTTTGAGTTACGGCTAATTTTTGTGCAATATCGATATTGGTCATCCAAGCTTGTGAATGCGATACATTGAACGCAAATAATAGAAACAATAATTTTAGAACTAAATTATTCATAGTATTTTTTTAATCTGTTAAGCATCAAAAATTATTCCGAATACGATACCGTTTACAACTGAATTCGTTTTTTCATTTCTTCAACAATATTATAAGCAGCAGGACAAATAGCAACATTCTTCAATGTCAAATTAGAAATCTGTTGAAATTTTTTTCGATCTGTATGAGGAAACTCACTACAGGCTTTGGGACGCACATCGTAAATAGAACAATAATTATCTGTACCTAAAAATGTGCATGGTACGGATTGCAACACATAATCGTTCTCGTCATCCAAGCGCAAATACGTTTCAATGAATTGCTGCTCTTTCATTTTAAAAAATTTAGCAATCCGTTGAATATCCTTTGGCGTGAATAAAGGCCCTGTGGTTTTACAGCAATTAGCACACTCTAAACAATCGGTGCGCTCAAATTCCTCTTCATGCAATTCTTGCATGAGATAATCTAACTGTTTTGGTGGTTTCTTTTTTAGCTTTGTAAAAAAGGTTTTATTCTCCTTATGCTTATCTTTGGCGAGCTTTGGAAGATTATTAATTTGGTCTTGCATGTAACAAATTTAAGTAAAGTTCTCGATACACTTAGAGAAAAATTGAAATCACTAAAACTAAGGTTCAATACCAATTATATATGAAAGATATTTTCGGAAAAGCATTATTAGACTATCAAAGCGGAAATTATTCAGTAGATCTTATCACGTCTACAAATATATCAGACGAGGATGTTTTACCATTACCTTATTTATTTAGAGGATTTTCTGAAATGCCTAAACTAGAACAAAAAGCATTACAGTTGGCTGAAGGACGGGTTTTAGATGTTGGATGTGGTTCTGGTAGTCACGCATTATGGTTACAAGATAAAGGCCAAAATGTAAAAGCTATAGATAATTCTGAAGGAGCCATTATTGTTGCAAAACAACGTGGTGTTTCAAATGTTGAATTGAAACCACTTTTAGAAGAAACCGAAAGTTTTGACACCATTTTACTATTGATGAATGGCACAGGAATTTTCCAAGAATTATCTGAAGTAGCAAGCTATTTAAAGCATTTAAAGTCACTTTTAAATCCTGACGGTCAAATTTTAATTGACTCCTCCGATATTTCATATATGTATGAAGATGACGATGGTGGCATGTGGCTAGATCTTAACCAAGGTTATCCTGGTGAATTAGATTATTTCCTATCGTATAAAGGCGAAAAAGAAGTGACTATGAAATGGTTATATCTCGATTTTGAAACCTTGAAAACAGCTTGTTTAACAGTTGGTTTGAAGTGTGAGAAAGTTATGGATGGTGAGCATTTTGATTATTTGGCGCGGATATTTTAGGTTATTGCACTGAGTTATTCGTTGGTTCGCAGAGAAATTAATTATCACGCAAAGACGCAGAGGCGCAAAATTATATTAGAAAATTGCGCTATATCTTTTTTTTCGTTTGAGTCTTTGCGACTTTGCGAGCTTCAACTTATAATTACTGCTCCTCACCGCCAACCACAGTCTTCAGAACTTTAATTTTTGGAATATCATTGGCTTCAACCGTCATAATATCATTATCGAGAATAATAAAATCAGCAAACTTCCCAACTTCAATACTTCCTTTTTCATCCTCTTCAAAATTAGAATAGGCAGCCCAAATCGTCATGCCTTTTAAAGTTTCTTCTCTGCTTAATCCATTTTCCATTTGAAAACCTCCTTCTGGATATCCTTCTAAATCCTGTCTTGCCACGGCAGCATAAAAGGTTAAAAAAGGACTAACACGCTCCACAGGAAAATCAGTTCCTAGAGCCACTTTACCATAAGCCTTTAAGAGCTGCTTAAAAGCATAAGCTCCTTTTATACGTTCTGCTCCCACTCTATCTTCTGCCCAATACATATCACTTGTTGCATGTGTTGGTTGTATGGATGGCATGATGTTCTTATACAACTCAAAATCCTCAGGAGATACAATTTGAGCATGCTCTACACGCCAACGTCTGTCTTCTTTTCCTTCTAATACTTTAGTATAGGTTTGTAAAACGGCATGATTTGCAGAATCGCCAATAGCATGTGTATTCATTTGAAATTCTGAATTTGCAATACGTTCAGCTGATCTTTTTAAAGTTTCTAAATCTGTAACTAGCAATCCTAAATGACCAGGTTTATCTGAATACGGTTCTCTTAACATCGCACCTCGAGACCCTAAAGCTCCATCAGCGTAAAACTTAAACGAACGCACATTTAGGTAATCTGTTTTAGTAACTCCTTTATCTAAAAAGTAATCCAGATTATCCTCAGACGCAGAAACCATAGCATAAACACGCATTTTTAAATCTCCAGATTTCTGAAGACTATCAATAAGTTCAATAGCTTCTTTATTTAATCCGGCATCATCAACAGTAGTTAACCCCAAATCGAAACATATTTTTTGTGCTTCTAATAAAGCATTAGTCACATCGTTTCGGGTGGGTTGTGGCCAGTGTTCCATCACCAACATTTCTGCATTGTCTACTAAAATACCGGTAAGCTCGCCATTTTCTACAACGACTTCTCCTCCTTCAATTTTAGAATTTACGGTTACATTTCCTAAATCTAAAGCCGCCTGATTTGCTAATATAGCATGGCCATCAATACGCACTAATGCAATAGGCGTATTTGGATAGAGTTTATCTAATAAGCGTTTATTAGGAAATTCTTTCTCTTCCCAATCATTTTGATCCCAACCTCTACCAAAAATAAATTCGTTATTTCTTTCATTCTGAAAATCTAAAACACGTTTTACAACGTCCTCAAAACTTTTTGTACCAACTAAATCTACTGCTTGTTGATCTAATCCTAAACCTAAAAAGTGACAATGTGCATCAATAAATCCTGGTACAATTGTTTTGCCTTCGGCATTAAGGGTATCTAGCGCATTGTATTTATTATCTATTTCAGAGGTCGTACCAACAGCAATTATTTTTCCATCTTTTACTGCGAATGCTTCAGCTTTACTAAAACTATCATCAACCGTATATATGTTTGCATTTGTAACAATTAAATCGGCTTGTTCTTTGTTTTCTTGACAAGCAAAAATGCTTAGTAAGACTAGGATTGTGAATAGTTTTTTACTCATGGCGATTCTATTATGTTTATTTGAATTCGTGAATTTTCGTTATCATTTTACCTAAAAATGTCGCGATACAATTTTATAAAATTGAAATCACTCGAAGTAACGAACACTGTAAAAATAAGAAAAGCGCTCCAAATTGGAACGCTTTTCAATATCTTCTATGTTGTTTAAGTAAATTCTGAGTCAAAACCAGAATACCATGTCCTGTTAAAAATCAAACTGATAAGTCGCACCTCCAAGAAGCTGTATACCTTGCACAGGGAAATTTGACCAACGGTTATAATTTTGGCTCGCTATGTTATTGGCTTTAACAAAAAATGATAATTGATCATTTGCTTTATAACCTACATGCGCATTAGCATCAAAATAACTATCTAAAGTGACTGTTGTGGTAGTGGTGTTCAAAGGATTCAAAACATCAAAATAAGTGCTTTGATCTTCACGTTCACCCACAAAGAACATACTTGCTCCCGCAAACCATTGCTCTGAAATTTGATAATCTAAAAATACAGAGGCTGTAAGGTCTGGTAAATTCCAAGCTTCAGATTCGTTATCTGTGCTGTAACCAAAGTATTCCCCTTTTACCCCTAAAGTAAAGTTTCTATTTAAATCTACATTCAACTCCCCTGCCACAGAAAACGTAGTCACATCATCATAAGCGACAAAAAATGAATTGCCATACTGATATTCTGTTAAAGCATCACTCGGCACATTGTTAGACTTGTATAAGGCTTTATTCTTTTCAGAACTGTAACTTCCTTTTAAGCTATAGCCGATATTACTAGAAAGCTTCCCCTTAGCACCCACAAACATTTTGTACTGTTGATCTGTTGGAATAACCAATAGCGTTGGGGATACAAATGGATTTTCGTTTACAAAATCGTAATATGAATTTTGGATTAAATCCCCTTTAAGTCCACCAAATGCAATTAAGATCTCATCCACCAATCGGTAAGATGCTTCTATGTTTGGATAGATGAAAAATTTATTCTCACTAAATTCTGTGTCGTTAAGGTAGGCTAATTTCACACCTAAATCAATTGTTAAATCATCTTGCACCAATTGATACGATGGTGCAAATCCGAACGTGACATTACCGTAATTAATTTCACCAATATTAGAATAATCGCGATCGAAAGTCCCGCTAATATAATCTATAGAAAACTCTGATTTGATAACAGCATCTTGCACCACAAAATCAAAGCCTGTCTTAGCAACTAATCTGTTTTCAGCAGAATCGTGGTTATCTCCAAAACGTCTAAAACGAAGACTTGCGTCTTTAACAATAGCGTCTTCAAAATCTATTTTCCCACCAACATACAAATCGTTATACGTCTGACCTGCATCAATACCATCTAAGTCACTTTCATCATAAAAATCTTGAGGCACACCATACCAATTATAAGTTTGTAAATTAAAACCTCCATCAACTTGCCATGTAAAATCTCTATCGCTCTTTTTATAATAAGCGTTTAACTTGGTTTTCGAAAAGTTATCATCTAACACCACATCATCAATACCACCTTGAGACGAATGGTGACTAAAATAACCACCGACATTTTCGTCTCTACTCAACTCATGGTTCAAATACACTTCACCCAAAATAGTAGTATAACTTCCAAATCCTAATGAGGCATAATTATCATATAATTTTATCGCTTTGGCTTTATCAACCGTTGCTGCTTTTCCTTTAGCTGGTGTAAACGTTGAAGCCACAGGAATAGAAAAAATATTGTACTTAATTTCCTTTTTCTTCACGGCATTAGAATCGTTCAACTTTGGATTATCTTTAATTTTAAAGGCATCCGAAATTGTTGGAGTGTATGGTTTTATAACGTTAACCGTTTGGTCTCCAATAGTGTCTTTGGTACGTTCTTGAGCATAACTAAATGTCAGACTCAAAGTAAACATTGCTAATACTATATATTTAATTTTCATGTGTATTAATTTGATTGAAAATAAGTTTAACGCTAATTAAATTGTCTTAATGTTTATTAATTATCGTCTGTTTCGATTGATGAATTCGTCTTCGCTTCCTCTGCTTTTATTTTGTTTAATTCTACTTTAGCTTCATTGACAACATCTGTGAAATCTGGGAAGTTACTAATCACGCTTTCTAAAATATAAGTCGCCTGAAACGCATCTCCTAAAGCATAGAAGTTCTTCGCCATAACTACCAATCCTTTTGCACTAAACAATTTATAGCTACCATAATCCTTAGCTAATTTTTGAATGGTTGTATTTGAAGCTTCGTAATCACCTGCTTTGTTTTTAAAATAACCATTGTAGAATAAAGCTTCCGCAGCAACGCTTCCTGTCGCTATTTTTTCAACTTCAGCATAAGCTATTTTTGCCTTGGCTTCATTCCCTGTTTCAATCGCAGAACGTGCAATCGTTAATTTAGCATCACTCTTAACTTTGTTATCTAATTTTGAATTGCTCAATACTTTTTCAGCATAGCTTTCTGCCTTAACGTAATCTTCGGTTTGGTAATAAGCGTTCATTAAATTGGACTGTGCATAAACTACATTCTGAGGATAATCAGCTTCTTGCTCTAAACGTTTTAATACAGGAATGGCTTTTTCCCAATTAGAAGTGCTTAAATAAATCTCGGTAAGTTTTACAATCGCTTGTTCTGTGTACTCACTTTTTGAAGCCTCAACAACAGCCTTATAATGTGGCTGTGCATTATCTAACAATTGTTTTTTATAGTACAATTGCGCTAAATAAAAATGTGCTTTTAGATTATGAATCCCTTTTGGAAACTGCGTCAAATAGTTATTAAATTGACGGATGGCTTTATCTGTTTCATTATCTAAATATGGCTTTTCTGCTGCTAAATAGGTGGTATTATCTAAGTCAACATCAGAAATCTCAACATAATCTAACGTTCTTACCCAAGTTGCATATTCATCTACTTTACCTAAATCGATATAAATTAAACGTACTGTAGAAACTGCCTGGACCGCTTCACCAGAACCCGGAAAATCAGTCGCTACTTTTTTGAATTTTGTCAATGCACGTGTGTTATCGTTGCCATTATAATACACTAAACCTTGACGCAATAAGGCTTTTGATGTAAAGGCACTTGTTTTGTATTCCGAGTTTAAGCGATCATACGTTTGCATGGCCTTATCTGTATCGTTAGATTTTACGTACGAATTTGCTAACTCATACATGGCATCATCTCGTAATGCTGATTTTGGATAGGTGTTTATAAACGATTGTAACGCTGAAATCTTATCAGAACCTTTTCCTAAATACCCTTCGCTCATCGCTACTTGAAACGCTGCGTAATCCGTTTCAATTTCATTAATTTGAATCGCTTTTTTATAAGCATCAATGGCATTATCATATTTACTAGACACAAAATAACCATCTGCCAATCTTAAATAAGCATCATTTTGACGCAATTTGTCATTCTGCTTTTGAGCTATAAATTTTTCAAAATAGTTTGAAGAATTCGTATAATCCTTCAATTTAAAATACGTGTATGCTAAATTATAATTGAGGTTTTCATTTTCAGCTAAACTTGAAGATTCGCTAAAGCCATCAAACTGCTTAAATCCAATTAAAGCAGCGTTGTAGTTGCTTAAATTGTATTCCGTTTCGGCTTTCCAAAACGTAGCTTTAGCCACAAAAATTGGATCTCTTGGTTCTTTTAGAGAGCCATTAAAAAGTGTTAAAGCATCGTTGTATTTGTTTTCATTGTACAATTCTACGGCTCTAAAAAATGCTACTTTTTGATAAGCTGCTTTATTTTCAAAACTATTTTTACCTTTTAAAAGTTCTAAGGCTTCCTTATAATTCTTTGAAGTAATGTATGAATCTATTAATAAGGTTTCAACTTCATCTTTGTAATTTGTGTTTGGATATTGTTTTAAATACCCCGTTAACACCTGAGGAACGGATTGGTATGGATTTCCAATATCATAACTAATCTTCGCATAATTTAACCACGCATCTTCTTGAATTTTTAAATCAAAATCCATTTGTGATGCATTTCTAAACGCGTTTAACGCTTCTGGTTTCTTCTCTAAATTAATATAACTCTCACCCAAATGGTAATAAGCATTCTGAGCTACTGGATTATTTCCACCTATAATTTTATTGAATTCTGAAATCGCACTTTCAAAATCGTTTTGTTTGTAATATGCATAGCCTAATTGGTAGTAATCAGTATTATTCCATTTTCTATCTTTTCCTTTATATTCTTTTAAATAGGGAATAGCTTCTGCATACTTCTCAAGATTAAAATAGCTTTCACCAATAATTTTAGATAACTCAGACTTTTCAGCAGCGTTACTTTTTGGTAATTGTGCTTCGGCAAGTTCAATGGCTTTCTCAAATTTTCCTAATTTGAAATTTAAATCAGCTTGATAATAAGACAACTTCTCTTTGTACTTTTCGTTATCACTAACTTGGTCAAAATACTCATTAGCTTTATCGTAATCGTCGCCTTGATACGCCATAAAACCAATATAATACTTGGCTTGCGAGCCGTATTCTTTAGAATTTATAACACGGTTAAAATACTTAGCGGCTTTCTTCTCGTCTTTAGTTGAATATAAGGCATAACCATAGTTAAAATTGAAACGCTCTTTCTCGACTTGTGCCATATTGCGTTCATCCACTTTATCATACCATTTGCGTGCATAGGCATATTTTCCGTTGTTAAAATAATAATCGGCAACATCTAAAAATGCTGTATTTCGTTTGGTACTTGTCGGATAGTCTTCTACAAATTCTGTAATAAGATTATCGGCATTATTTTGATTTAAACGCACTGCACAATTCGCTATATAATAAGCGCAATCGGATTCTATTGTGGCATCGTTTGTATTTAACTTTACATCGTCGAATAAAGTTTGGGCTGCTTTAAATTGCTTGTTATTATATAAAGTCAATGCCTTTTGATAATCTTGGAACTCATTGGTATAAATCGCAGATTTTTGCGCTATAGCAAGTGAAGAAAATACAAGAAAAACGATGATTAATTGTTTTTTAAAGAACATCATTTGTTAAGTGTTTTATTGATGATTTTATGTTGTGGCAAATATAATTCAATACCAAATCTATAACGATAGAAAACGCTTATAATTATACACGGAGTTATTAAATATCTATTTAACGTAAGCATCTGTGGTTATCGCTATGTAAAACAACTAATGAACTGTTGTAGAAGTTTGTAATGACATTGGGAGATTAGGTTTTTAAGTTCTATTTTTACATCTCGTAAAACCAGTGCTTTTATTAACGATAGCTACTGGTTTTTTAGTAATTGATTCAAACACCCAAGTCACTTCTGAAATTTTAAAAACTGCAGAATTGATTTGATAAAAACATATATTTTGAATAGAATAAATAAAAAGCTAAACGAAAGTCATAAACTATTATCTATATATTTTACAGCTGGCTATCCCAATGCAAACGACACTGTTACCATAATTGAAAGCTTAGAAAAAAGTGGTGTCGATATGCTAGAAATCGGATTACCTTTTAGTGATCCACTTGCTGATGGGCCAACCATACAAGCAAGTTCTACAGAAGCTTTAAAAAACGGAATGACAAGCGAATTGCTATTTGAACAACTGAAAGATATTCGGAAAACGGTATCCATTCCATTGATCATTATGGGGTATTTTAATCCGATGCTACAATATGGTGTTGAAGCCTTCTGTAAAAAATGTAAAGAGGTTGGGATTGATGGACTCATCATTCCTGATTTACCCGTAGATGTTTACCATTCAGAATACAAAGCTACGTTTGAAAAATATGGTTTAATTAATGTGCTTTTAATTACGCCTCAAACGTCTGAAGAACGCATTCGTTATATCGATTCTGTTTCTAACGGTTTTATTTATATGGTAAGTTCTGCAAGTGTAACAGGAAGTAATTCTGGCTTTAGCAACACACAAACCGATTACTTTAAACGCATCGCAGACATGAAATTAAAAAACCCTCAAATTGTAGGTTTTGGTATTTCAGATAATGAAACATTTACACAAGCCACCCAATATGGAAAAGGTGCTATTATTGGTAGTGCTTTTATTAAATATATAACATCGAATGGTATTGAAAATAGTGATAAGTTTATCACATCAATCCGTTCTAAGTCTTAAAATAGTTTAACATTTACTTTCAAGATTTTATGAAAGCATTATGAGACTAAAGGCCTTATTTGTTTTATATTATGATGAATCTAAAAAATGATAAATCATGGGAATTATAAAAGACAGAAAGAAATTTAAGGTAAGTAAAACACAGTCAAATCCAACAAATCCGACGGGTAATGTAAATCAAAAAACAAATGATTTTGACATTGATAAGTCAACTATAAAAAGTCAACAGACTAAAAAGTAAGTCTCAATCATTAAAAATTATAAAGTCTATTCATATCTTTGAATAGACTTTTTTTTTATTATGAAATTACTAAACGATTGGAAACTTGTTATTCTGCTGTGCCTAACCTTAGGCTTAGCTCCATTTTTTCCTGAACCGCATCTTCTAGGTAAAATTCAATGGATTGTTGGTGGAGCCATTGGCATGACTATAAGAGATTGGTTTGACATTTTGTTTCATGGGTTTCCGTTTATTCTTTTGTTCCGGCTCGTAATTTTAAAAATGACACCAGCAACATCTGATACTAAAAAGTAGATTAGTTAGAATACCACATTTGAATATCCCGTTCATTATTTTTATATACATGTGTCTTACATGGAATTTTAAAGTAATCAATCGTATAAAATATTAGAAACCTAGGCGCATACGCTTAATCCTTACTCTAAAATTCATTTAAGAAACCTCATTTTATTCAAAAGAATAATAAATTTATAAGTAACTAAAAACAATACACTTAAGACACATATACTCATCATTCATTAAAAATATTACAATACCAACACGACTCTATTTAAAATTAAAGTATATATTTAACCCTTATTAACTTAACCAATTAAAACTTAATTTTATGGAATGGTATTTAAAAGTCGTAAAAGATAATTACGCAAATTTCACAGGACGCGCTAGGCGTCAAGAGTACTGGATGTTTGTATTGTTTAATCTAATTTTTGTAATCGGTGTCGCAGTAGTCTCTGGTGTATTAACAGCGCTTACAGACGTTGCTGCATTTGCATCTCTTTATGTTATCTATGTTCTAGGAATTATTATACCTAGTTTAGCTGTCGCTGTAAGACGATTACATGATGTAGGTAAAAGTGGTTGGTTTTACTTTATTTCTTTAATACCTTTAATAGGAGGTATTTGGTTGATTATTCTTTTTGCAACAGAAGGAGATAAAGGACCTAATTCTTATGGAGCTGATCCAAAGCAAGAAAATCAACAAGCTATAGTTTAATAAAACGAAACCTTATTATATTTTATGCCTATTCATATTTAATGGATAGGCATTTTAAATTAAATCATAGTATGCCATTAAATATTGTACTTATAGAACCTGAAATTCCAAATAACACTGGCAATATTGGTCGACTAGCTTTAGCGTCTGGCTCAAAATTACATTTAGTAAAACCATTTGGGTTTGAAATTGACGACAAGCGTTTAAAACGTGCAGGACTCGATTATTGGCAACATCTAGAAGTTATATACTACGACAATATTGATGCGTTCTTCGCACAAAACAAAAGCGCCAAAATGGTGTTTTTATCTAGTCATGGCACCAATGATCATTGGGATATTGCATTTGAAGAGGATATGTTTTTAGTTTTTGGAAAAGAATCTGTTGGTTTACCTAAACCCTTAATAGAACGCCATAAAACGCAACTTTTTAAAATCCCACTCTATAGCGATTCTATACGGAGCTTAAATTTAGCCAACGCCGTTGGTATCGTTGTATATGAAGGTTTAAGACAAATAAAATAGAGACTTACACCTTATTGCAACGTTACACGTGTGGTTTTAAATATAATTCTAAATAACTTTTATAAATCAATCACATTGCAAATGGTTTTTGTAACTTTTCCTGAACAAAAACCTATCACTTGAAACACTCAAAAACTTATAATTTTTTTTCAGAATTTGGCCAAATTGTCCTAGGCATTGTATTGGCTAGTGTTGGTTTAAAAGCCTTTTTATTACCGAATGGTTTTATGGATGGTGGTGTAACCGGAATAGCACTATTGGTAAACAGACTCATTGGCGTAAATGTTTCACTGCTATTAGTTATCTTCAGTTTACCATTTCTAATTCTTGGCTATTATACGGTTTCGAAACGTATTGTTATTAAATCCATACTTAGTATTCTTGGTTTTGCATCTTTAATTCATTTTGGAGATTATGGAACTATTACCGATGATAAACTACTCATTTCAATCTTTGGAGGCTTATGTTTAGGTGGAGGTATTGGCATTGCTATTAGAAACGGATCGGTTTTAGATGGCTCAGAGATACTAGGGATTTACCTTAATGATAAATTTGGATTAAGCATTGGTAGAGTTATCCTTATGTTCAACATTGTATTATTTAGTATTACCGCAATGGTTGTTTCGTTAGAAATAGCCCTATATTCTATTCTCACCTATATTGTTACAGCAAAAGTGACAGATTTGACCATAGAGGGCTTTGAAGATTTTATTGGTGTTACGATTGTCTCTAATGAATATGCAGCCATAAAGCATGCTATTATGATTGAATTAGGCGTTGGTTTAACAACTTACAAAGGTTCTAAAGGGTTTGGAAGCAATGGACCTCAACAAGATTTTGATATTATTCATACCATAATTAACCGTATTGACATAAAGAAAATGCATCGTATTATTGAAGACATAGACGAAAATGCTTTTATCGTAGAGTTTGATGTTAACAACGTAAAAGGTGGGGTTTTACGACACTACTTAGATAAGAAGAAAGGCAAAACCTTAGGAAAAATATGAAACACCCATAACCAACTTTACTTCATTATGTCAATGTTAACATGGACGAACCGTGTGAACGTTGAAAAATAGTAGAAATAAACACATGAAACGAGCATGTTCAAAATTTCATCACTCAAGGGAATGATAAATAGCGAACAGCATGTGTCCAGAATAAAGAATAAAGAAAACACATGAAATACCACATCATTATCAATAGCGTAAAAACAGTTGACGAGCTTAAAAATGCTTGGACAAATAAGGATTATATTGTTCTATTAGAAAAATTTGGATTAGAAGACGTTAATGAATCTTCAACCTCAGAATTATTAGAATTGTTATTTATGGGCATTTCAGATTTTGATCCAGAAGAAGCTGCTTCAATTATCTTAAATTATAAATTATCAGAGCAACTTAATGAAAATCAGATTGAGCAAATTTCTCACGAAATGTTGTTAGATAAAATATCTGAAGAATATGCTGATATTACTTTACACCACCAACTCTTTAATATCAATCAGTTACTGCATAAAGCATTCAACGGTACATTTCCAAACGCGAAAGCTACGGTCGTTGAATTTGAAATAACACCAAATAAAGATATTACGAAAGAGGTTATTTTGAAAGCATTTGATAAAACTTTAGTGAATAACAACGTGATTAAACGGCTATTTTCAAATCATCTTGCAGGAAAAGAAGCCTTTGATGAAGCTGAATCTATTATTTGGAATTTAACTTCTGTCAGTGGTAATTCTTACAACTTAACAACCTCAGAATATTGGATGAGTAGAGACGAATTTAAAGATGCTGAATTTGATGCTATAGTCGTTGAGTTTGAAGACGAAGAAGACTAGTTCTTATTCTTTTTTAAATAATCCAAATACATATTTTCAACCTTAGTTCTTGCCCAAGGCGTACGTCTTAAAAACTTTAAACTCGATTTTATTGAAGGATTATCCGTAAAACAGCGAATGTTTATTTGATAGCCCATATATTCCCAACCATAATGCGCTTGCAACTCTGTAATAATCTGTTCTAGTTTTACTCCGTGAAGTGGGTTATTCGGTTGTGATGACATCGTTCTTCTTTGTCATTCCTGCGAAAGCAGGAAACTGTTTTTTTTTTTAATACTTAAGTGGATTCCTGCCTTCGCAAGAATGACAACAGAATTAATTAGTCTTGTATCAATTCCTTAATCTTAACCGCTTTTTCAAAATGATCTAATTGGTGCGTCTTAATCCACCAAACAGCTGCTTCCATTAATAGTTCTGGATTGTCATTTTTATTTTTAAAAAATGCATAAAAAGAAACACCAACATTAGTACCTTTTTGAGCAATCTTCTTATCGCAAACTTCTAGGATTTTATCTTTTAAAATTGAAGTCATTACCTAGCGTCTACTATCATTATTTCGATTACGACTTCTACTTTTATTGCGGTCGGAACTTGTACTTTTAGTCTTTCCTGAATTTCTATTATTAGAACCTCTTCCACGACCTTGATTTCTATTCTGCCCCGGCTTTATCGGTTCTGTTGAAGCATTAGGATCTGGCTCGAAACCTTCTAGGATTTCAACTTTAATCTTCATATCTATCAACTTCTCAATATCTCTTAAAAAGGTAGTTTCATCAGCACTTACCAATGAAATAGCTTCGCCACTGGCTCCTGCTCTACCTGTTCTACCAATTCTATGAACGTAATCTTCGGAAATATTCGGTAATTCAAAATTTATAACATGTGGCAATAATGGAATATCTAAACCTCTTGCTGCAATATCTGTAGCTACTAAAACTCTAACCGATCCATTTTTAAATCCTGCTAATGCTTTTGTTCTTGCTCCCTGACTTTTATTACCATGAATTGCTGCAGCTGTAATACCATCGCTTATCATCTTTTTACAAAGCTTATTGGCACCATGTTTAGTTCTTGTAAACACTAAAACTTGTTTCCAATCTCCTTCAGAAATTAACTTTATAATCAGTCCTGTTTTTTTGCCTTTAGCAACACGGTAAACTTTTTGCTCAATAACCTCAACAGCCGTATTTTCTGGCGTCGCTTCAACTTGAATTGGATTATTAAGAATTGAATACGCTAATTTCTTAATATCTTTAGAGAAGGTTGCAGAAAACATAAGGTTCTGACGCTTAGCTGGCATAAGCTTCATAACGCGTTCTATGTCGCGTAAAAAACCCATATCAAGCATACGATCTGCTTCATCTAAAACAAATATCTCAACTTTACTTAAAGATAAAACTCCTTGATTTTCTAAATCAATTAAACGCCCAGGTGTTGCTACTAAAACATCGACTCCTTGACTTAATTTATTAACTTGAGGTTTTTGATTAACTCCACCAAAAATAACAGTACTTCTAATGTTTAAAAACTCACTGTACTCTTTAACATTGGCGTAAACCTGTGCTGCTAACTCACGTGTTGGAGTTAAGATTAAAGCTCTGACTGGCCTGTGTCTTTGCTCTCTTGAGTTGCTAGATAAAAGGTGAAGCAACGGTAATGTAAAACCTGCTGTTTTACCTGTTCCGGTTTGTGCTGATGCTAAAACATCTTTTCCTTCTAATACAGGAGGAATTGCTTTTGCTTGAATTGGTGAAGGTGTTTCGTATCCTTTTTTCTGGATAGCTTTAAGTAAAGGCTCAGATAAGCCCAATGATTTAAATGACATAAATAGTGTTTATGAAGCAAACTCTATTTATTTAGGTCACTCCTTTAATTTGGCGCGAAGTTACAGCTATTTTATGCCCAACTCTAAAAAAATGGGCATTATATTCTACACGCTATGAATTCTTCCGTTCTTGAAACTTCTTGAATGGACTCGTATCACGATTTTTAAAACCGTGAATAGAACTACTAATAATTAAAATAGCTGCACTAATAAAAGCAATATACATTAAGGTTTCATTATTAGGTGTATTGGCATTTCCGATACCAACCAATGCCCACGCTCCAACAAGTGCAAATTCTCTCATATTTCGTTTCCATGTAACCATTACATTTATAACCACCGCAATTGCAATTAAGATTATAGTCCAAGTGACATCAGATACCCCTAGACCATCCCAACCAATTTTCACTAAATACGTTGACACATTAGCTATACTCGCTACAGTTACCCACCCCGAATAAATTACAAAAGGCCACCAAACAAAAGCAATAATGGGTAGTGGCTCATCATCTAACTCCATACGGTTGTTGACCACAATTTTTAATAATGAAAACAGTAACAAGAAAATAAAAATGCAAGACACACCTGTGTATTCATAAATCCATGCAAAAACCCAAAGGCTATTAAATAAACAAGAAAGCATAAACCACCAACCTGTTCTTAGTACAAAATCGTCGTTTTTAATGTTTTTAAATAGCCCTCGACCTTGATAAATAATAAAACCTATAAGAAATAGATATATAATTCCCCAAATAGAAAACGTATAACCTGCTGGTGTAAACAGGGATCTATAACTATCAGAAACGCCACCAATAGTGGTATTATTTAAAGCTCCAGTATTTGAAAGGTAATTAATGAAAATAGTTAAAAGTAGAGCTATTATATTTCCTATTTGTAGTGCTTTTTTCATGATATAATTTTTCTCTAATTTAAGAAACACGACATTATAGCTTATCTTATTTTTAAATTTCTTTAACTTAAATGGCATAATCTAAAACAATTGTATTTGCTAGGTGCGACAGAATACTTTACTCCTAGAATTCCTTATATTAGCTATAATATACGGCATCATAAGTCATTCTCATTTAATCATTTTCAAATATGAAAGCATTATTCTATTTATTACTCGTATTACCATTACACATTTTTGCGCAAGAACAAACCCCTTCAGAGCAATTTTGGCTACAGCTCGAAGCTCATTGTGGCAATGCTTACGAAGGTATCATTATAGAGGGAGGAAAAGAAGGTGATGGCTTTATGGGTAAAAAACTAGTGATGCATGTACGCTCTTGCGACACTAACGACATTAGAATTCCATTTTTTGTAGGTGAAAACAAATCGCGTACTTGGGTCTTAAAAATGAATGATGAAAAAATAATTAGTCTTAAACACGACCATAGACATGAAGATGGTTCGGAAGAAGATTTAACTCAATATGGAGGTACAAGTGCTAATCAAGGTTTAGCAAACTTACAAATGTTTCCTGCCGATGCTCATACTTCAGAAATATTACCAGCCGCCTCTACTAACATTTGGTGGTTTACAATTGATGAAACAAGCCTGACTTATAATCTACGTCGTTTGGGTACCGATCGTTTATTTACGGTTCGTTTTGATTTAACTAAAACTACTGAAACACCAGATGCCCCTTGGGGAACTGAGGATTAAAAATCAGCGAGTATTAAAACAAAAGACACCTCTTTATTTTTATAAAGAGGTGTCTTATTAAAATACGAATATCGATTCTTCTATTATAGTTCCTTTTTAAGGTCTTCAATAGTTTTAGCCATTACAACACCCGGTAGTTTTATTGGCGCTGCAACTTCTGCTAAAAATGTTCCTTTAACTTCACCTGTTTTGTAAGTTGTAAAACCAATACGGTACAAACCAGCAGTTAAAGCTTTTGTAGGACTCCCCACTTCACTCTTATATCTTAATAAAGAATTGTAGCTGCTTCCACTAGGTTGCTTAGGCATTTCGCTATTATCATCATTACTAGCAAGGGTTGTCCAAGTAGCGCTTTTAGCACCCTCTTCAGTAATACCTTCTTTTGTAAAAATAGTAGAACGCTCTAAAGTAATGTACGTATCAAAATAATCGCTTGAAGATGCATTTTCTGTATACTCCTCAGAAGTGAAAGCATCTTTAACCTTCGTTTTAGCTACTGGCGATAACATTCTCACTCCAAGTTCTGGTGCCACAGCAGGAACCCATAAGTAAATATAATAAAACTTCTTACCGTCTACTATTTCATCTTCATTACCTGCCGAGGCATATCCTAAATACGATATCACATCTGTGTATGGTACTTTAATGGTTTTTGGTCCCACTTTTTTCTCAACTGAACTTCCAAACTTTTTTAATTTTTGAGCTTCTGCGTTAAACACACAACAGAGAGTAAATACTGATAATACTACTAATTTAATTTTCATGATTTTTAAATGATTTTGATTATTAAAAGACTTTCGTTATTTTATTATTTTAATTCGAAAGAGACGGTCACAGCATGACTTTGTAACGTTGAAGTTCCGTAACTTTGAATATACCGTGTACTTGAATTTTGATCTACAATAGAAATAATTTCTCCAAGAGTTTTATTCATTTCTTTTGCTAAAGCGTTTGCTCTTTCTTTTGCATTATCTATTGCTTTTTTTGAAAGATCGACCAACTCTTCATTGGTTAATTTCTTAGCTTCTACCTCAGTATTAACAACAGACATTCCTGCTGATTTTAACTTTGATAATTTTCGAACATCTTCTTTATTTGATGTTTTGAAGTGGTAATATTCCGACTCTCTGTTTTGTGAATACGACATGGCAAACTCATAGTATGTATTTCTAGTAAGCTGGCTAAATTTGATTCCTGAAGCTTCTAATTTTTTAATGTAATTCTTTTTAACTTCATCTAAAGAGGTTACTTCTACTTCACCTTGTCCTTCATAAACAAGCACTTGTTGCAATCCGATTAGAACTATATAACTGTCGTCATCAACTATTGTTTCTGTTTCACCAACTACAGTAATTGTATTTTTATGTTCCTGGGCTATTAAAGGCACTGCAAATAACAATGCCATTAAAAAGATAATTTTTTTCATGTAAAAATTTGATTTTAAAATTTTAAAAGACTCGATTAAAAGAAAAGGATTGAAGCAACGATCATCCATCCACCAACGAACAACCCTACAATACCGAGCTTTCCTTGTTTTGGCGCTAATTTCTCTCTAAGTATAATCGCTTTTTCTTTAGCTGCCTCATTTTTAGATAAAACGTATTTATTAATAAGGCTAAATCCTAACATAAATCCTAGAACAGCTTGTACAATACTTCCTGCTAATAATGTTGCCCACCAGATAGGGAATGTTGTCAACCAGCCTAAGTTTAAAATGGAAAAAACAATACCCCAAATACCATAGAAACATAAAATAAGTCCAATCCAACCTTGGTAAGGTTCTATTTTTTCTAACAACTCCTTTGCGTTAGGTTTTTTTGACAATAACAAAGAAGGTACCGCGATGATACTCAATAAAATAAGTGTAATTCCGAAAGTCATAATTTAGTTTTAATGGTTAATTTGCTTGTTTTTATAATTGAAACACGTTTAGTTTTTATAATGTTTCTTATGCAAATTTATACCAATAGCTACCCTGTGTTAACCCCGTTTAAAGTGAAACACAACACCCTGTTAACAGGGTAACACATCGTAACCCCATAAACATCAACACGTTATTCATGTTTTAAATTTGTCTTTTTTAGATAAAATCACATTAAACATTTACTTAGTTAAGAATCTATATATTAAAGACATTAAAAGACTTACATTTAGGAAACAAAAAAGCAACTATAAAAAAGAGGTTCTATTTAAAAATAGAACCTTTGTTTATAATTGGTGATAGTATATTTATATCATTAAGATACATAGCCTTTTTTAATAGCGTATTTGGTAAGTCCAGCGAGGTTTCTAACATTAAGTTTAGTAATCAGGTTCTTTCGGTAGCTTTCAATCGTATGCTTACTTAAAAATAGCTGATCTGCGATTTCTTGAGTCGTAAACTCTTCTGCAATAAGTGAGATGACTTCTACTTCTCGTTTGGTCAGTTTGATTTCCTTTTCTTTATTCTTTTCAAATTTATTTTGAAGGTAAATATCTTTTATTTCCTTAGAGAAGTATTTCTCACCGCTTAGAATGGTTTCTATTGCTTTTAAAAATTCCTCTTTTTGGGCATTTTTCTGAAGATACCCATCCACATTATTTTCAATGAGGTTATCAATAATTTTTGGGGAATTGTGCATACTCACCACTAATGTTTTTATATTTCGATCCGTGTCCTTTATCCACTTGTTTAAAGTAATACCATCAACTTCTGGCATTGTAACATCAGTAATTACAAGGTCTATTTTTTCCTCTGTATTTATCGAAATATATTTTTGAACATGGCCACCATGCTTTGCGGTATATAAAATATTGTAACTACTTTCTGTACTTAGAATACTTAGTAACCCATCTAAAAACATTTTGTGATCGTCTGCTATAATGAGGTTATGCTTCATTTATTTATGCTTTTAGTGGAATTTCTATATTAATGTTAGTACCTCTATTGGGTTTAGAATCGATATGCAATATACCGTTATAATTTTCTATTCTATTCTTTATATTCGTTAAGCCTATACCTAAGGTGGTCATCGATAAATCAAACCCAACACCATCATCTTCATAAACAAAAAACAGACATTTATTTAAAACATCTAACTGAATATCTATAGTATTTGCTTTTGCGTATTTAAGAGTATTGGTTGTTAATTCCTGAAAGACCGAAAACAATTCGTTTTGCAAAATCTTGTTGAGCGCATTAATTTTATCTTCATCATAAAAAGAGACGCTTATGGTTAACTCACTGGCTTCTTCAACAGTGCGAATGTATTCTTTAATTAAAAATACAAAGTCGTTTTCTCTGATTTTTTTAGGCAATAAATTGTGTGATAAATTTCTTACTTGTTCGTAAGTATCGTCTAATTGACTATAGATTAATTTTAGTTTATCTGGCTGATTATTAAGTTGACTAAATTGTAATTTAATCGCTGCCAAATTGCCCCCAACACTATCGTGCATTTCTTGAGCAATTTTTTTACGTTCTTGGTCTTGGCCTCTAATTGAGGCTTTAATTAACTTTATTTCCTGATCCTTTTTTAATGAAATTACTTGTTGTTCATTAATTTCCTTCTCTTTTAAGTTAAGTAAACCTTGCGCTTGTAATTTTTGATAATAGATAATTAAAAGTCCAACAATAGGAATTAATAAAATGAAAAATGCTACAAGAACAATGTATTTTATAGTCTTTTCTCTATCTAGTTCTACAGCTTTTAAAGCTTCTTTTTCTTTTAATAGTGCTATTTCGTTCTTCCGTTTTTCAACTCCATTTTGTAGTTGTAAAACCTGGTTTTCATTTTGCTTTGCAATTATAGCTTTCTGAAGTTTATACTTTTCTATATCTGCATCTTTGTTCTTAATGTTTAACGTCTTATTAAGATTTTCTATCTGTAATAGCTTTATCTTTTTTTCTTTTTCAAGCGTTTTAAATTTAACTTCTAAACTATTAATCTCTTTTTCAGCTTGGGAATTTTCGATAGAGTCTTTGATCTGATAATAGTATTTCCCATAATTATAAGCACTGCGATGGTCCCCTTTTCTAAGAGATAGTCTTTCTAACATCAGATAACTGTTCATCTCAATATCTAAATTCCCTAAATTCACGGATTTAATAAGCGTATTGGTAAAAATTATGAGTGCTTCGCTATCTCTCTCTTCATTGAATAATATGGTGCCGATTTTACCTAAGATAATGAGCTCTAAATCATGAAATCTATTGTCATTGCTTATTTCTTTTGCTTCGTTGAAAGCAGAAAGCGCTTTATCCATTTCTCCTCTTCCTAGATAATTATCCCCTATGTTGATAACAACATTTACTAAGGCTTGTTTTCTATGGGTGTCCTTCTCACAAATATCTTTTGCTTTCTGCAAATAAGCATTTGATATTTCATATTTAGAAAGCGACGAATAAATAGAACCTAAATTGATATAACTCCCTAAAATAAGTTCCTCATCATTAGAAAATTTAATACATTTTTCAAAAAGATCTAAAGCTTCTTCCGTTTTTCCAAGAGTAACATAGGTACTCGCCAAACCGTGTAAATGCGTATAATATAGATTTGTTTCATTATGTTTTTCACTAAGTTCCGCTCCTTTAATATGCCACTTTTTACTTTCTTGATATAAACCTTTATTTTTATTATTTAAAGCAAGTAATTGGTAAGACAATATGGTTAATCTAACCCCTAAAGAGTCATTAACATTCTTTTTACTATTCAATGCTTGATGCGTATAATAAATAGAGGAATCTATGGCAACATATTTATTATGGTAATAAGCCAATAATAAATTAGTATTCGTTATGGCTTTATTAGATTTAAAAATGCGCAATGATTGGTGAGCTTCTTTAAATGCTTTTTTATCATAACCATTGTTGAAATAGTAAAAAAGCTGATTCACTTTTTTGTTTTCACTTTCAACTACAGGAGTTGTTTGCGCCAAACAAATTGAAGTATAGCACAAAAATAAAAAAACAAAAATGTTTTGGGGCTTAATAAACATGCGCAAATTTAGGGATAGTAGAACTTGTATTCATCCCCGAAAACAGGTATTTAAAAAATTTATCAACTTCGTGTAAAATTGAGGTGTTTAAAGCAAATTATATCATCATGTTATTGACGGCAGCCAAACAAATTCCGTGCAACACTTTGAAGGGAAATTAAAGCGAAGCCAACAGACGCTCAACCTCAACAATCGTGGCTCCGTAAAGTTTTCTGTTTGGTTTTGTTAAACGTTTCGACTCAGTAGATATCTCATTTAGCAACTCCTTTCCTTCTGAAATTCTATTATTTTCTACATAAAATTTAGCGAGTGCTAAACGTTCTGCATAATTTGAATAGGGTCTATCAATTTGCTTTAATTGAGCTTCTGCCTCTACAGGCTTACCCAATTCGTTTAATGCCAAACCATAATAGAATTGTTGCTTTGAGCCGTTAAATTCCGATTTATCTTTAATTTGCTCTGCATGTTCAATAACGGCAACATAATCCTTCATTTGAAAATAGCACAACACCAAATTTTGCCTCGCATATAAATCATCTTGAACTGTATCATCTAACGTTTTCTTGTAATTAACAATAGCATTTGGAATATCTTTATTCGAAAAATACGCATCAGCCAACTCCATTCTGTTGGCATAGGTATCTATAAATTCTAACTTCTTTTCTAAGTCTTTTATTTTTTTTGTTGGATTAAGAACTGTTATTATTTCTTCCTGAATTTTTTCTGCATCATTCTTATTATAAATTTGAGTAATAATGTAAATTAAAGACCCAATGGCAGGAATAAAAAATATAAGAAAATACCAATAGTAAGGCTTGCTATTTTTATAAGCATGGTACAAACAAAGCACCTGAACAATTATAAGTAAGTAATACATAGTTGAAATTTAAACCAAAATAAGTCTTTTTTATCTCGTAAACACTAATTCGTTTTCTGAAGACAATTCTTCGCTAAATCCGTAGTTCTCGTAATTAAAGCCTTTAATATCGTCTAACGTTTTAGCATTAGTATCAATGACATATCTAGCCATTAAGCCTCTAGCAAGTTTAGCAAAAATGGCTATTATTTTATACTTTCCGTTTTTAAATTCTTTAAATGCAATAGTTATTACGGGTACTTTTAAAGTCTTTGTATCTATGGCTTTAAAATACTCCTGGCTTGCTAAATTAAGGAAAATTTCATCATCCTCTAATTCATCATTTAAGGCTTTTGTTACTTTCTTTTGCCAGAATTCATAAAGATTTTTATTCTTTCCTACTGGCATTTTAGTTCCCATTTCTAATCGGTAAGGTTGTATGAGATCCAAGGGTTTTAATATACCATATAAGCCAGAAAGAATCCGAACGGTATCTTGAACTTTATCTAGTTTTTCAGTATCAATAGTATAGGCATCCAACCCTCTATACACATCACCACTAAATGCATAAATAGCTGACCTAGCATTGTCTTTTGTAAATGGTAATTCCCACTCTTGGTTACGCTCATAATTTAACTGACTTAAATTATCTGAAATATGCATTAGTTCTGATAAGCTCTTGGCTGATTTCTTTTTTAATACCTTATTTAAGCGTTCTGCGTCATCTAAAAAAATACCTTCTGTGGTTTTAGAAGTTGGCAATTTAGTATCGTAGTCTAAAGATTTTGCTGGTGATAGTACTAATTTCATTTTATGCTGAATTTATTTCAGTAACGACTTCCTTCAAAACAGGAATCTCGTTAAAGGTTAAACAATTTTTCTCTTTCGAATGTAAAAATACGGTGGATTTGAAAAACCTTCTAACATTAGTAAGAACTAATATTGATAGTGTTATAACGCTTAACTATAAAGCCACACGCACCAAAAATTTGAGACTAGAGAAACACTATATGTTAATCTTTAGGCCATGTCTCAATGTAAGACGCATTAAGGATGGAGAAATGGCATCTTTTTTATTTGGTAGCTGAGCGAAGTAGAAGCTATTTAAAACAAAGATATAATGGACAGCCTAATCAATTTTACTACAAGCTTGAAAACTTTAAAAACTTGTAGCAAAATTGAAATGCTATAAAAATATTAGTCTTTAGCATGTTTTGCGTAGTGCCTCCACTTCTCAATACATTGTGTCATATCATTAGGAACTTCAGATTCAAATCTCATGAATTCATTTGTAGTTGGATGTACAAACCCTAATGTTTTGGCATGTAAAGCCTGGCGTGGTAAAATTTTAAAACAGTTATCTACAAACTGTTTGTATTTAGTAAATGTAGTTCCTTTTAAGATACGTTCTCCACCATAACGCTCATCGTTAAATAGCGTATGTCCAATGTGCTTCATATGAACACGGATTTGGTGCGTACGCCCTGTTTCTAGCTTACAAGTCACTAAAGTAACATAACCTAAACGCTCTAAAACCTTATAATGTGTTACGGCTGGTTTTCCTTGTTCGTCTTCATCATCTAAGAACACTGTATTCTGTAATCGATTCTTTGGATGACGACCAATATTCCCTTCAATCGTACCTTCCTCTTCTTCTATATTACCCCAAACAATTGCAATATATTCGCGTTCACTCGTTTTCTTAGCAAATTGATTAGAAAGGTGAGCCATCGCTAATTCTGTCTTAGCAACCACTAATAACCCGCTAGTATCTTTATCTATTCTATGAACCAAACCTGGACGCTCGCTTGAGTTATTTGGAAGGTTTTCAAAATGAAAAATAAGTGCATTTATTAATGTCCCTGAATAATTACCGTGACCTGGATGCACAACCATACCTGCAGGTTTATTTACAACAAGCAAGTCATCGTCTTCATAAACCACATCGATAGGGATGTCTTCAGCTACAAGAAGGTTCTCGTGAGGAGGGTGTTCAAATTTTACAGTAATATAATCGTTAGGCTTCACTTTGTAGTTGGACTTAACGGGAACATCATTTACAAAAATACTACCGTCTTTTGCGGCAGCCTGAATTTTATTACGCGTTGCGTTTTCTATAAAATTCATTAAGTATTTATCGATACGAAGTGCTTGCTGACCCGCAACAACTCTAAAAGCGTGATGCTCGTATAATTCGTTTTCGTCTTGGTCTGAGATATCAGAAATATTTGGCATTATTTTAAATTATAGTTTACCGTTACCTAATACCAAGTCTATCTTAGAAGTTAAGGGTAATGATGTACCTGGTTTTAATGTTTTACCTTTGTGAGACATAGAAATAACTCCTTCCCCAATGGCATCTTTATAGGTGATGTCTCCTATTTCAAACTCCAACGCTTCTAATTGAGGTTTAGCTTGTCTAAATGTACGTTTTAAAATATTTGGCACTTCTACTTTACGGTAATCAGAAGGGTTTAATATTAAATATATTTTGCGATTTTCCTTAACTTGTGATCCTGCTATTGGGTTTTGCTCAATCACAGAATATTTTGGATATTTTGGGTTAAAATTGGCAGAATCTTGTATTTCCATTGCTAAGTCATGATCCTTTAATTCGATACCAACAGTCTCTAAAGACTTCCCTTTTAAATCTGGCACAATAATAAACTCACCATGATTAGTGGTTACACTTAACCATTTTAAGGCTACAAAACATATCACCACAAGGGCTATAAGGGCTAAGACCAGTTGTTTAAAAAACACTTTACTCGTAAGAAACTTGACAAAACTCATATGAAAATAATTGTTCACAAAACTAAGAAATAATAACGACACAAAAATAAAATACGTACGAATTAGAGAATTAGATTATTGAAAATAAATGATACTTTTACACTGTGACATTTTTAAACTAAAAAATGAAAAAAAATATTGCAATAATAATGGGTGGTTATTCTAGCGAATACAAAATATCCCTTAAGAGTGGCAACGTCGTTTTTGAGACTCTAGATAAAGATAAATATAACGCATATCGCATTCATATTTTTAAAGACAAATGGGTTTTTGTTAATGATTTGGACGAAGAGTTTCCTATAGATAAAAATAATTTTTCTGTTTTAATAAACGAAACCAAAATTGAGTTCGATTGTGTGTTTAATGCTATCCATGGTTCGCCTGGCGAAGATGGTTATATGCAGGCCTATTTTGAATTATTAGGAATGCCACAAACCAGTTGCTCAATGTACCAAGCAGCACTGACTTTTAACAAGCGCGATTTGTTAGCGACTTTAAAACCGTATGGTATTAAAACCGCTGAAAGCTATTATCTTAATTTTGGTGATACAGTTGATGAAGACGCTATAATTACTAAAGTTGGTCTCCCTTGTTTTGTAAAGGCAAACAAAGCTGGTAGTAGTTTTGGAATTTCTAAAGTCTATAAAAAAGAAGATTTACAAATGGCAATTGAAAACTCTTTTAAAGAAGACAATGAAATTATTATTGAACAGTTTTTAGATGGAGTTGAAGTTTCTGTTGGTGTAATTTCGTATAATTCAGAAACTCTAGTTTTACCTATCACAGAAATTGTTTCTGAAAATGATTTCTTTGATTATGAAGCAAAATATTTAGGCCAATCACAAGAAATTACTCCTGCGCGTATTTCTGAAGATTATGCCAATAAAGTAAGAACCGAAGCTAAGAAAATATACGAAACTTTAAAAATGAAAGGCTTTTCTAGAAGTGAATTTATTTTTAAAAATGACGAACCTTATTTATTAGAAGTAAACACAGTTCCTGGTTTAACAAAAGAAAGCATATTACCGCAACAAGCTACAGAAGCTGGCATTAGTTTAAAGGACTTATTTGGAAATGCTGTAGAGGAAGCTTTGAAGAAATAATATTTATATTTGAAATTATAAATGTTTCTAAATTATTACAGAAACATTAAAACCTAGTTTATGAAACGAGCGATATTCCCTGGTTCCTTTGATCCTATTACAAACGGTCACTACGATATTATATTACGTGGTATTAAATTGTTCGATGAAGTAGTTGTTGCTATTGGTATCAATGCCGAGAAAAAATACATGTTTTCTTTAGAAGAACGAAAAGCATTTATTGAAGACGCCTTTAAGGATGAGCCTAAAGTAAAAGTGGTTACTTATAAAGGCTTAACCATTGATTTCTGTCAAAAAATTAATGCTCAATTTATCTTGAGAGGCCTTAGAAACCCTGCTGATTTTGAATTTGAAAAAGCTATAGCCCATACCAATAGAAAACTCTCAAAAATTGAAACTGTATTCTTGTTAACTGCAGCTAGAACTTCTTTTATTTCATCATCTATTGTACGCGATGTTATTAGAAACAATGGAGATTATACCGTTTTGGTGCCAGATAGTGTTAGGGTTGATGTGACGTAATTTTAATTTTCATTCAATTTAATAAATTTAGAAATGGAAGACAATTATGCGATATTTAGAAAGTTCCCGAGTTTAGAACAAGCCTCTGAATTGAAAGTTTTGCTGAATGAAAATAACATTGAAACGATACTTGACGATAATGTACCCTCTGTTGATGTTACTTTCTCCGGAAATACTTTACAGAACGAGATTGAAATTAGAATAAAACAAACCGACTTTAAAAAAGCTGAAAGTATTCTTCAAAAAGACGTTGAGAATTTAATTGAAACGGTAGATAAAGATTACTATTTGTTCGAATTTACAAACGAAGAACTTTACGAAATTTTATTAAAGTCAGACGAATGGAATGCTTTTGACTATACATTAGCTCAAAAAATATTAATTCAAAGAGGCAAACCGATTGACAAAAAATTATTAAATTCTCTAAAAAATGAACGCTTAAAACAATTAGCTGAACCTGAGCGCAACCAAAAGTCTTGGATTATTGCAGGCTATTTTTTTGCTGTTTTAGGCGGTTTTCTAGGCTTAATAATAGGGTACTTTTTAAGGACATCTAAAAAAACCTTACCAGATGGACAGAAGATTTATACTTATGCTGAGAATGACAGAAAACATGGTAAATATATATTCTATATAAGTTTAGTAATTGCACCAACTGCCATAATTTTTAGAGTAGTGAGTCAAATTTTAAATTAACACATTAGTTTTTACTACTAGCAACTCTCTCATTATATATTATACGCTTTCTAATACAACTTCAGAAAGCATAAGAGCATTAGTCATTAAAACGATATATGAGGAAATTTTGCACACACACCTTCCACTTCTAATTGAAGTTTTGAAAGAAATTTTTGATGTGCTTCAGAATTTATATTAAAAGGACGATGTGATTTTTTTGTTTGGATAGCTGCAACCATATCTAAAGTTTGTAAAGCCTCTGCTGATAACCAAACTTTTTTAAATTTATCCCAAATATATTGTATCGCAACATCATTTGGATGAAGCATATCTGGATTATAAAAACGATAATCTCGTAATTCATCCATCATAATCTCGTAAGATGGAAAATAATAAATACCATTTCTAGGTTCAATAACCTTATGAATTGCCGTAACTAAATGCGCTTTACTTTGTGTGTTTTCTACAAAACCATCTTTAAGATGTCTTACAGGCGAAACCGTAAAGAGAAAACTAACTTCTGGATTCACACTTCTCACTAATGCGATAATGGCTTGAAGTGATTCTGTAATCGTATCTACAGCAAGTAATTCTTTGAGAAACTGTTTTTGGGGTAGTTTATGACAGTTAGCAACAACGTTATCCGATTCAATATGTCTATAAACCCAACTTGTTCCTAAAGTTATTATAACATGACTTGTATTAACTAAATTATTATGAGTCTCATCAATTTGAGAATTTAAAACACTTAATAATTCGTCTTTTGAGGTCTTGTTTAATTTTGAGTGTGCATCTAAGCAAAACCATTGTTCGTTATGAAAGTATAAGTCATCTTCAGAATAATAGTCCTTATTTATGGCACGCGTAATTAGATGCTCTATCGCTAAGGGATGAAATAAAATACCAAATGGATTAACTATAGACTGAAACTTAAAATAATTAAACTTCTCACTTATATTTTCAGAAAAGCATGAACCAAGCAACAACACTTTAGAAATGTAATCTATTTGATTATGCTTCTGTAGTTTTAATGGTATCTGAGTTTGAAGATTCATTTGTTAATTATTACTTAGGGTTTAAAGTTATTACACAAAGATTCGCGGAGTCTCTCAGAGATTCATTGAGAAAAACAGGAATTCAAATCACATTTTTTTTTAGTTTCTAAAAGCGTTTCAAGCATTTAGTACAATAAAAAAAAAAAAAAAACGTAATCATGAAAATTTAAAACTAACCCTCTGTGAATCTCTGCGCTTTTGCTCTGCGAAACTCTGTGTTACAACCGTTCTATAAATAATCCTTAGCAGCCTCCAATGCAGCCTCAATTCCATTAGGATTCTTACCTCCCGCAGTGGCAAAGAACGGCTGACCTCCACCTCCGCCTTGGATGTGTTTTCCTAATTCTCTAACGATAGTACCAGCATTTAAACCTTTACTCGCTACTAATTCCTTAGAAATGTAACAAGACAAGATTGCTTTTCCATCATTTTCTGCACCAAATAATAAAAATAGGTTATCAAATTGACTTCCCAACTCAAAACAAACATCCTTAACTCCAGAAGCATCTAAGTCTAATTTCTTAGCTAAGAATTGTATTCCGTTAATTTCAGTTAACTCATTTTTAAGCTCTCCCTTAATATTTTTAGCTTTATCCTTTAAAAGTTCTTCTATTTGTTTTTTTAGTTCGCTATTTTCACCTTGTAGATTTTCTAATGCTTTTATAGGTTCTTTAGCATTATTTAACAAGCCTTTCATTTCAAGATAAGCTGAATTATTTTCAGAGAAATAATCCCTAACCGATTTATTTGTTATAGCTTCAATTCGTCTAATACCTGCCGCAACTGCGCCTTCAGAGACAATTTTAAAATGCCATATATCTGAGGTGTTCTTCACGTGAATTCCCCCACACAATTCCATAGATTTTCCAAAACGAATCGTTCTTACCGTATCGCCATATTTCTCTCCGAATAAAGCCATAGCTCCTTCTTCAATAGCTTTTTCCATTGGTATATTTCGCCCTTCTTCTAAAGGTAATTTACCTTCAATTCTAGCATTTACAAAATCTTCTATTTCTTGTAATTGCTCTGGCGTAACTTTTGAAAAATGAGAAAAATCGAATCGTAATGATTTCGGTTTTACTAAAGAGCCTTTTTGCTCTACATGCTCACCTAATATTGTCCTTAAGGCTTGATGGAGCAAATGTGTCGCCGTATGGTTACTAGAGGATAATGCTCTATGTTCACTGTTGACAACAGCTTTAAAACTTTCGTTTAAATGTTCTGGTAAATTTTTACATAAGTGAATAATAACATTATTCTCCTTTTTAGTATCTAAGATATAAACGACATCTCCATGTGTGTCTTGCAATACTCCTTTATCACCAACTTGGCCACCTCCCTCAGGATAAAATGGCGTTAAATTGAAAACTAACTGATACATTTCACCATCTTTCTTAGAGGTTACTTTACGGTATCTTGCAATTTTAACATTAGCTTCTTGACTGTCATAACCTATAAACTCCTGAACATCATCGTCAAATAAAATGGTCCAATCTTCGGTAGACGTTTCACTAGCAGAGCGCGATCGTTGTTTCTGCTTTTGTAATTGATCGTTAAATCCTTTTTCGTCTAATTTTAAATTCTTTTCAGATAAAATTAAAGCCGTTAAATCAATAGGAAAACCGTAGGTATCATACAATTCAAATGCCTTTTCACCTGAAACAGTAGTACCTTTTGTTTCTTCAACAATACGATTTAATAATACTAAACCTTGATCTAAGGTTCTTAAAAAAGAAGCTTCTTCTTCTTTAATGACATTTTCAATTAATACTTTCTGCGCTCTTATTTCAGGAAAAGCCTCGCCCATTTTTTTACTTAACACATCGACTAAGCGATATATTAGAGGCTCTTTTTTATCTAAAAATGTAAATCCATATCGCACGGCTCTTCGTAAAATTCTACGAATAACGTAACCAGAACCTGTGTTACTAGGTAATTGACCGTCTGCAATTGAAAATGCTACAGCTCTAACGTGGTCAGAAATAACACGTATTGCAATATCAACGTCCTCATTCTCACCATAGGTCTTTCCTGTTATAGCTTCTATTTCTCGAATAATCGGAGTAAAAACATCGGTATCATAATTAGATTGTACATCTTGTAATACCATACATAGGCGTTCAAAACCCATTCCGGTATCGATATGCTTATTGGGTAACGGTTCTAATGAACCATTTGCTTTGCGATTGTATTGCATAAAAACGAGATTCCATATTTCAACCACATGCGGATGATCCATATTTATCAAAGTCTTAGCATCAACCTTTGCTTTTTCTTCTGCAGATCTAATATCTACATGGATTTCACTACAAGGTCCACAAGGTCCCTGATCTCCCATTTCCCAAAAATTGTCTTTTTTATTACCTTTTAAAATGCGGTCTTCTGAAATATATTTTTTCCAAATATCGTAAGCCTCTGTATCCATTTTAAGGTTATCCTCATCATCACTTCCTTCAAAGACGGTTACATAAAGTATACTTTTATCAATGCCGTAAACTTCGGTAAGCAACTCCCAAGCCCAAGCAATTGCTTCTTCTTTAAAGTAATCACCGAAACTCCAGTTACCTAACATCTCAAACAATGTATGGTGATAGGTATCATAACCAACCTCCTCTAAATCATTGTGTTTACCAGAAACACGCAAACATTTTTGTGAGTCCGAAATCCTATTTTTCTTTGGTTCTGAATTCCCTAAAAAATATTCTTTAAAAGGCACCATACCCGCATTAACAAACATTAATGTTGGGTCATTCTTTAATACCATTGGTGCAGAAGGCACAATAAGATGTTGTTTTCCTTCAAAGAATTTTAAAAATTTAGATCGTACGTCTTGAGACTTCATATACTGAATTTATAGCTTGTTTGTATTTAATTACCACAAATGCAAAACAATTTTTTATCTTTGGTTGCTTTGCGAATAAATTACAAACCGAAATTATGTCTGTAATGCTGCAAAAATAGCATAAATTCAAACATGGCTAAAGTAAAATATTATTATGATTCCGAAACGCTTTCTTACCGAAAGATAAAGCGTAAAAAAGCAACAACTATTAAGTATGCCGCTGTATTTTTAACTGCTGCTGCCTTATTTGCTTTTTTAATGATTTTCATTGCTAGTCAGTATATTGAGTCGCCAAAAGAACGGCAAATGGCGAGAGAGCTACAAAATATGGAATTGCAATACGAATTGATTAACAAACGTATGGATGATGCCATTGCTGCGCTAGAAAATGTAGAAGAACGAGATAACGCAATTTATAGACTCTATTTTGAGGCCAACCCTATACCAACAGAACAACGAAGAGCGGGGTTTGGTGGAATTAACCGTTATAAAAAATATGAAGGTTTTGATAACACAAAATTAATTGCTGAAAGTAATAAGCGCTTAGACATTTTAGAAAAAGCTATTGTTGTGCAATCTAAATCTTTAGATGAAATTGCAAAATTAGCAGAAGATAAAGAAAAGTTTTTGGAAGCTATACCCGCTATTCAACCAATAAGTAACGAGAACATGACGCGCATGGCATCTGGTTATGGCTACAGAACAGATCCTTTTACAAAGGTCAGAAAATTCCATTACGGTATGGATTTCACAGCACCTCGTGGTACTCCTATCTATGCTTCAGGAGATGGTGTAATTACACGTGCTGACAGTCAATCTACAGGCTATGGAAATCATATTAGAATAGACCATGGTTATGGTTATATTTCGCTATATGCACATTTATATAAGTACAATATAAAAGTAAATCAGCGTGTAAAACGCGGTGATTTAATAGGCTTTGTAGGCAGTACAGGACGTTCTGAAGCTCCGCATTTACACTACGAAATCTTTAAAGATGGTGAGCGCATCAATCCTATTAATTTTTATTATGGTAACTTATCTGCTGAAGAATATGATATTTTACTTAAGAAAGCATCATTAGAAAACCAATCCCTCGATTAAGATGCATATAGACTTACCAGAAAAGCGATATTACGGCATTGGAGAAGTAGCCAAAGCGTTTAAAGTGAATGCCTCTTTGATCCGGTTTTGGGAAAAAGAATTTGATGCTTTAAAACCAAAGAAAAATGCCAAAGGCAATAGAAAATTTACACCTGAAGATATTAAGAACCTTAAGTTTATTTACCATTTAGTAAAAGAAAGAGGATTTACTTTAGAGGGGGCAAAAACACATCTTAAAGAAGAAAAAAAACAAGCTTTAGAAAAATTTGAAATTATTGAAAAACTCGAAGGCATCAAAGCACAACTTAATAAAATTAAAACACAACTTTAAAAAATAACTATTATGAAAAAATGGCTAATTCCAGTTATTATTATCGCACTATTAGGCTTTGCACTTTATCAATGGGCTGTAGGATTTAACAATACAGCTATAGAGTATGAGGCTAATGCAAAAACAGCTTGGTCTAATGTAGAGAGTTCTTACCAAAGGAGAAACGACCTTATTGGTAATTTAGTTAAAACGGTACAAGGAGCTGCTGATTTTGAAAAATCAACATTAACGGCTGTAATTGAAGCGAGAGCAAAAGCAACATCAACAACTATTGATGCTAGTAATTTAACAGCAGATAATATGGCACAATTTCAGCAAGCGCAAAGTGGCTTAAGCGGAGCATTATCTAAATTATTAGTATCTGTTGAGCGCTACCCAGAGTTAAAAGCGAATCAAAATTTCTTAGAACTTCAAAGTCAATTAGAAGGTACAGAAAACCGTATTAATATTGCTAGAGATCGCTTCAATGAAAAGGTAAATATTTATGATATCCATACGTCCAAATTCCCAGGATCAGTTTTAGCAGGATGGTTTGGATTTGAAGAAATGCCTAGATATAAAGCAGATGCTGGTAGCGAAAATGCACCAGATGTTAATTTCGACTTTTAATTAAAATCTAATTATGCCAAATATTGAGCAATTCCTAACATCCAAAGAAGAAGCAGAAATTGTTGAAGCAATTAGAATTGCTGAAGGCAATACTTCAGGTGAAATTCGCGTACATATAGAACAAAAATGTGATATTGATGTCTACGAACATGCCTTAGAAGTGTTTCATTATTTGAAGATGGATAATACCATTCAGCGTAATGGTGTGCTCATCTATGTTGCGGTAGACAACAAATCGTTTGTAATTTTTGGAGACCAAGGTATCAACAATATTGTTGGTGCTGACTTTTGGAATTCTACACGCGATAAAATAGCAACTCAATTTCAGTCAGCTAATTTTAAAAAAGGCTTAATAGATGGCATTCACGAAGCAGGTAAAGCATTAGCGCAACATTTCCCTTGGGATCATAATGATAAAAACGAGTTAGATAATACAATCTCAAAAGGGTAATGCAACAATCAAAACATATCGTATTTAAAGTTTTAGTTCTATTACTTTTGGCGAGTCCATTTATAGGATTAGCACAATATAATATTCCTGAAAAGCCAAAATTTCAAACTAGTGTTTACGATGAGGACATTAATTTGTTGTCAGCGTCAGAAAAAAGTAATCTAGAGCAAAAACTAATACGCTATTCTGACTCTACCTCAACCCAAATTGTTATTGCCATTATTGGTTCTACTAACGGGGAATACATAAATTACTTAGGCGCACAATGGGGCGAAAAATGGGGAATTGGTCAAGCGGATAAGGACAACGGTATTTTTATTCTTCTAGCCAGAAACGATCGTAAAATAAATATTAGCACTGGTAAAGGTGTTGAACACTTATTAACTGATGCCTTAAGTAAGCGTATTATTAACAATGATATTATACCCTACTTTAAACGCAATGATTATTACGGAGGATTAAACCGTGCTACAGATGTTATTTTTGAAGTTATGACTGGCGAATATCAAGGTACACGCCAAACAGAAAGCGGGTTCCCTGCTGAAGTTATCTTTTTCTTGTTTATCATTTTCATCATTTTTATTATAGCTATTTCTAAAACTCGTGGAGGAGGCAATGGTGGCAATAGAGGAAACCGCTCTGGAGCCGGAGGACTTCTCGAGGCCATTATTTTAAGTAATATGGGACGGGGAAGTTATTCTAGAGGGTCATCTTCAGGTGGCTTTGGTGGTAGCTCAGGAGGAGGCTTCGGAGGCGGAGGTGGTTTTGGCGGAGGCTTTGGCGGCGGAAGCTTTGGTGGCGGAGGAGCTTCTGGTGGCTGGTAAATTTAGGGACAGTTTTCAGTTGCAGTATTCAGTATATTTTGTTTCAATTTAAAAATTTATACATGCGATTAAAATTTGTCTTTCAACTTACAATGGTCTGCATTTTGTTTTTGAATTGTAAAGAAACAAAAACTGATGCTGAAACAATACCATCGTATATTCCAGAAAACAAATCTCAAAAACGAGTTGTAGATTTAGCTCACTTATTTTCAAACGCTGAAAGCAATTCTTTAGCTTACAAAATCATTCAATACGAAACACAAACGACCAACCAAATTGCGATTCTAACCATAGATTCATTACCTAAAAACACAAACATTCAAAAATTTGGAACTGAAGTTGGAAATTCTTGGGGAATTGGTACTAAAGAAAAGGATAACGGCCTTATTATAACTATTTCAAAATTTGATAAAGCGGTTGCTATTTCAACAGGAATTGGAACAGAACAAACTATTTCTGAATATGATTGTGAAGTCATCATTGATCGTATCATAATTCCTCAATTCAAAACTAGCAATTACTACAAAGGTGTTGATAAAGCTATAGATTCTTTAATTTTACTCTGGGATTAATCAAAGAAAATAACACCACCATCATTAGTTTCTCCTTTACTTCCCAAGCTATTAAACTTATAACTTAGACTTAGCATAAAGTATTGTCTTAAAACAGTACTCTGTTTGTCTTCAATATAATCTTGAGTTGCTATACGCATCGCATTAGTGTTTTGATTTAATAAATCATAAACCTTTAATGTTATAATAGCTTTATCCTTAAACATACTATAAGCTAGTGTCGAATTCCAAAACCAAGCACTTTTCTGAAAACCATCTGCGACATTTGGATTGTAGTTAAAACTAACGTCATTTCTCCACTCAAAGTTTTTAGGCAAAAAAGTAGCTGTTCTTACACCTGCATTATGACTTGTAAATTGACGATCATCAAAAGCCTCAATATCATAAGCCGTATTAGTAAAACTAATTTGGTAATAAGGTTTAAACTCTAATACGTTATCCCAGATAAAATCTATACCTAGTCTTGGTGAGATTCTATCGGACTTACTAGCATATTTTACATCATTATTAAAATTAATTCGTTCTGACGTATTATAACTAGCCCTAAGCTTTAATTTAATAGTTCTTAAGGTATCAACTTTAAAGTCTTTATTGTAGTTTACCCAAGAACCGATATTATAATTCCCATCAACGTTTACATAAGTCGTCGTTCGCTTCAACGTTTCTTCATCTATAGTCGTTTTTGCCACTACTTGATTATTTGAAACACTAGCATTAACACCTACATAAAAACCTGTACGCTTCTGCCAATCAAACCCATTATAACCAAGATATAAACTATGATTATTTGAAGGTTCTAAATTAGGATTACCAATTACAGTTTGCAATGGGTTTGATACATCTTCAAAGGCTTGAAGCTGTCTTAATCCTGGCGGCTGATTTTCTAACCAATAATTTACATAGATTGACGACTTGGGACTAAACGTATAGCTGATATAAGAATTAGCTTCTATATTTTCAAAATTGCGCTCTACATTAAATTCTGGTCTTAATAAATCTTGATTTTTTAAAGTTCTTATATTATAACCTAAATCGAAACTTGTAGACAATTTTTCACCTCTATACGACAATCCCACTGACGGAATACTTCTATAATCAGTATATTGAAAATCAGTACTTAGATCCGTATTAAAATCCGTAAAATCTTGTGTACCATTACTAAAATCATAAGTGCTCTCTCGGTTATTATCTTTATCTCTGGCGTATTCGTAATCCAAATTCAAGAAGAATTTCTTAGTTATTATTGGTAATCTGTAAGATAATTTTGCGGAAACACCATAACTATTATTTTCGCTATCTGTAAATTGATTTCGATCTATAATCTCTGGATTGGTTCCAAAAACTTCAGTATGGGAATTTAAAAAATCATCACTTTCTTGCTGATTGATACTTGTTTCTAATTCGGTTTTAATAAAAGCACCTCGTTTTCCTAATCGCTTGGTTATAGAGATTTCATTAGAAAACCGTTTCACATAACTCTCTACATTGGAGTCGACGTTAGATTGATTCGTTAGAATTAAATCGTCATCTAAGGTTTCCTCATTATTATTATATAAAGTTCTCGATTTTGAATACCCAAATGATGGCTCAATATTAATTTGAAAGGTAGAATCGGTTTCAATTTCAAATTCTACATTAAAGGAATGATTATCCGTATCATTATCCGATCTCGAATCTGAATTGGTAAAATAGCGTGAATCCGATAAAATAGTTTCGCGTTCAGATGACGATTCATTTTCTGAATTACTCGATGAGAAAAAATAATCTGCGGATACATCTGTTTTTTCACCTATAATATCAGCATAGTTAACACCTGCATTTTGCGATGTTGTAATTCCTTCTCCTCCTCCAAAAGATCGACCACCTATAGTAAAAGAGCCATTACTACTAAAAGAAGATCCGCCTCCACGTCCAAACATTTTTGAAATCTCACCAAAGCTAAACCCTGGAGTATTGGTATTATTGCCACCCGCAAGCACACTTACGCGTCTATCGTTATCAAACAAGTTGACCATACCTGCAAGCTCGTAACGTTCATCAGTTCCGGCACCTGCAGAAACACGCCCAAAAACCCCTTTATTGTTTTCTTCTTTGATGGTAAGATTTATGGTTTTATTTTCTTTATCACCTTCCTCTCCTGTAAAGGCTTCAGATTTAGTTTTAGTATCAACAACCTGAATTTTTTCAATAATATCCTTCGTTAAATTCTTAGTTGTAATAGTCGGATCATCACCAAAAAAGGGCTTACCATTCACCAATATTTTATTGACACTTTTACCATTGACTGTAATATTACCTTCGTCATCAACTTCGACACCTGGTAATTGTTTTAATAAATCTTCAACATTGGCATCTTTTTTCGTTTTAAATGATTTTACATTAAACTCTAAAGTGTCTTTTTTAATCGTAATCGGAGCTGTAGATTTCACTAAAACTTCTCCTAATTGATTATCCAAAGGCATTACTATTGTACCTAAATCTATTTTTTCTTTATCTATTGCTATTTTCTTAAAATATGTTTTATAACCCACATAAGACACGTAGAAATTTAGATCTTTATCATAGGTTGAATTTTCAATTTTAAATTTCCCGTCCTTATCTGTAATTGTATAAGTTACTACCGAACTATCCTTTACACGCTCTAAATAAACGGTTGCAGACTCTAATGATAACTCTGTATCTTCAGCTTTAAGTGTTCCTGTAATTTCGAATGATTTCTCTTGGGAAAATGATTGTAATGCAAATAAGATTGCAAAAACTAGTGATAGTTTTTTCATGTTGAGCGGTTGATTGATTGATGAATAGCATTTTAAAAACGCAAGAGAATTAGAAATCGTATGCAATTTCTTAAAATTTTTGTAAAATTACCGCTTCAGTGTAAAATGTCCCTTAAAAGTTCTACCATCTGATAAGGCTGCAGTAAACCAATAGTCATCTGTTGGTAACAATTTTCCATTAAAAAAACCGTCCCATTTTGGGTTTAAATCATTAATTAACCCCACTAGACTCCCATAACGATTGAATATTTGAATACGTACGTTTTTAGATAATTCTAAAGAGAATGCCTTAATTTGCCATGTGTCATTTATAGAATCCCCATTAGGTGTGAAGAATTTTGGAAATCCTAAAACAACAATATCACTTGAGACTATTCCGCAATTCGCTCTTACATCTTTAACATACACGGAATGAAGTCCTGCTGGCACGTTTTCAAAAGTGTTTGAAGTTTGATATATACCGTTTTCTTCATCTAAAGCATAAACATACGTTCCATCTCCTGAAACCAATACTGAAATTGAATTATTTTCAGATAAATCAGTAACCTCAATCGTTTCAAACATTGCCGTATCGGATGGCAACACTGTTATCGTTCTCACATTAGAACAACCAAAAGGTTTAGTTACTTCTACTGTATAAGTGCCTGGCTCATTTATTTCAATAGTCATTGTCGTTTCACCTGTAGACCAATTATAATAAAAGTTATTTGAAACATCATCAACGATTCCCCCACTGAGCGATATGGTATTAGGGAATGTATTGGTACAATAAAAAACAGTATTGTCTTCTAATAAGTTTGGTAAGGTATTCACCTTTAAATTTATCTCTGCAATACTATAGCAACTCCCATTTTGTTCTAATCTTGCAAAAATGGTTTGATCATAAGCTACAGTATTCGTAAAATTAGTAGTCAGTGGATTCTCTTGCAACAGAGCATTTCCATAAGTTTCATAATAACCTAAAACAATAACATCTGATGCTAAAGCATTTAGAATTTGATTTTCGGCTAGTGTAAGATCAAAACTAACTAAACCTGTCTCATCTAAATTATCGCACGCAACGAGCGTTCCATAAGTCGAAGCGTTAGTATTTACAGACAATAACACTTCTGCTATTGCACTACAACTTGTAACCGTATTTAGTACCTGAGCATAAACCACCTGATTGTTGGTTCGATTGGTATAATTAATAGCATCTAGCGGCACAGACAAGTTTGCCATTTCAAAAAAATTAATTTCTAAATTGCTTAAACTGCCGTTAACAATGACATCATTATAAGTACTTAGGTTGAAATTAGAAATACCATCTATAACCTCATCTTCACATTGGCTAATACTAATATTATTAATACTTGGAATCGTGTTTATGGTTACCGCTAATGGGTATCGTTCAGTATTAATTACACATCCCTGTACAACTGGTGACAACCAATAGGTTGTACTTGCACTAATATTTACGTTATAGGTTAAACCTGTGTGAATTGGTGTCATTGACGTTGACGTTTCGAACCACCAAATTTCTGAGGTTGAAGCTTCAGCCGTGAGAGTATACCTATCTGATCCACAAACCACTAGGTCATTACCTAAAACTCTTGGCATAATCAGCTCTGCACTAGCAGACAATCTAATCTCAGGCTCATTGGGCATACCTCCATATTCAACAATATAACCTTGCGGATGATAAGGATTATTTAGGCTTGTATCTCCTGTATTAGACAAATCATTCCAAGCTCCTAAAATACCAATTGACGGGTCCGTGATGTGTGCATAATCTTCATTTGCTACATTATTAGGTTCATTATAATTCCAAAATGAGAATTCATTATTGGGAGCACTTCCATTTGCGTTACCTTGCCAAAATACAGTACCTGCTTCTGGGCCCGTAACCCATTTCCAAGTGCCTTCAATTTCTGCATCAGACCCTCCAATCCATCCCGTTCCTGCACTTTGCTCACCCGCCAATTGCGATTCTTCTTGCAATGTTAATGTGGCTAAATAACCTTGTAGACCAAAATAAGTTTGTTGGGCAGCAGCATCTCTAGCTTCGGTCCATGTAATTCCAGGACTTGGGACATAGAAATAATAATGTCCCGTACTTGGTAGGTAATTAGCGTCTCCTAAATTTATTGAAAATTGCCTATCTTGAGTAAATACAGTTTGTGTTGTTCGAAAAACTACATTTCCAATAGCGTTATCAAACTCAGCAAATGTGGCCGGCCCGGATAGAGTTAAAAGCCCCTCTACCGGATTCCAACTAGATGCAATATTTGGATTGACTCCTATTAATTCTAAAGTATCTTGTCCGTTCTGATAACCTTCAGCTATTTGTACAAAGATCTCGGATAGCGATGTATCCTCCGGATCAGGATCGGTAATCGCTACAGAAGTTACTATTGCCGTTTGTGATCCTGGACAATAAACTTGTTCACCTGTAACGATTATTTCTGGCGGCAAATCTTGGGCAAACCCAATGCACTGACAAAAGCAATAACATAAAATAAAAACAGATAACTTTATTCTTTTCATAAGAAAAATAAAGCTACTACTTTTTTCTCATATAAACACTTATAGGAACACCGTTAAAATCAAACTGTTCTCTTAATTTATTCTCTAAAAAACGTTTATAAGGTTCTTTTACATATTGCGGTAAATTACAGAAAAACGCAAACTGTGGTTGCGGTGTTGGCAATTGCATTATGTATTTTATTTTAACAAACTTCCCTTTATTTGCTGGTGGTGGCTGATGTTCTATAATAGGCAATAAAGCTTCGTTAAGCACACTTGTCTTAATTCGCTTAGTTCTATTTTTATAAACCTCTACAGCTGTTTCAATAGCTTTATAAATACGTTGCTTATTTAATACTGAAATAAAAACGATTGGCACATCTGTAAAAGGTGCAATTTCTTGTCTAATGTGCTGCTCAAATTCTTTAGCTGTTTTAGTGTCTTTTTCAACTAAATCCCATTTATTAACAAGAATCACAATACCTTTTCGGTTGCGCTCGGCTAACCAAAATATATTTTGCACCTGTCCGTCAAATCCACGAGTTGCATCTAATACTACTAAACACACATCAGAATGTTCAATTGCTCTCACACTTCGCATCACGGAATAAAACTCTAAATCGTCCTTAACTTTAGTTTTACGACGTATACCTGCCGTATCTACTAAATTAAATTCAAATCCAAAACGATTGTATTTTGTATCAATAGAATCGCGAGTTGTACCTGCAATATCTGTAACAATATAACGATCCTCACCAATCAATGCATTAATGAATGAAGATTTCCCGGCGTTTGGTCTTCCAACGACTGCAAAACGCGGCAATTGATCCTCTTCAACGTCTTCCTTTTCTGGCAACGCCTCTACGATAGCATCTAATAAATCTCCTGTTCCACTTCCGTTGATACTTGCAATAGCAAAATAATCACCTAAACCAAGAGAATAAAACTCAACAGCATCCTCTAAACGTTTATTGTTATCAACCTTATTAACGACTAAGAATACAGGTTTTTTAACTTTTCTCAAGAGTTTAGCAACGTCTTCATCCATGCCTGTAACACCAGTCTCAACATCTACCATAAATACTATAGCATCTGCTTCATCAATAGCTAATTCTACTTGCTTATCTATTTCAGCTTCAAAAATATCATCACTACCTACAACGTATCCACCGGTATCGATTAAAGAAAATTCTCTACCGTTCCAATCTGTTTTGCCGTAATGACGATCTCTTGTGACACCACTAACAGCATCAACAATAGCTTCACGCCTTTTTATTAGACGATTAAAAAATGTGGATTTCCCTACATTAGGACGACCTACGACCGCTACTATATTGCTCATTGATTTTTATTTAAGGCTACAAAGATACTATATACTTACGTGTTATAGAGAACTAATATTGACTTTTCGCTGTATATCTCAAATCCTAAAAAAACCCAATGAATATTAGCCCACAATAATGTTAACATCCTGTTGATAACAAGTATTGATTTAAGATAGGTAGCGTTAATTTTTAGTATTTTTAATGCGTGTATTAAATAGGATTTTATTTACATTTGTTGTGCCTGATTTAGAGGTCATTTTTTTTCAAGAACTGCTCCTTTCTTGTAGACTTACTTATGTTCACAAAGGCAAAACACATTTCACACAAACACATACAATACAATGTGTTATATTTAAATTACGAAAAATAATGGGGAGATTCTTTACGCTTATATTACTTTGGATTTTAGGCTCTAATCTTAGTTTCGCTCAAGAAAATTATATAGACCATATCATACAAAAAGGCGAAAATGTTTATAAGATCTCTAGACAATATGGAGTCAGTGTAAATGCTATCTTTAAACTTAACCCTGGTTCTGAAGTTGTAATATATGCCGGTAACACCTTACGTATTCCAACCTCTAACAGTGCCAGCACCTCAACTACCACCACCGTAATCCACGATGACAACATCAGTAATTATGTTGTAAAATCAGGAGAAACAAAATCGGGTCTTTCTCGTCGTTTTGGAGTCAGCATCAACGTATTAGAACAACAAAACCCTCACATTATAGCAATGCTTCAAGCAGGTCATATTTTAAACGTTGACAAGACCATTAAAGAAGCTCCACGTGCAACGAAAGAAGGTGAACATTATGTAATAAAAGGAGAAACGCTTTGGGGAATCGCTAAAAACAACGGTATTAGTCTTGCACAATTGGAAGCTGCAAATTCTGGTCGCTTGTCTGAGTTCTTACAAATAGGACAAACTTTAATTATCCCTGATAAAAATTCAGTTAGCTCTACAGAAGAAGGTTACTTAGTGCAACGTGGTGACACAAAATTTGGATTAGCTAAACGTTTTAGCATGACTATTGCTGAACTTGAACAAAAAAACCCGCACACCGTACCAATGTTAATGGCAGGTCACAGATTAAATATTGACGATTTAGATATCCATGATTTTGAAGAAACTCCGACTACAAATGACATTAAAATTACTAAAGTAGACTCTACTAATAGTTATAAGAATTATGTGATCGAACCCAAAGAAACACTTTTTGGATTGGCTAAAAAAGCAGGTATGACCATTGATGATTTTACCAACCTCAACCCTAAACTACTTACGTCGGTTAATGTTGGTGACATTATTAAAATGCCAATTGAACCGTCACAGACCATAACCACTGCTGATATTACAGATGTTGACACTGTTGATACTGTTGATACTGTTGATACTGTTGATACTGTTGATACTGTTGATACTGTTGATACTGTTGATACTGTTGATACTAACCCAAAAAATCAAACGACGAAAATTTATTCGAATAAAAATGAAACTTTATTTGCTAACCTAGTTACAAAAACATCAACCGGACTATACTTCTACTCACCCTTTTCTAGCGAAGAGCTCGGTGCATCAGAGGAACGACAAAAGATGATTAGCATCAATGCAGACTTCCAAAAGTATATTGATTTTTTCCAAGGCGCTCAAGTCGCTATTGATTCTGCTAAAGCACTTAATCTCAATTTCGATGTTACACTAATTAAGAAAAATATCGCAAAATCGAAAATCACAATCGATAGTCCGCATAATAAAAATGCTATTCTTGTGCCATTTATAGATAATCGTTCGAATTTTCCAAGTGTTGAATCCAACACACCAATAGCTATAATTGATATTGAATCTAATTTAGTTTCTAAAGACAGTATTAATGTTTATAGATCAATTCCTTCAGACACCATTCAAAAAATAAAAACATTAAACTATTTAGCTCAACAAAATGCAAATGTTATTGTAATTAGTGATCTTGATAATGCTAGAAATAAAGATTTAATTACAAGCACTATTCCTGATGCTAAATTCCTAAGGGTTGATAATGCAGGCTTTTTTAAATCTGACGACCTAGATAATGAATTAAGTAAAAGCAAACTCAATTACATTGTTTTTGATAGTAAAAAAACAATTGTTTTACTTAACACAACAACAGCGTTAATGGGGAAACTATCTGATCACAATATTCAATTGGTTATGCTCGAATCTTCATTACTCCCAAAACAGAGTGAGGTTTCTGACATGAGATTTAGAATCTTACAACTTATTTTTCCGGCAATTACAAACCCACAAAACGAAAAAGATATTAGCGATTTTGAAATTAAATATGAAGGTATATTTAGTGCCAAACCTACTCAAAATGCTATTTTAGGATTTAACGTAACTTTTGATATTCTCTTAAGAATTTCTCAAACCTCTTCATTTGAAGACATTATAAATACGACACTATCAGAACAACCTCATTTAAAGTTTGATTATCAAAAAACAACAGGCAGAAACTATTCAAACACTGGTATATATTTAATGCAATACAACTCTAACGAAGGCATGATTGAACTTATAAATGGCGAGTAAAACTAAATGCACTAATGCACTTAAGGGTATATTAATTGAGAGTTACATACTTACAAATAAAATAGTTTAAATCAAAATAATGTAATATATCACTGAGGTATTGAAGGCAAAAATAAAAACCTCCGCGAACACCTTGTTTTAATTCACTTTTGAGACCGGTAAAAAAACTATAAAACTGTAGGTTTTAATTTTGCTATGTAAGGGCTATTTACATATATTTGTTTTCCCTCGATCTCTCAATTTAGCAAGACAAGAGAACTTGCTGTTCTTAAATATATGGCGTTGATTTCAACAAAAGTAATTATTTTAAATTTTTTTAATGAAAGCCAAACAGTACAGTTTTAAAAGATATCCTATACAATTAGCGTTTCTTCTTATTTCAATTTTCTGTGGATTAACAGCAGTTAATGCACAGTGCCCTACAGTTACAAACAGCTCGCAATCGCTCTGTGATGTACAATCTGTACTTGTTGGCGATTTACAAGCTATTGATAATGGCGGTGGTGTTGTTTGGTACGATTCCCCTACTTCAACTGTTCCCTTACTCGATTCGGACAGTCTTATTAACGGAGAAGATTATTATGCTGACGACAACTCAGGAAGTTGTGGCACAAGAGCTCGAGTAGATATTACAGTTTATGGCCCCCCTGTTGGCGATAATTTCCAAGGAGTTTGTTTAGATGACCCACTATTAGCAACAGTAAGCAATTTAATAGCCATAGGAAATGACGTGCAATGGTATTTATCATCTTCTGGAGGTGCTCCTTTAAATGAAACTGATATTTTAAGCGATAATACCATATATTACGCCGATCAAGCGAGTCCAGATGGAAGCTGTAGAACATCAAGATTATCTGTTTTGGTTTTGGTTGGCTCTACGCCTGTTCCTACTGGGGACATGGTTCAAAACTTTTGTGTAACTACAGAGTTCACTCCTACAATTGGTGACTTAGTAGCAAGCGGTAACAATAATTGGTATATTTCCTTGTTTTCGGCATTAGAGTTGCCACCCTCTACACCTTTAATAAATGGGCAAACATATTATGCTACAACTTTAGATCCACCTTGTGAAAGTACGGGGCGTTTAGCCGTTTTAGCCATTTTAGACAATGCACCAAATGCTGGAGAAGATAATATTTTAGATATATGCAATAATACTAACGCTACAGTAAATTTATTTACAGAACTTCAAGGCACACCCGATTCAGGTGGTATTTGGACACCTGCTTTAAATAGTGGTACAGGTATTTTTGACCCTAGTATTGATGCTGAAGGCACATATACTTATACCGTCAGTTCCAATAATAGTTGTCCTGATGAATCTGCAACAGTGACGGTCACTTTAATACCTGAAACTAATGCTGGCACAGATGGAACTTTAGAATTATGTAGCACTAGTGATGTTGTCGATTTGTTTTTAAGCCTAGGGGGTGCACCTGAAACTGGTGGTGTATGGTCACCTACGCTTGCAAGCGGCACGGCTGAGTTTAACCCAGCCATAGATTCAGATGGTATCTATACATATACAGTTAGTGGTACGCCACCATGTATGGACACTACTGCAACAGTTACTGTTTCGGTTACTCCTTTTAAAGATCCGGGCGAAGACGGAAGTATAGACATTTGCAATTCTACAGGAACGATAGATTTATTTAATAGTTTAGGTGGCACACCAGATTCTGGAGGTATTTGGTCTCCTGCCTTAAATAGTGGAACAGGAATTTATGATCCTTCGATCGATAGCCCTGGTACTTATACTTATGAATTTGCGGGAAACACTCCTTGCCCTGATGAATCTGCAACTGTCACCGTTGTTGTAAACCCATTACCAAATGCGGGTTCCAATGTAATATTAGAAATTTGTAGTAGTAATTTAGCAACAGTAGATTTATTTGATAGTTTAGGAGGTACACCTGAAACTGGCGGTACATGGCTTCCTGCACTTAACAGCGGAACGGGGTTTTTTAATCCTTCGGTAGATGCCGCTGGTATTTATACTTATACAGTAGCAGGTATTTCTCCTTGCCCTGATGCATCAGCGAACGTTAATGTTATCATTATAACAGAACCAAATGCTGGTTTAGATGCCACAATTGATATCTGTAGTAACATTGGAACATTTGATTTATTTGATTATCTCGGAGGTACTCCTGAAATTGGAGGTACATGGTCGCCGGCACTTTCAAGCGGAACAAGTATATACGATCCTTTAATAGACTCAAACGACACTTACACATATACAATCTTAGGAACATCTCCATGTGCCGATGCAACAGCAACAATTACATTGACTGTAACTCCCTTCCTAGACGCAGGGATAGACGCAGCTATCACAGTTTGTAGCGATGATAGTACAATTGACCTTTTTGATAGTCTTGGTGGCACACCTGAAGTTGGAGGAACTTGGTCCCCTGCATTAATTAGTGGTACAGGATTTTTTGATCCGAGTATTGATACTGAAGGCACTTACACTTATACAACTGCGGGAACAGAACCCTGTTCGGACGATTCTGCCATTGTCGTAGTCACCTTAGAGCAGTCTCCAAACGCTGGGACTAATGGCACTTTACTTTTATGTAGTCTATCAAATACAGCAGATTTATTTGACAGTCTAAACGGTACACCTCAAACTGGAGGAGTATGGTCACCTGCCCTTGCCAGTGGCACTGGAGTTTTTGACCCTAATAGTGATACTGATGGAATTTATACTTACACAATAAGCTCTATATGTGGTGATGTTTCGGCAAATGTATCAGTAACTACAATTGACGCTAATAATGCTGGCACAAATGGAAGTGTTGAATTTTGTAGTACAGAAACGATAACTGTTGACTTATTTGATCGTTTAGGAGGAACACCTGATGTTGGTGGAACTTGGTCGCCTGCACTTGCAAGTGGCACAGGAATGTTTAATTCAAGTCTAGATACAGCAAATTCTTACACGTATACGGTTTCAAATAGTACTACACTTTGCCCTGATGATTCGGCAACTGTTCTAATTTCAATTTTACAAGGACCAAACGCTGGAAATGACAGTACATTAAACTTATGTAATTCAACAAATTCAGTGAATTTATTTGACAGTCTTGCCGGAAGTCCTGATGCTGGTGGAACCTGGTCTCCTACTCTAAATAGTGGAACTGGCGTTTTAGATCCTAATATAGATTCAGAAGGTATTTACACCTATGCAATAAATAATTCATGTGGAACAAGTTCTGCAACTGTTGACGTTTCGTTTTCAAATACCAATGATGCAGGAACCGATGGCTCAATTGCACTTTGTAGCACGGATACTTCTATCGATTTATTTAATAGTTTAGGGGGCACGCCAAATGTTGGTGGAACGTGGTCTCCGACACTTGCTAGTGGCACAGGGATTTTTGATCCCAGTATTGATGCTGCTGGTTTGTATACTTATACAATTTCAAGCGTAAGTCCTGCTTGTCCTGATGCAACGGCTACAGTTGAAGTTTCTATTTCACAAGGTCCAAATGCAGGAAATGATGGAACACTAAATTTATGTGATTCAACAAATACAGTAGATTTATTTGATAGTCTTTCTGGAACTCCTGAAATTGGCGGAACTTGGTCTCCTGCTCTAAATAGTGGCACCGGAGTTTTAGACCCTAATACTGATCCAGAAGGTATTTATACCTATACATTAAACAATTCTTGTGGCACGAGTTCTGCAACTGTTGACGTTTCTTTTTCAGACACTAATGATGCTGGTACTGATGGGGCAATTGATTTCTGCAGTATTGACACAGGATCAGACTTATTTAATAGTTTAGGTGGCACACCTGATGTTGGAGGGACATGGTCACCTTCCTTAAATAGTGGAACAGGAATTTTTGATCCTAGTATTGATGCTGCAGGTTCTTATACCTATACAATTTCTAGCCCTAATTGTCCTGATGCTATGGCTTCGGTTATCGTTTCAGTTGCCCAAGGACCAAATGCAGGAAGTGATGGAACCCTAAACTTATGTGATTCAACTAATGCAGTAGATTTATTTGATAGTCTTGCAGGCACACCTGAAACAGGAGGAACTTGGTCGCCAGCCCTAAATAGTGGTTCCGGAATTTTTGACCCAGCTATAGACCCAGAAGGCAATTATACTTATATAGTAACTAATTCTTGTGGTTTTAGTACCGCCACTGTTGACGTTTCTTTATCTTCTACTAACGATGCAGGAACAGATGGATCAATTAATTTTTGTAGTACAGATACAGCGGTAGATTTATTTAATAGTTTAGGCGGAACTCCAGATATTGGAGGAACGTGGTCACCTACGCTCACAAGTGGAACTGGAATATTTAATCCTAGCACTGATACTGCTGGTTCTTATACCTATACTATTTCTAGCCCTACTTGTCCTGATGCTACAGCAACAGTCATCGTCTCTCTTTCTCAAGAACCTGATGCAGGAAATGATGGGACATTAAATTTATGTGACTCAATAGATACTGTCGATTTATTTGATAGTCTTTCTGGTACACCTGAAACTGGTGGAACTTGGTCGCCTGTGCTAAATAGTGGTAATGGAGTTTTAGATCCTAATATAGATTTAGAAGGTACTTACACTTATACCATTACTAACTCTTGTGGTACAAATTCTGCAACAGTAGCGGTATCTTTTTCAGGTAATAATAACGCAGGAACAGATGGAATAATTGAATTATGTAGTAATTCTCCAATTATTGATTTATTTGATGTTTTAGGAGGTGATCCTGATGTTGGAGGAACATGGTCTCCACAACTTACAAGTGGAACCGGAATATTTGATCCAAGCATTGATATTCCTAGAACGTATACCTATACCATTTCTAGTGCTGGTAATGCCTGTCCTAGTGATACCTCTAAAGTTGTTGTATCAATTATACCAGACCCAAATGCAGGAAGTGATACGGCACTCAATTTGTGTATCGACGAAACAGGAACAGTAGACCTATTTGACAGTCTTGGAGGTATACCAGATATAGGAGGAGTTTGGACACCTGCGCTAACAAGTGGAACTGGTGTTTACGATCCAATGATAGACCCTGTAGGTGTTTACACCTATACCGTTACTTCTGAAACATGTGGATTAACAGACTCCGCAGATGTAACCGTAAGTATCATCGATATTCCAGACATTTCAGGCTTCACCATGTCAATAATTAATGATATTGTTTGTGTTGGTTTAGAAGAAGTTACGATTGATATAACAGGTGCTAATCAATTGCCAGATGGAGAATATTCTATAGTGTATGAGCTTACCAATGCTAATAATTCAGTAAATACAATAGCCATTACTATCGTCGGAGGTAATGCTATGTTTACTATTCCACAATCTTTATTACCTAATTCAGGTTTAACATCCGTTACACTTACTCAATTATTCGTTTTAGGCCAAAATTGTAGTGCTATTACAGATGCTGTAGAACCTGTAATTATATCAATAGAAAATTTACCAACACCTCAAATTATTAGTAGTGGTGATGAATTTTGCTCGGAAGACAATCCAACAATAGCAGACCTATCAGCTAATATTATTAATGAAGAAATTGTTATATGGTATAATCAACCAACTGAAGGTACTCCTTATGATAATACAGAAATATTGCAAGAAGGGGTTACATATTACGGAGTTTTAACATCGGAAGATGGTTGTGAAAGCGTAACAAGATTAGAAGTTAGTATCGATTTTATTACTTGTGTAGACGAACTTTTAATTCCTGATGGATTCTCTCCAAATGGAGATCCTATTAACCCAGTCTTTGACATCATCAATTTAGATATATTGTACCCTAACTTTAAGCTAAGTATATTTAACCGATATGGAAATATACTTTATGAAGGAGATATTAATTCTCCTAAATGGGATGGTACATCAAAAAACAGTAATACAGTGCTTCCTGCTGGTGTCTATTTTTATATTATAGAATTTAATGATGGCCAACGCCAACCACAACAAGGGAGAGTTTATCTGAATAGATAATTATGACATATTAAAATGATACGTAAATTAACAACATATTGTATTGCGATTATAACTCTATTCTTAGGGTTCTCATTACATGCGCAACAAGATCCTCAATTCACCCAATATATGTATAATATGAGTGTCATAAATCCTGCTTACGCAACTGATGATGATACTTCTATGAACTTTGGTTTAATTTACAGGTCACAATGGGCAAGCTCTGTTGGCGGTCCTACAACTGGCTCACTATTTATGCATTCTAAAATTACAGATCGCTTGGAAGGCGGGCTTTCTTTTGTTCATGATGAAATCGGTGATGTTGTAAAACAAACTAGTGCTTATGCTGATATTGCGTATGTTATTCCTGCAGGAGATAATTCTAGTTTATCTTTTGGAATAAAGGCAGGAGCAACATTTTACAGTACTAATTTTGATGGTTTCGTATATTCAGATCCATTACCAGACCCTTTATTTGCAGAAAATATAAACAGAACGCTTCCCAATGTCGGAGCTGGTTTATATTATTTTTCGGAAAATTATTATTTAGGACTATCCGTACCTAATTTATTACAAACCAAACACCTTCAAGATGATAGTGGAATTATTTCTGAAGCCTCTGAAAATATGCATGTATTTCTAACAGGTGGGTATGTCTTAAATTTTGGAGATAATTTCAAATTTAAACCAGCATTTATGACTAAATATGTTAATAATGCACCATTGTCTGTAGATGTAACTGCCAATGTGTTAATCCATAATAAGGTTGAGTTTGGGGTTGGTTATCGGTATGATGACTCCGTAACAGGTATGCTTAATTTTTCTATGTCGTCAGCGGTTCGTATTGGCTATGCTTACGACCATACAATCTCTAATTTAGGACGATTTAATTCTGGCTCGCACGAACTATTATTATTATTTAACATCGGTAATCTCGGAAAAGGCTACGATAAATCCCCTAGATTTTTCTAATAGAAGTCACATGAAAACCTTTAAACTATATATATTATTAGCAGCCTTAACAACAGGAACCCTGTGCTTTTCACAATCGTCTAAAAAAGCAAATACACTTTATAAAAACAAAGCGTATGTTGAGGCAGCAGAGATTTTTTCAAGTCTTCCAAAAACAGTTCATAATTTAACAAAATTAGGAGATTGTTATTATTATAATTCTGAATTTGAAAAAGCGTATAAAGCATATAAGCAGGTTTTTGATGCTAAAATTAATACTGAGTTAACCGAGGATTTCTATTTTAAATATTTTCAAGTTTTAAAAGGCATTAAAAATTACGAAAAAGCAGATGAAATTTCAACACTATATCTAAATGATACTATAAACACACCCAAATTAAAAGCCTTACTAAAGCGTATAGTTCCTTATAAATATGAATTAAAAAATCTCACAGAAGATGTTGGAGGTTCAAGTTTCGGAATTGGACTTCATGGTGATAAAGTTGTTTTTGCATCTACTAAAAATATAGAGAATCCAAATTACAATTGGAATGGTAAACCCTATTTAGATTTATACGAAGGTGTTGTAACTAAAGGTGATGATATGGCTTTAGATAGTATACAGCCTCTTAGCGATAATATTAATACGTCTAAGCAGCATGAAAGCAATGCCGTGTTTACTAAAGATGGTAAAACCATGTATTTTTCTCGAAATCTAAAAAAACGAATCGATTTAGATTCAACAAAAATTGCAGTTGTTAGTATTTTTAAAGCAGATCTAGTTGAGGATGAGTGGACAAACATAGCCCCTGTTTCTTTTTCAAGCGACACCTATTCCACAATGCACCCATCATTAAATAGTGACGAAACTCGATTATACTTCTCTAGTGATATGCCTAATACTATAGGCTCTTTTGATATCTTCTATGTAGATGTTTATGCCGATAATTCTTTTGGAACTCCGATTAACCTAGGAGAAAATGTTAACACCATTCGCAGAGAACAATTTCCTTTTATATCTAAAGATAGTACAATTTACTTTTCTTCAAATGGTAAACATGGATTTGGAGGTTTAGATCTTTTTGCTAGTCGTGTCAATAATTATGAATTTTTGGAGGCTCTCAATTTAGGCGAAACTATAAATAGCGAAAAAGATGATTTTGCTTTTGTAGTTGTGGATTCCATTAATACAGGATATATCTCATCTAACAGATCTGGTTTAGATAATATATATACATTTAAACGTATCGACAACAACAGAACTTATTTTATTGAGGGTTTAGTTACAGATAAAGTAACAGGTAAAATACTACCAAATACAACGGTCACATTATTTGATAAAAATGGTAATGTTATTGCAGAGCAATTAGTAGGTGAAGATGGACGGTATAAACTTCCAACGCAACCAAGTCAAAAATATTCGGTAGAAGGCTTTAAGCCAAAATACATTCCTCAACTAGAATTTTTTGACACCAATGATAAGGGTAATATTGAGTTTAATATTGAGTTAGAAATTGAATCTTATAAGGATGCCGAGGAAATTGTTACGGATGACGATGAAGGCAATACATATATCGAATTAGAGAATATTTATTTCGATTTTGCAAAATGGGATATTAAACCTCAAGCAGCACGAACATTAGATGTATTAGTTGCTTTATTGACTAAATATCCAAGGATGGAAATCCAACTTGGTGCACATACCGATTCTAGAGCAGGCTATGATTTTAACATGGACCTTTCTGAAAAAAGAGCACGTGCTACTTTAGAATATCTTGTAGAGAATGGCATACCTAGAGCACGTCTAACCTCAAAGGGGTATGGCGAAACGAAGCCATTAGTTCCTTGCGGTTCAAATTGTACGGAAACTGAATTTTCAATTAATAGACGTTGCGAATTCCTTATTCTACGATAAAAATGCTTACAAGATAAACTATGGGACTGCCTAATGATATCGTTTTAAGACCTCGATTTAAGCTTGAAGTTAATTCGAATAACGAAACTGTATTAGAAATTTTTGAGGCTATGAAAACGACTCAAGATGAATTTATAGTCTCTAGGGTAGATGATCACGTATTTATAAGGTTTCCCAAAAAAAATCAGCACTTTTGGTCCCCACAGCTGCATTTAGAGATTAACGCAGATACAAGCCATAAAGCAATTATTCATGGCCTATTTGGACCTAATCCAACAGTTTGGACTATGTTTATGTTTTTTCATTTTATCGTAGCAACTTTATGTCTAGGCTTTGGAGTATGGGCATATACAAATGCTAGCTTAGGAAACTCTTATGCTATACAATTATTTGCATCTCTATTTATGATCGTTATTTGGTTTGCCCTCTATTTTGCAGGTCGCTTAGGACGCACAAAAGGAAAACTAGAAATGCATCGACTACATAATTTTATGGTAGAAACTATCAGTGCTTATCGTTGATTATAACCAAAACGTTTTAACTGATTCTGATTACTTCTCCAATTTTTATTTACTTTAACATACAATTCTAAGTGCACTTGCTTTCCAAAGAATTTTTCTAAATCTTTACGCGCTTCTACTCCTACACGTTTTAATGCAGAACCTTTATGTCCTATAATAATACCTTTCTGGGTTTCACGTTCAACCATTATAACAGAACGCATTCTGATAATATCAGCTTCTTCAAAAAACTCCTCTGTGTCTACTTCAACAGCATACGGAATTTCTTTCTTATAATGAATTAAGATTTTTTCTCTAATAGCTTCGTTTACAAAAAATCGTTCCGGTTTATCTGTTAATTGGTCTTTTGGATAAAATGCAGGAGACTCAGGTAATAGTTCAATGATTCTATCAAATACATTTTGAACGTTAAAACCTTCAGTTGCAGATATAGGAAAAAATTCAGCATTAGGCACTTTGCTTTGCCACAATACGGATTGTTCCTCTAATTGTTCTTGATTAGATGTGTCAATCTTATTTAACAATAATAAAACAGGAATTTTAGAATTGGTAATTTTATTAAAGAAGGCTTCATCCTTTAGTTCCTTCTCACCAATTTCAACCATATAGATTAAAACATCAGCATCATCAAAAGCAGACTTTACAAAATCCATCATAGATTCTTGCAATTCGTAAGCTGGTTTTATGATACCTGGTGTATCACTAAGAATGACCTGAAAATCTTCACCATTTACAATGCCTAAAATTCGATGTCTCGTTGTTTGTGCTTTCGATGTAATTATTGATAACTTTTCACCAATAAATGCATTCATCAAAGTCGATTTACCAACATTTGGATTACCTATAATATTTACAAAACCAGCTTTATGCATATTAATTATTTTAATGCAAAGTTAAGATTAATAATGATTGTATCTATAAGAATCTTTTTTTCTAAACTGCAAGCGTTTTAGCCAAGTAGAAATGTCTTATTCTGATATAACGAAAAATTCTTACCTATATTAATTATAACTTTGTTTATATATGGATACTATTAAAAACAGAAGAAACAAAAAAAGTCTTTCCAAAAAGGAAAGACTTTTACTATTCTAGTAGAAACTACAATTAGATTGCAGCAACATGTTTAGTTAACTGAGATTTTAAGTTACCAGCTTTATTAGCATGAATAACATTTCTCTTTGCTAATTTATCTAACATACTGATAACAGAAGGTAACATAGTTTGCGCTTCTTTAGCATCAGTAATCTCACGTAATTTTTTTATAGCATTACGAGTTGTCTTATGCTGATACTTATTAAGTACACGTCTCTTTTCGTTACTTCTTATTCTTTTTAAAGCTGACTTATGATTTGCCATTATATTATTTTCTTATTAAAAATTGTAGCCCGTAGGGGAATCGAACCCCTCTTACATGGATGAAAACCATGCGTCCTAGCCGATAGACGAACGGGCCATTTGGTTGTTAAAATATTTAAATGAACCTGCAATGTTTCCATTGCGGGTGCAAATATACAACTATATTTCACTTTTGCAACACCAATTTAATTTTTTTTTAAAATTAATATGCTTTTGCAAAAAGCACACGCCGCATTGATGGCTTTCCGCTATACACACAAGTGCCTTCTTCCTTACTATTTGCCATAGGAATACATCTTATTGTCGCTTTTGTTAACTCTTTAATTTTTTGTTCTGTTTCAGCAGTTCCATCCCAATGAGCCGAGATAAAACCGGTTTTAGTTTCTAAAACTTTTTTAAACGTTTCAAAATCGTCTACTTCTGTGGTATGTTCATCCCTAAAGTTTTTGGCCTTGGAGAATAATTCGTTCTGAATGACTTCTAAAAGATCTTTTATAATTGAAGCTATATCATCGATCTGAACACTATCTTTAGTTAAAGTATCACGTCTAGCGAGCTCAACAGTATTGTTTTCTAAATCTTTAGGACCAATAGCGATTCGTAATGGTACACCCTGCAGTTCGTGTTGTGCAAATTTAGCTCCTGGTCTGTGCGTTGTTCTTTTATCATATTTACAACTAACGCCAAACGCTTTTAGCTCTTTAATAATACTTTCAGCTTTATCTGAAATAGCTTCAAACTGTTCGTCAGTTTTAAATATAGGTACAATAACCACTTGGAATGGCGCTAAATTTGGAGGCAACACTAAACCTTTATCGTCACTATGCGTCATAATTAAAGCACCTACTAATCGTGTAGAGACTCCCCAAGACGTTGCCCAAACATGGTCTAATTTGCCCTCATTATTAGTAAACTTAACATCAAAAGCTTTTGCAAAATTTTGGCCTAAGAAATGAGATGTACCCGCTTGGAGTGCTTTTCCATCTTGCATTAAAGCCTCTATACAATAGGTCTCAACTGCACCTGCAAAGCGCTCACTTTCTGTTTTCACACCTTTAATAACAGGTATTGCCATAAAATTTTGAGCAAACTCAGCATAAACGTCATTCATCTGTTCCGCTTCTACTAATGCCTCTGCTTTTGTAGCATGAGCGGTATGGCCTTCTTGCCATAAAAATTCAGCTGTTCGTAAAAACAAACGTGTTCTCATTTCCCATCGTACGACATTAGCCCATTGATTTATTAAAATCGGCAAATCTCTATAGCTTTGAATCCACCCTTTATAAGTATTCCATATAATAGCTTCGCTAGTTGGCCTTACAACCAACTCCTCTTCTAATTTAGCATCAGGATCTACTCTTAGCTTTCCTTCGTTGTCAGGGTCATTTTGTAATCTATAATGTGTAACTACAGCACATTCTTTAGCAAAACCTTCTGCATTCTTCTCCTCCGCTTCAAATAAACTCTTGGGAACAAATAATGGAAAATACGCATTTTGATGTCCTGTTTCTTTAAACATTCTATCCAATTCTGCTTGCATTTTCTCCCAAATCGCATAGCCATAAGGTTTAATAACCATACAGCCTCTAACGGCTGAATTTTCTGCTAAATCAGCCTTTACAACTAACTCATTGTACCATTTTGAATAATCCTCAGCTCTACTTGTAAGATTTTTGCTCATTTTCCTTGTTTTGGCACAAATATTGTGCTTATGTTAAATGTATTAAATAATACAGCAAAACTAACTATTTTTGCTATGTTCAACAATAAAATAAAAGAGATATGCAATTTAAAACTATAATAAATCGAAAATTGCCATTTTTTGTTGCACTCGGTTTAATAACCGCGTTAACTTCTTGTGGTTCGTTTCAGTATGCAGGTTATGATAATGACGGCATTTATGCTACTGAAGAGTACGAAAATGATACAGAGGAAACTGCAGTTACCACTTCAACAAACAATTCCAATTATTATAAAAACTATTTTGCCGAAAATTCGGCTGAAGTTGATGCTATACAAGAAGAATCAGAGGTCTTCACAGATGTAGATTCTTATGAAGGAAATTATACAGAAGAAATAATTGATACCCAAGAAGAACGTCCTGCATACGGGGGATGGGGACAAAACAGCAATTCTGTTACTATTAATTACATAGATAATGGCTGGTATGGCTATAATAATCCGTGGATGATGAATGGCGGGTTTGGTTACGGCTATTACGATTGGGGACGTCCATGGGGATGGAACAATCGTTGGTCTTATGGAGGTTATTATGGCTATGGATACGGTGGCTATGGCTATGGCCATTATACTCCTTGGGGATATGGTTATGGTTATAATAATTATGGTTGGAATAATGGTTACTATAGAAATAACCGATATGCTTACAATAATTCTAGAAGAGGATCCTTATTATACAATAATAGCTTAAATCGTAGAAGCAATTCTGCATTGTCGAGAAGTAATTATTCTTCAAGGAGAATATCAAATCCTTCCAGTCTATCCCGAAATAGTCTTAATAGTAATTTACGATCAAATACTTCTAATACTAGAACTATTAGAAATACATCAACATCAAGACCTTCAAGTACTATTAGAAACTCATCTACAACGACAAGATCAACCACAACAAGAAGAGTGACTAGACCTACCACAACGAGAACCACAACCACAAGATCAACGACTCCAACAAGAAGTACAAGATCTTCAGGAACAATGCGTTCAGGATCTAGTAGTTCGTCTAGATCAACAGGGACTGTCAGATCTTCTTCAAGTAGCTCTAGGTCATCTAGCGGTGGTAGCTCATCTAGCAGTAGTAGACGAGGAGGTAGATAGGGGATAAAATTATAGTACTTCTAAAATTTAATAAATTATATATGAAAAAGTTACTTATGTTAAGCATAGGCTTAATAAGCACGTCTTATATTTTAGCGCAAGACATTACAGATGCACTTAGGTATTCTATGGATGAGATTCAAGGAACTGCTAGGTACAGAGCGATGGGCGGAGCATTTGGTGCTTTAGGTGGAGACATGTCTAGTATTAATATTAATCCTGCTGGTTCTGCTATATTTAATAGTAGCCATGGTTCAATATCGTTAGGTTTATTGAATACGAATAATGACGTTAGTTATTTTAATGGGGCTAATTCCTCTTCTAATTCAAACGTAGATTTAAATCAGTTGGGTGCTGCTTTTATTTTTAGAAATACAAATGAAAACTCGGGTTGGAATAAATTCTCATTAAGTTTTGCCTATGACCGGTCTGCTGATTTCGATAATGAATGGGTTGCCAATGGTGTAAACCAAAATAATTCAATAGGTGATTATTTTTTATCTAATGCTCAAGGCCTGCAATTTGATGAAATTTCAGCTTTACCAGGCGAATCAATTTCAGAAGCTTATTCAGAAATAGGATCATTCTTTGGTTATAGAAACCAGCAAGCATTTTTAGGCTATGAAGGATTTATTATTGATCCATCGGATAATACAAATGAAAATACAGCCTATAACTCGAATATAAGAGGTGGCAATTACAACCAACGTTATGCTTACTCTAGTCGTGGCTACAATGGTAAATTGGCTTTTAATGTTGCGACAAGCTATAAGGATAAATTTTATTTTGGATTGAATTTAAATTCACACTTTATAAATTATGAACGAACAACACTTTTTAATGAGTCTAACTCAAATACCAGCTCACTAATCAATGGTGTGGATTTTGAAAATAATTTATTAACTACAGGTAGTGGTTTTTCATTTCAATTAGGTGGAATAGCAAAAATCACTGAAGAGTTAAGAGTTGGACTATCTTACAATTCACCTACATGGTATAGAATTTCTGATGAAACCTCACAATATTTAGCCACGTCGCGCTTAGAGGGAGGATCTAACGTTATTCAAGTTGTAAACCCAAATGTTATTAACGTATATGAAGAATATAAATTACAAATCCCAGGTAAGGTTACAGGAAGTTTGGCTTATGTTTTTGGTAAATCTGGCTTATTAAGTTTTGACTATGCTGTGAAGGATTACAGTAATGCAAAATTCAAACCAACTACAGAAGCGCTTTATTCAAGCTTAAATAACAGTATAAGTAACGATTTAGATTCTGCTGTTTCTTATAGATTGGGTGGGGAATATCGATTTAAACAAATAAGTTTTAGAGGCGGTTATCGTTTTGAAGAGAGCCCTTATAAAGATGATAATTTTTATGGAGACCTCAATGGATACTCTCTAGGTCTAGGATATAATTTTGGTAATCTTAATATAGATTTTGCTTTCAGCCAATCCGAGCGCGATTATAATTACCAATTATATACAGCAGGCTTAACTGATGCCGCAGAAATACAATCAAAATTGACAGACTTTGTTTTAACCTTAGGTTTTAATTTATAAACAAATTAAATTTAAAAAGAATTAAAAGACGTGAACATATTTAATATGTTCACGTCTTTTTTTGTTTCGTAATGCTGTTGGTAATAAGAAATTCGGATAAAAACCTAATTTATTTGCCTTAATTAGATCATTTAAAGCTCTTTTAAATGAATACGAGCCTATTTAAAAGAAACAGGTTATACCTCAATGTGAATTCTATACCCTATAGACCTTTATTATAAATAAACTTAATCTAATACGCTTTAAACAGCTTTAATAATTCTGATTACCTGTTTAACAATAAGCTAAACTTACCAAAGTGCCTATCAGAAAAACAAATACCGTTTTAACTTCATATCGCAATAAAGCAAAAAAAAAAGCCTGAACATACTTAAATGTTCAGGCCTTTTATATTTCATAATTACAATTTACCTCTTTAAAGTAAAATGGGCTTTAAATTCTTTACGTACCCCGTCACTTGGTTCGTCGTATTCTACTGTAAACCAGTAGTCACTCGTTGGCATAGCTTCTCCTTTAAAGGTTCCATCCCACCCGTTACCATCAGGACTTAATTGTTTCAGTAACTTTCCGTACCGGTCAAATATATAAATTTTTGCATTACTTCCAATACGTTC
>NZ_JABFDK010000011.1 GCF_013403865.1 Winogradskyella costae
GCGGAATATTCACGGGTTCGTAAAAGTTTACTAATTTAATTGCTTAACCACGCAACTAACCATACACAAAACCGTTAGCAGACATTTAAAAAACGAAGAATATTTAAAATTAAAATCAAACGAATGGGTCTTTTTATTTCCGGATTAGCAATCAACAAAAATTTCAAAAACGAACTTGATGTATTAAACAATATTCTTAAAATGAATGTTGTTAAAACTGAAGAATTAACTTTTGAAGAGGCTTTAGTTTCAAATACAGATTTGTTTTATTATGATGTATATTATACTGAGAATGGTACATTAGTATTATTAAATTATGACCTATGTACGTATTCATATCTCATAAATGAATTAAATGCTTTATCTTTTGTTGTTTCAGAACATACAGATTCCTATATGATTCATTATTCGGAAAATGGTAAAGATAAATTTAATATAACCAAAATTGAAGGAAGACTAACAGGTAACGGAAAAAAAATAATTAAAGATAATAACATAACAATTGATGAGTTAATTTATCAATATATTGAAAATTTAATTGGAAAAAATTTTTTCAACATTCAAAACGAAGAGAAAATCATTAGATGTCATGTTTCAAATTATGATTGGTTAAAAAAAGAGGAGATTAATAAAACAAATATTCTAGAGCCATTAGATATAAAATACTTTTCTGATGATGAACTTTTGAATTCATTCAATAAAATAGTTGAGTATTGTATTTTAAATAATATTAACTTCTATTTGCATCCAAGTTTAATTGAATTGAAAAATCAGAAAATTATTCAAAACATAATTGATTTAAAAAAATATATTGGCTATAAAGAAAGCTCTTTAGGAAAATTAAAACCTCAATTTTCAGAGGATGGCTGTCATGCTTATTATATGATTGGAAGATTTAATAAAGAAAATTTAGATGTCAAAAAATCTTTATATCTGTTCAATTTAATTAAAGGTGAAAATAGCAAAAATAATAACAGGACAGATTCACAATTTGATTTAAATTCGGATATGATTTTATTGATTTTTGCGGGTATAGTGATTTTACTATTAATTACAGGTTTAATTTATGTAATTTATAATGTTTTTACTTTACCTTAAATAAAAAACGTCAGCTAACACCGTGTATAATTAATTGCTTTGGTTGTTGATTACTTGGAAAATTCCTTCGGAATTTTCTCGCGTTCGTTTTTGTTTACTAAATTAGTTGCTTAACCACGCAACTAACCATACACAAAACCGTTACCAAACATTAAAACTAAAAATATGAAAGTATGGAATTTTAAAACAGAAAGTAATCCTACAGACATCAGCAAGAAATTAGAATCCAAACTTGGTTCGGACAATGGATTTGTTTTTAGTGTTGATAGTGATAAAAATAATTCAATAACATTTAAAATTCGTAAGCGGATTCTTTATGCGTGGCATTTGGCATACCAAAATTGGACTATCATTAATGGAAAATTATTAAATATAGATGCTGAAAATAAGACCAATGTCGAAGTTTCTTTTACTCAACACTTTTTAATAAGGTTGATAGTAATTACACATTTGTTTTTAGGTTTGGGTGCTCTAATTGCGGTATTCTCAGGAATAAATAGTAGTCCTTCCATGTACATCTTTGGAGGAATACTACTAGCTATAGGAATTGCATTATGGATTGCTGTACAAAAGAAATTTGAAAAGGATATTCAAAAATATAAAACACTTATTTCTGGAATATTAGAATCTTAAAAAAGAAAAACGTTTGGTAACACCGTATAAAAATAATTGCTGTTTTAGGCTTAAACAAAGGTCGTTGCGCTTTTGTTACGTCTGATTTTCCTTCGGAAAATCCTCGCACACAAACCCGCAACTATTCTTATACATAAACGCTACGCAATTTAAGAACACGTAAATTGTAACATATTAATATTTGAATCTACCAATACCTTGAACCATAACATACAAAAAATGAAAAAGAATAATGGAACGACCTTTATAGTAATAGGATTGATGTTTACAACCCTTGGATTAACAATTTTGAACGAACACAAAATTTTACAATATAGTGCTCTAATTCTTGGAGTTGCATTAACGATATATAGTGTATTTGTATCTGACAAATGGAAGAAAACCAAAAAAAAAAAAAATGGAAAATAAAAATTCAGCAAAATAGTAAAAGAAATAAATTAAAACAATTGAATAAAATACGCTGAATCGGAACAAAACACCGTATTTACTCTTGCGGAATTATTACGCAAACGGAAGTTATAAATGTTGCGTAAAAGTGAACTGAAAAACATAATTTACGCTTCCGAAATTTAACAAGTTTGTGAAATTGAAAACTAAAAGAAAAATTAAGCGGAATAAAAAACGGCGTAGAACACCGTATACAACTCACTATTAATGCACTGCCAACTTACAAACATATATGCAGAATATCCTATCTATGATTTATTTACTAAATTAGACGTTTAAACACACAACTAATCTTACACAGGACCAACAGTATTAATTTTTGAACCGAACATTTAACCGATCAATCATCGCACGTATGAATACCCCAATAAAATCTACAATACTTATAATATTTATAGCTCTAAATTCTTCAACTTTTGCGCAAGGTTGGGTACAGAGAAATCCGTTAAAGAATATCTCTGATATCACTGAGATGCATATCTCTGAAGACCAATCCATATTTGCCCTAGATGCGACTACAACACTTAAAAGCTTGTTAATAAGTACCAACAATGGATTAAGCTATCGAAATGCTTCTAGTCATGAGTCTAAAGATATGCATATGCTTACTGATGATTTAGGATTCTTAGTTGCCACAAACAAATTAATTAAAACAACAGACAAATTTGAGACCGTAGAGCAATTTACATTGGATAATTATGGCTTTTCTAATGTGTTTTTCTTAAATGAAAATTTAGGTTTTGTTTCTGGAGGTTCAGGTAGAATACATAAGACTTTAGACGGAGGATCAACATGGCAACAGTTAACAACAGGTACAACAGAAATCATTAAAGATGTGTTCTTTATAGATGAAAATATTGGTTTTGCCTGTGGTGAATATCTTACGTTTATAGGTACGACAGATGGCGGAACTACATGGAATGAAATTCCCTTACCTGTTGAAAACAATAGGACGTTAAATAAAATCCTATTCATAAACGCAATGCAAGGAATTCTCGTTGGATCTGGAGGGCAAATATTTAATACCAGTGATGCAGGCATTACCTGGACAGAAGCCACAAGCGGAACCCTAAACCCCATCAATGACATAAAGTATAATAATGGCAAGTATGTAGCAGCATGCAGTGCTGGTGTAGTTTTACAATCTACAGATATGGGAATCAATTGGTCAAACTACGAAATCAGCTATTGGAGTGATTTATCTTCTGTGGCCTTTTCTAATGACACAATTTATCTAGGTTCTGATGGCGATATTTTTCAATCTACTGATAATGGCGCAACATGGACAACACATCTTGAAGGTGTAACGATGAGTGATCTAAAAGGAGTCTCATTTGCCAACGATAATGATGGATTAGTTACTGGTATTCACACAGGAAGTAGTTCTGTATATGACAATTTAATGTTTAGAACTACTGATGGCGGTATTAATTGGGAGAAAATGTATATACCAAGTAATGCCTGCTGTTACGCCGTTCATTTTCTGCCAAATGGCAAAGCAATTACAACAAATCAACTCATTAATCGCGTTGCTTACAGCGCTGATTATGGAGAAACTTGGACTACTTTCAACGGGGCCAATATAACAGAACAATTTATAACTACAGCATTATGGTTAAAATCCGAAAATGATTATTTTGTTGGTGGTGGCTTTGGTTGGGGAGATTCGGGCCTTTATCGTTATCAAAATGGCACCGGGTGGACATTTGATTCAAGTTTCAATAGTGTGAGAACTATAAAATTCCTAGATGATAATTTTGGAATATTAGGTACCGTTGGTCAGTTTTACAAAACTACAGATGGAGGAGACACATGGACCCCTATAAATTTCAATGGAGCCACCTACTATGATATTAATTTAATAGATACCGATACATTTTATATTGGCCAATATATAACTACAGATGGAGGCAATACGTTTAATTTAAATCAATTTCCTGGTTATGTGTTTTTATACAAGTTTTTTGATGCTAATTATGCGCTGGCAATTAATAGCAATGGAGGGGTTTATAGAACTCTAGATGCTGGCAGTTCTTGGCAACTTATAGATGATAGTATAATTGAAGACCCAAATTGCTGCAATAATTTTCACATATCAGAAAATACTATTGTCGCTGTGGGTAATCGTTCAGATATTTTCACCTTAGATATTGGAACTACTTTAAATATTGAAGATGTTGAAAGCACAAAAAATAAATTTAATATTTACCCAAATCCATCTAGCGATAAAGTATTTATTAAAGAAATAAATACAACAGCAACAAATGCAACCATCTTTAACCTTAACGGGCAAAAAATAAAATCTTTTAATCTTTATGATCATCAAAATGGATTAGACATTAGCGATTTAGCCCAAGGAGTGTATTTTATGCATATTGAATCTGATTCACAACTCATATCTGTACATCGAATTTTGAAGAAATAATACTCTAAATTATCCCTTTACGTATTTCTTAAAATTTATTCTAACGCTCGCATACGATGATGTGCTAGTTGTACAACGATGGTTATACAATTTAGAAATTGCTAAAAATAAGAAATCCAATCATGCATTAAAGGTATTTTTTTAATAGTCATAAAGAGCATCCAATCGCTCTAGAATACAAAATACACCCATTAATATAAGATGTTTAGATCATTTTCATCAAAGTAAGCAATGGCTATTTTTGCTAAGATTTTAGCTTTTTATTTATCGGAATTGGTAAATTTCTGAAAATACTTTAGGCATTCATTTTAAGTCCTGATGATCACATTCTACATATAACCAATGACTTTAAAATACTTATAAAAACACGCGCCCCTTAAGTAATCCGTTTTGTTAATTTAGAGACACTTACAAAAACAAACCTAAACACCTATAAATCAAAAATATAGCACAAATCAAAATACAGGTTATAGCGTGGTTATAGCGTGCTTATAACATGCTTAAAACAAGCTTATAGCATAATTAATAAAATTACGTCAAGGCTAATATCAATAATAGATACGTAATTTAAACCTGCGACCTTAAACAATGCACTATAACTCATGACAATATCATGTATCAATTTAAGTATCTTACGCGTTGAACTCTTAAAAAGAAAGTCTAAAATAACACAATGAAAATCCTATATATACACGGTCTAAATGGAAGTTTAAGCCCCGAAAAACGCGCAGTATTAGAACGTTATGGAGACGTCTATGCACCTGCAATAGATTATGAAGGAGATGCATATGCCATTGCAAATCTAACTGCTGCATTTAAATCTAAGACTATAAACGTGGTCATAGGAAGTAGTATGGGCGGTTTCACAGGCTATTACCTGTCCAACCTCTTGCAATGTCCTGCCCTATTATTTAATCCAGCATTAGCCCAAAAATCTGTGCTTCAAAATATCCCTGTTATGACTAATAAAACAAGTGTATATAAGCAAATTGTATTAGGTACAAAAGATGTTGTTGTAACCCCACAACAAACCATGATTTTTTTAGCTGAGACATTAATAGACCATCCACAGTACAAATTACATATTCACAAAGATCTGGAGCATCGCATTCCTATGGCTATCTTTGAAGAAGAAGTTGCATTGTTTTTTAAGTCCTTGTGAAATTAAGTATAGTATATAGAACCACAAATTATGTGATATAGAAAGGAACCCTATTCTAAATAATGACATCATCATTACATAAAATGGGCTCCTAATCAATTTCAGTTCTTAAGTGATACAAGAACTAATAAGCTATAAAACTTTTAGGGAAAGCTTATAACACTAATTAGACTTTAGTAATCGCTTAGTAATACTACCTTTAGTCGTTTTTACGTTTACTAAATATACTCCTGGAGTTAAGTCACTAATATTAATCTCATTACTAGGGTGATTAATTGTTTTAACATTTTGACCAGTTAAAGTATAAATAGTAACAGCTATTACGTTAGCATCACTGTGTACTGAAAAGCTATTTTTGGTTGGGTTTGGGTATAATTGAATTGGGGTATCATTTAATATTTCAGAATTAACAGATAAGGTTTCTAAATCAATATCATATTTTATTAAACCTAAATCGTGTACTCCCAAATAAACACTTACTGCATCTTCAGTAAAAATAAATGCAGAAGACTCTGTAAAAGGATAGTTTAACCTCCCTGGTGGAATTTCAGTCCAAGTAGCCCCTAAGTCTGTGCTGATGATAATTTTTGCTTTGGCCACTGGCAACGGCACGTTAAATCCATCAGAGTAATGTGTAACTCCTACTATGGTATTCTCTGTAACAGATGAAAAGACAACGTTATCCGTAAATTCTGTTGAAATAGAAACCCAAGAATCTCCTTTGTCTTCAGATAAATAGATACCTGCAGTAGTAGATAACAACAACTGATTTGCATTTAAAGGGTTTTGCTCTATATCTACTATTAAATGATCACCAACGTCTAAAGCTTCTAAACCAACAGTACTTATATTCCAAGTAGCACCATCATCAGTCGATTTATAAAAATCAACACCTTGTGCAATGAAAATAGTAGTTGCAGCATCACTATCTACTTGTACTGCCGTTATAACCTCGCCTAACTCAGGGACAGCAATATTCTCATCAATAATATTATCCAAATCGGTTAAATCTACTTTATGTACTTCTATACCTGTAGATATCCAACTAATATTTGGGTTCGCAATAGATGTAGATACGTCCTCTAAAATTAAGAAGAACATTGAACTCGCAATCAATTTTAAATCTGCACCATGCGCTGAACTCACGTTAATATATGATGTATTCGATGATCTATTACCGATAAATACACGACCAGGTACAACAGGATCAGCAAACACTTTTACACCAGATCCAAATCCTTGAGTTAACGGTTGAAGAAAATACCCTTCTTCAGTATCATTTTGTAAATCTTTATGCATGTAACCTAAACGCATACCGTGATAAACGTGATTTTCGCTCTCAGAAGAGAAAGCGGCAATAGTTCCTGTTGAATTAATAAAAGGGTTTTCTAATTTACTAAGCGTTAAACCTCCATCTGTCGTTAAGAATGGATAAAAATTAGTTGTAATTAACAGTTCATCAGCCACAAAAGGATTATAAGATGCTGATAGACCGTAATAATAGGCCTCTGGATCTATTTCGCTAAAAACATAGTTTTCCCAAGTAGCTCCATTATCTGAAGACACAACCATTTCATTTTCTTCTAAAACGATGATCTCATTAGCATTGATTGGGTTAAACTCAATCTTATTAATGTTATCAGTAGACATTGTGGTCCATGTAATAGGTACAATGGCCCAAGTAGATCCGCCATCTAAAGAACGGTATAAGTTTTCTATATGAGTGTCATAACCATAACCCGTTCCCAATAATATATCATCTGAATTATCTGGGTTAAAAGCTATAGCGTCATAAGTGTTTCCTGGTATTTTATTTTCCCAAGTTTGTCCTGCATCTGAAGATACAAAGACTCCTCCTAACTCTCTAGTTGTAGAACCACCTCGCATAAGAAACAGCTTGTTATCATCACTAGGAGAAATACTTACATTGTTTACAGCAACATGATCGTTAATAGGACTATAGTAAACAGCGTTCCAATTTAGACCACCATTAGAAGTATAAAACACCTCATGAGTATAAGCACCTGCCAAAGAATAGGTCGTATGCATTAACACCACATCATTATTGGAATCTGAAATATCATAAGATTCAATTAAAATATCAAATTCATATGAGTTTGGTGGTGAAAACGTCTGCACAATAGAAGCTGTGGCTAAATCAAATATGATTATCTTGTTGTAATCAGTACCTTCTGCTCTAACATTAAAACTTAATGCAGCCCCTTCATTGATAAGTTTAAGATCTAATAATCTTGCATAATTATCTAAAGGGTCTGAATACAAAACAGTCCAACTACCGCCACCATCCGTAGATGTTACAACGTGATTCGTTAAGGTAAGCGCATAAATGACATCTTCTTGCGTTTGACTATAAGTAACATCAAGCAATTGTCCATAAGCGTTTGATCCTTCAAATTCAATTTGAGCAGTGGCTTTGATGGAAATGATAACGCTTAAGAAAAAAAATAGTAAAGTAATTTGTTTTTTCATAATATCTTATATTTAAGTTAGGTCGATAAATATAGATACAATGAATCGTTAGCGCCCTATTTTAAGCGTGACATTCCGTGACACTGCTGTTCTTTTAGCGTGACACAAAAATTATATCATGGATAAATAGTTATGAAGTGTAGTGTTATCGGGAATATTTAACTTACTAGAAAGTCGCTCCTTACGCTTCCTACAAGATTGCGGTGTAATGTTTAAAAGCGATGCGATTTCTTTATTTGATAAATTCATGTACAAATAAGTGATATACCGAATATCACTTGGGGTTAGTTTATCATGTTTATGTCTAAGCCGATCTAAAAACCCCTGATTAATTTCCTCAAAGTGCGTAAAAAAACTATCCCATTGGGTATCTGTTTTAAGGTGATTCTTTAACTCTCGTATCTGTTTTTTTAATTCAGCGTTTTCCACAATCTCTGTATTCTGAGATAGCGACTGTAGCACTTCTTCGATTAAATCATTCTTACTAGACAAATACAAAGCTTTAGCGGTAAGCTTTCTGTTTTTTACTTCTAACTCGTTCTTAAAACGTTCTTGCTCTAATAGCGCTAAAGTTTCTTGTTCATGCAATTGTTTTTGAATAAGCAAATAATCGCTTTTCTCTTTAGATAACTCTAATTCTACAATGGTTTTCCGTTGTTTATGTTTTATGGAATTACTTCTAAAAATCCACAAGATAAACCCCATACTGAGTAATGTGATTCCGATGATACTATAAAAGAAGCGTCGCTCTTGCTTTAAGACTTCTTTACTTTCAGAAAGTTCATGTTGATAATTTTGAATTTGAAACTTTACTTTTTCAGTTTCAAACAGTTTACTATTTCTAATATCGGCTAGCGAGTCTGAAGCAATAATTACAGAATCTTTATAAACTAGAGCCTTTTCGAGTTGTCCCTTTTTACCATATAAATTAGACAAATAACTATAGACTTCTTCTCTATTCTCAACGCCTGGTTGCGTATTTCGAGCTTCAATACCATAATACAGCGCTTTATCTAAACGGTTTTGATCTTCATTAATTTGTGCTAAAACCAATAGAATAAAAACTCTATTTTCTACTTGTGATAGATCTTGAAACTTGGGTAATAAATTGAGAGCAATGTCTTCAGATTTGGCATATTGTTTTTTTAAGAGAAACATTTCAGACTGCGCCATCTTTCCTGTTACTAAAACTTTAGGCTCGTTCTTTAATAAAGGTAAGGCCTCGTCAATATAAATTTGAGCAGAATCAGGAGCTTTCATTTTATTAGAGACCAAAGCCAAATTCACCGCATAATAGCCCACTTTGACCTCATCTCGTACTAATTTCGCTTTTTGATACGCTTTAAAGAAATAATCCTTAGCCTGTAATAAATCTTCTTCTTGAAAATAAAGAATACCTATATTATTAAGCACCGTCATTTCCTGCCGAGAATCTAAATGTTCAATGGCTATTTCATAGGCTTGTAAGTAATATAAAACCGCCTCACCATAATCTGAAAGAAAATAATAATTAGAGCCTATATTTAATGTGGACCTAAAAACTTGTTCATACCATTGATTTTTTTTAGCTATGGCTTCTGTGGTGATTAATAACTCAATAGACTGAGAATGTTCTTTTTGAAACATCAGAGCAATACCCTTATCTATCTGGTCATCTAGAGTTTGAGGTGTATCAACTTGAGAATAACTATGTATCGCTATCAATAAAGCAATACATCTGATGTATAAATGTAATTTGTTATGCATTAAATCTTAGCCTTTTTAAGGCTAAATGTAACTAAATTTTGAAGAACACTTTTTAGAAAATCTATCCGCCTATTTACAAACACGTTATGCGAGTATTAAATACAAATCTACTTTCCGATACAAAAATCAGCAAAAACATTACCTAGCAATTCAGCATTGGTAACCTGCCCTGTAATTGCACCAAAATAATATAGTGCTTCGCGGATCTCTATCTCCATTAAATCGCTCGACAAATCGGTGTATAAGCCGTGTTGAATTTTCTTAAGAGGCTTGCATTTAAAAAAATCTAAAAGTTTTGTCTTCAATTCCTCTACTCCGAAACCTATTTTCACATATAACAACTTGAAATTATACAATTTAACAGCTACATTGGTAGATTATATGGGTGGTATCCCCTATTCTGAAGCAGTGGATAATGCAATACTCCTTACTAAATAAAATAGACTTATTAATCACTTAAAATCTTTGTAATAAATTATATCATCGGTTTTAAGTTTCTTTTATTTTTCCGATACGTCCGACGAAATTGTTGTCTTTTAACTTAAAAACTTATAGTGTTCGTTGAATGAGTAAAACCTCAACTACGTTCACGACCTACGTTTTTTAATTCCTAAAAGATTAAATTAAACTGGTTGTACTTAGCCATGTATAACATATCATGACTTACCAAATTTTAAAAAAAATAGCATACCTACAATTGCCATTGCCTAAATAATTCTTTAGGGCGCTTAAAGGTATATTTTAAATGTAATTGATGAGAACTGAAGGCATATTTAGCAATTGAATTAATACTATAATCATAGGCATAACCTACTTGAAAATCTTTTAAAACTTCAAAACCTACTAATCCTGTTATGGCATTATTCCAACGATAGGATGCTCCAAAACGAAATACTTCTTGATACTCAAAGTTTAAAGCAAAATCGATTGCTAAGGGATTGTTTTTAACATGTTTTGCTAGTATAGAAGGCTCAAAAACAAGCTCCCTGTTTAACTCAATATTGTAGCCCGTGGTTACGTATATATTTGGCGATTTGGAAACCGTTGCACCATTTTCCATTTGCTCATAATTTTCTTTTATAAAATTGGGAGTCGAAATACCAATATACCAATTTGGAGTATTAAATAAAAATCCAAATCCTATTCTAGGAAGCATTTTATCCTCGATATTATTGGCAAAACTAAAATCTGAATTATCTTCTAAATCAAGCAGTGAATAATTAATATTAAGATTGCTCATACCAGCCTTTAAACCAAAAGTTAACATATATAATTGCCCCAAGTAAATGGTATAAGAATAATCTGCTGTAAAAGTAAACTCATCAGTAATGCCTAATTTTTCACTTATAATATTCACTGCCATCCCTGTATTTATGTTAAGCGGTGCATTTATACTTAAGTTAATACTCTTAGGTGCTCCTTCAATACCTGAAAATTGACTTCTATTAAGAAGCAAAACACTTCCATCAAAAAAGCCACCGAAAGCGGGGTTAAAAATGGATCTATTTAATTTATAATCAGAAAACTGTGGGTTTTGCTGTGCTTTAGCAGAAAATAAAGTAAGTATAAATAGTATGGATATATATTTAAAATTCATCTGTTATGTATTCTGTAAATTAATGGTTTAAGTGTAAAAATCCTGTTTTAGTTATGCGCTTATTTTCATAATTTGTAAAAATGAATGCATAATAATAAGTCCCCGAAGGAAGTTGTACACCTTGTGATATATACCCTGTGTTAGAATAACCACTAAATACATTGCCGTTTGTATTGTACTTACTTGTTTTGTAAACCGACATTCCTGAGCTACTAAAAATTTCTATGGTATTATCAGGAAATGCAATAACACCATCTATAGCTAAATAATCATTAACGCCATCTCCATTGGCAGATACACCATTATGTATACGAACATCACAATAACGCTGCACAACCTCAACTTCTAAGCGATAGGCACTTTCACATATAGCGGATACATACGCTGCGTAATAGGTTTCATTATCTTCTAATGGCGTTGAAAAATCTAATGGATAGCCTCCAGTTGCCGTATCATACCAAACCACATTTTCTTGGTCGGTTTTTAAGTCTGCAATGGTTTGTCTTTTTTCTGTACACGAATAGTGTATAGATTCTCCAGTAGGAGTTAACGCATCATTTACAATAATGTTTATCGCTGCACGCATGCTAACACAGTTACCATTTGTTGTTGCGTAATAATAGGTTCCTGTCTCAAGCTCTGTGTTAGGTTGTAAAATGGTAGAGGACTCATTAGTGTCATACCACAGAACTGACAGTTCATCAACTAGAATATCAGAAATCCGAGGACTATCCACTAAACAAAATTCTTGATTTAAATAAGTAGGCATCGGTGCGGGAAGCGGAGATACTGTTACTACGGCGGTTGCAGACTCTGAATTTCCGTTTATATCGGTTACTGTTAATGTTACCGTATTATCTCCAATGTTAGAACAATCGAAAGTGGTTTCATCAAGCATCATTGATGCAATGGCACAATTATCTGATGAACCATTATCAATTTGCGATGGCGTTATTGTACTATTTAGAGACGCATCCAATGAAACCGTTATGTTTTGAGTAATCACTATTGGTTTAATGGTTTCCGATACGGTTACTATGGCTGTTACTGACTCTGAATTCCCGTTTTCATCGGTTACTGTTAATATTACCGTGTTATCACCAATGTTAGAACAGTCGAAAGTGGTTTCATCAAGCGTCATCGTTGCAATAGCACAATTATCAGAAGACCCATTATCAATTTGCGAAGCCGTTATAGCCGCTTGTCCCGTAGCATCTAATAAAATGCTTATGTTCTGCGTAAGCACTGTTGGTTTAATGGTTTCCGATACGGTTACTATGGCTGTTGCTGACTCTGAATTTCCACTAGCATCCGTTACTGTTAATGTTACGGTGTTATCACCAATGTTAGAACAGTCGAAAGTGGTTATATCAAGCGTAAGCGTTGCAATAGCACAATTATCTGAAGACCCATTATCAATTTGTGTTGCGACTATAGAAGCATTTCCCGCAGCATCCAATAAAATGCTTATGTTTTGCGTAAGCACTGTTGGTTCGATGGTTTCCGACACCGTTACTATGGCTGTTGCTGACTCTGAATTTCCATTGACATCGGTTACTGTTAATGTTACCGTGTTATCTCCAATATGAGAACAATCGAAAGTGGTTTCATCAAGCGTCATAGTTGCAATGGCACAATTATCAGAAGACCCATTATCAATTTGTGATGGCGTTATTGTAATGTTTTGAGATGCATTCAATGAAACTATTATGTTTTGAGTCATCACTATTGGCTTAATGGTTTCAGATACCGTTACTGTTGCTGTTGCTGAGTCTGAATTTCCGTTGACATCGGTTACTGTTAATGTCACCGTGTTATCTCCAATGTTAGAACAGTCGAACGTAGTTATATCAAGCGTACTAGTTGCAATAGCACAATTATCAAAAGACCCATTATCAATTTGTGAAGCCGTTATAGCCGCTTGACCCGCAGCATCCAATAAAATGCTTATGTTTTGCGTAAGCACTGTTGGTTTAATGGTTTCCGATACGGTAACTATGGCTGCTGCTGACTCTGAATTTCCACTAGCATCCGTTACTGTTAATGTTACGGTGTTATCACCCATATTAGAACAGTCGAAAGTGGTTATATCAAGCGTACTGGTTGCAATGGCACAATTATCAGAAGACCCATTATCAATTTGTGTTGCGACTATAGAAGCATTTCCCGTAGCGTCCAATAAAATGCTTATGTTTTGCGTAAGCACTGTTGGTTCTATGGTTTCCGATACCGTGACTATGGCTGTTGCTGACTCTGAATTTCCATTGACATCGGTTACTGTTAAGGTCACCGTGTTATCTCCGATGTTAGAACAATCGAAAGTGGTTTCATCAAGCGTCATAGTTGCAATGGCACAATTATCAGAAGACCCATTATCAATTTGTGATGGCGTTATTGTAATGTTTTGAGATGCATTCAATGAAACTATTATGTTTTGAGTCATCACTATTGGCTTAATGTTTTCAGATACCGTTACTGTTGCTGTTGCTGACTCTGAATTTCCGTTGATATCGGTTACTGTTAATATCACCGTGTTATCTCCAATGTTAGAACAGTCGAACGTAGTTATGTCAAGCGTCATCGTTGCAATGGCACAATTATCAAAAGAACCATTATCAATTTGCGAAGCCGTTATAGCCGCTTGTCCTGCTGCATCCAATAAAATGCTTATGTTTTGCGTGAGTACTGTTGGTTTAATGGTTTCCGATACGGTAACTATGGCTGTTTCTGACTCTGAATTTCCAATAGCATCCGTTACTGTTAAAGTCACCGTGTTATCTCCAATATGAGAACAATCAAAAGTGGTTTCATCAAGCGTCATAGTTGCAATAGCACAATTATCAGAAGACCCATTATCAATTTGTGTTGCGACTATAGAAGCATTTCCCGCAGCGTCCAACGAAACCACTATGTTTTGTGTAAGCACTGTTGGTGTAATTACATCCTCAACATGTACCGTGGTAGGTATTGAATTTGCGCTAGGAGATATACCGTTTTGTACTACTACTCTAAATTGTGTTGTTTCTGTTAATGCTTCAGAGGTATACGTGTCTAAAGTGTTAGCAATATCTGTCCAAGTTGTAAATGGGCTTACTGAAGATTGCCACTTTATAATACTTCCTGTATATCCTGACAATGTTAATTGAGAACTTGTTGTATGTGGGCAAATGGTTGTGCCTCCAGATGTGGTTCCTCCTAAACTTTGTGAATTAATGATAACCTCGGTATAGGTTGCGATTTCGTTTGAACAATTTTCAATTTGAACGAGGGCTCTAAATTGAGTCGTTTCATATAATGCATCAGAAGTATATGTGGTTGTAGTGTTAGCAATATCTGTCCAGATTGAAAAAGGGCTTACTGACGCTTGCCATTTTACCACATTTCCTGTGTGCCCTGATAATGTTAATAAGGCACTCGTACTTCCATATCCCACGGTGGTTCCTCCTGCAATGCTTCCGCCAACCGTTATGGGGTCACTTACAGTTTTAGAACTAGCATCAAAAGCGGTGCACCCTGCATCGGTTAGTGAAAAATTTGAATATGTTCCTGCTGCCAATCCCGTTAATGAAAAATTATTAGCTGAAATGGTTACATTTTGTGGGCTGGTAGTTGCGCCTGCACCTGTTGGCGTAAAACTTAAAGAATAAACACCATCGGGCATATTAGTAGATGTAAAAGCTATAGTACCATCCGTGCCACTACAACTTGTAGGGCTTGTAACAGTACTTGCAGTAATATTGACATCACAGCCTAAACCTTGTATGGCAAATGTATACGGATTATCGTCTACATCGTTATTGGCAATACTAATGGTAGCCGTACTCATTCCGGCAGCAGAAGGATTGAAAGTGATTTCGAAAGTCGTTGTTCCTGTAGTTGCGGCTACTGTCGAAGTCGGTAATGCGGTTACCGTAAAATCGGCAGCGTTTGTACCGCTTATCGCTACGAGTGGTGTTCCTGTTAAATTTAGAACGCTACTACCTGTGTTTTCTATGGTGAACGTTCTTACAAGTGTACCAGCAGCAACATCAACAGCACCAAAATCGGTATGATTAAGACCCTCAGGTATGGCATCGCCATTAACAATATCGATAGTATTTCCTTTAATATTTATTTCGGGAATAGCACATGGTGTGTCTCCTGTAATTGTCCAGCCTTTACTAACTAAACTCGCTCTTTCTGGGACTGCTGTACAATATGTGAGTCCTATGGCACCTAAATCCCTGCCTGTTATCCCTCCGGCATCAAAGCCTATAAGTGTCGCATCATAATTACTGATGTCTAAACCTGAATTATTGAGCATATTTCTTAAATCAACAACTGTATTGAATTTAGTTCCCCAACTTGCTAAACTTTGATTGAAAGAAGTTGCTCCTGTAAACATCGAATTCATATAGATAACCTCACTAACATCCCAGCTACTTAGATCTTGATTAAATGCTGTTGCTCCATTAAACATATCACTGATATAGGTAGCTTTCTCAACATTCCAGCTACTAATATCTTGATTAAAAGCAATAGCTTCTTTAAACATAGATGCCATCTCCAAAACTATACTAACATCCCAACTGCCTATATCTTGATTGAAAGTAGTGGCCCCATTAAACATAGAAGACATATCAGTAACCTTACTAACTGTCCAACTTCCTATATCTTGATTGAAAGAAGTTGCTCCATTAAACATATTTATCATATGAATAACATTCGCTACATTCCAATTTCCTATATCTTGATTGAAAGCTTCTGCATTAGTAAACATCGTATTCATAGTAGTAACATTACCCACATTCCAGCTACCAATATTTTGATTAAAAACAGTTGCGCCAGCAAACATGAACTTCATATCAGTAACATTCTCTACATTCCAGCTATCAATATTCCCATTAAAAACTGTTGCCTCACAAAACATAAAACTCATATCTGTAACCAAATTTAAATCTGGCGCATCAATTGCATTACCATTCAAGTTAGCACATCCAAAGAAAGCATTCTCCATGGTTGTCCACTTATTAGTTCCCCATTGGTCTACGCTTAAAATCTTTTGTCGATCTCCAGTATTATTAAAATAAATCCTTGGGAAAGCACCTCGAACGGCAACGGTATAAGTTCCTGCCGTAACGTAATCGTTAGTTGCATTGCCTGTTACTCCAAATTCATCATAAATACCATCGTTGTTCCAGTCAATATCATAAAAATAACCTGTTCCTAATGTTGGGATGGTAATAGAAGTTGCGTTAGAGCTTCCTGTGTTATCCGTTTTCCAAGTCGTAATAAAAGGGCGTCCACCATAACCTTGTATCGCAAAGGTATAGGGATTCTCGTCTACATCGTTATTGGCAATACTAATGGTAGCGGTGCGCATTCCTGCAGCAGAAGGATCGAAAGTTATTTCGAAAGTAGTTGTTCCTGTGGTTGCGGCTACTGTCGAAGTCGGTAATGTGGTTACCGTAAAATCGGCAGCATTTGTACCGCTAATCGCTACGAGTGGTGTTCCTGTTAAATTTAGAACGCTACTACCTGTGTTTTCTATGGTGAAAGTTCTCACATTGGTGCCAGCAGTAACATCAACAGCACCAAAATCGGTATGATCAAGACCCTCAGGTATGGCATCGCCATTAACAATATCGATAGTATTGCCTTTAATATTTATTTCGGGAATAGCACATGGTGCGTCTCCTGTAATTGTCCAGCCTTTACTAACTAAACTCGCTCTTTCTGGGACTGCTGTACAATATGTGAGTCCTATGGCACCTAAATCCCTGCCTGTTATCCCTCCGGCATCAAAGCCTATAAGTGTCGCATCATAATTAGCGGTATTTAAACCTGAATTATTGAGCATGTTAACCAAAAATACGTTGGCATTGAATTTCGTACCCCAAGCTGCTAAACTTTGGTTGAAAGCGGTGGCATCTGCAAACATATCGTGCATACCCATAACATTCGCTACATTCCAAGAACCAATGTCTTGATTGAAGGCTGTGGCTCTATAAAACATTTGGTTCATTTCTGTTACATTTGACACATCCCAATTTCCAATATCTTGATTGAAAGAAGAAGCTTTATTAAACATACTCCACATATTGGTAGCATTCGTTACATTCCACGAACCAATATCTTGATTGAAAGCTGTAGCTCCCAAAAACATTGCATCCATTTTTGTAACATTTGACACATCCCAATTTCCAATATCCTGATTAAAAGAAGAGGCATCAGCAAACATAAAAACCATACTGGTAACTAATGTTAAATCGGGTGTATCTATTGCTGTTCCGTTTAAATTAGTACATCCAGCGAAAGCCACAGACATCGTTCGCCACTGATTGGTGCCCCATTGGTAAATACTTACTAAATTGTCACTGCCTACAGCATAATTAAAATAAATAGCAGGAAATATACCTTTAATAGCTACTTTATGATCTCCTACTGTAGGAAATATAAGTGTCATACTTGTAGTTGCGTCCGTGACTTCATAAATGCCATCATCGTCCCAGTCTATTTGGTAGTTGTAAGTGTATGAGGGATGTATTGGAATTGTTACACTTTCATTTGCCGTAGTGGTTCTAAAAATCATCACAAAAGCAGTTGGGTCTGGCGAGAGATCACTTTTCTTTGTTGTTGCCGTTGGTGTATTGCTAAATGCATTTGCAAATACCAGTGTAGGCATACCAATTAAAAAAAGAAAAACAAATAATTGAAGATTTAAGGCGTAATTTAATTTCATAGGCTTTATCATAAAGAGAGTGCTATCCGAAAACAGACGTCAATATATTTTTAATCTCTATAGTGTTTGGGGCATAACTATAAGGCGATAAAAGTACTTTGAAATTTCTCTTAACTACAAATTAGAAGGGGGACAAATTAGGGACATAATCAACACTAACCCCAACAAAACCAATAAATTAACATTAAACACATTTGCTTAATAACTTTTTATTATTTTTACATTCAAATTCCCCACTTGATCGTAACCCAATGTTTTCAAAAAAAATATTTTGTGTTGTTTTATACCTTTTCGCGATACAACTGCATTCACAAAATAACCCCATTCAATTCTCCTCAACTGAAAACACAATTAAAAGTATTGAAACCTTACTACTTCAAAAAAAGTCTTTTGGTAAGGATACGATGGCCCTAAAAAAGCATCTCCATCATTTCCAAAAAACAAAGTTAAATGGAGTTATTTATGAAGCCTTCCTTGCCAATGGATATAGCGACTATTATAATGCTCGCAATACGAAAAGTGATTTTCATTACCAGCAATCCATAAAAAAGGCTAGCGCATTAAAAGACCCTTCGCTTGAAATTTGGACACAGCTTAATTATGTATATTATCTGTATCACAACAGAGAGTATGCCTATATGACGCCACTGCTACTAAAACTAATTGATAAGATTGAAAAAAGGAATTTTGAGCAACTGATTTTACCTGGAGAATCTTTTAAAAAAATTGGTTGGATGATGCAAACCTTAGCTGATTATGAAAATGCTTTACATTATTTAAATCTTGCAAAAAAACACACTCCCAAAAACACAGCCGAATATGCTGCAATTTTAGATGCTATTGGGTTAAATTATCTTTGTATTGAAAATTTTAAAGAAGCAGAATCTTATTTTAGGCAAGTAGCCCTCTTAGCGACACAAATTGATGATAAGGTTCGTTACGGTAAAGCTTTAGGGAATTTGGCTGTGATAAAACAAAACACTGGCGACTTAAAAGAAGCTATCGCTTTAATTAATACAGACTTGAAGATTTCTGAAAGTGAAAACAGCGAACAAAACACATTGTATGCTGCTATTCTGCTTACAGAAATGTATGTTGCTACCGAAAATTGGAATAAAGCCGAAGAAACACTTCAAAAAGCACAAGATATAGTGCATTTAAAATCTTATTTTAAAAGGGAAGAACTGAAAGTCATCACATTAAAATTAACGATTTTAAAACACCAAAACAATACGGATGGTGAGTTAATACTCAGAAGACGCTTACATATTCTAGAAGATTCTTTAAAGAATAAAGATAGCGACTTGGCCATTAGTAACTCTAATTGGTTACTTCAAAAAGCAAAATTTAATCAAAAAGTAAGCCAAGCAGAGGATCAATTTAAGCATGAGTCAGCGATGAAAAACATCTATGCTGTCATCATTCTTTTAGTGCTTATATTAGGCTTTGTTCTGTTTCAAAATTTTAAAAAACAATTAAAAACGAAACAGTTATTACACCAACAAAAAATTATTTTATTCGAATTAGAAAAGATAAAAACAGAAAAAAAACTATTGCAAGCCCATGAAAGTTTAAACAGTCAAGTCAAATATTTAAAGGATAAGAATAGCCAAATCAAAAAATTAAAAACTGAAATCCAACAAATAAAAGAATCATCGTCTAATAATGCTAAAGATAAAACAGGAAAACTAAAGCGTTTATTAGAATCGCATTTGATGACAGAAAATAATTGGAATACCTTTAAAAAGGAATTTCAGAAAGAACATTATGAATTTTACCGTATGCTCGAAGACGATTTTCCTGAAATTACCGATTCTAACAAAAGAATACTGCTCTTAGAAAAGCTCGATTTTAGCAAAAACGAAATAGCCGGCTTATTAGGTGTTACACCAGGTGCTATTAAAAAATCAAAACAAAGACTTAAGAAAAAAATAGGCGATAGATACGACATTCTCTTTAACAATGTAAAATTTTAAAATTGAGTTTTTGGATGAACAGGCTTCTTTGGAGAAAAGATATCATTTTTAAGAAAATGCTTCTAAAAAACAGGAAATAAAAGACGACGCTAACACAGTACTGTAGGAAAACAACTAAAAGAGATTCGTATTAGAACCATCACTACATATAACGTTAATAGAAGAAAGTGTAAAAAAGTATACTCATCATAAATAATCGACTATCATCTAAATAACATTCTAGCGAATTAAAATGAATCTAAATACAATATCGATTTACTTCCCGATACAATATTTAACTAACCCTGTATTCATTGGTGCTATTGTATTTGGGCAACAAATAGCATACAAAAAATGGATAATAAGAGAAGATTAGTAACAACTATTAATAAATAGAGCAACAAATATAGCATAAAAAAAACCGCTCGATTAGAGCGGTTTCCAAATAAAAACACCAAGCATTAATTAGCTGTACCAGAGCCTAAATAAATACTGTTTGATACTTGACTACCATCAGCAGAAATAAAAGCCATAAATAGCTCTACTGCATCTCCTGCATAAGTTGTTGGGATTGGAATAATTTGAGAACCTACTGTTCTGTCTGCTCCATCAAGTAAAGAAATGGATTCCTTTTTTGAAGGATTGTAAACCAATAACATCGCCTTGTCAGTAGCATTTGCGTTACCTTCAGCAGAGTTATCATCCCAACCAAACGTTACTTCTCCAGCAGTTGCTAAATCAGTCGTTGGGTTTAGCACACCAGATAAACCTCCTCGACTTACTAAAGCGTTTGGATAGTCAACAACAAAGTTAGGTTCAGTACCTGTAATAGCATTATTCAATACATACGACATTGCAGCATTAAATTCTGTTTTCTTAACAGCTAACCCTTTATAACCTAACTTAATAAAAGGCTTTACAGCCTGTAAAAATTCTAAAGTGGCAGTAAACTTGGTTCTTTGGTTTACTTGACCAACAGTTCTTGGATTGGCTACACTTGAAGGTTTAATTCTAATGTAATCAATTCCTTTCCAGCTTCCACCGATAACGTTACCAACCTTACCTGAAAGACCTCCTAAAATACCTTGAGCAATTTTACCCATAACATAAATAATTTAAATGAAACATAATTTTCTTCGGACTTGGTACGGACTTAACACGAAGTTGTACCTTCCGTTGAAATATATGGCAAGTTTTATGCTATTCTTTTGATATGGATTTTGTTGCTTTAGATTGCTTCTTTTTGCATTTTAGAAAATAAACTTTGGATATATGATACTTTCAAATCTGCCATTTTTGAAATAATTTTATGAAGCTCCTTTTCCTTTTTATTAATTGCTGACACAATATTAATATGTTTTTGCAACTGAATTGCATCATAAAACAATGAGCTGTAGCTGTTTTTCAAAGTGTTCCTACAATCATCTATTGAAATAAACGGAATAACACTACCTTTTAAATAGTAAGCGTAAAAACCGCCTATTTGCAACATCATAGATAAGTGAAAAAGTGTGTGTTTTACCTCTTCTGTTGTAGTAGTGACAACGAAACAGTTAGCACAGGATTTTAAGAGTGATTTTCCGCTGTTTAGACCTTTGTTTAGAATGAAAAAATGAGGGTTCGAGTAAGTCTTTCCGACTTGGTGTGTTTTCAGTTCAAAAGTTGACATAGCTATCCAATTTAAAATTGCTCGCTACGCTTCGCTACATTATTTTTTTTGAAAAGAATAAAAAGATAGCCATAGTTGTTGTGGCGTGGGTAAGGCTGTCAAGGTTTTTGGATAAAAGTTTTTTGAGTTATAATGTTTAATGAGAAAGAAAAAAGCTTGTGAAAAAAGTTTTATTCAAAACCCGTAGGGCTTGACCTTTATAGCCTTGTGCGGCTGGCAGAGGAAGCCACATATATTTGCCATTTTTTTTTATTTAAATATTTCAAATCGGTTTAAACTTGATTCAATTTACTTTTAACTTTTCTGGGGAATTAACACTTAAAAAAATAGGTTTCAGTTCGTATTTGAGCGTTGGATGAAGCGTTTGTATATGTAGCGTTTTAAATAGTTGTTTGATAAAACAGCATTTAAACAAGCTACTTATACAGGACTTTTAGACAATAGCTTATTGCTTTTTTGAGGCACGATAAAAAGTAATGTGCTATGGCGTATTACTACATATTCTAAACCTATTTTTTTATATCCTATTTCTTGGGTGGTGGGGAAAAGTGGACATTAATATTTGTTAACGAAATGAAACAAACAAAGACTTGAGGTAAGGAATACTTGGACTTAACGATGGTTTTGTGCAGTTGAATGAGATAACGAATATTATAATAAATTAACGTTACCCTTTGAATGTTCGACTGTTTAATGTTTGTTGAAAATGTAGTTAGAAGTTCGGATGTGAGCGTTGGAATAGCGGATATTTTACATAATAGCAGTTATAGCGACGAAAATATAATAAAACGCCGTAGGCAACCATTGAAAGGATTTTTGCTCCTATAACTTCTATTATGTAACATAGCTTGGGATTGGTTTTTTGGCGTAATAGTTGTTTGAGCATTGGCAATAGCTCTTTGCTTTTTTATTGTACTAATTTATTTATATAGATACTTTTAAATAAAACAAGTAATGTGCTATTATAGCGTTGGATACAAGTATTATGACATAAAACCAATTATGCATTGGCGAGCGGAACAGCACAAAAGACAGAGGATTTTGAGGTACGAAAAAACTGGGTTTTGGGTTGTGGGGACAATTACCAACTCATTCGTTGTAATCTAACTGCATTTAAAATTGCTAATAATGCTACTCCTACATCTGCAAAAACTGCTTCCCACATTGTAGCTAAACCACCTGCTCCTAAAATTAAGACAATAACTTTAACACCAAATGCTAAAATGATATTCTGCCAAACAATTTTACGTGTAGAACGACTTATTTTAATGGCTCTTACTACTTTTGAAGGTTGGTCTGTTTGAATGATAACATCTGCTGTTTCAATAGCTACATCGCTCCCTAAACCACCCATTGCAATACCAACGTTACTTGCTGCTAAAACTGGTGCGTCATTAATACCATCACCTATAAAAGCTACTTTGTTTTCAGGATTTTTCTTTAAAATTTCAACTTCGTTTAATTTATCTTCTGGTAGCAAACCACCTTTAGCATTTTCGATGTTCAACTCTTTAGCGACTTGTTGCGTAATGGAATCTTTATCACCGGAAAGCATCATAATATTTTTAATGCCTACTTTATGTAAATTAGTAATTGTTTCTTTTGCATCTTCCTTTAATTCATCTGCTATTACTACAAAACCTGCAAATTGATTATCGATTGCTACCAACACTATCGATTCTACAATAGATTCCGTTTCCGTTGGAACATTAATATTATTCGCAGTCATTAAGGCTTTATTACCTACTAAAACTGTTTTACCATTTACAATGCCTTTTAAACCTTTACCTGCAACTTCAGAAACGTCTTGTGCTTCAAAATCTTCACCTTCAGCTTTGTACTCTAAAATGGCTTTAGCAATTGGATGCGTGGATTGTTCTTCCATCGCCATTAAGTATTGCATAAATTCGGTTTCATTCCAACCAATTGCTTTTACTTCTTTGATTTTAAAAACACCTTTGGTAACGGTTCCTGTTTTGTCCATTACCAAAGTATTTATCTTGGTCATTGCATCTAAAAATGAAGCACCTTTAAATAAGATTCCATTTTTTGAAGCTGCTCCCAATCCACCGAAATATCCTAATGGAATTGAAATCACTAACGCACAAGGACAAGATATTACCAAGAAAATTAATGCTCTGTATAACCAATCTCTAAACACATAATCATCTACAAAAAAGTAAGGTATAAAAGTAACACCAATAGCTAAAAACACTACAATTGGTGTGTAGATACGAGCAAACTGTCTGATGAATAATTCTGTTTTAGATTTACGTGCTGTTGCATTTTGAACCAAGTCTAATATTCTCGCAATAGAACTGTCTTCAAACTTATTGGTTACCTCAACTTCAATAACGCTTTCCAAATTAATACTACCTGCGTAAACCTTTGCTTCTTTTTGAATGGAATCTGGTTTGCTTTCTCCTGTTAACGCAGCTGTATTTAAAGATGCTTTTTCGGATAATAAAATGCCATCCAATGGAATTTTTTCACCTACACGAATTTGAATTTTCTCTCCAATATTGACAACTTCAGGCGAAACACTTTTATAATCTCCCTCACGAAATACATTGGCTTCTTTAGGTCTAACATCTAATAATGCTTTTATATTTCCTTTTGCACGATTTACAGCAACACTTTGAAATAATTCGCCTACTGCATAAAATAGCATTACTGCAACACCTTCGGGATATTCACCAATAACAAATGCACCAATGGTTGCTATAGACATTAAAAAGAACTCTGTAAAAACATCACCTTTTTTAATACTAATCCAACCCTCTTTTACAACAGGAAACCCTACAGGAAGATATGCAATACCATACCAAGCAATACGAATCCAATCCTTAAAGAATGAAACATCAAAATAATCTAAACCTATACCAATGATAAGCATTGTAAAACTTATTATTGCAGGCACGTAGGTTTTGAATGCACTTCCATTACCGTGATTATGACCATCATTATGCGTGTGTTGCACTTCTGAATTTGGTTTTAAATCTCTTAAATTGACTTTCTTTTTTTTCATTTAATATCTAATAATTTTTCAATGTCATTGGGAATAGGCATTCGTTTTAATGGTGGCACGTTTGCTCCACCAGTATTACCAAGTGGAACGTGATTTATAAATGATTTCCAGCCACCCACAAGCAACCTAATTATTTGACCTATTACTTCTTTCGTATCTTTTTGTCTAAATCCAAACTTTAGCATAAGCCAATGTGAATAGGTATGTTCTATAGGATAAGATTGTCCTATTATATGACTACGTTCTAAATGATACCAAGCATTACCAAACTGCTTATTTTCTAAACAGAAACTGTATTGTTTTAATTCTTGGTTATACGCCTGTTTTAGATGTTTAGGTATTTTAGTATTAAACTTCATATCCTCTAATTTTGGATAAATGTACTTTAATAGTAAGTGCAATGGAAGTGCAATAATTAGACACTACACTTATCGCAAATACCTTTTACCACCAAATTTACATTCTCTGACACAAAACCATCTGGCACTTTTATTTGAGGTATTTTATGTTCTGTTAAGCAAATGGTTTCATTGCAATTATTACAATGGAAATGTAAGTGCAAATCGGTTTCAATTTCACAATTACATCCCTTTTCACATAATGCATATTTTGTAATCCCTGTACCATCGTCTATTTGATGCACAATAGCCTTTTCTTCAAAGGTTTTAATAGTTCTGTATAAAGTGGTTCTGTCTGCTTTTGAGAAAGCATTTTCAATATCACTTAAAGTAACAGCGACCTCTTTTTCTGCAAGAAACTTATATATAAGCAAACGCATTGCTGTAACACGAATATTTTTTGACTCTAATACTTGTTCTATTGTTTCCATAATTAATGTGCGTGTTCTGCTTCTCCTTTTTTCATTTCTGCGTTAAGATAATAAGCATTGTTATAAGCAAATTTTGTATTACTTTCTATGTTTTCAGTAAATTGAACCGATACCCAATCACCATCTTTAGTGCCTAACACAACTTCAATAGGTTTAAAGCTCCAATCGTCATTTTCTTTTTCTACTGAAAACACATAATATCTTTCGCCTTCTTTTATAATTGCACTTTCTGGTAAAGCTTTTGTTTGGGTATTATCTACTTGAATTTTACCTTGAATATACATACCAGGAATTAAGTTACCTTTTTTGTTTTCTATTTCTGCGTGAACGTGGACTGCTTTTGGGTTGTCCTCAAAGGTTTTGCTTACGGAATAGATTTCTGCGATAAGCTCTGCATCTGGTATGGATTGTACCGTAAAGTTAACTTTCTGACCTTTCTGTACTTTATAAACATCTTTTTCAAAAACCATTAAATCGGCGTGAACGTGATGCGTATTTACAACTTCAAATAATTCGGTTTGTGGTTCTACATATTGACCTGTTTTTACTTCAACTTTTTGTACAAAACCCTCTATTGGACTTCTTAAAGCAATGCGTTGCGAAATTGTGCCATTACGAACAGAAGAGGTATTGACATTTAATATTTTTAATTGTGCTTGCATACCATTTACCATTGCTTTTGATGCATCATATTCTGCTTCTGCCTTTTGAAAATTAGCACCAGAGCCAACACCTGCTTCATATAATTTTTGTTGACGTTCGAAATTCTTTTTCAGAAAATTACTATTGCTATATGCGTTTAAGTAATCAGTTTGAGCTTGTATAATATTGGGATGCGAGAGATAAGCCACAACTTGACCTTTATTAACCTTGTCACCTTCAATCACTTCAATTGAAACAACATTTGCACCAATGACTGTGGTAATGGCTGCTTCATTTTGTGGTGGCACTTCTAACGTTCCATTTGCCTCAACATAACCGCTCATATTGCGTAATGCTAACGTATCTATTTTCATTTTTAAAGCATCGAATTGTTGTTGTGAAAGCATTACTTCTTCGCTTTCATTATGTTCTTCTTTAATTTCTGTTTTTTCTTCCTCATCGTGGGAATGACCATCATTTTCGTTATGATTTTCTTTATTTCCGCAAGCTGACACAAAAATGGTTAACACCATTACGATAAGGATTTTATATGTTTTACTTTTCATTGTCTTATTGATTAAAATATTGTAGTTGAAATGTGCTTTCTAAATAGTTTACTAATGCTGTTTGTGCTTCCAATTCTGACTGAATGGCTTCTTTTATCAACTGCGTAAATGCAGTATAATCTATTTCGCCTTCTCTATATGCCAGTAATGCACCTGTTTTTTGCTCTTTTGTTAATGGTAAAACTTGGTCTTTGTAAAACTCCCAAGATGTTTTCCATTTCATATATTTTTCTTTAGCCAGAACAAACCTTGATTGTACTTCCTGTTTTTTGAACGCTACATTGGTTTCGGCTATGTCTTTATCAATTCTGGCACTTCTAACTTGTGCTTTGTTAGAACCTGATAAAAACGGAATGGAAATACCTGCTTGATAGGTGTAAAACCCTGAATTGCCATTTACTTTTTGTAAACCACCTTGTAGATTGAACTTCGGTAAATTATCCGCCTTTGCAGCTTTATATTTGGCTTCTGCTTCATCTACAATGTTCATCGACATACTGTACAACGGATGATTTTCAATACTAATCGTTTCCACATCACTATCTATCGCTACATCAAATTCATCTGAAACCGTAAAAATTTCTTCTGAAACTAACCACAAATTGAATTGCTGTAAAGCAATATGATAATCACTATAAGCTTGCGCTTTTTTATTCTGAATTTGAAACGCTTGATTTTTTGCTGCTGAATATTCTAATTTAGAAATAGCTTCTACTTCATAATTTAAAGCTGCTGCTTGTTCAAATTTGGAATATATGGAATCCAGTTCTTTATACAAATCATAGTTTCGTTTCATTTGATAACATTTTGACCACGCTTTTTTGACTTCCAATTCTAATTCCAATTCGGAAAGTTGAAAGGCTTTTTGTGCCAATTGAATGCGTTGTTCTTGTAACTTCTTTTTAGAAGCTATACCAAATACATCGATATTTGATTGACCAATACCAATGGTTGTATAGATGCCATTTCCATTATCAATTTCTTCTCCACCTGTAAAAATTTGAGTCGTTCCGAAATCATAGGCAGTCGATTTTAATTGTTCTTGTTTTGTAATTTCCAACTGCTTTTGCTTCAATAATGGATAATTACTTTTTGCGAGTTTAACAGCTTCCTGTAATGAAATTTCGGGAATTGTATCATTCAACTCTTGTGCATTACTTTGTGGTGAAAAGCCAAATAGTAATAATACAACTGCTGTTGCTGTTACTAACTTTTTATTTGGCTTAAACGTAAAAGATTTGTTTTCTACCCAATGATATAAAATTGGTAAAACAAATAAGGTAAGCAAAGTTGAAGTTAATAATCCACCAATAACAACCGTTGCCAATGGACGTTGTACTTCTGCACCAGCTGATGATGAAATAGCCATTGGTAGAAAGCCTAATACATCTGTAAAAGCAGTTAGCATAATAGGTCTGATTCTTCGTTTAGTACCTTCAACTATTCTATCCTTTAGATTGGTTACACCTTCTTCTTTTAATTCGTTGAGTCCGCTTATCATTACCAAACCATTTAAAACTGCAACACCAAACAGCACAATAAAACCAACACCTGCCGAAATACTAAATGGCATATCACGTAACCACAACGCCACAACACCACCAATAGTTGCCATTGGAATAGCTATGTAAATCATTAAGGTCTGTGGTAAAGATTTTAATGCAAAATATATTAGTATAAATATGAGTAACAATGCAATAGGCACAACGGTTTGTAATCGGTTGCTGGCACGTTCTAAATTTTCAAATGCACCACCATAACGAATAAAATAACCTGATGGTAATTCTAATTGTGCATCTAATTTTGATTTAATTTCAGTTACTAACGATTTTACATCACGTCCTCTAACATTAACACCTACATAGGTTCTTCTATTGGTGTTATCTCTACTGATTTGCATTGGTCCTGCTTTATAGCTTACATCTGCAATTTCACGTAAAGGAATTTGAGCACCCGAAGGTAAATTGATATACAGGTTTTGAACATCTGAAATATCCTTACGGTTTTGATCGCTTAATCGTACTACTAAATCGAAGCGTTTTTCACCTTCAAAAATTACACCTGCTGTACCACCTGCAAATGCAGATTGTACGGTTTGATTAAGCGTATTTATTTGAAGACCATATTGCGCCAATTTATTCCTGTTGTAATTGATTGTCATTTGTGGCAAACCTGTTGTGGCTTCCGCTTTCATATCACCAATACCTTCAGTACCTGCGATAATTTTAGATATTTCTTCGGCTTTTTGAGATAGAATATCAATGTCTTCACCATAAAGTTTTATAGCAATATCTTCACGAACACCTTCTAATAACTCGTTAAAACGCATTTCAATAGGTTGTGTAAACTCATAATTAACACCAGGAACCATTTCAACTGCTTCTTTCATTGCTTCAATCAATTCATCTTTTGATTCTATAGTAGTCCATTCACTTTTAGGTTTCAGAATTACAAAAACATCGGCAATATCCATAGGCATCGGGTCGGTTGGAATTTCGGCAACACCAATACGACTCACAATTTTATCAACTTCTGGAAATTTTGCTTTTACTATTTGTTCTATTTTGGTAGTAGTTTCAATAGTTTCTGTAAGTGAACTACCTGGTTTTAAAATAGCGTGAAATGCAATATCACCTTCATCGAGTTGCGGAATGAACTCGCCACCCATTCTTGAAAACATAAAAACGGTTATTCCGAACAACACAACTGCAATACCAATTACCCATTTCCCTTTTCGCAAGGCTCTAACCAATAAAGGTTGGTATTTATCTTCAACCCAATGCACAAATCTATCTCCATAAGATTTTTTATCGTTTTTAGGTGCTCTTAATATTAAAGCTGACATCATTGGCACATAGGTTAAACAAAGTACCATTGCACCAATCATAGCAAAAATAAAGGTCAAAGCCATTGGTTTAAACATCTTTCCTTCAATACCTTGTAAGGCTAAAATGGGTAGAAAAACGATAAGGATAATCAACTGACCGAAGAAGGCAGCATTCATCATCTTTTTTGAAGCATTAGAAGCAACTTTATCTCTTTCTTTAGATGTAAGTTGTTTCTTTTTCAAAACTTGTGATGCTATAAGAAAAACAGTGCTTTCAACAATAATTACAGCACCATCTACAATGATTCCGAAATCAATTGCTCCTAAACTCATTAGGTTTACCCAAACATCAAAAACATTCATTAAAATAAAAGCAAATAATAAGGATAATGGAATAGTAGAGGCAACTATTAAACCTCCTCGCCAATTACCTAATAAAAAGACCAACACAAAAATGACGATTAATGCACCTTCAATAAGATTAGTTGTTACTGTAGAAGTTGTTTCGCCAATTAATTTACTTCGGTCTAATAATGGTTCAATAATTACGCCTTCTGGTAACGACTTTTCAATTTGAGTCATTCGCTCTTTTACATTGGCAATAACATCATTGGAATTAGCTCCTTTTAGCATCATTACCAATCCACCTACAACTTCTCCTTCACCATCTTGGGTTAATGCACCGTAACGAATTGCAGAGCCAAATTGTACCGTAGCAATATCGCCAATAGTGACAGGTATATTATTAATATTCTTGACAGTGATTTTTTTAATGTCCTCTAAACTTCTCACCAAGCCTTCACCACGAATAAAATTGGCTTGATGGTTCTTTTCAATATATGCACCTCCTGTATTTTGATTATTGGCTTCAAGTGCATTAAACACATCTGTAATGGTAAGGCCAATAGCATTTAAATCGTTTGGGTCAACCGCTACTTCGTATTGTTTTATTTTTCCACCAATAGCGTTTACTTCTACCACACCAGGAACCATTGCCATTTGACGCTGTACAATCCAGTCTTGCATTGAGCGTAAATCTGCAATGTTGTATTTGTCTTTAAACTCTGGTGCAACTTTTAGTGTGTATTGGTAAATCTCTCCTAAACCTGTTGAAATAGGACCCATTGTAGGTTCGCCAAATCCAGCAGGTATTTGCTCTTTGACTTTGTTTAGTTTTTCGGCTACTAATTGGCGAGGTAGATATGTTCCCATATCATCATCAAATACAATAGTAACCACAGATAAGCCAAAACGAGAAATTGACCTTATTTCCTGAACATCAGGAAGATTGCTCATTGCCACTTCAATTGGATAAGTAACAATTTGCTCAATATCTTCAGTACCTAAATTGGGGGATTGTGTTATAACCTGTACTTGGTTATTGGTAATATCTGGAACAGCATCTATTGGCACTTTGGTCATACTCCAAATACCTGTTCCGATTATGGTAAGCGTAAGCAAACCAATAATGAATTTGTTATTGATTGAAAAATCAATGATTTTATTAATCATAGAAAATGTATTAATTCAGTTAAACTATTCGATACAATTCTGATATAAGAAAATAGAATTACACAAAATGAAATGAACCCTTTAGGCTCAAAATTGGATATAGCTATCCATTAAAAAACTGAATTATACTTTAGGTGGCTGGAAAAGTGATTCCAAATATCTGGAAGTGAAGTTTACTTTATGTAAATTATATTGTTTTTTCTCTTCAAACTTTAATCGATTGGTTAAAGCCAAATTATTGTTCGCAATAATTAATACCAAAGGGTGACAACATTGATTATGGGAATGGACTGGTGTATTCTCCTTATCTGGGTTATGATGATGCTCTTCATTTTTAGCATCGCTCTCAATGTAATCTTCAACTACATATTCAAAGAAAGAGTCTCCATAAACTTTATGGTCTTGATAATGGGTAATTACATTTGAAATTTCTTTAATTGGACCACAAAAGTCCATATCTATGCTTATCCCTTGAAAAAAGAATAAAATAGACATTGATATGGAAACAAATATTTTCATATAATTTATACAAATATACAAATTATTGAATGCAATGGTGTTGCAAATAAATTGATTGGTAAATTACAAAAACCATAGAGCATCTTTAGCATCGTCTGGAACCCCATTATTAAAATGTGGTGCTATTTGTGCTACCATTTCTGGATATTTTATTGTGATTGGTACATTTTGTTGTCGAAGCGATTTCCAATATAATCTGCTAAACTGATACACTTGTGTTAATAATTCTAACACTACATCTGCATCTTCAAAAGCATCTTCATCTGGACTGCTTACCTTAATTTTTATTGGGAACGGATAACCATCTGTATCTGCATACCGCTGTGAATTAGGGTAACGTGCATTATTAAACAACAAAAAATGATTTTCGCTAATACGTATGTATGTACCACTTACAGGCATTAACTTTTTGTTCCAATTAAGGTCGTAAGCAATAATATCTTCTGCTTCTGTTTTATTGATATTTAGAATGTAGAGCGGAATTTTTAACCCTAATGTATGCATCCCTCTAATAATTGGTTTTAGTTCCTCGTAACTCATTTCCTTATAGAAGTGAATGACTACTTTATCTGCTTCTGCAACCGATGTAAAATCTCTAATGGCTTTACATATACTTCCTGCCAATAGTTCTGTTTCGCTTTGGTCAAAATATTCGAACTTTCTAAATAAGCCATTGTTTTGAAAACTAAAGGCACTTGCTATATAACGTCTGTTTTCGCCTTGATTGGTAAATGCACCAACACCTATTACTAATTCTTTTTTATCGGTTACTGCAAGTTTCCAAGGTGCGCCACCTAATTTGGCGTGAATAGCTAACGCCATATTTTGCAATGAAAATTGGAAGTTGTATTGATTCTCGATATTGACCACCATTTTTTCATAATCTACCACTTGTGTAACAATGCCTTCATTTAAAAACAGTTCTTTGATTTGAATATAGATTTCGCGGTCTTCGGGATTTTGTGTGAACTTATCGAAAGGACTTAAATAAAAAGCTGCGTAAAGCACATTATCGTGGTCGAAGGTTAAACTCTCTAACTTTTCAACTATTTCTGGTATTGGGTCGTTTTCGTTGGTAAATTCAATGAAGTGTTCTTTGGATGATGATGCTTTAATGTTCACATAGGCTTCTAATCCTTTATAATAATTCTTTTCTGTATTTACACCTTCCTTTAAATTTTGATAGAAAGACAATACCGAATCTTTATGAGAAGTATGGCAAATGAAAAATATCTTGATATTTTGATTGTTTGGACGTCTGTAAGGGTTTAGGATATTCATTGCCTTTTTAGGCACTAAATGGGTTTTCTTGTTACCGTATTGGTCTTTACCAAATTCCAATAAACCTACTTGTGGGTCGATATGGTTGATACGATTGAGTGGCACATCTATAAACGTATCAGTTTTAAATGGAAATATGACTTTAAAATCTTCTTTAAACAGATAGTTGGTTGCAAAATTATTAATAAGTGCTACGTACTTTTGATATTTATTAATTGGTCTTATAGGTTCCTCAATAGGTATATCTAATGCTCGTGCTAATGACAAATTAAAAATTGGGTATGCTTGGTCAAACTGAATAGCATTGTAAAATTCTTGTTTTTCCTCTGTATCGAGGTCCATTTGGTAATTGAACGTTTTTTGACCATATACACAACGCTTTATTAGCTCTGAATCCTCTATATCCTTAACCGACGTTGTAAGGACTTTTGAAGTACCATCGTATGATACAATTAACTCTGGTAAGTCTGTGAGTTTTGCAAACTGTATCTTAAATGAAAATTTATAGTAGAGGTTATAGTCTGCTGTATTCCCTTTTTTTGAAGGCATCCACACTTGTACATCGCCAACAAAGTTTTTTACTACTATATAGTCTTTAGATTTAAAATAGCTTCTTAATTGGTGTTTAAGGTATTGTTTATATATTCTCAATTCTCTACCATTTACTAAATTCAGCTTAATGCTTGGTGCATTGGGTATTTCTGTAATAAATGTTGTAAATATTTGGTCTGTATTAGATAGGTCTGTGTCTGGAAACACCTCTTTAATCTGTCTTGAAAATTTAGATTTATGAATGGGATGACTGCCTTCAATATCCTCTAATGATAAAAATATTGTAGGCGCACTATTAGGCCATTTAAAATTAAGTATGTTGGTTTTGAGGTGTTCTTGCATTGGTATTGTAATTTTCAGTTTTACATAAAATCTATTTGAATTGCTCTGTTATTTTTAATCCTTTTTCAATAACTAAATTAATATCATTACTGTTATTTGATTGTGCGTTTAGAGAGCCTAAAATTTTTAAACTTTCTTCTGTTTTATAGTCAATATCTTGTTTAAAAAACACTTCAATAGCTTGTTCTATTCTTTCTTGTATAATTTTAAGTTCTTTTTGTTGGTCTCCTTTTTGTTCTGCTCTGGTAAGTGAATAGTATTCACCTTTTGAAGGTCTTTTAATTCTTTTATCCAAATTATATGCTCTATTTAAAAATGCTTCCAAACGCATTGCTTTTATTTCTTCTGTTGCCATATTTATTTAGTTTTCATCAATCTTACTAATTTTTTCTTTAGCTATTTTGAGGATTTCCGTACGTTCTCTTTCATTTTTAAGCATTAGTACAATTTGTTCGGACATCCATAGCTTAATTAATTCGTTTTCGTCTTCTTTTAATGCTTTGGCGAATGCAACTACTTGTTCACGTCTTGCCATCCGATTTCCTCGTTCTATTTTGCTTAAATAGGCAACGTCCATATTTAGGTTTGCAGCCATTTCCCTTAATAGCAAATTGCGTTTTTCACGCAATGAGCGTATGTACTCCCCAAACTCCATAATAGAATTATTTAGACTTGTCAAATTTTGTCTAATTTAAGTAAAGGAAACTAAAGGAAAAGAAAAAGATATAAGTAGTTATTAACAGATAGTGAGGATATTAAGGATTTAAGGAAGTCATTTAACCATATCCCTAAATCCTTAATATCCTTAATTACGTCCTTGCAGGATTTGAATAGTTATTGTGTGCTTCTCTGTGAATTAATCCTGCTTCTACAAATTTGGTAATATAACCTTCTGCGGTTTTATGTGGGATATTCTGTTTTGTGGATAAATCTAAATACTCTTGTCTGCTAAATTGCTTTGGCAAACTTTCTAAAAAGCGTTCTTTTCTATTTGAACGTTTTGTTGCTCTCTGCTCTATTGGTAAATCATTAAATACTTTACTACTGTGCTTCACTAAAATTGAAATTATGGTTATAGCGTTTTCAAAATCTATATCCTCACATTCTTTAGTTGCGTTTACATCACCATCTTCCATAATGCGGAATGCTGTGAATAGCATCATTATTCTAAATGCAATTAAGCCTAACCGCCTTATTGTTGCAATGTATTCTTCGGGTTGTAGGTTGATGTATTTGGTTTGTAAGGATTCAAAAAACGTATTGAATTGCTGTTGTTGGCTTGTGGTTAATCGTATTTCAATCTCTGGGTTATTTTTAAGCGTTTTATACAGTTCTAAAAACTCGCTACCTAATTGGTTATAGTAATCATCTAAACCTACTTTATTGCTGTTTTGAAACACGTTTTTCCAAGTTGGTTTAATATTCATATAGTAAAACATAAAACGACTAAACAAACCATTTTCTGCGTTGGGTATTAGAGTCGCCACTTGTTTAGGTGTACCTGATAATACTGTTGATAAACACGGTTTTTCAATATCTACATATTCTCTATCTGTTCTGCGATAATAGCTTATAGTTTCGTGATGAAAGGCTTTACGAAAACCATCGGAATAATTACCATAATCGCTTTTAAAGGCTTGTGCTAACGTATCGCCTTCGGTTTCAAAAATTAAACCTCTGCCTTTATTATCAGAAATTAATTGATATACGCCTGTTACACTATTGTTAGCAGGAATGAACAGCATTCGCTCTGGCGGTTTACTCGGTTTTTCCAAGTTTTCATCTTTGCCTTTGTTCATATTGTAAGTAGCGTTTTCTGATTGAAATTGTTGCTTTAATACTTTGGCTTGTTCTCGTTTTAATTTGTGAACAGGCTCTACTAAATTTTTAATTTGGTTAAGCCTTCCTTTTCCTGCAGAAGCAGGTGCGGTTACAAATAAATATAAGTTGCTGAATACTTTACGTTGGTCATAGATTCCGAAGAGTTTAGGAAAACACGCACTAAATGCTGTTAATGCGCCTAACAATAAAATGTCCTTTTCTTCCTGTCCATTAGCAGGGTTTACAACTTGTTGTAAAAACTGTGGCAAATTCTCATATACCGTTTCTGGTATTGTAGGCATTGCTTGGTTGGGTGTATCGACAACAGTTGCAACGTTTGTTGCAACTTCGTTGTTGTACTGTTGTTTAGGCGGTTTGACACCTGACTGATGTGCATAGTGATAAAAGGTAGCAATTGTAATTCCGTGTCCTTTTGCGTTTAAGCATTTATTGAATTGTGCATCACACTCTTTAGCATCGTAACCTGCATAATTTTTACTTATTCGGTGGAAATAATCTCTTCCTGCTTCTCCGTATTCTTCTGCTAATGCAAAGCCTAAATCTCTCCAAATAGCGTAACTTCCTGTTATGTCTGTACCTGATTGCTCGATTACTGAAATGTAGGGTTCAATGTCGTTATCAGCAACAGCAACAACATTGGTTGTTGCTGTGTTGCTTTTTGGTTGAGGTTGCTCTTTAGGAACTTCTAACCAATCTTTTGGATTAAATATTTTACTCATAATGCTTGATGTCTTTTATGTAAAAAGGCTGTTGGGTCGTATGGTAAAAAACACGCTCTGGAAACGTCTTTACCTGACTGGTCAACCTCAATGTTATAATTGTGTTTAATGTAATTTGCAACTGCTGTGAAATATTCTGAATGTGTTACTTCTGAAATATCTATTCTAATAATCCATTTTAAACCATCACCAGATGGTGATATGAATAGCATTTCGGTTTCAAAATATTCATCATTTAAGAGCTGTGTTCTTAACTCTTGTAGATTCTCTAAATGGTCAAAATCAATGGTTAATAAATTAGAATGCTTTATCAAGTTGTTATCGCTTCGTTTTTCAAATGTTCCTGAAAGTGTTACGTAATCAAAGCGATTCGCTTTGAATTTACGTGCTTCTTTTACATTGGTAATTGCTCTTAATTCTTCAGTAATGCTTTTGTATTTATCACTTGTGATTAATGCAAACACTTGATGCAATCGCAAGGTTTCCGAGGGAAACACATTGCGAACAGGCGCTTTAAAAAAGCTACAGTTGGCATACCAGGTATCGTCTGGTTCATTCAACCATTCTAATTCGTCTTTTTCCTTGACTTCTAAATTTAGATGTAACTCTTGATTTATCTTCTGGTACAAATCTTCTTCATCGGTTATTCTAAAATGGTATTGTGCAAAATCAAATACATCACCTTTAAAGGCTTCTAATTCTGTATCTCGATGTGTTGCTATTACACCATCAATATGAATCCGTAAGGTTTCTTTACCACCATTAAATGGATTGCGAGTTATCCCACAGTCCCTTCCTTTTACAGAAAGGACTGTTTGATTAGGATAATACTGTCTCAACACATAGGCATAGATTTTTAAACCATAATGTGTTTTGTCTAAAATTGCTTCTCTACTTATTTCCATCTCGCTTGAAATTATGGTTGTAGTAGTTGTCTTGAAGCAACTGCTCAATGTCAGCAACTCTATAGTAAAATTTACCTTTTACTTTGCTGTAAGGCAAAGTGCCATTGGTTCTTAAAGTTTGTAGTGTTCGCTTACTTATATGTAAGGTCTGTAATACATCTTGATTGTCTATCCACGTATCTTTTAATACTTCTGCTCTCGATTGTCGTAACAATTCGATACGTGCTTTAATGTCCTTTATTTCTTGAGAGAGCGTTAAGAGTAAATCGATTATTTCAGTCATAACTTCACCGCTCCTTTCTTAATTAGGTAATCGGCAGCTTGCTGTTCGATTTCGTCTCTTGAGTCCATACGGTTACGCAGTAACCAATGGTCTAACTCTTCTCGTTGGAAATAAATCTTTTTACCATTCGGTTTATAATGTGGAATGGTTCCCGTACTTGTAAGTTTATACAAGTGAGATTGTGATAATTCTAAATACTTGCAAGTTTCATTAAAGTTTAATACTTGCTTTTGCATTGTTTGTTGCTCTAATAAGAGTTTTTCAATGCGGTCTAACTTTTCGATGATATTTGTGTCCATCGTTTATTTTGTTTTAAATAAATGAGGACATCTGGCCAAATGTCATTCTTGGTTTTCAAGAACAGGACAAAGGTTGAAAATTGGCTTCCCGATTTTAGTAAGAGTGTAAAACTAGGGTAAGACAACAGTAAGATTTCTTACTATTCTTACTGTTTTTTATTGCAGTTGTTGGATGATTTTATCTATTTCTTCCTTTTCTTTAGGATTATGAACTTTGTTTTTGTGAAGATTATTTGCTTTTAGTGGTGTATCTGTTTTAGTAACAAATTTTTCAGAACGTTCTATTGAGGTAGGATTAAAACCATTAAAAAATGGCTTTAGTTTCGTTACAAGGTAACTAAATTGTGTCGTCTCGCATTGAAGATAAATTTGCGATTCTGTATTGGTAAAATCTTTTGTTAATAAGAGTTCGTGCAACTGTTCAACAGTTGTGCGGTTATCTAACAAATCGATTTTTAGATTTACTTGTTTAAGTACAGTTAGCAAGGTTGAGGTGTCATTACTTTTATATCCAAAAGAAGTCTTGGGTGTTACTTTAGATTTTGATGTTTTTTTGGTAGCAACTTTTTTAGTGGTGTTCTTCTCTATTAAGCTAACATCAAAAGTTTCATCATTAAAGTACTTTTCTGCAATTTCAGAAATAGAGAACTTTGTATTTTCCGAAAATTGTCCGTATTGCTCTTGTAGCTCAGCATACAACCTTATTACAGATACTTTTAAGTAGCTTATGATATAATTGTCATCATTATTTAAATCTGTTGTTATACCTCTTTTATTGATATAAGGCGCAATGTCATTTAAGTACTTATCAAATTTATTAAGTAGAATGGTATAGCTGTATTTATTTTCTGGTGTAGTTGCATTTTTAGGAAATTCTTTTACAAATGATGCTACTGTATTTTCTGTTTTATTAAATATTAGCTTTTGATAGTATTCTTTTTTCGCATTTAAAGGCTTTTTAAAGTTTACTTTAAAAACTGCATTATTTGCTTTTGGATTCAATTTAAAATCAGACAGTAGGTATTTAAAATCCTTTTCTTGTCTATCATCTCTATGTAAGCCATTGGTTATAGAAACCAAACTTGAAAATATACTTCCTTTCATTATAAATCCAATTGAATACGGTTAGCAGCTTCTTTCTTTTTATCGTCAATTACTTTGGCATATATCTGTGTAGTGCGTAACTCTTTATGACCTAATAATTTTGATACAGTATATATGTCTGTACCCAAAGTTAATTGTAAGGTAGCGTAGGTATGACGCGCACAATGAAACGTAATAGTTTTAGTAATACCTGCTTTCATCATCCATTGTTGTAATTTTAAATTAGACCAGGCACTATAATGTAAGCCATCAAATACTTTATCGTCTGGATTACCTTTTTCTCCTAATAGATTTCTTGCTTGGTCTGATATTGGTAAGGTTTCAACACCTTTAGTTTTCTTTTGTCTAAATCGGATATAATATCCCATTTCTTTTGAGTGCTGGATTTCTGACCATATTAGTTTTTCAATATCTGACCAACGTAATCCGGTTAAAGCTGAAAAAATAAAAGCATTCTTTAAAATAGGAAGTTCACATTCTGTATTAACAGCATTTTGTAATTCGTCAAGCGTTAAAAATTCTCGTTGAGGTTCACCTTGTTTAAAATACTCTACGCCATTTGCAGGATTTACTTTTAATATTCCATCCTTAACCGCTTGTTTTAATGCTGCTGAAAATTTACCGTAATACGAATATTTTGAATTTTGAGACAGTTGCTTACCTGCTCTACCTATTGCATCTTTATCTAAATACTCTTTGAAACGTTCAACAAATGATTTGTCTATATCTTGAAAACTAACATCTGTTGGACAAAACTTTTTTAAATGTTTTAGCATACTATTCCAATTACCATAATTGCCAGAGCTTGTATTTTTCTTTTCTGCTAAAGCTGTGATATAAGTAATAAAACTACCTTTTAGCTTTTCAATATCTTGAAAGCCATAAATACCGTTTTGAATTTCTATTTGTCGCTGTGCACATATAGTTTCTGCAAGTTGCTTGGTTTTCTTATTTACCTCTCTTTCAGTTTTGGTTTTAGGATTAGATGTAAGGTATAAGCGTAAGTATTCAGTTTTGCGCTTGCCTTTATGATAGTAATCTAAATACAGGCTAATCTTATTATTCTTTTTGCGTTGTCTTAATGTTACTTTCATAATGGAATTAATTAAATAGGTTTTCTATTTGCCATCTGGCCACAATACGCTTTCTACCAAAAGGAACTGCTTTTAAACGTCCTTGTTGTATCATTCTTTGAATGGTCCATCTACTTACTCCAATAAGTTGTGAGGCTTCTGTAACACTTAAAAAATCCTTGTTATTTACTGCATTAGGATTATGAAACTCAACAATTTCTTTTTGTTGTTGCATATCTTCAGTAAGAGTAGCTTGAATTTTTTCTTTACGTTTGCGTGCCTTATAGGCTCTTTTTGCACAAGTATCACCACAGTATTTAGTAACTGTTGTACGTGCTGTAAATGCATTACCGCAATGCTTACAAGTTTTAGGAATGAATAAATTACTGCTCATAAATGGTGCTTTATGTAGCGTAATGGTGCAACGTGGTGCGTTATGGTGCATCATTTCGCCAATATCTTCGCCAACAGAAATGGGCAACAATTCTATATTTTAGGCAACAGATATACAACAAATTTAATTAAAAAAGAGCAAATAAACAACAAATAAAAGAAGATAAAATACTATAAAGTCAACAATAACAATGGATTAACAAATAAAAGAAAGTAAGTTACTTCCCGATACAAAAATTAGCAAAAATATTCCCCAATAAATCATCATTAGTAATCTCACCTGTGATCTCTCCAAAGTGGTATAACGCTTGACGAATATCAATAGCTAACAAATCTCCTGACAAATCGGTTTCTAAACCATATTGTACTTTTTGTACTTCTTCGAAAGCTTTTAATAATGCATCGTAATGACGCGAATTTGTTACAATAGTTTCATTATTCCGAAGTGCTCCGGTATTAATTAAATCGAGTAGCTTATTGGTAAGTTGTTCCACCCCAAAACCAGATTTTGCAGAAATAGGAATAACCTGAGTCGCTTTAGATTGTAAAGCCGTTCTAATATCAGCCAATTCCGAATCAGTAATCTGGTCAATTTTATTCAAAATAACCAACAACTGTTTTTGAGGAAACTTGTTCTTTACCTTTTCGATTTCAATAGTAATAGTTTTAATAGCCTCTTTATCCACAGCCAACTGAGGACTACTTACTAAAAACATCACCACTTGGGCCTGCTCTATCTTTTCAAAGGTTTTTTTAATACCAATACTTTCAACAATATCTTCTGTTTCACGAATGCCTGCGGTATCTATAAACCGAAAACCAATACCTCCTATAGAGATTTCATCTTCAATCGTATCTCTTGTTGTACCTGCAATTTCAGAAACAATCGCACGATCTTCATTCAGTAAAGCATTCAACAACGTGGACTTTCCAACGTTGGGCTCTCCGACAATAGCAACCGGAATCCCATTTTTAATAACGTTTCCAACGGCGAAAGAATCAATCAAACGTTTCAATACAAAAGTGATACGCTCTATCAATTGTTTAAATTGGGTACGGTCTGCAAACTCAACGTCTTCTTCTGCAAAATCCAATTCCAGCTCAATTAAAGATGCGAAATTTAGTAGTTCTTCGCGAAGCTTAGCAATTTCAGAAGAGAAGCCACCACGCATCTGCTGCATCGCAATTTGATGAGACGCTTCATTATCACTAGAAATAAGATCTGCTACAGCTTCTGCCTGACTTAAATCTAACTTACCATTTAAAAAAGCGCGCAGCGTAAATTCACCTGCTGTTGCCATACGACAACCTTCCCTTAAAAATAACTGAATAATTTCTTGTTGAATATAAGATGAGCCATGACAAGATATTTCAATCACATTTTCACCCGTATAAGAATTTGGATCTTTGAAAACAGACAGCAAAACCTCATCAATAGTGCGATTATTATCAATAACATGCCCTAAGTGAATGGTATGTGTCGCTTGTTGTTTTAAATCTTTATTAGAAATGGATTTAAAACATTTTGAAGCTATAGTTATGGCTTCTTTACCTGATAAGCGTATAACTGCAATGGCACCACTTCCTGATGGTGTTGCTAAAGCGACAATGGTATCGTTATGCATCTTCTAATTCTTTGTTGCAAAAGTATTGTAAATTATGGGATTCTTTAAATATGACGTCAACAACTTTTAAGAGTGAGTACTTATATTTTTCGTATTAAAGCTTTGTTTTTATATTTGCTATACTTTAAATTAACTAAGCCTATCAGGTTTAAAAATGGGATTATGAGAAACGTATTTATCTTTACAATTATTGGATTTTTAGTTTTGGGCTGTAAACCTGAAGAAAAACGAACGGATTACATCATTAATGGTAACGCATCAGGTATTTACAATGGTGTTAGAGCGTATTTAAAAGAAAAAGACCAAAATGGTAGAGAGAAAGTTATTGATACGGCCATAATTGTTAACGAGAAATTCTCATTTACTGGTAAAGTTGCGTTTCCTAAACCTTCGATTATATCAGTAAATTCGGTGAAAGGGAATCTAAACTTTATGTTAGAAAACAGCATCATTGACATTTCTATTGATAAAGCGAATATCTTAGAATCGCAAGTCTCAGGCTCGACTTCGCAAACAGACTTTGAGACTTACAATACAGGTCTCGAAAAGCTTAAAAAGGAATCTATTGATGTACAAAGAGAATTACGAAAACCACAAAGACAATTAGGTGGTAGCTCTAGACAATCACAGGCAACAAAAGACTCTTTGTCTAATCTTCTTTTAGCCATTCAGAAAAAACACCAAGACTACCCTCTTAATTATATAAAAGCAAATTCGAATAGTTATTATAGCCTCTCTCTAATTGAGCAAGAAATTAATAAAAAAAATGCTAATATTAAAGATTACCAAGAGGCTTTTAATAATCTTAACTCAGAATTAAAATCGTCTTCCGCTGCTACAAATCTAAAATTAGATTTGCACAATCTAATGCTTGCTTTTGAGTCTAAGACGAGGGTTGATATAGGTAAAACGGCTCCAAACTTTGAAGCCCCAACCCCAGAGGGAAATATAGTGAGTTTAAACGCTATAAAAGGAAAAGTAACAATTATCGATTTTTGGGCAGCCTGGTGTGGGCCATGCCGAAGAGAAAATCCAAATGTGGTTAAAATCTACGAAAAATATCACAGCCAAGGTCTAGAAATCATTGGAGTATCTTTAGATGGTACGCGTTCTCAAAAAGATCCTAAACAAGCATGGGTAAATGCTATTGAAAAGGATAAATTACCATGGACCCACGTTTCTAATTTACAATATTTTAGAGAGCCTATAGCCCAATTGTATAACATAAATGCGATACCCGCCGTTTTTATCTTAGACGCCGAAGGTAAAATTGTAGCTAAAAACCTTAGAGGAAATGCACTAGATGCTAAGGTAAAAGAACTTTTAAACTTATAGACAGCTTAAAGCTTCAAATAGAAAGCCTTTACAAGATGTTGTAAAGGCTTCTATTTTGTATATGCTATTAAAAAGTTCTAAGCGGTTTCTAATGTCGGTATGGACACATGTGCCAATTCGTCTTTATAAAACTGAAGTTGTTTCTCTATAGTATTAGAGGCTGAAAATAGAGAGCTCTTAAATAGGTTTTCATAATATGCAATACCATCAAACAGATTAGTCTTAAATGCTATCCATTTTTTGATCTGTTTAACCGTTAGCTCTTCAGAAATTGTATCTATCTCATTTTTTAAATAATCAACGTACATTTTCAATTCTTTGACAAACATATTTGGACGATCTGGATTTGAAAGTACAGAGGCATTTCCATAAATATGTTGCATCATTTGAGATAGCGGTACTTCTTTATCAAAATAAGCTAAATTTGGCCCGGGACAAATAACAACTCCTTGCTCCTGTCCTTTAATATCAATATCGTTTTCTAAATACGAAGCGTTTGCTAAACCAACGCATAAGCACGCTTTTTCAGTTATTTTTGCTTTAGCATTCTCATAAACAGTTGAGGATATATCTGCTTTTTTAGCGTCTAGTTCTTGTAGCTTAACATCTTGATATTTTTTTGAAGCCGTACAAATTCCTTCTGGACCGAACGCTTTACTCAATGCCAAAAATTTCTTTGGACAAGAACTGCCTGCTTTATTATTAGCTATACGCTTTTGCTTATGAAACTCATTGGTCGTGCCTTTAATAGTGTTAAAAGGAACACCTAAAGGAGAAATACCACTTAAATACAAGTCTTTTTCTTTAGCGCTACGTAATAAATCTCTAGTTTGTTGATCGACAGAGGTGGCCTCTGGCACTAACAAAAATGGGGTTCCCCAACCCACTGAATCTACCTGATAATTTTCAAGTAAAAAGTGATGCTCCTCTGCGGTACCCACACCACCTTGAACCGTAATTTTTAATTCTAAAGGTTGCTCTGGAGTTTCGCGTTTCTTTTGCTTTAAACCTTTTACAAAAACATCGTGCGTATCTTGTATTAATTCCATTTTCTTAGTTTTAAATTCTTCTAAGATTGGACCTAATAAAAAGCCTTCGGTTGCAAAAGCATGACCACCACAGTTTAAACCAGATTCTATTCTATATTCTGAAACCCATAGTCCCTTTTTAGCCAAAAACTTTCCTTGAATTGTTGCTGACCGGTAGTCGCTCACTTTTAATATAATTTTCTTTTTTAACTGCCCATTTACATCTGGAAAGAAATCACTAAAATTCTCAAAGTAGCTGTATAATCTTGGATTCATTCCTGCAGAAAGGACAACAGAAGAACTTAAATTACTATTCGCAAATCCACGTAACGACGCATGTGCATCATTGTAAGCTGTTGGTAATTGTTCTCCTTTTACAAAATTATCTTTATCTACTTTGGTCATGATGTTCACATCAATATCCCCAGCTTTTAAATGAGTTTCGAGATAACTTTTTACCTTTTCTTTAAATGTTACACCTTCTTGTAGTAAATTAAAAAGTCCATCTTTAAAATCCGACGTATTAGGTAAGGTGGTAATAAAATGTTCTAATGCGACTTTGCTTTCAGATAATTCTGTCTTAAAATTCGAGAATTTATCTTTAACTATAGTATCTGCTAAATTGAGGTACGCCGTAATCCGTTCGGCACGATAATCTTGGGCCTTCTTTGTGATTTCTTGGTATGGTAAATTAAATTTCTTACTGTAAAATGCATTCATTTTTTCTATGAGATCGTCGTCTATAATAGATACCACGGACGAAATACCATATTGAGCCACACGAATTGGACTATCAATAGTATATGCTAACCCCATTACTGGAATATGAAAACTGTGTAGTGATTTTGTTAAAGTCATCTTATAATTTTTTAAAAAATTAAATAAGCTACAAAGATGATTTTAGTTTTTATGTCAAAACATGACTTATGTCACGCCTTTTTATCCATTATTAATGTAGTTAATAAATCAGAACACATATTTTAATTCAACTTTCCTGCTTTATAAAGTACAAACAGAATAAGTATCGGTATAGCCAATAAACCAACATAACCGAGATTCGTGGTAAATAAGCTTGGCATCAGTATTAAGGTCACCGCATAACCACCAATTGCTCCTCCAAAGTGTGCATCATGGCCTATATTACCTATTTTCTTTTTCATGCCATATATAGAATATAGTAAATAACCAATTCCAAATACATACCCAGGAATCGGAATTGGTATAAAATACATATACAAGTTCATATCAGGTCGAAGAAGTATGGCTGCATATAACACACCTGTTACCGCACCACTCGCCCCAATGGCACTATACCAATACTCATCTTTATGAAAATACAATGAGAGTAAATTCCCAAAAATTAAACTAGCGAAATAAATAACAATAAATTTAAAAGAGCCAAGTATCATAACCACGGCATCTGCGAAAAAATAAAGTGTAAACATATTAAACAGCAGATGCGTAATATCTGCATGTAAAAACCCAGAACTCAACATTCTTATCTGTTCTCCTCGTTTTATACTCCCAACATTAAACTTATATTTCTCAAAAAAAATGCGATCATCAAATCCCTTAAAAGACATTATAACGTTAGCCGCAATAATCACAATGGTCACTATACTTATACCCAAATTGTCCATAAACTCTAATCCTATAAATCAAATATAATATATATTTGTACTTCAACGCTAATATATATTAATGCAACTTATTGCTTATATTTTAATCTATCCAATTCTTTGGCTAATTTCAATTTTACCTTTTAGATTGCTATACGGATTCTCTGATGTGATCTACATTTTTATGTATCGCATATTCGGCTATAGAAAATCTACGGTAAAAGAAAACTTAAGATTGGTTTTTCCTGATAAGTCTGAAAAAGAGATTTCTGAAATTACATCAAAATTCTATCATCACTTCTGTGATATGATGGTTGAAGCTATAAAATCTCTAACCATTTCTGAGGCTCAAATGAACAAACGCTTTAAGTTTACTAACGTAGACCTCATCACTGATTTAGAGAAAAAACAACGAAGCATTATTTTAATGTGTGCACATTATGGAAGTTGGGAATGGATATTCGTTTTACAAAAGCATTTAAATCACAAAGGCTATGCTGTTTATAAACGATTGGCTAACAAATATTTTGACAAACTCGTTAAACGAATTAGAGCAAAATATGATTCACATTTAATTACCACTAAAGAAACCTATGGTGTTCTGCTTGATAGCAAAAAAAGAAATGAACTCACCATTAACGGGTTTGTTTCTGATCAATCACCAAAAGCACAAAAAGCATTTCATTGGAGTGAATTTATGGGTATAAAAGTACCCATGTATACAGGTGCTGAAATGCTCGCTAAAAAATTAGATATGGCAGTGGTCTTTTTTAGTGTAAAGCGTATGAAGCGTGGCTACTATGAAACCACTTTTACAACCATCACCGAAAATCCAAAAGGGTATAAAGATTATGAAATCACAGACTTATTTTTTAAAATGGTTGAAAAACAAATCTTAGAAGCTCCACAATATTACCTTTGGACACACAAACGTTGGAAACATAGAGATAAAGTGCCTACCGCATTTCAATAAAAAATACGACAGTGAGTGTAATAATTGAGTTTTAGATGAAAACGTAATTAATTCATATCAAACCAAGCGTCTATATTTATTGCATTACAAGGGGTGTCAACTAAAGTTTTATGTACAAACTCATTGTTACACCTCGAGTATTCATAGTCTTTAGCCCATGCTTCATGGTGTTTTGCTAAATCGATAATACTATCGCAAACATATGTAATCTCCTCATTCGTCGTTGTTGGATGAATAGACATACGAATCCAACCTGGCTTACGAACTAAATCTCCAATTGAAATTTCATTCGTTAGTTCGTTAGACATTTGCTGGTCTACATGCAATAAGAAATGACCGTAAGTACCGGCGCAACTACACCCTCCCCTTGTTTGTATCCCAAACTTATCATTCAATATTTTAACCGCTAAATTAAAATGTAGATTGTCAATATAAAATGAAATAACTCCTAAACGCTCTTTATGCTGGCCAGCAAGAATATTAATATTTGAAACATTACCGAGCTTATCAAAGATAATATCAACCAACTCATGCTCGCGCTGCAACATTTTATCCACTCCCATTTGCTCTTTTAAACGAATAGAAAGTGCTGTTTTTATAACTTGAAGAAACCCCGGAGTCCCGCCATCTTCTCTGTCTTCAATATTATCTATGTATTTGTGCTCTCCCCAAGGGTTGGTCCAACTAACGGTTCCTCCTCCTGGGCAATCGGGCACCATGTTTTTATATAATTTCTTATTAAAAACCAATATACCAGAAGTTCCTGGTCCACCTAAAAACTTATGAGGCGAAAAGAAAATAGCATCGAGTTGCGCATCATCATCCATAGGATGCATATCCATCCCCACGTAAGGAGCCGAACATGCAAAATCCACAAAGCAAACTCCTCCATGCTGGTGCATTAGTTTGGCTACATCATGATGCGGAATTTGAATTCCTGTTACATTAGAACCTCCAACGACTGAAGCAATTTTAATGGTACACTCTTTATATTGATGTAAAAGGGTTTCTAAATTCTTAAGGCAAAATAACCCCTCTTCATTTGGTGGTACAACCTCAACCTTTGCTATGGTTTCTAACCACGTTGTTTGATTAGAATGGTGTTCCATATGTGAAATAAAAACCACTGGCCTCATTTCATCTGGAATCTTTGTATAATCTTTTATATTTTCAGGAATCTTTAATCCTAATATACGTTGAAACTTATTAATAACTCCGGTCATACCATTACCAGAACAGATTAAAATATCATCGTCGTTTGCATTAACGTGATCTTTAATAATGTGCCTCGCTTTATGATACGCTTTCGTCATAGCTGTACCAGAAACTGTAGTTTCCGTATGGGTATTTGCTACAAAAGGACCAAAATCATTCATCAGTTTTTCTTCAATCGGCCTATATAAACGACCAGAAGCCGTCCAATCGGTATAGATGATTTTTTGTTCTCCATAAGGGGATTCAAACCGTTGGTTTTGACCAATAATATGCTGTCTAAACTGATTAAAATAAGTTTCTAATTCAGTCATTTCCGTCGTATTCGTTTCTAAAATCATCCTCTACATTTTACTATTTAAGTCTCGTAAATAAAACTAGTAACTTAATCTTCTTTTTAATTCCTTCAAAATCAAAATTCTTTACAGAATCTTAATTTACTATATGTTAGCAATAGCTTTAATTTCAGCAATAAAACGATCTGCTAAAGTATCTGCTGCGTTTTGCGATGGTGCCTCGGTATAGATTCTAATAATTGGCTCCGTATTACTCTTACGTAAATGCACCCAACTATCTGCAAAATCAATTTTCACACCATCTATGGTGGTTAATTTCTCTTGACTATAATTAGATTCCATAGTGCTTAAAATACCATCAACATCCAATCCTGGAGTTAATTGAATTTTTTTCTTACTCATAAAGTAATTTGGATAAGACGCTCTCAGCTCACTGACTTTCATTTTTTTCTCAGCCAATAAACTTAAAAATAAAGCCACACCAACTAAGGCGTCACGTCCGTAATGAGAATCCGGATAAATAATTCCTCCATTACCCTCACCTCCAATAACCACATTATTCTTTTTCATTAAAGTTACAACGTTGACTTCACCTACAGCACTAGCTTCATAAGTTCCTCCATGCTTTTCAGTTACATCGCGTAAGGCACGTGTAGAACTCATATTACTTACTGTATTACCTGGCGTCTTACTCAATACGTAATCTGCACAAGCTACCAATGTATATTCTTCGCCAAACATTTCTCCCGTTTCATCCATAAAAGCTAAACGATCTACATCCGGATCTACAACGATTCCGAAATCAGCATGCTCTTTTACAACTGCTTGTGCCAAATCACCTAAGTGTTCTTTTAAGGGCTCTGGATTATGAGGAAAATGACCTGTTGGATCACAATATAGTTTTACAGGCTCAACACCTAAACGTTCTAATAATAATGGAATAGCGATACCACCTGTAGAATTTACACCATCAACAACCACTTTAAAATTCGCGTCTTTTATCGCTTGTACATTGACTAATTCTAAGTCTAAAACTTCATCGATATGAATATCGATATACGCATCGTTAATGGTTATTTTTCCTAAATCATCAACCTCCGCAAAATTCATCGTATTTGATTCTGCAATCTCTAATATTTTCTGTCCTTCTGCCCCATTCAAAAATTCCCCTTTAGCGTTTAAAAGTTTAAGAGCATTCCATTCTTTAGGGTTATGACTTGCAGTTAAAATGATACCACCATCCGCATGTTCTAAAGGAACTGCAATCTCTACAGTTGGCGTTGTGGATAAACCTAAATCAATAACGTGAATTCCAAGTCCGACTAAAGTATTCATCACTAAATTCTGAATCATTTCACCAGAAATACGAGCATCACGTCCAACCACAACTATATAATTGTCTTTTTGACGTTGTTGTTTTAACCAAGTCCCATAAGCTGCTGCAAATTTTACGGCATCAATTGGCGTTAAGTTATCATCTATTGGACCTCCAATAGTTCCTCTAATTCCTGATATTGATTTTATTAAAGTCATGTATATTTCTATTTTCAACAAATATAAATAGATATACCGTTTTTAACTATTTTGTGATTATGAATTTGTAATTTCGAAACATGAATTTTCTCGCTCATATTTATCTTTCAGGAGATAACGAACTCATTACTATCGGAAACTTTGTCGGAGATGGTGTAAGAGGTAATAAGTACAAATTATACCCTACCGAAATTCAAGCCGGTATTCAACTACATCGCCAAATTGACACCTTTACAGATGCACATCCACTATTTAGGCAATGCACCAAACGTTTACACAAAGGGTATAGTCACTACAGTGGTGTCATCGTAGATATATTTTTCGATCACTTTTTAGCTAAAAATTGGACGAGCTATTCAGACATTCCTTTAGACGTATATATTGCTGACTTCTATAAAAGCCTATCAAATCATATTGCTATTTTACCTCCGCGATTTCAAGATTTAACACCGATTATGATTGAAGGTAACTGGCTACTCAGTTATGCTACTATTGAAGGTATTCAGGTTGTTTTAAATGGAATGAATCACAGAACCAAAGGACTATCTAAAATGAATGAAGCAACTAAAGAACTCAAAGAACATTATGATGCTTTTGAGGCCGATTTTACGTTGTTTTTTGAAGACCTTAAAGCATTCAGTGTTTTAAAACGAATTGAGATTGAAAAGCAGTTTAAACTAAAATAACGTCTAATTTAGCAATCTTAAAACCGAATATATAAAGCTTTTTAAGTTTTATTAAATTTTATAGGACAAGTTACGTATTATGGCAAAATCATCTAAACTAAAAAAAGCATTTAAAATTATAGGTGGAGTTATTGTATTCTTCACTCTGCCAACTTTTCTTCTCTTTGGGTTTATTTATTTAAAATATAATGAAGAATTACCAACAGGTCAACAAGGTGCTAAAGCAGAACAATTAGCAGTAAAAATGCTTGAATCATTAGATGAATCTGCATATGTAAATACGGATTATATAGAATGGACTTTTAAAGGCAGCCATACCTATAAATGGTATAAAACTGATAATACCTGTGAAGTCTATTGGAAAGATTTTACAGTAATTTTAGATTTAGAGACCCCTAATAATTCAAAAGTTTTCGTCTTAAAACAAGAGTATAATGGCATAGAAAAACAAGACTATATTCTTAAAGCGGAAAACTACTTTAATAACGACTCATTTTGGTTGGTTGCTCCATATAAAGTTTTGGACGAAGGCACTGAGCGTCGTGTTGTGATCACAGAAGACAACAAAGAAGCCCTGTTGGTAACTTATAAGTCTGGCGGTACAACACCAGGCGATTCTTATTTGTGGCATTTTGATGATGAAGGAAAACCGAAAAGCTTTCAAATGTGGGTTGATATTTTACCTATTAAAGGTTTAGAAGCTACTTGGGAAAATTGGACAATTACGGAAAGTGGAGCCCAACTACCAACCTTTCATCAGTTTATGATTTTGGGTATTGAAATTACAGATGTTAAGGGCTTAAAGATGTAATACTATTGCCTTACCAATTGAAATTATTTCATGTGTTGTAATAAGATTTCAATTAAGTTTTTAAATAAACTATCTCTTTTAACTTTTCACTCCTAGCTAAAAACTATTTAGACCGCTGCCCAACAAACTGTTGACTCTTTAACTTAAATAGCACATTAAAACTTGTTAAGCTTCCATAGCTTCTTGTTATATACTGCTGAAGATCTATTTTTTCTTGTGCTTCCAAATTACTAGAATTAATTTTTTGCTCCATAACACGCAAGCGATCTCGCACCATAGTAATTTTATGAAAGAACGTATCTATTGGTACTTCACTAGACTTTAAATTAGAATCCCCAGGTGTCATAATCAATTTTCCGCCTTTCCATTTGTCTGCAATTGTAATAACTTCAGATACATCTGACCATTTTTTTAATATGGATTTTAAACTGCGTTCTACATCGTAAAAACTTACAGTGTCCACGTCGTCTTCTGCGGCTTCGATAATTTCGAACTCAGAATTTAAATCTATAGTTTCTAAACCATCTTCTATAAAGGTAACCCAATAATGTTTTGAAGTGACGTTAGTCACCACACCTTTTCCAAACTCTGAATGCTTAATTCTTGATCCAATTCCTAATAATTTCATAGTGTTTATTATGCTCTATATGAGCTATTAAAAAACTAAATTAATAAAAAAAAACAGCTTGAAATTAAAATGAATTTACAAATGTTAAGAATTATTAAAAGTTATATATCCTACGGAAAAATCTTGTTATTTTTACCATAAACTCAATTTAAACCCAATTAATTATGAAAAAAATAATTTTTACACTTTTATGCTTCGGATTTTTTTTAACAGCTTCTGCTAATAATGAGCCTAAAGTTGGCGATTTGCTAACGGTAAAAGCGAAGACTGCTCAAGGCTTTAATCATATTGATTTTCCGAAGGCAAATATTTTAAAAAAACGTGGCGTAGTTACTAATTATAAGTCAGTAGATAATCAGACCGTTATTATAGATAAAGTATCGACTAAAAATAACGGAACCACCACAGTTATTCTAAAAAAAGAAGACGGTTCTAAATTCTTTGGTTATTTAACTAAAGTTAAAGCGAATTATAAAGATGCGTTAGACTCTGGAGAACTCGTGATGATAAAAAATTAATTTCATCTTAAATTTTAAACAAAAAAAAACTTAGTCTCTAATTAGACTAAGTTTTTTTTATAGATGAAATTCTAAAAGTATTATTCTTTAATAACTCTAAAACTATGCTCACCTTCTTCTGCAGATAATTTTACGATATACACTCCAGAGGTAAGTCCAGAAATATCTAACTTCATTTGAGACGTTGCTGCAGTCCTATTTATGACTTCTTGACCTAAAAGATTGTATATTTGTGCACCTGTTAATGCTGATTTATAATCAATATTTAAAACGTCTTGTGCAGGATTAGGATATACTGTTAAGGCATTAATTTCAAATTCATTGATACTTAAAGTCGCTAAATTCAATGTGAAATCTAAGGCCTGTCCGAAGCTTTCCTGTCTTTCTACTCCAAATGCATTAAATACAATTCCACAAGGATCTACAATAGCTGTTGAAGGTGGATTAACATCAGTTCCTTGATCAGTATATGTTTTTGTGATTCTTATGCGTGTTTCACCTAAAACCGCATCGGTAGGTACGGTAATATCTAAAGTTACAGATACACCATCGGCACCATTAGTATCCGAAAGTAATCCAAGTTCGTATACTTCACCTGCGTCATCTAAAATGTCATTTTGGTTCCAATCTATAAAAGCTACAATATTAGAATCGAAAGCTCCATATGTATTTCCTGTTATAACAATTGAATACGTTTCATCTGGTGCCACGTTTACAGTTGTCGCTGTTTTATCAACTAAAATAGAGGAGGTTTCTGTATTTGTAATACTAATACCTGCAAAGCTCACCGTTGAGATTTCTTCAATTCCAAAAGGATTCATTGGTTCTGAAATATCACAGTATGGACTCGGAAAAGTTTGAGCCTGCGCTCCTAATGCTAACATGGCAATTGCTAAAGTAATTTTTTTCATATATTATTATATTAAATGATTAAAAGGCAATTTAGAATAATAAAACAGAAAACATTTAGCTTATTATCATTTTAACAGTAGAACCACTTACTGCGTGCTTAAAATAATTCCATTTAAAAGTTATATTACAGCTATATCATCTTTAAATTATCTCTTTTTTCGTTTTGGCTGCTCTTCTTTCAGTCGAACGTAAATTAATTTAGAACGTCCTCTCGAATCTTCACGTCGTTCAACTTCAAAATCAGAAATAGCGTTTATCAAAGGTGTTAATTTCTGAAAGCCGTAATTTCTAGAATCAAAATTTGGTTGTTTCTTCTGTAGTAAGCTTCCAACATCACCTAAAAACGCCCAGCCATCATCATCTGCCACATCATCTATAGTTGTCGCAATCAGCTTTACTTCTTTTACAGTAATAGTATCGTAATTATTTTTTGATACTGTAGACTTCGTTTTATCTTTTAATGGGCTTTCTTCTTTTATATTTTTAAGAATCTCAATATAAATAAACTTATCACAAGCCACGATAAATGGACTCGGTGTTTTCTTTTCTCCGATACCATAAACGGCCATACCGGCTTCGCGCAAACGTGTTGCCAGCCGTGTGAAATCACTATCACTAGAAACTAAACAGAAACCATCTACTTTTTCAGAGTATAGAATATCCATAGCATCAATAATCATTGCCGAATCTGTAGCATTTTTACCTGTGGTATAACCATATTGCTGTATGGGAGTTATGGCATTTTCTAAAAGCATATTTTTCCATTTAGATAAGTGTGGTTTGGTCCAATCACCATAAATACGCTTTATAGTTGGGTTGCCATATTTGGCAATTTCTTCCATCATTTCTTTTACATAAGCTGATGGTATATTGTCGCCATCAATCAGTACTGCTAATTTTATATCCATAAGTGATTTTACATATTAATTTTTGTAATCCTAAAGATAAGGGCTTTAAAATAAAAAACCACTTCAATTGAAGTGGTTTTGTTAACTCTACCGCGATCGTTATTTGCGACTTACCTTTTTTGCAATTTTATCTGCTTTTTTTTCTTTAGCCGATTTAACAGGCTCTTTTTTTGAATTTTTCTTTGCATCTTGTGATTTAGCCATGACTATATAATTTTAAGTTTTCACTTTTTAATTAGTATTAAATGTAATGAAAAAGAGTATATAAACACGTAATAAAACCAACGTCATTATTCTTTTTTATTTCGCTCCCCTTCGTCTTCAATCCGTTTCCAAATCAACTCACTATTGAGCAAAAAACTGCCAATGTGGTCGAAATTACAATCTGAAGGAGTAATAATAGACAAAAATGATTCTTCCTTTTTATCGCGATATAAGTGATAAGTCTCACCAACAATTGGCTCAAATGTATACCGCGAATTATAAACCAATGTGTTATATTCCAGTTCTGCCATCATTTTTTCATACTCGGCTTTTAGCTCCAAGTATTTGGCTTTAATTTGCTTATTAGCCTTATTGATGTTTCTGGTTTTCCAAGATGAATTATCCGTAACTTGGATGGCAGGTGCACCAACATTAGTAGCGTATGGCTTTAGATACGCATCATAACGCTTTGTAGCTTTATCGTATACAACCTGATCTGGCTTCTTATCGTTCGACATATGCAATTGCTTTTTATAAAAAATATCCTTAATGTCTCTTTTAAAGGAATTGATTGTGTTTTTTTTATTAAATTTAGATCAATTAATTAATCCGTTATAAACTTTATGAAAAAAATAGGCTCATTAAACCTCTTTATGATAGCACTATGTGTTTTAATTATTATAGTTGCCATGTATTTATTCTTAAGAGGAGATCAGCATCATGCCATTTTTATTGGACTCTGGGTCCCGACAATTCTCGCGTTCGCAATCTTTTTTAAACAAATCTTCAATGGAGGCAAATGAAATAATTTTATCTTTTTCGATATTTGTGTCTATATGCGTGGTCGTTTGGGCTGTTTTAGTCATTCGTGCTTACAACAAGATAGATCGAAATGATTAAATAAAACAATCTTTTTGCCCTATAAAAAAGCAATGTTTTGAAAATTTAAATCATCTTAAAATCCAAAAGCAATTCACCTTCAATTGAAGCCTGTAAATGATCACCTTTAAAAACCAAGCCCGTTCCACTGGCAGGCGTACCTGTAAAAATAAGATCACCTTCTTCTAAAGTCATAAATGACGAAATGTAAGTTATAATTTCAGCAAAATTATAAATCATTAAACCCGTTGTGCCCACTTGTTTTTGCTCCCCATTGATTTTTAAATCGAAATGTATAGCATCTAATTGTGAAAATTCTGAAACTGGTCTAAATGCCGAGATTGGTGATGCTCCATCAAACCCTTTTGCTAAAGCCCAAGGGCCTTTACTTTCTCTGCTTGCTGCTAAAACATCTTTAGCGGTATAATCAATACCAACCGCTAATTCTGAAATATAAGAAATAGCATCATTAAGTGCAATGTCCTTACCACGCTTTCCTATTTTAACGACTAACTCTACCTCGTAAGCCAATTGGTTAGTGATTTTAGGAAACTCTACATCCATATTATCTGTAACTAAAGACGAATCTGGTTTTGTAAATATAGTTTGTACTCCTGTTTTTATGGCGCTAATTTCTGATGTATCGTTAACGTAATTTTTGCCAATACCTATTATCTTCATAGAGATTTTATGTTTCAAATTAATTGAGAATAAAGATAGAAAAAGCCTTTATATATTCTAACAAAAAAAGCAAGGCATCTCTAAATTAATGACTCTAATTCTTAAAACACCTCAAAGACATAACCTAATAGCCAATACAGTATAAAAAACACAATTATAGTGCCTATACATCCACACTTACCACCCCCAATTTTCTTAGCTCCCCAAGCTGCACCTATAATTCTTAATAACTTTTCCATAATTGTTTGTGTTTACGTTATGTGTTGTAAATTTAATGGGTGTTTAGATAATTATTGAACTATAATCACACAAATGTGCGCTCTTCTGATTATTTAGTGCGTGTTCGATTACGCTTTAATTTTAGCGATTGTATATCCTAAGCTTTTAATAATAATAATACTAGCCAATAATAAAAAAATCCATCAGGTAAACATTATCTTGGACTTCAAAACCCTGACAGCTCAAAGACTGACCCTATTAATGTTCACAAGACTTTAACACAATAAATCGCTACAATTAACTTTGATACAACGTCGTACTCTCAAAATAAGATTAATTTTGACAGCTTAATCTTTTAGATCAGTAGCACGTTAATGGGAGCAGCAAAGAAGAACAAGTGGAAAAAAGTACTCAAATGGACTTTAGCGGTATTAGCATTTCTTATCATCTGTCTTTTTGCGATTCCTACCTTATTTAGTGATCTTATTTCTAATGAAATTAAAAAAGGAATTAATAGTAATTTAAACACCGAACTTCAGTTTAAAGATTCTAATATTTCGTTCTTTAATCATTTTCCTTCGTTAACGTTTTCTTTTGAAGATGTTAATTTAGCAAGTGCAAAACCTTTTGAAAAAGACACCCTGATTAATGCTAAAGAATTAGGGTTTGGCATCAACGTCTTTAAACTCATCTTTTCAGATAAAGTTGTGGTTAATGAAACCTACTTAACGGATAGTAACATCTATTTAATTAATGATGCTTTTGGCAGAAGTAATTATGACGTCTACAAAACTACGGACACAACTGTCGTTGCAAAAGACACCTCTGCATCAGACCTAAATCTTAATCTTAGACGCCTTAAATTAGACAATGCATCAATCCATTATATAGATAACAACAATGGCTTAATTATTAGCTCTCATGGACTCAATTATAATGGTCGTGGTGGTATTGTGAATGGCAAACTCGAATTGGGGTCACGTTTAAACGTCAACAGTGTAGATGTTACCTTTAATAATACCGATTACTTAAATGGTAAACAAATAGAAGCAAAATCCTTTACCATATATGACACTGAAAATTTATCAGTAGCCTTAGATAAAAACACCATTTCTTTAAATGATTTGAAAGTGAATTTTAACGGTAATCTCAATGTATTTGATAATGGCTTCGCTTACAACTTATACTTTAAAACTGAAAGCGGTTCCTTAGAAAAGGTAATCAGTGCTTTACCTCCAAAATATGCTGAATGGTCTAAAGAGGTATCATTTAAAGGAGATTTAGAAGCAACGTTCAATATTGCTGGGTATACGGGCACGGTTCCAGAAATCTCAGCTATAGATAAAATGGAAATTGCTGTCATGATAATAGACGGCACAGTTAAACATAATAATGCTGCAGAAGCCTTAGAGCATTTGCAACTAACACTTAAAGGAGATATCACTAATGACTTCATTAATCTTAAGGTAGATAATTTAGATTTCACTTTAAACAATGAACGCACCAAAGGAGAACTAATCATCAATGGAAAAGCTGATTCTTTATATGTAAAGTCGTCCATTCAATCCCATCTTAACCTCAACATACTTAACCAAACATTAGGTTTACCAGATCTTAAATTTAATGGCATCTTGTTCGCTGATATTACCACTGATGGTATTTACGAACCGCTCACGTCCAGGCTACCTAGAACTAATGGCATATTTAAATTAACGGATGGCGAATTGCAAACTTCTAGTCATCTAGAACCCATTAGAGATATTTCGTTAGATGCACGCATCCAAAACGAAGGTGAAACGTACGAGACATCAACTTTAACCATAAAAGCCTTAAACTTCAGTTTTCTCGAAAACCAATTTACAAGCACTGCGTTCTTTAAGAATCTTGAACAACCCGAATATGACATAAGAGGGAAAGGCTCCATCGATTTCACAGCATTAAATAAAGTTATCGAATTGCCGTTTCTTATTACAAACGGGCAACTCACAGCTGATATGCATTTAAAAGGACAACTTGATAATGTACAAACTGAAAATACCAACAGTGGAACTTTAAGCTTAAAAAACTTGACTTTTACCTCAGACATATTACAGTATCCATTAATCGTAAACCAAGGTCAATTTTTATTTTTAAATGATAAAATGGCCTTTACAAACCTTGCGGTTAAGCACCAATCTTCGGATATGATTATGGAGGGATATTTCACCAATTATATGGATTATGCTTTATTTTCGAAAGGAGTATTGCTAGGAGATTTACAATTGAAAGCTAAAAAACTAGATATTACGGAGTTCTTTCCAAAAGAGGAGCAATTAATAACACAAACAAATAATATGACCAACCCAGACACCGTTGAAAGTGTGGTCAGTGGTGTCATGCCAATTCCAAAAAATGTAAATCTCGCCATCAAAGTAATTATCGATAGCTTAAACTACAACAATCTCAATATTTCGAAGCTTTCTGGAGATTTAGGCATCAAAGACCAAGGACTTTTCTTAAAAAATAGCACCTTAAGTATGGTTGATGGTACTGCTAAAATTGAAGGTTTCTACCAACCTACCTCTAGTAAAGACGCCTTATTTTCTTTAAGTTTAAATGCCAAAAATTTAAATATTGAAAAAGGCTATAACAGCATGGCCTTATTTAAAGAATTAGCACCTGCTGCTGCACAAGCCTCAGGTATCGTATCTATCGATTATAACATCGCAGGCCTGTTAGATGAAACCATGCTACCGGTTATGACGTCCTTAAAAGGTAAAGGCACATTAAAAGTACACGATGTAAAATTTGATGGCTATAAACTCCTCGGAAAAGTCTCTGAAAAATCAGGTTTTGACGCTTTAAATGATCCTAAAGTCTCTGAGATTACAATCAAGTCTACTGTAGATAATAATGTTTTAAATATAGAACAATTCAAGTTTAAAGTCAGCCCGTTTCGGTTAAGAGCTGAAGGACAAACTTCTTTTGATGGAGACCTCAGTCTTAAAATGCGTATTGGCTTACCTCCATTAGGACTTATCGGTATTCCTGTAGTTATAGAAGGTACTAGCGATGATTTTGATATAAAACTTGGTAAAAAATCTAAAGATCTAAACATCGAAGACACCACTGAGAGCAGTACTATTAATGCGGAATTAAAAGATATTTCCAAACGTAAAGATTCTTTACGAGACAGTCAATCTGTAAATAAAATTAACACCTTACAGAACGACCTCAACCAGATAAAATTAGATAGCATAAAAACATACAAGTAGTACAGCAAAGTCTACCAACGATACGCTCGCGTATCTTGTCTTTCAAAGCATAACGAAGAAAGACCAAATGTATCTAGAAACTTATACCACCGAAATAGCGATAACAAAGAACCAAGAACAAACAATCAAATACCATACTCGGGTCATATTCGGATGATACTCGGGTCATACTCGGGTCATATTCGGGTTAGCCCCTGTTTTTTCTTACAATAAAAAGGAACATAATTAAAATTATACGTCATTAAGTCGTTAAAAAAACAATAACAACATCAAAATCAACTCAAATGATTTTAGTCGCAAACAAAATTAGATTCATAATTTGTACCTTTGCAACTTTGCTAAAAACAATAGGAGGATAAAACCATATATGAGCCAATTCAACGATTCAATCGAAGTAAAAGGAGCACGCGTTCACAACCTAAAAAACATAGACGTTACTATACCTAGAGACAAACTAGTGGTAATAACAGGTTTGTCTGGTAGTGGTAAATCGTCTTTGGCTTTCGATACTATTTATGCTGAAGGACAACGTCGTTATATTGAAACCTTTTCAGCTTACGCACGTCAGTTTTTAGGAAGCTTAGAGCGACCAGATGTTGATAAGATTGATGGATTATCTCCTGTTATTGCCATTGAGCAAAAAACAACGAGCAAATCTCCACGGTCAACGGTTGGAACCATCACTGAAATTTATGATTTTTTGCGTTTGCTTTACGCAAGAGCTGCCGATGCTTACAGTTTTAATACTGGCGAACAAATGGTCAGCTACAACGATGAGCAAATTAAAGACCTTATCTTAGAATCTTATAAAGGCAAACGAATAAACATTTTATCGCCTGTCATCCGTTCTCGTAAAGGGCATTATCGCGAATTGTTTGAGCAAATTGCCAAACAAGGGTTCGTTAAAGTAAGAACCGACGGTGAGATCGTAGATATTGAAAAGGGTATGAAATTAGACCGTTACAAAACCCACGATATCGAAATTGTTATTGATCGATTAAAAATCGATAGCACAGAAAATGACGAAAAGCGTTTAATGGAAAGCATCAATACAGCCATGTATCATGGTGAAGACGTATTAATGGTAATTGACCAAGACACCAACGAACCGCGTTTTTTTAGTCGTAATTTAATGTGCCCTAGTTCTGGGATTTCGTATCCCAACCCAGAGCCTAATAATTTTTCATTCAACTCACCAAAAGGTGCTTGTTATAACTGTAATGGTATCGGTGAATTATATGTGGTTAACGATCACAAGTTAGTGCCAGACGAATCATTATCTATAAAAAACGGTGCCTTAGCACCACATGGTCCACAGAAGAAAAGTTGGATTTTTAAACAGTTTGAAACCATAGCACAACGTTATGACTTTTCATTAAATGACGCTTGGAAAGATATTCCTGAAGACGCCAAACAGGTTATTCTTCATGGAGGAAAAGATAAGTTCACCGTAGAAAGCAAACTTTTAGGGGTTACCAGAGATTATAAAATAGATTTTGAAGGTGTTGCCAATTTCATTGAAAGTCAATACAATTCAGATTCAACATCCCTAACGCGTTGGGCTAAGGAATATATGGACAAAGTAGAGTGTCCGGTTTGTGAAGGATCGCGTTTACGTAAAGAATCACTTTATTTTAAAGTGGATGGCAAAAGTATAGCCGACTTGGTAAATATGGATGTTGTTGAATTAGGTATTTGGTTAGAGGGTTTATTAGAGCGCTTATCGAGCAAACAGCAACAAATTTCAGCAGAAATCATAAAGGAAATCAGAAGTAGAGTGCAGTTTTTACTCGATGTCGGACTTACTTACCTCAGCTTAAATCGAAGCTCAAAATCCTTATCCGGAGGAGAAGCACAACGTATACGATTAGCAACGCAAATTGGTTCGCAACTAGTTGGTGTACTTTATATTTTAGACGAACCAAGTATTGGTTTACACCAGCGCGACAACGAAAAATTGATTAATTCATTAGTATCCTTAAGAGATGTTGGCAATTCTGTAATAGTCGTTGAGCATGATAAAGACATGATAGAACGTGCCGACCATGTCATTGATATTGGTCCTTTCGCAGGCAAACATGGTGGGGAAATTATAAGTGAAGGCACGCCAAAAGAGTTATTAAAACAGCATACCCTTACAGCGGCTTATCTTAACGGTGAAAAAATCATTGAAATTCCAAAAAAACGCCGAAAAGGAAACGGCAAAAAACTCATTCTTAAAGGGTGCACAGGAAACAATTTAAAGAATGTAGATATAGAATTACCCTTAGGACAAATGATTGGTATTACCGGCGTTTCAGGAAGTGGGAAATCGACCTTAATTAATGAAACCTTGTACCCTATTCTTAACGCTCATTATTTTAATGGTGTTAAAAAACCAATGCCATATAAAAGTATTAAAGGCCTAGAACATTTAGATAAAGTTATTGATATAAACCAATCACCAATAGGACGAACGCCAAGAAGTAATCCGGCAACTTACACTAAGACTTTTGATGAAATAAGGAGTCTCTTTGCAAAGATTCCAGAGGCAATGATTCGCGGCTATAAACCTGGTCGTTTTAGTTTTAATGTCAAAGGTGGACGATGCGAAACATGCCAAGGAGGAGGCTTGCGCGTTATAGAAATGAATTTCTTACCAGATGTTTACGTAGAATGTGAAACCTGCCAAGGCAAACGTTTTAATCGTGAAACCTTAGAGATTCGCTACAAAGGTAAATCGATTAGTGACGTATTGAATATGACTATTGAAGAAGCCGTAGATTTCTTCGAAAACATCCCAAAAATCCACAGAAAACTTAAAACAATTAAAGATGTAGGCTTAGGCTATATTACCTTAGGCCAACAATCTACTACCCTTTCTGGAGGTGAAGCCCAACGTATAAAACTAGCTACAGAATTAAGCAAACGCGATACAGGAAACACGTTTTACATCTTAGATGAACCTACAACAGGTTTACATTTTGAAGATATCCGAGTGCTTATGAAAGTCCTTAATAAGTTAGCTGACAAAGGCAATACGGTTTTAATAATTGAGCATAATCTCGATGTAATTAAAACGGTTGATTATATTATTGATATCGGTTACGAAGGAGGAAAAGGCGGTGGAGAAGTTGTAGCGAAAGGCACGCCAGAAGAAATCATAAAAGATAAAAAGAGTTACACAGCCAAATTTTTAAAGAAAGAAATGGCTTAACTCTTACAGTAACAATTTTTGAATGTTTGAATCAAAAAAACACATAATTAATAGCACAAAAAGGCCAATACGAACTTAATTAAACATATTGTTAACTCGATTGCTTAACATATTATTAAGATACTATTTTATTTTATAATTTAACATCACTAACATGAAAAACCTTAAAAATTATGAAAAGTATTCTTTGGCTCGTAGCCGTTATTTGTATCGTTGTATGGTTGCTTGGATTATTAGATATCATTCCTGGCATGAGCAGTAATAGTCTCATCCATATATTATTAGTTATTGCAGTGGTTGTAATTCTATACAATATTATTTCAGGTCGAAAACCATTATAATATCTAAATAAAATAAATTCATAAGCATATCTTAATAATTAGGTATGCTTATTTTTTTTATGTTTAAATATCTATTTCAATCTATTTAACTTAAATTTGAAAGTCTCAAAAAATTAGACAAAGCCATATTGATATATGGCTTTTATATTGTTATAATAAATTATATTGATTTTATGCGAACAGAAAGCAACAGCAAACGATGGAATGAAATAAAGACAAATGACTCATGGGCGATTTTCAAAATCATGGGAGAATTTGTTAACGGATATGAAAAATTAAGTAAAATAGGTCCTTGCGTTTCTATTTTTGGATCAGCAAGAACTAAACCAGATCATAAATATTATAAATTAGCAGAAGAAGTTGCTGCTAAAATTGTAGACCAAGGGTATGGTGTTATTACAGGAGGTGGACCAGGTATTATGGAAGCCGGTAATAAAGGTGCACATATTGCAGGCGGAACTTCTGTAGGTCTAAATATAGAATTACCTTTTGAGCAGCATGATAATCCTTATATAGACTCAGACAAGAGCTTAGACTTTGATTATTTCTTTGTCCGAAAAGTAATGTTTGTAAAATACTCACAAGGCTTTGTTGTAATGCCAGGTGGTTTTGGAACTTTAGATGAGCTTTTTGAAGCTATAACATTAATTCAAACTCATAAAATAGAATCCTTTCCTATTATCTTGGTCGGAAAAGAGTTTTGGGGAGGTTTAATGGAATGGGTAAAAACAACCTTATTAGACGCAGGAAATATTAGCGCTAAAGATTTAGACCTTATTCACCTTGTGGATTCTGGCGATGAAGTAATTGAAATACTTAACGAGTTTTATAAAGAATATGATCTTAGTCCTAATTTTTAGAACAACCTTTTTTTAAATTCCATACTATAAAAAAGAAGTTTTTAGGTTTTTACACAATAATGATACTCACTTTAACCGTTTATAGCCAAGAAATGGTTAAAGTGATGTTTTACACTCTACAAAATACCCTTTTAAAAGATACAGTTCCTAATCGTTTTAATTTTATAACTCTCTAATTGAATAAGCATCTATTTATAACAGCCCTCTTAATTATTTTTAGCCACACGATTGTAGCTCAAAATAGCATTGCCATTAATGCCGATGTAGATGTAGACTCCAAAACTATTACTATAGAACAAACTATAGTCTACAAAAATGAAACTAACGATGTGCTCAATAGTATTTACCTCAATGATTGGAACAACAGCTACTCTACTAAATACACACCACTAGCTGAACGTTTTGAGCAAGAATTTAGCACTAAATTTCATTTAGCCAAAACCGAACAACGCGGATTTACAGTGGTGACTTCAATAAAAAACGATACTGAAACCCCATTAAAATATGACCATTTAAAAGCACACCCAGATGTTTTAAAAGTTGATTTAGCCAACCCTTTGCAACCTGGTGCGTCTTATTCTTTACAACTTAACTATCAACTAACAGTTCCTGATGCTACTTTTACTAATTATGGCGTGACTAAAGCCAAGGATTTCGACTTAAAATATTGGTACCTTACTCCTGCTGTATACGATGGTGAATGGCACTATTATAGCAACAAAAACTTAGATGATTTATTTGTCCCTAAAGCAGATGTAACCCTTAATATTACCTACCCAATAAATTATAAAGCTACGTCAGAGCTCAATTTTATTAAGACTACAATAAATAAAGCACAGAACACGCAAACCACGATTCTAAGTGGAAAGGATAGAATAGATACCTATTTATCACTGAATAAATTTCCGACGTACAATTTTGTACAGACTGATGATTTTATAATAATTTCGGATATAAAAGAAAAAGATTTACCAGATCCCGCTAAGGCATTAATAACTGATAAAATTACGAGATATCTAACCAAACATCTTGGAACCTATCCGCATGAGCAATTATTGGTAACATCTATCGATTATCAAAAAGATCCGCTTTACGGCCTTAATCAGTTGCCTTCTTTTTTAAGACCTTTTCCTGAAGATTTTCAATACGAATTAAAACTTCTGAAAACGGCATTAAAAAAGTATATTGATAATATCCTTTTACTAAATCCTAGAAAAGAGCATTGGTTAAGTGAAGGACTTCAAGTGTATTATTTAATTAACTATGTCGAGGAAAATTATCCCGACATGAAACTCTTAGGAACTTTGGCAGATGTATGGGGAATTAGAGCTTTTCATGCCGCTGATTTAGATTTTAATTTTCAATACTTCCTCTACTCTATGGAGATTGCTAGAAAAAATAGAGATCAGCCTTTAACCACATCTAAAGATTCCTTAACTAAATTCAACACTAATATTGCGGGCAAATACAAAGCGGGTGTTGGCTTAGATTACTTAGACCAGTTTACAGACGACATAAATTTATCTAATAACATCACAGAGTTCCTGCAAACATACCAATTAAAAACAGTCTCTTTAGTCGATTTTGAAACCTTTATCAGCTCTAAAACATCTAAAGACATTCGTTGGTTTTTTACCGATTACTTAAATACTAGAAAGAAAATAGATTTTAAAATATCCTCTGTTAAGTCTACAGAAGATTCCCTAAAATTAACTATTAAAAATAAGCGCGATAATACGATGCCTATTTCTGTTTTTAAGCTAAAAAATGATTCCGTTATTGATAAGTTATGGGTTGAAAATATAGAGGGCAAGAAAACCATTACATTACCTAAAGATAGCACAGAGACCTTTGTTTTAGATTACGATAATGTAATACCAGAATATAATCAGCGCGATAATTACAAAGTTATTAAAGGTTCTTTTCTAAACAACAAACCACTTCAGTTTAGATTATTTAAAGATATTGAAGATCCTAATTACAATCAGATTTTCTTTATGCCATTAGTAGAATTTAATAACATCTATGATGGTTTAACCTTAGGAACTAAGGTCTATAATAAAACCATATTAAGAAAGCGACTAAATTATAGATTCTCGCCCCAATACGCTACAAAATCAAACTCACTTACTGGCTCTACGTCTGTATTTTATTCGCATAATATAGAAGACCAAAATCTATATGATATTACTTATGGGCTCTCCGCAGGTTATCAATCCTTCGCCACAGATGCTTTTTTCACTAGAATAAGACCTTCGGTTGCTTTTAGTTTTAGAAATGATTCCGATTTTAGATCCCCTCAAACGGATCAAATTATGGCTAGGTATGTTAGTATAAAACGAGAGGTAGGTCCTAATGCTACCGTCATTTTAGATGAACCCGATTATGGTGTTTTTAATTTAAGATACACACATTCTAACCCTGGTGTTATTAATTATTCAAAATTATATACTGATATTCAGATCGCTGACAAATTCAGTAAAATCGCATTCAATTATGAATTTAGAAAACTCACTCAAAGTAACCGAAATATTAACTTTAGGTTTTTTGCTGGGGTTTTCTTAGACAACAACTCTGACCCCAATTCTAATTATTTTAGTTTTGCTTTAGATAGACCAGAAGATTACTTATTTGATTTTAATTACTTGGGACGCTCAGAGGACTCAGGGATTTTTAGTCAACAAATTATTATTGCAGAAGGTGGTTTTAAATCTAAGTTAGAAACAGACTTCGCCAACCAATGGATGACAACCGCTAATTTCAGTACCTCCATTTGGAGATATATACAGGCTTATGGTGACGTTGGATTGGTAAAAAACAAGCATAATAGCGCCAAATTTGTCTATGATTCTGGTATTCGATTATCTCTTGTAGAAGATTATTTTGAAATATTCTTTCCAATATATTCCAACCTTGGCTGGGAAATTGCCGAGCAAGATTACGACCAGCGTATTCGCTTTATGTTTTCTGTTGACCCACAAGTTTTACTCGGTCTATTTAGACGGAAATGGTATTAGGGAATTCTTATTGAAAAGTTAAAATAATTGATTAATTTAAGCTATTATCAGCAATAAAGCGATTTCGTTGAGAATATCACAAAACTATAACGCTGCTCACTGTTGCATAAAATTTTAAAATTTTGTACTTTCGCAAGACTTAAACAGTGACTACATGAAGACGGATCCCAACACCAAAACAGAAATTACTTTTGACGATTTTAAAACCGAAGTTTTAAACGACTATAAACTTGCTGTAACCAGCCGAGAATGTAGTTTGCTTGGTCGTAGAGAAGTTTTAACTGGAAAAGCCAAGTTTGGTATTTTTGGTGATGGAAAAGAAATCCCTCAAATCGCTTGGGCAAAAGCCTTTAAAAATGGAGATTTTAGATCTGGGTATTATAGAGATCAAACCTTTATGATGGCTATCGGCGAACTGACCATAGAGCAATTTTTTGCAGGTCTATACGCTAATACAGATATAAAAGAAGAACCGATGTCTGCTGGGCGCCAAATGGGAGGTCACTTTGCAACGCATAGCTTAGACGAAAATGGTCAGTGGAAAAACCTGACGGAACAAAAAAATTCTAGTTCAGATATTTCTCCAACCGCAGGACAAATGCCTAGACTTTTAGGTCTAGCACAAGCTTCTAAAATTTATCGAGAAGTTAAAGGCATTGATACTACATTGTTTTCAAATGAAGGAAACGAAATTGCATGGGGAACCATTGGTAATGCGAGTACAAGTGAAGGCCTGTTTTTTGAAACCATTAATGCTGCAGGTGTCTTACAGGTACCAATGGTAATTAGTATCTGGGATGATAATTACGGAATTTCTGTGCATGCCAGGCATCAAACAACCAAAGAAAATATTTCAGAGATATTAAAAGGTTTTCAGCGTGAAGAAGACCAAAAAGGTTACGAAATTTTTAGAGTTGACGGTTGGAATTATCCGCAATTAATCGATACGTATCAACGTGCTGCTAAGATTTCGAGGAACGAACATGTACCTGTAATGATACACGTTCAAGAATTAACACAACCGCAAGGCCATTCTACTTCTGGATCTCATGAACGTTATAAAAATAAAGAACGTTTAGCATGGGAGGCAGAATACGATTGTAATGTGCAGATGCGTCTTTGGATTATTGAAAACAATATTGCTACAGACGAAGAACTAACAGCTGTAGAACGCACAATTAAGAAAGCCGTTAGAGAAGGTAAAAAAGCAGCTTGGGGAGCTTGTATAAACCCCATTATAGCTGAACGCAAAGAGGCACTTGTGTTGTTAGAACAGTTAGCTGCATCAAGTTCGAATGGAGTATTTATTACTAAGCTAAAAAACGAATTAGAAGGTTTTGACGAACCTCTACGACGCAATATACTTACAGCGACTAGAAAAGCATTACGATATGTTGTTTCTGAATCATCTTCAGAAAAAATAGCGCTTCAAAATTGGATTACAAATTATATTAATACCATTCAACCTAAATACAGTTCGCATTTACACAGCGAATCACAACAAAGTGCTTTTAACCAAGCTGAAATTCTTCCAACTTATGATGTCAATGCTGAAGAAGTTGATGGACGTGTGGTTTTACGAGAAAATTTCGATGCTATATTAAGTAATTACCCAGAAGCTTTAATTTTTGGAGAAGATGCTGGTTATATTGGTGATGTTAATCAAGGTTTAGAAGGACTTCAAGAAAAACATGGAGAACTTAGAGTCTCAGATACGGGGATTAGAGAAGCGACGATTATAGGTCAGGGTATAGGAATGGCTATGCGTGGTTTAAGACCTATTGCAGAGATTCAGTATTTGGATTACATAATGTACGCCCTTCAAATTATGAGCGATGATTTAGCTACAGTTCAATACAGAACTAAAGGACGCCAAAAAGCCCCTTTAATTGTAAGAACCCGTGGTCATAGACTAGAAGGTATTTGGCATTCTGGCTCACAAATGGGAGGTGTTCTTAATCTAATAAGAGGTATTCATGTTTTAGTACCAAGAAACATGACTAAAGCTGCTGGTTTTTATAATACGTTATTAGAAAGCGATGAACCTGCTTTAGTTGTAGAGTGCTTAAATGGTTACCGATTAAAAGAAAAATTACCAAATAACATAGGTAACTTCAAAACACCAATCGGAGTTGTAGAAACTATTAGAGAAGGTGACGACATTACACTTATATCTTACGGTTCAACATTACGTTTGGTAGAAAAAGCTGCAAAAGAATTGCAAGTAGTTGGTATTGATGCAGAAATTATAGATATACAATCGCTGTTACCTTTTGATATAAATCACGATATCGTAAAAAGTATTGCCAAAACCAACCGTGTTATGGTGATTGATGAAGATGTAAAAGGTGGTGCTTCGGCTTATATTCTCAACGAAATTTTAAATACGCAAGGTGCATTTCAGTATTTAGATAGCACACCCAAAACATTAGCTGCAAAACCACACCGCCCAGCTTACGGTACTGATGGCGACTATTTTTCGAAACCGTCTGCCGAAGATATTTTTGAAGCGATTTATGACGTAATGCACGAGTTGAGTCCTGCTGACTATCCAAAATTACGATAGAAACAATTTTAATCGTACAAAACATAAAAAAGCAGTTAATTATCTTATATAATTAGCTGCTTTTAGTTTTACATTGGTTTCATGTACAACTACAACGAAAAGTCTTAAATTTATAGCATGAAGATTGAATCGATCGTTACCATTAAAAAAGAACTAAAACACCTTTCTCAAGAGGAGCTATTAGAACTTTGTTTGCGCTTAGGTAAATTCAAAAAAGAAAACAAGGCACTACTTACCTATCTATTATTTGAATCTCATGATGAGGATGGCTATATCACAAGCGTAAAGGCGAGTTTAGATACTCTGTTTGAAGGTATTAATACGGATAGTTATTTCTATATGAAGAAAACAATACGGAAGATCCTTAGAGAGATTCGTGTGTATAGCCGTTATTCATTAAAAAAAACTACAGAAGTGGAACTCCTACTCTACTTTTGTGAGCAAATGAATGAATTAAAACCCTCTATTCATAGAAATGTGACATTGAGTAATCTTTATGAACGCCAGGTTCTTTCTGTTAAGAAAAAGATTAAAGTGTTGCACGAAGATTTACAGTATGATTATAATTTGCAATTAGAAGAATTAGAACATTAAATACTCATAGGCGCAGCATTGTGTTCGTGATTAAGATAATTATTTCGCAGCGCCATAAGGCGATAAGGCGTATCTATAGACAATAAGCAAATGCGAATTACCTAACCTGTGACTGCGACTAAAAACTGTAAACCCAACACTGCCAACTAACCATTAATTTACTGCTTCTTAGTCTTTTTACTCCCCTCATACATTTCGTACTTCACCAAACGCGCTTCAAGCTTCGCATTAAAGACTTTTATCTTTCTAGAGGGTCTTAATCCCACAAATTTTAAAGCCTCGAGGTTAGAGGTAATTAACCAGGCATTGGTATTTGGATAGCCATGTTTTAACGTTGAGCCAATATTACCGTAAAACTCTTCTACATTTAAATTCTCTAAACGTTCACCATATGGTGGATTAAAAACCATATGCAATTTTTCATCACCCGATTTTTGAGTTTTGAAGAAATCTTCATGCTGAATATGCACAAACTCATCTAAATGTGCATTTTTAATATTCTCTTTCGCTTTAACAATTGCCGAAGGAGATTTATCATAACCCATTATTTTATGATGAAAATCGCGTGTTTTCTTCAATAAGGATTCTTCAATTTTTTCGAATAAATCAACATCCCAGTCTTCCCAACGTTCAAAGCCAAATTCCTTTCGCATTAAGTTAGGAGGAATATTACAAGCAATCATAGCTGCTTCTGCCAACATGGTTCCACTACCACACATTGGATCCATAAAATCAGACTGACCATCCCAACCACTCATCATAATTAAACCAGCAGCTAAAACTTCATTTATTGGCGCAATATTAGTAGCTGTTTTATAACCACGTCTATGCAATGATTCGCCAGACGTATCCAAAGAAATCGTACAAAGTTGTCTATCGATATGTACATTAATTTTTAAATCTGGAAAACGTAAATCCACATCGGGACGCACGCCACCATTTTCTCGAAATCTGTCTACTATGGCATCCTTAGTTTTTAAAGCGGTGTATAACGAATGCGTAAAGACACTGTTATGCACTGTGGCATCTACAGCCAATGAACCCGTAGGTTTTAAATAATCTTCCCACTTCATTTTCTTTACATTTTTGTAAAGATCCTCTTCTTTGTTCACTCTAAAAGAATGAATAGGTTTCAGAATTTTTATGGCAGTTCTAAGTCCAAGGTTAGCTTTATACATAAAACCTTTATCACCTTCAAAACTTACATTCCGTATTCCTTTCTCCACTTTCATGGCACCGAGTTGTGTAAGTTCCTTTGCTAAAATATCTTCGAAGCCAAATAGTGTTTTGGCTAACATCTTGTAATTATCTTCCATAAGTTCCGTCAAATAGATTGCAAAAATACAGTATTTTTGCAGCATGACATCCTAAAATTTTGATAGGACGCCTCATTACGAAATTTTAAGACTAAGTTCGCTCGGTTTTTTATTGATAATGAGAATCTCTGGTTCGTCGTGCTTGTAATGACAACTAATTATTTTAACTAAAACGACTCCTACTTTTATTAGGATACAAACATGAGTAAAGCAGCAAAACAATGGTACGCATCGTGGTTTGACACCCCTTACTACCACATCTTATACAAAGATAGAGATTACACCGAGGCTCAAGACTTCATGGATAATCTAACCAACTATCTCAATATTCCTGAACACGGCAAAATTCTAGATTTAGCATGTGGAAAAGGTAGACACTCCGTATATCTAAATTCTTTAGGCTATAATGTTACAGGGGCCGATTTATCAGAACAAAGTATTGCGCATGCCAAGCAATTTGCAAATGAAACATTACGGTTTGATGTACATGATATGAGCAAGCCTTATCCTGATACGTTCGATGCCGTTTTTAATTTATTCACCAGTTTTGGTTATTTTGAGGATGAGAAATGTAACCTCGAAACTATTAAATCTATTCAGTTAGAATTAAACGAGTTTGGATTTGGCGTTATTGATTTTATGAATACAAATAATGTAATTGACAATTTAATTCCTGAGGATGTCAAAACCGTTGAAGGTATTGATTTTCATCAAAAACGATCAGTTAAGGATGGTTATATCGTAAAAGACATAAATTTTGAAGCCGATGGTGAACATTTCGAATTTCAGGAACGTGTTAAAGCCTTTACACTAAAAGATTTTGAGACACTCTTTGAAAAAGCCGGAGTGCATTTGTTAGATGTTTTTGGTGATTATAAATTGCATAAATATCATGCTAAAACATCAGAACGCATGATTATGATTTTTAAGTAAACTGCATGAATAGTTATTTGTTACCATTACTTGCCGTTATTATAGGTATTGTTGTTGCTTTACTTACCAAAAAGCAAAAGTCTATATACACTAAATTGCTTTTGTCTTTTAGTGGAGCCTTTCTATTAGCCTTAACGTTTTTTGATTTATTACCAGAAGTTTACGAACACATAGACGCTAAGCTTACAGGCTTGTATATAATGTGTGGTATTTTGCTTCAAATCATTCTAGAATTCTTTTCTAAAGGAGCAGAGCATGGCCACGTCCATATCCATAAAGAGGATACCGAGTTTCCTTGGTTACTCTTTATAAGTCTTTGTATACATAGCTTTTTAGAAGGCTTCCCCATTCACCAACATAACGATATGGTTTATGGTGTTTTAATTCATAAAATCCCTATTGCTATATTAATTACGACCTTTTTATTGAAGTCTAGTTATAACAAAGTACAGATTATAGGTTTCTTAATAGTTTTTGCTGCGATGACACCTTTAGGGACATTTATTTCTAATCACTCTAGCTTTACGGCTAACTATATAGACGTCATTAATGCCGTTGTAATTGGTATATTTTTACATATTTCTACAACCATATTATTTGAATCTGGAGAAGGTCATAAGTTTAATTTATCTAAGTTAGTTGCTATCATATTAGGCATTTCGATTGCTTATATGATATAAAAAAAAGACTATTTTAATGCTTACCTATGTTTAGTAAAGAAGAAAGCAGATTATTAAGACAAGAGTTTTGGACCAGTTTTGGAAAGTCATTTCCAAGAAAATGGGTGTTATATGACACCAAGATTAAAGGGTTTTCTTTTAAATTTCATTTCGATAATAAATCGGCATTAATCGCTCTAGATTTAGAAGACGATTTAGAAAACCGAATTAACTGCTGGGAAAAACTCGTCGCTTTAAAAGGTATACTCACAAACGAGTACTTACCTGAAGTTATATACAATGAAGAATACTTTTTAGAAAACGGTAAAGAAATTTCTCGCATTTACTTACCCCTAGAGCAAAAAGTATCTATACATAACAAAAACACATGGCGTGTTGTTATGGAATTCTTTAATGAAAACATGAGTTTATTTGAAGCTTTTTTTGAGGAATACAGGGACACGATTAAGCAATAAGCAGTCAATAACAAAATCCCATAAAAACACTATAGAAGTTTTATCATCCCGAAATTACAATATACAAACTGTTATATTTGTTTTTATATAAGAAGTTAGCCAACATTTGAAATGAATCGACTAATTATAATTCTATTAATAATTCCAACTTTGAGTTTTTCTCAAACCAATCAGCAATGGAAAAAAGGGGATTTGAAAGATTTGAAAGTATTCACTGAGCTGGAAGTTGCTCTAGAAAACCCAAACGAAGTTAAAATACTTGATTTAGGTGGCCAAAATCTTAAAGAAATACCGAATGAGATTTCGGAATTTAAAAATCTTCGTGTCTTATTACTTGGTTGGAGACCAAAAAAAGACTTGGACAGTAGTACTCACAAATTGGCAAAAAATATTGGAGGTGGTTATTTACATCTTGACCGAAAAAAAGGAACAGTTTTAGACTATAATTATATTGAAAATCTAACACCTGAACTTCTGACTCTTGAAAAATTGGAATATTTGGAATTAGATTATAATCTTATAAAATCATTACCGAAAGAATTAGCGAATCTGGAAAATCTTAAGCAAGTTTCTCTTTATGGGAACTGGACAATCTTTAAGAATCATAAAATCGTTGAGGAATTGGAACCGGAAATGCCGAACTGTGAATTTCTTACTGCGAATAATTATATAAAAAAGAGAAAAAAGAAAGAATAAAAACGTTGGCTAACACCGTGTATAATTAATTGCTTGGGGCATTGCTTATTTGGAAAATTCCTTCGGAATTTTCTCTGGTTCGTTTTTGTTTACTCAATTAGTTGCTTAACCACGCAACTAACCATACACAATCACGGTAGCCATTTGAACGAACAATGAAAAAGAAAATAATAATATTCCTGTTGATTGCACTTACGAAATTTGGATATGGTCAAAATTTGGAAATATCAAGTAGTCAATTAACCGAACAAGAGATTGATTCCTTATTTACCGACAGTTTAAAGATTTCTCTTGAAATAGATTATTCAATATACCGAGTTTATAAATATGATGACAAAGGTGGAGCTCATTTTCTCATTATGACCAAAAATGAAATTGAATGTGATAATGGACAAGAATGTTTTGACTCAATAAAAGCTTTTTGCTTTAATTTAAAAGGTGACCGATTTATGCAAGAATGGAAATTAACCGACTTTATTCTTCCAAAGGGAAATGAAGTTTCGGAGGAATACTCTATTAATTTTTGGACAAAATATTTTGAATTAAATGACTACGATAGTGATGGATTTATTGATCCAATAATGGTTTATGGAACAGATGGAATGAATGGAACAAATGATGGACGAATTAAAATATTGGTTTATCATAATGGGAATAAGAGAGCAATTAGACATCAAAACGGAACGCTCGACTATGAGAGAAATACTAAAGTTGACGAATTATATTACGAACTTCCAATCGGAATAAAAAAACGAGTTAGTCAGATAATGGTAAATATAACAGAAAATGAACACGGAATTTTTCCTTATGACTGGCAAACGGCAATGGAAAATAAGAAATTGAACTTTGACGAAAATTAAAAATAAAAAACGGCTACCAACAATAGCTATAGGTAATTACTTGTGCTCGCCTACTTCTGAAAATTCTCGCGAATTTTTAATTTGGTGTGTACTTACAAAAGATATGTGTTAACCCACCCAACTACTCATAACCGAGACCGTTACCACACATTTTGACTTGTACGGAATAAAGGCTACATAATTTTAAACGTTATGTACAAAAATGACAAAGTAATCAGACGCTAATCCGAACCTTTTAAACTGAAAATTTTAGACGAGCTTACAACCTAAAAACTAAACAAAAGTCAACTATGTAAAGCTTATGGAACCAATCCTGCAACCATCAATGAATGGATTAGGAAGTACAACCGTAAAGACTTAATGAACACCAGAATTAAAGTGGAAACTAAAGACGAAATTACACGGATTGAAACGTTACAAAAAGAGATTGAATAGCTTAAAAAGCTTCTGCTCAAAAAGGATCTCGATGCAATGATTGAAGAATCGTATCTAGAAGTAGCTGCTGAAAAACTAGGATACAAAACCGCACTGCAACTTTAAAAAAACTAAATACGTAGCTTTAATTAAAGCCAATGTAAAATCTAAGAGATTTGCTTCCTTATCTACTATATGTAATTGTTTTGGCTTAAAACGTGATGCTAATTATAAGCATAAGCGCAGAGCTGATAAACGTTTAAAACTAGAACAACAGATTATTGATATCGTTAGAAAAAGACGCAAATCCCTTCCCACAGAAGACGCACGTAAACTTGAAAAATCATTGAAAGACGATTTTGCCAAAGCTAACTTAAAGGTCGGTAGAGATACTTTGTTTAATATACTTAGAAAACACAATATGCTAACACTTAGAAAGAAATCTAGTTCCAAAATTACGAACTCCTACCATCGTTTCTATAAGTATAGTAACATTACAAAAAATATAGAAGTCACTAGGCCTAATCAAGTTTGGGTCTCGGATATCACCTATATCAGAGCTATAAAAGGGTTCTGCTATCTAGCACTCATTACAGATATGTATTCTCGTAAAATTGTAGGCTACGACCTAAGAGATAACCTAGAACTAAATGGATGTGTAAAAGCCCTTAATAAAGCTATTTATCAAGCCAATAACATCAAAGGACTTATTCATCATTCAGACAGAGGGATACAGTATTGCAGCAACGTATACACTCAAATACTTAAAAGAAAAAAGATAGATATTAGTATGACCGAAGAAAATCATTGTTACAAAAATGCCATAGCAGAACGCGTAAATGGCATCTTAAAAGATGAATTTTACCTCGACCAAACCTTTGATAACATCAGTCATACTAGCAAAGCTGCAAAAAATGCAATTAATATATACAACGAAATAAGATTACATTTATCTTTAGACTATAAAACACCGAATATGGTATACAAATTATCAGCTTAATTCAATTTTAACCTGTAACCATATTTCAGTACAAAACATTTGAAAAAAATCAAGAATGACACGAAATTATTGGAAAGAAAAATGGAAAGAGATTAAATTTGACGACAAGATTTCAGAAAAAGAAAAATTTAAAATATCTAATTATGGTAGAATTTTAAATTGTAAAACTGACGAAGAATTTCTTGTAAAAGAAACGTTTATCAACGGATATCAAAATTTGCCTCTTAAACAAAAAAAGAACGGAAAACAAACAAGTAGATATGTACACAAACTTGTTGCGGAACATTTTCTGAAAAAAAATAACGGAATCTGTGTTATTCATTTGAATTATGACAAATCCGACAATCAAATTGAAAACCTAAAATGGGCAACAAAAAGAGAAAAGGAACTTCATCAATTCAGTCATCCGAATTGGGAGGAAGTTGTTAAAAAAAGAAGTAAAAATATTGGTAAATTAAACGCAGGAAAAGTAAAGATTATCAAACGACAATTAAAAAATAATAGAACTCGAATTAATATAATTGCAAAACGTTTTGGAGTATCTGATACTCAAATTCATAGAATAAAAACAGGAGAAAATTGGAATTACGTTACCGAATAAAAACGTTGGGTAACAATGTGCATAATTTATTGCTAGTTCTAGCCTACTTACGAAAGTCCTCGCGGACTTTCTATCTATGGTTTATTTACTAAATTCACTGCTTTAACACGCAACACCCGAGCGCAGCGAACAAACGAAGTAAACCATACACCGAACCTTAGGGGATCTCTAATCTAAATCTAATGAATAAATTAAATCTCTTTACTTTTTCACTACTTTTATTCATTTCAATTTCTTTTGGTCAACAAAAAAATACTATTTATGGTAAAGTCAAAACGATTAGAGAAAAAGTTGAATTTCTTACAGAAAAAGAAAATCCGCAATTCCTATACAATGACGATTATGGTCATTCAGGATTTATGGGAGCTGAATTAACAATTTCTCGATTTAAGAGTATTTGGTATTCAACCAACTTTTGTTACTACTTAAACTACAAAAGACATTACAATGAAAATGGTCTTTTGATTGAAGATATTTGGTACGACAAAAAAGACTCACTTGAAAACTATTACAGATATGAGTACGATAAACAAGATAGACTTATTAGAAAAATTGATTCCTTATACGATTTAGTTTATATTGATACTCATTACTATGAAAGAGATAGACACGAAACCATTATAAGCCAAAATTCGGATTTAGATTTTTATAATTATCGTTATAAGAGATATGACGAAAATGGAAAATTAATTAGGCAAAAAAGGATTGACGAATATGGAACAATAAATGAGTATATTTTCAAGTATAATGATAGTGGGGAATTACTTTATCGAATTTATAAAAACCCTAATAGCTACAGAAAAGTTGGAGAAAGAAGTTGGTCTTGGGGCGTGCAAGATACAATAGGTAATATTTATAAAGATTTGGTCAATAAATATGACGAGTCGAATAGGTTGATTGAGAGAAAAACATATGGATTAAAGTCAGATGGCGACCATAAGGGAACCAAGTTGGGCAAACACACAATCTTCAAATACAAGAATAATAACTTGATTCAAGAAATAACGGGTTCCTCAAGCGATAGACCTTATTACACAAATTATGAATATGATAAAGTAAATAGGCTAAAGAAAAAATACTATTATACAGAAAAAGAATCAAATACCAGACAAGTTGAAAAATATGATTATAAAAATGATAAAATAAAATTTTTAGAATACACAGAAGAAGATTGGTCTTCTAAAGAATTAAAAACCTATAAGGTTGAATTTGACTATAAATATGATGCCAACGGGAATTGGAATGAAATAGTTAAAAAAGTAGATGGTAAAGAATTATATAAGTGGATAAGACAAATAGAATATTATAAATAAAAACGCATTACAACAACATATTAGTTTGTTACTAGTTATAGCCTACTTTCAAAAATATTTACAGATTTCATATTCAGTTTTTATTTGCTAAATTACATACTAAACCACGCAACTAACCATGCAAAAAACCGTTAGCAACAATGTAAACAAAAGATAAATGAAAGAGATTTTGACAGTTTTACTTATACTGATTTCGACCAATATTTTTGGTCAAAAAAACATGTTAGATACACTTACCATTGATTCTAAAACAAAAATTATTGGAAGGTATCCGCAGTACGATAAAAATAAAACTTATGAAAAATATAATTTTATTATAGAAGATTCTGCAATAATATCAAACTTTATCAAAAACCTTAAACTCGGATATGAAGTTCCTAACTCTAGTGAAAGTCCTTCTTTTCGAATAACAATCGTAAAAAATTTCAAAGAAGAAGGAATTTGGACTATTAATCCAATACAGAAAAGCGTAATGACACACGACGGTCATACTTACAAGTTTGATATTGAACAAATAACCAAATTCAATGAAAAATTCCCTTTTCAGTATTTTTACAAAAAAATAATATTCAAAAGCCCAGAAGAATACCAAGAGAATTTGATTGAACAAAAAAAGAATCCAAAGTTCCTTTTTGACTATAAACCACAATTTAAATATGAAGGCAGTTTTGAAATAGAATTTAAAAAATCAAGTAAATTTTCAAGTCCCAAAACAATAAGTGAGTTTTTGTATCCATATATTGATAAAATAGCTGCTAGAGATGCATACAGAGTGAGCTATATTCTTAATAAAAAGAATATAAAAAACAACGGAAAGTCATATACCATGACAATTAATGGGTCGAAGAAAATATATGAAAGTTTAAAAATAAAAAAACTTAAAAACGAAAATTGGGAATCTACAGTTGAGGATGGTTGGTTCTTTTTTCGTGAATAAAAACTGTTGCTAAGACGGTATGTAATTTATGGCTAGTTCTAAACTACTTACTGAAATTTTTACGGATTTTTTATTCGGTTTTCAATTGTTAAATTACGTGCTTAAATAGGCACAAAAACGTAGTCACCTATAAGAAACCGAGCTAAATCAGCAGATTGACAAGAATGTCGTAAAAATGTCGTAAACAAACCGTTATCAAAATGATAGATTCATAACTAGTTTTGTCAAAACAGTAAACCAAAATTAATTATGAAAGAAATCGGAAAAAAAATTAAGGAATTAAGAAAGAAAAAAGGACTATCTCAAGAGGAGCTGGCTGAATCTTCAAAAGTTAATTTAAGGACAATACAACGAATTGAAAATAACGAAAGTGAACCTCGTGGAAAAACTCTGAATTTAATTTGTGAAGTTCTCAATATAAACGCAGAAGATATTTTAGATTACGGAAAACAAGCTGATAAAAGTTATCTTATAATTTTTCATCTTTCAGTAATAGCATTTTTGGCAATCCCTGTTGGAAATATAATTCTTCCTCTTATTTTATGGATGAACAAAAAAGATAGGATAATTGGGTTAAAACAAATCGGAGCAAATCTCTTAAATTTTCAAATAGTTTGGTCTGTTGTAACCTTCATTTCAATAACTGCTTTTGCCTTGTTTAAAATTATGCATTACGGAACTTATGAAATTCTATTTTATGTATTCATAGGACTTTACGCTTTGAACATAATCTTGCCTATATTATTTGCCATTAAAACGAATAAAGGAAAAACCGAAAATCTATATCCGAATATAATAAAACTGATAAAATAACTAGAGGCAGATAGCACCGTATACAGTTTATGACTAACCTTGCACATTCACAAAAATCTTATCGGATTTTAATCGATTTTTATTCGCTAAATTACATGTAAAATTAGTACCAATTCATAGCGAATCATAGTCAATCTTATGAGGAAGCTAAATTAAACATTAGGTTGAATAAATGAATAAACCATATTATGCCAAAAAAGGATTGTTTGTAGGAATCACTTCTATTCTTTGCGCTTTTTACTTTTTCGCGCCAACCCTTTTCACCTGTAAAAGTTCGTTAATTGAACACCATGGATACGTTGAAAATCTAAATACATTTTATACTGAAGTTGAGCATTGGAGAGGATCCAAAAGTACTAAATCTGAACTTAAGTTTTCTCTCAATTCAACCCATAGTTTTTATGTACTTATGAAAAACATAGGACAAAGTGGCTATAATAAAAGATTTGAAACCTTAGAAAAACAATTAAGAAAATCCAAAACAGTAACGGTTTGGATAAAAGAAAGTCAAAACGAAGAATACAAGCCAACCGTTTTTCAAATAGCCGATATAAACGGAAATATACTATATGACTTTAAGGAATCTAAATCACTTTCAAAATTTGGGTTTTTAATTTCTTTTGGTTTGGGCATATTCGGGATTGGACTATACCTAATACATAAATATAAGAAAAAGCCTAATCGCAAAACGGCCTAAACCACTGCGATTATATGTCTTTAAGAAATATTTATCATCCTGCTATTAAAATTTAAACAGTCCACTTTTGGTAATGTAAATCTTATGGTATAATTTTGACCCCTGAAATGAAAAACACTTTCAAGACATATTTATCTGTAGTTGTTGTTTTATTATTAAGCACATTTGCTAATTTACAAGCCAATGCGATTGTTAATACTACAGCTAATGCTTCTGCTATTGACCATTGTGATGTAGGTCATCATTATGCGAAGCAATTTACAACTACCACGATTCACTCGAGTCATAAAGATAGAGATGATCGTCACAATGTTGAAATCGTTGAAAGCAATAAAGTAGAAGACGAAGAAGCCTCTTCAAAAAAACAGTTTTACAAAAACTACTTAGAAACTGCCTTTATTAATGCCTTATTATTTGAGCAGTCTTCTAAACAGCTTCAAAGAAGTATATATCACCCACAGAGTCATCTCAGTGAGCCTAGTCTTAGGCTTCATGTACAATTCCAAGTTTTTATAATTTGATAATTTAAAAACGGACTAACAACTATAACTGGTCTGTTTCTTATTTAAAGGTTTAGAGTTTTCGACCAAAACTTTAAAGAATGGCATTCCCTATTCCCAATGGGATTGACCAATTAATTATCATTTTATAAAATAATTTTACAAGTGAACACCATTAAGAAAATCACCATTTTCACAGGCCTATGTATGTGTATAACTCTAGCAAGCTGTGAAGAACATAAAGAAGAAAAACACGAAGAATCGACATTCCTCGTAACTAACCCCATAAAAAAAGACACAACAATTGTCAAAGATTATGTGAGTCAAATCCACTCCATCAGACACATCGAACTCCGTGCTCTAGAAAAAGGCTATTTAAAAAATATATCTGTAGATGAAGGGCAACACGTTAAGAAAGGCCAACAGTTATTTCAGATTATGCCTAATATTTACCAAGCCGAACTCAATAAGGCCAAAGCAGAATCTAAAGTAGCACAAATAGAACTTGCCAACACACAACTACTTGCCGATGGCAATGTGGTATCCCCGAATGAATTGGCCATGGCCCAAGCAAATTTAGAAAAAGCGAATGCTGAAGTGTCTTTGGCACAAACCCATTTAGGTTTTACCAGTATTAAAGCCCCTTTTAATGGTATTATTAACCATTTAGAAGCCAGAGAAGGAAGTCTTTTAGATGAAGGCGAACTTTTAACAACGCTCTCAGACAACAGTGAAATGTGGGTGTATTTTAATGTGCCTGAAGCAGAGTATCTAGATTATATTACAAGTGAAGCTAAAAGAAACAATAAAAATGTTGCCCTTTTAATGGCTAACAACAAGCAATTTAATCAAAAAGGTATTGTAGAAACCATTGAAGGAGAATTTGATAGCGAAACTGGTAATATTGCCTTTAGAGCTACATTTCCTAATCCCGATGGTATCTTAAGACATGGAGAAACAGGAAGTATTCTTATGACAATACCTTTTAAAGATGTTGTTATCGTACCTCAAAAAGCCACTTTTGAAATCTTAGATAAAACTTATGTTTTTGTTGTAGATAAAAATCATGTGGTACACCAACGAGAAATCACTATTGGAGCCGAATTACCGCACTTATTTATCGTAGACAAAGGACTATCTGAAACCGAAACCATTCTACTAGAAGGGATTAAGATGGTAAGAGATCAAGAGGAAATTCACATAAAAACTGTAGATCCTGCTACTGTATTATCTAATCTAGAGCTTTACGCAGAGTAATTCTAACAAATCTACAAACATTATGTTTAAAAAATTTATTAAAAGACCCGTCTTGGCTATTGTCATTTCGGTGATCATTATATTTATAGGTGGTTTAGCTATAAAGCAATTACCTATATCGCAATTCCCGCAAATTGCACCAACTACTGTCAATATTTTTATTGCATATCCAGGTTCTAGTGCTGATGTATTGGTGAATTCTACACTAATTCCGCTAGAAACGGCCATCAATGGTGTGCAAGATATGCGTTACATCGCATCAGATGCCACAAGTGCTGGTGAAGGGACATTACGCGTTATTTTTGAACCAGGAACCGATCCCAATGAAGCGGTTGTAAGGGTAAAAACCAGAGTCGACCAGGTGATGCCTTTATTGCCTGAACTGGTACAACGTGAAGGTGTCATTATTACACCCGTACAACCGAGTATGTTAATGTACGTTAACCTGTCGAGTACGGTTAAAGACAACGACGAAAAGTTTCTATACAATTATGCGTACACTAAGATAATTCCCGAAATACAACGTATTAAAGGTATTGCCAGTGCACAAATTTTAGGAAGTCGAAAATATGCCATGCGTGTGTGGTTAAAACCAGATCGTATGCGTGCTTATAACATTTCTGCTGAAGAAGTTTTAGAAGCTATGGAAGACCAAAGTATTTTGGCACGACCTGGTCGTTTGGGACGAAGTTCTGGTAAAACCGCGCAATCTTTAGAGTATGTGCTAACCTATCAAAACCGTTACAACGAGCCCGAGCAATACGAAGAAATCATCGTTAAAGCCAACAAAGAAGGCCAAATTGTAACCCTTGCAGATATTGCTGATGTAAAATTAGGAAGTGAGTTTTTTGATATTTATTCGAATTTAGATGGAAAACCTTCAGCTTCAATCGTCTTAAAACAAACTTTTGGAAGTAATGGTAGCGATGTTATCGATGCCGTAAAAGAAAAACTCGACGAGCTTGAAGTGGAGTTACCACCAGGAGTGGATTTCCAAATTAGTTATGATGTCTCTAACTTCTTAGATGCCTCAATAGATCAGGTGATCCATACACTAAGAGATGCGTTTATCTTGGTTGCCATAGTGGTATTCTTATTTTTAGGAGATTGGCGTTCAACATTAATTCCTATTATAGCCGTTCCGGTTTCTTTAATCGGCGCCTTTTTTGTAATGCAGATTTTTGGCTTATCCATTAACCTTATTACACTATTTGCTTTAGTATTAGCGATTGGTATTGTGGTCGATAATGCTATTGTGGTCGTTGAAGCTGTCCACGTAAAAATGGAAGAAGACCACCAGCTCACACCCTACCAAGCATCTTCGGAAGTTTTAGGTGAAATTGGTGGAGCCATTGTGGCTATTACCTTAGTAATGGTCTCAGTATTTATTCCTATTTCGTTTATGACGGGTCCGGTGGGTGTGTTCTACCGACAATTCTCAATCACTATGGCTGGCTCAATAGTTATTTCTGCCATTGTTGCCTTGACTTTGACTCCGGTGCTTTGTGCTATGCTATTAAAGAATAATCATGGCAAAAAACGGACCTCCCCATTAGATCGGTTTATTGATTGGTTCAACGGTGGATTCGAAAAACTGACAGGACGTTATGTAAAGATTTTAAATAAAATCGTAGCCAGACGCTTTATCACCTTCGGTATATTAGCAGCCTTCTGTATTGGAATTTTCTTTACAAATGAAGTGTTACCAGCCGGATTTATTCCTAACGAAGACCAAGGAATGATTTATGCCATCATTCAAACACCTCCTGGAGCTACTTTAGAGCGTACCAATGAAGTGGCTAAAAACCTTCAGAAGATCTGTGAGGAAATGGACGGCGTAGAATCGGTATCCTCATTAGCGGGTTATGAAATTATGACTGAAGGTCGTGGCTCTAATGCCGGAACCTGTTTAATTAACCTTAAACCTTGGTCAGAGCGCGAGCACTCGGTTCATGAAATCATGGAAGCGTTAGAAGAAGAAACTAAAAACTTAGGAGCTGTTATAGAATATTTTGAACCTCCGGCGGTACCAGGTTTTGGATCATCAGGTGGATTTGCTTTACGTTTATTAGATAAAACAAACTCTACTGATTACCATCATTTTGAAAGTGTGAATAATGACTTCATGGAAGCCTTATCGGAACGCGAAGAATTATCAGGTTTGTTCACCTTCTTCTCGGCTAACTATCCGCAATATGAGTTGAAAATCAATAATAAAATAGCGATGCAGAAAGGCGTAACTATTGGTACAGCCATGGAAAATCTCAATATTTTAATTGGTAGTACTTATGAGCAAGGGTTTATTCGATTTGGTCGTTTCTTTAAAGTATACACGCAAGCAGCACCAGAATACAGGCGTTTACCTTCGGATCTCGAAAAGTTATTTGTAAAAAATGAAGAAGGTGAAATGGTCCCATATTCGGCTTTTATGAGTATAGAAAAAAAGTTAGGCCCTAACGAAATTACACGTTATAACCTTTATAATTCAGCATCCATAAGAGGCTTACCAGCTGCTGGATTTACAAGTGATGATGCTATTAAAGCCATAAAAGAAGTCGCAGCCACAAAACTACCTAGAGGTTACGATATTGCTTGGGAAGGTTTAAGTTTTGATGAAGCTCAAAGAGGGAACGAATCGATTTACATTTTTATCGTCGTACTTATATTTGTGTACTTTGTTTTAGCAGCACAATACGAAAGTTTCCTATTGCCTTTTGCTGTTATTTTATCCTTACCAGTTGGTGTTTTCGGTTCCTTTATTTTACTTAAAGCGATGGGATTAGCCAATGATGTTTATGCCCAAATTGGAGTCATAATGCTGGTTGGTTTACTCGGTAAAAACGCGGTTCTAATCGTGGAATTTGCTGTTCAAAAACGGAGACAAGGTGCTACCATTTTAGAAGCTGCGATTGAAGGCTCAAGAGCACGATTCAGACCTATCTTAATGACATCCTTTGCATTTATCGCCGGATTAATTCCGTTAGTTATTGCTTCTGGCGCTGGTGCTATTGGGAATAGAACTATTGGTGGCTCTGCTTTAGGTGGTATGCTTATAGGTACACTAGGTGGGGTCTTAATCATTCCAGGACTGTACTACATTTTTGCAAAAATGGCAGACGGTAAAAGTCTTATTAAAGACGAAGCCAGCGAACCTATTTCTGAAGAGATGATGCGTTCTAGTGAAACTAAGAATCAAAGTGTAGCCAATGCTGAAGAAATCAGTAAGCTCAGAAAACTATTGAAAAAATTTCGTAAAAACAGAAATGATGACTAAGATAAAAATGCATAGAAAATCATACCTTATAGGTATGCTCGCCTTACTCGTAGTCTTTTCTTGTGTACCAACACAAAAGGCTATTAGAGACGCCGATACAGAAGTCCCAGAGCACTATCAAAATGAATCCTCAGATACCACAAATGTGGCTACCGTACAGTGGAAGAATTTCTTTTCCGATTCAAAGTTAGTGGCACTAATTGATACGGCTTTGGCCAATAACCAAGAACTTCATATTATGCTTCAGCAAATTGCAATGGCTAACAATGAAGTCAAAGTGAGAAAGGGTGAATATCTACCTTTTGTCAATGTGTATGCGGGTGCTGAAGTTGAAAAAGTAGGTGAATACACCCGCAATGGAGCTGTAGAACAACAGTTAAACATCAGAGAAGGAGAAGAATTCCCAGAACCTTTAACCGATTTTTCGGTGGGTTTAGATGTATCATGGGAACTCGACGTTTGGAAAAAACTGCGTAACGGTAAAAAAGCTGCTGTATTAGAATACCTAAGCACTATTGAAGGCAAGAATTTTATGGTCACTAATATGGTTTCCGAAATTGCTAATTCCTATTACGAGCTTTTAGCCTTAGACAATCAATTAAGTATTATTGAGCAGAATTTAGAGATTCAAAAAAATGCTTTAGAGATGGTAAAACTTCAAAAACAAGCAGCGAGAGCGACGCAATTAGCCGTGAGACGTTTTGAAGCAGAGGTGTTTAAAAATCAAAGTAATAAATTTGAAATTCGTCAACAGATTGTAGAAACAGAGAATACAATTAATTTCTTATTGGGTCGTTATCCGCAAGCTATTGATAGAGATACCTCTGATTTTATTGATCGTCCAATAGACAGTATTGAAGCTGGTTTACCTGCACAGCTTTTAGCAAACAGACCCGATATTAAACAAGCGGAATATGAATTAGAAGCTTCTAAATTGAATGTCCAAATTGCCAAAGCCAACTTCTATCCTTCCATAGGTATTAAAGCTGGTATAGGCTTACAAGCGTTTAAAACGAAGTATTTAACCCATACACCAGAATCGCTTTTATATTCGTTAGTTGGAGATGTGGTAAGTCCGTTAATAAACAGAAATGCCATTAAAGCGGAATATAATAATGCTAACAGCAGACAATTACAAGCTGTGTTTGAATATGAAAAGGCCATCTTAAACGGCTATATTGAAGTTGCCAATACGCTATCTGACATCAATAATTTAAAGGCCAATTATGATTTAAAAGCCAAACAGGTAGATGCTATGACGGAAGCTATTGACCTTTCTATTCAACTTTTTAAATCTGCTAGAGCAGAATACACCGAAGTTTTATTAACACAACGAGAAGCTTTAGACTCCAAACTAGAAATTATTGAAACCAAAAGAGACCAATTTTTAGCAAACGTTAAAATCTATCAAGCCTTAGGTGGTGGTTGGAATTAACTGAAGCCCACTTCAAATCTTAAAGCCATTTTACAATATTGTAAAATGGCTTTTTTTTTACGACTATTTGCATTATTAATTCTATAGTTTTCATAAATTAAACCTATTTAATAATCCTTATATTTAGACTTTAACAAAAGCTAAAACCATTATTAAAAACCAGCCATGAAAAATATTTTTGATAAAACCATTACAGCTGAAGTTTTAGAGCGTATCAACAAACTACAGCCTACAACATCACCAATTTGGGGAAAAATGTCTTGTGACCAAATGTTAGCACATTGTAATGTGACTTACGAATTAGATTTTGAAGATAAACATCCGAAACCAAAAGGGTTTATGAAATGGATGCTTAAAACATTTATAAAAAACACCGTTGTTAGTGAAAAACCCTATAAGAAAAATGGTCGCACAGCACCAGTATTTCTAATCACCAATGAAAAAGATTTTCATCTAGAAAAAGACAGGTTAACAGCCTATATCATTAAAACACAAGAATTAGGAAGCGACTATTTTGACCAGAAAGAAAGCCATTCTTTTGGGAAATTATCTAAGACCGAATGGAACAATATGTTCTATAAGCACATAGATCATCATTTAACTCAATTTGGTGTTTAATAAAGAATAAAACTTAACTTTCTAAAATTTAGAAATCAACCTAAATAATTATGTTTTAACAAGTTAAGACTTATTAAAAACTAATAAAAGCTGTTGTTATCCCGATACCACTTTGGAATAAGATGTATATTTATGAGTTTATAACGAGTTGCCAGTAATTTGACCAAACCAACAAACATAAGAACTGAAATTAAAAATTAATGAAGAAAACACTATCCATTTTACTTATACTATTGGCTGTAAATTCAGCTTTTTCGCAAAACGATTTTGCTACTATTAATATTTATCGAACTAAATCATTTTGCATTGGATGTAATGTGAAAGTACTTTTAAATGATGTATTTCTAACTCAATTAGAGAATGGTGGGAAATTGGAATTAAAAATCTTCAACACAAATGGAACCAAAATAACAGTTACTGATGGTCGTAATTATAGGGATGATGTCACATTAAAACCGAGAAAAGGTCAAACTTTTCATTTTAATGCACAAGCAAGAACACCAAGAGTATTAGGTTTTAGATTAGACCAATTAGATAAACCAGTAAAAGACAGAAAATTGAGGTCGGACAGATTTTTAAGTATGTCTGATGTTGGTGTATTAGATAATAACACAAGTAGAAAACCTGATACTGAATGGACTGAAAAAAAACTAAAAGAACACTGGACTAAAAATGGCTCTAAAGACATCGAAGGAATTTATGAAAAAGTAGGTACTACATTAGAATACGAATTAGCAGTTTTAAAAGAAAATAATGACTATAAAATCATTTATTTAGATGGAGCAAAAGGCACAAGTTGGAATGAAGGAGATATAAAAGCAATTTTGCAAAAAACTGCACAATTTGGACTTTTTAAAGCAAATTGGTTTATGCTAAACAAATCTTATAACAACGATATAATTATAACGTTTAAAGATGCCACAATGAGTTTCATACCAGAAACTGGCAGAGACAAGGATATTTATATAAAAACTTACCCAACATACGATGAAGACAATACAACTTCAAAATCAGATTGGAAAAGTACTGGAACAGGTTTTTTTATTGATAAAAGGGGTTATTTAGTTACAAATCATCACGTAGTAGAAGATGGAAACACATTTGAAATTAGTGTTTCTAAAAATGGCAGGACATCTAAATATAATGCAGAAATTATAAGTGTTGACAAACAAAATGACTTGGCAATTTTAAAAATTGATGATAGTAATTTTTCAACTTTATCAACTTTAAACTATAATTTTGATACAGACAGTCAAGATGTTGGTTCTTCAGTCTTTGCTTTAGGTTATCCATTAACTCAAATTATGGGTAACGAAGTAAAGTTCACAGATGGCAAAATAAGTTCAAAATCTGGTTTTAAAGGAGATATAACTACTTATCAAATTAGTGTTCCAATACAACCTGGAAATAGTGGAGGACCATTATTTGACGAAAAAGGAAATTTAGTTGGTGTTACTTCTTCAGGAATAAATAGACAACTTGCTGATAATGCAAATTATGCAATTAAGACAAGTTATTTAAAATTATTAATTGACTCAATAGATGAAAAACTAGAATTGCCTAATAGTAACGGAATGGAAAATTTATCTGTTACGGAACAGATAAAAACAATTTCAGAATATGTAGTTCTGATTAAAGTAAAATAAAAACTACTGGCAACAAAGTACTGTGGTGAAAAACAAGTAGAAACTCATTAATTTTTCACTAAAGTACTTTTATAATTCCCATCATATATTAACCCTGATTTAGCGATTGCAAAGGCCTGTTTTAATAGTTTATTACATACTGCAATTAATGCTAATTTTTTGCTCTTTCC
>NZ_JABFDK010000012.1 GCF_013403865.1 Winogradskyella costae
GGAAGAGTAGGTCGCCGCCTTTTTTGAAAACCCTTACTATTAATTTAGTAAGGGTTTTTTGCTTTTGATTTATAAGGGGACTTAACTTTAATCGTTTTTTAGTAACTTCACTCTCATTTTAATTAAATATGATTAAAGAAAATATAGAATTAGATTTAGCTTGGAACTTTGTTATTAATACCAATAGGAATATATTTTTAACAGGTAAAGCAGGTACTGGTAAAACTACGTTCTTGCATAAACTAAAAATGCAATCTAATAAACGAATGGTAATTGTAGCTCCAACTGGTGTTGCAGCGATTAATGCAAAAGGGGTTACCATTCATTCTTTTTTCCAAATGCCATTTGGTCCTATTTTACCTAATGATGACTTAACAAGTTCAGGTTTCAAAAGAAAGTTCAGCAAAACAAAAATCAATATAATTAAATCTCTAGACCTATTAGTCATTGATGAGATTAGTATGGTTAGGGCTGATTTACTCGATGGCATTGACAAAACATTAAGACGATACAAGAATAGAAATGAGGTATTCGGTGGCGTTCAATTATTAATGATTGGTGATCTACAACAATTATCTCCAGTAATTAAAGATCATGAGTGGAGGTTGTTACAACCATTTTATAATAATGCTTTTTTCTTTAGTAGCATATCTTATCAAAATTGTAATCCCATTACTATAGAACTAAAGCATATTTACAGGCAAGAGAACCCTTTATTTATTAATATATTAAACGAAATTAGGAATAACAACTTAAGCTCGGTTCTTGCAGATGAATTAAATAAGCGATTTTTACCAAATTTTGAGCCGAAAGAAGAAGACGGTTATATTTCTTTAACAACACATAATAATAAAGCAAGGCAAACTAATTTATTAGAATTAGAAAAGTTAAAAGGGAAGATAACTTCTTATAAAGCTATAGTGGAAGGAAATTTTCCTGAACACTCTTTCCCCAATAAGGAAACCTTAGACCTTAAAGTTGGTGCGCAAGTAATGTTTATCAAAAACGATAGCTCTCCTGAGAAGCGCTATTTTAATGGGAAAATTGGGAAGGTTATCTTATTAGAAAAAGATGAAGTCGTAGTTCATTGTCCTGATGATGATTTCAATATTAATACTAAGTTAGAAACATGGGAAAACATAAAATATACTGTAGATGCTAACACTAAAGCAATAACAGAAGATAAAATAGGTAGTTATACGCAAATTCCATTACGTTTAGCGTGGTCTATAACCATTCATAAAAGTCAAGGTTTAACCTTTGAAAAGGCAATTATTGACGCGCAGGGTGCTTTTGCACATGGACAAACTTATGTAGCATTAAGTCGCTGTAAATCGTTGGAGGGTTTAGTTCTTAAAAGTAAGATAGAATCCAATCAAATAATTAGTGATTATAATGTTATTGAATTTAACAAAAATGCAGAATCCAACCAACCAAATGATGTTGATTTATCAGAATCAAAACGCAATTTTCAGCTGGAGTTGATTTCAGAGATTTTCGATTTTTACAAATTTATTTATCCTGCCAATCGTATATTAGATATTTATTATAAAAATAGAGGGAGTGTTGAAGGTGCGGTAGAAGCTCCATTAATTACTATTAAGGATAGTGTTACTCATTTGCTTAAAATTAGTAATGGATTTAAATCACAATTAAAAACCTTAGTTGGAATTAACGAAATACCTGAGTCTAATTCAGTAACTCAAGAACGTTTTAAAAAAGCATTGGCTTATTTTGAAGAACAAACTGAATCTAAGATTCAAGTGCCGTTAAAACAATTAAAATTTACCACCGATAATAAAGCCATTCAAAAGGATATTGAAAAACAATTAGATGTTTTAGAAGAATTATTAGTGGTTAAACTTTCTTATTTCGCAGGATTACAGGAAGGGTTTAAGGCAAAAGAATTTTTAACTTTAAGAGCAAAGTCTGTATTCTTAACTAAGGATAAGCCAAAGAAAACACGTGAGTCTGTTATAGACGGTACAACCAATGTAGAGCTCTTTGAGTTATTACGAGAACTTAGAAACAACATAGCGGATAGAGAAGATTTGATACATTATCAAATATTTACACAGAAATCACTTTATGCCATGTGCGAAACCCTACCAACAAGTAAGACAGAGCTTGGACAAATTCATGGTATGGGTAAGACCAGAGTGGATAAATACGGTACTGATATTTTAAAAGTAATCTTAGAGTATTGTGATGAAAATGATATTGAAACCTCTAATGATAATACTGTTTTTGAAGAATTAAAACCTAAAAAAGAAAAAGTAGATACTAAAAAAATATCTTTAGATTTATATAAATCAGGAAAATCAATAGATCAGATAGCGTTAGAGCGTGAATTGAATTCTAATACTATTTTTGGACATTTAGCAAACTTTATATCTTCAGGTGACATTAAGGTTACGGATTTAATGTCTTTGAGTCATTATAAGGAATTAAAGACAATTATTCCGACAAAGACCTTTGAAAATCTTTCAGATTTGAAGCATCAAATTGATAACAAATATTCGTACGGTGAAATCCGCTTAGTATTAGATGAATTAAGCTAAAATACAAAAGGCTTCAAAATAGTATTTTGAAGCCTTTCGTAAATTTTATTTTTAGTTTATTCCTTAATAATTCCTCTAGAAATTACAATCTTCTGAATTTCGGAAGTACCTTCATAAATCTGAGTAATTTTTGCATCGCGCATTAAGCGTTCTACATGGTAGTCTTTTACAAACCCATTTCCACCATGAATTTGAACAGCTTCCACCGTATGTTCCATAGCCACTTTACTAGCATAAAGTTTTGCCATCGCACTAGACATATCGTAATTGTTACCTTGATCTTTATCCCAAGCTGCTCGCATTACCAACATTCTAGCAGCTTCAATTTCGGTGTGCATATCTGCTAATTTAAACGCGATTGCTTGATGGTTACAAATTTCGGTACCAAACGCTTTACGTTCTTTAGAGTATTTTAAAGCTAATTCATAGGCGCCCGCAGCAATTCCTAAAGCCTGTGCAGCAATACCAATTCGTCCACCAGATAATGTTTTCATAGCAAATCTAAACCCGAAACCATCTTCACCGATTCTATTTTCTAAAGGTACTTTTACGTCATTAAACTGTAACGTATGGGTGTCACTTCCTCTAATTCCTAATTTATCTTCTTTCGGCCCTATATCAAAACCAGGCATGCCTTTTTCTAAAATAAAGGCATTAATACCATGAGACCCTTTATGTTTATCTGTTTGCGCAATAACGATGTAAACTTCTGCCCGTCCGCCATTAGTAATCCAGTTTTTTGTACCATTCAAAACATAATGGTCGCCCTTATCAATTGCTGATGTTTTTTGAGATGTAGCGTCACTACCAGCTTCAGGTTCGCTTAAACAAAATGCACCAATACATTCACCAGTAGCCAATCTTGTTAAATATTTTTCTTTTTGAGCTTCATTCCCATAAGCTTCTAATCCATAACAAACCAAAGAATTATTTACAGAAACCATTACAGAAGCAGACGCGTCAATTTTAGATAATTCTTCCATAATTAGGACATACGAAATAGCATCCATGCCACTTCCTCCATATTTAGGGTCAACCATAATGCCTAAAAACCCTAATTCTCCCATCTTGCGCACTAGGCTTTCAGGAAAAGTTTGTGCATTATCGCGTTCTATAACACCAGGAAGTAATTCTGTTTGTGCAAAATCTCGTGCTGCATCACGAATCATTAAATGTTCTTCTGTTAAGCTAAAGTCCATAAACTAAATATTATTGATTTCTTAAAAATTTGAAGCAAAGATAATTTATTATTGCGGTATTTTCAATAAGGAATATTATTTTTACTCATATGACAAAATATAATTATAACGTTATTGGTGTAATGTCCGGAACCTCGTTAGATGGTATTGATCTAGTTTATGTAACTTATAATGTAGATCACCATTGGAGATTTAAAATTCATTATGCCGAAACTATTAAGTATTCACCACAATGGAAAATACTATTGGCTAAACTCGTAAATCAATCTATGGAGCAATTACAGGCTATTGACTTGGAATATTCAGAGTATTTGGCGACTGTAATTTCAACGTTTATTAAAAAACATAAAATTGAAACTATAGATTTTATTGCATCACATGGTCATACAGCTTTGCATCAACCAGAGCAAGGACTGACGTATCAAATAGGTAATCAGCAAATATTAGCAGATATTTTAAATGAAAAAATAATTTGTGATTATAGAGTTGAAGATGTAGCTTTAGGTGGGCAAGGAGCTCCTTTGGTGCCAATTGGTGATCGTTTACTGTTTAAAGATTTTGATTATTGCCTAAATTTAGGTGGTTTTGCTAATGTATCATATGACTTCAAAGATGTGAGAATTGCATATGATATCTGCCCAGTAAATATTGTATTGAATCATTATGTTGCTAAACTAAATTTAGAATATGATGATAAAGGACAACTGGCTTCTGCAGGGAAAATTAATATAGACTTATTATTACGACTAAATAACCTTTCTTATTATATAGAGAAACCACCAAAATCTTTAGGTTTGGAGTGGGTAAATTTAAATATATTCCCATTGATAGCATCCTATCAACTTAAAATAGAAGATATATTAAGCACTTATGTAGAACATGTGGCAATTCAAATTTCAGATGTTCTATCGGAAAGCAAATCTAAAGTTTTAGTTACAGGGGGAGGTGTCTATAATAGATTTTTAATCGATCGGTTACGCCATTTATCAATAGTTGAGATTGTAATTCCTCAGAACGATATTATAGAATTTAAAGAAGCTTTAATTTTTGGATTATTGGGGGTTCTCAAAGAGAGGGATGAAATCAATTGCTTAAAAAGCGTGACGGGGGCAAAACGAAATCATTCTTCAGGAAAAATTTTAATTCCGAAAAACAGAATTTAATTAACCTTTCACTTGGATTGTTTTTTATATTTGTTATTAGATAATAAATGCATCAAAATTGATAAAAGATTTACTTCATACATACGAAAATAAGGAGCCTGAAATTGTGTTCCATTGGAATGACGCAGAAACAGAAGCTGAAGGTTGGACTGTAATTAACTCATTAAGAGGTGGTGCAGCTGGTGGAGGAACGCGAATGCGAAAAGGATTGGATAAAAACGAAGTGCTTTCCTTAGCAAAAACAATGGAGGTTAAGTTCACAGTCTCTGGTCCAGCAATTGGTGGTGCAAAATCTGGAATTAACTTTGATCCTCAAGATCCAAGGAAAAAAGGAGTTTTACAACGCTGGTATGCTGCCGTTTCACCGTTACTTAAAAGTTATTACGGTACAGGTGGGGATTTAAATGTGGATGAAATTCATGAAGTGATTCCAATAACCGAACAAAGTGGTGTTTGGCACCCTCAAGAAGGTGTTTTTGAAGGTCACTTTAAACCGACAATAGCGGATAAAATTAATAGAATTGGCCAGTTAAGACATGGAGTAATTAAAGTGATTGAAAATCCTAGTTATTCTCCTAGTGTTAATAAAAAGTACACGGTGGCTGATATGATTACAGGCTATGGCGTTGCTACAGCAGCTGAGCACTTTTATGATATTAATGGAGATTCCATTAAAGGAAAACGTGTCATTGTGCAAGGTTTTGGAAATGTTGGGGCAGCAGCAGCATTTTATTTTGCTCAAATGGGAGCTAAAATTGTAGGTATTATAGATAGAGATGGTGGGGTAATTAATAAAGATAGTTTCTCGTTTGAAGAAATCACCGATTTATACCTTGCAAAAAATGGCAACACTCTTATGGCTGATGACCTAATTCCGTTCGAAGAAATCAATCAACAAATTTGGTCGTTACAAGCAGAGGTTTTTGCCCCTTGCGCAGCTTCAAGATTGGTGACTCAAGATCAAATAGATCAAATGATAAATACAGGTTTAGAAGTAATAACCTGTGGTGCAAATGTTCCTTTTGCTGATAAAGAAATTTTCTTTGGTTCAATTATGGAATACACAGATCAAAAAATCAGTCTGATACCAGACTTTATTTCAAACTGTGGGATGGCTAGAGTTTTTGCCTACTTTATGGAGCGTAAAGTGCAAATGACTGATGAAGCTATTTTTAAAGACACCTCTAACGTAATAAGAAAAGCATTAAAAGAAGTACATAAAAATAATCCGACAAAAACAGGTATTAGCGAAACTGCTTTTGAGATTGCTCTCAGACAATTAATATAATTAATTACTTTTATAATTAACACTATGGAAACAGTAATAATACTTGTATTCGTTCTTGGCTATTTAGCGATAACTTTAGAACACAATATTAAAATAGACAAATTAATTCCGGCTTTAGTCATGATGGCTATAAGTTGGGCTTTAATTTCGCTTGGCATTGACAATTTTACACAATGGTTTGATTCTGCTACGCATAACTTAATGGATAATTTTGGCTTGCTTGGGCATGAAGAAAAAATGCATATGATGGAAGAAACCCTACTTCATCATTTAGGCAAAACATCAGAAATACTAGTCTTTTTATTAGGGGCAATGACCATAGTTGAGATCATCGATTATTTTGATGGCTTTTCAACGATTAAAAGCTTTATAAAGACAAAAAGCAAGCGAAAAATTCTTTGGATATTTGGATTTTTAGCATTCTTCCTTTCTGCTATTATAGACAACCTTACAGCAACTATTGTATTAATCTCAATTTTACAGAAATTAATTCACGATAGAGATGTTCGTATTTGGTACGCTGGTTTAATAATCATTGCTGCCAATGCTGGTGGGGCTTGGTCACCTATTGGTGATGTAACGACAACAATGCTTTGGATTGGTAAGAAAGTGACAACAGGACATTTGTTTGTGTATTTATTTTTACCATCATTAGTTTGTATGTTAGTACCTACATTTATTGCTTCCTTATTACCTGCCTTTAAAGGGAAAATTGAATCAGAAGAAGATGGTAATGATAAACCGAAAAGTAAGTATAGCGCTATAATGTTGTATTTAGGACTTGGTGGTATTGTATCTGTTCCAATTTTTAAAACCGTAACACATTTACCACCTTATGTTGGTATGATGTTGGCACTTGGTGTGGTTGCTATTTTTGCTGAAATTTATAGTAATACTAAATTTAGTATGTCTAGTCACGATTCAGTTGAAAGTGATGCACATTCGCACCACAGTCCTGTGCATTATTCACTATCTAAAATTGAATTACCAAGTATATTATTCTTCTTGGGAATTTTAATGGCGGTAGCAGCGTTAGAGTCTTTAGGTATTTTGTTTGGTTTTGCAGGAACACTTCAAGACACAATGCCAATGTTAGGAACTGAATTACATCATGGTGGTGTTTCTGATTTAGTGGTTCTATTATTAGGAGTTGGTTCTGCGGTAATTGATAACGTACCACTTGTTGCAGCAAGTTTAGGGATGTTTACGGAGCCAATCGATAACGAATTATGGCATTTTATAGCGTATTCAGCAGGAACAGGAGGAAGTATGTTGATTATAGGCTCTGCAGCCGGAGTTGTTGCTATGGGAATGGAAAAAATAGATTTCTTTTGGTATATTAAAAAAATATCATGGTTAGCATTATTAGGTTTTTTAGCAGGAGCAATTGTGTTTATGTTTACTAGAACTATATTTTAATTCATATACTTTTGTTTCAAAACAGACGTTATACAAATAGTTAAAAATAATTTCAATTTTTAGAATATGATAGCATTCAGTACTATTCAAGATGAAGTAGAAGTTTTAACTGATGGAGAATCAGTAGAAAAGACTTTGTCCATAATAGAATTAATTACAAGTGGAGGGACATCAGGAATGGTGATTATTTTCATTTTATTCCTACTGTTAATTGTATCTGTATATATTTACTTTGAACGCATCTTCGCGATAAAAGCAGCTTCAAAAGTCGATTCAAACTTTATGAATCAAATTAAAGATCATGTGAGTAATGGTAAAATTGATTCCGCACAAATGTTATGTGCACAGCAAAATTCACCTGTATCTCGTTTAATCGCTAAAGGATTGTCTCGAATAGGGAAACCGTTAGAAGATATTAATACTGCTATCGAAAATGCTGGTCGATTAGAAATATATAATCTAGAAAAAAACGTTAGCGTATTAGCAACCATTTCTGGTGTTGGACCAATGATTGGTTTCTTAGGAACTGTAATTGGTATGATTATTTCAATTTTTGAATTAGCAAACGCTGGAGGTACTATTCAAATGGATGTTTTAGCGAGTGGATTGTATACGGCTATGACTACAACCGTAGGTGGACTTATTGTTGGTATTGTGGCTTATGTTGCATTTAATCACGTTGTTGGACGAACTAACAAAGTTGTTTACCAAATGGAGGCTAATTCGATTGAATTTTTAGATCACTTAAACGAACCAATCTAATTATGAATATTAGAGGACGAAATAAAGTTACACCAGAATTCAATTTCGCGTCTATGACCGATATTGTATTTCTGTTATTAATATTTTTTATGATAGCGTCAACGTTGGTAAGTACTAATGCTATTGATATTGTGTTGCCCAAAGCAAGTGGTAAGACTGAGAATAAAAAATCTACAGCAGTAAGTATTAAAAAAGATTTGACCTTTTATATTGATCAGAAACGAGTGGGCGAAAGTGTCTTAGAAACTCAATTAATATCCATATTAGGTTCACAAGACGCCCCAACAATTGTCTTAAGAGCAGAAAAATCTGTTCCTGTAGAAAATGTAGTAAAGGTTATGGATATCGCAAACCGAAACAAATTTAAAGTCATATTAGCTGTTCAACCGAATTAAGAGCTCTTCTTTTTGAAATCCATTTAACGACCTAAAAAGTTTAAAGTAATACTATAAAAGTGAAATATTTAGAGACCAAACACGAACGTAATTCTGCAAGTATCACGGCACTTATAGCTTTGATACTACTCTTGTTATTGTTTGTTGTTGGCCCTCAATATATGGATCCGCCGGAAGAGTATGGTGTGGCAGTAAATTTTGGAACTACAGATTTTGGTAGCGGAAATAAACCCTTAAGCGAACCGAAGAAAGCTGTTGAAGAAAAAGTAGTAGAAGAAGATATGGTTGAAGAAGTTCAACCAGAAGAAGCACAAGCTGCACCAGCAGAAGCTGCGTCAAAAGCGGAAGACGTAATGACACAAGATAATGCTGAAGCGATTGCCATAAAAAAGCAAAAAGAGGCGGAGGCTAAGGCGAAAGCAGCAGAGGCCAAGGCAAAAGCAGAGGCTAAAGCTGCTATAGAAAAGGTAGAACGTGAGAAACGTGAAGCTGAAGCAAAAAAACGAGCAGAAGAAGCAGAGAAAAAGAAACAGTTAGACAATCTTATTGGTGGAGTTAAGAACGCTTCAGGTAATACCGATGGAGGTGAAGGGCCAGATAAGCAAGGCGGAAATAAAGGGCAGTTAGATGGTGATCCTTATGCAGCAAGTTATTTCGGTGGCTCAGGACCGGGAAAAGGTGGCATTGGTTATGGATTAGGAGGTCGAGGACGGCCATCAAAACAAATTTTCAAACAAGATTGTAATGAATATGGTTTAGTGGTTGTTAGAATTGAAGTCAATCAGCAAGGAGAAGTGATAAAAGCAGAGCCTGGTATTAGAGGTACAACCAATACACACCCATGTTTATTAGAACCAGCAAAGAAAATAGCGATGTCCCATAAGTGGCCAGCAGATCCTGAAGCACCAGCAACTCAAGTTGGTTTTGTAAGTATTAATTTTGATGTAGGCCAATAGAATGAATTATCAAGATACTGTGAATTGGATGTTTCAACAACTTCCAATGTATCAAAATAAAGGCAATTCAGCTTTTAAAAAGGATTTAACAAACACCATTAATTTAGCAAAACATTTAAACCATCCTGAGGATTGTTTTAGATCAATACACGTTGGTGGTACCAATGGTAAAGGGTCAACATCCCATATGCTTGCGTCAATTTTACAAGAATCAGGTTATAAGGTGGGGCTATATACGTCTCCGCATTTAAAGGATTTTAGAGAACGTATCCGTATTAATGGTAAGGTCATTACTAAAAAATCCGTTATTGCGTTTATAGAACAGAATAAAGCCTTTCTAGAGGCAAATCAGCTATCTTTTTTTGAAATGACTGTGGGTATGGCATTTGCCTATTTTGCCGATCAAGAAGTGGATATTGCCATTATTGAAGTAGGATTAGGTGGACGCTTAGATTCTACAAATATTATTACGCCCGAAGTATCTGTAATTACTAATATTGGTTTTGATCATATTCAGTTTTTAGGAAACACACTTCAAGAAATTGCAGCTGAGAAAGCAGGCATTATTAAGCACGGTATTCCGATTGTTATTGGGGAAACACATGCTGAAACTGAAAGTGTTTTTAGGACTAAAGCGGAAGAAAAGCAATCAAATATTTATTTTGCGGATCAATTGGTTGATACAATTATTGAATGTGATTTAAAAGGAGCGTATCAAGTTCACAATATAAAGACGGTTTTACAATCTGTTAAGGTTTTAAAGAGTAACGGATTTAATGTTTCTGAAAAGGATTTACAAAAAGGGCTTTTAAACGTCACTACTAATACGGGTTTGCAAGGTCGTTGGCAAGTTTTAGGTACAGAACCAAAGATTATTTGTGATACCGCTCATAATAAAGAGGGCTTAACATCTGTAATGAAACAATTAAAAGAAGAGTCATTTAATCATCTTCATATTGTCTTTGGGGTTGTTAATGATAAAGATCTAGAAGGTATAATTCCTTTATTACCAGAGCTAGCTACGTATTATTTCTGCAAACCAAACGTACAAAGAGGGCTAGATGCTGAAATTTTGAAAAAAACTTTCGCAAAGAATGGTTTAAAAGGTGAAGTTTATAATAGTGTTAAAATTGCTTTAAGTGTCGCTAAATCAAACGCTAAAGTAACCGATTTGATTTATGTAGGGGGAAGTACTTTCGTGGTTGCAGAAATTATTTAAATTTTTTTTAAAAAATGTTTTGAGATATTAAAAACTAGACTATATTTGCAGTCCTAATAAATAGGGCGACTAGCTCAGTTGGTTCAGAGCACTTGGTTTACACCCAAGGGGTCAGGGGTTCGAATCCCTTGTCGCCCACAAAGTTCACAGAAATGTGAACTTTTTTTATACGTTACTTCATTTATTAGGGCGACTAGCTCAGTTGGTTCAGAGCACTTGGTTTACACCCAAGGGGTCAGGGGTTCGAATCCCTTGTCGCCCACATCAAAAAGAATCCCGATTTACTTTTGTAAATCGGGATTTTAGCTCCAAAAAAGTACCAAGGCAACGGTTTGAGTTGCTTTTTTGGAGTTAAATTTCCTAAAATAGCTCAAGCGATTCGGAATTGTGTTTGAAGGAGTGGTTTCGTAAAGGGATATGTAATCCTATTTTAATTTACAAAAGGCTCGAAATGGTTTTTGAAAACAAAATTATGGGTCATTAACTCAGTTGGTTCAGAGTGTCACGTCGACAACGTGGAAGTCACTGGTTCGAATCCAGTATGACCCACTAAACAAACAAAGCCTTTCAAGTTATTGAAAGGCTTTGTTTGTTATAATTAATGTAGTAAAGTGCTCTATATTGCCCTTATCTATTGCGATTAATGCTAAGATTACTTTACAATTAAATGTTTTGGTAGATCCGCTACATTTTCACAACATAGCTGTTCCATGACTTGTTGAAATTCACGTTTCATTAAAGAAATGGTATGGTCTCCTCCTTCTTTTCCCAATGCTCCAACACCATACATAAAACTACGTCCCATAAATGTAAATTCTGCTCCATTTGCCATTGCTCTTGCAATATCTGGACCACCACGTAAACCAGAATCCACCATGATTTTGATCTCATTCTTATACTTTTTTGCCAAATGCGTCATGGGTACAATTGAAGATTGACCAGCATCTAACTGTCTCCCACCATGATTAGATACAATTAATCCATCAACACCTAAATTAATCGCTTTTTGAGCATCTATTTCATTTACAACACCTTTTATAACTAATTTCCCTTTCCATTGATCTCTTATAGAAGCTATTCTGTCTTCATTTAGACGACCAGAAAAAGTAACATCCATAAATTCACCTAATTTTTTCAAATTGAGTCCTTTAGGCATATATTTTTCCATGGTTTTAAAAGCAGGTTGTCCGTGTATTAAAGTTTGAATAGCCCAATCTGGTTTTCTAAAAACTTCAATAATATTTTTTAGACTCATAGATGGTGGCATTGCTAAGCCATTTCTAACATCTCTAGGTCTGTAACCAAATGTTGGTACATCTGCTAGAATGACTAAAACATCAGTTCCTGCATGTGCAGCTCTATCTAATAAATCTCTTTTTACTTTTTCTTCAGCAGGATGATATAGTTGAAACCAAGATTTTCCTTCTGTTAATTCTGCAACACGTTCAATACTAGAAGTGGTTACTGTACTTAATATAAAAGGGATGTTATGATTAAAAGCTGATTTCGCTAAAATCTCTGGCGAATTTGGCCACATTAACCCTTGTAAACCAACTGGCGCAATTCCAAAAGGAGCATCGTAAGTATGACCAAACAATTCTGTTTTTAAATTAGATCTGTCAAATTTTGATAAATATTGTGGCATCAATTCAATTTTCTGAAGATCAGTACGGTTTTTATCTAAATTGATATCTTCATTACATCCACCATCTAAGTATTCAAAAGCGAATTTTGGCATTTTAACCATCGCTCTTTTTCTTAAATCTGTTACTGAAGGATATTTGGGATTTATTTTTATTTCCATATTAAAATTTCTAAAGTTTTAATTGCGCTTTCTTATTTATAAATCTTTAAAGTTCGATAACCATAAATTGCGATAAAGCAAAAACATATAAAAGGCAAAATAAATGAGAAGTTAACACCAGAAAAAGGTCCTATTTTTTCAGTATCTATCATTAATCCTTGTAAAATTGGCATTAAAGCACCTCCAACAATCGCCATTACTAAACCAGCTGCACCAATAGCAGTATCGTCTGCTCTTAAACCATCTAATGCAATACCGTAAATGGTAGGGAACATTAAAGACATAAATGCTGAAGTCGCCACTAGTAAATAAAGTCCTGCAATACCTTCGATTAAGATAACGCCAGACATCGTTCCCATAGCGCATAACGCAAAAATCATTAGTAATTTTCTAGAGTTAACGTATTTCATTAAAAAGGTGCTAATAAATCGGCTACATAAAAAGATGGCCATTGCTATGATGTTATAGTTTTGTGCCTCTGCTTTGGGTATACCTAAGTGGCCTGCGTATTGAATAATAAATGTCCAACACATAATTTGTGCTGCCACATAAAACAATTGCGCTAAAACACCTTCTTTATATTTTCCGTTTTTAAATAGTCTTTTAAATGAAGATGCTGCACTCGTTGGATTATCACTCACTGCTCTTTTAGGCATTTTAGTAATAGATATTACCACTAACATGGCGATAACAACAAAGCCAAGAATGACATACGGATTTCTAATAATTTCTAAATCGTGTGTTCTAATAACCGCTTTTTGAGCTTCGTTTAAGGTGTTGAAAACAAGTTCACCTGCTTCATTTCGTATGTCAGAATCTAAGGCGATTAAGATAAATTTTGAAGCTACAAACATGCCAAATAATGACCCTATAGGATTGAAAGCCTGTGCTAAGTTTAAACGTTGCGTTGCCGTACGTTCATCTCCCATAGATAATATAAACGGGTTTGCAGTGGTTTCTAAAAAAGCTAATCCGAATGTTAAAATATATAAAGACCCTAAAAAGAATCCGAAAACTTCAAATTTAGCAGCAGGATAAAATAATAAAGCCCCAATTGCATAAAGCGTTAAACCTAAAAGAATTCCTTTTTTATAACTGTATTTTCTAACGAAAAGTGCAGCAGGAATAGCCATAGTAGCGTAACCACCATAAAACGCTAATTGGACTAAAGCGGCTTTTGCCGTTGATATTTCCATTACAGTTCCGAATGCTGCTACCATAGGGTTTGTAATATCGTTAGCAAAACCCCAAAGAGCAAACAAAGATGTTATAAGTACAAATGGTACTATGACCTCTTTAGATACTACTGGTATTTTTGTTGAATTCGTCATTTAGTCTTAGTATTTTAGTTACAATGAAAAAAAAGCACCATTCAAATTAATATCTAAAAATGAATAGTGCTTTGATAATCTAATCTTAATTTCTATCTGTATTGTGCATAGATCACCTTCGTTTGAAGGTATTCTTCCATACCGTGCTTTCCATCAGCTCCACCAATTCCAGACTTTTTCCATCCTGCGTGGAACCCTTGAATCGCTTCAAAATGCTCTCTGTTTATATAAGTTTCTCCATATTGTAACTCTTCTGCTGCGTGCATTACTTTATTGAAGTTTTCAGAGAAAATAGAAGACGTTAAACCATATTCAGAATCATTTGCTAGTGCAATTGCTTCATCTAAAGTACTAAATTTCATTACTGGTAATACAGGTCCAAAAACTTCGTCTTGTATAATTTGCATATCCTGTCTTACATTAGTTAACAATGTCGGTTGGTAGAAATAACCTTTATCAAACTGACTAGATTTTTGTCCTCCAACTAAAACTTCTGCACCTTCTTTTTTTGCATATTCAACCATTTCGGCAACTTTATCTAGCTGCGCTTTAGAAACCAATGCACTCATGTCAGGATTGTTTTCAGAAAAAGCATCTTCTACCTTTAAAGCGTTCATTTTAGCAGTAACCATGTCTAAAAATTGATCGTGAATCGATTCTTCAACATATACACGTTCTGCACAATTACATACTTGTCCACTATAAATAATTCTAGAACCGACGACGGCATTAACCGCTAATTCTAAATTTGCATCGGCACAAACAATTGCCGGAGCTTTACCTCCTAACTCTAAAGATACTTTCGTGATATTTTCAGAAGCAGCTTCCATAACTTTTTGACCGGCAAAAACACTACCAGTTAAACTGATAATACCTGTAATTGGGCTTTTAGATAAAGCATTTCCAACTATTGGTCCAGAACCACACACAAAGTTTAATACTCCAGCAGGTAATTCAATTTTTTGTATTAAATCTACCCATTCCATAATCGTATTTGGTGCAATACAACTCGGTTTAATGACACACGTATTTCCTGTAATTAATGATCCTGCCACTTTTCTTGCCATTACAAAGAATGGGAAATTCCAAGGTAAGATACCAACAGCCACTCCGATAGGTGCCTTGTGTAAAAAGATGTGTTCTTTTTTACGATCACTTTGTATAATTTCTCCTTCTATTCGTCTTGCAAATCCTGCGTAATAATCAAAATAATCGGCTGTAACATCAATTTCTACTTGGGCTAAACCTATCACTTTTGCTTGTTCTGCAGCTAAGGTCTTAGCTAGAAACACACGATTTTCACGAATGACATTAGCCATTTTATTTAAATAGCCAGCACGTTCAATTGCTGTTAGAGATTTCCAAGCGTATTGTGATTCTTTGGCTGCATCTAAAGCTTTATTTGCATCTTCAATAGAACCATGTGGTATCTCTGACAATACTTCTTCTGTACATGGGTTAAGTACTTTAGTTACTTCTGAAGAAGTAGATTTTACAAACTTTCCGTTTATAAATTGATTAAATTCTTTCATGAGTGTTTACGTTTAGTTTATGTTGTAATATGTTTAATAAATTCGAGGTTTTTATTATAAATAAACAATAGTCCGAATTCTTATTTACCAATGTGGTTAACAAACTTATGTAATAATGTAAATTTAGTATTTATCCATATTAATCAATAATATGTATAATTTAAACATAGAAGAGTTTCTGTGTTCATATTTTCAACAGTTTTTGGTGTTGAAAATTCTATGAATTTCCATTTAAATTTGCTTTCCTACAACCGACTGGTATTGATATCTACAAAGAATGATATAAAAAGGGAGAGTGCGTTTCTCAAATCTGTCAATTGCTTGCTCAAAATCCTCATAAGCCTAAAAACACACATAATAAGACTGAAGACTTAATTATATAGAACTGAAAGTTTAGGTGTATTTACCGGATTTGTATGATGCCGGAGTTAACCCTGTAACCGATTTAAAAACCCGAGAAAAATGATAACGATCCGAAAAACCTAAATTAAAAGCGACATCTTCGATGGATTTGTTGGTGTGTTCAAATAACTCGCAAGATTTTGCGATTTTTCTGTTTTGAACAAATTGATGCAATGTCACGTTCATTTCGTCTTTAAATAATCTGGCAAAAGAATTTGGTGCCATATTAACCAGCGATGACATATTAGTGTTACTTAATTTTTTATCAATATTAACTTCAATGTAACGGATGACTTTTAGTACACGTTCGTCTATATTAATGGTTTTCCATAGTTCGGGACCAATATTGGTAAGTGCTTCTTTAATGAAAGCTTGTAACTTTAAGTTAAAGGTGAGTTTGAAATCTTTGTTTTCAACTTTCAAGCGACCAGTTAAATAGTTTAATCGATCCTTTAAATAATCAGTAAGTTCAATTTTTAAAATGCCAGGATAAACACTATCAAAGGGCACTCCTAAATTAAAGTGAGCGAAGAAATGAATTAAGAACATGTTTTCTAATTCCGCTTCGTTATGATTAATATTTAACTGTTTTCCTGAAACATGAATACCTTCAGTGTGAATGTGGTTTTTAGTGTATAGTGATGAAAATGAAGTAAACGGAGGAATAATGTAGATATAATTCGGATCCATTTCAAAAATAGTATCCTGATGAATTAATTGACCACCTGTATTTTTATTCCAATATAGTCTCCAAAACGGAAATACCATTTCATGACAATCCCATAAATCCAACAACCAATATCTGCAGCATAACATCTTTAATTTCAGGTCAATAAAATTTTGATGATTTGCAGATGGATCGCCTAATTCAATTTCTTTGACAAACTTCATGAAACACTAATGTTTGAATTAGATACAAAAATACGGATTTTGAATATTTAATAAGGTTGATTCTGTCTCTATTTTTGTTACAATAATTTTATTTAAAACGATATGAACCATCCATAACTAAAAAATTAATATTAAATGTTATGATTAATATGGATGCAGCATTTTACAAATAAAAATAATAAACATAAACAAATGAAAACGATAAAACTTCCAGTACAGGTAGAAGCAGAATTAAAAAAAGTATCCGAAGTCGCGGGTTATTTATGGCAACGTGAATGGGCAGAGCGAAACGCAGGAAATATTTCAATGAACTTAACATCTTACTTTACAAAAGATGAAGTGCAAGGCATTGGGACAGAAGTGCCATTTGAATTTCCAAAAGGAGCTGCAGGATTTGTAATCTACATTACGGGTACGGGTTGTTATTTAAGAGATTTAGTAGATAAGCTTGAAGAAGCATCTTGTATTCTTTATATCAATGAAGACGCTACAGCCTATTCCGTTATTTGGGGAGGTAAGCGTGAAAACTTTGGACCAACGTGTGAGTTAATTTCTCATGCAAGTATCCATTTATTTAACTCTATTCATCATCCAGAAAACTTAGCGGTTGTGCATACACACCCATTAGAGTTAATCTGTATGAGTCATCATGAGTTATTTGATAATGAAGAAGAATTAAACAGACAAATCTGGATGATGTGTCCTGAGGTAAAAGTATTTGTTCCTAAAGGAATTCACTGTACACCTTATGCTTTATCTAGCACCGCAGCTTTAGCAGAAGTCACTATGGAAGCGTTTAAAACAAGGAACGTATCCTTATGGGAAAAGCATGGAGCAACAGCAACAGCACCAGATGTAATGAAAGCATGGGACTTTTTAGATGTTGCCAATAAAGGAGCTAAAATGTTAATGATGTGTTGGGCAGCAGGTTTTCAACCCGCAGGACTTTCAAATGATCAATTAACAGAATTAGAACAATTCACATAATAAAAAATATAATCATGAGTAGATTAATAGGTAGACTACCAAAAGTAGGCATTCGTCCGGTGATTGATGGACGTGAATTAGGAGTAAGAGAGTCTTTAGAAGTTCAAACTATGGACATGGCTAAAGCAGCAGCCAAATTAATACAAGACACCTTACGTTTTCCTAGTGGTGAAAAAATAGAAATTGTAATTGCAGATACAACTATTGGTGGTGTTGCAGATGCAGCAGCTTGTGCCGATAAATTTAAAAGAGAAGGAGTTGAAGTATCATTAACTGTAACGCCATGCTGGTGTTATGGAACTGAAGTTATGGACACTGACCCTTTAACACCTAAAGCCGTTTGGGGGTTTAACGGAACAGAACGTCCAGGTGCTGTGTATTTAGCAGCGGCATTAGCAGGGTATTCTCAAAAAGGATTACCAGCTTTTGGAATTTATGGTAAGGAAGTTCAAGATGAAGGAGATCAAAGCATTCCTCAAGATGTATCTGAAAAAATATTGCGTTTTGTAAAAGGAGGTTTAGCCGTTGCCCAAATGAAAGGTAAATCTTATTTGTCTATAGGGTACAGTTCTATGGGTATTGCAGGATCTATGGTAGATGTTAACTTTTTACAAGATTACTTAGGAGTAAGAGCAGAATTTGTAGAATCGGTAGAGCTTTTAAGACGTATTGATGAAGGTATTTATGACCATGACGAATTTGAAAAAGCTTTAGCTTGGACCAAAGAAAACTGTAAAGAAGGAAAAGATTATAACAGTCCTGAAGCTCAAAAATCAGCAGAAGTAAAAGATGCTGAATGGGAAAAGGTTGTGAAAATGACATTAATCTGTAAAGATTTAATGAACGGAAATCCTAAGTTGAAAGACATGGGATTCGGTGAAGAATCTAAAGGTAGAAATGCCATTATGGGAGGCTTTCAAGGGCAACGTCAGTGGACAGATTACCAACCCAATGCTGATTATACCGAGTCTATTTTAAACTCATCTTTTGATTGGAATGGTATACGTCAAGCGTACACATTCGCTACGGAAAACGATTGTTTAAACGCTATTTCTATGTTGTTTGGACACTTGTTAACTAACAAAGCTCAGTTATTCTCTGATGTACGTACGTACTGGAGTCCTGAGTCTGTAGAGCGTGTAACTGGTAAGAAATTAACAGGAATTGCAGAGAATGGCATTATTCACTTAATCAATTCTGGTTCTACAACGTTAGATGCTACTGCACAGCAAGAAGATGCTGAAGGAAATCCTACAATGAAACCATTTTGGGATATTACAGAAGAGGAAGTTCAAAAATGTTTAGATAATACAAAGTGGCCTGCTGCAATTGCAGAATATTTTAGAGGTGGTGGTTTTTCATCACAATTTAAAACTAGAGGTGAATTACCAATGACAATGTGTAGATTAAACTTGGTAAAAGGGATTGGGCCAGTTTTACAAATTGTAGAAGGCTGGAGTGTTGAGTTACCAGAGGATGTTCACGAAATTTTGAATGAGCGAACGAATCCAACTTGGCCAACAACTTGGTTTGTGCCAAGAACAACAGGTACAGGTTTCTTTAAAGATGTCTATACTGTAATGGCAAAATGGGGAGCCAACCACGGAGCGATTTCACATGGACATATTGGTGCCGATTTAATTTCTTTAGCGGCTATGTTACGTATTCCTATTAATATGCATAATGTTAATGAAGACGACGTCTTTAGACCAAGTGCATGGTCTGCTTTTGGAGAAGGCTTAGAAGGAGCTGATTATAGAGCTTGTGAAAATTACGGTCCGTTGTACGGATTTAAAAACTAATTAGAATAACTCAAAAGGGTGCTTGGCTTAATAACTAAACACCCTTTTTTTAATTTTTGAACTGTGATGGTGAATGTAATTGCTGTAATAGATATAGGGAAAACGAATAAAAAAATACTCTTATTTAATGAAGAGTTTGACGTTGTATACCGAAACTCAACCCGATTTGATGAGGTTGTTGATGAAGATGACTATCCTTGTGATGATATAGAATCGATTGAAAATTGGATTCAAAATGAAATAAAAAGCATACAAGCTGAAGGAGACTATGCTATAAAAGCGATTAACTTCTCTACGCATGGAGCTAGTCTTATTTACTTGGATGCACAAGGCCAAAGAATTACACCGTTATATAATTATTTAAAACCATTAAGCTTAGACACGTATCATGAGTTTTATGATGCTAATGGAGGTCAGGAAGAATTTTCTAGAAAGACGGCATCTCCGGCTTATGGTATGCTAAATACCGGACTTCAAATATTAAAATTACAAAAAGAAAAACCAGAATTTTGGAATAAGGTAGAGACGATTTTACATTACCCTCAATACTTAAGTTATCTTTTCACCAAACAAATTACCGCAGACTTTACGTCTGTAGGTGCACACACAGCAACTTGGGATTTTGATGCGATGCAATATCATCAATGGGTGTCTGATTATAAATTAAATTTGCCTACACCACAAAATGGTAAAAAAGCTATAGTTAGCACTTTTAATGGAGAAGAAATAGCGATAGGTACGGGGCTGCATGATAGTTCAGCGTCTATTATTCCATTGTTAGAAACAGAAAAAGATAACGAATTTATATTACTGTCTACAGGCACTTGGATTATAGCCATGAATCCTTTTAGTAAGGAAACCTTAACACAACACCAGTTAAAAAATAATTGCTTGTGTTTTATGACTCCTCAGAAACAGCAAGTAAAATCGTCTATGCAGTTTCTTGGAAAAATTCATGAAGTGTATATCGCTGCTTTAAGCACCTATTTTAAAGTGGACATCGACACTCATTTACAGTTAGAATTAAATGAAACGTTGTGCAGTGAGCTTATGGATACAAATGCACGCGTATTTTTAGCGGAAGGTATTGATAGTGACTTTGAAGCACATCCTTATTTATTAACTAATTACAGTAATTACGAAGCTGCCTATTACCAATTGGTTTTTGAAATTAGTAAAAAAGTTATTCAAGGTATTAATTTAATTTCTGATAAAGATTCAGATATTAAAGATGTATACATTTCTGGAGGATTTAATAAAAACCTCATATTTATAGCCTTCTTAAAGCTATTAAAAAATGATATTGAAATAAAAATTTCTGATTGTAAAAATGAAAGTGCTTTAGGTGCTGCATTGATGATGAAATCATATATCTAAAAAAAAATAAAAGATTATTATGAGTCATCAAAAACCGACTTTAGGAGAATTTATTATTAAAAACCAGGCTTCTTTTCCCTTTTCTAGTGGAGAATTATCTAGTCTTTTAAATGCCTTACGTTTAGCTGCAAAGGTGGTTAATCATGAGGTGAATAAAGCGGGTTTAGTAGATCTTTTTGGCGATTCTGGTGATGTTAATGTACAAGGTGAGCATCAGCAAAAATTAGATGTTTTTGCCAATAAAACATTTATTCAATCTTTAAAAAATAGAAATATTGTTTGTGGTATTGTATCTGAAGAAAATGATGAATTTATAACTGTTGAAGGACGCGATAAAGAATCGAATGGTAAGTATGTTGTACTTATGGATCCATTAGATGGCTCATCAAATATTGATGTAAATGTGTCGGTCGGAACCATTTTTTCAATTTATAGACGATTAACTCCTCCTGGAACTCCTGTAGAAGAAAAAGATTTTTTACAACCCGGTAGAAACCAAGTTGGTGCTGGCTATATTGTGTATGGTACATCTACTATGATTGTTTACACCACTGGCGACGGCGTTAATGGTTTTACACTTAACCCAGCTATTGGATCTTTTTATTTGTCACACCCTGATATGAAATTTCCTAAAAATGGTTCTATTTATTCTGTTAATCAAGGAAATTATAGTCATTTTCCAGAAGCGGTAAAAAAATATATAAAATACTGTCAGGAGGTCGACGGAGATAGACCTTACTCACAGCGTTATATTGGGTCATTAGTTTCTGATTTTCATAGAAACATGATAAATGGTGGTATTTACTTATATCCTAATAGTACCGTCAATACTGATGGAAAACTAAGATTACTTTACGAATGTAATCCTATGGCATTTTTAACAGAGCAAGCAGATGGTATTGCTACTGATGGTGAGAAGAGTACATTAGATATTGTGCCTACTCATATTCATGAGCGCGCTCCATTCTATTGTGGAAGTCCTTCTATGATAAAAAAATTACTTGAATTTATTCGTCAATAGATTAAAATACGTATATTCTTGTGTCAAACTAAATATATAACATGCTTAGAATTATATGCTTTCTTTGTGTTGTAATTACACTCTCTACTAAACAAGCTTATTCTCAAAATTTTGAAAGAATTTCTAATAAAGAAGGATTTAATCAGAATACTGTTAATTCCATAGAACAAGATAAATATGGATTTTTATGGTATGCCACCCCCAACGGCTTAATTCGTTATGATGGCTATGAGTTTAAGACATTCAGCACCCAATCAAAAGGTGAGCGAGCCATTTCTAGTAATAATGTTACGTATTTATTTAACGATAAAGATGGTATACTTTGGATAGGTACCAATGTTGGTCTTAATATATATGTGCCTTGGTTAGAACGGTTTTTCACAGTGCCCCTTAGTTATAATATCGATGTCAATACGATTGCCTCTCAGAATGACGGTTATGTTTGGATAACATCTTCAAAGGATCTAATACGATGCAAGTTAAAAGATGTTAGCAATGGTGTTTTTGAGGTCTCGGAGAATCTTCTTGATTTAAAAGGAAAACCTCTAGAGATTAACACATTTACTTTTGGACTTAAGTCATCGCTTATATTAGGTACAACTGAAGGGTTGACAAGAGTGACGTATCAATCAGACGGTTCAATTTTAAAATCGGTACTTCCAGATTTTAATAATTTTGACTTTTTTAAAGAAAAAGAGATTACTGAAATCATAAAAGTAGATAATATCTTTTGGATTGGTACAACAGAAGGATTGTACAGTTCTAATTTAGATTCCAACTCAGATTATTTAGTCAAGAAAATAGACGTTCCTAACGAAGATTCTAAGTTCTACGTTAATAGCCTTTTTAAGGATATTAACAATGCCATATGGATAGGGACAACTAGCGACGGACTTTACAAATTCAACCCAATTCTAAATTCTTTTAAGCATTTTAATTACGACTCAAAGAATAAAAACAGCATCAGTAGTCATCAAATCAATGCGGTTTACCAAGATAGTTTTGATGTACTTTGGTTAGGTACTGCACAAGGAGGAATTAATAAATTGGATCTTTATCAAAAACCATTTTATTCTTATACCAATAACCCTTATGATAAGTTTTCTATTGGTGATAATTTAATCACTTCAATTTTAGAAGATAACAACGGTAAGGTTTGGGTTTCAGGATATAATAAAAAATTGTTTAGAAGTATAGAAGCCATTAATGAAAGCAATATAGATAATATTAAGTTTGACGATTTAGAACTTAAATTACCCATCGGCAATACTGATGTTATACGATATATATATCAAGATCAAAGAAATTATATTTGGTTTGGTACGGACAAAAAAGTCATTGTTTATAGCCCAATACGTAAAGATTTTAAAACAATTGAATTCTTGTCAAAAGGGGATAAGACACCGCTGTTTTTAACCCGAAAAATTGCGCAAATTAATGAAACAGAGATTGTTTTAGCAGGAAATAGAATTATAGTTATAGAAAATCCGTGGCAAGCAATTGATGAATCTAGGCAACCAAAAATGAATATTAAATCTACCTTAAATATTACAGGTAGTAAGGTACAGAGTTTTTTGCACGATAGTAATCGCCAATTATGGTTTGGTACTGATAGCGGGTTATTGCAATGTAAATATGAAGGTGGAAATATTAAAGTTATAAGAGAGTATAACGTTAATAAAACAGGAAGTAGTAAACTAAGTTACAATAGTGTGTTCACGCTTCATGAAGATGATAAAAAAAATATTTGGATCGGTACATTTGGTGGAGGCTTAAATAAATTGGTGTTAGATAGTGACAGTAACCCATTGAGAATAGAGTATTTTAGAAAAAACAATATCTTACCGGATGATGTTATTTATGGAATTTTACCACAGAAGAACAGTGCTAATTTATGGGTGAGTACCGATATGGGATTGGTGCGGTTTAATACAGATACAACCAAAGTAAATGTCTTTGATGTTAGTGATGGCCTAATTCAAAACAATTTTAGACAATCTGCATATACGTTAGGCGCATCTGGCTATATGTATTTTGGGGGCTTAAATGGCTTAACTATTTTCGATCCACAAAAAATAGCCTTAAACAGGCAACCTCCAAGAGTTTTAATAACGTCATTACTTATAAATAACAAACCGATAAAGATTGGTGAAAAATTAAATAATATTACGATTCTTGAAAAAGCCATTTCGGAAACGGATACTGTAACAGTTTCTAAAAGTCAACGTATCATTTCCTTTAATTTGGTTGCTGAGCATACATCTGCTCCTGCAAAAAATAAAATAGCGTATAAATTAGATGGCTTTAATAAAGATTGGGTAGAAACAGATGAAGGAAAATCGAGTATCACCTATACTAATTTGTCAGATGGAACTTACACATTAAAAGTAAAGTCGGCTAATGGAGATGGTGTTTGGAGTGGTTCTGCAAAAACATTAACATTAGTTGTTTTACCCCTTTGGTATCAAACTTGGTGGAGTTATACATTATTGGTTCTTGTATTTTTAGGTATTGGTGTTGGGATTGTTTTCTATTTTGTTCAACATGAAAAATTAAAACAAAAACTAATCTATGAGCAATTGGATAAAGACAGAATGGAAGTTGTTAACCAAGGTAAGTTCAAGTATTTTACTAACTTATCTCATGAGTTTAGAACACCTTTAACTTTAATTTCTGGCCCCTTAGATAGAGTTATAGACAATAATACAAATCCAGAGAGTGAAAAATTCTTAGCCATTATTAAGAGGAATACACATCGACTTCTAAGTTTAATAGATCAATTAATCACGTTTAGACAAGCGGAACAAGGGTATTTAAATTTAAACTTTACTAAATCTACTTTAGGGGACTTCTTATACCCAACAACAGAAGCTTTTGAAAATTATGCCTTAGAAAAGAACATTAATTTTTATTACAAAATAAATTCTCCAAATGAAGAGATTGTTATTGATGTAGAAAAACTAGAAAGAATACTTTTTAATTTATTGTCTAATGCATTTAAAAATACACCGGTCCAAGGGACTATTAGTATAGAAGCATCCATTGTGTTTGAAGATGATATTAAGAATATTAAAATTGATGTTGTTGACACAGGGAAAGGTATCCCTAAAGAAAGTCTAAATAATATTTTTGAACGATTTTATCAATTAGGAAACCAAGATGGAAATGTCAGCGGAGGAGGAATTGGTTTGTCTTTTTGTAAATCTTTAGTCGAATTATTTAACGGTCGTATTTCCGTTAAAAGTAAACTGAATAAAGAAACCCGTTTTACGGTTATTATTCCATCTTCAACTATTGAAGAGGTTAATATTGAAGACAACGGTATAAAAAAATCATTCATAAAGAATTGGGTGCCTTTACAAGTTAATACTATTGAGCAGCCTAATGCTGCTAAGAAAAGTGAAAAACAGCATAATGTTCTAGTTGTTGAAAATGAATTAGATATCCAAGATTTTCTTAATAATGCATTGTCGGATAGATATAACATCACCATAGCAAATAATGGTGTAGAAGCGTTAGAAGAAATAAAAAAAACAGAGTTTAGTACTATTATAAGTGATGTGATGATGCCAGAGATGGATGGATTTGAATTATGTAAACGCATCAAAGCTAATCCCGAGACTTGCCAACTCCCCGTTCTATTATTAACTGCTTTAGGTGATAATGTGGATTTAATTAAAGGTTTAGAGTTTGGGGCTGATGAATATATTAGTAAGCCATTTTCTTTAAAGCATCTTGAGCTTCGACTGAAAAAACTAATAGAGAATAATGTTAAGATTAAGGATTATTTTTCAAAGAATAGTTTACCTCCAAAAGACAAAAAGGAATTAGGATTCTCTAAAAGGGATCTCGAATTCTTAGAGAACATCACCGAGATCATCGAGAAGAACTTATCTAATTCAAATTTTGGAGTTGAAGAGTTATCTACAGAAGCAGGTTTAAGTTCCTCTCATTTCTATAGAAAGTTGAAGCAATTGACGGGGCAAGTTCCAAACGCCTATTTACGTAATTTTAGATTACAAAGAGCAGCGGAATTATTAGATAGTAATAGTGGTTTTAATGTAGCGGAAGTGATGTATCAAATCGGTATAGAATCTAATTCTTACTTTTCTACCTCATTTAAAAAACTACACGGTTTATCTCCTTCAGAGTACTCAAAAAGGCAGAAATGATAGTTTTCAGCAATAAAATGATGAATCATCGAATGCCGTAAAAGTAGATATCAATTAAGTTTGTTGTAAATAATAATTAATTAACCTTAACAATTTTAAAATTATGAAAAAAACAATAGTATTGCTTGTATTTAGTATCGTAATGTGCGGTTCATTATTTGCTCAAAAAAATGCAGATAAAAAAATAGACCAAAAAGTTAGTGCATATGTAGAAGCTGTAGAAAGTAAGTTAACACTAACAAGCGAAGAAAAGGAAACATTAATAGCATTAAAAGAGGCACAGGTGAAGGCTACTTTTGAAATTAATGCTAAGTATGAAAAAGGTTCTGAAGAGATAAAAGAAAAAAGAAAAGAAAGTAATAAAGAATTTTCTAAGTCTCTTAATACAGCATTTGGAAAAGACAGAGCTAAAGAAATAAAGGCGGCATCAAGAAAGAATAAGAAGAAAAAGTAAATTCTTTTATAAGTGGTAACTCTACATACCTATTTATAAAATAGGTGCAACACTTGCAATAGATTAAAAGCATTCAAGTTTATAGAAGAGTACTCTCTTATTGAAATTGAAAAGTTTAATATCCTTTAAAAGTATTCAGATAATGAATACTTTTAAAGGATATTTTTTGGTAGCATAGTCTTATTATAAAGGTTAATAACTACGCTAAATATTTCTTTTAGATAAAAGCGTTACAGTATTTTTTGTAGGATTAATGACATATAGAATGTCGTTATAAATGATAATTTAAATGTTAGATTTATAATATTTTGAATTAGTAATTACTTTTTTCTGATGTTTAATTTAATCCATTTACTATAGAAGCATCAACTAATGGTAATATATAACCCACTAAATGAAAGTAGTGTGGTTATACGCTATTTTAGGCGTGTGCATTTCAAATTTTATTGTATCACTTTAGGCTGAAAAATTAATTAAGGTGTAACCCCTATTCGCATTTTAAAATCTCTTTACGGGAGGTGATTTTAGGCATTTCATTACAATCTGTTTTATAACTTAGAAAGCTACGTAAACCTGTGTCTACCACGTTGCTAAAGCAGTTCTTACCCAAGTATCAGTAGCTGTACATACGTAAATATGTGTCGCAGTCACTCTTATTTCACCTTCAACTCCAGTATCATTAGCACTAGCAGGTGCTGTATTTAATGCAGATAGCTTATATTGAGTAGCCTCAGTTGTACCTTCAACCTCAAGAGCATGTGTTGTTGCTATTTTGGCAATACCCACTCTATCATTGGTAAAATCTCCATAAATCAATGGAATTGCACTATCTTCATTTTGAATTAATAATGTATTACTAACCGAAGCAAAAGCGGCATCATGTCCTGCTGAATCACCAATAAAAACGTTAGAATTTCCAGATGTAAAACGACCAGTGTCTTTTCCGATAAACACATTATTATTTCCATCTAATTCATAGCCAGCAAACCGACCAATAAGTACATTCTCTGTTCCGGCTAATGCGCTACCAGCTCTTTGACCGATAATAACATTACCCGCTCCTGAAGACGAATCTCCTGCAAATGAACCGAAGGCAGTATTATTACCAGATGTGTTAGCACTAAGTGCATTATGACCAAACGCGGAACTGTTATTAGAAGTAACAACATTATTGAGTGCCTTGTATCCCACAGCTGTGTTACGTACACCACTTGTATTTTTGTGTAAAGCATGATAACCAACTGCAGTCAAAGAATCTGCTGTATTAGATCTAAGCGCACCATGACCAAATGCAGAATTTCTACTTCCACTAACGTTCTCATTAAGCGCCTCGTAACCAACTGCTGTATTAGATGTTCCAGCTTCATTTTTAAATAAAGCATGATAACCAACAGCAGTCAGAGAATCTACTGTGGCTTTAGTTAAAGCTTCTGTACCAACTGCGGTATTTCCAGCTCCAGTTGTGTTATCGCGTAAAGCTAAATTACCTATCGCAACATTATCGTTACCGGTATTAGTATACAAAGCCTGCGTGCCAACTGCCGTATTATTATTTCCTGAGTCATTAGAAAACAAAGAGGATTCACCTACGGCCACATTGCTAGCTCCAGTTGTATTGGTAGTTAATGCTTGTGTTCCCATTGCAGTATTAAAAAATGCAGTCGTATTTCCTTCTAAAGCTCCCCTTCCAAAAGCAGAATTTCTTCGTCCTGTGGAATTTGTTGTTAGGGCTTTAAATCCGAAAGCAGAGTTATTTATACCTGTACTTAATTTCAAAGCTTCATATCCAAACGCAGAATTAGCATCACCATCTACATTTGTCATTAATGCGTTAAAACCAACGCCAACATTTTGATTGTTATCAGCATCATCATTTAATCCTGCATCTATACCAATAAAAATAGAAGAACCATCATTAGTGCCATCTACATCAGATTTTGCATCAGAAAGATCGTTTAGTTTTTCAATACTCGAAAAACGAATCCAACTTGTTGTTGCTTGATCCCAGTAATAAAAACCTTTAGAATTTAAACCAACCGTAGTGGTTAGGTAAACAAGCATTGCATCTTGCGCAGCAGTAGGATCTGTTGCAGGGAAGGTATCTATTCTAGGAATTAAGATGCCATCTTCATTTGAAGGTGTTGCTTGACTAGATGCTGTAATATCTAACGTGGCTTTCGGATCTGTGTTTCCAATACCAACTTGTGCGTAAGAAAAAGAGAACATGAATAAGATAGTATAGAATATGATTTTTTTACGACGTACGTCTCTAACTGTAACTAATTTATTTTTCATAATATGAGGGAGGTTTATACTTTTTTAAAATTAATGTTCTTTTAGATTAGGCAATAGCAGAAATGATTTTTTATTGTTTTATGAATTTAAATACTTGAATCTCATTAGTTTCTGAGTAGGCTTTTAGAAAATAGACTCCTTCTATTAATTTTGAAACGTTAAAGGTCGCTTGATTTTTATGAAATTCTAAAACTTTTTCACCGGTAATATTGTAAATAATTGCAGAACCAATTTCTTTTGATAATCTAAAGTTTTGCTGTACAGGATTAGGAAATAAAACAAGTGTATTAAAGTCCTCATTAGAATCGATACTTAAGGTCTCACCGACTAAATAAGCCCCTTCAGGTCTAACATAGGGTTCGTAGTCTGGTTTTGGTGACAGTAACATTCTGTCGTTTATGGTTTGCATTATAGCCATTTCATCGTCAGAAATAAAACCATCTGCAATAGTGGTACTCCATGTCATAGTTGCACCAGCATCCGTAAAGGTTCTCACAAAGCGGTAGGCTTGTTCAGTTCCAAAAACTAAATCGGCGCTAGATACACTCCATTGCTGTCTGATAGGTGTAAAATAGTGTTTTAATGCTAACTTACGACCATCATAAGAAGACCAAGGATTTTCAGTAATTAAAGGAAAAGAAAACTCTTCATAAGCCCAAGAGTTGGGTGGTGCACCTTGAGCTAAAGGAGTAGGGTGGCCAGCTGTAAAATCCATATAAGGGTCGTTAGCTTCTAAGAAGAATACTCTATAATTTCTAGGGTCCTCATCATCAATTGCGTCTGAATCTACGTAGATCTGAGCTCCATCCTCATCCAATACATAAGACTTGGTAATATTGGTGGCGATAGCCGCATTTGGGTCTACTTCTCTAATCATGGAGATAAAAGCATTTAAGTCTCCCGGTAAATTAGATACATTATCTACCCAATAGCCATCAACTAAATCGTTAAATCGTTCAAAAAAACCTCTAGCTAAAGTTCTCCAAGCCAAACCTTCATCTCCACCAAAACTAGTATTGTAATAGTTTTCCCATCCTGTAATAATTCCAGCTTCGGTGGCATCAACATTCCCTTGAATAACTGCAGGTCCTGCTCCATTAACATATAAAATGACTTTTTTTCCAGCATTTCTAAAAACGTCAATAACATCGAGAATAATCTGCTCATTTTCTATAGACGGCACCATTCCTGGATGAATTTCATTAGCAATATCTACATAAGGGTTGTCTCTTAACGTATAAAAATAGCCATGTGCTGGGTGCGTAAAGTTTGTAATGACATGCCCAACGGCAGGTAAATTGTCTACAATTTCTTGTGCGCCAGCAACCCAATCATCTCCACTATCATTATCTAATCGAATACCACCGTGAACATTAAATCTTACCCCCCACGAACCAGATAAAAATGTAGCAAGGGGTATTGTTTGTTCAGAATATCCAGAGATAGTATCAATATAATAGGTTGATGTTAATCCGCTAGTATCTGCAGAAGCAAATACAATCATTATTTGATCGTAACCTCCAGCAGTTAAAACATCGGAAGGAATTGTTTCTTGATCAAAATCGTAAGAAAAAGACTCCCAAGCTCCCCCTACAGAAAAATTTGCTTGTATGTATAGATTGCTTGAACCTCCAATAGTTGAGTTTTTTAAAAACAATCGGATTCTACTATTTGTGGTGTTCAAATCAGAAGTTTGTATGGATGTGTATGCTTTTAACGCTATCGTATATGAGGACAAATTTGTTATAGGTACTGATAAATCAAAAATAATTCTTGAATTTTCTTGCCCATTTCTTTCGAATTTAGAAACAGTTGCATTTGAGTTTATGCCATTGGTCTCAGGGTTTGTTTCATCTATAGTAAAAAGTCCTTGTTGCGTGTTAGAAAACTGGATGTTATTTGTTTGACTTGAATTTTCGTACCAAACTTGCTGTGCTGCAACTGGAGTTAAGCTGAAAAATATAAATAAAATTATTATTTTAATTTTGTTAATCATGCTTTTTAATTTTTTATAAAGGTAATGGACAGGCTATTAATGTGGTTTCTCTAATCAGTCAGCTTCTTACTGTAATCCTTCACAATAATTTATTTAGAAATATCTGGGAATAAGATTGTTATAGCTTTATTGTTTTGTTGGTTTGGAAAGATGTTGTTAGTAATCTGTACATCCAATTGTAATAAAAATGATAAATTGGTGGATTAAAGCAAGGTTTTAAGTAATATAAGTAACACTATTACGGTATCATTTTGTTATTTCGCTGAAGTCAATAAAATGTCAATAACGCTTTTAAGAGCAAAGAAATAATTCAATAACCCTGAGATGAAATATAAAGCTTATATCAAATGTATTATTGTTGGAATTTTATGTTTTAGCTGTAATGCACAAAATTCAAAAGTAACTCATCAAAATACTCAGAGCACCGATAGACCAGAACCCAATGTTCTACTCTTACTTACGGATGATTTAGGATGGCAAGACGTAAAGGTGTACGATATAGATGAACCATCTCCATACGAAACACCAAACTTAGATGCCTTAGCAAAAAAAGGAGTTCAGTTTTGGCAGGCGTATTCTCCAGCGCCTACTTGTGCACCCAGTCGATGTGCCATAATGAGTGGAAACCATCCGGCAAGAGCTCAAAAGACACATGTGGTTGGTGGAGCACCTCCTACGGTTTATGCTAGTAAAGAGACGCAGCGTATTATGGATCCTTGGTATAGCGGACGTATGCCAGAAAACGAAATGACATTAGCGAGAGTATTGCAAGAAAAAGGTTATACTACAGGCCATACAGGGAAATGGCATATGGCTATTAACCACTTTGCATTTCCGCAACCTACAGATCAAGGCTTTGATGTTTCTACCGCCGATCGTGGTGCAACAGTTCCGCAAAAACCACACCGATTAACCGACTTTGCAACGACTGATGCTTCCGATCCTTACCGATTAGATGAGAATGGGTTTCCTTACCATCAAAACAGTCAGGATGCCTTAAATTTCTTAAAAGAAAATAAACAAGATCCTTTTTTCTTATATTATGCTACGTTTCTTGTGCATGCTCCAATTCACACGAGAAGTAAAGCACTTTTAGAGAAGTATTGTGAAAAATTAGGGGTGCCTTTTCCAACAGACCCCAATCATTGGGAGGTAGAAGGGCAGAACAATCCTTATTATGCGGCCATGGTAGAAATGTTAGATTATTATGTAGGACAAGTTTTTGATTATTTAGAAACTACCGATGATCCACGCTGGCCAGGTCATAAACTAAGTGAAAACACTTATATCATTTTTACTTCAGATAATGGGGGTATGGAAAATGCTCACGGGGATATAGTGACCGATAATTATCCATTAGACAAAGGAAAAATAAACGCTAAAGAAGGGGGAACAAGAGTCCCTTTATTGATTTCGGGTCCAGGCATTAAAAAAGGAGTAGAATCTGATGTTGTTGTAAACGGACTTGATTTTTACCCAACAATCCTATCCTTATTAGGAATTGAGAAACCAAAAGACAAACATTTGGATGGTGCAGATTTATCGACGTTGTTATTAAAAGATCCTACCGATTCTAAATTGGTACTTGATAAAAACGGCAATGAAAGAACGACGATGATGTGGCATTTCCCACATGCTTCATACCAAAGTACGTTGCGAGTCGGTGATTATAAATTCATTAGAAATTATGATTACAAAAACAATCCTAGAACACCAGAATTTGAGTTATACAAATTATATACCACCAACAATGGAGTCGCAGAACGTGTAGATATTGAGGAGGTAAATAATTTAGCGATGTCTAATCCTGAGAAAGCAAAGGAAATGAATGCGCAATTGACTTCTGTTTTAACAGAAATGAACGCCAGTTATCCGTCTTATAATCCACTTTACAAAAGTGAAATGGAGCATAAAGAAACTGTTCCTACGGTGTTATTTACGTCAAAAGACCATAATCAAGTCACTTTTAAATACAAAGACAATGGTGCAAAGGTGGTAAAGGCTGATTTAATTTATACCACCAATGGAGGACATAGTTACGAAGAGTGGTTTAAAACCGATGCTAAAATAAATACGGATGGTACCATAACAGCTAATCTACCTAAGGGCACTACACATTATATTATTAATGTAATTGATGCGAATAATTTCTTAGTTAGTTATCCTGAAATGCCTACGATTAAATCTCTAAAAGAGGAGAAAAAGAAATATTCGAACTATGCTTTAAGTAGCAAATAATTAAGTTTGCTATTAAGTTGGTAACAGTTATCTTTAACTAGAAAAAAAATATAAACCATTGTTTTTTAGGTGTTTTTAATTTTTACGCAGGAAATGAGCATACTTTTGGGTTAATTTAGCAAAGAAAAATAAAATAATATAACTAATTTTGACTAACTAATTTTAAAACCATATATATTATGAAAAAACAATTACTTTTTACAGCAATTTTGCTTTTGGCTACAGGTCTTACATTTGGGCAAGCAACAGTGCTTGATCCATTGGATCCTGAAACACAGCAGATCAATATAGCAAGTACAGATTATTCTCAAACTGGAGGACCTTTTGCACCAAACGGAAATGGTGCCCATCTTAATGCAACTATACCAGAAGTTCTTGATGGATCTATTAGTTTTGATGTAGTTTCTTCTGGAGCAGATTTCGAAACATCAATTGTTTTTCACGTAAGAAAATTATTTGGTAACTCTGGGAGTGTAACTATGACTGTTGATGGCACAACTGACGCACCAATTACTTTAGCTGCTGACGCTAGTGCAAGCAACATTAATGGCTTTGAGACATTTGATACGTTAACATTTTCCCAAAATGTTACTGTTACATCTGTTCCTAAAACGATAACATTGGATATTAATATTTTACAAGACCTTTCTAATAGCGCTAGAATTAGATTCTATTGGCTTAGATTTTCTAATGAATCTTTAAGTGTAGATGATTTTGAAACACAAGAGACAAGCGTTAAAGTTTATCCCAACCCTGTAAAAAACAGCTTTCAAATAGATGCTAATAACAGTATTGAGAGTGTAGAACTTTATAATATTGCGGGCCAATTATTAAAAACATATAGCGAAGAAGCTAATTATGATATTAGTGATTTAGCAACAGGTATTTATATTGCAAATATTAAGACGGAATTAGGTTCTAAAACAATGAGAATTGTAAAAGAATAAGAATTTCGTATTCAAGTTTTTAAAGCAACAAACGTTGTTGTTATAAATTGATTAAAAAGAGTTCCTTCGTTAAATTTAACGAAGGAACTTTTTTGTTTTCCCGCAACGTCACAAAATATTGTTATCTCAGTTTTAATCACTAATTAATTTGTCAAACGCTTATGTTTTTGAAGATTCATTTTGTGAATATCCCGACAGATTATACAATGAAATCATTATTTAACTATAATAGTTTTGAAAGAAAAGTTTTTGATTGAAATAAGCAAAGCAAAACCACCTTGCAGAACTAACTTTGATGAACTGATTAAAACTACATATTATGAAAAAACAATTACTTTTTATCATGTCCTTTATTTTTGCCAGCACTATGGCATTTGCACAAGCTATTATAACAGTGGATGCAGCAGATCAAGATTTCACTATGATTTCACCTTTAGTAACTTCAGTTTCTACTGGTACGGCTGCAACTATTTCAGAAGCACCTGCTACAGCAAATCGTACTCAAATAGTGGCTGATGAAGCTGGTTCTAACGATGTTGCTGGTACGTTTGACCTTGTTGCTCAAACGTCATCAGGTACTATTGACGGTACTATTTCATTTGATTTTAGAAAAAAAGAAGGAAATACATTGGCTATAAAAATTACGGTTGGGTCTGAAACACCACAAACATTCACATATAGTGAAACTGATGGTGGTACTGGTACATATCAAGTATTATCTGCTACTTATGCTGGAGTTGTTACATTTTCAACTACACCAACGCCTATTACATTTGAAATTACAGATTTAGATTTAGGAACTGCACCATCAGTTACTGCAGCCAGATTATATAAATTTAACGTTACTGATAAGAATGTACCTGAACCACCTTTGGATGCAGAAGCTGTTTTAGAAGCTGGAAATGAATGGTACCATAACTATAGCCCAGATACATTTAGCGTAACACTTAATGAGGTACTAGGCGGTGAGTTTTTAGAACAAGGATCAGCAGTAGCGACACCAACTACTACAGGGAACAGCAGTCCATTAGTTGCCAAATTTACAAAAGGAGAAGAAGTACACTCACAATTAAAGTTTCAATTACCGGCTGTAATTACTTCAGCAAATCAATCAGCTGCTATTTTTAAAATAAGAGCTTATGCACCATCAACCAATGTAGATGGCAGTTCTGGTAGAAGGTTAAGATTGTTTTTGAGAGATGGAATTGAAACAGTAGGCCAAAAGAACGTAACAATTGATGTTACTGTTTATGATCAATGGCAAGAATACACCTTTGATTTTACAGAAGTTACACTTGTAGAAGGTGTATCTTATAGTACTGTAAACCTATTAATAGATCAACCAGATGCTGAATTTCTCGCTACAGGAAATGTATATTATTTAGATGCTTTTCAAGGACCAGCTGGAGTTACATTATCTACAAATGAATTTGAATTAAATAGTGCTTCTATTAATGTTTATCCTAACCCTACAAAAAACAGTTTTCAAATAGATTCTAATAATCGCATCGATAACGTAGAACTTTATAATATTACAGGCCAGTTAATAAAGACGTTTAGTGAAGTAACTAATTATGATATTAGTGATTTAGCAACAGGAATTTATATTGCTAACATTAAAACGCAATTTGGCTCTAAAACAATAAGAGTTGTGAAAAATTAAAGTATTTGATTAAATAGCAAATTAAATCAAAAAAGAGTTCCTTAGTTATATTAACTATGGAACTTTTTTACTTTTCTACAACCTCTGCAAAGCATATTTATACTACTTGTTTTATAAAAACACATCTCGAAGGTAGGGCTTTAAAAAAACATAATAAGCACTCTAATTTGAGATCTAAGAGATTTAATTAGTAATGAACACATCAAAACTTTTAATACTACTTTTTCTGACCTTGTCTATTAGTTTATTTGCTCAGTCTGAACCACCAATTAAAGGGATCGTTTTAGATGAAGATAAAGCGCCTTTAGACCTGGTTTCCGTAGCGCTTCTAAAACAAAAGGATTCTACATTTATCAATTATGCGCTTACTGATGTTAAAGGTGAATTTGCAATTTTTGATACTCCAAAGGACTCACTGTTACTACAATTTTCATATTTAGGGTATATAACGCATTTTGAGACTATTCATTATAAAAACCAACCTATAGATATTGGTAATGTCATTCTTAAAGAAGATACTTATGAATTAGATGCCGTAACGCTATCTGCAGTAATTCCTATTCAAATTAAAGAAGACACAATTGCTTTTAATGCCAATTCTTTTAAAGTGAACCCAAGTGATAATCTAGAAACGCTTTTAAAAAAATTACCAGGTATAGAGGTTGAATCTAATGGGAAAGTCGTTGCAAAAGGTGAAGAAGTGACCAAAATATTTGTCGATGGTAAGGAATTTTTTGGCGGAGACCCGGCTATTGTATTAAAAAATTTATCGGCAGATGCCATTGCAAAAGTTGAAATTATTGATAAAAAAAGTGATGAGGCAGAACTGACAGGAGTCGATGACGGTAACAAACAGGTTGTGATTAATTTCACATTGAAAAAGACGAAAAAGAATCAAGGTTTCGGAAAGGTATCCGCAGGTATGGGATTAGATAGCCGCTATTTTGGCAATGCTAACTATAATAAATTTTCGCCAAAAACACAGTTGGCAGTTATTAGTAAATACAATAATATCAATATTACAGGCTCTAATATTCAGGGATTTTTAGAAAATGCTGATGGTATTGCTGATGAGTCTGATGATGATAACAGTACTGCTGCTCAATCAAAAAGTTTAAGTGGGTATTTAAAAACAGGTGTTGTTGGCATTAATATAGGTCATGAGTTTAAAGAGAAAGAGTCTCTAAATGCGGACTATTTTTATAATCTTTCGGATAATCGTGGCACATCCTTTTCCAAAAGAATTTCTTTTGCCAATACTAATAACTATGATTATGAAGCTGATAATAGGTTTAATAAAGAGTCAAATAATCACAATTTTAATTTTAATTATAAAAACAAATCGAATAGGAGTAACAGCCTTACTATTAAAGGGCGTTTAAATTCGGATGCACTAACACAGTATTCAATGAGAGATGGATTTTATTATACAGTAGATGGTGATTTAGTAACTTCAAACAAACAAAATTATAGTAATACCACCATTAAAAAGTCACTCGACTTTGACATCAATTTCTTTCAAAAATTAGCTAAAATAGGGCGTAGTTTTAGTGTTGGGTTTAAAACCAAAATATACGAGCAAAGTAAGGACAATGAGCAGGCCACTTTTATAATTAGGAATATTAACACCGATAATCCTTCAAATAGAGACATTTTTGCACTTAGAGATGAAGCGTTTAATAACGGTTTGTATAATTTCAATTTTAAATTTACAGAACCCATAGTCGGAAATCATTACCTAAAGTTTCAATTCTTTTTAAGAGTCTTAAATCAAAATGAAGATATTTATCAATTTAAAACCTTTGCATCTGATGACGATGAGGATGAACTCCTTAGCTATAAATACAATCATAGAGAAAGTAGTTTGCAAAATCGATTTGGCTATAGTTATAGCACTAAAAAATTGAATATATTTTCTGGTATTGAGCTTCAAGAGCTCGATCGATCGTTTGGTGTCATTACAGAAGATCGTTTTACTAGTAACCAATTTTATGTTAATCCGTTTTCCATAGTGCAATACAGACCTCAAAATGGTGTAAAATACCGTTTGGTCTATAATAGAAAAATACGCAGCCCACGAACTTCAGAAAGCTCAACAGTTATCAATGATCTCAATCCTTTTTACATAAGAAAAGGAAATCCTCAGTTAAAAACAGAAAAGACGGACGATATTTCTTTAATTGCTAATATCTTCAATTACAAATCATCATTAAACTTTACAAGTAGGATTAAGTACCAGTTTTCAAAGGATGCTATTATTCAAAACATTGCTATAGACGATGACTTTGTTAAAACGAGAAGCTATATCAATAGTGGAGAGCGACAACGATTGTCCGCTTATTTTAATTTTAGTAAAAAAATAAAAGGCTTAGGAATTCGCTATGCTATAACCAATAGCAGTTTTTATAATACGTCAACGTCATTAATTAACTTACAACTTAACGATGTGGTTTCAAAAGATATCTCAATGGGGTTCTCTTTAGAAAACGCGAATAAGAATGTTGTAGACTTAAAACTAGGGACTAATTATAGCGTTAATAATACGTCATTTTCTATAGAGCAAGACCTCAATAGAACCTATAGAAAGCAACATTACTATTCCGCTATGGATTATGATTTTACAGAGAAACTAAATTTTAATACCCAATTTGATTATTTCGTATTTTCAGATAATCAGTTTGCTACAGATTTGCAACTTCCTATATGGAATATGGCTATTTCCTATAGTATTGGAAATGGCCCTAATAGTCTTAAACTGGTTTTTATAGATCTTCTTGATAAAAACGTTGATTTCGAAAGACGAAGCACGACTAACTTTTTTGAAGAAACCACCTCAGAAAGTTTAGGACGCTATATGATCTTGAGCTACACTTACCGATTAGGTAACCGAAAGCAACAAAACGATTAGAATTCTAAGAAAACAATAGAAAGCAGTCTTATTCCTTCAATAATTTTAAAGTCGATTTACTATCGCCTTCATATAAAACGTGCGAAAAGGATAGGTCGGTTGTTGCGGTTTGAGATATCGATGTCTTAATACTAATTGTCGAATTCGAATGTTTTTGCATTAGGTAAATTACGCAAAACACGAGTTGCTAATTCTTTGTGCTGTCTAAATTTGCCGTTTACCAATAGAAGTAAAATAGATCCTGGAGAACTCAAAACCTCAGTAATTATAGTGTCTTCATCTTGTAATTATGGCGAAAAAAAAGGCATATTTATGTATGTTGCGATTGAACCGTTTTTAATCCAAGTTATCTGCCACTAAATATTTGGTTTTATTCATACATTGCATATTATCATTTTATTTCGTCAACTTTAGAATCGTTAATTGACACTAAAAAAAAATGCCCTTTCGCATCAGATAACGTATCTCTTCGATGCAAAAGGGCAATTTTTAATTCTATAAAATTGAACTTATTCCTTCAATAATTTTAAAGTCGATTTACTACCATCTTCATGTATGACTTGCAAAAAGTATAAGCCTGTTTTGAGCTCTGAGATATCGATGTCTTGATACTGATTATTAAATTCGTATGCTTTAGCGCCATGTACACTATACAATACACCTGATGCTACGGATTTTGAAAGACTAAAAGTGCCTTTAACCGGATTAGGAAATAATTTAAGTGCTTCTCTATTATCTAGCACCTCATCAACTCCTAAGCTACTTAAGTCTAAATGATATGTAACAGCGTAAACTCTAAATCTTGGTGTAGTATCTATAGTAGCATTGGAAAGGTTAGTTACTAAAAACTCCATAGTTTGCGCCGCTTCAGTTATTGTTGTTGGCGTATCAAATTCATAATTTAAATCAGCTGTACTGTTCGTACTTGTGTATTCAAAACTTTGAGTTTCGCCGCCAATAGTAACATCAAAGTTTGCCGTATCACCTGCAAGTGACCGCACTCTAAATACTATCTTTTCACATAATACAGATTCAGTAGCTTTTACATTGATATTAAAACCATCGCCTCCGCCTTCTGTTCTCATTTGTACAAATGCACCACCAGTAGTGGTATTTCCTATCAATTCTGCATATACATCTGTACTTTCTGGTTCAAATTGTTGTTCTTCTTCCGTTGTATTAAGCGTTATTTCACTAAGTGGTTGTGTAGCTCCTAAAACATTAAAGAAGAGATCTACAAATCTTACTCTTGGTGTTAACCCACCCGAATTAGAAAGTGAGGTTGTGATGACCTGTATTTCTTTAGATGACTGTGTAAATGTCACTGGAGTATCAAATTCAAATAATTCTGGAGTATTATTATTTGTACTTGTATATGTAAAACTTTGTGTTTCTCCATCAATAATAATATCAACATTTACAGTATCTGCTGATTGAGATATAATTCCTAATGTAATTTTATCACAAGTTATAGTTTCAACATCTGCAGGAGCTTTTACATAAAATTTTGCTCCATCTCCGCCTTCTTCAGTCCTTGCTTGTAAATAAGCTGTACCACCTATAGTTGTATTCCCAATTAACTCAGCATATTCATCTACTACTTTAAAAGCTTGTTCTCCAACAGCGTTAGCAAGTATTATCTTATAAGGGTTAAATATTGATATGGCATCCGATATGACTACAAAATTATTTTCATCTATTAACGTAAACACAACTCCTGTAGCTACTTCTGGCACATCGGCTGTAATCACGTTACCATCTATGGTTGCAGGAAGTTCAAACCACTCTTCTTCTGGTGTGTCTACTTCTTCTATCCTATAAAGCAAATAAGCCGTTTCAATAATTGCATCTCCAGGATTAGTAGTTAGCGTTGCTGTGGCTACACCTGTATTTTCATCATAAACTGTTGAAGTTATAGAAGGAACAATATCTTGATTAACTAAAGGATCACCATTATAATCTGGATTAAAATGTGGTGTTCTTGTATCGTTTTCAGCTAAAAGCGTCTCTAGGTTTAAGATCATTTCATTTTTAAGCGATACAGGCATGGTATCTATAACATCCACCATCTCTTCGATATCACTGTCAGATCCATCGTCATTATATAATTGGTAGGCTTTATAATAATCTCCGTTATCATAGATTTTATACAATTTATAATTTCCACTTCTAATAGCTGAAGATGCTCTTTCGTCTTGTCCATGTGGGTAATGCCAAAAAAGGTCTGTTCTTTCAGTATTGTCACTATTTTTTATTTCTGTTTCAGTGCCACTTAAAAAAGGAAATAAACTTACACCATCTAAATTGTTCAGAACATTTGCATCAAGAACGGCATCTGCTCCAGTAACCTCCATAATTGTAGGATAAAAATCTAAATGAGAAACTATGTTATCATATACTTGATTTTCCACAATACCAGGTCCAGTTATAACAAATGGCGTACGCAAACCGCCTTCTTTGGTGTGTGTTTTCCCTAAATCTAAAGGAAAGTTATCTGTAATAATTTCTGACCCATGATTTTCTGCACCTCCATTATCTGAAGCAAATATGATATACGTTGTATCAAATAATTTCATCCCTGGATTTCTTGGGTCATCAGTCTCTTTTAAATAATCTACTACTCTCCCTAAACTCCAATCTAAACTCGCAATCATCGCTCCATAATAGGGATTTGTTTGGCCTGGAGTGGTAATATTTGCATCTGTTGTAGGCACAGGAATTCCTAATTTATCACAATAATATTCTAGTAATGCTAAATCTCTTGTTTGTATTGGTGAGTGAACTAACCAGTGAGCCATGTATAGAAAAAAGGGTTCCTCTTTGTTATCATCCATAAAATCCAATGCTAGTTCTGTTACAGCATCATAAGGTCTTCCATCTGCGTCTAATCGATAAGGATCATCTTCTGCATCTGTAGCAAAGTCAACAGATCGGTCTCCCATACTTCTCGTAATTCCTCTATCGGTGTCCTGATAATCAAACCCTTGGTCTACAGCTTCCGGATAAATATTGTGATTAGCTGCCATATGCCATTTACCAACATGACCAGATACATATCCTAAAGGATTTAATGCTTCAGCTATGGTCACTTCGTCTAGTTGTAATCTACCAGGATAATATGACTCTATAGTTTTATTTGAAAGTTTAACTTTAGGTATTTGCCCTCCTGCGACATGAGTCATTTTGGTTTTAAGAGGCATTCTACCACTCATTGTACCTCCTCTTGACGGTGCACAAGTTGGTGCTGAAGCATAGGCTTGTGAAAAATTAGCTCCATCCTCAGCCAATGCTAACATATTAGGTGTTTCCCAAGGAACAACATCTCCAACATCATTTAACTGAGTGTCCTGCCAGCCTAGATCATCTGCATAAATAAAAACAATATTTGGTTTAATTATCTCTTGACCATTTATTTGTGGTAAAAAAAGAATGCTGAATAATAAAAGTAGTGTTGTGTTTCTCATCATAAAATTAGTTTATTTAAAAAAGTTTTATCAAAAATTACATTAGTTACAAATACTTATTTTACTTGGATACTATTATTTTTCGAGTGATGCTATAATTATTTCCATTCGAAAGCTTAATAAGGTAAATTCCTGATTTTAAAGTAGACACATCTAATTGTGTGGTCGTCGTGCCATTAGTCCATGTTTTATTCAGTACTTTAGTTCCTAGTACGTTTAGGACCGTTATGTTATTTATATCTGTAGTTGTTCTAGAAATTGTGAGTCGATCAGCTACTGGGTTGGGATACAACTTAACATCTGATTGATTAGTAAATTCATATGAATTTGTACTTAGCGTTTCACCGACTAGATAAGCCCCATCTGGTCTTACATATGGTTCAAAATCGGGTACAGGACTAGAAAGAAGTCTATCGTTAATTGCTTTCATAATAAGCATTTCATCAGCCATCATATGGCCTTCATCAGCATTAGCATTAGATATTGTAGTTGCAAAGGTAACACCAGCATTGGCATCTATTAGAATTTTAGTAAATCTGTAAGCATCTTCTATTCCAAATATTAAATTTGCGGAACTAACATGCCATTTATCTCTAATAGGAAACCATGCATGTTTTAATACTTGTTTTTTTTCATACATTGACCAAGGATTACCAACCATAGCAGGTAATGTAAACTCTTCGTATCCCCAAGAATTTGGTGGAGCACCACCAGCTAACGCAGAGACATGTCCTCTTGTAAAATCTTGAGAAGTATTGTTTCCTCTAAAGTTTGATACATCATAGTCTCTATCATCTTCATCATCAACTCCATCAGAATCAACGGCAACTAATACGCCATCTATATAATGTTTATGACCAAACTCAGACACTGACATAGCAGCTCCAGGATCGGCATCTTTAAACATTTGAACAAAATCTTCTAAATTTCCATCGTCAAGAAGTACTCCTGTTGTATCAAACCAATATCCATCAGCATACTCTGCTATCGCAGGAATAAATCCTTGAACTAAATCTCTGTAAGCTAAATATTCATCTCCATTAAAATTAGCTGTATAATAATCTACCCAAGCCGCTTTCGTTTCATCACTTGCTCTATCTAAATAGTTAGAAGATATGTACAAAATAATCTTCTTATCTGCATCTTTAAATGTTTGCAAGACGTCCAGCATGATTTGTTGATTCTCTGCAGTAGGAACTAAACTTTCGTGTATCTCTGTAGCTACATCTACATTAGTATTATCTCTCATTGTAAAATAATGAGAGTGTGCAAAATAACTAAGGTTTGTAATAACGTGCCCTGCAGCTGGAAGTTCAGCAACAACCTCTTGCGCACCTCCTAATGGGTCATGGCCTGTAGCAACTTCTGCATCTAACCTTTCACCACCAAAAACAGGAAATGTAACTCCCCATGAACCCTGTAACCAAGCAGCTGGATGATTTCCTACGGTAGCGGTTTGATCTGTTGATCCGTATATCTCATCTATATAATAAGTCATGGCTGGTTCTTCTATACTACCATTAGCAAAACCTATTGTCATAAGGTCATAGCCATCAACATGTGGAACCACAATATTTTCAAAATGAAACGTAAACGTTTCCCATTCTTGTCCAACTGTAAAATTCAATTGTTCATAAACACGTTGTCCTTCATCAGAACTATCAAAAAACACTCTTAATTTTGAATTGTTTGTAGTTAGCTCATCAGTAGGTATATCAATATAGGCTTTAAACGTAACTGTATAATCGGTTAAATCTGTTACGTAATTGAATAAATTAAATTCCAAAAAATCTTGTGTACCTTCAACTCTATTAAATTTAGAGACAATAGTGTGTGTATTAATTCCTGAAGTATTAGGGTTTGGAATGTTTCCTGTTAAATTTGTAGGTACATCTTCTTCGGCTGTAAACTCAATTTTACGCGTATTCGTTTGATCTTCTAACCACAAAAATTGTGCATTAGAAATCTGTACAAATGATATTGAAAATAAAAAAATATATAAAAACTTTGACATAACGGTAATTGCTTAATTTATTTAATAGCCTCCAAATAAATCATCATTTTCATAGTTTGAAGACCATGTAAAAATAAGATTAGAGACTTAACTACATTTTCTCTCATTCACTAAATCATTGCTCTATACTACCAATTTCACGTTATACAGTGGAATAGTGCTATTATTTATATATAGTATTTTAATTCAACCCTTTAACCAAAGCGAGACTTAAATCGACCATTTATTTAAATTAAGCAGATTTGCATAGTGGTTTCAATAGCCTCTGAATTGCGTTTTAGTAATGATATAGTTGAGGTAATATGAATAAATAACAAAAGAAGCACTATAGAATTAAATCCTATTGTGCTTCTTTAAATATGAAATAATTTTAATTATTTAACGGCAATTGCTTTAGTTGCAAATACTTTAGTAGTTTTTTGGTAGCCACCATCAGGATAACCTATTAAGTAATTGTTTTCGTCAATTAAATTAAAAACATAGTGCGTTGTGCCTTTTGGTAAAGTTACAGAAACATTATCATCTCTAAGATTCATAGAAACAGGAAACCAAATTTCACCACGTACACCACCATTAGTTGTATAAATTAATTCTGCTTTTACCACCTTAGCTCCATTGTTTTGATATTTTAACCAAACATTTTTACCATCTATGCCATGCTCAACAACAGTAGGTATTTTAGATTTATTAGGTAACGCAGATTTACCAGTTGGATTTAAATAAGGATATCTTGCATTTAGTTTTTCTAATCGTTCTGTTAAAAGACGATTCATCTCATTTGTTTTCTCTGGCATTTTTTCTGCTAGATTTTGAGATTCTTCAATATCCACACGTTTAGAACCATTTTCGTACAATTGATATAAGGCTAAATCTGTTTTTTCTTCAGTAGCCGTATATTCACGTACAAGTTTAAAGTCTCCAATTCGTAATGTAGATTGCATAGCGCTGTTTGGAAAGTGCCACATCATCGTATTTCTTGGTTTTCCGGTTTTAGGATCTAAAACTAATTTAGCATCTGTTGGGTCTTTATCTAGTAATGTAGATAAATCAGCACCATCGAATATTTGATTTGCATCTTTTGGAGTGTTTGTCCAACTTAATATCGTAGGATAGAAATCCACACCATTTACCATAACATTAGATTCTGTATTTGCAGCAATATTTGGTCCTGTTATGATTAGTGGTACTCTTACACCACCTTCTTTTGCATTTATCTTTCCTTTGTCTAAAGGATAGTTGTCTGTAATAATTTCTTTTGTATGTTGTTCCATACCACCATTATCTGAAGTAAAAATAACATAGGTATTTTCGATTAACATATGTCCTGGCCATCTTGGATCTTCTGTTTCTTCAAGATATGTAATCAGTTGACCAGTGTAATGATCTATCATTTCTACCATGGCAGCATAATAGGCATTTTTTTGACCCTTTTCGTCCCACATATCATTCTTTTTTGGGTACTCTAAACCTAATTTCTCATAGTATTTACGCAATAAATCTTCACTTCGTGTCTGAATAGGCGTGTGTACTAATCGAGAGCAATAGTAAAGAAAAAATGGATCTTTTTTATTTTGGTCCATAAAATCAATACCGTCTTGAGTGATATCATCAAAAGGAAAACCATCTTCGTCTAGTGTAAATGGATCTGAAGAATCCGTCGTTGCAAATCCTTTTGTACGATCGGTCATTCTTTTATGAGCGCCAAAACCATGTTTTGAGAAATCGAATCCTTGATCTTTAGGTTCAGGATAGTCTGTTACAGCAATACCAACGTGCCATTTTCCTGAATGTCCTGTTTTATAGCCATTAGATTTAAGTGATTCGGCAATCGTTACTTTAGAAATATTTAATGCACCTCTCATCCAAGGACTAATTAAGGTAGATGCATGATTAAAAGGCAATGGTGGATGTCCACCTCTTACACTAGTTCTTTCTAAACGCACTGGATGTTGGCCAGATAAGATTGCACCTCTAGACGGAGAACACGTCGTTGCAGGAGAATACGCTTGCCAGAATAAAACTCCCTCTTTAGCTAATTTGTCTATGTTTGGAGTTTCGAATGGAGAAGGCTCGTCAATATCATAGCATTTTACGTCTTGCCAACCTAAATCATCGGTTAAAATTAATACTACATTTGGCTTTTTTGGTCTTTCTTGTGCAAAACTGCTTGACATAACTAAACAAGCCATTCCTAATAGAAATACTTTTTTCATGATGATTATTACTTAATTGTAAAACTAATTTAGTTCAGACACAAGGGTTTTACATCTTTGTCTGTACACGTTTAAAATCTCTAAATAGTCTTTATTCCCAACCAAGTTATTCTGTTCTTTTGGGTCGTTGATAATATCAAATAATTCTTCGTAAATCGGTTGTTCATCCGTTTCAATAGATTGATTTGGAACATATTTATTTCGGTCATTTTCTTTACTAAAAGAGCGAATGTATTTAAACTGTTTACTACGCACTCCTTCCTGTCTAGGGTAACCTTGATCTGTAAATAAGTTTTCTAAAAAGATGTCTTCTCTCCAATCTGTATTTTCACCGGCAATTAGTGGAAGCATACTTTTACCTTGATAGGATTCCGGTGTTTCTACACCACACATTTCTAAAATAGTTGCAGGAATATCTTGACCAACCACTAATTCATCAACTACTTTGCTTTTTGTTTTATCGTTGAAAAATGGGGAATACACAATCATTGGCACATGTACAGATTCATCATACAAAATGGTTTTTCCGCCTAATCCATGTTCGCCTAAAAACAGACCATTGTCGGAGCAAAATATAATAATGGTATTATCCGCTTCACCAATTTCTTGTAAAAAGGCACGTAAATTCCCTACCATTAAATCGATAGCATAATTAGCGCGATCCATTTTTAGCTTTTCATTTAATAATTTGCCTTTATTAGACGTGACATAATATTTCATTAAATCGGATGTTGCATACACTTCTTTAGGCAAACTAATATCTTGAGGATAGTCATCTGGTAATTCCATTTTATGCTTTACATCATCGTATTTTGTTTTATAATATTCTGGATCTGTGTTTTCCGATCCCATACCACCAATGCTAGACGCATGCGGAAGATTTAAATTAATCCATGCCGAAAAGGGTTTGTTAGGATCTCTTTTCTTCAATTGATTTTTAATAGATGGGTCTGCGTTTTTATAAAAGTAATCATAGGTTTCATCTTGTGACAAATAAGCTTTGGTCGCTTCTAAGAACCCTTCTATTTGTGTTTTGTTTTTAAGGTTAGCAAACTGTTTGTGTCTTTTTGCAGGATAAAACCCCAAATGACCATTACCATAATAAGCAAAGTCAGTATCTTTATTTAAAGGTGTATTTCTTTTATCTCCAATTTTGGTATGGTGTTTTCCAATAAAAGCAGTTGAATATCCAGCTTGTTTTAATTGCGACTGCCAACTGTCTTGATATGACTTTTCTGAAATCACATTATTAGAAACAGAGGTAAACCCAATTTTATTTTTTCGTTCCCATTGTGCTGTAAAGATATTGGCTCTACTTGGACCGCAAATAGGACTTGTAATGTAGGCGTTGTTAAAAAAGACACCTTCTTTTGCTAACTGATCGATATTTGGTGTTTCCGCTATTGGGTCGCCTGTCATGCTCAGAGAATTATACCGTTGGTCATCTGAAAAAATAAAAATGACATTCGGTTTCTTTTGTTGTTCTTGTGCTTTGCATGCTATAAACGAAGCGCATATAAAAATGCAGTATAGAATAGATTTTTTCATGAGTTTATATTTAATAAGAACTGTAGTATTTATGACCTGGTAGTCGTTTTGTTTTTTCACCATAGCCGAATAGATTTTGCTCTGCTTCCGATTTAGGTAACTCTTTTATGCTTAAATCTGTTTTGTTTATTTCTTTGGAAGTAATAATAACCGATTCATTTTGCTTTAAATCAATTTTGTAAGAACCATCTTCAGATTGATTTATAGAAACGGACTTCCCATCGATATAAAATTTAGGATTTTCAAAATCTACATGAACGACACATGCATTTCCTTTTAAACTTTTTATAGATACAAATTCGGTAACTCCTTCTACTTTTTTAGCACTGATCAAAAAGGCACCTTGTGTTCTTAAATCATGAAAAGCAACATCTTTCCATTTTTTCGGACTTGCCGGAAATACGCGTATTTTTCCGCCCCAACTTTGCAACATCATATCGTGTAAACTTGTGGCAAAAGACAGCGGACTTTCAATAACCGGATTAATTTTTCCTTCGGAATACATCGTAGTAGACGAAATATTTTTATGCTTAATTAGAAAATCTAAATAATAATACGCTTTTTCAGCATCGCCTAAATTGGCATACATAGAAGATGCTCCAGTTGCTGTATAACCTGTAACTGGCATGGCTTTGATTTTCTTACCACTATTAAACGTCACATCTAACCAATGGTCTAAAGACGTGCGCAGTAGTTTTTTATCTTCTTCTTTTTCTGGTGTGATTACCATCAAAGGATAAAAGGCTAATAGATGCGAATAGTGTCTGTGCGGATTGGCAAAAGGTCTATCTTTTCCAACCATAAGACCATTTTCATCGATTTGAAAATCCACTAAATTATCCAACAGATGTTTCCATTCTTTTTTAAGCGGGTCATTTAATTCATGCTTTTCATCAATATCAATTAGGGTTTGACAGCTCCAACGGATGAGGGCTAGCGTAAAGTTAATATCTTGACCACGACCAGGTTTGTATTCTGGCGACCAACTGTATTTAATATGAATTTTGCCGTCTTCGGCTTCTACAGGATTGTCTTTTATATAATTTAAATAACTATTTACCGTCTTTTTTAAGATAGGAAACAATTTATCTCGCATACGAATATCATCGCCTGCAAATTGACAATGCAACCAATAATCGTTTAACATCCATGCTAACATATCTGGCACTTTTGCTCCGTTGAAAGCGATGAGGTCTTGCGGCATTAAAGCAGCAACGGCAGCACTATTTTTCCAACTTCCAGGCACATTGTTTTCTAGGTTTTTAGCATATTTATCAATGTTGTTTGGTAGAGATTCTCCAATAGACATTCTATTGGCTGTTAAATGCGTCCAATAGATGAGTTGCACATTTAAATCGCCCCAAACCATTGGCCAAAACGTTCGGTTATACCAAGGTCCCATTAAATCTAAAATGGGTCCGTTTCCTCTAGAAGCAGAGCCTAGTTTATACATTTGTATCCAATAGAACGATTCTTTTTCCGCATCATTGATGGTTAAAAAACTTAATGGATAATAGTCGTGCCACCATTTTTGATGGGTAGATACAAAGTTGTCTTTTTGGATAAGTACTTCTGCAGTTTCTAAATTTTCATTAACAATTTCTAGTGAGTTATGATCAGGAAAACAATGGTGTACACTCGCTATTAATTGTTGTTTTCCGGAAGGATTACCTGTTATTTTATAACCTGTAGTAGTTTCTCCTCTATTATCATACAAGGGTTGGTAACAGAATTTGTAACCGTTTTTCTCACTGAACGTCGGTTTGGGTGCCATTTCTAAAGTTACAGCCCTCATTTTATCCCATGTACCTCCTTTTGGTCCTCCACCACTCTTTAAAACTTCGTATACAGGAGGAATAGGATCTTCAGCATGCCATGTGATTTCTACGTCTTCATCTTTTGTATCTGTTTCAAAATAAATGATATCAGTGGTGCTATGTGTAAACCCTTTAATGTTATAACTTCCTTTAGTCGTTGTGATAGTACCTATTAATTCTGCGTCCCATAAATCTAAACGCATATCAATACCAGTAATCTTTCCTTTAGATCTCAGTTTAAAATGACCTAATGGTAAACGGCTTCGTTTAATCCAAAGCATTTCATCCGCCTTTGTTTCAGCTTCTCTATGATCGTAATAATCATGTCTACCAATATGTAATGAGATGACATTGTCGTTTTCCTCTGGACTTTGATACAATAAAAAGCCAACATTACCATTTCCTGAATAAGGCGCGGTTTGCCATTTGTCTGGAACAAGATCCCAAAGCAGGTCGTGTTTGGATAAAAAGGATTCATAATCCACTTTAAAATCGACCTGATTATTCTGAGAAAATAAGGTGCTCGAAACAAGAATAAAAAGATAAAGAATACGTATTTCTAATTTTAATCGAAACATGGACTAATATTTGTTTAGATAATGAATAACAAATATATTTTATTAACTAAAGAAAGTTGTTCTCTAATCTTGCAATTACTTTCTTTATTTCAGCATTCAGTAAATATATAGTGCGTAAACCAAATTTTAAATATGAAATATGACACCCTTTTGGTTACTAATCCGTATAGGAAAAAAAAATGAATTGACCCTAAGAACGTCCATGATGACGCGCGATGATTTGCTCAAGTTTAAATTGAGTAAGAAAATGGTCGATAACAGAAAACACATTGTAGCATTAATGCATAGTTTTACATTATTAATTCCAATATCCAATCCAGATCAAAATGTATAAATCTATAATTGCAATTTTTGTATTATGTTTTAGCCAACATATACGAGCACAAGAACAAGTAGATACTAGTCGTCCAAATATCATATTTATTTTTGCCGATGATATGGGAATAGGTGATGTTTCTCATACCACAGGAAAAGCGGCGACACCACACTTAGATCGTTTGGCAGAAGAAGGGATTCGTTTTACAGATGCACATACCTCATCTTCCGTTTGCACACCGTCTCGCTATTCACTTTTAACCGGTCGTTATAATTGGAGAACAAGTTTATCTAAAGGGGTCATCCATAAACCGACTGCAAAACCGTTGCTTAAAAAAGATGAAACAACCGTAGCAAGTTTGTTAAAGCAAGCAGATTATCATACGGCAATGATTGGTAAATGGCATTTAGGTATCGGTTGGGAACTGTTACCTAATTATAAGAAGGAAAAATGGCAAATAGGTGGAGGATGGAATATCGATTATACTAAACCTGCTATAACGCCAACAAGTAATGGCTTTGATTACTTTTATGGCATTGCAGCTTCTTTAGATATGCCTCCTTATGTATATATTGAAAATGAAAAAGTGACAGAAATCCCTTCTGTTATGAATGACCCAAAGATACGTTCTAGAAAAGGGCCTTCTGCTCCAAGTTTTAAATCAGGTGAATGTTTACAAGTTTTTGCAGAAAAATCAGTGGATTATATAAACGAGAGAGCTGAAGAAAAAGAACCGTTCTTTTTATACTTGCCATTAACCTCACCACATACGCCTATTGTTCCTAGTGAAAAATGGAGAGGAAAGTCTGAATTAGGACCTTATGGTGATTTTTTAATGGAAACAGATTGGGTTGTAGGAGAAGTTTTAAAAGCTTTGGATAAACATAATTTATCCGAAAACACCATTGTTATATTTTCTACGGACAATGGGTGTTCGCCTGCTGCAAAAATTCCTGCTTTAAAAAAGAAAGGACACTCACCTAGTGGAAATCTAAGAGGAAATAAAGCCGATATTTACGAAGGTGGCCATCGCGTTCCTCTTATTGTTCGTTGGCCAGAAGTTATAACAGCAGGAACACAAACAGATAGATTAACATGTATGACTGACTTTATTGCTACTTGTTCTGAAATTACTGGTGTAAAATTAGATGATACATCAGGTGTCGATGCCATTTCTTTTTTACCAACGTTAAAAGATCCAAAGAAAACAAATAGAGAAGACATTATTAGCCATAGTATTAATGGTTCTTTTTCTATCAGAAAAGGAGATTGGAAACTAGCACTTTGTCCAGGGTCTGGTGGTTGGAGTACGCCAAGAGCAGGGCAAACACCAGAAGGATCACCTAGTGTGCAGTTATTCAACCTATCAGACGATATTGCTGAGACAACAAATCTGCAGGATAAATACCCTGAAAAAGTAGAAGAATTAACCCAACTACTTCAATCTTATGTTGACAAAGGAAGAAGTACACCTGGGGAAATTCAAAAAAATGATAGAGATGTCAATATTTATGCAGAAGATAAAGCAAAATAAATTACAGCTTAAATAGGAATAAAAAAATATCTAAACGAATGAAAAACTTAATTACCTTATTATTATTCTTATCTATTGTACCAATGTATGCACTAGATATCCATGTCGCTACAAATGGTTCAGATTCTAATGAAGGAACGGCATCTAAGCCTTTGTTAACTATTGAAGCTGCTCAGAAAAAATTAAGAGCTAGTGGACGTTTAGGAAAAGAACCCTGTCAAATCATCATGCATCAAGGCACTTATAGATTAAACACGCCTCTAAGGATTACGACAGAAGATAGTGGTAGTGAGCAATTCCCTGTTATGTATGCTGCAGCTAAAAATGAAGAGGTCGTTATTACTGGAGCGCAATTAATTTCCTCTAAATGGGAATTATTTAAGGATGGCATCTATAGAACTAACGTTGGTGATTTAAATGCTATAGATCAACTTTTTGTAGATCATACCAGACAACATATGGCTAGGTATCCAAATTTTAACGCTGGATTTATACCTACAGGTGGTGATGATTCTGTACGTGGTAAAAAAGCAGGCACAGTTCCTTTTTCAGGAGCGACGCCAGACGCTTGGGATGCTAAAAAGGCCGCAGAATGGGAAAATCCAGAAGGAGCCATCTTAAATGGAATGCACAGAGGGCTTTGGGGAAGTCAGCATTATTTTGTGACGGGTAAAAACGATAAAGGAGAATTGGTTTACGAAGGTGGTTGGCAAAACAACCGATCTGCTCCGCCTCACAAAGGGTATCGCATGATTGAAAACGTTTTTGAAGAATTAGATGTTCCGGGAGAATGGTATCATAATACCAAGGACGGTTGGTTATATTATATGCCAGAAGCCCATGTAAATCTTGACGACACAAAAATTGAAGCCGTTCTTCAAATTAAACACCTTATTGAGATTTATGGAGAGCATAAACTACCTGTTGCAGAAATGGTTATTCACAAAAGTGGTAATGCACAAAAAGAAACCATTGTTAAAAACTACGAAACAACTAAGGCGGTAAAACATATTCAGATTTCTGGTATTCACTTTACGGGAACAAAAAGAACCTTAAAAGAAACCATTGAGCCTTTACTCAGAAGCGATTGGTGTGTATATCGTGGAGGTGCTATTCATATACGTGGCACGGAGAATATTATTGTTGAAAATTGTTCATTCGAAGAATTGGGAGGAAACGCTGTATTTATTGATAGTTATAATCGTCATATAGAAATTAAAAGCAACTTTTTTCAGAATAATGGTTCTACGGATGTGAACTTGGTTGGTTCCTTTGCTGCGGTTCGTGATCCTTCATTTAGTTTTCAACATCTTCCACCACCAATAGATGAAATAGACACTACAATTGGTCCAAAATCTGAAGAATATCCAGCAGATTGTATAGTTGAAAATAATTTAATGATGCGTTGTGGTCGTTTTGAAAAGCAAGCCTCAGGAATCAATATTTCTATGTCATCAAGAATTACAATTGCCCACAATACTATTAGTCATACACCAAGAGCCGCCATAAATATTTGTGATGGTACTTGGGGAGGTCATATTATAGAATGGAACGATTGTTTTGAAACTGTACTAGAAACGCACGATCATGGCGCATTTAATTCTTGGGGAAGAGATCGTTTTTGGTTTAGAGCTGGCCCATCAGGACCAGATTTAATGGATGAAAATGGAAAGCCTATGATTAGTAATTATATAGAAAAGTATCCGAATATGCCTTTATGGGATGCGTATCAAACAACTACAATTAGAAATAACAGAATGCAATGCGATCATGGTTGGGATATCGATTTAGATGATGGTTCCACTAATTATGAAATCTATAATAATATCAGTCTTTCAGGTGGTATTAAAACACGTGAAGGCTATCATCGTAATGTTACTAATAATGTAATCTTAGGTAGAGGATACACCTGTAATGTACCATACCCTAAACCAACGCATGATATTTTTGAAAGTAACATTTTATGGGGCGGAACAGTATACAAATCTAGTAATCCAACGCTTTGGGGAGGTATACGTAATAAAAATTTCATTCACAATCCAGATGCTAAAGACGTTGTTCCTGCTTATGGAGTACAGCAGCAAACATTAGATGATGCAGAAAGTCTCTATGGAAATGTTCTTTTTACAGCGCCTCAACATGGCGATTTTACAGTTTCAAACAAATCAGCAGCATTACAACTTGGATTTAAAAACTTTCCAATGTCTGGTTTTGGTGTTACTTCAGATAAATTGAAGCGTTTAGCGATGAAACCTCAAATACATGCACCAAAAGAGGTAGCATCCAATGTGTATGTGGAGCAAAAGATGAAAGGATTATTTGGAGCTAAGTTTAAAACGCTAGAAACAGAAGCCGAACTTACAGCAACGGGAATGTTTGACACCTATGGCGTTTTATTGGTTTCTGTTCCTAAGGATAGTAAATTGGCTAAAATGGGATTTAAAGTGGATGATGTCGTATTTGAATTAAATTCGGAAAAAATAGCAAATGAACAAGATTTTATTAAAAAAATGAAGCAATTAGCGAACCATGAACATACCGTGAAAGTATGGAGACATCAAGAATCAAAAACATTTTCTTTTGAAAAATAAATCATATAATTCATCTAAAAAAATCATGAAAACAAACCATAGAACACAAGTAAATAAAGGCTTATTTCTGTCACTTACATTTTTATTATTGACAGCAAGTGGAATGCTACACGCACAAGATACTTGGACCCTTGAGTCTCAAGAAGACTGGCAAGCGAATATAGCTACAAAATCAAATTTGGAAATCACCAATGGAAAAGTAATTCCTACTGAAAAGGAAGCTGTATTCCAAAGCGCCATGAAAAAGTTTACAAAAAAAAGAGCTGCAAAATCCATTACGTTTTCTCAATCAACAGAATGGTTAAATTGGGAACAAATCCCTACTGCAGCACCAGCAAACTTAGGTGATGCTCCTGTCGCATTACAGTTAGGAGATGGAAATTACTGGATGTTTGGTAAATATGATACTCGAAAGAATAATAAACGACCGAATGATTTTAAAAGTAAGGATACCATCTTAAAAGGTTATGATGTGGTACTAAAAACCACACATCTTAAAAATCAATTTGATGCTCCATCAGGATTAAAAAAATCGCTAAAGGGCTATCATGCTTGGCATAGTATCGATATGAAAAACTGGGTGCATTATGGACCTATATCAGACATGTCTTCACGTTGGGTAACTTCTGCAGAATATATTGATGGAAAATTTTATTTTTATTACGATTTTCCAAACGATCAAGATCCGCATTTACTTATTGATGACAACTTAACTGATGGTCTTGTTGGGAAAAAGATGGGCATGGCTTTTAAAGATCCCTCAGATGGTTCTGATTGTGCAGTCATTAGAGATTTAGATGGTAATTTTCATATTATAGCTGAAGATTGGTCGCCTATTGATGCTTCTACGCATGCTTGGGATTCGCCCTTAGCAACGCATGCAGTTAGTAAAGACGGTTTTAATGATTTTAAAATTTTAAACCCTCCTGTAGATGAACGTACCAAACCAACTGGTAAATTTGCTGAATATGCACATCCGCATTGGTTTAAGGAAGACCCTGATAACTATCCTGGAAAACCGTCACCTGTTGATATTCCGAGACAAAAAATCAAAAAAGGAGACGTCGTTGCTTTTGGTAAATACGAAATCCATGAGCCAGAACAGAATTCTTTTGGAGATTGGGCTTCTATTTCTATTGGTGGTCAATATTATTTATTCGCAGATTATGATCCAGCAGGTAAGACTGGTGGTAAACATATGAGTGTTGCTTGGTTTACGTCTGATGATATTAATAAACAATTTGAATTTTGTGGAAATATAGGTCAAGGCCATCCAGATCCAGATATCATGTTTGCAGAAGGTAAATATTACTTGCTTACGCAAACTAGAAACGATTATGTAAGTACTGGTCCTTGGGTAGAAACCGTAGAAGTGCGCATGGGAGTGGACACTACCAATGACGGACAAATTAATGCGTGGAGTAACTGGCAAGTTGTAAAGGAAGAGTATGATTATATAAAAGGTTTTTCTAAACAAGTTGAAAAAACACCAGCACAGTTGAATTTTTCTGACTTACCTAAAGGATATGGTTTTCAATTTGAGGTTAAAATGACGGATACTACAGAAAATGAATCTAAACCTATTCTGGATAAGGTAATTGTTTCGTTTAAGGAATAAAAAATCAAAACCGAATATAAGTTTCATAAGATGATAAAAAATATTTTAATAGTTCTTGCCGTATTGTTTATAACAGGAAACGCTTTTGCGAAAGATATTTATGTGTCTCCTACAGGAAAAGACACTAATTCCGGAACAAAAAACAGTCCTTATTTAAGTTTTGAAAAAGCCTTACAAGAGGTGAAAAAATATGCTGGCAAAGAAGCCGTTACGGTCTGGTTTTCTTCTGGAGCATATTATCTTAATAAGACTATTGAAATAGGCAGTGATTATTCTGGAACGGAAAAATATCCCGTTATATTTTCAGCTATACCTGGAGCAAAAGTAATTATCAAAGGCTCTCAGCGCTTAGCGCATCTAGAATGGAAAGCCTATAAAAATGGTATTTATCAAACGCAAGTTCCTGAAGGATTGTCTATGGATCAATTATTTGTTAATGAAGAACGCCAAGTTAGAGCACGATTCCCTAATTATGATTATGAGAATCCACTTCGAGACGGGAAAGGATACCTTCAAGTCACAGGTGGTACAGATAAGCGTTATGATACATGGTTTTCCTATGATCCTGAAACTTTTTCAGATAAGAATTGGAGCCATCCAGAAACAGGAATTGTGCATGGTTTCCAAAGTCATAACTGGGGAAATATGCAGTACAGACTTAAATCAATTAATAGAGAACAAAATAAAATTTTTCTTAACGAAGGTGGTTGGCAACTTCAAAGAACACATGGTATTGGAGGGAAAAAAAGCCATGCGTCTTACTATTTTGTTGAAAATATTTTTGAAGAACTAGATGTTCCTGGGGAATGGTTCTTAAATACAGAAACCCATACGCTTTACTATTATCCGATGCAAGGCGTAAAATTAAGTAACGTTAAAATTGAAGTTCCTGTTATAAAAGATATGATTCAGTTGAAGGGCACTAAAGAAGCTCCTGTAAAACATATTCAGTTTAAAGGATTCAATTTTACACAAACCAACTACACGTTTATGGAGTCTTATGAGCCAGTTGCCCGCGGAGATTGGGCTATTCATAGAGGTGGTGCCATTTTTATGGAAGGTACAGAAAACCTGTTGATTGCTGATTGTAATTTTGAATATGTAGGTGGAAATGGTGTTTTTATGAGTGCCTACAATCGTAATAATAAAGTAACGGGTTGTCGGTTTGTGCACACCGGAGAAAGTGCGGTTTGTTTTGTCGGTTCGCCGGAAGCTGTTCGGTTTTATCAAACTTGGGATGACAGATTAATGGATGGTAAGAATTGGAATGAAATGCGTGAAAATATGGACTTAGAAGCCGGTCCTAAAACCCCAGATTATCCAAAGAATTGCGTTGTTGAAAATAGCATTATGCACGATTTTGGTGATGTTGGTAAACAAGTGGCAGGCGTTTACATTTCTATGAGTCATAAAATAACAGCGTCTCACAATACCATTTATAATTGTCCACGTGCAGGCATATGTATTAATGATGGTACTTGGGGCGGACACCTTATCGAATTTAATGATATATGGGAAACCGTAAGAGAGACCGGAGAACATGGGCCTTTTAATTCTTGGGGACGAGAGCGACAATGGAAAGGAGGTAGAGGAACGGATGAGCATTTTATAAAGGAATTGACACGACTGGATGCTATTGACAATGTGGTTATTCGAAATAACCGAATCGCTAATTACCGCAAATCTATTAGTGCAGGAAATTGGACGATTGATTTAGATGATGGCTCTAGTTACTATGAGATTTATAATAATTTAAATTTAGGGTCTACCATTAAACTAAGAGATGGTATGGGACGAAAGGTTTTTAACAACATAACCGTAAGTGCGGTTCCTTTAGGTTGGCATGTATGGCCAAAAAATTCCGAAGATGAAATTTATAACAATATTTTTGTGATCGCTGGAACTTTACCTGGAAAAACGACGCCTACAAATAACTTTATACGTGAAGTTGCTTTACCAACCGATGTTAAATGGAGTACCAATTACGATAAAAACCTGTATTGGAATGTTAATAATCCTGAAGGTTTTAATATGACACAAGATATGAATATGGAGGAATGGAATAGGAGAGGGTATGACCTAAGTTCTATTGTGGCTAATCCTAATTTTGTGGATCCAGTAAACGGTAATTATCAAATTCAAGAGAACTCACCAGCTTTAAAATTAGGTTTTAAGAATTTCCCAATGGATGAATTTGGTCATCAAATGACACGTATTTTGCCTTTTGGAGGTGATTTTGAAAATGAGCTTGAAGTTAGTTTAGAAGCAGATATTAGAGCCGAAAAGGGTTCAAAGGTTTATTTCACCACAGATGGTTCAGAACCCAATAGGAATTCAACAGTATATTCTTCACCATTTAAAATAAAGAACTCTACCGTAATAAAGGCAAGAACTTTTAATACTAACGGCATTGCAATAGGATTTACTGCAGAAGCCGTCTTTAATAACGTAAAAACAGTTACATATCCAAGTTGGTTAAGCACCTTAATTGCTGGTGAATTTAAGGCAGATAGTAGCAATCAGGATAAAATTACCAAATCTAGAAAAGCACTTGAAAAAGAAATACATGGCGCTTTGTTGATTAATATTGCAGACGATCCAGATTTAATAGATGCGACTGGGGGCTATAATTTTGGCTGTTATATTAAGTCTTTGGATCCTAAAAAAGGACAAATGTGGTTAGATGGTGGACTCGATAAGGATTGGGTGATTCAAAAATTAAACAAGCATAAGATTTCAAATATTGCACATTTACAGAAGTTCCTTAAAACATATTCTGGCCAAATCGTAAAGATTACTGCGGTGAGAGATTATGGTACTAAGGTATTTGAGGTAAGCATTCCTTAAGTGTATATGTATTATTACAAATAATATGTAATAAGAAGACTGCTAAAAGGTGTATCAGAATTCAATAATCAGATTTTTTAAGGATTAATCTTTATTTATCAAAAAATGTATGAAATTTGGAGACTAGTATAGTTAGGTGCTTTAAAACCCTATTATTTTCTAGATTCACATCTCATAATATAGATTAAAAGAATGACTAAAAAAGTATTTGTTTCAGGATGTTTTGATATGCTACATAGTGGGCATGTTGCCTTTTTTAAAGAAGCGGCAACGTATGGCGATTTATATGTAGGAATAGGTTCAGACGCGACGATAGAAAAATTAAAGGGTCGTAAAACCATTACGTCAGAACAAGAAAGACTTTACATGATTGATTCTATAAAGTATGTAAAAGAGGTTTTCGTTAATAGTAGCTCAGGAATTTTAGATTTTAAGGAGGAATTGAAACAATTAAATCCAGATCTCTTTGTGGTGAATGAAGATGGTTTTTCATCTATGAAAGAAGAGTTTTGTAATTCTTTGGGTATTGAATTAAAAATTTTAAAACGGGTTCCTGATGCAGATCTACCTCCCCGCTCAACCACAGCTATTAGAACGACAGGGAATTGTTCATTACCATATAGAATAGACTTAGCAGGTACATGGATAGACCAGCCATACGTTTCCAAGTATCATCCAGGATGGGCTATAACCTTATCTTTAGAGCCAATCATAGAGTATAATGAACGTTGTGGTATGTCAACATCAACAAGAAATGCGGCAAAAAAAATATGGCCACATTACTTGCCTTTTGATAAACCAGAAAAATTAGCTGAAATACTTTTTAAATTTGAAAATACTCCTGGTTCAGCATTAATTTCAGGCGCACAAGATGCTATAGGCATATGTATGCCAGGAGTAGTTAGGCATCATTATGATAATGGGTATTGGCCAACAAAATTCGAATCCATTCATTCTGAATCTACGCTTTCATGGTTAGAAGATCATCTTTGTATGGTGCTGCTTTGGCCAAGAGCACAAGAGCTAGACCTGTTAAAAGAAACCGACATAAATGAAACTAATGTAAAATCGCTTTCTGATTCTGCAGATAAGGTATGGGACGCCATTAAAAGTGAAGATTTGGAAAAATTTGCTGAAGGATTTTTAGAATCATTTGAAGCACAAACTAAAATGTTTCCTGCAATGGTTGACCCGAAAATAAAGGCAGAGATTGATAAATATAAAGACAAAGCACTGGGATGGAAATTAGCTGGTGCTGGCGGAGGTGGCTATTTAATATTGGTCTCTGAAAAGCCAATAGAAGGTACTATGCGCGTTAATATTCGTAGAAAAGAAGTTTTGTAAATAATTTTGACCAAATTACTTTTTTATAAAAATAGATACTTACTTCTAAAATTGAAATTCTATTACTATAATTTTTTTAATGCCAAGTTATCTTAGCTTGTCTAGTTTCAGTATCAACCCAAACGGAAGCATGTTCAAATTCGCGCGTAAACTCCCAACCTGTCGTTGAGGTTCTATGGTATGCACCTTTAGGTGCGCCTAATGGTTTTTGCAATTCTAGATAATCCATTAAAGAACCATGAGCCAATTGCCATCCCCAACCATATTGAAAATAAGAATATGGCTGAGCCCCAATTAAGTAGCAAGCGTGATAAAACTCTAATTTCTCTTTAGAAAGTTTTGCAAAACGTTCATTTCTAAATTTTCCTTTGTAAAATGAAGGGTCTGAAACAGCTAGGCTGTCATACTCTACACCAATTCTAAATATAGACATTTTTCCTGCTTTAGAAATTCTAAGCATATCTTCCCAATCCTTCAATAGTTTTTCTTTACTTAGTAAGTCATTTCCATAATGTTCAAACATATTGGCATCTATAAAAGGGAAAACATGTTGTGCAAGCTTAGCATTTGCATTGTTACCAAGCAATATTTTATCAGGACCTAATTTTTCTTTTAATGCTTTCATCATAGTTCCCATGGCTACTTGAACGTCTTGGGCTTTATCTTGGCGTAACCATGAAAAACCATGCATTTGATCTATAAAAGCACCATCGGCACCAGAAAACTCAACGCCTTCTGCTACCGTATTTACCCACCATTCTTGAAAATTAGGATTTAAAACATCAAAATAAAAAACGTTTTTTCGCTCCTCTAATGCTTTGGTTTCAGGGTTTTCTATTAAAAACGCCTTAAGCTTTGGATGATTATTAATGTTTTGATGCGTAAAATTCTCATTATAAGATGTAAATGGCCATGCATAAGCTGAATTAAAATAGAAAAGCACTTTCATATCTGGCTTTAACTTTTTAAAAGCTGCTACCTCATGCTTTGCACCTAATTCTGCAGCACCTAATTGTCCTTGTCCATGCGATTTTTCAATACAAATAAAATCTGTGCGTTCTGCAATATGGTTGACTTCTTCTGAGTGTAACACTCTTATTGGGTCACCAAACATATAATACATTGGGGTTGTTTTCCAATTAAATTTGGGATAAAATGGTTTCGTTTCAAAAGTACTACCATCACTTATTTTATAAGGGGGTTGAACTGTTGCACATGAACAAAACAATAAAAAAAATGATAATACGCTGTTGATAACAAAATTGCTTTTCATTAAAAATAGATATTTTTTCTTTATATAATATTTAAGGTGAATAAATTAGATTATTAATCTTTTGCTTTCTTTTTATTTTTTGCTTTCTTACTTCCATTAACAGCTGTTTTTTTCCATAAAATAATATCATCCATATCATTTTCAGAAAATTCTCCTTTAGTACTTCTTCCTGTTTTTATATCTAATTCCAATTGCTTTAAAAGTTGTTCCGCAACTTCAGGACGTGTTGTATATAAGTTTGTAGTCTCGGCAGGATCATTTTCCATATCATATAATTGCGCAACAGGCATAGTGTCTAATGTTGGATCATCTTCTTTTGGGAAACTCCAACCTCCTGATCCCTTAGATAATAACAATTTCCATTTTCCTAATCTATACCCAAAATGGCCACTTATGGAATGATGAATAACGCCAGCTCTAGTACTATTGATAGCTTCCCCATGTAATGCTGGTAAAAAACTCACACTATCTTCTCCACTTTTGCTTGGCATAGCAACATCTGTTATTTCGGAAAACGTAGCGAAAATATCGGTTAAGCAAATTAAATCATTGTTTGTGGTGTTAGGTTCTATGTTATTCGGCCATTTTACAATAAATGGTATGCGATGGCCGCCGTCCCATAAATCGGATTTTGAACCACGATAGCCTGCACTTACAATATGTCCTTTATTTGCAAGCCCTTTGATATTTGCAGCTTTAGAGGCACCATTGTCACTAGTAAAAATCACCAATGTGTTGTCTGATAATCCGTTTGCTTTTAGCGCATCAGTTATAGCTCCCACAGTGGCATCTGTTTGCATTACAAAATCAGCATAATTACCAAGTCCACTTTTTCCTTGCCATTCTTTAGAAGGTACAATTGGTGTATGTGGAGATCCTAAAGGCACATATAAGAAAAAAGGTTTTTCGTCTTTGTTTTTTGCTTGTTGGTTAATATACTCTACCGATTTAGTTGTTAAACGCGGTAACATATTAATTACTTCATCATGACTAATTACTTTGTCATTTTCTATAACTGCTTTCATACTACCCGCGTGGTGAAAACCATGATAATAATCAAATCCTCTATGAATTGGCCCATCTGGTATCGTTGCACCTACAGGAGGTAAGTTTCTCCCTTTTTTACGAATGGTTGTTTGTGAAACAGGATCTATATATTGAAAATTCAAATGCCATTTTCCAATGATAGCTGTATGATACCCTTGGTCTTTAAGAAAATTTCCAATTGTTGGTCGGTCTTCTTTAATTAAATCTGGAGCAAAACCAGATACGACGCCACTTTGTAATTTTGTACGCCAGCTATAACGTCCTGTCATAATCCCATAACGCGTAGGTGTACAAACAGATGATCCAGAATGCGCATCGGTAAATGTCATCCCTTCTTGGTTTAATTGATCTATTTGAGGGGTTTTAATTTTACTAGTTTCTGGAGCTAAACTTTGTACATCACCATAGCCTAAATCATCACAGACTATTAGAACAATATTAGGTTTCTTTGCATTTTCTTGTGCGTTTGCAAACCAAGTAAAGGTGCCGAATAGTATTACAATTAAGCTTAGGGTATTAAGTTTTTGCTTTTTCATGGTTATATTAATTTAGTATTGTTGTGAAATAAAATTTTTTAAAGGAATCTTTATTGTATTCCGTTTATTTTAAATATGAATTAAAATAGTCTATTGTTGTTTTGATTATCGATTCTCGTGTTGGATTAATGTCGGCTCCAACTTTTCGCCAATTATGACCTGCGTTTTTTACAATTAATGTGGTTACAGGTGCGCCAACTGTATTCGCTTTTTCTGCCATATAATAAGCGTGTTTTACTGGGATAGTGGTGTCCTTATCGCCTTGGATCATTAATAACGGAGCGCTATTTTTATCTAAATAATTAATCGGACTCATTTCCTTATACAGCGCTAATTTATCTTTAGGTTTGGTATCTGGTTTTGTTATTCTAGCACCAAATCGATCTTTAAAATTGGGGCTATCATCATGATTGAATAAACTGATATCTTCAAAATCGCAAGGACCATACCAAGATACTCCAGCGACCATGTTATAATTGTAAGAAGCCAAATCAGGATCGCCTTTTAAAGTTTCTGGTGCACTTAATAATAGCATTTGGGAAATATGACCACCAGCAGAATCTCCAAAAGAGAAAAACCGATTGGCATTAATGCCTAATGTTTCACTGTATTTAGACAAATAACGCATAGCATCTTTACTGTCTATTACGCAATCTCGCATGGTTGTAGTTCCGTCTTTTTTCCAAAGTCTATAACTCACGGATACCACACAAAATCCTTTTTCTAAAAGTGCTGTATGCACAGTTTTAAAAGAAGCATTGGCAGCTCCATGTCGGCTACCTGCTGCCCAGCCACCTCCATGTGTGTATATCACTACGGGTAATTTTTCACCGTCCTTTAACGTTTTAGGATAATAAATATCTAAGTATAAATCCTCTTCTTCAGTAACTTTATAAAGCACATTTAACTTTCTTTTTCCTTCTGTCTTTAGATACGGAATATGCTTTTTAGCCGAAAATTCTTCAAAGCTAACTAGGGCATCTCCGTTACTGTCCAATAATTTATTTAAATTTTTCCATAGGCGTTTGTTGTCCTCCTCTGTAAATTGACCGTCTTTGTTTTCATCTAATCTTTCCCAAGTTTTGTTAATGTAAACATCGCGATACGCTCCGTTGGATTGGTCTTCTGATTGCGCAATTCCTTTAAAAAAAGGAAATGTGATACCTAGAATTACTAATGAAACATTAAAATTAAATTTTCTAAATCTTGTCATAACTCTGCTGTATTCTTATTTATTACTATACCCTTGGCTTTTATAAGTCTCTAAAAGTTGTTCTAATTCTGCTACAACTTCAGGATGTTTGTTATAGAGATTATTCTTTTCTTCAGGATCGTTTCTCATATCATATAACGTCCCGGGAGCTTCGTTTGGTTTTGGTTCTATAGACCTTGGCTTTGTAAAACCACCTGAACCTAATTCGGGAGTGTATTTCCACTTGCCTTTTCTAATGGAGAACACACCAAACATTGAATGATGCACAACGGCTTCTCTAATTGATGTCTCTATATTAGAGGTATAAGCCGGCCAAAGATTATAACTATCTTCAGCACCTTTTTCCACGTTAGGTTGATTTAATATACCAGATAAGGTCGCAAACAAATCTGTTGTACACATGAGTTGATTCGATTCCAATCCTGCAGGAATGACACCTGGCCACTGTGCAATGTATGGCACGCGATGACCTCCTTCGTAAATATCGGCTTTTTGACCTTGGTATATATAATTGGCACGATGCGCAAATTTTTCTTTATCTCTTTCGGTCCAATTAGAGCCGTTATCAGAAGTCACAATAATTAAGGTGTTATCTAGTTGTCCCGATTCTTCCAATGCAGTAACCACGGCGCCTACAGCATCATCTACCATGGTTACAAAATCACCATAATCGCCTGCTTCAGATTTACCAACAGCATCACCTATTGGTAACCAAGGTGTATGAGGTGCTGTTAATGCAAAATAAAGGAAGAAAGGTTGGTCTTTATTTTTTTGATCATCAATAAAAGAAATCGATTTTTTTGTGAAATTGTCTAAGACTTGATCAAAAACAAAATTAGGTGCTTTTTCCCCTGGCCTCCAACTAAGACCGCGACCCTTTCTTTTTACGTTTGTATATTCCGTAGGTAATTCTACAGCTTTTCCATTTTCGATATATAAATAAGGAGGGATGTCTAATGATGCAGGAATGATATATGAATAGTCAAAGCCTAAATAACTAGGGTCTTTTATGGGTTTACTAAAATCGACATTGCTAACTCCGTCTTTTGCTTTTATAATCTTATCTCCATCTTTTGGTTGCATATCTAAACCTATGTGCCATTTTCCAATACATGCTGTGGTATAGCCATTACTTTTAAGATAAGAAGCTACTGTTGGCCTGTTTTCTTCTATTAAAGCAGGTTTGTAACCGTTTAAAACCCCTTTTTTTAAGGAACTTCTCCAGGCATAACGTCCTGTAATGATACCATATCGTGTAGGTGTACAGACAGAAGAATTTGTGTGTGCATCTGTAAAATGAACTCCTTCTGATAACATTTTATCCATGTGTGGAGTTTGAATTCTGGATTCTGGATTTAATGACGACAGGTCTCCATATCCCATATCATCGGCCAAAATATATACAATATTTGGCGTTGTATTTTTAGTCGTAACATCTTGTTTTTCGCTAGTGGTTTGAGCCTTACAAGAGGTTATAAAAGCTAAGATGAAAAGGAATCGTAATATGTTCATTCGTTCTTTTAATATAATTATTGTTGCTTAAATTATTTTTTTAAAGCAAACTTTGCTTGAGGCCATTCTCCTGAAATAGGATCGTTTTTTTGAACTTTTCCAGGTGTACTTCTGCCGTTTTGTATGTGTTGGATCAGTATGTCTTTTAATTCCTTAACTTTTTCAGGAAATTGATCGGCAACGTTATTTCTCTCTTTGACGTCCTTTTTTAAATTGTACAGAATTTCTTCCGCAGTAACATCTTTATGTATTTTTGTTTCGCCAGAGGCCATAATACCTGAGTTTGGAGATACAATTAATTTCCAATCTCCTTTTCTAATCGCAAAAACACCATACTTGTCATGATGAATAGTGGCATCTCTTAAATAATCTCCTTCATTGGTTAATAAAGGCATCATGCTAAAACTATCTTCGGCCTCATTATCCTTAAAATCATAATCGATAATGTCTGCACATGTTGCCATAAAATCTGTAGTACATATGGTGGCCTCTGAAACCGAATTTGGTTTTATTTTTCCTGGCCATTTTACTAAAAATGGGACTCTGTGACCTCCTTCTAAATAACTTCCTTTATAACCACTATATATATAACTTGGACTGTGTTTTTCCTTTTTTAAAGTTTTTAAATCGTTAGTAGTAGCAAAACCGTTATCGCTAGTAAAGATGACCAATGTGTTTTCGTCAATGCCTTGTGCTTTTAATGTTTCAAAAATACGACCCATTAAATCATCTATCATGATTACAAAATCGGCATAAGGACTTTTAATGTCGCTTTGACCTTTCCATGGTGCAATTGGTAACACAGGATTATGTGGAGAAGGCAAAGGAATGTACATAAAAAAAGGTTGGTCTCTATTGGCATTTTCCTTAATGAAAGCAATAGATTTATCTACAACATTTGGTAGTACGTCTTCATGTTTAAAATCATCCGCAATATCTCCTCTAATCCAAGTGGCATATGGTGATTGTTTTTTGGTTTGAGCCGAAATTCCTGTTGGTACCATAGTGGCCTTATTATTTTCTATATACACAAAAGGTGGCATGTTTAGGGATGCTGAAATCATATATGAATAATCGAAGCCCATATCATTAGGTCCAAACTTTAAAGGTTGACTATAATCAATAGCCTTAAAATTTAAACGATCTGATGTCTCTGAAAAATGATCAAACTCTTTGCTGTTGTTTTTCATTGTCCAGTTTAAACCCAAATGCCATTTTCCAATACTTGCTGTTTTATAGCCCTTATTTTTTAGCATCTGTGCCACTGTTAATCTGTTTTTCTGAATTAAACTAGGTGAATTTCCCCAAGTCACAAATTCTTTTAATGGCGTACGCCAATTGTATCTTCCAGTTAAGATGCCGTATCGTGTTGGTGTACACACAGAAGAAGAGGTATGTGCATCTGTAAACTGCATACCTTCTTTACCCATTTGATCTAAATGAGGTGTTTGTATTTTACTGTTTTCGTTATAAATACTTAAATCTCCAATACCCAAATCATCGGCCAAAATGTATATGATATTTGGCTTTTGGGGTTTTGGTTCTTCTGTAGTATCGTTATTATCAAAACTGGTAAGCATAAAAAGTGAAGCTAATAATAAGCTACTAATTATAAGTATTTGAGTTGTTTTAGTTTTCATAATTATTCTAATTGTTTTTTAAAGTTACTTCAATAACATAACCTAAGGCATCTGTAGGTATATCTGTTACTGTAGTTTGTAAGCCGTTTTCATTTTGATCCCAACTAAGAGCTTTTTCGCTTCCTAATAGTTTTACTTGTTCAATATCTCCTTCACTTTCTTTTAATGATTTTATTAGAATCTCTCCTTCTGTATTGGTGAGTGAAATAGCGTAAACCTTGTTTCCTTTAGCAGTAAACCAAAAATCTTTAGATGTAAAATCTCTTTTGAAACCTTTGGCAGCTCTATGACCTGTGCCATCTAATAATGTTTCTTCTTGGCCTTCGTTTGGTGTTTTCCAACGGGTTGTTCCGTAAACAGCATCTGCATTTTTATGAATCCATTTTCCCATCTCACGTAGGTTTTCTGCACTAGTTTCTGGTACGTGTCCTTTTCCATCAGGACCTATATTTAATAGGTAGTTTCCACCTTTAGATAGAATATCGACAAAGTAGTAGAGTAGTTCTTTTGGACTTTTCCAGTCTTCATCATAGGATTTATAACCCCAAGAATTATTCGTAGTACCACAAGTTTCCCAATACTTTTCTAGGGTTTCTGAAGCCGAAGGAATCTTATTATCTCCTGCATCTAAATAATCACCAAATGCATAACCCACTCTTCGGTTAACTAAAACGTTCGGATTGTTATCATAAACGAGTTTATAAAACTGAAAGGCTTGTGCTTCTGTAGTAAAACCTGTGCCATCAAACCAAATTAAACGCAGTTCAGGTAACATGGTTAGTAATTCTTTTATTTGTGGATAGGCTTTGTTTTCCAGATATGATTCATGTGTGTTTTCACTTGGATCCCATAAATTTTTACCATTTGGGTGTGTATAAATCCCTAAAGAATCGTTTACTTTTTTGACGTTCTTGTAATTCCCATCGGTGCCATCCATCCAATCATTACCATGAGAATAGTAGACTCCGAAATCTATACCTTCTTCTAAACAAGCGTTATAAAGTTCTTTTATGATGTCTGCTTTGTAAGGCGTGGCGTCAACCATATCAAATTCAGAATGTTTAGAATTAAACAAGGCAAAGCCATCATGATGTTTTGAAGTGATGACGATGTATTTCATACCAACATCCTTAGCTAATTTTACTACATTTTGAGCAAAGGATTTATCTGGGTTAAAGTTTTTGGCTAATGCTCTGTAGTCTTCTCTAGGAATTTGAAACGCATGCATTAACCATTCTGCTACTTTTGGTCCTGGATATGGAGCATCGTTAATTTTAGTGCCTTTCCATAGGCCTCCAGCTTGTGAATATAATCCCCAATGAATAAACATGCCGAGTTTGGCTTCTTTAAACCGTTTTAATGCTTCTTGTTTTTCCTTGGATTGGTGCATGGCTAACCATTCTTGATGATACTTACCAGAACCAATAGGTTTTTTATAATGTGGAATTATTCTTAAGCTTTTAAAATCGGCTTCAGTCGTTATAGAAAGTGTCTGTTTTTCTGTGTTTTTTATTGAGAATATGTTTTTGAATTCTGAAACTATGTCATTCGAATTAATAACGTAGTTTTTCAATAAGGATGCTTCAAATTCTTGTTCACCTATTTTTATTTTTACAGATTCATTATTTTTAAAGGATGCTTCAGTTGAAACCATTTGAAGTACATAATCTGAAGGGGTTTTTACCTCAAAAGTCCAAGAAAATGTATGTCCTTCTTTAGTTGCATCTGTTTTGTCTAATACGATCCAATTATCAGTTTGATTGAAACGCTTGTTTTCAGATACATTAGCTTTTTCTTTTGTTGTACAGCTATATTGTACGATTAAGGCTATAAAGAGCGAACATATAAGTACTGTGTTGATTTTTAATCCCTTCATGATTATAACGATTTTATAATAACATCTAAGCTTACACCTAAAGTGGCTTTTGCAATGGTATTTAATTCGTGTTCATCGCCTTTTAAATGCATCGTAGTTTGGATATGAACCATGGTTTCATTTGGTTGTAATGCTGCCGCTGGTGATGAGGTTTCTAACTCATAAAATGGTCCCATTGGCGGAACACCTGGTTCTGGAGAACCATCATTATAAGCATTTATGACATCTCCTGCAAAAGGTTCTTCTTGGTGCTCCCATGCTGAATTCACATAGCCATGAGGCGCTTCTTGTGTATTATAAGTCACCAAAGTCAAAACTTTACCTAATGCATCATAGCTTCCAGCAATTCCTTTTGAGCGTTTTGAGTTGACACCAATTTTACTCCGTTTGGTCCCATCTCCCTTAAAATACAATACATCCTCTTTTATTTCTAAATAGTCTTTAGGCACCTTACCAAAATAGGTGTCATTTACTTTTTGTCCTAACACAGTTCCTTTTCCCTCTTTAAAAGGAATAATCATAGTCGTTTCTGGTGAGGGGTTATACATTCCTAAAATCCATATAGAGGGTAAACCCGTTTCTGGTAGCCATGGTTGATCACCAATATTTGTAAGTTGATTATTGGTTTGGTAGCCTACAAACTCAATGTTTTCGGAAAACGGTGTTCTCAGGGTATTTTCAATGGATGCTTTATTTAAAATAGAAATGGAACGTCCAATACCCATTTTAAAAATTGTTCCACTTTTATTTATGAGTTCACAATGGTGTTCAAACGTCGCCGAATGATCAGTATGAGAAACCAAGGTAAAAGCCTCTGTATCTATTACTGCAGGAGTTTTCCAGTTTGAAAATTCAAAATCGTCTTCTGGTTTAAAAAAGAGCGAAAACTGACCTCCTTCAGGACCTAACCAAAAACGTTCTTCACCTCCGAATACATAAATCTGATTTTCTAAGCGACCCTCACGTTCTTCTTCTGAAAGAAAACCAGCTTCAATAACTTTTTTGTTAATCCACCCAAAACCTTCGCCTTCAGTTACATTTGTAGTGCTCGTCATAACACGTCCTTGAAATTGAGGTGCAATAACTACAGCACTCTGTCCTTCTTGCAAAACAATAATATCGGTATGTTTTTTTAGAAAGGTGAGGTCTTTAGAAAAACCGTGGTCTTTTTTCATAGTATCAATCATAGTTTTAGAATGGTTGTGTCCTGATAAATTCATTAGAATCTCAAATCGTTTTGCTACGAGATAAAAATTTTCAAGGTTACTAATTTGCAATTTCTTTTAGATTAACCTCATATCTAATTCAACCTAAAAGATATCTCTTTTAAATAAATAGATCATTTTAGATGCGCTAGAAATCATGACATTTCAGCTTTTTATTTTTTTTCGGCAATCCCATTATTCGGACTCCAATTCGGAATCCCTTGGGCTTCTAGTTGCTCATAATATTTGGTATGTAATGGTTGTTGTTTTACGCGCTTTCTGTTTTCGTTTATCATAAGTGGAGTAGAGGCCGACCACCAGTTGTTATAAGGTTGTTGAAATTTGGCTATCACATCAGGATGTTTTGAAGCCACATTTTCGCGCTCTTCAGGATCATTACTAATATCGTATAACTCTTCATTATTTACAAAACGCCATTGTTGACTTCTAACCGCCATTTTAGTGTATTTGGCTTCGTTGACCATTCCGGTTTTCCAGCGCCCGCAATGCACAAATAGCAAACGGTCTTCCCAATTTGTCGCTGTATTTTCTAATAAAGGGATTAATGACAAGCCTTCTAAAGGCTGCATTGTTTCTGGTAGCTTAGCTCCAGTTAATTCCGCAAAGGTCGGGTATAAATCTAAGTGTGCGGTAAGTTGATTAATGTCTTTTCCTTCGGTTAAAACACCTTTCCAATACAAGAAAAGCGGCACATGATCGCCACCTTCGTTCGGTGAGTTTTTTCCACCTTTAAGATTAGCATTAAAATGTTTTACCTTTTCTCCATTTAAAGTGCCTCTTAAATGTGTGGCCCCATTATCTGTGGTAAAAATGACTAGCGTATTGTCTAAGGCATCCCATTCGTCAAGTTTGTTCATCAATCTTCCGAAGTTGTCATCGATGTTTTCAATCATGCCATATCTACTGGCAGTGCCTTCATCATAGCCTAATTCTAAAAAACGTTTTTTATAGTTTTCAGGAGCTACCAAAGGAGCATGTGGCGCATTTAATGAGAGATACGTAAAGAAAGGTGTTTCTGTAATAATCTGTTCTTTTGTCCAAGCCAGAGCAGCATCGAAAAACACATCCGTACAAAAGCCTTTGGTTTTTACAATGGTTTTATTGTGAAGTAAAACATTATCAAAATAAACATTGTCTTTATTCGGTGGGAAATCTCCTAAACTTACTTGGCCAATACCACCACCTCCATGCATTAAAACTTCGTTAAACCCTCTGTTTTGTGGTAGATAGTCTTCAGCATCTCCTAAATGCCATTTCCCAAAAAGTCCGGTTTTGTAGCCTGCAGATTGCAAGGCTTGAGGCAGCGTGTACACATCCAAAGCCATGCGTTCGCGCTCTAGAATCGTATGGGTAACCCCAACTCTAAATTCATGACGACCACTTAGTATAGCAGCGCGTGTTGGAGCGCAAGTAGGACTTACATGGTATTCTGTAAATCGTATTGATTTTTCATAGAAAGCATCAATATTTGGAGTCTTTACAACCTCATTTCCCATGCACGACAAATCGCCCATGCCTTGATCATCTGTCATTACAAAGATGATATTGGGCCTACTATTTTTTAACGTATTAGTATTTTCTTGAGCATAGCCCATTTGTAAAAAAAATAGGAAACACAAACAAAAGTTGGTAACTGTATTTTTCATGATTCCTATTTTCATCATCAACATTTTATTACTTAACTTTATGAAATTCGCCTTTTACCATAAATCGATTCTCATCGATTAAAATAATACCGTATTCTTTTGCTTCCTTTGGAACTGTAAAGGTGTATTCTAAATTGTTGCTTCCAACTGCAACAGGGACTTTGATATAGGTAGATTTTACTTTACTTTTCTTACCTTTTTTATTAGCCTTAGCCTTGTCTGAGATTTTTACAAGCGCATAGCTTTCAATCACATTCGATTTTCCTTTTTCTAATTGAATAGCAACTTGACGAGATTTTGCATCAAAAACATCATTCACAATAACCGGAATAGCTGATACTCCATCTTCGGTTTTAAATTTAGAAGGGGCTTTATAAGGCAATTTGGCATCATAGTCTTTCAGATAGTTTTCTAATTTTGAAGCTAAGGCTTTCGTGATTTCTGGCTCTTCTTTGGCAATATCATTCTGTTCTTCTAAATCATAGCGCTTCCCATCTTTATACAAACGATGCAATACATAATTACCAGTGATAAAGTTTTTATATAACTTATAGTCGCCAGATCGTATAGCAGATTGATTTTTTGTCTCGTCGCCGTAAGGGTAATGCCACCATAAATCTTCTCGAGGTTTTCCATTACTATCTTTAACCTCACTTTCATTATTTAATAAGACACCTGAAACATCCAAACCATCTAAATCTGAACGATAGTCAGCAGGAATTTTACTATTGGTAAGGTTTAAAATGGTTGGGAAATAATCTAACTGATTAATTAAAACATCGTGTGTTTTTCCTTTTGGAATGTTTGGTCCAGAAATGAGCATCGGTACTCTAATACCGCCTTCTTCTGAATATTTTTTTCCCTTGTCTAAAGGAGCATTGTCAGACATTATCTCTGCTTTACGAGTTTCCGCTCCACCATTATCTGAAGAAAAAATGATATAAGTGGTCTCGTATAATTTTTTACCTGGATTTCTAGGGTCATCTGTCTTCTTTAATAAATCTATCACACGACCTAAACTCCAATCTAAGGTCGTGACCATAGCCCCAAAATAAGGGTTATTCTGACCTTCTTTAGTCCATTCAGTATCTACTTCTGGAAGCTTTACGCCTAATTTATCAACATAATAGTCTAGTAATTCACGATTTTTTGTATGAATTGGGTAGTGTACCATCCAATGTGCTAAATATAAAAAGAAGGGTTCTTCTTTGTTATTTTGTATGAATTCTAAGGCATTTTCAGTCACCGGATCTGTTGGATATGAAATGCCTTTAGGCGATTCCTTAGTGAAAGGGAAATACTTTTCTTCACTTAAGCGATAAGCATCATTTTTATCATGAGTTGCAAAAGCTGTTAAGCGCGTATTCGGTTTTTTTGGTCCTTGATGCGCTCCTCTAGACTCATGTGCAAAATCAAAACCTTGATTGGTGGATTTTTGAATTTCAAGCGCTCCTGCATGCCATTTACCTACATGTCCTGTTTTGTAACCATTCATTTTTAAAGCTTCGGCGATGGTAAAGTTTTCAGGCATTAATCCTTCAGGAAAATAGGGATTCATATATTTTTCATTTCTCTGAGCCTTAGGAATGCCTCCTCCGCTCACATTAGTGATTCCTGTTTTAGCAGGATGTAATCCACTTAAGAGTGCAGATCGCGAAGGCGCACAAGTTGGTGCTGGCGAATACCCATTGGTAAAGTTGATGGCATCTTTTGCTAACGCTGTAATGTTTGGTGTATCCCAAGCACAAGGTTCATCTAAATCGTTTAATTGTACATCTTGCCAACCCAAATCATCAGCATAAAATATGATAACATTAGGTTTTATTAATTTGTCTTTTTCCTGACTAGTTACATCGTTCGAAGAAAAAAAAGCTAGTAATACTAGGATTATGAATGTGTTGTTAGTTTTCATTATTTATTTAAAGCTTGAGTTTTTAGTTGATTTTATGAAATTCACCTTGTACCATAAATCGATTTTCATCTATTAAAATAACCCCATATTCTATGACGCCTTCAGGAACAGTAAACGTGTATTCTAAATTGTTTTTACCTGATTCTAAAGGTATTTTTATGTAGGTCGTATCATGTTTTCCATATTTGCCTGTCTTTCCGTTCTTTTTCTTTTTAAGCTTGGTTGCTATTTTTACCAAGGCATAAGGTTCAATCACCTTAGTTTTTCCTTTTTCTAAGGTTATAGATACTTTACGGGAATTCGTGTCAAAGGCATCGCTAACAATTACTGGAATCGATGCTACAGTACCATTATTTCCTTCACTTTTAAATTTTGAAGGGCTTTTGTAAGGATATTGCGCATTGTAATCTTTTAGATATTTTTCTAATCTTGAAGATAAATCTTTTACGACTTCTGGTGATTTGTCTGCAATATCATGCATTTCTTCTAAATCGGCTCGTTTTCCATCGTTATACAAACGGTATAATTCATAATTACCTTCAATATGGTTTTTATATAATTTATAATCTCCACGTCTTATGGCAGATTGCATTTGGTGATCTTGATTATGTGGGAAATGCCACCATAACGCTTCTCTAGTTTCTCCTTTGTTATTTTTCACAACACTTTCATTGCTTAACAACACATTTGAGATATCTAATCCATCTAAATTTGAACTGTATTTAGCAGGTATTTTACTTTCTGTAAGATTTAAAATGGTTGGAAAAAAGTCCAATTGATTAATCAGTACATCTTTTGTCTTTGCTTTTGGAATATCTGGACCAGAAATAACCATAGGCACTCTAATGCCACCTTCTTGAGCATATTTTTTACCTTCATCTAAAGGAAAGTTGTCTGTAACGATATCTCCATTGGCTTTTTCTACACCTCCGTTATCAGAAGAAAAAATAATATAGGTCGTTTCATATAATTTTTTACCAGGATTTCTGGGATCGTCTGTTTTCTTTAATAAATCGACCACACGTCCTAAACTCCAATCCAAAGTCGTTACCATAGCGCCATAAAACGGGTTGGTTTGCCCTTCTGTTTTTATAGGAATATCTTCCTTAGGGAAGTCTATTCCTAATTTATCACTGTAATATTGTAGTAATTCTTTATTTTTGGTATGAATAGGAGCATGTACTAGCCAATGCGCTAAATATAGAAAGAATGGCTCTTCTTTGTTAGATTTAATAAACTCCAATGCTTTTTCTGTCACCATATCTTTTGGATAGGAAATGCCATTAGGTGATGCTTTTGTGAAAGGCGGATATTTTTCATCACTCAATTGATATGGATCATTTTTTTGATGCGTTGCAAATTCAGTGAGGCGGTTGTCTGGTTTTTTAGGCCCTTGGTGTGCACCTCTAGATTCGTAAGCAAAATCGAAACCCTGATTTGTTGATTCTTGAATATCAAGAGTTCCTACATGCCATTTTCCAACATGCCCCGTTTTATAACCGTTCATTTTTAAAGCTTCTGCAATGGTAAAGTTTTCAGGCATTAATCCTTTCGGAAAAAAGGGTGCCATATAATCTGAACGTCCAGCGGGTGCAGGTATAGCGCCTCCGCTAACATGGGTAACTCCTGTTTTAGTTGGGTGTAAACCAGAAAGCAATGCCGCTCTCGAAGGTGCACAAGTAGGTGCCGGAGAATATGCATTGGTAAAGGTTATTCCATCTTTTGCTAATTTGGATATGTTAGGCGTTTCCCATGGACTTGGTTCGTCTAAATTGTTTAATTCGGTATCTTGCCAACCTAAATCGTCAACATAAAAAATGATGACATTTGGTTTTATTAAATCCTTTTTTTCTTGACTAATTCCATAATTAGAAAAGAATAATAAAATTGCAAGTGCTGTTAAAAGTGATTTCATTTTTTATTTATAAAAAATTAAGGGTTAGTTTATTTCCAATCCAATTGGGCTGTTTTGTTTTGTATATCTAAGGTAACGTCTAAATATTCAAAAGACCTTGTGTAAATGTAGCCTTCACGTACGGCATAGCCTTTTGGTGCTCCTAGGTTTTTCTCATACTGCGGAAACGTTTTAAGCCAAACCGCAGATTTTTGAATATCATAACCATCATGTGGGTAAACATAACTGTGTTTTTCAGCACAGACTAGAAAAATAGCCAATAGATAATCTAAGCGTTTTGTAAAATTTTCATTTATGGTTACTTTTTTTCTAGCGTCATCAATACCTGCTTCAGCATTTTCTAATCCTTTACCAATACCAAGAGACATTGCTATAACACTGCCTTCTCTTGCTGATTTTTGAACAGCCTCAATACCTTTTGCTAGATAATCTTCATAAGTCATGCCAAAACTTTCATGTTCAAAGCCTTCTATGTAAGAACCATCAAAGAATTTTAAATATTCTCTACCTGAATCTTCAAATTCTGGTCGCACACGAAGAATATTTGCAATTAATAAGTTGTCTTTTCCTATTTGAGCGTCTAAATCTGCCATCATGGATATATAGCCCGTTTTAATTGCTTCTCGTTTTTCTTCTCCAACACGATTGTTAAAAAACATAGGGACTAAAACTTTAATATTCGCATCTAAAAACACCCCATCAATAAATGGGCTTTCGGTAACTTTTTTTACATGGTTTAACCAATATTCACGAACATAGTCTTCAGAGATATCAAAGAAGCCTGTTCTACCGTTTGGCATCAACGCTTTTTGTCCTTTAGTGTTAACTAATATAGCTTCGGGATGTTTATATAAAAATTCTTCATCTTCATTATAACCTCCCCAGTTCACAATAACATTTTTGTAGTATAATATTTTGGCATCAGGATTTATTTTTTTTACAGCTTTGGCAGCCTTGATTGTGCCTTTTTCCGTGGATCCATACGCTTTACTTCCCGTTGTTTTTTCAAAGGTTGTAAGAGGAAATTTTGAAAGGTAGGTTAGCTCCTCTTTTGTAAATGCTTCAGATTTACGCAGATGCATATATAAAGGCATTTTATCCCATGAAAACTCTGGTAATTTTTGTTTGACCAAAGCTGTTTCCTGTTTTTGTACTGAACACGCACATAAAGAAACGGCTAATAAAACTAATACTATGGACGATTTAAAATGCATTGTTACCTCTCGTTAATTTAATTGTATTTTTAGCTATTCTGTAATTATTTTAAAGCAAATAGCAGATTGATTTGGAATGTTTTTAAAATCATATGTAATAGCCAAACCCTCTTTGTTTCGGTTCCAGCTGATGATTTCATCGCTACCTAACAACTGTATCTCTTTTATATTTTTTTGTAAAAGTCCATCTTGCTTTAACACCTTAATCAAAATATCTTCTGTTGGTGGTGCTAATAGAAAAGCGTAGAGATTTCCATCTTTTGTGGTAAAACGAATGTCTTTTTCTGAGAATTCCTTTAAATTCTCACCAGCGCGTTTTGTCACAATTTCTAAAGGACCTTCCCCAAAAGTTTTCCAAGGTCTGGTATTGTAAATACCGTCTTGATTCATTTTTACAAAGGCACCAAAGTCATTAAGCATTTTTATTTGATTTTCAGGAATCGTACCATCGCCTTTTAGCGCCAAATTAATCATTACAATACCATTTTTACTAATGGCATCAATAGCATTACCAATTAAAACATCTAATGACATTTTAGTGAAAGCATCTTTTCTGTAAAACCAGCTACCAGATAAATCGGTTGCCCATATCCATGGATGCTCTTGTTGTTCCCCAAACATTCCGCGTTCTAAGTTATACGTAAATGCAGCTTTATTCTCTTTAGCATTTTTAAAGGATAAGACAGTGGTTTGTTTGCTGTTATTCTCTTTTAAATCCTTATTTAAATACTCTGAAAATAGTTTAACACCCAATCCTTTTCCTGTTTTTATAGTTGGATAAGGCGAATCGTTATTAAACATATCTGGATCGTATTTCTCTATTAAATCCCAAGACCGCTTGTACCAATGTTCGTTCCAACTATCTTGACTCGCAAATTCTTTAGTGTCATAATCCATATTAAAGAATTCCCATTCTGGTGTGCCTTTTTTCTGAAATTTCCGAGCGGTTCTAAAAAAGCGAGGAGACCAATATAAGTGAGTAGATACTCCAAATTTTAAATCATGTTTGTAAGCGGCATCTTTCCATTCTCTTAGGATATCTTTCTTTGGGCCCATTTTAACCGAATTCCAAGGAAAGAAGGAATCATACATGTCAAAATTATCGTGATGTGTGGCCACAGGCATTATAAAACGCGCCCCATTTTCTTTAACAAATTTTACAATGGCATTAGCATCAAAATTTTCAGCTTTAAAGTCTGCTATAAATTTTTCGTAACCAAATTCTGAAGGAGGCCCATAGTGTTCCGTATGCCATTGCGTTAATTTTACCGTTCTAAGTCTGTCTGGTTCATTCCTAGCATCATAATCTTTATCGCCATACATGCGTCTACCGTAGTGTGATCCATCTTCAACTCTGTTTTCGTCTATTGAAGACGGAATTCCCCAATGCATCCAAACACCAATTTTACCATCTTGGAACCATTTTGGCGCTTTGTAGTTTTCTGCCATTGCCTCCCAGTTGGCATCAATTGTTTTTTTTGCCTGCTTCGTTTGACTAAAAACAAAGCAAGTACTTAGTAGAAAAAAAAGAAGGGTAGAGCGTTTCTTTATGAACATACGTTATTATTTATCAAGTACACAAAGTAACTATTTACTTATTAAGTAACGCTTCTCTATTCCGTCATTTTGTTGCTGTAAAAATTCAAATGCCCTGAGAGCGTATAGTATTAAAGAGGGGTGGTTGAAAAGAGAAAATTATAAAGCGAACAGAGCAAGCTGATTGATCTTATTTGATACATATTTGTAATCTTACGAAATTACTCATCAATTCATGAAAAAAAATAATTCAAAAGGGCTTCTGTTTTTGCTGCTTTTACAATGCTTTATTGGTTTTGCTCAAGAGCAAGTTGTAACCGGTAAAATTACAGATGAAAACAATATCCCATTACCAGGAGCAAGTGTTATAGAAAAAGGCACTAAAAATGGTGCGATGTCCAATATGGATGGAGACTATACTATAGAGCTAAAGAATCCTGATGCTGTATTAGTATTTTATTATTTAGGTTTTAAGACTGTAGAATATTCTACTACAGAAAAGAATCTTATCAATGTTAAGATGATAACCGATTCCGAGTCATTAGATGAAGTTGTTATTAATGTAGGAATACGTGCTTCGCATTTAGCTGAAGTAAGAGCTAAAAGGGATGCTGTTACTGTAATAGAAGCTATTACACCAGAAGATATTGGGGATTTTTCAGACACCAACGCAGCAGATGCTTTGCAAAGAGTTGCAGGAGTACAAATAGAAAGAGATGTTGATGGGGTGTCTGGAGACAGAGTTTCTATTAGAGGTATAGGGCCGCAATTTGTTGGAGTAACAGTGAATGGTCGTACACCTTTATCTGCAGGTAACGAAGGTAAGTCTGATTTTAGAAAGTTTAATTTAAATGTTATCCCTACCGAAATTATTTCGGGAGCAAGAATTCATAAGACAACGCAGGCTAAAGAAGTTACAACGAATCTTGGAGGTTCTGTAGATTTTCAAACTATAAGACCGTTAGACGCAAGATATAGAAAGAAGAATTATTTTGCCAGTATAAGTGTAAGAGGTGCATCTAATACACCGATTGAAGATCTTGATTTTGGTCAAAGGTTTTCAGGTGTTTATGGAACGAAAATAAATGATAAACTGGGTATTGCTGTTTCAGTTATTTATGCTGATGAAGACAATATAAAAGATGAAACCTCATTAAGAGGAATTACACAGGGGATTACTCTTACGGATGAAAATGGGACAGAGTATTCTGATGTAATTGTGGGAAGAACCATTAATAATTCATTGTTAAGAAAAAATGAAGTGCGTTTTGCAACATCTGCAGCAATACAATGGAGACCAATAAAAGAAATAGATATGGTATTAGATTATACCCGAACAACCGTAGAAGCTAACTCGGATAGACAGCAATTTCAGATAGGTTTGGGTAGTACAGGAGGTACTCAATTGGTGGGAGGAAACCATATTTTTGATGAAGGAGATCTTGATTTTAATGGAAATATATTAACGTATATTAGTCCTTCTTCAGAGGACAATGCTAGGACTACCATTACGAATGCAAATCAATTTTACGATAATCACTCAACGAATAATATAGTTGGTTTAAACACAACATTTAAACCAATAAATAAATTAAAAATCATTTCAGATATTTCGTATTCAGATTTAGATTTTTTTCAAAATTTGACACAAATAACTCACAGAGTTGAAGGACGTAACGGAGGATATGATCAAACAAGTTTAGATATTGATTTAAGAGGGGAACGTCCTGATTATGGATTACCTGCAGAGGCCTTTGATCCAGCTTCTTTCGACCTTAATAGAGTTTCACGCAGACTTATTAAAACTAAAGGGTATAATTATGCTACAAAAATTGATTTTGAATATGAGTTAGATAAAAATGCAAAAATAACCTTTGGAACTAGGTATGCGGAAACTGATTTTGAAGCTAGACAAACAACTTCCTCACATACTGATAGTGATCAATTAAGTGGTCTATATGGTGGTATTGTAGCGGAACTAAATGCGAGTGGTGCTTACAGTGATCTTTTAGGAGAGATTACAGGCGTAGGTTTTAATGAAGGCAATGTTGCTGGTTTGGAAAATGGATGGGTTAAAGTCCCTGGGCAAGCTGTATTAGATTTATTACCCGGGTATGCTGACATCGATGGAGGAAGTATTTTTGATTTTGATATAGATTTAAAAGACGTAGAGGCAGAAGAAAATAATTTAGGTTTTGATGCTAGAAGATCTTATGGTGCTAATGAATCTAGTACCGATTTTTATACACAAATGGACATTAAAACAGCGATTTTTAAGCTACCTGTAAGTTTTAATTTTGGAGTTAGAGCTGTAAGAACACAAAATAAATCAAGAGGATTTAGTGGGGTACAATTTGAAGATGCAGATACTGGTGATGATCTTGATGAGTTTTCAACAGAGAATTTTTACTATCAAGTAGAAACGTCAAGGTGGGATGTATTACCTAGCTTTAATGCTAATTTATCATTAAAAAGAAATGTGAAGTTGAGATTAAGTGCTTATAGAGGAGTTTCAAGACCAAAGTTTGTTGATCTAATTCCAAACAATGAGATTACTTTTCTAACCAATATTAATCCTGTAGATGCAGCAGACTTAGCTAATTCGGGATTAAGAGGAACTATTGTTTCTGGTAACCCTGACTTAAAACCGTATACAGCATGGATGTATGATACCACTTTGGAGGTTTATACCAATAACGGAGGTGCTTTTATTTTTAGTGCTTTTTATAAAGACCTTAAAAATTACATAGTAAAAGCAGTAACACCAGATCAAACATATCCAGGAGAAGAATTATTAGGAATAGCATTGCCTGATGGCACAGGTAATACTGATGATTTAACTGGTTTGTTATTTGATATAACCACACCAATAAATATTACTGATGGTCAAATTTATGGTTTTGAAGTGGGACTTAATCAACACCTTTCTTTTTTACCTGGTTTTGCAAAAGATTTTGGTATAAAAGCCAATTATTCTTACGTAGAGAGTGAATTTGATGGAGATTTAGGGGAGCAAGCTGATGGTTTTCCTGGTACAGCTAAGCATAATGCCAATGGAACTTTGTATTATGAGCGATCTGGTTTTTCTTTAAGGTTTACGGCAGCTTATAGAGGTGATTACCTTAGTAATTTAGGCGCTATCGGTGGAAATACACGTGCAGATGAACCACACTATACTGAAGGAAGCACAACCCTTGGGATTACCCTTAGAAAGAGTTTGTTAAATAAAAAATTACAACTTAGTGCAGGAGTATCTAACCTTACAGGTGAGGATATTCGCAGGTTTCAAGGAGGTGATACTCGAAATTTTTCAGCTTACTATAGTAGAAATCCTATTTGGAAATTAACGATGAGATATAAGTTTTAATAATAATTTTTGAGGATCATTAGGTAGATGACTTTAAATGACTCTCAAGACTATATCAATGCCATAAATATTGAAAGTATGGAAAAGACTTCTAAAAGTTTTAAAATTAATAATAGTACGTATATGTTAAAGAATAGATGTTTTATAGTTTCCGTTTTACTAATCTTAATTAGTGTTTTAGACATAAATTCTCAAGAGAAGGATAAAAAAGGAATGGAAGAAATGTGGGGTGAAACTAGCGTTACTGGTGATGCCTTAAAAAGTGGAAAAGCAAAGTTG
>NZ_JABFDK010000013.1 GCF_013403865.1 Winogradskyella costae
CAAATTCATTGTTTTTAAACTGATAATAATTACCATCAGAATCGGTGACATCGAAAACTAAATGACTAATGTCAATTTATTCATCTTTTATTATTTTATTAATAGGAATTCATGATGTGCTTCGCAGTTCAAAATATTTAATATCTTTATTCATAAGAAAATGTTTTTTTTCAAAGGACAATCTACCCGAGTTTCAACGACTTAAAATCGAGGTCTTAAAGCCTCATAGAACTGTACGAAATCTGTGTAGAAAAGAGAGGGGATTTTCAATGTTGACGAAGTCTTAAGCTTCTGAGTGTATATTAACCTTACTCCTCTCTTTTGTCTTTTCTGATTTATCCTTAAATTTAATGAATTGTAAACTTAAGCCGTGTATAATTAATTGCTTGGTTCTAGCCTACTTGCGAATATTCCTGCGGAATATTCACGGGTTCGTAAATGTTTGCTAAATTAGTTGCTTAACCACGCAACTAACCATACATAAACCGTTACAAACAATTTTAACCAAAAACTACGAAATGAAAAAACTGAACTTACTACTTGGAATTTTAATTGCAATTATGTTATTCTCTTGTTCATCAGACGATGACTCAAACGAATCAAATCAAGATGAACTTATAGGTATCTGGAATTTAGTATCTGTTGAAAATCAAGGAAATGATATAACAGCAGTTGACTGCCAAATTGAACAAAACATTATTTTTACTGCAAACAATACTGGAACAGAAAAAGCACCAGAGGAAATCACTCAAACGCCCTGTGATTTTTTTACTGTTCCCTTTAATTGGACAAGAAATGGAAACGAAATAATAGTTGTAGTTGACCAAGAGGGAACATTCTTAAATGAAATATTATTAATTACTGAAAACACCTTAGAAATCGTAGTAACAGAAATTGACGGAGTAGCAGTACCTCAAAATGAACAAGAAATCTTTAAATATGAAAAATAGGATATTATTTTTTTTAACTTTCTTACTTTTAGCTTCATCAAGCTACTCGCAAACAGAATTTGGAATTATATTTGGATTAAACACGTCACGTTTTACTGACGAATTCAGACCTGTTAATGGTTCTTATATCAATTCTTCATCAATAGGATTTAGCTTTGGAGCTTTCGCTGAATTTAATATTAATGAAAAAATCAATTTTTATCCCAAAATTATTTATAATCAAATTGGAGACAGAGAAAAAGATTTCGGCAATGTAGAACGACGTGGATTAGATATTAGCACTATAGATTACAAGTTAGATTATATATCGATTCCATTAAATTTCAAATTTTTTAGTAAACCATACTTAACAATAGGACCACAATTTGGAATTCTAATATCTCAAAATAATGAAAGTCTGGATTTAGGAGATTTAAAATCAAGTTTTGATATTGGAGGTAATTTAGGAATTGGTTATCCTATTAAAGATTTTAGGATAGAAATAACTTTTTATCAAGGATTTAGTACATTACTCGAAGTCGAGAAAGAGTTTAGCGATGATATTGTTGATGTACGAAGTACGTACTTAAATTTTAGTATTGGGTATAATCTGAAATAAAAACTGTTTGTAACACCGTGTATAATTAATTGCTTGGTTCTTGCATACTTACGAAAATACTCACGTATTTTCTATTCGGTATTTATTTGCTAATTTACTCGCTTAACCACGCAACTAACCATACACAAAACCGTTGGCAATAATTAAAAACAAGATTTCGCTAAAAAAATCACTTTTAAAAAATATGAAAAAATCATTTTTATTATCAATTCTTTTAATAGCATTATATAGCTGTAGTAAAGATGAAACTATTATTGAAATAGAAGAAGTAGTACTTCCTGAACTTCCTATTATATCAATAATGACAGAAAACTTACAACCTGTCATTTCAAGAGATGATTATATAACTGGAGAGGTTGAGATAACTAGTAGTAATGAAGATGAAAATTTAGTACTTGGCCTTGAAATTAGAGGTCGAGGAAATTCTACTTGGCAATTTCCTAAAAAACCATATCAAATAAAATTTGATGATAAAGAAAAAATTTTGGGAATGGCTAAAGATAAAAAATGGGTTTTGCTAGCCAATTATAGTGATAAAACTATGCTAAGAAATGAAGTAGCTTTTAACCTAAGCAGGTTTAGTGATTTAGACTGGACACCAGATGCTCGTTCAGTCGAGCTTTTTATTAATAATGAGTATGTAGGAGTATATCAAATTGTACAAAAAGTAGAAGAATCTTCTAACAGAGTTGATATTGGGGATAATGGGTATTTGCTAGAAGTAGATCAACTTTCAAGGCTAGATCCAGACGATGTTTATTTTGAAACCAATAATTATTTATTCAATATAAAAGAGCCTAATCTAGATGCAGGAGATGATCAGTACAATATTATAAATAATTACATACAACTAACCGAAAACATATTGCTTGGAGATAATTTTACAGACCCAGTAGAAGGGTACGTAAAGTATATTGATGTAGATTCATTTATAGATTGGTATCTTATAAACGAAATAACCAAAAATAATGATGCAATATTTTACTCTAGTGTTTATATGAATTATACCCCAGGAGGCAAATTAAAAATGGGTCCTGTATGGGATTATGACATTAGCATGGGAAATATTAACTACAATAACAATGAAACCACAGACGGTTTTTGGATCAAAAATGCAACTTGGTATTCTCGTCTATTTGAAGACCCAAACTTCGTATCTAAAGTTAAATCAAGATTCAATTATTTTTATGATAATAGAAATTTATTCCAAGAACATATTGATTCAAGTGCCCTATCCTTAAGCCAATCACAAGAAAGAAATTTTTTTAAATGGCCTATTTTAGGAACTTACGTTTGGCCCAATAATGTCTTTTTTCCGACATATGATGAAGAAGTAGTATATCTAAAAGATTGGCTGAATGATAGATTAGAGTGGTTGAATAATAATTTAAATGAATTATAATTGATTAAAAACAACTATTGCTAACAGTGTATAAAAATAATAGCGGTTTTATCTCTAAAAATAATAGAGAGTGAATATAAGAAAAGTCCTTGTTTAATCGAAAAGTAAGCGTATATAAACCGCTACCATTCTTATACGAGCACGTTGTGCGTCAGCTACGAAAAACAGAGAATGAAATTTAAAATTGGAATTTTAGCGTTATTATTTTCTTTTAATTGCTTTGCTCATAAAGACAAAGTAATCGGAAAAACATATGGTAATGTGAAAATCTATATGAAAACAGGATTTGAATATTCTGACATCGATAAAATTCAAATCGTCGGTAAATTATCAGAAAAGTTATCTGAACGTTTGCATTACAAGGACACAATATTTATCGAATACATTCAAGACTACACAAACAAATATGATAATGATTTATATATATTGGAATTCAATAATTCCAATTATAAAATAATCGGTGGAATAAAATCTGAATACACAATTAAGTCAAACAATTCAGGATTATCTGTTAGAATCTATGCTGACCGAATTAATGTTGTTGAGATTTTAAAACTTGTAGAATTTACTATAACTAATAGAGAAAAAACAAACTCTTATCTGACCAAAAAAGAAATTGGTTTTAATAGGTATAAGGAACAACCTTTGAATTCGATTGCGACTGATGACAAAATAATTGATGAGATTTATTCTTCAGAATCCGAATTAATAAAGGAGTTAATTAATGAACGGGTTTTAGTTAAAGAACAAGACAATTATGGAATCGAAATTTATTGGAAAAATGATAAATTTACTTTCGAATACAATCATATTCATAGTGATAAACAAGAATTTATTTTTGAGTTAAAAGACTATTTTTATCATAAGTACTTAAACGTAAATGATATTTTGATTTTCGTGGACAAAAACTCATTTTACTATTTAGATGGAACTAATGATGAGAAAAAAGAATTGATAAGAATGGATAATAAAAGTTATTCACCATTGATAATTATGGATTTTGGAAATAAAGTATTGTTCCATCCATTTAGAAACCGAAACGAATTAAGTATTTTTCTAAAGGACAAAAACAAAGTAATATCGAAATTTGACTAAAAAAGCCAATTGCCAACACGTTGTATCATTAATTGCTTTGTCAAGTGCTTATTTGTAAAATTCCTTCGGAATTTTACCGCGTTCGATTTTGTTTGCTAAATTATGCGCTATTACATATACAATAAGTAATGCTAAAAAAATCACACATAAAACTTACACAATGAACTATTTTTTAATGATTGGAGCCTGGCAAATAATTTTAATATTAATTGCTGTCTTTCTTGGAATAATACCTACAATCATTGCACTCATCGATGTTTTAAGAAATGAATTTTATGGAAAAAATAAAATTGCATGGATTTTAGTCATATTACTCGAAAACTTTTTAGGCGCTGTTTTATATTTTATAATTGGAAGAAAACAGAAATTATCAACGCCTAATAAAACTAGTATGTCTTAAATAAATTACGTTAAACTTCTGTCCTACTACAAAAAAAATATCCTATTTTTTATTACGTAATTAAATACTAACTTAGTTGCCGAATCCCGCCCCCGAATCATGCTTAGATGTCCTGAAATCAACAAAAAAACAACTAAAATTGCTACTTAAAAGACTAATATTACTAATTTATATTGTTTTACTATCAAGTTGCTATTCAACAAAAAGACTTATACGAAAAAATAGTTTTGTCACGTCCGAATTTGATCATCACAAGCTAAATGGAATTTACGATAATAGTACAAATGATAGTACACCACAAAATTTATGGACAGTATTAAAATCGAGTTATACGGATAGAGTCGTGACCATAAATTTAGACAGCAACAAAGTAAAATTGACATTAGTAGATAATAAAAAATTAAATGTCCAATTGTTAGATAAATCAGACAAATATGTCATTGAAGAATTTAGCCTAGATGGCAAAATTAAAGACGACTTTTTTACCATCGACAGAAAACTGACTCTCTATCCTTTTGTTCCCATATATTATGTTAATAAGGAAACTAAAACAATTATTGGAAATGATTTTAATGGAAATTTAGTTTTAGTTTCTGGCAGTGTTAACGAAGCAATGATATTAATGGTGGCAGGTGGATACAGAAATATACGAAACATTAAATTTAAGCGAATAGGAACAAAGAATAATACCACACATAATTAATTATTAATGCAACGATTATAAAACCGTAAATTAATAATTCATTATACCCATTAATATTTGATACTGGAAACAAGTATAAATCTAACTTTATTAGAACAAATTTATTCTATCTCAAAACCAAAAGAGTAACCGACGCTTCTAACAAAGCGAGGGTTAATGATTATATCACCTTTGCGGACTTAGAATTACAAAATATTCTAAAATTAGAAAAGTTCAGACATTAAAATTTCATTAAACCGAATCTAAAGACAACTTCGCATGTGTGATACAGAATCTAACAGTTTTATAAGTAGCGACAAAGTGCTATTTGATCACATTAATTCTACCAAATTCAATACAAAATAAGAATAGGGATAAGTGTATTTACCGCACACGGATAGACAATGGGAACTAAATATTAGTCCATTGTTATGAATATTAAATTCAGTAAAACTGAGTTAATTAATCAAATTATGAATTTTAAAGAAAGTCAACCTGAACTTTCATAAAATAAATCTTCACGACACTACCTAATCACTTTTTGAAGCGAATTGACATTTCAAGGAACTAACAGCTATGTTATAATGCATCCTTACCTTCCTCTTCATTATATAATGTCGGCAAACTAATTTGAAAGCGAACCGCAACTAATCTTATTGTTATAACAACCAAACCTGAGATGACATACAAAATGCTCTTATCCTCATAAAAGAAAGAAAGTACAACATATGTAATTGCCCCTAAGATACAAGCCGTAGCATAAATTTCTTTCCTAAACACTACAGGAATTTCGTTACATAACATATCTCTTAAAACACCTCCAAAACAAGCTGTCATAGTACCTAATGCAATACAAATTAAAGGATGTAAGCCTGCTATAATGCCCGTTTCTACGCCGACCACTGTATAAAGTGCAATACCTATAGTATCAAATAAAAAGAGTGATTTCCTTAGGTAGTTAATTCGTTTTCTAAAGAGTACAGCAAAAAACGCAGAACTCATAACAACATACACAAAGGTCATGTTTTTCATCCACGATACAGGCTCTATACCAATCATTACATCACGTAATGTTCCTCCACCAGCTGCTGTAACAAAGGCTATTATTAAAACTCCAAATGGATCCATGCGCTTATTCATGGCCACCAATGCGCCTGAAATAGCAAAAGCAATAGTCCCTAATATATCTATAAATTGAAAAAACATGGGTTAATTATATTTACATCCTATCATTCCTGCGAAGGTAGGAATCTAATTATCAATTTAGATTATAAATAAATTTAAAGCGCTAAAACGAGCGATTATTCACTTTTTATTTGATGCTTCCTCATATGTTGTTTGCCATTTCATAAATGAAACATAGCCTATACATCAATAACACTCACTGTGAGCTATTTACGCATCCTTCCAAATAACAAAAAGCGGTTCACTGAGATTCCAAAACGAACTTGGGATAAGCGATTCTCTCACTTTTTCTATAAAAAAAGTGGTTCTCTGCTTACATATTTTGTGTGTAATAATTGTAATCCTTTATGACAGTTGACACAAAATCGACAGGTTTATCAGTAGTTTCTATCATCATAATTTTTAATAAGCGATGATGTAAGTTCAGAATAATATTATGATGTCCGTTTCTAACCGCATTATCATACAAGTTTTTCACCGTTTGCATATCCTTATCATTTAACATTGTAACCTGACTATAAGTTGGTACATAATCAGTAGGAATATCTTTTATAAGCGTATCATGAATCGTTAATAGTTGTTTTTCACTTATCACCGTCGTACCTGCTGCAATATCACCTAAGCGCTGGCCATTGCCTTTAATCAAAATAGTAAATGCAGCCACACCTCCCGAGGTTAAAACCACATCTACAATTCGTAAAATCCAGCGGACAAAATAATTAGAAAAACTAGGTTTAGAGCCATCTAACTTCACTACTCTAGTTTTCATAAGCACTTTCCCAACCGTTTTTCCGTCTAAAAATGTTTCAAGCAGTACATAATATAAAAATGCAGGTAACGAGACTAATAGATATATGGCCCAAGTATCTCCCATATCCATATTTAACGTAGTTAAAAGGAGTATTACAACAATACCATACAACAGAATAATAGCACTATCTATAAGGTAAGCCAGCATTCTATCACCAATACTAGCAACATTTTGATTAATCCCCACATTTTGGGCAGTTTCTATTTGAAATTCATCCATAATTTCTTTTCTTTGAAAGTCTAAAAGGGAATATAATGCGCGAAGCAGCTTTTGTAAAGCAAAATAAAGATAAATGGTTAGAATTTGAAAACATTCTTGCAAATAAAACGCAATTAGATCCCGATTTACTTTCTGACCTCTATATTGAAGTTACCGACCATTTAAGCTACGCGAAAACATTTTATACTAATAGTAATACAGAACGCTACCTCAATCAATTAGCTTCTAACGCACATCAACATATTTATAAAACAAAGAAAGAGTCAAAAAATAGACTTATTTCCTTTTTTAAAACTGAGTTCCCTTCTATGTTCTATCAGCATCATCGCGAACTTCTCATAACCTTTCTTACATTTACACTCTTTGTAATGGTCGGCGCATTTTCTGCCGCTAGTGAAGATGATTTTGTAAGATCTTTTCTTGGTGATGGCTATGTTAACATGACGATTGAAAACATAGAAAAAGGCGACCCTATGGCTGTTTACAAGCAACAGGGAGAGTTTAATATGTTTTTGGGCATCACACTTAATAATATCAAAGTAGCGTTTATGGCTTTTGGATATGGTATTCTACTCGGCGTTGGTACCTTATTCATAATGATGCAGAATGGTATTATGTTGGGCAGTTTTCAATACTTCTTTTATGACCAAGGTTTACTATGGGAATCTGCACGTACCATTTGGATCCACGGAACAATTGAAATATCAGTAATAATTATAGCCGGTTGCGCTGGTCTTGTAATGGGAAACGGCATGTTATTTACAGGAACCTTACCACGGCTCGAAGCTTTTAAACGTGGTGTTATAAATGGTTTAAAGATTTTAATGAGCACCATACCATTCTTTATAATTGCGGGGTTTTTAGAAGGTTTCGTAACCAGACATACCGAAATGCCAGATTGGCTAGCTATTTTTATTATTGTTAGTTCGTTAGCATTAATCCTATTTTACTACGTAATTTACCCTATTCAATTAAATAGAAGATTAAAAGCGAATACAACATTAAAAAACACCATAGAACTTAACCATAATTCAACCAACTAAACATGAATAAACCCTACATAGAATTTAGAAAGCAAAGAGATTTCAGTAGCATACTCACTGATACCTTTGGTTTTATCAGAAATGAATTTAAACCATTTATACGAAGTATTTTTAATATTGCAGGTCCTGCAATTGTTGTTTTTATGCTATCCTTAGCAGCCTACAACTATATTGCTGGCGATTTGTTTAATCTCACTAGGTTTAATGAACCTAGCCTTAACTCTACTAATATCTTTGTAACTATTAGCGTTGTCATTATTTATTTCGTTTCAGCTATGGTGGCTTATATTCTTACGGCCTCTACAGTACTGTTCTATATTAAATCTTATGTAGATCATAAAGGCAATGTTAACGCTGCGGAAATAAAAACTAATGTGCTTAAATCCTTTTGGTCGTTTTTTGGACTTAGTTTTTTAAAAGGTATAACACTTGTTATTGCCATGATGCTTTGCTTTGTACCTGTGCTATATGCTATGGTGCCTATGGCAATTGTATTTAGCATATATGTTTTTGAGCCTAAACGCTCCACTTCAGACGCTTTTAGTGAAAGTTTTAAATTGGCAAATGCAGATTTTTGGACTGCCTTTGGAGTATTTATCATTTTAGGAATCATTTATTACATTCTTCTTATGGTGATATCAATTCCTTCCGTTATCTATGCTTTAGTGAGTACAGGCATTTTTTCCGGAGAAATTGATCCGGCTAACCTAAATAGTTTTTCTGCAGATCCTGTCGTCATCATACTCAACGTATTTAATACATTCTTTCAGTTTTTGTTAAACACCATTTTAATGGTTGCAGGTGCTGTAATTTACTTTCACTTGCATGAAAAAGTAAATTTTACGGGTACATATGACCGTATTAGTGAAATAGGAAAATCAGAAGACTAAATGCTTGTATACCGTTTGCTATTTCTTTGTTTTTGTTTTGGGCAACTTTCCGTTGCGCAGCAAAACGAGCAATCCGTATATTTTGATGATAGTATACTTGAAACGCAAGACATCACCGAAGACGACTTAAAGTCCTATAAAGCGAACGAAGAATTTAACTATTCCGAAGCTGAACCCGAAGAAAACTTTTTAGATAAAGCCTACCGTTGGCTGCAAAATATAATTAGAAAATTTTGGGAAGCCATATTTGGAGTCGGCACAGCCTCGGGTTTTCTGTACTTTGCTTTTAAAATTCTGCCTTACTTATTATTAGGATTTTTAGTCTTTTTACTCGTTCGCTTTTTCTTAAAAGTAAATTCTAATAACTTAATAACCAAAACAAAAAAACAAGGTTCTATTTTATTTTCTGAAGAAGAACAAATTATTAAAAATGAAGATATTCCTGCGCTAATAAATGATGCTATTAATCAGAAGAACTTCAGATTAGCCATTCGGTATTATTACTTATTATCTTTAAAATATTTAACCGAGAGCGAAAGCATTTTATGGCAACCACAAAAAACTAATGAAGATTACATCAATGAAATTGATAAAGACCATCTCAAAGTCGAGTTTAAAAATATTACTAGAATTTATGATTATGTATGGTATGGAGAGTTTAATGTCGATGCAATTAAGTTTGAAACCCTAAAACGTCCTTTTGAACATTTAAATAATACAATTACAAAACGTTGAGTAAAAAAGGAAAAATATACATCATACTTTTAGCATTCACAATCTTGGCTATCGTTGTTCTAGAGATGAACAAACCGAAGGCTATAAATTGGTTTCCGTCATATGCAACGCATCATAAAATCCCGTTTGGAACTTATGTCTTTAACGACCAGCTCAAACGGATCGTAGATTCAGTTTCTATTGTAGACCGTCCTCCTTTTGAGTATTTAAAAAACAAGTCCGTTAATGGTACATATCTTTTTTATAACGGAGGTATTGCCTTTGGAAAAGAAGAACTTAACAGTCTTTTAGATTGGGTATCTAATGGTAATACACTCGTAGTAGCTGCTGCAGATTTTGAAGAAAAATTATTAGACACTTTAAACCTAAATACGCAATCTGTTTATACGTTTGATAATTTTAATAACGAATATCAAGTTAAACTCGTAAATTCAGCTATAGGCGCTGATAAATCATACAAGTACGATCGCTCTAATACATTCTTCCACTTTAATAAAATTGACACCTTAAAGACCTCAGTTATTGGCTTAATCGATACTTATAGAGGAGAAAACACATCAATGGAAGACACTTTAATTAGTACTATTAAACAACCCTTTGGTGACGGTGAAATTATACTCAGTACATTTCCGCAGGCATTTACCAACTACTTTATGCTGCAATCTCCTAATCAAAACTATACAGCCGGACTTTTATCTTATATCGACACTTCCAAACCCGTTTACGTAGATACCTATTATAAAACAGGAAAGACATTTTACACATCTCCAATGTATCTCTTTTTAAATACTCAATCCTTAAAATGGGCTTATTATTTAGTGCTTATTGGTGCTTTAATCTATATTATTTTTGAAGGGAAGCGGAAGCAACGAGCTATTCCTATAGTAAAACCATTGCGAAATCAGACTGTAGATTTTACAAGAACCATTGCTAATATGTATTATGAAAGTGGAAAACATAAAGACATTTCACTACATAAAGTACATCATTTTTTAGAGTATATTAGAAACACCCTGCACCTTTCAACTTCCGAAATAAACACCAGCTTTATATCCAACTTAGCTGCCAGAAGTAATAATACGGTTGAAGACACGCAAACATTATTTAAACTTATAGATAGCCTGAATCAGAAAAACGACATCAGCAATATCGAATTAGAAAGGCTAAACACCTTAATAGAACAATTTAAATCCCATAACCAATGGAAGAAAACGAAACAGTAAACAACGACTTAAATTTTGACAATCGCATTCAATTGGAAGATTTAAAAAATGCCGTAGAAAGCATTAAAAACGAATTGAGAAAAGTCATTATTGGGCAAGATAATTTTGTAGAATTACTTATTGTTGCTTTATTAGCCGACGGCCATGTTTTAATTGAGGGTGTGCCTGGCATTGCAAAAACAGTAACTGCAAAACTCTTCGCTAAAGTTCTAAAAACGGAATTTAGTCGAATTCAATTTACACCAGATTTAATGCCTAGTGATGTTTTGGGAACGTCGATCTTAAATATGAAATCTTCAGAGTTCGAATTTAAAAAAGGTCCTATTTTCTCTAACATTGTTTTGATTGACGAAATCAACAGAGCACCCGCAAAGACGCAAGCTGCTTTATTTGAAACCATGGAGGAGCGTCAAGCTACTGTTGATGGATTTACCTATAAGTTCGATAATCCGTTTATGGTTTTAGCCACACAAAACCCTATTGAGCAAGAAGGCACCTATGCTTTACCAGAAGCACAATTAGACCGTTTCATCTTTAAAATTAAAGTCGATTACCCGTCTTTAGAAGATGAAATTAAAATTATAGCTTCACATCACGAGCGTAAGGGTGAAAAGCCACAAGAGAGAATCAACGCCATTTTAAATACAGCAGCGCTTGAAGAATATAAAACAAAAACACAAGCGATTCTTGTTGAGGAGAAGATTATTAAATACATCGCAGAAGTCGTTTCTAAAACACGAAATCATCCGCATTTATATCTTGGTGGCTCACCACGAGCATCTATTGCGATATTAAATACCGCTAAAGCTTTTGCCGCTATCAATGGTCGTGATTTTGTAATTCCTGAAGATGTGAAAAAATCATTGAATCCTGTTTTGAACCATCGTATTATTTTAACACCAGAACGCGAAATGGAAGGTATGACCACAGAAAATGTAATTGAAATGATAGTACAGTCGGTTGAAGTGCCGAGATAGTTTCAGTTTTCAGTAAGCAGTAAGCAGTAAGCAGTAAGCAAGTATGAAATTTCTAAAATCATTGTATATCCATAAACAGCTCTACATCTATATAGCTATGGCGTCGGTATGCTTTCTTTTATCGTATTGGATGCCGACATTATATGCCGTTGCTTGGATACTAACAATTATTATAGCTGTTCTGCTATTTATAGATTTACTTCTACTCTATCAACCGAAAAATGCTATACAAGCCAGACGGATTTTACCTGATAAATTTTCAAATAGTGATAATAACCCTGTACCCATTACAATCTCCAATAAGTACAGTTTTAAAACCTATATTGATGTTATTGATGAACTACCTGTACAATTTCAGAAACGCGATTTTCTGTACCAAACGAATTTAAACCCCAATCAAAATCACGACTTCGAATATTTGGTAAGACCTGTAGATCGTGGTGAGTATTATTTTGGACATCTTAACATATTTGTGTCTTCTGTTCTAAAAATTGTAAAACGCAAATATCAATTTCAAAACCAGCAAATGGTAATGGTCTACCCTTCCATTATTCAAATGCAGAAGTACGATTTTTTAGCGATAAGCAATTCTTTAACCGAATTTGGTTTAAAAAAGATAAGACGCATTGGTAATACTTCAGAGTTTGAACAAATAAAAGATTACATTCCTGGTGATGATTTTAGAACTGTAAATTGGAAAGCCACAGCAAAACGAGGTCAATTGATGGTGAACCAATATCAAGATGAAAAATCGCAACCCATCTACTCTATTATCGATACTGGCAGAATAATGAAAATGCCTTTCAACGGGCTGAAGCTGTTAGACTATGCTATTAATTCAACATTGGCATTTAGTAATGTGGCGCTAAAAAAACACGATAAAGTTGGTATGATTTCCTTCTCAAAAAAGATAGAATCCTTTTTACCTGCCATTCAAAAATTGACCTATCTTAATCGTATTTTAGAAAACTTATACAATATAGATACGCAATTTAATGATAGTGACTTTGGTTTGCTCTACGCACAATTAAAACGAAAAGTGACGCATCGAAGCCTTCTTCTACTTTATACAAATTTTGAACACATTAGTGCTCTGAAACGTCAGATGCCTTATTTACAGGCCATATCTAAAAAGCATATGTTGGTGGTTGTTTTGTTCGAAAACACAGAATTAGATACCATTCTAAATGAAAATGCCGAGGATTTACAATCTATTTATCACAAAACCATCGCTGAAAAATTTGCTTTCGAAAAACGATTGATGGTAAAAGAACTTCAGAAGCATGGTATTCAATCTATTTTAACAGCGCCCGAAAACCTAACCATTAACACTATTAACAAGTATTTGGAGATCAAAGCACGTGGACTGCTATAGTCGTTGGCTCTTGGTTAACCCATTAATTTCTAATTAAACAACAGTCCATCCTACTAAAATTACAATTCAGTAAAGGTGTTTTTATATACTTGCATCTTTTTTAGATATTTGAATCATCAACAAAGAAGAACAGTATTTCACATTAACCATTAAAAACGCAACATCATGAAAAAATTTATCTTAACATTCACATTAGCTTTAACTTCAATCATTGGGTTCTCTCAAGATACAGGGACAACAATCACAATTACCATTGATAATGTATCAAATGATAATGGAAAAGTATTAACATCTTTACACTCGTCTGAAACCTTTATGAAAGGCAAAGGGATTATGGATGCTGAAACAGAAATTAAAGATGGAAAAGTAACAATAATCTTTAAAAACGTAGTCCCAGGAGAATATGCGATAATGACTTTACACGATGAAAATGATAATAAGCGAATGGACTTTCAAGACAACGGAATGCCTTTAGAATCTTATGGTATCTCTAATAACGTAATGTCATTTGGCCCACCAAATTACGATGAAGCTAAATTTATAGTTGAAGATAAAGACCTCAACTTAAATATTCGTTTTTAGAATAAAATACACATAATCAAAACAAAAAAAGACTGCTAAATAGCAGTCTTTCTTATGATATAAAAATAAATCAGTCTTAAACTGTTTCACCTAACCAAGCTTTCATCATCCAAACCGTTTTTTCTTGTTCGGTTATAAAATCGCTCATCATTGAATTCGTACCTTCATCATTTGCATCGCCTGCAGCTTCTAAGATAGAACGTTCCATTTTTAATAGTTCTGAAAGCGAATCTACAATTAATTCAACTGCTTTTTCATCTTTAGATATATTTTTACCCACAGGAACTTTGGCTGCTTTCGTATAATCTTCGAATGTATGTAAAGGAGTTTCACCTAATGTTAAAATACGCTCAGCTATTTCATCTACCTTTAAATTGGCATCCGTGTATAATTCTTCAAATTTTACATGAAGGTCAAAAAAACCACGCCCTTTAATATTCCAATGAATACCTCTTAAGTTTTGATAATACAACTGAAAATTTGCTAGTAATTGATTTAAATCATCAGCTAATCCTTTTGTTTTTACGGTATCTAAACCTATGCTATTTAGTTTCATAATATGTTGATTTTTGTTTAATCAAATTTACGAAATATTTAAGCCTTCTTCAGCATAGCTTTTATGAATAGTTTTTATACTTTTATAGCCTAAATTAATAGTTATGACAATTACGCAATTAAAATACGCTTTGGCTATTGCAGAGCATAAAAATTTCACCAAAGCAGCAGAAAAATGTTTTGTAACGCAACCCACTTTAAGTACACAAATTCAGAAGTTAGAAGACGAATTAGATATCACGATTTTTGATAGAAGTAAAAAGCCTATAGAATTAACTGATGTTGGACGTAAGATTGTATATCAGGCTCGAAATATAGTAAATGAAGCAGATAGAATTCAAGATATAGTAGATCAACAAAAAGGATTTATAGGAGGTGAGTTTAGATTGGGGATTATCCCTACGATAATGCCTACACTTCTACCAATGTTTCTTAAAAACTTTATTAAAAAATATCCAAAAGTTAAATTAAAAATTGAAGAGTTAACTACCGAAGAAATTTTAACCCGCCTTAGCGACGGTCATTTAGATGCAGCGATCGCAGCGACACCATTAGAAAGTGATAATATAAAAGAACGTGTTCTATACTACGAACCTTTTGTTGCTTACATCCCTGAAAATCACCGTCTAAAAGACAAAAAAGTTATTGAAGTTTCTGATTTAAGTATCGATGACATGTTGCTATTAGAAGATGGACATTGTTTTAGAGATGGAGTTATTAATCTTTGTAAGACATTTAAAGATCAAATGGATGAGACTTTCCAACTTGAAAGTGGTAGTATAGAAACGTTAATAAAATTATCTAACGAAGGTATGGGAATGACGCTTTTGCCTTACTTACACACCTTAGATGTTAGGGAAAAACTAAGCCCTAATTTAAGACACTTTAAAGAACCGTCTCCCGCGAGAGAAGTTAGTATTATTTATCATAAGAGCGAATTAAAAATGCAAATTATAGATGCAATGCATAACGTAATATCTGGTATAATTCGTGGTGCGATAGCGTTTCAGAATGTAGAAATTATCAGTCCGAAAGCAAAATAGATTACAAACGTCTGCCGAGATAGTACTTTAATAACAAAACAAGCGTCCTGACGGTTATCAGGACGCTTGTTTGATATTATGCTTTTAAATAAATCAAGCATTGATTTAAATCTGGGTTTTGATTGATTAAGGACTGAATAAAGATTCTTAATTCTTCAAGTTCGTGAGGCAGTAAACGTCTTACTGCTTTTTGCACTTCCTTACAGAATAATGTCGCATCAAAACTCACTTTGCTAAGTACAGTTTTAGTGTACTCGTACATTGCTCGCGCCATAGTTATTTTTAAGTTTTTAGGTTAACAAAAAGTATTTTTTTTCTATACGCTATCGTTTCAATTCAGTTTTAAAGATAGCAAAAATTCATAATGAAAATCATTTTCATAAAAAGTTTAACAGCTTCTTATGTTAAAAATTTGAAATTATGAAATGAAGCCTATCTTTTTCAAGCAGAAATCAAAATCCTTTAACAGTCTAAAATTTAGACTATTAAGAACTAAAATTTTAAAACCGATTATCACCATCTAATAAATCACCCAATCCACCAAGAATACTACCTTCACCTTTAGATTTTCCACCTCTAGGTACTGATGCTAAAACTCTGCCGGCTAATCGACTAAATGGTAAGGATTGAATATACACTTTTCCTGGCCCTTGAAGTTTTGCAAAAAATAAACCTTCACCTCCAAAAATTGAATTCTTAATACCACCAATAAATTCGATATCATAATCAACGCCTTGAGTAAAACCAATAATACATCCTGTATCTACGCGTAGCGTTTCTCCTGCTGCTAAAGTCTTAACAGCCGTTGTTCCTCCTGCATGCACAAATGCCATACCATCACCTTCTAACTTCTGCATAATAAAGCCTTCTCCTCCAAAAAGGCCTCGTCCTAATTTTTTAGAAAACTCAATACCAACACTCACTCCCTTTGCAGCACATAAAAAGGCATCTTTCTGGCATATAAACTTTCCACCATACTCTAATAAGTCAATCGGAATTATTTTTCCAGGATATGGAGATGCAAAAGACACATTACGTTTTCCTGTAAGGTCATTGTAAAAAGCCGTCATAAATAAACTTTCACCTGTAAGAATACGTTTTCCAGCCCCAAGGATTTTACCTAAAATTCCTGTATCTTTTTGTGAGCCATCGCCAAAAATAGTGTCCATCTTAATACCATCATCCATCATCATAAAACTTCCCGATTCCGCAATAACAGCTTCTTGTGGATCTAATTCTATTTCTACATATTGCATTTCTTCACCGTAAATACGGTAATCTATCTCGTGAGCATTTCTGTCGTTATAATTTGGTAATTTTTCCATAGTTGATGTATTTAATGTTTTTGACGCTGAAACAAGTTCTGCATAAATTGATTCAACTATATGTTGAAATAGTTACAATTTTGTTACATATTTTTTTTAAAACAAATAGTATAAATTCATTTCTCATAATTTTATGACAATTTTCCATTTTTAAACTCTTGACTCTCAACTCTTAATTCTTAACTTTCAAAGTCCATTCAAAATTGAAGGAAGACACTTCTACACCATCCTTATTTATACCGTTTGCGTTTAACCAAACTGTTTGACCCTCTCCTGTTTCAATAGCTTTAATTATAGCGTTGTCTATTTTATGCCCTTCATTACATACAAACGTAATTCTGCCTGTAGCCTTCTTTGTGAATGAAGCATTATTAGAAGCTACTAACATAGATATTTTTTTACCGTTTTCTTTAATCTTTTTCATGACTAATGCCCCAGTTGTTAACTCGGCTGCCATGCCTTGTACAGCCCAAAACATAGATTTAAAAGGATTTTGATTTACCCAACGATGCTTCACCGTTACAACACAAGAGTTTTCATTTAGTTCTTTTGTTCTAACACCTGTAAAATAGGCTGCAGGTAGCTTAAACATTAGATATTTATTAAGTTTAGATGGTGTTATATTCATATGTATCAACAATAATTTGTACTAAAATAATCGAAAATACTCAACTGAACTAATGTTAAAAAAATGTTAATTTACAGTACTATGCGTAACACAATACCTTTTTAAAGACATATATTTGTATAAGCAACTATTATATACTTTTTAAAATGATAAATAATCATCACAGAAATTTAGCGACATTTATACATTTGTCAACGTTTTTAAGATTTATAATACCCTTTGGAAATTTTATTGGTCCTATAGTATTATGGGCTGCTAATAAAAGCAAATCCGAATTTATAGATCAGCATGGAAAACAGGCTATTAATTTTCAAATTAGCGTTTTACTCTATGCCATTATTATAGGTACGTTAAGCGTACCGTTTTTTATATTTAAGATATTCCGAGGGATGGATATTTTAGACTTTAACGGTTTTAATAATTTTCATATTAACATCGGAGAGCCTTCTCCTTTCCTTTATATAGGTGGCGGTTTAGGAGTCTTAGCAATTGTTGCTTTTATAATTGAATTAGCCCTTATTGTTAAAGCTAGTTTATCAGCACGAGATGGCAACACGTTTAAATATCCAATAACTATCAACTTTTTAAAGTAAGTAACAAGTAATCATCAATAATCAAATCAATCAAAAAATGAACAGTTTAATCGAATTTAAGAATTACATCCTATGACACGAGCGCAGACAAAATTACCGTATAACAAATTAAGTTTCTTGCGCGAACTGCATGTGACTTTAATAAAAAACAGAAAACACACATGAAGATAGAAAACACAAAAGCACAAATGCGAAAAGGTGTATTGGAATATTGCATTCTATCCGTTTTAAAAGACGAAGATGCTTATGTTGCAGAGATTCTAAGCACACTAAAAGACGCAAAAATGCTCGTTGTAGAAGGTACTATATATCCCCTCTTAACACGGCTAAAAAATGCAGGATTACTCAATTACCGATGGGAAGAATCTACATCGGGACCACCAAGAAAATATTATGGACTTACAGAGACAGGGCAACTGTTTCTAACAGAATTAAATACTACTTGGAACGAATTACAAAATGCAGTTAACCTAGTAACCACTACAAAAACATCAAAGAAATGAATAAAACAGTCAATATAAATTTAGCCGGTATATTCTTCCATATAGACGAAGATGCTTACCTCAAATTATCACGCTATCTTGAGGCTATAAAACGTTCATTTACAGATTCTCAAGGTCGCTCAGAAATCATTTCAGATATTGAAGCTAGAATTGCAGAATTATTTGCAGAGCGTATTCAAAACGAAAAACAAGTTGTTGGCGTAAAGTTAGTTGACGAGGTGATTACCATTATGGGGCAACCTGAAGACTACTTAGTCGATGACGAAATTTTTGAAGATGAACCAAAACAGCACTACAAGCAAAAATCTGGTGCAACGCGACGTTTGTTTAGAGATACAGACAACTCGTACGTTGGTGGTGTTTCTGCTGGTTTAGGTCATTATTTTGGAATTGACGCATTATGGATTCGTTTGTTATGGGTTATTTTAATGTTTGGTGCTGGTACAGGATTTTTACTTTATATTTTACTTTGGGCTTTAATACCTGAAGCCAAAACTACTGCTGAAAAACTCACCATGACAGGTGACGCCGTAAACATTAGTAATATCGAAAAAAAAATTAAAGACGGTATTGATACCGTATCCGAAAATTTTAAAAATGTAGACTTAAAAAAACACGGAGACAAACTAAAAGAAGGGTTTGATCATGTTTCAGATAACATATCCGAAACTGTAAAAAATGTCGATTTTCAGAAGCAAGGCAGTAAGTTAAAATCGAGTTCGCAATCTTTTTTTGAAACGATCGGTTCTATCATTATGTTTTTCTTAAAAGTAATTGCGAAATTCATCGGTATAATTTTAATAATCGTAGGTATAAGTGCCTTAATCGGACTCATAATTGCTTTTTTTACCGTTGGGGTTACCAATGCCGTTCATTTTCCTGGTATGGATTTTATTGATGCTTCAAATGCAGCCAATATTCCAATGTGGTTAATGTCAATGTTATTGTTCTTTGTGGTCGGAATTCCTTTTTTCTTTATCTTTTATTTAGGATTAAAAATTCTTATAAACAACCTTAAATCTATTGGTAACATTGCGAAATTTACACTTTTAGGGCTTTGGATAATGGCTATAATTGGCTTAGTCATCACTGGTGTAAAACAAGCTACAGAGCACGCTTATGATGCGACCATTGTAAAAGTAGAAAAGCAAATAAACATCACCTCAAAAGACACGTTGAAATTAAGAATGTTGAGTCATGATATTTATAATCAAAATTTTATTAGAAATTATAAAAATTACAAGATCAGCCCAATAAATAACGGTGAGAGAATAATATCTAGTACTGATGTTAGATTAATAATAAAACAAACTTCAGATTCCTTAGCAAGCATTAAAATTCACTCACTGGCTAGTGGTAGCAATTACGATTTAGCTAGAGAACGCGCGCAAAACATAAACTATAAGTATGAATTGAATAAAAACGAACTAAAAATGGATTCTTATTTTACCACAGAAGGATCTAATAAATTTAGCGAGCAGCAAGTAGAGATTTATATCTATTTACCTGAAGGTACAGTATTTCAAACAGACAATTATGTATCGCGCTTTTCAAAATATTATAATGCACCAGATAATTTACTAACACGCGAAATGGATAATCACTATTATAAAGTTGATATGAATGCCATTGGATGTTTAGACTGTATTGAAGAAATCAAAGAACAAGATATTGAAAATGTCTTTGAAGAGGCCGTTGAAGATATCTATGAGCAAGAAATAGGAACGCTTAAAAACACAGATAAGAAATCTGAAGTTAACATTAAAATTAATCATGAAGACGGAGTGAGTATTGAAGTTAATGACAACTGAACCGAATCATTCTACAGCTCATCATTTTAAAACATGTAACCAAGCTTAATCAGCTTAAATTTATATCATAACAATTCATCAATCAAAAAACCAACAGAAATCATGACTACACTAACCCGAATTATTATCATTAGTATTATTAGTTTATTAATGCTCTCTTGCAACTTCTCTATGAATTTTGGGGAAGGTGTTGACGGCAATGGAGAGGTTGTTACTATGGATCGTGATATTTCACCAGACTTTAATGAAATTAAAGTTAGCCAAGGTATAGACCTATACATTACCCAATCTGATGCAATTGGACTTAGTGTTGAAGCCGATGAAAATCTTCAAGATTTAATTATGACAGATGTAGAGAATAGTATCTTACATATATACGCTACGGAAAACATAAGAAGAGCAAGTTCTAAAAAAGTACTATTAAGTATTGAAACCATCTCAGCACTTAAAGCTACAAGCGGAAGCGATGTATATTCTACTAATACGATATCGGTTCCTGGTTTAGAAATTAACACTACCAGTGGAGCGGATATAACCTTAGATGTGATTACAGAAACCTTAAAATGTAAATCTACAAGCGGTAGCGATATTAAGGTAAGCGGAACTACGAAATTCTTAATAGCAGAGGCCACCAGCGGTAGCGACATTGATGCGTCTAACCTTTTAGCCGATACATCTGATGTAAAAGCGACAAGCGGAGCTGACATTTCTGTAAACACTTCAAAAGAGCTGACAGCAAATGCAACTAGTGGTGGAGATATAAGATATTCTGGAAATCCTAAAAAAGTAAATAAATCTGATACTTCTGCGGGTAGTGTAAAACAGCAATAAACACATTATACAGCAATGAGCACCTATTTAGTTTAGCTACTAAGAACCTATTAATCAAATACATAAAAACCATCTTAAACTTTAAATAGAGTTTGGGATGGTTTTTGCTTATCTTAGTTTATTAACTTTTAATTGGTCAATATTAAACAGAAATCCTTAATATTGACAATCGAAACTTCACACAGTCGCCTGTTATTATAAATAGTGACTTATTTTAGAAGTTTTGTGTCTCTTAAAAGACAGTAAATAATAGAACATGAAAAAAATAATACTTACTCTAATTTTAATCATTGCTGCCTTACCTGTACTACATGCACAGTCTGACGATAAAATTAAAGGAGATAGAAATGTGACTATAAAACAGACGTTTATTGATAATTTTCATTCAATTATAGTTGATGGTGATTTTTCAATTGAAATCGTTTACAATAGTAAGCCCTCAGTAAACATTGAAGCTGATGACAATTTACATGATGTTATTCAGTTTAATGTTGTTGATGGTGTCTTAACGTTTACTGAGACCGTTCGTATTTCGTCAAAAAAGAAATTAAATATTACCGTAAATTATGGTGATGGCCTCAGTACCATAGAAACGAGAGGTGATGGAGAAATTAGATCTTTAACGTCTATGGAACTTGGTGATGTTACTTTAACAACTTCCGATAATTCTAGAGCATACCTAAACATTAACTCTAAAACATTTAACTATAAAAGCTCAGGAAAGTCTAAAGCACGCTTAAATCTTACTGCAGATACTTCTAAGATTGAATTAAGCGATAATAGCAAATTGGATGCTTTAATTAATAGTAAAACTGCAGGTTTTATTTTATACCAACGTGCAGATGCTGTTATTGAAGGAAGAGCGAATAATTCTATATTTCAACTTGATAGTTCTACTAATTTTGATGGAGCAAAATTTGATGTCAAAAGTGTTGATGTTACATTAGAAGATAGTAGTGATTTAACTATTTCTGCAACTGAAAATATTACTATCGCTGCTTCTGGTGATAGCGAAATTTATCTTTTTGGTAGTCCTGTAATTACTATTACTAAGTTTGAAGACACAGCTAAGTTGCAAAAGAAACAACGCTAAAAACACTAAGACTCTTTAATTTTAAGAGAAAATTGAATCTCAATTTCGGGTGAAACTTTAACCATACCTAACATTTTGGTAGGTGCAGTTAATTTAAAGTCATTAATGTCTAATGGCATTACTCCACTGACCTGTAAACCCTCACTATTTGCTATAGTAATAGGAACTGTATAGGCCCTCATAATATTACTAATCGTTATTTCTATAGTCGCTGTAATGAACCCAGACTCTTTTTTAGCTTTAGAAATTTCTTTTAGCTTGAGAATTATTTCTGGATGCTCTTCGGTATTCAATAGTTTATTGAAATCTTTATTTATAGCCTTACCACCACAATTAAATTCTAAATTAGGAAGTGTTAATTTCGTGTCCTTAAACTCTATCCTTTTGTCATAATCTATATAACTAATTCTTATTGCTTCAGAAATTGTAGTCATATCAAATTGACACTCAAACGTACTCACATTAGTTTTACCTTTAATTCTTAAAAAACTATCAGAAGATAAAACCACAGTTGATTCTTTAGTTTCAAGTGCTTCGACGTCAAAAAAAGCAGATAGCACAGATCCCAAGAAAAATAAACTGATAAATAATCCTGTCTTAACCATAATTAAAAAAAATAAAAAGTAAGACCTCCATCCGGAAAGATGAAGGTCTTAAAAACTAATACTTAAAAGCTTATAACTGCCTCTAACATAAGCCCATCAAACTGACCATCTTCAAGAAGATCTCCGGTTGGATAATCCTCATATTTTTGTACTACATATTCGGCTTTCAATAATACATTTTGGGTTAAAAACCAACCTGCGCCTAGTTGAAATCTATTAACACTAACATCATCACCACTTGCTAACTCAGCACTTACTGTGTTGTAACGTGCACCTAAATATACGTTTTCTGCTTGCCCAAATCTGTATATAACCTCACCAGCATATTGATCTGCGTTTCTTCTATCGGCTTCACTTAAAGCTTTTCCTGAAGCTAACTCAACAGTTCCAAAAAATTCTAATCCACCATACTTAACAAATGGGTTAATCATTACTGCAGTAATTTGATTTTTAAAACCAGGATCAAAACGACCAGATCTAAAGTTATCGCTAGTTGCTGTAGCATCTTGCATAATATTATAATATCTAGAACCAGCTCTATCTGCAGAATATAAATATACATTTGGAGCATACCCTGTATTGTATAACGATCCTGTTAATCTGAATCTAAAATCATCATTGATTTGCTTATCGAAGCCTAATTTTGCTAAGAATGCAGCTCCTCCAGTTGAACCATCAGATACGGTAGTGCTTTGGTTTAATTTACCATTAGTAAATCCGACCATACCAAAAAATCCATTATCGGCTGTATAATATACCTCTGCACCAACCTCTGTAGTAAACGAATCCATAATTAAATTCCCTACAAATGGATTGTAAATTGCCTGCGCATTATCACTTCTTCTAAAATGTGCATCTCCGTAGTTATTTTCCATATGACCAATTTTAATAGTCGTATGCTTCATAAGCTCTTCCATAAATCCTTTAGAGATAAAATCTAATTTATCTATTTTAAAATACCCCCCTTTTACATAAGGTTCGTGGTGGTGTCTAGATGACAAATACGTTCTTAAATGCATGCTTACACCATCGTAAAGCGCCACATCTAAATCTAAATTAGCAGTCGCTAGGTTAAAGTTACTACCAACTTCTGATAACGGTGTAATGCCTGAGTTCTCATTATCTAAGGCTTGGTACTGCAGAGCAAATGACCCTCCTATCCTAACATGAAGTTCTTCAAAAGCCGTGACAGTGTCTTTTTTTGCTTCAAAAACATTAACACCTCTTTGATCTGGTTGTCTGTAATTATCAAAATCTCTTGGATTTTTTGTCTGTGCAGATATAGAATATCCCATTGTCATAACAATGACAAGTGCTACGAGTTTTAATATTGATTTCATAATTTATAAATTTAAGGTTGAATTGATTTTATGTTTTATTTATTTCTGTTCGAATACGGATTTGAATTCAATTGTAATGTCATTACCTGTTTTAATAGTTCCTAATAAAGCTTTAGGTGGATCAATACCAAAATCTGTCATTTTAAATGATTTTTCACCATTAAGTAAAAGCCTATTTCCTTCTAATTTTACAGTCATATCAATTGTAATTGATTTCGTAACACCAGACACAGTCATTTTCCCTAAAGCAGAAACTTTGAAAGATTGATCAGATAACTTAGTAACTTTCTTTAATGACGTAAGACTAAAGTCCATTGTTTTATGATCATTTGTATTTAAAGCTTTATAAGTGTTTTTATCCATTGATGACTTACCACTTTTAAGACTTTCTGCTTCAACAGAAAAATTAAGACTACTAATCTCTAGTTCTTCTGAGTTAGCAATAACAACTTTACCTGATTGCTTTTCCGTTTCTAATGTCCAATCATGTAAAGAAGACGTTCCATGCACTTCTAACACGGAAGAAGAATTAATTAAAGTATAATTTTGAGAAAAAACAGTCTGAAAAGAAAATAGACTACTTAAGAAAACTGTTAGAAAAAATACCGGGAGTTTAAAAGAATGTTTCATAATTGAGTTTTAATGTTTCGACAAAGATTGCCATTAAAAGCCTTTTAAATTATGACAAAAGTCATATACCCAATTTTCCTAAAAAAAATGCACAAAAAAAAGCCGAAGTGTTAAACTTCGGCTCCCCATATATGTAAGAATTAATTTAGTTATAAGTAGAAGTCGCAACCTCAAAATCAGAATCTTTAGCTGCTAAATAACGTTCTGCGTCTAATGCCGCCATGCATCCAGTACCTGCTGCTGTAATCGCTTGCCTGTAAACATGATCTGCGGCATCACCACTTACAAACACACCTTCGATATTAGTTTTGCTTGTTCCTGGCTTTGCATTAATAATATAACCTGTTTCATCTAAATCTAAATAATCTTTAAAAATATCCGTATTAGGTTTATGACCTATAGCTACGAAGAAACCAGTAGCTTCAATATCTTGCTTTACATTAGTTTGGTTATTAATAACACGAACACCTGTAACCACTTGCCCATCACCTAAAACCTCATCGGTTTCAGTATTGTAAAGTATATCTATATTCTCTGTTTTTTGTACACGTTCTGCCATGATTTTAGAAGCTCTAAATTCATCGCGTCTTACCAGCATAGTTACTTTTTTACAAAGTTTAGATAAATAATGTGCTTCTTCACAGGCAGAATCGCCTGCTCCAACAATCACAACTTCCTGATTTCTATAAAAGAATCCATCACAAACGGCACATGCTGAAACGCCACCACCTAATTTTAAATATTTTTGTTCAGAGGGTAAGTTTAAATATTTAGCAGAAGCTCCTGTTGAAATAATTATAGTATCTGCATGAATCTCTTTTTCTTCATTCACCCAAACTTTATGGATGTCACCAGAAAAATCAACTTTAGTAATCCAACCATGCCTTACATCTGTTCCAAAACGTTCAGCTTGTTTTTGTAACTCAATCATCATTCCTGGCCCAGTTATGCCTTCAGGATAACCCGGAAAATTCTCAACATCATTGGTTGTCGTTAACTGCCCCCCAGGCTGCTCCCCTTGATATAAAACAGGAAACATATTTGCTCTAGACGCATATATTGCAGCTGTGTATCCTGCAGGTCCAGATCCTATAATTAAACACTTTACTTTTTCAATTGTATCAGACATATCTTGTATTTTATTATATAAAACAAAAGTAGGTTTTTTGTGCAAATCCTTACAATGAAGTTATTAACAGTACTTATACCATTATAAATTTTATGAATCTAAAGGGATTCAACATATAATTTCGTAATTCAAAGGTGTTTAAAAGTAAAATGTCACGATTTATATGGTGAAAATTCTAATATTAAGTTTATTCGTCGTGTTTATATCTTACAGATCGAAATTAAATTAAACCCCTATTGAAAATATTGTTAGAGAAGAATTTCTAGAAGAACACAATAAAATCTTAATGACGTGTAGAACTTAGTTAGGTATTACAACAATTGGCATAATGTAATGTTAGATTGTTTTATTTAACCAACAGTGTCCCTAGATAAGTAAAACGTATCCTGATAGTTTTAGACTAAAAGTGTTGAGAATTCGTTTAAAAAAAAATTAAAATTAAAGAAGTGGGTAACACTATCTATCCTGAAAATTAGAGACGTGTAGCGTGCTATAATAAATGGCCTTGAGAAATTGTATTTCTCAAGGCCATTAAACATTTATATATTATTCTTTTACTTTTTTATAACTCCTTTTAATAATGACAGTACAAAAAGTACTATAAAAATAAAGAAGATAATTTTAGCAATTCCTGCTGCTGCTCCTGCTATTCCTCCGAATCCAAGGATTGCTGCTATGATTGCTATTATAACGAATGTGATTGTCCAACGTAACATAATTTTTTGGTTTTTAGTTATTAGGTTAGAACCTCTAACCCTCATTACAAAGATGGCTTATATTTAGAAGAGTCTTTTGCTCATATACTATTGATATTAACCGTTTTGATCATTCAAATTAGGCACAAGAAAAAGCGAGTTCTCTAAGGGAGAACTCGCTTTAACACTAGGTAACCAACCTATACTAAACTAAAAAAAGTATTTAAACTTAAGTTACTATTAATATACTACGAAGATAAACCTTATTATGTATCAGCTTTAACTCATAAACTTCAGTTATTAACGCAATAAAATAGGTTTGAAAATTTAGATTTATGTAACACTTTCTAACTTTCTAAATTTTGAATGTCTTTATCAAACTAGAGCGTTCCTTTCTTGAAATACTTCGCGGTAGCACTTTAAAGACATTATCAATTTAACTTATACTAAGCAGGGGTAAATCATTATAATGTGCCGGATCTAAAACTGATTCAAATATAATATCGTTTTTATAAAACTCTTTTGAAATGGTATGCGCTTTTAAGTCGGCGACTTTAATGTTTTCAATATTATCAGTGGACCTAGCTAAATCTATATTTAACCACTCTTTATAGTTATTAGCACTCATACAAATAGGAAAATCTTGACCTAAATTGTGTACGTGTTTTAATCCGTTTCCTGCGGTGGTAGTTACTAAACTAACCGTCATAAAACCATCTGCCAACCTAGAATAAACGCCAGCTAAAGTAAAGGGCTGGCGATTTTTGGCATAAACGTAAAAAGGGTATACTTCCCCATTGTATAAATAAGACGCAAAAAAACCAGAAACTATAACAACGCAACGTTTGTTAACAAGGCTGCTTTTCATCCAATCTAGTTCGTTGATTTTATCAATTGATATATTTAATGTATTTGTTAAATTCTGAAAATTATCCCAACCATCATTATAATTATCGGGCAACATTCCCCATATGGCATACTCAATAACATTTGAATTATTCATACGCATTATAGGAAGTGATTGCTCAGATAAACCATTAATTATTGGTTTAGAATTGTAAAGCAAAGGATATCTAAATTGTGCATTAAAAACAGATTCAATATCTTTTAAATTAGCGGTGCTTGATAGTTTATAAAACATAAGCGTTTTTATTTGCAAGTAAGGCATAATAACGGATCATCATTATCCTAAACACTTAAAAAACTATCTCATACAAACAAGATGACAATAAATAACACTCCCAATCAATTTTGGATTAAATGAAAACTAAAAAAGCGTATTCTATAATTTAGAATACGCTCTTCCTTCAATGTTTAAAAATTCTGAATAAATTTCTATCTCAAATTCTCTAGAGACTTTACTTTAGATAAATCAGTTTCAATTTGGTTTTTCTGAGATAAAAGAATTGATTTTGTGCTACTAGGCAAACTTGCTTCTTGCAATACCTCATCGTATTCATTAACAGACGCTTTTTCGCCTCTAATGGCCTCTTCTAGCATGGATTCTTCATTATCGGCTGAAAACATAGCTTTAACGTCCATCCAAGTCCTATGTGCTGATCCTGTAAGACTCCCTCCCTTATCTACTTCTTGACCAAAAGCTCTAATCTCTGACTTAAGATCGTGTCCAAAAGTTTTTCTCTCTATTGCTTTTCTATTAAAATACGTTTTTAATCCTGTATGTTTTGTGTTTTCGGCAGCTTTTTTATAACCTTTTTCTGCGTCGTAATTTTTCTCTAATAAACCATTAAGTTTATTTCCTACTTCTTCTGTGTATGTTGCCATTTTTTTTTAATTTTTAATTTTAAGGTAATTTTCCCTAGATGCTTACCTTTTTACATCGTTAGCGTTTCACTGCTAATTGATAATCAAATGTACCTATCTTTTTAAGGGTTGATTAATTCAATTACTTAAGAGATTAACCCAATTAATTACCTCCGAAAATCTTAACACATTTTAAGAAAAACAAGATAAATAAAATATTAAATCTCTCACTACCAACAATACTCAAACAAAAAAAAGCTATCCTTTAAATTTAAAAGATAGCTTTTTAGTCTTAGTAAGATTAAATTACCTATGCTCATCCATATAAGCATTATATTTTGTAGCTAATGCCGTTTTTTCTTTATCGTTAAACACTTTTCCAGACAATTGAAAAAACGAATGCTCCTCATCTTCTAAGTGGTGCTCTACTTTATGTTTTAAATCTTTTGCTACTTTTAGCCATGCCGAAGAATCCATTTCTGTTTTTTCTAACTGCTCAATTAGTTCATCAATTTCATGATGCTCTGCAATACCGTGCCTGGCATGTTCTTGCATCATGTCTGTTGGAATTAAAGGCTTATAAAAATGCCGCTCCTCTGCATTGGCATGAAGCGTTAACTCTTTGCGCAACTCCTTAAATAAATCTTGGCGCGTTTTAGTGTCTCCAGAAGTATCCACTAGCTTATCCAATAAATTACGCTGAATATCGTGATCTTTCCTTATAGCTTCATATATGTTCATTGGGTTGGGTTTTTAGTTGATTTATAATGATTTAACAAAAATAATCATAGAATTAAGCTGTAGTTTGCTCAAATAATTAAAAGGTTAACTTATTCACACACCTGCAGGATTAAAATGGAATGATTTAATCTTTTTGTAAAAACATTGCCCAAATTCAATAATTAATCATCTATTTTTACAGCTAACACAATCCGTTACAACTTTCTAATTGTGATTAAAAAGGTAATTAGTTAACCAAGTACTAGCGAAGCTTCCCTATGATAGAAATTATAATAAATCCAACTAGCACAAGAGACATTCTTACTGAAATTAACGAACACCTCGATGGGCAAATTGAAGAACATTGGGGAGAATATACCATGACTATAGATAATGCAAATGCTAAAGGCAAGATCATCTATATTCCTTTTGATTGGGGCGTTAATCTCTTAGATTTTGATATTAAATTTCACAAAGAATTTATACTAAAAATTGACGGCGAAGCATTTAATCCTATTCGTTTTATGTACAATCTTCAAGGGTATTTTTCTCACCGATTTGGAGTTCAAAATACAGAATATAAAACAGAGCAATTTCAATCTATAATTATTGCTAATAAGTCTGAAGGTGTCAATTATATTCACTTCCCAAAAAACGAAAAGTTACAAATCAACACTATTCAAATTGCACGAAAAGAGTTTTTAAAGAAACGCACCACAAATGTCTCTTCTCTTAATAAGAAGTTGTATGAAGTTTTTGTAGATACGGATCACGACAATAGGTTTTCGCATTTTGGAGAATTAAATTTAAGAATGTCAGATGATGTTAAGTCCATTCATAAGATTAAATCTAATGGTATGCTTCGAATTCTAAAAATTGAAGCTAAAGTTTACGAAATTCTTTCTTTACACATTCAGCAGCACGATAGACAAACTAAAGGTAAAAAGCTACCTACAACGGTATCAAAAAAGGAATTAAAGACTATTAAAAGGATTAGCGATCTTATACAAAAAGAGCCTGCAAAGCAATACTCTTTAGACCAATTGTCTATAGATTACGGCTTATCTCAGGCTAAGCTTCAAGATGGATTTAAATTTTTGTATAAGCGTACGGTTACAGAGTTTATTCGCCATATACGCCTAGAGCAATCTCGAAACCTAATGAAAACTACCGATTTAAATATTTCTCAAATCGTATATTCTATAGGCTTCACAAGTAGAAGTTATTTCTCTAAAATATTTAAAGAAAAATTCGGCATTTCGCCTAATGAATTCAAAAAGCAAATTGCCGTTAAAGTTTAAATTTTACAATTTTGATTTTAAAGTTATTTCTTAACGAACCAATTTCTAATCATAGCAATAAAACTATACTTACCCGTTAATTTTAATGCTGTACTTATCCAGTTCAAAGGTTGTAAATCTTCCTTAAACTCAGACTTAATTAGTTTCAGTTCTTCCCAAGCAATATCGCGCTCAAGTTTATGACGTTTTAAATCGTTGTCTATATCTTCAAATGTAGTGTATGTCTTCATATTAATTAAAAAATTTATTTCCTACTTTCTTTATAATGTACGCATTAAATTTAGATCTAAGTAAATAGATGAGAATCGAAATAACTACGTATATTAAACCAACTAATAAGAATCCTAGCGCATAACTATTAAGGGCGTTACCTAATTCTAAAGCACCTGCAATAGATAAGAAAATCAAGCCTGCAAACAAAAGACTGCCAACAGCAAAAACCTTTGTCACCAAACTAAGTGAAAGGGTTAACTGCTGAAAAACCTTCAATTTAAAATATTGGTGAGACGCTCTTATATAGCGCTCACCAATATGGGAAGCTTTTTCTGTGGTGTGATTTATATCATTAAATACACTCATGGATTATGCTTTTTTCTGTAAAGTTTTATTCTTTTCTTTTAAGTCTTTCAATTTAGCTTCTAAGGTGGTAATCACATCTTCTGCTTTATAGCTCGCATTAGAAACGATATATTCTACTTGCTCATCGAGATTTTCTTTCTGTGTTGAAATAGTATGACCTAAAGAATCTCTTAATTCAGTTGCTTTTTCGGCCATTAAATCTCTTTTTGTTGCCGCTTCATCTGCAATTCTTTGTCTTGTTACACTTCCCTTATCAGGTGCGAACAAAATCCCTAAAACTGCTCCTACTGCTGTTCCTGCTAATATTCCTAAAACTGTATTTCCGTTATTACTCATGATGTTATATTTTATAATTAATTTTAAATTTCAGCACGTTGCTGTGTTACAAAGATATACGTATTGCAAGCTACAATTTGACTCTTTAGAAAGTAATATTAGCTGAAATGCTATTTATTATTAGAGGTAAACATTTTAGTGATAGAATTAACGCATTTAACTTAACCTATTTAAATTTGAAACACTTATATACACAATTTATGAAATCTATAAAAACATATAATCCATTTAATGGTGAACATCTTAAGACCTATAAACAAGATTCAGAACCGTTAATAAAAGAGAAGCTGGAATTGGCAGAGCGTACTTTCAAAACTTGGAAAGAAATTGAAATTGAAGAGCGTATTGAGTTACTTCAAAATTTAGCCGACGAGGTATTTAAAAATAAGGAGAAATTGAGTCAACTTATGACTGAAGAAATGGGAAAACCAATTCTTGAAAGCGAAGCTGAAATTGATAAGTGTATATACCTCATCGACTTCTACTCTAAAAATGCAGAACAATTTTTACAGGATGCCATTATTAAAACTGATGCACATGAGAGCTTCATAAGCTACGATCCATTAGGTTGTGTTTTAGCTATTATGCCTTGGAACTATCCTTTTTGGCAAGTTTTTAGATTTGCGATACCAACATTAACCGCAGGAAACGTAGGACTTTTAAAACACGCCTCTAATGTGACGGGTTGTGCTATTGCCATTGAAAAACTTTTCCTCGATGCTAAATTCCCAAAAGGATGTTTTCAAACACTTATAACAGATCATGAAACCATTGAAAATCTCATGGAAAACGATATTGTTAAAGCGGTGTCTTTAACCGGAAGTGAAAAAGCAGGACGAAAAATTGCAGAACTTGCTGGTAAAAATTTAAAACCATCGCTATTAGAATTAGGTGGAAATAATGCTTGTATCATCTTAAAAGATGCTGATTTAGATCAACACATGGACTCCATCGTAAAGGCGAGAATGCAAAACTCAGGCCAGAGTTGTATTGCTGCTAAACGTTTTATAGTTGAAGAGGCTATTTATGATGATTTTATTGAAAAATTTACTTCAAAAGTAAAAGCCTTAAACTATGGTGATCCGTTAGAAAAAAAGACAACCATATCGTGTTTAGCACGTGAAGATTTAGCTGAAACTTTGGAAAAACAAGTTCAAAAGTCTATTGATTTAGGCGCTAAAATTATCGAAGGTCACAAAAGAAACGGAGCTTATTATCCCCCTACAATTTTAACAGAAGTTACAACCGAGATGCCTGTTTTTAATGAAGAAACATTTGGTCCTGTTGCAGCTATCATTAAAGTAAAAACTGAAGATGAAGCCTACGAGGCAGCAGCAAATTCTAAATTTGGGTTAGGAACTATGGTATTCACTTCAAACTATGAGGCTGCATCAAAACGGGTTTCAAATATTGAAGATGGTGGCTTTTTTATCAATTCTATGGTGAAATCAGATCCTAGACTTCCTTTTGGTGGCACCAAAATTTCGGGTTATGGTCGCGAATTATCCAAAGAAGGCATATTGTCCTTCGTAAACATTAAGACAACTTATATTAACAAGTAAAATAAAGAAATTATGAAATTTGTAAAAGAAGAAGAAGAAAAAAGAAGAGATTATGTTTTTCAAAAAGATGCTAAAACTAAATTTGGGGCCTGGTTTATAATTATTGTATTAATAATTTTAGTCGCAGCTGTAGCAATCTCAGGAATCCATTTCAAGTGGTTTTAATTACCTGTAATTAAATTTATGCTATAGGTGCAACAATTTTATTGTTTAGCGATCTTTTGATGCAACGACGCTTATAACCAGTATCTGTATAGCATGGAATAACATTAGTGGTAAAAGAATTACGCCAATAGTCGCCATATTACCAAAGAGAATCTTAGAAAAAACGGTACCATGTACCAATGATTTTTTAGTCCCACAGAATTGCGCTGTAATTTTATCCTCTCGATTAAGTCCAAGCTTTTTAGCCATAAAGCCTGTCAACACAAAAGCAATGAGAAATAGAGCCATAACGCCTATTAGAAGTAAGATCAAATCGGAAAGTGAAACAGCACTAAACATTTTGTTATAAAAAGAGGCTGCAAAGCTTTTATAAATAATTAATAGAATAATAGACTTGTCAAATAAGGTTAATTTACTACTGTGTTTACGTGCAAAATCCCCCCAATAACGCTGTAAAAAGAGTCCTAATAATACAGGCATAATAATTTGAATTATAAGTTTTAGGTAAATGTCCGTAAAATCAAAATTAGTTTGTGTGCTGTCTATAAACAATCCCATCCAAATTGGTGTCACAGCAATACCAATAATTCCTGAAATACTAGCATTAAAGATTGCTGCTGGTACATTTCCTTTCGCCATTGACACCATTACAACAGACGATGATACCGTAGATGGTAATGCTGCCAAAAAAAAGAAAGCTAACCAAATCGTTTCTTGTTCTTCATTTTGAATAAATGGATGTAATAATAACACCAACAACGGAAACATTAAAAACGTAGAACCTTGGACTAAAAGGTGTAATTTCCAGTTTTTAAGTCCTGATTTTATCTGAGTTGGATGTAATTTAAGTCCATAGAAAAAGAATATAAGCGAAATGCCTATAGCACTAATCGTGTCTATAGGAACTATACTGTTTTCTATTCCCCATTGTGGGAAAAAGTAAGCTAATATTATAATTCCTATAATAAATAGAACAAATTTATCAATCTTCATATACATTTTTTAATCACATCAATTCTTGCCGCTAAATTAAATACTCTTTTTAATTATTACTCTAAAAATAATGTCAAAAAATTGAATTCGATTCTTTAAAACGCTTATATCCTTTTTCAAATATTGTAAACCGATTGATCTCCAATTGAAATGTCATAAACAGACAGCAGTATTTTTTACTAAATATCCTTATAAACTAGCATTTCAAACCTTAATTTATTAGGAAATTTTAAAATAATTAATGACCTTTACGTCGTGAAAACAGCGACACTATTTTTAGCATTATTTATGCTTTTAAAACCGACTATTCCATTCGTGGAGTATGCTGCTTTTTATGACTACATTAAAGATGAGCTGTGTGTTAATAAAGACACTCCAGAAATGGGCTGCAATGGTAAGTGCTATTTAAAAAAGGAATTAGCTAAGGCTTCCGATTCTGAAAAAAGTAGTGACAAAAACCAATCTTCTGGCACAGAACATCAAGTTGTTTTCTTCCAAGATATTTTTATTAGTAATTTAGATGCCATCGTAAAAGAAGACAATTCTGAAATAGATGCTTCATATCATAAAATTTATAAATTCAATTTTATGAATTTTATATTCCATCCCCCGCTCACTTAGTTTTAAAATAGAAACACCGCAACGTATAGAATTACTAGTTAGCGTAATATTTACTATTATGTTATGCACTAGCACTTGTAGATTTTTAATTATAGCTTATTAAAAAGTCTAACACTTTTGCTATACATTCTATTCTAAATGCATAAGGTTTCTTAAATGTAGCTTTCAGTAACAATGGCAATTGCTGCCCTTCTACACTACTCGTTTGGTACTAATGCTATTAATTTCCAAATAGCCTCTAAGTATTAAAATAGATAGAGCTACACTTTTTATTTTTATTTTAATAAAACACTAATAAGTGATGAAAAAAAGCATTTTTTTCGTGACTGCAATACTTATTGCGGTTACTTCGTGTACCCTAGATAAAACCGATTACGAATCTGAAATAAGTACTATAGTTACAGAGCATTTTGAATATAGCGAAGTTGTATCCTTCAATAAAAATGATTATCAGATTAGTATTGAAGCCTTAAACGGAACCTTCTATAAAGGTTTTAACGACTTTCGTTTAAAAATCATTAACACTCAGACTAACGAAAGTTTAAATACTTCGGAAGTGACATTCTTACCCGTTATCACTAATTATAATGGCAATAATTCTTCATGCCCACATCGTTACAATTTAGATTATAATTCCACAGAGGAATATTATTCTGGCTATGCTGTTTTTACAAGCTATAGTACAGATTCAGAAAACTGGAAATTGCACCTCTCCTTTACCGACAATGACCAAATCTATACTATCGCTGAGGAGATTATTGTAGAAGAACAAATTAATATGAATTTAAACATGACCACCTTTACAGGAAGTGATGGTGAGCAATATTTCATCGCGTTAATAGCACCACAGAAACCCAGAATTGCAGAAAACGAATTGGTAGCCGGTATTTATAGATATGATCAACCGAGTGACGAAGCTGGCACATTTCCTGATCCATCACAGTTTTCCTATTCTGAAGTATCCGATTACACCTTATTATTAGATCCAAGAATGCCAGAACCTTCCATGGGAAATCATTCTTCTCCAAATAATGAAGATTTATTACAAGACGATGATGGCTTATATCATGGTATAGTTAATTACACAATGACAGGAAACTGGACCTTAAATTTTAGAATGCAAAATCAATATGGAGAAATCCTAAAAGGAACAGAAGTTTCAACAGAATTTACCCCAGGTATTGAAGGGACACGGAGCGATCTACATATCGATATATTATTTTAATGATGAGACTTTTAGCTTTTATATTATTACTTTTTGTTGGGTTGTTTACCAACGCGCAAAACACAGAAAGAGAAAAAGAAAAAGACAGTGTTATAGCACTTAGTGAAGTAAAACTGATTTCTGTTGTTAAAAAGAAGATTGAAACCGAAATGAAAATGGCCGTTTCTGTGGATGAGTTTTTAGCTTCTTCAGAAAATATCAGTTTTATTAAGCGCGGTGCGTATGCTTGGGAACCTCTACTAAACAACATGAGTTCTGAACGCTCCACAATAACTATCGATGGCATGCATGTGTTTGGAGCTTGTACCGATAAAATGGATCCAATAACTTCTTATGTTGAGAGTAACAACTTGTCTGCGATTGATATAAAATCTGGACAAGAGGGCAACATGCATGGTGCAACCGTAGCCGGAAGTATTGATTTGAAACGAAAAAGCACACCTTTTGGTTTATCAAAAAAATGGAATGGTGCCTATCAAACAGGTTATGAATTTAATAACAAGCACTTTTTTAACCTTGCAAACGCTTCTTACTCTAGTGATAAGTTTGTTGCCGATGGGAGTTTAGCATACCGAAATGCTGAAAATTATAGTGACGGAAATAATGATGAAGTCAACCATTCACAATTTACTAAATTCAATGCGTCATTAGGATTAGCATATAAAACAAGTGCGTTATCTTCTGTAAAGTTAGAAGCCATCTATGATGAAGCCAAAGATGTTGGCTACCCTGCATTGCCAATGGATTTATGGTTATCACGTGCCTTAATTACCTCTGCAACGTACAAACAAGTTTTTGAGAACGGGTTATTTAAAGCCTTAGACACCAAGATTTATTTTAATGCTATTGAGCATTATATGGATGATACCACACGTCCTGAAAATTTAGTTCATATGGATATGCCTGGCTGGAGTACCACGTATGGTCTACTCTCTAAAGCTAACATTAAAAAGAATCGTTTTAGTTCAGAAATTCAACTAAATGCTTATAATAATTTATCTACAGCTGAAATGCGTATGTACCCACAAGACCGAAGTGAGCGTACCATGTTTGCTTACAGCTGGCCCGGTGTTACAACGACTTTTGCCGGACTCTCTATAAATAACGCTTGGGAAATTTCAGACAAAAGCCAACTGAACTTTGGGGGATCTCTAGGCATCAATTATAACCATTCTAAATATGTGGAATTCAACTGGATATTTCACCCAGGCACACCACAAGAAAAAACAAGAATATTACCTAGTTTGCACGCAGGCTATCAATTAGACATCAATAATTTTAATTTTTCTGTAGGAGGTGGCTATGGACATAGGGCACCATCGGTTTCCGAAGGTTATGGGTACTATATTTATAATAGTTTTGACCGCTACGATTATATTGGAAATCCTGATCTTGATAATGAAATATCATACGAAGGCAACGCCAGTGCTGGTTATAAAGATGATAAATTTACTATTCAAGCCAATGTGAATTATTTCTACATTGAGAATTATATTATTGGCCGAATTTTAAGTTTAGGTAGTCCAATGAATTATCAATCGATTGGCGTTAAAGGGTACACCTCTCTAGATTATTCTACCCTATTTAATTTCTCATTGAATGGCAGTTACTCCATTTTAGACAACTTACATTGGAACGGCACCTTAACTTACGCACGCGGAAAAGATGAGAATGAAAATAACCTACCTTTTATTAGACCTCTAAGTTATCAGACATCGCTTCATTATCAGTATCATAAATTAAGTTTTCAAACGTCTATAAATGGTGATTTAGAACAAATTCATTACAGTCCAGAGTATGGGGAGGATCAAACCCCGTCTTATACCATTTGGAATTTATCTGCCGACTACACGTTTCGCCTTAAAAATCATAAAACCGTTGTACAAGTTGGTGCCGAAAACGTATTAAACGAATACTACAGTACGTATGCAGATTGGGGAAACATTCCGAGAATGGGTCGTAATATTTTCACTTCTTTAAAATTCAATTTCTAAAAGGATGCACAGAATTTTTAGTTTCATAATGACCATTCTATTTCTGTTTGTTGTATCGCAACAAGCAGTCGTCATTATGAACTTTAAACTCAACCAACAAGCGATTATTGCTCAATTCTGCATCAATAAAAGTAAACCAAAACTGCAATGTAATGGAAAATGCCACTTAACCAAAGAGCTCCAAGAAACTGAAGACAACCATTCGGAAAAAATTATTAATACGAGAAATTTCGATTTGGCATTCAGTTCTCATTTCATATTTGAATTAAAAATTCCAAAAGTTAAAAAGAAAAGGGAATTGGTGACATATAAAGAATTTCAACATACCGAACCGTATTTAGAAATCTTAGTGCCTCCTCCACTATCTTAAAGGGAGATTTAAACAAACTTAATTTTACTTAAAACACAACATACCAATTAATAAAAATTTAAAAAATGAAAAATCTTAAAAAATATATTTTATCAGCAGCCGTATTAGTTGCTTTTATGTCTTGTAGTAGTGATGATGACAATAATAAAGTGGCAAATAACGTCACCTTAGAGTTCAATAACACTTTTGGCGACACACCTATTGTACTTGGAAATGCAACATCGAGCTCTGCAACTGCAAACACTTCTGATGCTGGACAAATTCACCATTTTGAAGAGCTTAAATACGTTATTAGTAACATTCGTTTAATTAAAGCAGATGGAACTGAAATTCCTTATAATGTAAACAATTTAGATACAGGAGCAACGGTCGTTAATCAGGCAAATACAGAAACATTAAGTTATGTATTAAGTGATATTCCTGTTGGAGATTACATTGAAATAAAATTTGGTTTAGGAGTACGATCTGATTTAAATACTTTAGACCAAGTAAGTTTCCCAACATTTTATGATAACGCAGGCTCAAATGAGACTGAAATGCACTGGGAATGGGGAACAGGATACCGTTTTACTAAAATTGAAGGCTATTATGATACCGATAATAAAACATTGTCTTTCCATTCTGGAAGCACTTTAGAAGGTGAAGAGGATAATTACACTCAGGGTGTTGATGCTTATAGAGATATTACTTTAGCATTGCCTACTACAGCTACTGTTGGAAGTAGTGCACCTATTATAACTATCAATGCTGATTTTGATTATTTCTTAAGTGGAAACAGTCATACGGTAACTTTAGTATCAACTGAAGATATTACTAACAATGCCACACCAAGTGCACATACAGCTACCGAAATGGAGAAGTTTGTAGATAATATCGGTGGTAATGGTACAACAGACCTTACAGGAATGTTCTCTATTACGTCTGTAGAAAACTAAATCTATATTTTATGAGTCGGTTTAGATGAAAAACTCAAGCCGACTCTTTTTAACTATTGTTCATCATATATCTTACAAATGAAAAATCTCATAAGAACCTTATTTTTTGTACTGTTATTGTCATCGTGTAGCAGTGATGATTCAGAGCTTGTTTCTTATAGCAATCCTGAAGTTTCTTTAAATATTCCTATTGATTTTCCAGAACTCAACAATTCATTTTATACCAATATACCTACAGAATTTGGTGTAGAGTTAGGTAAAAAACTATTTACGGATGTACGTTTAAGTACAGATAATACGATTTCGTGCTCTAGTTGCCATATTCAAGAAAGCGCTTTTGCAGATCATAATCCAAAAGGAATAGGTATTGAAGGACGAATAGGGCTTCGTAATGCACCACCGGTTCAAAATATGGCATTTATGCAAGTTTATAATTGGGATGGAAATAAGCTTCAATTAGAAGATCAGCCATTAGTCCCTATTATTACACACGAAGAAATGGACTCTTCTATTTTAGAAGTTATTGGTAAGATTGAAAATGATGAATCTTATATTGAATTATTTAAGAATGCCTTTAATGGTGAAGGGATTACTGCAGATGGAATTTATAACAGTATTGCACAATTTGAATACACATTAATCTCGGGTAACAGCAAATACGATAAAGTAAAACGGAATGAAGGTGAAACATTTACATCTAATGAAGCGCAAGGTTATGCTGTTTTTCAAGATAAATGCATCAACTGCCATAGTACAGAATTATTCACCGATCAAAGTTTTAGAAATATAGGATTTCCTGTAAATCCTGATTCTGAAGAAGGAGGGCGCGCCAGAATCACAGGTCTTATTGATGATTATTTACGTTTTAGAGTGCCTAGTTTAAGAAATATTGAATATACAGCACCTTATGGTAGTTTTGGGCAATTTGCGACGTTAGAAGATGTACTCGATTATTTAGATTCTGGAGTTTTAGAAGCGGACAACCTAGACCCAATTTTAAAAGACAATAACAATAGAATACCTCTTTCTTCACAAGAAAAAACAGGTTTGATTGCTTTTATGAAAACATTGAGTGATACTGAATTTTTAGGCTTGGAAAATTAAGAACACTTTTTACATACTCCTGTTAAAACACAGTTTACATTTTCCACCTGATAGCCAGCAGGTATCGAATAATTAACTGCATTAGGAAGACATTCTAATGTTTCACAAACTGTACATTTAAAATGAAAATGTTGATGCTCTTGATGTGTTTCATCACAGCCATCACATAGGGCAAAATATTGTTTACCATCTTCTGCTAAAACTTTATGTAGCACACCATCATCACAAAACCGATTTAACACGCGATAAATTGTAGCTCTATTAATATCGATTGCAACTTTTTCTTCAATCGCATCCTGACTCATCGCCTGTCCTGCCTTAGTAATAACACTCAAAACAGCTTCTTTAGTCGGTGTATTTCTTCTTTTCATCCTTAATGCGATTTATTTGCAATAATTTATTGCAACAACATTGCAATATTATAAATAAATAATATATTTGCAAAACCTATTAATGCGACTGAATCGCCATTATAAATATTATGAATCCAACCAAAGTGAATATGCAAAAAAATAACGCCTTAGATCTTATAGCGCTATCAAGCTCTTTAATTTGTGCCGCTCATTGTGCTATATTTCCTATAGTACTTTCGTTTTCTTCACTAAGTAGCTTATATTTTTTAAATAATCCACTCATCGAATGGGTATTCATAAGTTTAGGCATTGTGTTTTTGTTCACCTCACTTTGGCCAAGTTATAAAAATAATCACCATAAAACGACGCCTCTAAAAATTGCTTTATTAGGATTTACATTTATAGCTATCGGAAGACTTCATTTAACGCATTTATGGGAAGTGAGTCATACCGTTATTGGAGCAACCTTGTTGGCTGTAGCACATTATTCTAATTGGAGGTTATTGCGCATAGCAGATAAACAGAATTAATTATAACAACCTCAACATAATAAAATAAGTTTAAAACAATAAATATTATCTGTGCTTAATGAAAAACAGCATCACATATTTCTTTATTATTCTTTTTCTTTCCTTTAAAATGGTTGGGCTTCACGCCTTAACTCATGACGATGACAAAGATGAAGCTCTACATTGCGCTGTTTGTGATTATGCTACAATTCATAATTTAACACCTACCCTAACCCCAGAGTTGCAAGAATTTTCCATTGAAAATACCGAATTGGTCATCATTAGAAATAACTTAAAACATTACCGTTTTATAACCTCTAACACTACTACTTCTGGTCAACTATTTTCCAGACCTCCACCTTTCTTCTTATAAGTTTCTCGATACCTTTTTATTATTGAAGCACCCAATCCGTTTTATAACTAAGCGCTTCAGTTTATTATTATTTAGAGACACAATAATTTAAATGGCTAATTGAGTTCTCATCATATATGAAGCTCATAAATTATCGCTATTTAAATGATTTAATTAGTTATATAAAATCCTATTTAATACAAACAGTACAGATTTTGCAATTGCTCACTTTTTAGAACAGTAATTAAAATCTTTTAGTATCACATTATGTTTTACAAAACTCTGAGTTTATGGTTCTTTTTTAGCCTAAGCGCCATGGCTATTGCACAAAATTCTTTTCAGATTAAAGGATCCGTAATTAGCAACAATACGCTACAACCCATAGAAGGAGCCACTATAAACGGAAAAAACCTTCATGCTATTACATCCGCTTCTGGCAGATTTACGATAAATGCTATTGTTGAAGGCAACTACTCTTTTACGATTTCTCATATAGGCTACGCTTCTAAAACAATTAATATTAAAGCAGATTCAAGCAGCAAAGTCCTTAAAATTTTATTAGAGGAATCTACCACCAAACTCAGTGAAATAGAAGTCAACGGAAAAACAAAAAAAAGAGTTCATAAAGAGTCACCTGTCGTTTCTCACGTGGTGACCAAAGAGTTTCTTACGACGAATAGAGAAAATAGTTTGATGCAAACCTTAAGTAAAATTCCAGGTGTCAGTACTATTAAAATTGGCTCCGGACAATCTAAACCTGTCATTAGAGGTTTAGGTTTTAACAGAGTGGCTGTGGTTCAGAATGGCATAAAACACGAAGCTCAACAATGGGGAAATGATCATGGGTTAGAAATTGATCAATATGGAATTGAAAATATACAGATTGTAAAAGGGCCTGCTTCTTTAGTTTATGGTTCTGATGCTATTGCTGGTGTAGTAGATATTCAACCAAATAAAGTACCCCTTATTAATTCTTTTAGTGGTGAAGTAAATGTATTAGGTGAAAATAATAATGATTTATTAGGAATTTCAGCAGGAATCCAAGCCAGAAAAGAAAAATGGTTTTATCGTGGACGTATTACATACAGAGATTATGGCGACTACAAAGTACCCACAGATAAAATAAATTACGAGAATTATATCTTTGAGTTACACGATAATAATTTACGTAATACAGCTGGACGAGAAGCTAACGCTAATTTGAGTCTCGGTTATGTCACTGATAAATTCACCTCAGAAACGACGATTAGTAATGTTAACGCTAAAAACGGTTTTTTTGCCAATGCACATGGTTTAGAAGTGAGAATATCGCGCATTGATTACGACCAATCTAATAGAGATATTGATCTTCCTTATCATAAGGTGAACCATTTTAAAATTACGAATAACACATCCATAGCTCTAAATAAGCATAGTATTAATCTCGATTTCGGTTTTCAAAATAATTTAAGAGAGGAACATTCCGAACCGATACCTCATGGGTATATGCCAACACCTTCTAACAGTAAGGAACGTAGTTTTCAAAAAAACACATTGACCTTAAATGTTAAAGATGCCTTTACATTAAATGATGATCATCATATTGTTGCCGGTATCAATTTAGAATTTCAAGATAACAACATTGGCGGCTGGGGTTTTTTAATACCTGAGTATACGCGTTTCACTATTGGAGCTTTTGCTTTCGACCAATATGAAATTAATTCAGACTTACATCTATTAGCTGGTATACGTTATGATTATGGACAAATAAATAGTAAATCTTATTTTGATTGGTATCCGTCAACCATCAACAATGCCAACGGTTCTACCTCATATATCTATTTACAACGCGCCCAAGATAAAACGCTCAATTTTGGAAATGTAAGCGCTTCTGTAGGCTTAAGTTATATTCTAAATAACACTACTTTTAAAATAAATGCAGGAAAAAGTTTTAGAATGCCATTAGCTAATGAATTAGCTTCTGATGGTGTTAATTACCACATGTACCGTTATGAAAAAGGAAATCTAGATTTAGATCCTGAGGAATCTTATCAATTAGATATTGACATAGATCATACCACAAAAAACTACAGCTTTGGTATTAGTCCTTTTGTTAATTTTTTCGAAAACTTTATTTATTTAAATCCAACGTCTAACTATTACGAGACATTACAAATTTACGAGTATACTCAAAACAAAGTATTTAGAGCTGGAGGAGAATTAAGAGCAAGCACCAACATAATCAACAATCTTCAATTAAATGCTTCTGCAGAATATGTCTACTCAAGACAAACTAGTGGACCAAAAGAAGGCTTTACTATTCCGTTTTCACCACCATTATCAGGATTATTTTCGGCTAATTACCAATTTAAAGATTTTCTTTTTTTTAAACAACCGCAACTTATAGCAGATTATAGAATTACAGCAAAACAAAATGAAATTGTTCCGCCAGAAGAAAAAACGGATGGTTATCAAGTCTTAAACATGTCGCTTTTAACACAAATTGAGCTCTTTAAAACAAAACGTCCATTAGATGTAAAATTTAAGCTCAATAATGTTTTCGATACTAAATATTTCGATCACACTAGTTTTTATCGCTTAATCGATGTGCCCGAAGCTGGAAGAAATATTTCAATAGCATTAACACAAACCTTTTAAAACAATCAATAATAAATTAACAACCATGAAAACAAAAATTAAAACAAACATTATGAAATCAAATTTTAAATTTTTAGCAATTATCGCTTTTTTCGGAATCCTTTTAAACTCATGTAGCAGTGATGATGATAACGGATCACCTAGTCTTAATGCACCAGAAATAACTGGTTTTGAATACGGTGAAGGCAGCGTACACTCAACAGACCAAGTTGCTTTTAAAGGCTCTGACATTCATTTAGAAGCAGAAATTAATGCTGAAGCTGTAGTTAGCAGCATTACGCTTTCTATCCATGCACACGATTTGACGCTTGCAGATGGTGAAGTTGAGTGGGATTTTTTCCAAGAATACACAGATGCTAGTTACCTAGTAATAAACCCAACCTTCCACGAACATGTAGATGTACCAACAGATATACCAGCTGGTGAATATCATATTGAATTAACTGTAATAGATGAGTTAGGGAATAGCACTGAAATTGAAGGTCATTTAGAAATTTTAGATCACATTACATTAAGTGATTACTCTGTAGATACTACAGCTGCTAAAGGCGCTGATTTTCATGCTGAATTTATGATAAGTGCTTTAAACGGCATCCATAATATAACGGTAGATATTCACGCTCATGATCTTCCTGTTGGTGATGGTGAAATAGAATGGGATGAAGAAATTGTATTTTCAGAAGGTTACCATGACCTAACAGACGTTGAATTCCATGAGCATATTGATGTACCAGCAACTGCACCTGCAGGAGAATATCATGTTACTTTTACTGTTGAGGATGAAGATGGAAATACAAAATCATACGAAACACACATAGATATTACAGCATCTTAATACATTATTATACCGCATAGTATACTAAATATGCTATGCGGTTTTATACTCTATAAAATGAAATTAACATCAACTTATTTTTACTTCGTATTTTCTATAATGTTACTAATTACATCGTGTTCTAGTGATGATAGCATTAATATAGATGAAGAAAAACCAACAATTACGATTAACTACACAGAAGGTTTTCCACAGGCATGCGAACAACTTATAAAAGGGGAAACTTACACTTTTAAAGCACTAGTAACAGACAACAGAGCGTTAGCTTCTTACAGCTTAGATCTTCACCATAATTTTGACCATCACACGCATGATGACCAAGGTGAAACATGTAATTTAGAGCCTCTAAAAGAAGCTGTAAATCCTTTAATATATATGGAGAATTTTAATATTGAAGGTGAATTAACAACTTATGAAATTAATATCAGCATAACTATTCCTAATGATATTGACACCGGAGATTACCACTGTGCTTACTCCGTGACAGATGTAACTGGTTGGCAAAGTAGAACCTCTATTGATATAAAAATTATAGACTAGATGTTTTCAACTTGATTCCCTAGAAAATTACATTAAAATTGGGTTAGATTTTTGATGTTATTTTAAGTGCTGACGTAATACCTGTCAGCACTTTTTTTATGCCAATTAATTAAACTGAATATTCTCACTAATAAAGACGAATTTTTGATATAACTAAAATGCAATTATTTATCTTTGCACCTTATTGGTTTATGTTTATAATTTTATAGACATGATTAAAAGGGAATCAGGTAAAAAAGTAATTAGCTTAATAATCCTGAGCTGTTCCCGCAACTGTAAGTTTAGTCCCATTTTGGGATGCCTCTAATGAAAATCTTCAACATCCACTGTTCTTTTTTGAATGGGAAGGAACATTAGTAGGACACAAGTCAGGAGACCTGCCAATTTTACCAACAATTAACACAGTAGCTTTCGGGTAAAAGGCACGGGTTTATGAGATATATTGTATGCACCATTTTGTTTTGCATAGGTTTTTGTTCTATGCTTCATTCGCAAACCGACTCCATCACGGCTTTGAGAGAGGTACGCCTTATTGCTTACCGACTTAAAGATTCTACCTATACAAGAAATGTAACTATTGTAAAAGATAGTGTCTTAAAACAAAACCAAGCTTCTCTAACTAATTTTCTAAACTTTAATAGCACGGTTTATTTTAAGGAGAATGGTTTAGGTATGGTTTCTTCACCCTCTTTTCGTGGTACAACAGCATCACAAACTTCGGTACTTTGGAATGGTATTAACATTAACTCACAAACCACCGGACAAACCGATTTTAATACCATAAATACACGTGGTTATAATAAAATAGAAATAAAACCAGGCGGCTCTAGTGTTGCTGATGGAAGTGGCGCTATTGGCGGCTCTATAAATCTGGTAAATGAACTCGGTTTTAATAAAGGATTTCATAATGAACTTTTTGCTAACTACGGAGAGTTTAACACCTATGGCATAGATTACCAAACTAATTATTCATCAGAAAAATTTAGTGTGCTTTTAGGCATTGCCAGAAATGCTTCTGATAATGATTATCCCTACCCAGAAACAGACCGCATCAATATTAACGGTCAGTATCATAATACTAACATTAGTTTAGCGGCAACTTCGAAATTAAATTTAAATAACACCCTAAAAGTTTTTGCGAATGTTTATGATGGTAGACGAAATTTTTCAGTACCAACACCAAACGCATTAAAAACAAAATATACTGATTTTAACACACGCTCTCTTGTAGAATGGGAAAGTCATTTCAGTAAGTTTAAGTCCAATCTAAAAATAGCAACCACAACAGAAGAATACCGTTATTTCGGTAACATAGACAATGACTTTTACACCTACGGAAAAGTGACGAGTTTTATTTCTAAATACGGCCTAGACTTTGCCCTTTCTAATAAGATATTGCTTACAGCAGGAGTTAATTACACTCACAATGATGGTCAAGGTTCTAATATTGCTTCAGAAACACGCAACTTATCTGCTGCCTTAATCAGTTTTAAACATGTACTTTCAGAAACGTTTCTTTATGAACTCGGATTACGCCAAGAAACGAATGAACAATATGGAAATCCACTTTTATATTCTGCAGGTTTTAGTACAAAGCTTACTGATTTTTATCAACTAAAAGTTAATACGTCTAAAAACTTCCGAATCCCAACTTATAATGATTTGTATTGGCAAGGTGTTGGAAATTCGGACTTAAAACCAGAAGAATCTTATCAAGGTGAAATTAGCAATAATTTCAATTTTAAAAACCTTTCTATTTCCTTAACAGGTTATTATAATTACGTAGAAAACTTATTACGCTGGGTGCCTGACAGCTCTGGTATTTTTAGACCAGAGAACACTAATAAAGTTCAGATTTACGGACTAGAATCTGTCATTACAGCTCAGAAATCATTTGGAAATCACAAATTTACGGGTTCAGCAACCTTTGCTTATACTGTTTCAGAAAATAAAGAAACAGGGAAACAGCTCATCTATGTTCCGTTTTACAAATTCACGACTTCTTTTGGGTATAATTATAAAAGAATTTCGGCCTACTATCAATACCTTAATAACGATGAGGTTTTTACCACCACAGATCATGCTACCGAACATATTTTAGACAGCTATATGGTTGCTAATTTAGGAGCCGAATACACATTAGGAAAAAATCGTGACTATAAAATAGGAGCGCAAATATTAAACTTCTGGAACGAATCTTACGAAAGCGTTCTCAACCGCCCAATGCCTGGTCGGAATTTCAATTTCTATTTACATCTAAAATTTTAAATAATGAAAAAATATTTTTACAAACTCGCAAGTCTGCTAATGTTAGTTTTAATCACTATGACATCATGTACTAGTGATGATAGAGACGATCCTATTTCCGTACAACCGCCATCTGGAGATTATACCGATGGAATTTTTATTTTGAATGAAGGTGGTTTTGGATACTCTAATGCTTCGGTTTCATTTTTTGAAAACACAGGTGAAGTTTATAATTCTATTTATTCTGAAGTAAACGGAATGGGTCTTGGTGATACAGCGCAAAGCATGGGGTTTTATGGTGAAAATGCATATCTCGTAGTAAATAATTCGGCTACTATAGAAGTTGTTAACCGTTATACTTTTGAATATATAGCAACAGTCAGCAATATGATTGTAAATCCTAGATATATTGAATTTAGTGACAATAAAGGTTATATAACCAATTGGGGAGATCCAAATGACGTTAATGACGATTATGTTGCTGTTTTAAATTTAGATACAAATCTTATAGAAGCTACAATTCCAGTAGCGGAAGGTCCTGAAAAGATACTACTAGATAACGGTAAACTTTACGTAACTCACAAAGGAGGTTATGGCTATGGCAACACTATAAGTGTTATTGATGTCGCATCACAAAATGTTTTGAAAACTATTACTGTTGCAGATGTACCCGACGGAATGGTAATTGACAACGGTTTTCTTTACGTGATTTGCTCTGGTAAAGCTTCTTGGACAGGAGATGAAACCCTTGCAAAACTTTTTAAGATCAATCTACCTGATATTAATGACATAACGACTCTTAATTTTTCAACAGAGCAACACCCTAGTCATTTAGAATTTGAAAATGGAATATTGTATTACACCATAGATAATGCTGTATACAGTTTAGACAGCAATGTTTTTCAGCTTCCAGAAACCCCTTCTTTTTCAACAGCAGCAGATGGTGTTGAGATTCTTTATGGTTTTGAGGTGCATGAAGGCGCTATCTATATCGCTGATGCTAAAGATTACACTTCTAACGGAGAAGCATTTATTTACAATCTAAATGGTGATTTACAAAACCAATTTTCAGTTCAAATTATTCCAAATGCATTTTACTTCAACAATCTATAACTAACTAAAAACAATTAAATTATGAAAAACAATTACAAAAAAACATTTTACATTTTAACCGCAATTCTACTTTCTGCTAGTAGCTATGCACAAGATTATTCTAATGGTGTTTTTATTTTAAACGAAGGTTTATTTGGTACAAATACGGCTTCCGTTTCACATATTGATGCAAGTGGAACATTAGAAAATAATATTTTCACCACTCAAAATCCTAGTATGACCTTAGGAGATACAGGACAAGGAATGGGCTTCTATGGAGATTTTGCATATGTAATACTTCATTATAGCGACGAAATAAAAGTAATGAACAGCACGACTTTTGCTTTTTCTGCTAGCATTACTGATCAAATGGAATTACCACGAAATATTGCTTTTTATGACGGAAACGGCTATGTCACCAATTGGGGAGATCCATTTGATACTACCGATGACTTTGTTGCTGTAATAGATTTAACAACAAATAATGTTACTGAAACAATCTCTGTAGCTGAAGGTCCTGAAGAAATTGTACAGAAAGATGGAAAACTGTTTGTAGCGCATCAAGGTGGCTACGGATATGGTAATTCTATTTCCGTAATTGATATAGCAACGAGTACTGTGGAATCAATCACTGTAGGAGATGTGCCTTCAACAATAAAAGTTGACGATGATTACCTATATGTACTTGCAAGTGGAAAACAAGCTTGGACAGGTGATGAAACTCTCGGTAGTATTCATAAAATAGATTTGTCAGATTTCCAAAACCATGTTACAATCGATTTTCAAACTTCGGAACATCCAAGTTTTTTAGCAGTAGATGCTACTGATTTATATTATGTTTTAAATAATAACATTTATAAAATGGCCTCAACAGACACGACACTTCCAACTGTAGCATTTAACTCATCTAATAACGCACAACTCTCTTATGGTTTTGATAAGATTGACGATAAACTCTATTTATTAGATGCCATAGACTATGTAAGTTCAGGAAAAGTATTTGTATATGATGAAAGTGGAAGTTTACTAACAGAATATACTGTAGGACCATTACCAAATGGAGTTTATAAAAACGAAGGAACTTTAAGTGTCAATGATTTTGCTTTTGAAACAACAACCTTATATCCTAATCCGGCATCAGGAAGTTTTGAATTAAACCTTACTGAAAATGCGAATATCAAAATGTATGATGTCTCTGGTAAATTAGTAAAAGCTGTAAAATACACAAATACACAGCCAATAGCTTTAGACGGTATAGAAACAGGTATGTACTTAGTTAATGTGGAAGTAAAAGGAAATTCAACAACTTTAAAGTTAATTGTGAAATGATAAAAACACTCCTTCTCTTTCTGTTTTCTACTTTTTTATTACAAGCGCAAAGTTATGCTCCTGCCGCAGGACAAACTGGATCTACAGCAATTGCTGCAGACAGCGATGTTTTTATAGCTTGGGCAACTGGTATAGAACTACAACGTGGGTATGTAAACATTTCTAATCCTTCACAAGAACATGAAGGTAGTAATTATGCAACTTATGGAGTTGCCGAAGATGCCTTAGGTATAGCAACCAATAATGTCGTAAGCTTAGGAGATGCCGGTGAAGCAATATTAACGTTTGAAACACCAATAGCTGATGAAGATGGCTTTGATTTTGCTGTTTTTGAGAATAGTTTTAGTGATACATTTCTAGAATTAGCTTTTGTTGAAGTGAGCTCAGATGGTGTTAATTATTTTAGATTTCCTTCTCATAGCGAAACGCAATCAGAAACACAAGTTGGTGGATTTGGAAGTGTTGACCCTACTTATATCAACAATCTCGCAGGAAAATATAGAGGATTATTCGGCACACCATTTGACTTATCAGATTTAGAGGAGGACGCTTTATTAAACAAAAATAATATTACACACATTAAAATTATAGATGTTGTCGGAAGTATAGATCCTGCTTATGCGAGATATGATAGTTTTGGTAACGCCATTAATGACCCTTTTTCGACCCCTTTTTATTCTAGTGGATTTGATTTAGATGGCATCGGTGTTATTAATCAACAATCATTAAGTATTGATGATCAAGAATATTCAGCAATTTCTATATATCCGAATCCTGCTTCCAATGAATTTTACATCAATTCTGCCGAAAAGGTTAATGTGAGTATTTATAACATACTTGGTAAAATGGTAATTTCAAAAGAAGTTGATTCCAATAATCCTATTCAAATATCAGAGCTTAAAAGTGGTATCTACCTAGTTAGAATTGCACTAAATGGAAAAATAAGTCAACATCGACTCATTAGAAACTAGTAGATATTTTATATAAATGCTTTCCTTTTTACTTTGGAAAGCATTTTTTTATATAAAAACCTGTTAACTACAAGCATATTACCCATTAACAATCACCGAATCACATTAAAAAGAAAAACTCTGTAAATCTTTAGACTTACAGAGTTTCTTTATTTGGGATAAAGTAGTCGGGGTGGCAGGATTCGAACCTGCGGCCTCCACGTCCCAAACGTGGCGCGATAACCGGGCTACGCTACACCCCGAATTTTGGTTTCCCTATTTCGGACTGCAAATATATAATTTTTCTTTACAATCCAACAACAATTGTCTAACTTTAAAGTCTTAATCTTTTTTTAGATAATAATCTATGGATATGAAAACTATCATTATCGGATTAATCCTCTCTAGCACAATAGCTTGTGCACAAGATCAAAATCCTAAAAATTTAGAAAACACACACGAAGTTATAGTCTCAGACCTTAATATTCCTTGGGGTTTTGCATTTCTTCCTGATAATTCGATGCTAATTACCGAAAAATCTGGTGAGCTTATTCATTTTAAGAATGAAACAAAAACAAATATTTCCGGACTGCCAGAAATATATGTTCGTGGGCAAGGCGGTTTATTGGATATTATTCTACACCCTAATTACGATAAAAATGGTTGGATATATTTTTCCTATGCCTCCTCTGAAGGTGATGATTCAGGTGGAAATACAACTATCGCAAGAGCCCAACTAAAAGATAATAGTTTAACAAATTTACAAGTTTTATATAAGGCTTCTCCTGACACCACTAAAGGTCAACATTTTGGCTCTCGTTTGGCTTTTGATGATGACGGTTATTTGTACTTTTCCGTGGGAGAAAGAGGAAATAGAGATGAGAACCCACAGGATATCACTAGAGATGGCGGAAAAATCTATCGCCTTAATGATGACGGCTCTATTCCAAAAGACAATCCTTTTGTTAATAAAACTAATGCAAAAACAGCCATTTATTCTTATGGTCATAGAAACCCTCAAGGTATGACAATCCATCCAGATTCAAGACAAATATGGACTCACGAACATGGCCCAAAAGGTGGTGACGAAATAAACATTATCAAAGCTGGCAAAAATTACGGTTGGCCTGTAATTAGTTACGGAGTCAATTATATTGGTACAAAATTTACCGATATTACCGAAAAAGAAGGCATGGAACAACCCATTCATTATTGGGATCCTTCAATTGCACCAAGCGGAATGGCGTTTATTAAAAGTGACAAGTATGGTGATTGGGATGGAAATTTACTTGTAGGCTCTCTAAAATTTCAATATTTAGATATGTGCACTTTAAAAGATAATAAAGTCATAAAAGAAGAACGCTTGCTAGATGGATTAGGACGAGTGAGATGTGTAGAACAAGGTCCGGATGGTTTTATTTACGTTGGTATAGAAAATTTAGGAATTGTAAAATTGATAAGAAAATGAAAAACATAATTATTCTCGGAATTTTGATACTAACGATTGTATCATGTAATTCAAATACAAAAAAGTCCAATACTACAGCTCAAAATTATACAAAAGTCAGTCAAGATAATCCTAAACTCATTGCTAGCATTGAACGTGGCAAAATTATCTATAATGATATGTGCGTCACTTGCCATTTACCAGAAGGTAAAGGAGTACCTAGGGCGTTTCCACCATTGGCAGACTCAGATTATTTGAGAGAAAATCAAAACGAAAGCATCAAAGCTGCTAAATACGGTATATCTGGCAAAATTGTAGTGAACGGCATCACCTATAATAGCACAATGGCGCCATTAGGTCTTTCAGACAAAGAAGTCGCTGATGTTATCAATTACGTCAATAATAGCTGGGGAAATGCGATTAACAACTTTGTAACACCAGAGAAAGTTTCCAAATTATAAACGAACTATACTACATAAATAATTAAATTTGTAGCATTCAAACAAACTAAATTAAATATGCTTATTATAGGAATTGCAGGTGGTACAGGCTGCGGAAAAACGACGGTTGTAAACACTATTTTAAAAGAATTACCTGAAGGTGAAGTTGGAGTAATATCCCAAGATTCCTATTACAAGGATACCTCTCATTTAAGTTTTGAAGAGCGTGTTAAAATTAACTTTGATCATCCAAGATCTATAGATTTTGAATTACTAGAGCAACACCTCAAAGAATTAAGAGCAGGGCATAGCATTAATCAACCCGTGTATTCATTTGTTAAACACAACCGAACAGGGGATGTAATTGTTACCAAACCAAGAAAGGTTATGATTGTAGAAGGGATATTAATATTATCTCATGCTGAAATACGAGACCTTTTTGATATTAAAATATATGTTCATGCAGATTCCGATGAGCGCCTAATACGACGTTTAAGACGCGATATCACAGAACGAGGCCGTGACATCAACGAAGTACTCCAACGCTATCAATCGACATTAAAACCAATGCATCAGCAGTTTATTGAGCCTATGAAAGAATACGCAGACATTATTATACCAAATAATAAATACAATACGGTCGCTGTAGATATCGTTAAAACAATAATTAACGAACGCTTATAATGTCTAAATTCAATATAAAATATCTGAAGCCATTTAAGAATATCTATGTTATAGTTCTTGTCGTTTTCGTGGTTTGGATGTTGTTTTTTGATGCACATTCGTGGTTATTTCACCATGAATTAAATACGGATATAAACGAGTTAGAATACCAAAAAGAGCACTATAAAAATGAGATGGCAAAAGACAACAAAGCCATTAAAGAATTAAGTACAGACGAAGGTATTGAGCGTACAGCACGAGAAACTTACTACATGAAGAAATCTAACGAAGATATTTTCATTATTGAATACGAAGACAGTATTCCAAAAAACAAACAAGATGAGTAAATCATTATTTAAAGATTTTGATTCCGTGTCTTCAAAAGCATGGAAGCAAAAAATACAGGTCGATCTTAAAGGTGCAGATTACAACGATACCCTAATCTGGAAAACCAATGAAGGCATTGATGTTAAACCATTTTATCATGCTGATGAATTTGAAACCCTACCCGAAGTCTCAAAAAGTAATGCAACCAAATGGAAAATAGCACAATCTATTGAAGTTACAGACGCTAACGTAGCTAATTTAAAAGCCATAGATGCTATTTATCGTGGAGCTGAAAGCATTTTATTTAATATAGCCTCCAAGGACACCTCAACAGAAGACTTGCTCCAAAATATCGATTTAGATACCGTAAAGGTGCATATTACCTGCAATTTTCTTTCAGAAGATTTCATTAACGATTTATTAACCACTACCTCTAGTACTTTTAAAGCGCCTCAAATATATATCCACACAGACATCATAGGTAATTTAGCTAAAACAGGAAATTGGTTCAACAATCTTAACGATGATTTCATTAACCTAAAAACTATTGTAAAATCAACCCATCAAATCAGTATCGATTTGGGTATATATCAAAATGCTGGCGCTTCTAGCGTTCAGCAATTAGCATACAGTTTAGCTCATGCAAATGAGTATTTGAATCACTATGACGGATCTAAAGACACGTCCTTAAACGAAATAAACATAATATTCAATACATCAATTGGTTCAAACTACTTCTTTGAAATAGCAAAAATTAGAGCTTTACGTCAATTATACACCACACTAGCTTCCGAGTATCACGTCAATGAAGACTGTACAATAATTGCGACACCTAGTAAACGTAATAAAACCATATACGATTACAACGTTAACATGCTGCGAACAACCACCGAATGCATGAGCGCTATTCTTGGTGGAGTCAATGAAATTTGTAACTTACCGTACGATGCCTTATTCCATATACCAAATGAATTTGGAGATCGTATTGCCAGAAACCAGCTTTTAGTTTTAAAAAATGAAAGCTATTTCGACAAAGTAAATAACCCTGCAGACGGAGCTTATTACATCGAAAGTTTAACAGAACAATTAGCTGAAAAAGCCCTTGAGTTATTTAAAGATATTGAATCCAACGGAGGTTTTTTAAGTCAATTGAAAGAAGGGACAATTCAAAGGAAAATTAAAGAAAGTGCTGCTAAAGAACAGGCCGATTTTGACGCTGAAAAACTAATCTTATTAGGCACAAACAAACATCCTAATAACGCTGACAAAATGAAATCTAATTTAGAAATTAGTCCATTTTTAAAAATCGAAAAGCGCAAAACATTGATTGAACCAATTATTGAGAAAAGATTATCTGAAAAATTGGAAATCAAAAGATTAAGCACCGAGTAAAACTCAGTATTGACAAAACCTATAGTTCTCTTTTATCTCTAAAACACATCAAGAATGTCTAGAAAAAATCTTCAACATATAGCACTAAAAAACGAAGCGCAAACTTTGAAACAAAGCGAAGAAAAAGACTTTCTTACAGCCGAAAATATCAGAGTCAAATCAACGTATTCAAAAGACGATATTCAAGACTTAGAACACCTTAATTTTATTGCAGGTATCGCGCCAAATCTTCGGGGACCATACTCAACTATGTTTGTTCGCAGACCTTGGACTATTAGACAATATGCAGGGTTTTCAACAGCCGAAGAAAGCAATGCTTTTTATAGAAGAAATCTAGCCGCGGGACAAAAAGGATTATCAGTAGCATTTGATTTAGCTACACACAGAGGTTATGATTCTGACCACGAACGTGTCGTTGGAGATGTCGGAAAAGCAGGCGTGGCCATAGACTCGGTTGAGGATATGAAAATTCTTTTCAATCAAATCCCTCTAGATAAAATGTCAGTATCCATGACAATGAATGGGGCTGTGTTACCCATTTTAGCGTTTTACATTGTAGCAGCTGAAGAACAAGGAGTTAAACCCAACCAACTCGCAGGAACAATTCAGAACGATATTCTAAAGGAGTTTATGGTTAGAAACACATACATCTACCCACCTACTCCATCCATGAAAATTATCTCTGACATATTTGAATACTCAAGTAATAATATGCCAAAGTTTAACAGTATCAGCATATCAGGCTACCACATGCAAGAGGCTGGAGCCACTTGCGATATCGAATTAGCTTACACTTTAGCTGATGGACTAGAATACATCAGAAAGGGACTTGAAGCCGGCATGGACATTGACACCTTCGCCCCGAGGTTATCTTTTTTCTGGGCAATTGGCATGAATCACTTTATGGAAATTGCCAAAATGCGTGCTGCACGAATGCTATGGGCTAAACTCGTAAAGCAATTCAACCCAAAGAATCAGAAGTCGTTAGCACTTAGAACCCACTGCCAAACCTCTGGTTGGAGTCTTACCGAGCAAGATCCTTTTAATAACGTAGCCAGAACCTGCATTGAAGCCTCTGCTGCCGCTTTTGGAGGCACACAGAGCCTACACACTAACGCTTTAGATGAAGCTATTGCCTTGCCAACAGACTTTTCAGCTCGTATCGCAAGAAATACACAGATATATTTACAACAAGAAACGCACATCACAAAAACCGTAGATCCCTGGGCTGGTAGTTATTATGTTGAAAAATTGACTAACGACATTACAAAAGAAGCATGGAAACTAATACAGGAAGTCGAAGAACTAGGCGGCATGACCAAAGCTATCGAGGCTGGCATACCCAAACTACGCATTGAAGAAGCTGCGGCTCGCAAACAAGCCCGAATAGACTCTTCACAAGACATTATTATTGGGGTTAACAAGTACCGCTTAGAACAAGAAGACCCAATATCCACTCTCGAGGTAGACAACCAAACCGTAAGACTACAGCAAATTGAACGCTTAAACAGCATAAAAGCAAGTCGTGATAAAACCGCTGTCACAGAAGCATTATCAAAACTAACAGAATCTGCAAAGACAAGTGAAGGAAATTTACTAGATTTAGCAGTAGATGCTGCAAGAAAACGCGCCACTTTAGGAGAGATAAGCGACGCACTAGAAGTTGAATTTGGCAGATACAAAGCACAAATTAAATCATTTTCAGGGGTGTATAGTAAAGAAATAAAAGACGATAAAAGCTTTCAAAAAGCAAGAGAATTAGCGAATCAATTTGCAGAACAAGACGGACGAAGACCTCGAATTATGATTGCCAAAATGGGACAGGACGGGCATGATAGAGGTGCCAAAGTTGTCGCTACGAGCTATGCAGATGTAGGGTTTGATGTAGACATTGGACCGCTCTTTCAAACACCAAAAGAAGCTGCAAAGCAAGCCGTTGAAAATGACGTTCACATCCTCGGGATATCTTCCTTAGCAGCAGGCCATAAAACATTAGTACCTCAAGTCATAGAAGAACTAAAAAAATATGATAGAGATGACATAATGGTTATTGTTGGAGGCGTCATACCAAAGCAAGATTACCAGTATTTATTCGACGCCGGAGCTGTTGCTGTTTTTGGACCTGGAACTAAGATCAGTGATGCTGCCATTCAAATTTTAAACATTTTAATTGATTAATTCATTGTTGTTTTCCAAATTTTCGCCTAACATTAAAACGATGTCTAATAGTCTATGAGGACAACTAAAAAAATCATTAAACGATACACCCTAATCCTTTTCATCTTAGGGCTACTCATTATACATTTTATTGTCCCTCGTTTTATAGTAGAAACGAGAAGCCCTATCGTAGAATTATTTAAAGCAGAAGACGTCACAACCTCCCAAACGAAATCTAATACCAACTCTAAATTCAAAAGAAAAAAAATAACAATTACAACTTTTGACAAGCTTAAACTATCCGCCCTAATAACATACTCAAGTTCAACACATGTTAAAGGCACAATTATATTATTGCACGGCAGCAGCCACACTAAAGAACATTTCTTAGTTCTAAGTGAGTTTCTTTCTATTAATGGCTTTAACTCAGTTGCATTAGACTCTCGAGGATTTGGCGAAAGCAAAGGACAATTTTTCACATACGGAGCCAAAGAAACTAAAGATATTCAAACATTAATTACACAATTAATTAATAATGAAAACTTAGATAACATAGGGCTTTGGGGACAATCTATAGGCGGGGCCTTAACTCTACAAGCAATGGGAATGGACAACCGTATTGCTTTCGGAATTGCTGAAAGTACTTACACAGACTTAAAGACAAATATTCAATATTACATTAAGCGTCATACTGGCTTCAACCTAAAATTATTTAGCGATTATTTAGTTGACAGAGCAGGACGCATCGCTGATTTCAATCCCGATGAGGCTAATCCTTACAAATACAGCAATAATATTACACAACCTATACTCGTTGTTCATGGCTCTAAAGATACAGCTATCCCTATTTCAAAGGGAAGAGCCAACTACTCAAGGATTAAAAGCATCGATAAAGAGTTTATGGAACTAAAAGCTGCAGGTCATTCGGATATTTGGGCAATTGGTAGCGATAAGTACTTTGAATCAGTACTCAAGTTTCTAAACAAACAAGCTCTACCTTCAAACTAAGTATTTAGTTAAAATAACGGTATTCCTTTAGCTTTCATTATTTTATGTTTAGATTAGTGGGAAATTCTCATAAAACACTAATCAATTAAACCCATCAATCAATGAAAAAATTTAGTATTGGCGCATTAACAATAATGTGTCTAACCTTTGTATTCCCATTAAATGCTCAGGTTGTAAACGCAAAATTAGAATCAGAAGCAACTTACACCCCATCAACCCCTATTCCCACAGATCCTAATGTAAAAACTGGCACTTTAAAAAATGGCCTCACTTACTACATTCAAAATAATTCAAAACCAGAAAATAAAGTAGAACTGAGACTCGTTATTAACGCCGGCTCTATCCTAGAAGATGAAGACCAATTAGGTTTGGCTCACTTTATGGAACACATGTGCTTTAATGGTACCAAAAACTTCGAAAAAAATGAACTGGTAGATTATCTACAAAGTATTGGAGTAAAGTTTGGGGCGCATCTCAACGCTTACACTAGTTTTGATGAAACTGTTTACATCCTTCCTATCCCTAGTGATGATCCCGAAAAACTGGAAAAAGGATTTCAAATCATAGAAGATTGGGCTCATAATGCACTTTTAACTGACGAGGAAATAGATAACGAACGCGGCGTTGTTTTAGAGGAGTACCGACTAGGTAAAGGTGCAGACGAACGTATGATGCAAGAATATTTACCAAAAATGATGCACGGTTCGATGTATGCAGAACGCCTTCCTATTGGTACAAAAGAAAATTTGGAAACTTTTGAATACGAAAGTTTAAAACGTTTTTATAAAGATTGGTACAGACCAGATTTAATGGCTGTAATTGCTGTTGGAGATATTGACGCAGCTGTATTAGAAGAAAAAATAAAATCACATTTCGGACATATAAAAAACCCTAAAAACCCAAAACCAAGACCGTCATTCGACTTACCAAATCATGAAGACACCTTTGTCGCTATTGAATCTGACAAAGAAGCCCCGTTTTCTAATGTCCAATTAATGTTTAAAGACAAAGTGAACTCCACACCAGATGTTACTTATGCTGATTACAGAAACTCCATGGTTGAAAGTTTATTCTCCCAAATGATAAATAACCGACTAGATGAAATTAGAAATGGTGACAACCCGCCTTTTGTATATGGGTTCACTTATTACGGCGGTACCTATGCACGTACCAAGAACGCATTTCAATCTTCTGCTATGACGAGTCCAACCGGACAACTAGACGCCTTAAAAACGCTCTTAGTAGAAAATCAACGTGTACGTCAACACGGTTTCTATGAAGGTGAATTTAACCGTGCAAAAAAAGACATTATTGCTAATATGGAGCGTGCCTTTAAAGACAGAGACAAGATGGAATCAAACAGAATCGTTGGGCGTTACATTAGCAATTTCCTAGAGCAAAACCCTATTCCTAGTATGGATTGGAGATTCGACTTTATGAAATCACAATTGCCGACAATTACATTAGATGAGGTTAACGCCCTCATCAAATCTTACATCAAAGAAGACAACCGCGTAGTTATACTTACTGGTCCAGAAAAAGAAGATTTAGAACAAGTAAAAGAAGCGCAGGTATTAGAGCTATTAGATTCAGTTAATGCTATGGATTTAAAACCTTATGAGGATAAAGCTGTTGCCTCTTCATTAATTACAAATGCACCATCTAAAGGCAGCATTGCGGAATATAAAACTGACGACACATTGGGCACAACGACTTTAGTTTTAAGCAATGGAGCTACAGTAACCTATAAGAAGACTGATTTTAAAAATGATGAAATTTTATTTGATGCTTTTAGTTACGGAGGAACGTCGTTATATTCTAACGAAGAATATAAAGCAACTTCTAACGCTAATGCTGGTTTAACTGAAGCCGGAGTAAATGGTTTTGGTAAAGTTGAACTAAGTAAAATGATGTCTGGTAAAATCGCAAATGTGAGGCTTTCAATCGGCACTTATAGTGAAGGTTTATCCGGAAACACGACTCCAAAAGATTTAGAAACGTTATTTCAATTGACGTATTTGCATTTTACAGCTTTAAATAAAGACGAAAACGCTTTTAAAAGTTTTGCTGATAAACAAAAAGCGTTTTTAGGCAATCTACTATCGAGTCCACAATTTTATTTTCAAGATCAATTGTCTGAGTTTATTTATGGAAAAAACCCAAGATACACAGGGTTTCCTACAGCAGAAGACATGGACAATGCAGACTACAACTTAGCCTATAAAAAATATAAAGAGCGCTTTGCTGATGCGGGTGATTTTCATTTCTATTTTGTAGGAAACATTGACGAAACTAAGTTTGTAGAATTATGTGAAACCTATTTGGCAAGTTTACCGTCAACAGAAAGCAATGAATCTTATAACGTTAGTGATTTTAGACCTTTAACAGGTAGCCACGAAAAAATTATAGAGAAAGGTGAAGACCCTAAAAGTTCGGTAAGAATAACCTACCATGGTCCAACAGATTACGATGAAAAAGAAGCACATGCTTTAAAAAGTCTAGCTGAAGTATTATCTATTAAATTAATTGAAAAGTTACGTGAAGAAGAAGGTGGCGTATACGGAGCTGGTGCTAATGCAAGTATTAGTAATATGCCTTATGACTGGTTTAGATTTAATATTAGCTTTCCTTGTGGTCCAGAAAATGTTGATAAGCTTATCACGGCAACGATGAAGGAGGTCGATATTTTAATCAAAGATGGTCCGACAGAAGTCGATTTAGAAAAAGTAAAAAAGGCTCAAGTCTTAGATTATAAAGAAGATCTAAAAACCAATAGATTTTGGTTAGGGCAACTCAAAAACGCTGATTACCTCAAAAAAGATGCTCATAATATCTTAAAATTTGAAGACGCCGTAAATAGTTTAACTGTTGCCGATTTACATAACGTAGCTAAAAAATATTTAACTCAAGGCTATATCACTGGTATTCATAATCCAGAAAAATAAGATTACACCTATTTTATTGAGCAGCCTTCATAATTTCTAATGAAGGCTGTTTTTTTTTTATAGAACTGTTAACAACTTCAATTTCTTAAAGTCGTAAATAATCGTAATTTTAAGCCCTTATATTTAACCAAATCATTTAATGGGTAAAATCATTGCAATAGCAAATCAGAAAGGAGGAGTTGGTAAGACAACAACCTCAGTAAATTTAGCCGCTTCACTAGGTGCTCTAGAGAAGAAAGTGCTGCTTATAGATGCAGATCCTCAAGCCAACGCAAGTTCAGGTTTAGGTATTGATGTAGACGCTGTTGAGATAGGATCCTATCAGGTTTTAGAACACACTGCTTTAGCAAAAGACGCTATTGTAGCCTCTAATGCACCGAATGTAGATGTTTTACCTGCGCATATCGATCTTGTCGCTATAGAAATTGAATTAGTAGATAAAGAAGCGCGTGAGTACATGCTTAAAAAAGCTATTATCGATTTAAAAACGGAATATGATTACATTTTAATTGACTGCGCGCCGTCCTTAGGATTACTTACCTTAAATGCATTAACTGCTGCAGATTCGGTTATTATCCCTATTCAATGCGAGTATTTTGCACTAGAAGGTTTAGGCAAACTGTTAAATACTATTAAAAGTGTACAGAAAATCCATAATGAAGCGTTAGACATAGAAGGTTTATTATTAACAATGTTCGATTCGCGTTTACGTTTATCTAATCAAGTTGTAGAAGAGGTCCAAAAACACTTCAGTGATATGGTATTTGATACAATTATTCAAAGAAACGTACGCTTAGGAGAAGCTCCAAGTTATGGAGAGAGCATTATTAACTATGATGTAAGCAGCAAGGGTGCAGTAAATTATTTGAGCCTAGCAAAGGAGCTGATTAAGAAAAATGAATTATAATGGCGAAAGCAACAAAAAAACAAGCATTAGGACGCGGTCTTTCGGCCTTACTCAAAGACCCTGATAACGATATAAATTCTGCAGAAGATATCAACGCGGATAAAGTGGTCGGTAATATTGTAGAACTTGATATTGAAAGTATTGAGGTCAATCCGTTTCAACCAAGAACTAATTTCAACGAAGAAACATTAAAAGAACTTGCATCTTCCATTCGCGAACTTGGAGTGATTCAACCAATAACGGTTAGAAAATTAGCATTTAACAAATATCAATTGGTATCTGGTGAGCGCCGTTTTAGAGCATCGAAATTAATTGGATTAGAGGCTATTCCTGCTTACATAAGAATCGCCAATGACCAAGAGTCGCTAGAAATGGCTTTGGTTGAAAATATTCAACGTCAGGATTTAGACCCTATAGAAATTGCTTTATCCTACCAGCGTTTAATTGACGAAATTCAACTTACACAAGAGCAAATGAGCGAACGTGTTGGTAAAAAACGTTCTACGATAGCAAATTATTTGCGCTTACTAAAGTTAGATCCAATCATACAAACAGGTATGAGAGATGGTTTTATTAGTATGGGTCATGGGCGTGCTATGGTTAATATTGAAGACCAAGTGGACCAATTAGAAGTTTACGAAAAAATAATAAGTAATAAACTATCTGTAAGAGCTACTGAACAATTAGTAAAGAATTTAAATTCTGATATACCAGCCAAAACAGAAGAACCTGCTTTTGAAATTCCTAAGCATATTAAAAAAGGAGTAAGGGACTTTTCAGAATACTTCGGTCATAAAATAGACGTTAAAGTTACTAAGACCGGAAGCGGAAAAATAACAATACCCTTCCATTCTGAAGAAGATTTTAATCGAATTAAAAAATTAGTTCAACGTGACAAATAAAGGGTTTTACAGTCTTTTAGTATGCTTATTTTCTGTGCTTTTTTCATTTTCACAAATAGAAAAAGATAGCACTAGTATTGCCATAGAAGAGAGTCCAATTATTGCGAATGAAACGCTGATAAAAAAAGAAATAGATCCGCTAAGACCTTCTAAGGCCGCCTTTTATTCTGCGGTACTCCCTGGTTTAGGGCAAGCTTACAATAAAAAATATTGGAAGATTCCGATTGTATGGGGAGCTATAGGCACAGGGGTATATTTCTTTGTTAGTAATGACAAGCAGTTTGACCGTTACAGAGATGCTTATAAAAGTAGGTTGGCAGGATTTACATCAGATGAGTTTTATGGTTCTATTTCTGATGATGGACTTATTAGAGCACAAGAGCAATTTAGACGAAATAAAGAAATGTCTATTTTAATAACTTTAGGCTTATACGCTCTAAATATTATTGATGCCAATATAGACGCACATTTACTTCAATTTAATGTAGACCCAAACCTAAGTCTAAGCCCACATTATCAATATAATGAATTAGAAAACACTTCAGATTTAGGACTAACACTTAATTTTAAATTTTAACATGAAAATAGCTTTACTCGGTTATGGACGAATGGGTAAGAGTATTGAGGCTATCGCACTAAAGCGAAGTCACGGTATCGTCTTAAAAGTATCAGACTCAAATTCTAATTATGATTTTGCTGATGCAGATGTCGCTATAGATTTCAGCATCCCAACAGCTGCCGTAGCTAATATAAAAAAAGCTTTGGATGCTGGTGTTCCTATAATTTCTGGGACAACAGGTTGGTTAGATCAATACGATGAGATAATTGACTACTGTAACTCTAAAGGAGGCACATTTCTTTATGCTTCAAACTTTAGCTTAGGTGTTAATCTTTTCTTTGAACTCAATAAAAAATTGAGCGAATTGATGTCTGGTTTTTCAGAATATTCCACAGAAATAGAAGAAATTCATCATACACAAAAATTAGATGCACCTAGCGGAACTGCGATTACGTTGGCAGAGCAGATTATAGAACATACCAATTATAGCAATTGGACTTTAGGCACCCCAAAAGCTACTGAAATCATAATCGATGCAAAACGCATTGAAGGCATCCCTGGTACTCATGAAGTTACTTACAACTCAGAAGTAGATGCTATCAGTATTAAGCATACGGCGCACAGCAGACGAGGTTTTGCGATGGGAGCTGTTATAGCTGCAGAATGGATTAAAGATAAAAAAGGTATCTTTAGTATGAAAGATGTGTTAAACATTGGTTAATTTGCCAACCTAACGCAACGTATTATAATAATTTTCACCCGACACTAGACAAAATATAAGGTTATGACCTGGACACAATGGTTTATTTTTATACTCATTTTACAAATCACACATGGACTAGCGACATGGAAATTATATATTAAAGCCGGTAGAAATGCTTGGGAAGCATTTGTGCCAATTTATAACGCAGTGGTATTAATGAAAATTATCTCTCGCCCTTGGTGGTGGGTGCTTTTAATGTTTTTACCAATCGTAAATCTTGTTATGATTCCGGCTGTATGGGTAGAAACCGCTCGCTCCTATGGAAAGGATAGTAAAATAGATGCCCTTTTATGTATTGTTACGTTAGGCTTTTACTTGTTCTACCTTAATTATGTTGCCGATGTAAATTACATTGAAAACAGGCAGCTTAAACCAAAAACAGCGACAGGAGAATGGATAACATCTATCCTTTTCGCTATAGTTGCAGCAACAATTGTTCATACGTATTTCTTTCAACCTTTTGTGATTCCTTCCTCATCGTTAGAGAAGTCTTTATTGGTTGGTGATTTTCTAATTGTTAGTAAATTTCATTACGGTGCACGCACCCCGATGACCACCGTTGGAGCTCCAATGGTACATGATACTATTCCTGTTTTAGGAAAAAAATCATACCTCTATAACGATAATTTTGAAGAACGCAACACCTCTTGGATTAACAAGCTTCAATTGCCGTTTTTTAGATTTCCAGGTTTTGAAAACGTAGAGCGTAATGATATCGTTGTTTTTAACCAGCCAGCGGATACCTTGCTAAATATGAATGATTTTTATCCCGACCGAAATTACTACAAACCTATTGATAAAAAAACCAACTTAGTTAAGCGTTGTGTTGGTGTTGCGGGTGATACTTTAGAAATTAGAAATGGATATGTCTTTATTAATGGAAAACAAAATAAGTTACCACCAAGATCTCACCTTCAATTTTCTTACGATATTACGTTTAAGAGGCAATTGCAACCTGCGCGTATTATTGAAATTTTAAAGAAATATGACATCACAGACGGCTTAGGTTACGGAAGTACCGAAGGGTCTTATGCCATACCTGCTGCCACGGATGAAGCGGTTGCTCAGTTAAGATTACACCCTGAAGTTGCTTCAATTGTACCAACTAAACAAGAAAAAGGTGTTGATGGCAAAATTTTCCCTAGAGACGCTAATTATTCATGGAATTCTGACTTTTTTGGACCAATGTGGATACCAAAAGCGGGAGGCACTGTAAATCTAACTACAGATAATATTTCTATTTATAAACGTGCGATTGGAGAATACGAAGGCCATAACGTGGTAACTAGAGGTGATCAAATTTTTATTGATGACCAACCAGCTACATCGTATACTTTTAAGCAAGATTACTATTGGATGATGGGTGACAACAGACACAATTCTATTGACAGTCGTTATTGGGGATTTGTGCCTAACGATCATATTTTTGGTAAACCTGTATTCATTTGGATGAGCATTGACGGTATTAACGATGGTATTAAAAACTGGAGTTTCCGTTGGGACCGCATATTTACAACTGTTAGTGGTGGAAATGAACGTACGTCTTACCTAATTCCGTTTATTGTTCTTGTTTTAGGAATTACATTCTTTAATAAATGGAGAAAGAAGAAAAAGGCAACATCATAAAAACAGACTAAATTAGTCGCTATGACAAGTCTTATACACCCAACCTATTTCCCAAATATTGCACACTTTTGGGCTGTTGTAAATGCGGATTCAATTCACCTTGAGGTTTTTGATAATTACCAGAAACAATCTTACAGAAACCGAACCGAAATTTATGGTGCTAATGGAAAATTAGCCTTAACAGTTCCTGTGAATTACACTCAGAAAAACAGACAGCTTTATAAAGATGTGAAGATTGCCAATGAAGAACAATGGCAACTTTTGCATTTAAAGTCGCTACAATCCGCTTATAGTATGTCGCCTTTCTTTGAGTTTTATATTGATGATTTCATGCCGCTTTTTGAAAATCAATTTGACTATATCTTAGACTTTAATCTAAAGTGTTTCGATATTATAATAAACAGTCTTCAATTAGGCATTCAACCCACGAAAACAAGGGTATATGGAAAAGAACCTTTAAATAAAACAGATTACAGACATTTAGTAAAGCGAAATTCTAAAGTTAAAGCCTTTGAGTCTTATACGCAGGTTTTTACTGAGAAGCACGGTTTTATTCCTAATCTTAGTATTTTAGACCTATTATTTAATGAAGGGCCAAATACGGAGTTGTATCTAAAAAAGCAGAAATTACACCTCATTTAATTAGATTATTTTTTTTATGAAATTCAATGATGAAAAGAATGTACTGTCTAAGTTTCCTCTTAAATAGTACTTAATAAGTAAATAATGCTTCAATCCTCTATTCATTACGGCATACACTTTGGCTTACCTTTGGTAGTAGCTATTGTGTTTTATAAGACGTATTGGTTAAAGGCTTATGGTATCATGATTTTGGGCATGCTTATAGATTTAGACCACTTATTAGCCAATCCTATTTTTGACCCTAACCGTTGTAGTATCAACTTTCACCCACTTCACTCCTACTATGCTATTGTGGTGTATATAGTGCTATTAATTCCGAAAAAAGTCCGAATAGTTGGTCTTGGATTGGTCATTCATATTATTGCTGATACAGCAGATTGCTGGCTCATGTAAATTATGGTAAACTCAATGTAGTCTTTACAGGGTAATGATCTGATAATTTGACATCAAACGTTTTAAAACTATTTACTTCAAAATTATCGTCGGCCAAAATAAAATCTATTCGCATTGGGAAAAATTTAAAATCATAAGTTCTTCCAAAGCCATTTCCTGCGTCTTCAAACGTATCTTTTAAATCATCTCCTTTCACCATTCTGTAGATATAAGAATAGGCTGTGTTATTAAAATCGCCAGTTACAATTGTTTTATATTTTGTTTTTGACTTGTGTTTTAAAAACAGTTCTACTTGGTCTTGTTGTGCCTTGAAGGTTGCACCAACTTGCTTAAATAAATGACTAGAGGTTTCTTTTTTTAATTTTTCTACGTCGGTCTGTATCCCTGATGATTGCAAATGAAATGTATAAACTCTAAGTGTATCCTTTTGCTTAACGATGTCTACAAAAATTGCATTGTTATATGTATTTGGAAATTCTAATGAGCCTGAATTAATAATTGGAAATTTAGAATAAATAGCTTGTCCCCCTTTAACGCCTTTATTATACGTAGCATTAAAATCATGGTAGCCCTCAAGTTTTACTTGCTCGCTTCTTGGATATTCTTGAAGACATAAAACGTCTGGTTGTTCTCTCTTTATAAAATCGAGAATACTATCCTTTACCGTTTTATCCTTCAACCAATCGTACTTATTAAAAAGTCTGACGTTAAATGACATTACAGAAAAACTAGCATTGTCTTTGATATCTTCTGAGGCCGAAAACTTATACATCGAATTTATATAATTCCAACCCAACACCAGTACAACTAACGATAACAGCATTTGCTTTTTAACTCGAAGTAACCAGTATATAAAAAAAACAATGTTGAATAATATTAATAACGGAACACCTAAACTTAGAACAGATAACGATGCAAAACTTCTCGGAGACACATATGGTAGAATATAAGATATAAGCAATAAAAATGCAACCAACGAATTGATGATAAACACAATTTTACTACCAAATCTTAACCCTTTCACGTCTTTTAGTCTTTACCTACTTTAAATAAAAATGATTTTTCATCAGCTGTTAAACTTTCATAGCCACTTTTACTAATCTTATCGAGAATCGTATCAATCTTCTTTTGTTTATCTAACGCATCAGATGAATTTTTAGTCTTTTTAGCCGCTGTACTTTTTGTTTTATTCTTATGGACCGTTTTAAGATTAGACTTTGGTTTAAATAAATTCATAAAGCTATCCATAGTGCGTTCAAAACCTTTTCCGATATCTGTACCTTTTAGTAGTTTGGTAGCATAAATGTACCCTAATAGATAACCTCCAAAATGTGCAACATAACCACCTTGATTTAGGCCTAAAGACATTCTAAATAGATCTAAGCCAACAATAACCATGGCAATATACTTCCATTTTACATTAAAGGAATTGAATAATCTAATTTCGCTATTAGGCATATAAGCAGCCACAAAAAGTAGCAAGGCACTAACGCCAGCAGATGCCCCTACAAGTACACCTGAAGTATTAAAGACATTAGAAGGCATTAAGTTCGCTACGGCTAAATATGCTAAGCCGCCAAAAATAATTCCTAAGAAATAGATATTAAGAACCATTTTATCTCGAAATAGATTTGTTGTTATTCGAGATAAATAATAAAGAAATAACATATTAAATGCTAAGTGCAACAATCCATTATGTAAAAAACCATAGGTAATTAAAGACCATGGTTGCATTATAAAATCTAGGATATCTAATGGCAATTCAAAATAGCTAAACAGATTAAATCGTAATAATGATTTAAAAATAAGTCCAATAAAAAACACAATAATATTAATGGCAATGATTTTACCAAAAACATCGAGGTTTTTAAACTTGTATTTCAAATCTTGAATCGTACCCATAATTAGTTCCAACGGTATTTATTCATATCATTTCTCTTCCAATACCACATAATTAAAAATCCTATTACTGCACCACCTACGTGAGCCATATATGCCGTATTACTAGGACTAAAGAAAGAGGTTCCGGTTATTGCCGAAATAACATCCAATAATATTATTCCTGGTATAAAATACTTCGCTTTAATTGGTATCGGTAAAAATATCATCATTAATTCTGCATTAGGATTCATCATTCCGAAAGCAGCTAAAATTCCCATAATACAACCAGAAGCTCCTACCATAGCACTTCGGTTGAGAACATTTAAATCAAATAAGGCTTTAAAATTATCTCCTGTAATAGGTGTCGTAAAATTAACTTCATTTAACAATGGTATCATTTTCTGATGAAGAATTTCACTCTGAATATAATCACCAGAACGGGCATCTATATTCATTATCTTATGCAAAAGCTCGGTACTTAAATTTAAATCAGCAATACTTTGCATCGCTGTAAAATAATCAACATAATAATATCCTAATTGAAACAGTAAAGCTCCAAAACCAGCAGAAAAATATACGAACAAAAACTTTTTGGTACCTAATCGTTGCTCCACAGGCGTACCAAACATCCAAAGCGCAAACATATTAAATAGTAGATGCGTAGGACTACCATGCATAAACATATGTGTGACCACTTGCCATGGTTGAAATAAATCATTTGTCGGAAAAAACATTGGGAACAAATTGTCAAATAATTTACCATCACCCAATGTAACAGTTCCTATGAACATTACTACATTAATGATCAATAAATGTTTTACGGCATCTGTTATATTAAATCTCATATACTACATGAATTTTTTTTCAATATCATCAACTGCCATCGTAATAAACGTTGGCCTATTGGTTGGTGATACATTTGGTTCCTTACAGGCAAACAAACTATTTACCATATGTTCTTGCTCTGTGCTATTTAATGACTGCCCGTTTTTAATTGCCAAACTCTTGGCCATAGACTTTGCCAATAAGTCCGCAGCACTAAAATTAGTGTCTGGCACGTCATTTTCTACATCACTAATTAATTGTTCTAAAATAATAGAAACTTCACTTTCTGGTACCCCAACAGGAACTCCAGTTATCATAATCTCTTTTGTATTAAATTCCGAAAACACAAAACCCGTATGCTCTAAATCGGCTTTCAAGTCTTCTATAATTTTTATTTCATTAGGTGTAAAATGCAATTGTAACGGAAATAATAATTGCTGACTTGTCGCTTCCTTTATCGTAATATGTCTTAAAAAGTTTTCATATAAAATTCGCTGATGTGCCCTATTCTGATCAATCACTAACATACCAGATTTTAAGGTACTCACAATATATTTTTGTTGTAATTGAAATGTTGTTTTTCTAGTTTCAATAGATGAATCGCTAAAAATAGATTCATTTTTCGATTCACTTTCAAACGTCACTTGGCTAAAATCGGATTGCGAATTATTACCTTTCGATTCCAATCCTACATACAAGCTTTCCCATGATGCTGTTGGCGCAGACTTAAATCCGGTGTTATGGCTTGTTGTTTTTTGCTTTATACCAGAATCATCTACAAAAGGATTAAAGCTACGATCCACTTCAATTGCAGGTGTAGACGCTTTTTTATCCTTATAATCATATGGAGTATTCAAACTACTCTGATGTTCAAAATCTAAAACTGGTGCGATGTTAAACTGCCCTAAACTATGCTTCACAGCCGAGCGCAAAATGGCATACAGCGTGTGCTCATCATCAAACTTAATTTCAGTTTTTGTTGGATGAATATTAATATCTATCGATTTTGAATCGACGGTAAGATTTAAAAAGTAACTAGCGTGATAACCATCCTTTAACAAGCCTTCAAATGCCGATTTGATAGCATGATTTAAATATGGACTTTTAATAAAGCGTTGATTCACAAAAAAGAATTGCTCCGATTTCGTTTTCTTCGAAAAGTTAGGTTTCCCTACAAACCCTGAGATTTTCAAGACTTCAGTTTCCTCTTCCACTGGCACCAGTTTCTCATTGGTTTTAGTTCCAAAAATATGAACAACCCGTTGTCTATAATTTTCTTGAGGAACATTAAACAAATCTGTACCATTATGATAAAAAGCAAAAGCAATATCGGGATGTGCTAATGCCACACGATGAAACTCGTCTGTAATATGGCGAAGTTCCACAGTATCTGACTTTAAAAAATTGCGTCTTGCCGGAATATTAAAAAATAAGTGCTTTACGGAAACCGACGTTCCTGTTGGAATTACGGCAACCTCTTGCGATTTCACCTCACTACCCTCAATAACAATGGTCGTCCCTAAGTCGTCCTCGTCTTGTTTCGTTTTTAATTCAACATGTGCAATTGCAGCAATACTAGCTAAAGCCTCCCCCCTAAATCCCTTAGTGTTAAGTTGAAATAAATCTTCAGCAGCTTTAATTTTTGATGTAGCATGACGCTCAAAACTAAGACGAGCATCAGTAACACTCATTCCTTTACCGTTATCGATAACTTGTACTAAGGTTTTTCCAGCATCTTTAATAATGAGTTTAATTTCTGTAGCGTTGGCATCTATGGCGTTCTCCAATAGTTCTTTGACTACCGAAGCCGGACGCTGAACCACCTCACCTGCTGCAATTTGGTTAGCGACATGGTCTGGTAAAAGTTGAATAATATCTGACATTAGCTTTGTGGAAGAAAAATAGATAAATCGAAACCAATGATAAACAAAAACAGTAAAACTAAAATTGCTACAATAATAATAACGCGTTTATTAACATTATCATCTGGATTATGCTTGTAATCATTAATAGCAGCACTAAATTTTCCTTTAATACCTTTAGCCGGAGATATTGAAGTTCTATGCTCATCAAACTTATGTTTAAGTTCAAATGGATTACCATCCCCTTTGTAATAACGTGGTTGATAATTAAACTTTTTATTTTTTTTCAATTTCATGAATCCCATAACATTCTTATCTAGATATATTCTTCAAGAATATAAATTAAAACAAAAATCAAAACTAATAAGATGATTAAAGCTGGTAAGGTAGAAAGTAATTTACCTCTACTTTTGTCTCCACCTTTAGCATCATTCCATTTTGCTTCGAAGTCGGCTCTCGACTTTTTGTCTTCGGAATCCTGAAAACGAGGTTTATAGTTAAAACGTTTATTTTTTCTTTGCTTAAACAAGTGGCTCTTAAATTAAACTTGATTAATCTCAAAAGTACTGAAAATACGAGGAATTATACCTTAAGGATTCCTTAAAATTATTAACAAAAAGGATGCCAGAGTTTGCAGTTTGCAGTTTGCAGTTTGCAGTTTGCAGTTTGCAAAATTAAATTTTAGCCTATCACAAAATATAAGTGTATATTGTTATAAGGCGATGTGACTGCCAACTGAGGACTGAGAACTGATTACTTACAACGTCTCTTTACGTAAAGCCGCCATCTTTATAGCCGCAATAGCCGCTTCGGTACCTTTATTACCATGTATGCCGCCAGAACGGTCAATAGATTGTTGCATCGTATTATCGGTAAGCACACAAAAAATCACAGGGATATCTCCTTTTACATTAAGATCTTTAATGCCTTGAGTAACCCCTTCACATACAAAATCAAAATGCTTTGTTTCACCTTGGATTACACAACCAATTACGATAATAGCATCTAACATTCCGGAGTCTGCATAAATACTTTTACTCATTCTAGCTGCACCATAGGTTAGCTCAAAAGCACCAGGCACATTCCAGCGGACAATGTTTTGCTTGATTGCCCCACAATCTAAAAGGGCTTCAAAAGCACCTTCCCATAACCCTTCGGTGATGGTGTCGTTCCATTCTGAAACAACAATCCCAAACCGAAAATCTTTCGCGTTTGGGATTGTTGCTTTATCGTAAGCCGATAAATTATGATTTGCTGTAGCCATATACTATGAGCTTGCTTCTACTTTTCCGATTAAAACATCTGCATTCTTAGCTTCAGTTGAAGCAGAAAATTCAGATTTAATACGATTTAAATATTCTAACGCTTTAGCATTTTCTCCTAAATCAATAGCAACGCGCGCTGCTTTCATTAAATATAAAGGAGTTGTAAATTCATTTACGTTAGCTTTAAATGCTTTTTCGTAATAACCTAAAGCATCCGATTTTTGATCGAGTTGCACAAATGCATCACCAATACCACCTTTAGCGATAGGGTTTAACATTTTATCATCACTAGAAAAATTTCCTAAATGCTCAACAGCATTCTGGTAATCTTTTAAATTTAAATATGCCATACCAGCATAATAACTTGCTAAATTAGCAGCAGGACTTCCGCCATACTCACTGATAATATCTAGCATACCGTATTTTCCTTCACCTCCGTCTAAAGACATTCTATAAAGTGAATCTGAAGACATACCACTTACAGCATCATCAAAATACTTTTTTGCAGTATACATTTCGTTCATAGCATCCTTTTGTTGTGGCTCTGCTACTAATTTATTATACCCCAAGTATCCTAAGACGATTAAAGCTACTGCGCCAACAAAACCTAAAATATACTTTTGGTTCTTAACGGCCCACTCTTCTGTTTTGGAAGCACCTTCATCTAAAGTGTTAAACACTTCTGCTGTTGTTGATTCTTCTTCGAAAACCTCTTCCTTCTCTTTTACTGTCTTTGGTTTGTAGCCTCTTTTCTTATACGTTGCCATAACTTGTCATTTTGTGCGTCCGCAAAAATAAAATTTTTATTGGGATTTAAAAGCCTATTTATTTGTTATTTTTGAATTATTAATTACACCTTGAAAATGCTTGATTACATCAGTAAAACCAAGCATAATGTTATTTTTTCATGAATCTAAACACACTATCTTTAGTTAATTATAAAAATTTTGAAAGTCAGGTTTTCGATTTCGACGTCAAAATCAATTGTTTTGTTGGAGCCAATGGTATTGGAAAAACCAACGCTTTAGACGCCATTTATCATTTAGCTTTTGGAAAAAGTTACTTTAATCCTATTGCTGTTCAAAATATCAACCACAATGCAGAGTTTTTTGTTGTGGATGGTAATTTCATTAAAAATGAACGCACCGAAAAAATCATTGTATCCTTAAAACGCGGTCAGAAAAAAGTAATAAAAAAGAATGGAAAGGCCTACGAAAAGTTTAGTGAGCATATAGGATTTATTCCCCTTGTTATTATTTCACCCGCAGATCGCGACTTAATTATTGAAGGTAGTGATACCAGACGTAAATTTATTGATAGTGTTATTTCGCAGAGTGATAAAAGTTATTTAACAGAACTCATTAATTATAATAAGGTACTTTCTCAACGGAATGCATTACTAAAATATTTCGCAGTTAACCATACCTTTAATAATGATACGCTGTCTATATATAATGAGCAACTCCATAACTACGGTACTGAAATATTCAAAAAACGAGATGCGTTCTTAAAAACATTTATTCCCATTTTTAAAGCGCGCTATGAAGCCATTAGCCAAAGTAAAGAAACAATTGATCTACACTATAAAAGCGATTTATTTGATGACGAATTAATCGATCTATTAAAAAAGACAATTAATAAAGATAAAGCCATACAATATACTACGGTTGGTGCACACAAAGATGATTTAGTGTTTTTGATTGACGACTTCCCAATCAAGAAATTTGGTAGCCAAGGGCAGCAGAAATCCTTTTTAATAGCGTTGAAGCTGGCGCAATTCGATTTTATAAAACTACAAAGTGGAGTCTCTCCTATTCTATTATTAGATGACATTTTTGATAAGTTAGATGAAAACCGTGTAGCGCAAATCATCAATCTCGTAGATGACGAGCATTTCGGACAAATCTTTATAAGCGACACACATGCCGAACGCACTGAAGATGTGATAAAGCAAACCCACCAATCCTATAAAATTTTCAAATTATGAAAAACTACTATTGGCTACTCTGCCTTTTTATATTGAGCTGCTCTAAAAACCCTAAAACTTACATTGCACATGTAGAAGGGTATTGGGAAATTGAGGAAGTGACCATGGCTGATGGCAGTAAAAAAGAGTATAAATTCAACGAAACTATAGATTACATAAGTGTAAATGATAGCTTAAAGGGCTTCAGAAAAAAGCTAAAACCAGGCATTAACGACACCTATTTTACATCTGATGATGCGGAGACCATTCAACTAAAAATTGAGGATAACAAATTAAACATGTATTACACAACTCCTTATGCGAATTGGAAAGAGACAGTTTTAGAGGCCTCTCCCACTCAACTTAAAATCATTAATGAGGATGAAAATGTATATCTTTACAAACGTTACACTTCTATAAAATTAGATTTAGAATAATTTCAATTACCTGAGTAATAGAGCGATTAAAACACGTAAAGACAATTAGAGATGGCAAAACGAAATAACGACAACCAACCGATTCAAGATATTTTAAAAGAATTTGTGCAAACCAACAATTTACAATCTGGTTTAGACAAAGTAGATGTGCGCGAAGCATGGGCCAATCTTATGGGAAATGGTGTTAATAATTATACCACAGCAATTGAATTAAAACACGATACACTCTATGTACAACTTAGCTCTAGTGTGCTACGCGAAGAATTGAGTTATGGTACAGATAAAATTATAAAGATGCTCAATGAATCCTTAAGAAAGGAAGTCGTTAAAAAGTTAGTGCTTCGATAGTTTTCTGCCTTTAGCCTTTAGAAAATTAGTTATTCATTTTTAATTTAGTTCTTAAAATTTTAATTTTCCTTCTTTTTATCTGTGCATCTCTATGCAACCTCCGTAAATCTTCGTGTAAACTCTGTGTCGCTCAGTGTAAAAATGTCGTATACTTCAAAAAAAAAAAACCATCAAATACCACTACAATCTCTCGCGTATAGCCGTTAAGTTGCAAAGCTTCTACCCCTTCGTATTTCGTGCTAATTTCAATGGCACTAACTCACATTCAACAGTACTAATAATTAGTGCAGTGCGTATCTGAAATTAACAATAATTTTCCTATTTTTAAATTCTCTATAATTTAGCTTCATGAAGTATTTTAAACTAATTCTATCTTTCGTACTCACGATAGGCATTTTTTTTGCATTAAACACTAAATTCGGGTCCATTCCTCCTATTGGTAAATTCTTAAACCCATACACTGGAGTCTGGCAAAATGAAATCGACGAATCCATTACTGGAGAGGTTTCGATTCCTGATTTAAAAGACAACGTCACCGTGCATTATGATGCTGAATTAATTCCGCATGTTTTTGCTCAAAACGATCTAGATCTATACCGAGCACAAGGTTACATAACGGCAAAGCACAGGTTATGGCAAATGGAATTTCAGACGTTTGCGGCTTCTGGTCGTCTATCTGAAATTATTGGAGCCGCCGCACTAAATTACGATCGACAAGAGCGTAGACGCGGCATGGGTTATGGAGCAGAACAAACTCTAAACAAGATGGCGGAAGATGAAACAACTTCAGCCATGGTGCAAGCCTATGCCGATGGCGTAAATAGCTACATTAATCAATTAGAACCAAAAGATTTACCAGTTGAATATAAATTACTGGATTATAAACCCGAAGCATGGACCCCTAAGAAAACGGCTTTGTTGTTAATGTATATGACTAAAATGTTGGCTGGTGGAGATGAAGACATGGAAAACACAAATGCTTTACGCTTGTTCGGTAAGGAACGTTTTGATTTATTGTTTCCAGATTTTTTCGACATTACAGATCCAATAATCTCAAAAGATACCGATTGGAGTTTCATTGACGTACCACAAACTCCAACCCCAAATAGCACGCCTATTTTAGATTCTATTTCCGAAACTATTGATAAACCTAATCCCGATAATGGTAGTAACAACTGGGCTGTTTCTGGCAAAAAATCAACTACCGGAAATGCTATTTTAGCTAACGATCCGCACTTAGGTTTAAACCTACCTTCCATTTGGTTTGTTATGCAATTGAGCACACCAGACCACAACGCCTTTGGTGCCACATTACCTGGTGCATTAGCCGTTATTTCTGGTTTTAATCAACATATTGCTTGGGGAGAAACCAATGCCACAAGAGATGTTATTGATTGGTATAAAATTGAATTCAATGCGGATAGAACACAATATAAATTCGACAATCAATGGAAAGATGTGTCTGTACGCGTTGAAGAGATTAAAATAAAAGGTAAAGAAACCTACAAGGATTCCGTACTCTACACACATCATGGTCCTGTGGTGTATGATAAAAACTTTAAGTCTGACCAAGAATTAGCGGGTTATGCGATGCAGTGGACAGGTCATATTCCGGGTAATGGTCAAAAAACCTTTACCGAGTTAAACAAAGCTAAAAATTATGATGACTATACTGAAGCTTTAAAAAACTGGATTGCACCTGCTCAGAATTTTGTTTTTGCATCCACCGAAGGAGATATTGCGTTATGGATACAAGGTTTACTGCCAAATAAATGGGAAGGTCAAGGTAAGTTTATTATGGATGGTAGCAAATCTGAAAACGATTGGCAAGGATTTATTCCACAAGAATTTAATGCACACACTAAAAATCCGGAACGTGGTTTTGTAAGTTCTGCGAATCAGCATCCTGTTGACGAAACCTACCCGTATTATGTATTTAACGATGGCTATGAAACTTATAGAAATCGTGTCATTAATGATTTCTTCAATTCTAAGGATAAGTTTAGTGTTCAAGATTTTAAAGATTTACACAACAATAACTACAACCTTAAAGCTGCTGAAATTGTACCATACATGTTAGAGCACATGGATAATTCTAGTTTAACTGAAGAAGAAAAAGCCATCTATGATGAAATAAAAACGTGGCAATTTAATAACGATATTAACGAAGTAGGTCCTAGTATTTTTAGACAATGGTATGGAAAACTTTACGATATGGTTTGGGATGAGTTTGATGTAGAAGATACAGCCTTAGAACAACCATTCGCCTACCAAACCATTTATTTATTAAAAAACAAAGGCGATGATGCCTTTATGGATATTGTAGATACTCCTGAAACTGAAACGGCAAAAGACTTATTTTTATTAGCCTTTAAAGAAGCTGCTGCACGTCTTATAGAAATTAAAGCCGAAAAAGGCGACTACACTTGGGTAACTTATAAAGCCACTCATGCAAGTCATTTATTACAAGGTTTACCTGCCTTTTCTGTTTTTGATATTCCTATTGGTGGAGATCGCAGTATTGTAAATGCCACTTCCGAAGACCACGGCCCTTCTTGGAGAATGATTGTAGAAATGACCTCACCTCCTACCGCTTTTGGTATTTATCCAGGTGGACAATCTGGAAACCCAGGAAGCAAATATTACGATAATTTTATAGACGATTGGGCTGCCGGAAAATACCATAGCCTTAATTTTCTACAAAGCAATACGGCAACCGACGCTATTATTAGCACACAAATCCTAACACCAAAGAACTAATGAGCAAAAATATCATCAATTTTATAGTCACTATAGTTTTAGCATATCTTTTATCCTTATTTCTGCCATGGTGGTCTGTAATGACAGCCGCATTAGCAACGGCTTTATTTATACCCTTAAGAAAAGTAGCCGTGTTTGTTATTCCGTTTCTAGCCGTACTTTTATTTTGGTTTGTAATGAGTTATTTTTTAAGTAGCGGAAACGATTTTACGCTAGCCAAACGTATCGCTGTGCTCTTACCATTAGGAGGTAATCCTTATGTTTTAATGTTGGTTACAGGTGTTGTTGGAGGCTTGGCTGCAGGAATTGCTGCAATTTTCGGAAAGCAGTTAAGTTTAGTTTTGGTAGGAAGGAAATGAGGTTGAAAGTTTTGCTTATTCAAAAATAAGGATGAGATGAAGTTTATCTTAATATTGTTGTAACTAGTTGTAAATAATTTATGAAAACCGAAAAAATCATAATAATTTTAATTCTGACTTTGATATTCAGTTGTCAAAACGAAAAGAAAAAATCGGAAATTATAACTGATTCTAAAATTGAACTTGGAAAAAATATTTCAAAAGCGGAATCTAAATTGGATAGTAATTTAAACGCAAAAAATAGTTCTGAAAATCTGACTTTTCGAAAAATAACGGAACTGGATAAATACAAAGAATTTACGGAAATAGTTGGAATGGTTTTAGACGGAACTGACAAAGCTTTATCATATATCCAAAAAGACAGTATACAAGTACTTATTTTGGAACAAGTTATTCGAGACAACACATCTAAAGTGAAATTCGAAATATTGGACGAAGTTCAATTAGTTGCAGATAAATCAAAACTTTTCTCTGAACCTACTGATTGCAAGTTAACTGAAGAACCTGATGAAAGATTTATATTCGGAATAGCAAAATACCAAGAAAAAGAATATTTTGATAAAGACCATATTTTAAAAGTGTGGAAAATAGATTTGACTGATAATAAATTCAAGGAAATTAAACCAGAAAAAGTTAAGTGCTTCAATCATTGGTTTGGTTACGACGAATAAAAAAACTGTTTACAACAAAGTACTGTGGTGAAAAACAAGTAAAAACTCATTAATTTTTCACTAAAGTACTTTTATAATTTCCATCATATATTAATCCTGATTTAGCGATTGCAAAGGCCTGTTTTAATAGTTTATTACATACTGCAATTAATGCTAATTTTTTGCTCTTTCC
>NZ_JABFDK010000014.1 GCF_013403865.1 Winogradskyella costae
GTTAGCAAATAAATCACAGATAGAAAGTCCGCGAGGACTTTCGTAAGTAGGCTATAACTAGCAATGAATTATACACGTTGTTGGCAGTAGTTTTTATTCCTCCATCCACATTTCTTTCCATAATTCCAACTTTCCAGTTTTTCGGTCATAAAAAATTTCGAATGGTAATTCTATTTTCTTTTTTGGTAAGTCGAGATAAGAGATGTTTATTGGTTTGAGAGCTTTTTTAATTGTTCTCCTGCATTTTCTGTCATCAGTAATGTTCCACCACCATTCTTCACGTTTTTCTTTAGTCGTTTCACTTTCATAATCAACCCAAACTTTTTTCAATTTCCCTTTTTTATTAAATGTCAAAATGTACTTTTCGTCACATAAATCATAAAAGGGTGTTTTGATTGTATCCCAGACAATAGCTTTTTTTACTTGGTAAAAGAGAGTGTCCTGGACTTTTAGTGCTATTTCTCGCTGTCTTTTCTGAAGTCTTATTTTGTTAGCTATTTTTTCGTTAGATATAGTTTTTTCATTTGTCCGAATTCCGTCTTTGAATGAAATATGAAGTTCTTTTTTATAAATCGAAGCGTAGCCCATATGAATGTATTGAACTCTTTCTCCTTGAGGAACTATTATTTTTCCGCTAAACCAATCTGCAAACACGATATCAGTTCCAAACATCTTTTTTAAATCAGCATTTTTAATTTCTAGTCCACAGCTATTATGACAACTGGTTACTTGAACTAAATAGAGATTATCACCTTTTAATTCCCAAATTGCTTTGTAACCTCTCCAACAAGCGGTTGAACCACAACCAACAAAATCTATCAATTCCCTTTTTCCAAATTTTTCAAAATACTTTTCAAGAGGATTAGAAAAAATGGCAAGTGTATCACCTTTATAAACCAAATAATCAGGAACTTGTCCAGTTCCATAGCTGAATTTGCAAAAAAGAAAAAATGAGAAGATTAGTAAGTATTTCATTAGTTGAATTTAGTTTCTCAAATGTAATTTAGTCTTTTGTGTCTTAAAAATCAAAATGAGGGAAGTAAGCTTTTGGTTGAGTAATGTGGTTTCTCAAATTACTGCCAACGTGTTTGTGTATGATTTCGTTGCGTGTTTAAGCACTAAAGTTAGCAAATAAATCACAGATAGAAAGTCCGCGAGGACTTTCGTAAGTAGGCTATAACTAGCAATGAATTATACACGGTGTTGTAGCACGTTTTTATTTATGCTACACTCAAAATATTTATCAATCCTCCAATGATTATTAAAATCAACATTGTCAAGTAACTTCGTTTGATGGGTATTTTTCCGTTCAATAATTTTATTCCGAAATACAAGTTTATTAAACTCAATAAAACGTTTAAAATTAGAACCCAATTAGGATACATAAAAGCAAAAAGAATATCTGTATAATGATATTTGTAAAAAAGAGATATCATTTCATAAATCCAGTATACAGACAATATCATTTGAATTAAGCCTAAAACGATGTTGGTATTTTTTTTCGACACAATGTTCTAGTTTAATTTTTGATTTTCCAATTCCGCAAACCTTTGCTTATCAGTTGGGAAAATATCAACTAGTTCAAAACGTTTTTTATCCAAATCATTAAAATCAACAAGACTTAAATATAGGTCAACAACCTTTCTGTCAATCATAATTTTTCCTCCACCAGCCCAATGTCGGTGAGTTCCGTTTTTCTTTATTCCAGAAATCCAATATTCGTCTCCGTTTTCTATATCGTAGAAGTTTCCAGCAATTCCTTGTGCATTTGAATTTTTAAGAGCTTTTCCATTAAAATACACAGTTCGACCAGATTTTGAGAATTCCGCCATTCCAATCCACGCAGGTCCAGTATCTCCAAATCCGCTTTTTAATTCGATATATTTTAATTCAGGTTTCATCGTTTCTCAAATGTGCTACAACGGTTTTGTGTATGGTTAGTTGCGTGGTTAAGCAACTAATTTAGCAAATAAATCACAGATAGAATATTCCGCAGGAATGTTCGTAAGTCGGCAGTGACCTAGCAATTAATTATACACGGTGTTGTGTGTTCGTTTTTTTTACACCATTAACCAAGCTTCCTTTATAAAAGTCAGTTTAGCATTTTCAATGAATTCACTCATCGATGTCTGATTGTCGGCTGATTCATTTTTTAATTCCAATAGAATTATCTGCGGATAAATTCGTTCAGGCATATTGACAAACATTCGAAACTTTTTAATTTTTGGTGATTTGTTTAAAAAAGTCAATTCTTCCAAATCCCAAATTTTGAAATATTTTTCGTTTATCAAATCTGGATATACAATTCCTTTTTCGAAAATCGAGCGTAATTTATTGTCATTTAGGTTTATTTCAACCACTCTGTTTCCAAAACTAATTTCATTCGCATTTGTAATGAAATTACCATTGTCGTCCAAAGACTCATATTCATTTATGATTTCAATTTTCCCATTAAATGTTTTATGAATTTGTTTTTCATACTCATCTTTAAAAAACTCCTGCGCCCAAAAATCCTCTTGTTCTCCTTGATTTTTAAATGGTGGTTTTAATTCCGATTCTTTTTCAGTAATTGCTTTTTCGGTTTTTGTTTTTGAGGAACAACCAACAGATAAAATCAGAATAAATATAAAGTCAATTTTTTCATATGGTTTTTCTCAAATGACACACAACGGTCTTGTGTATGGTTAGTTGCGTGGTTAAGCAACTAAGTTAGCAAACTTTAACGAACCCGTGAAAATTCCGCAGGAATTTTCGCAAGTAGGGAAGAACCTAGCAATTAATTATACACGGTGTTGTAAGCAGTATTTATTTCATTTCAAATGTTTTCCAAATGTCGGTTTTCTCATTTACGTTTTCTGATGTTATTTCTCTCATTCGGAATTTATTTAATTCGATTTTCTCAATTCGTTTTTCTTTTTTAGGTTCTTCGAAGAAAATATCAAATGTCACTTGTCCTTTTATGTTCCATTCATTACTATTAAGGCTAATTAATTCTAACCCTTTGAATCGACTTGCACAAGAAGTATAGTATTTCCCTAATTCAATATTTCCATCGTTGTTAATGTCATCTACAGGAAAAAAATAATCGGTTTCTAAACAGGGCACATTGACTCTTATACGAGGAATTTTTTTGTCAGTAAATATCGCAGAAGAACCATTTTCATAACTATTCTCTTTTGTAATAAATAATTCAGGAATTATTAAAATAGAGTCATTTATTCCATCATTATTTATGTCGCCTAAAGACTTAATTTTAGAATACCTTTCTAAATCATCTATTAGTATCGATGTCAAAACGACAATGGAAGTATCATTTAAACATTCTTTAATTCGTTTGTGAATTTTCGAATTGGATAATAATTCTACTTTTTGAGTTGGATTTTCCCAATGGTCTCTCCAACTATTAAATTCCACAATTTCTGTTTTGTCTGTAATTCCATTATCAGATATGTTTTTACAAGAATAAGAAACAAGTAATAATAGTAAAATTGATATCGAAAAGACTTGTCTCATATTGCTTACAACGTGATTGTGTATGATTTCGTTGCGTGGTTTAAGCACTAAAGTTAGCAAATAAATCACAGATAGAAAGTCCGCGAGGACTTTCGTAAGTAGGCTATAACTAGCAATGAATTATACACGGTGTTACCCAACGTTTTTATTCCGCAAATCTTATTAATTCATTTCTTTCAAGCCATAAATATGGTTTAGAAATGTTTTTAATTTCTTTGCCTTTATTGTTGATTATAAATGACATTCCATCTTTTTTTACAATTGCTTTTTTTTCTTTAAATGGTAATGCACTATCGAATATAATTGGAATAATGATTTCATTTTTATTATTGATGTAACCATATTTATTGTTTTTTCGAACACAAGCTAATCCATTATTGAAGTCTCCTAAAAAATTGAATTTATATTGTGGTTCAATTATTATTTCGTTTTCTTTATTAATATACCCTGCTTTTCCATCTAATACAACCAAAGCTAGTCCTTCATTAAAATAACGGATTTTATTATACTCAAATGGAATAACGACTTGTTCCTTAATATCAACCATTCCCCATTTATTAGATTTTTTTGCTAAAAACAAACCGTCTTTTAAGTCACTAATATCGTCGTATTCAATTGGAATTATAATTTCTCCTTGCTCATCAATTATACCTGTTTTTCCATTATTTCTTACTCTCATAAGTCCATTTTGGAAATAACCTGAAATTTCATCATAAATAGGATTTAAAATAACATTTCCATTAATATTAATTAAGCCTTCTTTAAGTTGAATATGACCTGTTTTATTTAAAAACTCAACAAAAGTTCTACTACCATTTTCAGTAATCATTGATTTCTTCTTTTCAACTTCTTTACTTTCTAACATAAATATGGCATTATTATTTATTATTGGTCTGTAACCAAAAGTTAGACTATCTGGAAATATTTTTTTTCCACTTTCATCAACATAATTCCATTTGTCGTTTTCTTTTACAGAAGCATAACCGTCATAAAAAGGAAAAGCATCTTCATAATTTAAAGTAATAACTATTTTACCATTTTGGTCAATGAAACCATATTTTTTGTCTTTGACAGCAATACCTAAATTACCTTTATACCAATATGTTGCACTATATTCGGGAAATATTTTTTCACTACCATTTTCAAGTATAATTCCTGGTATTGAATCTTTTATAATATTTGATTTTCGATCAAAGAAGTCAGATGCATAAGTGTATTTTGGTTTTATAATTTCTTTTCCTTTTACGTTTATAAATCCATATTTCAATGAATCTTTTTTCGAAAACATCGACCTTTCTACTATGTCCGAATAATAATCATTTGAATTCCCTTCAAGGTTTACCATTATTCTTAAAAACTCCATTTTGAATACATCGTTCCCAACTTTTTTTTGTCCGAAAACATTGGTGGAAATTATTAAAATTAGCAGAATTATTTTTTTCATAGTTGATTTTTCAAATGTTGGGTAACGTTTTTGTATATGGTTTGTTGCGTGGTTTAAGCACTAAATTTAGCAAATAAGAACCGAATAGAAAATCCGCGAGGATTTTCGTAAGTAGGCTAGAACTAGCAATAAATTATATACGGTGTTGCCACCAGTTTTTTAGTGATATTATTGACTTAAAAAACTCGGATTTCCTTTTTCTTCAGAGTAATAATAAATTCCGATTATTAATTTACTATTGTCAGGTACTTTGTCATTAATTCCATTGTCATTACTTGTCCATTCCGTTTGTTTGATAATTCCTGTCAGTTTTTGGTCTATCGGATTTCCAAATCCACTTATTTCAGTCACACTTTTAATTGTCAAATCAGATGCGAATGTTATTTCATAAATCCCAAAATTTTTGTCAAGTTCAATTCCTTTAAATTGTTCTAAGTTTTTATGAAGTTTTGATTTTTCTCGATAACTTATTTTATCAGTCGAATTAATATTATTTTCCTTGAATGTTCTTAAAATATCTAATTCACGTTTCTGTCTATTCTGATTAGTTTTATTAAGATACAGTAAACCAGAACACATTCCAATTCCAAAGTTCCCGTCTTTGTTTTTTCGTGCATAAGCAACTAACTTTGTGTTTATAGGAATATAAATGTCGCAAGAACTTCCAATTCCATTATCACTTCTGCCATAAACATAAATTGATTTCAATTGTTCTCCTTTATACAATTCATTAATCTTTATGTCTGCTTTATATCCTTGTTCATTTTTTTGATTCGGATAGATTTTTAGAATTGTTACGTTAGCGACAAATTCCGACTCAATAAATTTTTCCGTTATTTTCGGTTCATCGCAATCGCAAGCAAAAACTCCGATTGAAAATAGAAATATTGTGATTTGCAGGATGTTTTTCATAATTGGTGGCAACGTTGTTGTGTATGATTAGTTGCGTGTTTTAAGCACTAAAGTTAGCAAATAAAACACAAATAGAAAGTCCGCGAGGACTTTCGTAAATTGGCTAAAACCGAGCAATTAATTATACACGGTGTTAGCAACTGGCTTTTCTTTTTTAATTCTTTATGTGATAAATTGCCTCTAGAAATTTTTTCTTTACACCTTTTTCATTTTTTTCGAGTTCTTTCAATACTCCTGCAATAACCATTTTTTCATTTGGTAATTTTTCAGAGCTTTTTGAATGGGCAATTATAAATGTTTCCGAAGTTTTTTCATCTCTCAATTCGTAAACGTCATAATTGTCAATCAAAGGAATTAAAGTGAAAGTTGTTACTTTTCCAGTCATAATAGGAATTATAATAAAACCGTTAAAATCCGATTTTGAATCTATTAATTCAGGAACTCCAGTTAAAACCATATTTGAGGATAAAATTCCTTTTTCATTGACTTCAGAAGGAAGTAAGTTTTGTGGTTTATACTTTAAGTAATCTTTCTTTAAATTCTCGTCTAATTTTGAAATAATTATTTCTTTTTCATCTTCTTTTAATTTTGAAATAGACAATTCTAAAAACAGTATCATTTTCTGTTTATCATTGAAAATTCCACCTAATTTTCCTAATTCTGCTTGACTAATTATTCCGTCTTCTGCTTTGGTGAGTAGGTTATAAAATCTTCCTCCATTGTCAAGGGAAATTATAGCTTTATCAATTTCGGTATAAGGTTTTACTATTTCCATTATTTCTTCTTTCTTGAGTTGGTTGTAGCTTGTTGCTAACGTGATTGTGTATGGTTAGTTGCGTGGTTAAGCAACTAATTTAGTAAACAAATACGAACCCGAGAAAATTCCGAAGGAATTTTCCAAATAAGCACTTGCCAAAGCAATTAATTATACACGGTGTTGTAAGTAGTGCTTTATTCCGTTACTACTTTTCAATACAATGTTTTTTAAGCATTTCTCTTGCTTCTTTATCTCCTAATTTGGCAGATTTAATAAAATTATCGCAAGCATTTATTGAGTCCTTTTTTCCAACGTAGGCTTTACCAAGCAGGAAATAACAATCTCTTTTTGCGTTATCCGCTTTTAAAGATTTTTCGATATCAGAAATTGCGTTATCAAATTGTTCCAATTTTAAATATTCTAATCCTCTTTCGAAATATATTTCACAGTCGAGAACATTGTAATCCATATCACTATCAAAGCGTTTTAAATCAAAATTTACATTAATCGCTAAAGCTCCTCCATCAGAACTTGCCCAACTTTTTAGTGCGCCTTCTGTTTTAAGTGCTTTTGAATAATAATCGATAGCTTTTTCGTGTTCATCTAATTCACTAAAATTATTTCCAATATTAAATAGGGCGGAAGCATTGTCTTGGTCAAATTTTAGAAGTTTTAGATAATCTTCGATTCCTCCATTCAGATTTCCAAGTTCCGTTTTATAATAACCTCTATTCAAAAGTGCTGGTCGGAATTTCTCTTTTTTGTCGATAGCTTTGTCAAGTAATTCAATCGCTTTCTTTAAATCCCCATTTTCTTCAAATTCAAAAGATTGACTATAATATTCCTCAGCAGAAGTGAAATCACAAGAGCTAAGAATTACTGAAAATATTAATATGTAAATGAGTTTTTCTCGCATTACTTACAACGTGTTTGTATATGGTTTGTTGCGTGGTTTAAGCAACTAATTTAGTAAATAATTACCGACCAAGAAAGTCCGCGAGGACTTTCGTAAGTAGGCGAGAAGCTAGCAATAAATTATATACGGTGTTAGCTGTAGTTATTTTCGTCAGTATTCCAATTATAAGTTGTTTTAAAGACTTTTCTGTTTTCATCTTTATATTTGGCAATAATGCGCATATTTTTCATTAATTCGGCATCCTTTCCTTTGAGTTCAATATCAGCTTCTTTATGAGTTCCTGTGAAGTGTTGAACTAACTTAAACTGATACTCTTTCATTTCGTGAGGTGGAATTGGCTCAAATTTTCCAATGTCAACTTTTATAGATGTATTAGCAGGTCTATTCTCAAAGTCTATTTCAAATTCATATACAGTTTGGGAAGAATTATTTCTTATTTCCAAATTGAAAGACCAAAGTAACTCCCAATATTTTTCAATATCATCAATACCAACTCTAATGACTTTTGGATTATTTGGTGTAATTCCTTTTGGTATTCTTCCAAAATAATCATTTACTTTATGGAAATCAATTCTCGGTCTTTTACTATTTCCAATTATCAGTTCTTTGTATTTTAAAAATACAAAAATGATTAGTAAAAAAAATAGTATAATTAATGTTATCCAACTTCCTTTTGTTAAAATAAGTTGAAGTATTAGAATATAAAACTTAACATTATTACCTTGATATTCATTATCTAAATACGTGAATAAGTTTTCAAAACCTTCGTCAAAACCTAAAGCAAGAGCTTCTCGAATAATTGCAGTTACTATTATAAAAAGAATATAATTTAAACTTTTTTTTCTGAATATTATTTTTAGAAACTCCATAAAATCATTATAAATGATGAGTGTAATCTCCGTGAGATAAATAGTCAATATTATTTAATTTTTCTACATAAAAAGTTTGTGTGTTCAAATAGTCAAGTGAGTTTAAAATTTTATATTTAAAATATTCATTATTATCAACACAATCTCCAGCATCTTGCATTATACTTGATAATTGACCTTTCGTCCAATCTCCTTTTTTCCCTTCTAAAAAAATAGTTACGTGGACTACTTGTTTTTCAGTTCCTTCAAATTGTGGTAGATAATTTATAATAACTATTGCTTTAATTGGTGATTCTAATTTGAAAGCATCAACATATCCAATTGCAGATTGTCCTTTCTTAAATAGTGTTTCCCAAGTATAATTCATTTTCGGATTTTTTTTTTAATTACAGCTAACGTGATTGTGTATGGTTAGTTGCGTGGTTCAGCAACTAAGTTAGCAAACTTTTACGAACCCGTGAATATTCCGCAGGAATATTCGCAAGTAGGGAAGAACAAAGCAATTAATTATACACGGTGTTATGTGCTGGCTTTATTTTTTTCGTTTAAATTCGGGCGTACAAAAACTTCCAATTGCTCCACTTCCATAGGAAAGAACTACATTATCCTTATAAAACATTTTAGAGCAATCGTCAGAATATTTTTCTTGCATTTCCAAATTCAGATTTTCATCAAAAACTAAATAACTAAACACTCCCATTCCCTTAAATCCGTATTCTATTTCGATTGGGTTTCGGTTGGAAATTCCCATACAGTTTACGTTATCCAATTTATTATATAATTCGGCAAGCGTTTTGTCAGTCCAATTTAATTTTTCTTTTACAATATCGAGCGAGTTAGTTTTTCCGTGATATTTTTTATCATAATCACTTCGTGGGTATTCAGGTTCATAATCGTCAATATCTAAGTCCCATTGTTGGAAAAGTAATTCACGTTTTTCTGAATTCTCGATTGGTTGGTAAACAAATAAATCAATATTGTCAGATGAGTTATATCTTATTCGTACTAAAAATTTTTCGGGAACAATTTGGGTGAAATATTCCTTTAATTCAATTATTCCAGTTTTATTTTTATCGTAGTTTTCAGTAAGTCCTTTTTTACTTTTCATTCCGCAACTTGTAATGAGAAGTAATATGGTTAAAATGACTGTATTTTGTAGTTTCATCGATGTTTCTTCAGCTTGCACATAACGTGTTTGTGTATGATTAGTTGCGTGGTTTGGCAACTAATTTAGTAAACTTTTACGAACCTGAGAATATTCCGAAGGAATATTCCAGATAAGCAGAAACAAAGCAATTAAATATACACGGTGTTGGCAGCCGTGCTTATTTTTTTAATCCTGCGTTGTTGCTAATCAGACACGCATTTTCCACACAGTTTGTATATCCTGCGCTATATTTTTAATATCTAGGAAACTTATCAAATTTTAGTTCTCGTGTTTAATGAATTAGATAATTATTCCAATTTAGTTCCGCAAGAAATTAAAATTTCCGACTCCATTTTTTCTGATTTTACTTACTTAAAAGTCAAAAAAAAAATCGCGAAAAAGTAACTAGGCTTTTTTATTGCGATGTAGTTATTTTTTCAACCGTAATTTTCCGTTCTGCTTATAATTCCTGCGTTGTGATTTTCATTCCAATGTTTTGAAAATCCAATTTTATTTTTATTCTTAAAATTCAGATTTGTATAAGTTCCAATTTAGAGTTGGACTTTGCCGCACACGCATTGCTGCCAACGTTGTTGTATATGGTTTGTTGCGTGTTTCAAGCAACTAATTTAGTAAATAATTACGGACAAAGAAAGTCCGCGAGGACTTTCGTAAGTAGGCAAGAAGCCAGCAATAAATTATATACGGTGTTGGCAACTGGCTTTTGTTCATTCGTATTTAATTTCTCAAATTCCTAACGTAATTAATTCCTTCACGTTGTGATAAGTCAAAGAAGCTTTTATACATTCTTTTAATTCCATTTCTGGAACTTTTTGGTTTAATTTAAACACAATTGCTCGTTTTCCCTCATATTCAAATTTGTGGTCAAAAACCAATCTAAACGTATTTACTAATCTGCTTGTACATTGAAAATACATAGCGTATTGGTCTGGTGATTTTTCTTTCCAATCCATTCGCAATGTACTACCGTTTTTAGTTACAAAACTCGGTTCTCCCCATTTTAGAGTTTCTTCCAATCTGGTAATTCCTTCGGTTTCTTCCGCTGTTTCAATTACCAATTCACGCAGGAATTGCATTTTATCCCGAACAAAGTCGGGATAATTTGCAAAAACCTCATTTACTCTTTCGTCTGTTTTTATTTCAAACTTTTTTATTCGCATATTTTTGTTAGCCTTTAATGCCTACATAAAACTCGACTTCTGCATCTGTTGGATTTTGAGCCTTTTCTCCAAAAATTTCAAAGTCGGCATCATAGGTTCTGTCCAATTCCATTTCAAATATTTTCGACCATTGGTTTACGACCAAACCTTGCATTAAATCTCCTTTTGATGTCGTTTTGGAATAAGTTCCTCCATTAAATGATTTTCCAACCATTCCATTTGGGACACCATCTAAATTTTCAACTTTACAGCCAAGAATTGCTGTGTAAGGTTTTGTGTGGTCGCTTTCGTATTCCGTGTATAATGAATAAACGGAATTGTCTATTTTGTTCGGAATTTTAGAAATTACGTTTTCGGACATAAATCGTTGCCATAAATCGGCAATTTCTTGAGAAGCTTGTCCGTTTTCATTTGTTGTTCTTATCGAAATTCCGATAATTTTAAAAGGTTCAATTTTTACTATTTGCATCTTATTTATATTTTTTGATTTAATGCAAATTTAGATTGACCTTGTGACAAAGGTGTGTCAGGGGTGTTTTTATATTTTGAGCTACAATTTTCAAGATATCCTTGCAACGTCATTTTATGAGGTTTAAAATTCTTCTCCAAGATTTCTAATTTTTGGATGCAGTCAAGTCTAAAGGCTCTGAAGTCCTTTTTTTCTTTGCAAAAAGCAATAAGCACCCAATTTTCTTGTGTCGTGTAAAGTGCAAATGGTTCTATTTCTCTTTGACTTTTATTATCTGCCAATGACAGATAATCCATTTTTACCACTTGATAATTTGAAATAGTAGATTGAAGTTTTATGAGGTAATTACTTGTTTTTTCATTTTCCCGATTGTTGCGAACTTGAATTCTGTTTGTCAATAATTCTGTTTTTTCTTTTTGGTTGTATTTTAAAACAGATTTGATTTTGTTTATTGCACTTTCATATTGTTCGGTCAAAGATTGGTCTTTGTTTTTGCTAATCAATTGTTCAGCCGTTATAAGAGCATTCGCCTCATCTTGAGTAAACATTACAGGTGGAATTTTATAACCTTCCATTACTGAATATCCTTTTCCTTCTTCCGTTACAATTGGAATTCCCGATTTTTCAAGTGTTCGGATGTCTCGATAAACCGTTCTGATACTTACATTATGTTTTTCGGCAATGTCTTTTGCAGTTACAATTCGTTTCGATTGTAATTGAGTCAAAATTGCTGTCAATCTTGCAAGTCTCGGTTTTTCTTTGTCCATTCAGATTGGTTTTTAGCTTGTTGCCAACGGTCTAGTATATGGTTTGTTGCGTGTTGTTTGCACGTAATTTAGCAAATAATAACGGAATAGAAAAGCCGAAGGGCTTTTCGTGAGTAGGCCAGAAGCAGCAATAAATTATATACATTGTTGGCAGCAGGTTTTAATTTTTTATTAAACAGCCGTTATACTTGCGAAATGCTGATAAATTTATTTTTTATTCGTACGTTTTTAAGGAAGGTAGCTCCAGGAATTGTTTAATTTTTTCATTAATAATTCTAGATTCAGTTTTTTTTTTTGCGCACAGTTCAGACGTAAGTTTTGATTTTTTTTTTAAGAATCAGATTATTAAATTTAATTTTTTCTGCGCAATCTTGAAATTTTTGGACCTAAAAAACAAGTGCAGAATAGAAGAGGAAGAAGGAAAATTGTAGATCGGCACAACTTGCTGCCAACGTATTTGTGTATGGTTAGTTGCGTGATTTAGCGACTAAGTTAACAAATACTCACTACATAGAAAATCCGAATGGATTTTCGTACGTAAGCTCTAAAAAGCAATTGACTATACACGGTGTTGGCAGCCGTGCTTTTTTTGTTTTCGAGCATTTTTATTATTCGTTAAGATTGGAATTCCAGCATAATTTTGTCAGTTTGCAGTTTAGGTTTCTATTATTCCATATTTAAGCGTTCTGATTTTAATACCGACGTTGGTTTATTTAATATTAAGAGCGATTGCTGTAATATTGAAATTTGTATTCACTTTTCAAAGATGCTTTTTTTAACTTTAAATTGAAATAAAATTTAATTGATAATTTTTCACATAAAATAATAGACTGTTTTTAAAAATAAACGAAGAAAATTCATCTATTTCAATGAACTTTAATGAATTATCGATTTTTCTATCAAAAATTTCAAGAATATTATCCTTTTTAAATATAATTATTCTCTCATCAAAATATTCAATTTTAGATGATTTATCTTTAGTTAGTATTTCTGCATTTTGAAAATTATCCAATGAAAATTGCCTAATTTGGATGTTGTCATCACTTTTGTAAAGTGAACTTCTATAAGCAATCTCTTTAAAATTTTTATTTATTGTGTAGTTAAAACCACAATCATCAATTTTACCACTAAATATTATATTAATATTCGTAGGTGAAATTATTTTTAAAATTATAAAGTAAAACTTTCGTTCAATACCATCTATATCATAAATTTTATTGGATATATAATCTTTATCATAAATTTCAAAGCCAATAATATTGTCATCTGGTAGAGTGAAAATGTCATATCTATGTTCAAAATATAAATAATTAAAACTGTACTCATCATCAAAATTGTCAATAAAAAAATCAGTTATATTATATTCTTCAAAGTTATCCAAATCCAATAAAACCATATCTTCTCGAAAAATATAATTTTTTAAAATATGCTTAAAATTTAAAGCAAAATGTTCTGCTTCAAATTGTTTTTTAAATATAATTTTGCCACAGGAATTAACTTTTATTTGACAGTTTGAATTACCATTATAATCACAATTTATATGAAAATTTACTAGGTCAATTGGATGAAAATCATAAATTTTTGTTAGTTTTTCATCTAAAAAAATTTGTTTAATGTTATTGTTTTCAAAATCTAAAATCTCAATTAAAATTTCATTTTTTTGATTTGTTTTAAGTAAGATAATATTTTGAGTTTTCGGAATACTTTTTAGCTTTAATATCTGAAAATTAGGTATGTTGCTTTTTGAAATTAATTCATTGATATTACTCATTTTATTTATAGTTGTAATTCTATTCGATTTCGTACAGGCATTGCTGCCAACGGTTTTGTGTATGGTTAGTTGCGTGTTTCAGCAACTAATTTAGTAAACAAAAACGAACGCGAGAAAATTCCGAAGGAATTTTCCAAATAAGCACTTACCAAAGCAATTAATTATACACGGTGTTGGCATTAGTTTTTATTTTCAATATTCTGTTTCCAAAAATCATAGACATTATTCAATAAAAATTCAGCATCAAATTCCGTTTGTCCGATTGCAACAATGTTATACAATTTCGCTGGTAGAGTCATCGGAAAAGTTGCTCCGTATTTCGAAACGATTCGTGGAATATGTCCAGAGTCAGTTTTGTGTTTTGAATGATTACAAAACAGTCTAATAAATCTCAATTGTTGGTCAATATCAGATTCCAGTTTTGTTTCGTCGAATTGAAATCCGTTGTTGCCTTTCATAATTAATTCCTTTTCGCGTGCTAATTCTTTCAGGTCGTTTGAAATATTAGTTGCATTTTTAATCCATTCAGGTAAGGCATTTAGCGACATTATACAGTCAATGAATTCATAAGAATGATTGTTTTTGCTATATCTTTTCAAATCATATTCCAACTTTTTTAATAAGTCTTTAAAGCTCGATATTTCAGGTATTATTCCTGCATTTTCCATTCGGATACGTTTTGTTTTAAATTAATGCCAACGGTTTTGTGTATGGTTAGTTGCGTGGTTTAGCGACTAAGTTAGCAAACATTTACGAACCCGTGAATATTCCGCAGGAATATTCGCAAGTAGGGAAGAACAAAGCAATTAATTATACACGATGTTGTGGCTAGTACTTTATTCTTTTCGTTCATAAGTTAAAATTTGAAGACCATCTTTAAAAGATTCATTTTCTATTAAATCCCATTTCGCAAAGTTTTTTGAGTTACCAAATATTCTGATTCCATCACCCAAAACTATTGGATTTAATTTCAGTTTTAGTTGGTCTATAAGTTCATTTTCGAGAAGCCAACCTGCAAATTCTCCACCACCACATAAATATATATTTGTTTCAGAATTTGCTTTTATTTCTTTCACTTTGTCAATTGTTATTTTTTCGATATGAACAGATTCCGCTAAATTTTCTATTACTATTGAATTAGAAAAAATATAATGTTCCATATTTGGATATGCAGGTTGTCCTGGTTCAAGACCATATTGAAATCCAAACTCATAAGTCCTTCTACCCATTATTACGGTTTTAAATTTTGCGAGGTCTGATTGATATTTTTCAACTCCTTTTCCTTGAAGTATAAATTGACTTATATCATCATTTTTTCCTGCGATATATCCGTCTAGTGAACTTGCCACGTAATATATAATTTTTCCCATTAATTTCAATTTTAAGTTCGTTCTCGTATTAGCCACAACGTGATTGTGTATGGTTAGTTGCGTGGTTAAGCAACTAATTTAGCAAATAAATCACAGATAGAATATTCCGCAGGAATATTCGTAAGTAGGCTAGGACTAGCAATTAATTATACACGTTGTTGGCATTTCGTTGTTTTTTATTCCGACTTATTCTTATTCCACTTTTTTTTTATTTTTCCTGCTTTTGAGTGAATTCGGTTAGAGATTTATTCCGTAAACTTTTCAATTCCGATTGAGTGAGCAATACTGCAATCAGTTTAGTTAATAGTTTTTAGATGAATTAAACCTCAAATTAATTTTACTTGGTTGCTTTTCTATCTCTTAACAACTTCATCAATAAACCATATACTAAACCTCCTATCAACCAAATTAGAATTTTTATCCAAATGCGGTCAAAAGTAAAGTCATCCGAAATCAAATCAAGAATACTTGAAAAAATTAGCATAATTATTCCAAATATTAAACCTTCTACAACCCAATTAATTTTTGTGTTCATACTTTTGTTTTCTAATTTAGTTTTTGATTCCGCAAACAAGCTAAAATCATAGTTAATTTTAATTCTTAAAACCTATTTTTCAATTTTAGATTTTTTATTCATTTTAAAAATTCCCCAAAGCATTAATATTCCAAAAAACACAATACAAGTAATTCCGATTATATTTCCCAAAAGAGTTTCATTTGTTTTGAGTATATAAATTCCTAATAAAACAAATAATATTGAGAATCCAAATCCTTTTAAAATGCTAAATAGTTTCATTATAGTTTAATTTTTAGTTCGTCTGCTCAATGAATGCCAACGT
>NZ_JABFDK010000015.1 GCF_013403865.1 Winogradskyella costae
AGTGTTCATTTTGTGTTTTCATAAGTGACTATAATTAATGGTTTAATTTTTAGTCAACCTATTTCAGGAAAGTTCATTCCTCCAATGAATGCCAACGTTGTTGTGTATGGTTAGTTGCGTGGTTAAGCAACTAAATTAGTAAACAAATACGAACCAGAGAAAATTCCGAAGGAATTTTCCAAATAAGCACTTGCCAAAGCAATTAATTATACACGGTGTTGGCAATAGTATTTTATTCCGTTTTAATAAATTCAATTTTTTCGTCCATAGAATCGCTTTTCGCTCGAACTTTAATTTTATTTCCGTTCGTTTCTAAAATCTCCACAAAGATTTTCTTTCCGATTACGCTACTAATATCTTTTGGGTGATTTAGTATCTTTTCATAAGTCATTACATATTCGCAATCAGATTTCCATTCTATTTTCGTGTATATTTCAACTCCTGTTTCCGAATTGATTTCGATTTGCAGATTATCAGTCCGCATAATTTTTTCTGGTCGATTTTTTTCTGCGTAAACAAACTTTCCAGTTTTAAAATCTGTGCAATTTTTTTCTTGTGCGCAACTATTCAAAGTCAGATTTAGGATTAATATTAAAATCAGATTTTTCATATTTATTCTTTATTTTTTGAAATCAACTTTTTCCCTTTGGTAATCCATATTATTGGACCAATTAATCCAATCATAACAGTTAGAATCTAAGTAGTTTTATCTCCTTTAAAATCTTTTGTTAGTATTAGGTAAATTGCTCTGAAAGTTGTGATAACTGACCAAAAACAAATTACTATTATTGAAAGTATTAAAATCGGATGCATTTCGTTTTCGATATTATTGCCAACGGTTTTGTGTATGGTTAGTTGCGTGGTTAAGCAACTAAGTTAGTAAACTTTAACGAACCCGTGAAAATTCCGCAGGAATTTTCGCAAGTAGGCAAGAACAAAGCAATTAATTATACACGGTGTTGGCAACAGGCTTTTTGTTCCGGTTTAATATTAATTCATTATTTATTCCATTTGGTAATTCAATTAGATAATCTGAACTCCATAATGTTTCAATTACTTTTCGCATATTCTCAATCTTATTGTCTAAAATTTGATTTATTTTTTTCAGAGACTCTGTTGTTTGAATAAATTTCATTAAATAATGAGTATCTAATTCTCCAAATTCAATTCCGTTGTTAATTTGAACATCTAAAAATTGTTCGGTATTTGTGTTTGTAAATGAGCAACTTTTTCCGTGAAAATGATATTTCCATTCATTATTTATTTCTCCTCTTTGATTTTCGCTTCTTTTGGTTTTTAGTTCGTAAACCTCATTAGAGTTATTCAGATTAATGTCGAACGTTTCAGCCAATAGGTTCATTAGAGAATGAGCTGTTTTATCAAACAATTCAATACAATTATGAAATTCAAGTATATTTTCTAAAACTACTTTTGTTGATATACTTGGAACAATATTCAGTTTATTCAGCCATTCAATTCGAGTCACGACATAATTAGGCAATTCTTTTTGTAATTTTAATACATAACTTCTGGTTAATTTCTCATCAGTCACAACAAACAATAAAGTCTCGTTTTCATTTAAAAGTTCTCGGACTTTTCCAATTTCAAGAGTTTTTTTGATGTTTATCGTCATTTTTTTCAGCTTGTTGCCAACGGTCTAGTGTATGATTTCGTTGTGTGTTTAAGGACTAAAGTTAGCAAATAAATCACAGATAGAAAGTCCGCGAGGACTTTCGTAAGTAGGCTATAACTAGCAATGAATTATACACATTGTTGCCCACAGTATTTTCTTCAGTATATTGGTCCATCGAATTTCACGATAGTCGTATCATTCTCCACTTCAAAATCAACCCAATGGTCGAGTGAGCCACCATTTGTATAATATCCACCACCACTTAATTCTTTCATTCCGTTTGCACGATTAAAAGTCAAAGTATATGCTCCATCCGATTTATTTATCTTCATTGAGAGAAATTCAGTTATGCTTTCATTCGGTTCAATTCGTTCAACTTTTATTATTTCAATCCTTTCAGTCGTTGTAAATTCAACATTTGTAATTGGTTCGCTTGAATTGTTTTTAATCTTGACTTCAATTCCGTTTTCTTTAAACATAAAGCACGAGTTTAAGGCCAAACACAATATCAAATAAAAAATCTTTTTCACGTTTTCTTTATTCAGTTTTAATAAATTCCAATTCGTCATCAATAGCATCACTTTTCGCTTGAACCTTAATTTTATTACCATCAGTTTCCAAAATATTCACAAATATTTGCTTTCCGATAATATCACTTACATCTCGATTAATATTTAATATTTTTTTATAAGTCAAAATATATTCGCATTCCGATTTCCACTCTACAGAAGTATGTATTTCAACACTTGTTTTTAAATTTCGCTCAATTTGTAAAGTGTCATTTCTTATAATTTCGAATGGCAGTTTTTCGTCAACGTATTTAAATTTTCCAGTTTTAAATTCCGCACAGTTTTTTTCTTGAGCACAACTGCTTAAAGTCAGAAGCAAAAGTATAAATGTGAGTAGTTTTTTCATATTGTGGGCAACGTTGTTGTGTAAGATTAGTTGCGTGTTTTAAGCACTAAAGTTAGTAAATAAATCACAGATAGAAAGTCCGCGAGGACTTTCGTAAATTGGCTAAAACCAGCAATTAATTTTACACGGTGTTGGCAATAGTATTTTATTTCTGTTCTTCAGCATATTTCACTAGTTCTAGATTAGATTTTTCGAATATTGCTTTAGTTGTTTCTAATTTAAATTTTTGACTCAAAATGTTTAAAAGTGAGTTAATTGAAATATTAATTTGCTGAATAATAAAAGTAGCTAATTTCGTTTGATATTTTCCAAAATATTCAGCAGCTTCCTCAGAACTCTTAAAGGAACTTAAATCTTTTTGTTGCATTCCTAGATAAATTCGAGCACCATAATAACTGTTATTTATTATTTCAGAAACATCTCTGTAAATAGAAAAAAAGCAAATGTTAAAAGCCCATTTACATACTCTCCATATTCATTTCCAATAATTTCAAGTTTCGTTTTAGTTGTTTCAGGTGTCCAACTTGAAACTTCTTTACCTTTTTTTGTAGTAAATTCAGCCAACGCTTCTTTCATTTCATTTGGTGCAGCTTGTTCATATTCTTTAATAAAATCTGAAAATCCACTTTTAATTTTGAAACCGTTAATGTCAATACCTCTAAATAAGTCTCTGTAACCTTTTTGATATGCGTGTTTTTTCGAGTTTTCAACAGCTTTTTGTTCTTTTGCACATAAAAAACCAACATTTATTATTGATTCAAAAAAAGGACGGGATAAAATAATTAAATCTCTGTAATGTTTGTTCTCGGTAAGCAGTATTATACTTTGTAATGTAGTCGAATTTAATGTCAATATTGGACCAATTACTGAGGTTAGCTCGCTATAACCAATTTGAGTTGGTGAAAGTTCATTTATAGCTTCTTTGTAGTAATCCGCTTGTTTTTTTAAGTGCTTAATTTCTATTTCGAGGTTCATTTTTATATTATTGCCAACGGTTTTGTATATGTAAAGTTGCGGGTTTGCGTGCGAGGAATTTCCAACGGAAATTCAGACGTAGCAAACATGCAACGACCTTTTGATTTAGCTAAAAGTAGCAATTTTTTATATACGTTGTTGCCTACAGTGCTTTTTTCTTACTGTAATTTAATGTTTCTCTTTTCAGGGTTTGAGTAAGTTCGTTCGTTTTCAATTCCTCAAACTTGCTCAAATTCCGATTTATTATTTTTTCGGTAGAGTGGAAGTCCGACGTTATTTTTAGGTTTAGTTCCGTTTCCAATTTTCCGTAATTTTGTCAAATTCCGTACAGCAATTCAGTCAGATTTTGAGTAAGCAATTCCGACGTTGCTTTTCATTCCTCATTTGAGTGAGAATTCAGCGTAATTTTCAGAATTCCGCAACATAGTTTTTTCGTTTTTACTTTCTTAAAATTCTAAAAAAAAAATCGAAAATAAAACCAAGCCTTTTTAATCCGCAAACTTGCTCCAGCATTGTAGGCAACGGTTAGTATATGAAAAGTAGGGCAGTTGATAAGCACTATATTTCGGATTTGATACTTAGCTAAATATAAATATTTTGTTTTTCGTTTAAACACCAAATTTTATATTTAGCGGACTTTATAAATAAACACAGAACTTTAGAGTTAGTACAAAAGCCCTATTTTTTATATACATTGTTGTGTGTAGTGTTTTATTACTGATTACTTAATTCTTTAAATCGATTTTCAAGGTTTACTTTGTATTTGTTATCTGTACATTTATCTAATGCAAATTTAGCTTGATTTTTAGCTTCTTCTTTTGTTCCGTAAAGTTCAGCACATTGACTTAATAAATCGTGATATATTGATAAACGGGATTTAGCATAATTATCTTTTTTAGCTAATTCAAATGCATTCGTGGCAGAACTATAACAATTAGAATCTTTATTTTTTAATTGAACTTTTGACTTTTGATAAAGAAGCCAATGGTCTTGTGATTGAATTGGGACTTTGTCTATTGAAAGTAGTGCTTTTTCATAGAGATTTGCTGTTGAATAAGCTTTAGCAAGTGCTCTTCCTTCATATGCACTTAATTTAGTTTTTTCAAATATTTTGTTCGCGAATAAAATACTTGTATCAGCAATTTTTTGTGATAAATCATCATCTTCTTCTCTTAAAGCGGATAGAGCTATATTAGTCAAACCTTCACATGCATTTAACCAATTGTTTTTATCAACAACTTCAGGTGTAGTTGTCAGAAGTTCAGGAATTGTTTTTATGAGATTTAGACATTCTAAACTGTTATGATAATTAAAAACAGAAGTAAAAGAAACAAACGCTTCAAAAAATTGACCAAAACCTTCAAATGATGATACTACAATAATATTTGCAAGTTTTTTAACTCGTTCTTTATTTTGATTAACTCTTTTGCTTATTTCCTTATAAGAGCGTAATCTAGCAAAAGTACCTAATGATACTCTCAAAGGAACAGTTGTGTAATCTTCTGTAATTGAAACTAATAATTTTTCTAAATATTCAGCTCCTATTTTCTTAAATTTTTCATCTACTTCATATTGAGAGCCTAGATGCACTATTTGAAGATATGAAGCATGCATATTAGAATCTATTTTTAGTAGTTCTAAAAAATTATCTAAAGCTTCTTGTGCCAAACCAGTACGTCTATATGCTTTGCCTAAATGATGTAATATTTCAATTTTTATCTCATCATTCGAAATTTTATGAATAATATTTTCGTATTCATTAATACAATCTTTAAAATAAGTGTTTCTTGAATCTTTATTCTCAATAGAATAAGCATGAGCTTCTTTTGAATCTACTAAACATTTGATTGAAGATAAGTCCATATCTTCAACTATGGTTTTATTATGTAATGATTCTTGAATTTCATCCCTTATTCCTTCTTCAATTTGAAGAAGGGAATATGTTATCCAATCAGGTTTGTTTTTATCTCTTGAATGATACTCTCGTAATAACATTTTATAAGATAAATGGATTTGTCTTATAAGACTAGGTGACATTGAAGCATTGTGTTTTGCAATGTAATTTTCAATACCCTTTGAAATATCTTTAGAGTTTAGGTTATCTTGAACAGCTGTATAAACCAAGTCGTGAATTTTTAAACAATTTGGAATATTTGCAGGAAGTAATATAGAAATACGTTGGAGGTTAGTTCTATTTAATACTTTTATATATTGTCCCAAAAATTCAGAATCATGAATTGGAGAACCAGAGTTAGCAATCTTTTTTAGAGCATTTAATGAGTTAGGTTCTAGCTTACCAAGAATACCGCTCATTATTGATTTTCCATTGTTATCATGTATATCATTGGGATACTTTAAAACTTCATTATATAATTCATTCCTTTCAATACCTTCTTCATCTACAAGGTTTCTGATTGTTGATAAAATTAGAGGTGAGCAATTACATAATTTAACGACATTTTTACAAATTTGAGATTCTCTACTAGGGATTTCACCTAGTATTTGTAACGAAACATCATCTGAAAACTCAGGAATTGAAAGGTATATTTTATTAGTCCTTGATATTTGAGATGTAACAATAAGTTTACTTCCTATAGAAAAACCATGAGATAATTCCAACGTGTCATTATCATTGAGAATTCTATTTAGGTTGTCAATTACTAATATTGTTTTAGATGAATTAAATAAACCTGCAATATTTACGGGTGAACCACCTCTTGTTCTTTGAATACTTGAAAGAGAAGTGTTTTTTTTCCAGTCGTCACCTGAAATCCAAAGGTAATTCTCGAAATTATTTTTTTCATTATGAATATAATCAATAGTTAATTGTGTTTTTCCAGAGCCACTGATTCCTGAAATTACGCATATATCATTATTGGATAAATGATGTTTGACCTTTTCTATGGCATGGTAGTCAGAAATATGCTTATCACAAAATGATGGAATTCTTCCATAATATTCATAATTATCTAAGTTTTGCGAAAATCCAGGGAAAAACGGTTTGTAATATGATGCGTAATCTGGAAACTTTATTGATTGTTCATATATAAGTTTTGCTAGTTCACGGCTGTCAAAAATTGTAGTAATAGCTCCATGTCTTTTTCCGATAGGAGTTTTGTTAAATTTTTTTCTAAATGATGGAGGTTCTTCATGGGAAGCTATTAAGTATATTTTATCAAGTTTATTTGAATCATTGTGACTATAAGCGTGTTCAATATCTTTTTCAATTTTTTTATAAACTGCAACTGTCTCGTCTTTTTTAGATGAGTCTTCAAAGTAGTTTTTTTCAGTACTATATTCTGCTATAATTTTAGAATTATTACTAAAGCTATCAACTGTGTAACCAGCAGGTTTATAATCTTTATTAATACCGTGATGAATCATTTTTTGTTCCTCTATTATAGAGACTAAATTATTTCCAACTAATTCTAAATTTGTAGGACTAAGACATTCAATTTCCTCTATTAAATTTTTTACAATTCTTTGTTTTATATATTCGAACATGATTCTTTATTAGAGTTTTTTACATTACACACAACGTGATTGTGTATGGTTAGTTGCGTGGTAAAGCAACTAATTTAGTAAACTTTTACGAACCTGAGAATATTCCGAAGGAATATTCCAGATGAGCAGAGACCAAGCAATTAATTATACACGGTGTTAGCAAACGTATTAATTTTCCACTTTGATTATTTTTGATGTTCCATTATTATATGTTTCGGCATATTTAGATTCCATCATTATTTTTTTTAATTGATTTATATTTTGAATGTGACTATAATTATTAAACTCTTTAAGAACGTTAAAATACATAGAATCAGTAGGCTTTCTTTTAATTGCTAATTCTAGTAACTCTTTGCTTTTAAGACTATCGCCTATTTCCATAAACATAGAAGCCATACTTAACGTGTCAGTTTTTAGCCAATATTCTTGTTCTTTTTTAGAAAACACCTCTCGTGCGTTCTTATAATATAATTCAGACTCCTTTTTCTTATCTAGTATTTCTAGTAAAAGTCCAGTTTTATAAAAGTATTGATATGCGTCTGGTTTAAGTTCGGTAAGTTTTTTATTCAGTTCTAAAGATTTTTGAAAATCGAGAGTTTCAAAAGATAATTCAGACATAACACGATAAGCATCAATATTCGAATTGTCTAACGAAATGATTTTTTCGCAATCTTTAATAGCATCATATTTTTTACCCGAAATTCTATTATCATTTACTTGCTTAAATAATTCCGCAATTTCTTTTTCATTATCGGAATTACAGCTAAATAGTATTAGAATTAATGATATGCAGATAGTTTGTCTCATATGTTTGCTAACGTGATTGTGTATGGTTAGTTGCGTGGTTAAGCAACTAAGTTAGCAAACTTTTACGAACCCGTGAATATTCCGCAGGAATATTCGCAAGTAGGCAAGAACCAAGCAATTAATTATACACGGTGTTGCCAGTAGTGTTTTATTCCTCCACAATCTTATTTATTCTCGGTTGTATAAACCAAATACCAATCGGAAAAAACCAAATCATAAAAAAATCGCCCATATAATCATTCAGAGTTACTTCTCGTTTCAATTCAGCCGTTTTTATTGTTTTGGAAGCGAAGTATAATTGGTAAAACATACAGAACATAGAGAATAAATGCAAGGGTAAAATAAAGAACATCATTTTTCCAATTATTCCACCAACAGTTCTATCTCCAGAAGAAATTCCATAAATAGTTGTTCCAATTAAGGTTAAAAAAAATGTTATATAAATTAAAGGGATGAAAAAGAATATTTTGAATTTCTTTAATTTTAATTGTATTTCATTAGGAATATATTTCTGTAATCCAATTCCAATTGACCAAAACCAACCAAAGAAAAATCCCATATAAATAAACATAATTATAGGAAATAATTTGAATGAATTAAACATTGTAGCTGGCTCTGGATTTCCATTTGAGTCAATATTGGAAAACATTGAAGTCATTATTATAATCTGAAATATAATTGGAACTCCAAACATTAAAATAAATAGTTGCCAATGTTTAGCTTTCAAAAATTTGTCTATCATATTGCGGTTGAGTTTACATTACTGGCAACGGTTTTGTATATGATACGTTGCGTGGTTTAGCACGTAATTTAGCAAATAAAAACCAAATAGAAAATCCGCGAGGATTTTCGTAAGTAGGCTCTCATTAGCAATGGATTATATACGTTGTTGTAAGTAGTGCTTTTTTCATTCACTTACTTAATTTCAAAATCCGAAACGCTCCTTGAATTACCAAAATAAAAACGATTGTTCCGATAATTAAATCAGGTTTACTCGAACTCAACCAATTTACCAAAATTCCAGCAATTATTACTCCTAAATTGATAATCACGTCATTTGATGTAAAAATCATACTCGCTTTCATATGAGCCTCTTCTTTGCTTTTTGACTTTTGCAAAATGTAAAGACAAATTCCGTTTGCGATAAGTGCAAAAATCGAAACGATAATCATTGTCGAAAAATCGGGTAATTTCTCGTCTCCGAAAAATCTTCTTAAAACTTCCACAAATCCAATAATCGCAAGTGTAATTTGAAAATATCCAGCAAGTTTTGCAATCCGCTTTTTCTTAACTATAGTTCCTCCAACCGCAAACAAACTAATTCCGTACACGAAACTGTCGGCAAGCATATCCAAACTGTCTGCAACAAGTCCCATTGATTTTGAGATAATTCCTGTTGTCATTTCGATAATGAAAAAAGCAAAATTGATTGCAAGTACAGACCAAAGTAGCTTTTTTTGGTTTGCGTTTTCTTTAAATTCCGTTTGGTCGGTTTGTTCCGTTGAGATTTTTTTTCCGCCTAAATTCAGTTCGATAACTGACTTTTCGATTTGGTCAATTTCTCCGCTGTGAAAAACAGTCAATTTTCGATTCGGAATATCAAAGTCCAGATTCGCAATACTTGAAATTCCGTCCAATTTCATTCGGATTAGATTTTCCTCTGAAGGACAGTCCATTTTGGTAATTTCAAATATCGTTTTATTCACTCGGTTTCTGGGTTTTTAGGCATTACTTACAACGGTTTTGTGTATGGTTAGTTGCGTGGTTAAGCAACTAATTTAGTAAACAAAAACGAACGCGAGAAAATTCCGAAGGAATTTTCCAAATAATCACTTGCCAAAGCAATTAATTATACACGGTGTTGTGGTTAGTTTTATTGCTTGGTTAATTGCATTATTTCCGGGATTTTAAAATCAGACATATCGTAAATAGGTTTCTCTCCTGTTCCTTTGCATGTTTGATAGTTTTTTCTAACCCATAAAAGTTTAGGGATTTTATCAGGTATATATTCTATTATTAAATCAGCATTTTTATATCTAATATGATTATTTTCAGTAGGTTCATCATATAGTAATGAAATCTTATTTTCTGAAAAAATACCATTTCCACTTATGTAGCTATCCTCAATTTTTGTGTTGTAGATTTCAATACCTTTATTTTTGTATATAAATTCAGATACTAATTCGTCAGACATTATGTTCACTTTCGGAAAGTTATCTATTCTTACTTTTTTATCAATAATAATTTGGAAATAAACACTATCGTTCTCAAAATTCCACGTTCCAATATATTTATCAAGATTTTTGTTTAAATCTTTATAGTAAATAGTATCGTTTTTGGATAATTCGGTAATCCCATCAGGAAATGAGCCTAATTTCACGATTTTCTGTTGAGCATTAACAAAATTGTTAATACAGAATAGATATAATATAATTAAATAAATTTTCATTTAGTATTATTAATTAGTTCTTATGAAAAATAGATATGGATGTATGCTATCTGATTTTCTCAAATTAACCACAACGTGTTTCTTTAGTTTGTATTAAATATCTTTAACTAGAAAAAGAGGAGAACTATAACGTGTTTTAGATTAGAGA
>NZ_JABFDK010000016.1 GCF_013403865.1 Winogradskyella costae
AAAAAAAGCAGTCCGCTTAAATTTTCTAAGGCTAAAGATTGGTTAGTTATCGATGTGCCTTATAAAGCACCAGACGAATTAATATCTGTAATTGAAGTTCAACTTAAAACATCAGAACCTATTGTAGAAACAAACATAGGTATTTACCCCAATGTACCTACCCGATTATTAACTGAATTTGGAGAAGCTGAAGGCGCAGAACAAAAAAACATGCGTTGGATGGAAAAATTTGGTGAATGGAAACATGCCAACCAAGTCAGTGATTGGGAAGAAAACGGTACTGTGACTTGGGAGGTTAATGTTCAAGAAGCAGGTTATTATTATCTAGATTTAGAATACAAGGGTGAGGGACGATTGGTTTGGAAAACAACAACAGATGAAGGTATAAAAATTCAAAACCAGCAAGCAGCAACCGATAAGTATGCCTATCGCAGAATGGGAATTTTAGAATTTAAAACGGCCGGGAATCATACTATTAAAACGTCATTAATAGAAGGTGATGCACAAACATCGAGTTTAAAGTCTATTAAAATTTTACCAATAAAATAACGGTGAATACGGCTTCTTTTATGGATTGCTTAAAATGAGCAACGATTTGGGCAAATACAGAGTACCTATCATTTTAGAATTAATTTAATTTGAGTCAACTAATTAAACCATAACTATATATGAAAAAAATTCTAACTATTTTTCTTCTTACACTTAGTATCCAAGTCTTTTCTCAAGAGAAAACAATTTCGGGAACTGTGAAAGATGATACAGGACAACCGATACTCGGAGCTTCAATTTTAGTTAAAGGACTTGCGAAAGGAACGGTTACTGATTTTGATGGAAATTATACTTTAAATCTTAATACTGGTGATGTTTTGCTCTTTTCTTACTTAGGAGCGGAGACCAAAGAGGTGGTTGTCGGAGAACAAAGCGTCATCGACGTAACACTAATTATGACAGACACGTCACTAGATGAGGTGGTTATAGTCGGGTATGGAACAGTGCAGAAAAGTGATTTAACGGGGTCTGTTTCTTCAGTAAAAGCAGAAGAAATAACCAAAGCAGGTATGGTCAGTCTGGATCAAGCATTAGCAGGAAGAGCTGCCGGAGTTGTGGTTACACAAAATTCTGGCGAAGCTGGTGCTGGTGCTTCCATTAGAGTTAGAGCTATAAGTTCACTAAACGGTAGTGAACCATTATATGTTATTGATGGTATCCCAATGGATAACGAGTCCGCTCCAGGTTTAGGGGATCAAGATGTAGAGAGTTCTTCTCTAAGTCCATTATCGTTGATTAATCCTGCGGATATTGAATCTGTAGAAATTCTTAAGGATGCATCTTCAACTGCTATATACGGCTCTCGTGGTGCAAATGGCGTAATATTGATTACTACAAAATCTGGAAAAGTCGGTAAGGGCGTTATTTCCATTGAACATGATTATGGCATTTCTACGATTCCAAAATTTATAGATGTATTAGATGCTAATGAATACGTTATATTAAATAGTGAAACAGCTTTTAATAGAGGCAACCTCAATGCAGGCGGGGTCAGACTAGATTCTGCTAGAGCAGGACTCTTAACAGATAATAATTGGCAAAAAACTATTGTCCGTGTAGGAACCACATCAAACACAAATTTAGGATTTAATGGTGGAAATGAGGATGTTAGGTATTCCATTTCATCAAATTATTATAATGCTCAAGGTATTGTTGAAGACACAGATTACACACGTGCCTCATTTAGATCAAATATAAATGCTAATATTTCAGAAAAACTTAAAGTGAGTGCTCGAGTAAATTATTCTCATGTTACTTCAAATCAAAAGGCCATTAGTGCTGGTCTTAATAACAATAGAGGTGCCGCTGGTGCTTTCTCTAGAGCACTTAGATCAAACCCAACTACAGGGCTTGATGCAGATGATGAGGATGAAGGTGTTGATGGTTTTACGCCTTTAACGTCGATAGAAGCTAATAATTATAATAGTTTACTGACTCAAATGATAGGTAGTTTAGATGCTACTTACAATTTTACAAAAGCATTATCATTCAAAACTGCATTTTCGTATCAAAATAGAAATACGGCGCAACGGTATTATCAATTAAATATTTTGCCGAGAAACGTGGCAGAAGGTGGTAGAGCGAAAACTGGTGACATTCGAAAAATGAGAACTACACTCACGAACACCTTGAATTTTCGAAAGAAATTTGGTAAAAGAAATAATATTAATGCTGTTTTAGGACAATCTATCGAATCTAGTGAAAATGAAGGTGTTTACGTTTCTAACTATGGGTTTCCCAATGATTTATTAACCTATTACAATCCAGGTGCTGCTACTTTTAATGATCCTGATAGAGTGTCTTATTCGCAAGATAAGTTAGCCTCTTTTTTCGGAAGAATAAACTTTACGCTTAACAGAAAATATTTATTTACATTAACAGGTCGTTTTGATGGTGCTTCAAAATTTGCGGCCAATAATAAGTGGGCATTTTTTCCAGCTGCAGCATTTGCTTATAAACTTTCCCAAGAAAAATTCTTAAGAAACAGTAATACCATAAAAGAACTAAAACTGCGTGTTAGTTATGGTGCGTCTGGTAACCAAGCTATTAGCACGTATCAGTCTTTAGACCAATACGCTAGTGATATCATAGCATTTAATGAGCAGCAAACCGCTATTTTTTATTCCGATCAATTACCAAATCCTAATTTAACATGGGAAACCACCACACAATTTGATGCTGGTATAGATTTTGGGTTATTCAATAACAAATTATCGGGTTCTATTGAGTATTACAACAAAATAACGGACGATCTTTTATTTAGAGGTAATAGAATACCTGTACAATCTGGATTTCAAACATTAACAGAAAATTCTGGATCTTTAGAAACCAATGGTTTTGAAGTGTCGATTGATGCTCGTATCATTAATAACGATAAATTTTCTTGGAGACTAAATGGTAATGTTGCTACAGGTAAAACTAAGGTTAGAAGTATGGCTTCTGATAATCTTTTCAGTGGTTGGGATCCTGGCTTTATTTCAGGCGGAACACAACGTTTGATTATTGGAGAAGAGGTAGGAACATTTTTTGGTTATAAAAGAGCAGGTATTGCTCAGTTTGATGATTTTGAAGAATTCCAAGGCCTCTCAGATCAAGAACGTATAGATATGTATAATGCTAACCCTACAGCTACTTATACATTTGTAGCGGATTACGATGGCGGTGTACCATCAACTGACGTTGACCATAGACCAGGTGAACAATTATATGAAGATGTAAGTCCTGATGGCGTACTAAGTGAAGAAGACAGAACAACTATAGGGCAAGCACAGCCAGATGTAATTCTTGGAATAAATAATGTTTTTAAAATTGGAGCAGTTGACCTTAGTATTTTTATAGATTCCCAAATAGGGAAAGATATAGCCAATATCCCAAACATTGGGCTATTAAACTTTGCTGGAAGACAAGCCTTGGACCTTGCTAATAACAGATGGACACCGACTAATCCCAGTAATGTTTGGCCAAGATTAGATGCAGATAATACACGAACCAACCGAAACCTCTTTAGTGATCGCTTTATTGAAGATGGTACTTTTGTTCGTTTACAAAATGTTACCATTGGTTATAATTTTGATAAGGAACTGACAGAAAAACTAAAAATAAGTAGTCTAAGAGTCTATGTTTCTGGTACCAATTTGCATATTTGGACAGACTATACAGGCTTTAGCCCTGATGTATCATTAAGGGGGTCTTCTGCTACAAATATAGGGCATGACAATGCTGGTTACCCGCAAAGTCGAGTGATCAGAATGGGAGTTAATTTAAAATTCTAAATAGAAAATTAATTAAAAATATAAAAAGATGAATATAAAAGTAAAAATAGGGTTATTACTACTAGTAGTAATGAGCATATCATGCGAAGAGTTTCTTGAGGAAGAGCCCCCAACATTTATTTCAGCGAGTAATTTTTTCCAAAATGCTGGAGATGCCAGAACAGCGGCTGATGGGGTATATAAAAGCTTACTTGAGTCACATAATAGGTTTTGGACCGTGGTTGATGCCTATACAGATGATCAAGTTAGTAGGACACAAGGAGGGAATTACAATGCTTTTGGGACCCACACGGTAACACCTTCTGATCGTGTATTTGAACAGTTTTCAGTATATAGCAATTGGTGGATAGGTATTGGTAGGGCGAATACCGTAATAGCAAACGTTCCAGCAATAGATATGGATGAAACAGAAAAAAATATAATTTTAGGTGAAACTAGAGCTTTAAGAGCTTTTTATTACTACCAATTAGTGAGAGCTTTCGGTGATCAACCGTTAATTTTAAATCAAATAGATGAAAGAGCAGATTTTGAAAAACCAAGACTAAGTGCAGAAGAAATCTATGATCAAGTTATTATTCCAGACCTTCAGTTTGCTGAAGAAAATTGTGCTGATGAATTACATACTGGTCGAATTACAAAATGGACTGCTAAACTCATTTTATCTGAAGTCTATTTAACACGTGCTGGGCACAGAAGAACATCTCAAGGTGATTTTATTCAAGGCGATGCCTCTAACTGGGCATTGGCAAGAGATAAAGCTAAAGAAGTTATAGACAATTCGCCACACAGTTTAAATATGGTAGGCTCAGGAAATACTCCGGCATTTGGTGTGGCATGGTTAGACGACAATTCATTTACGAATGAATCTATTTTAGAATTATCATATATTGGAGTTCAAGGGCTTGGTAGTTGGTTAAGTCGAGAAAGTAATGGCACCGGATCCGCAAGAGGTTACTGGGGAGCAAATACTAATGCAACACCTTTAGTAGATGAAGGTTGGCCAGGTGACCTACGAGAAGAAAATGAGACTAATCCAACTGGGTTATTTTTTCCAGGAGGAATACCTGGTACAGGACAACAACTTCCAACCCCAGACTTATACGATGCTTTTGAAGATGGCGATGAAAGACTATGGAGCATTATGACACGATATGAGTCACCATCTGGGAAGCCATATCTTTGCCAGCCAACCTTTAGAAAATTTATAGATATCGCTTATTATCTTGGTGAAGATGGGACAAGTTTTCAATATGTCAACTCAAATGTAATTTTATATCGCTATGCAGATGCTTTATTGATTTATGCTGAAGCACAAAATGAAGCCAATGGTGCTCCAAATGGTGAAGCTTATAATGCTATAAACCAATTAAGAAATAGAGCAGGATTAGGTGATTTAACAGCAGGCTTATCTCAAGGTGATTTTAGAGAAGCTGTTTGGCAAGAAAGACGCGTTGAATTAAATGCCGAATTTAAACGAAAATTTGATTTAATTCGAACGAATAGATTGGTTCAAGAAACAACAGATATAAATCTTGATTGGACTGCGGAGCAAGGGTCATTATCAGATTACAATAATGTTTATACTCCTTTTTATAACAACAGACCTATATGGCCAGATAATGAATGGTTATTCCCTATTCCACAATCAGAATTGGACTTAAATATAGAAAATGGTTGGGAACAGAACCAAGGCTATTAAGCTTATATAATTTACAATAATTTTTTAGAGGGCATTAGTAATTAATATCTAATGCCCTTTTTCTAAGTACTCAATAATAAAAAGTTTAGCAATGACGATAAAAAAAATAAATTGCCTTTATATCCTTTTGGGAATATCGCTTCTTTTTAGCGCGAATACTTTCGCTCAGGATGATAATAAAAAAGGAATGGAAGAAATGTGGGGTGAAACTAGCGTTACTGGTGATGCCTTAAAAAGTGGAAAAGCAAAGTTG
>NZ_JABFDK010000017.1:2500-5404 GCF_013403865.1 Winogradskyella costae
CCCAAACCAGTATTGTTACGGCAATGCTGGGGTTGTAGGACCACGATATTAGAAGCAGGATGAATTAGAATTGTTTGGAAAGACAAGCCGTAGACGGTGATAGCCCGGTATAAGTAAAGAATGTGGATATAGTGGTATCCTGAGTAGTGCGGGGCACGTGAAACCCTGTGTGAATCAGTCGGGACCATCCGATAAGGCTAAATACTCCTGAGAGACCGATAGTGAACTAGTACCGTGAGGGAAAGGTGAAAAGAACCCTGAATAAGGGAGTGAAATAGAACCTGAAACCATACGCTTACAAGCGGTCGGAGCAGACTTGATCTGTGACGGCGTGCCTTTTGCATAATGAGCCTACGAGTTACCGTTGCTAGCAAGGTTAAGGACTTCAGGTCCGGATCCGTAGCGAAAGCGAGTCTGAATAGGGCGCTTTAGTTAGTAGTGGTAGACGCGAAACCGTGTGATCTACCCATGGGCAGGGTGAAGCTGTGGTAACACACAGTGGAGGCCCGAACCGGTTGACGTTGAAAAGTCTTCGGATGACCTGTGGGTAGGGGTGAAAGGCCAATCAAACTCGGAAATAGCTCGTACTCCCCGAAATGCATTTAGGTGCAGCGTTGATTTATAGTTTTATAGAGGTAGAGCTACTGATTGGATGCGGGGGCTTCACCGCCTACCAATTCCTGACAAACTCCGAATGCTATAAAATGTTCATCAGCAGTGAGGGCATGGGTGCTAAGGTCCATGTCCGAGAGGGAAAGAACCCAGACCATCAGCTAAGGTCCCCAAATATATGTTAAGTTGAATAAACGAGGTTGAACTGCTTAGACAGCTAGGATGTTGGCTTGGAAGCAGCCATTCATTTAAAGAGTGCGTAACAGCTCACTAGTCGAGCGGTTCGGCATGGATAATAATCGGGCATAAACATATTACCGAAGCTATGGACTTATTAATAAGTGGTAGGGGAGCATTGTAGTGTCGTCGAAGGTGTGCTGTGAGGCATGCTGGAGAAGCTACAAAAGAAAATGTAGGCATAAGTAACGATAATGCGGGCGAGAAACCCGCACACCGAAAGACTAAGGTTTCCTCAGCTATGCTAATCAGCTGAGGGTTAGTCGGGACCTAACGCGAACCCGAAAGGGGTAGTGGATGGACAACAGGTTAATATTCCTGTACCTGCTCACACTAAAAGTGACGGAGGCGAAAAGTTAGTGCGTACTGACGGAATAGTACGTTGAAGCGAGTGGTAACACCGCGATAGTACACTGAGACTACGGTCAAGGTGATAATCTAGCAAATCGACTTCCAAGAAAAGCGAGTGAAGCAGCCCGTACCCTAAACCGACACAGGTAGTTGGGATGAGAATTCTAAGGTGCTCGAGAGATTCATGGCTAAGGAACTAGGCAAAATGGACGCGTAACTTCGGGAGAAGCGTCGCCCCCTTCTGGGGGGCCGCAGTGAAAAAGTCCAGGCGACTGTTTATCAAAAACACAGGGCTCTGCTAAATCGAAAGATGATGTATAGGGCCTGACACCTGCCCGGTGCTGGAAGGTTAAGTGGAGGGTTTAGAAGTTTACTTCGAAGATCTCAAATGAAGCCCCAGTAAACGGCGGCCGTAACTATAACGGTCCTAAGGTAGCGAAATTCCTTGTCGGGTAAGTTCCGACCTGCACGAATGGTGTAACGATCTGGACACTGTCTCAGCCATGAGCTCGGTGAAATTGTAGTATCGGTGAAGATGCCGATTACCCGCAGTGGGACGAAAAGACCCCGTGCACCTTTACTATAGCTTAGTATTGGTTTTGGATAAGTAATGTGTAGGATAGGTGGGAGACTTTGAAGTGGCGTCGCTAGGCGTTGTGGAGTCATTGTTGAAATACCACCCTTTGCTTATCTAGAGTCTAACTTTCAAAGAAAGGACAGTGCTTGGTGGGTAGTTTGACTGGGGTGGTCGCCTCCAAAAGAGTAACGGAGGCTTCTAAAGGTTCCCTCAGCACGCTTGGTAACCGTGCGTAGAGTGCAATGGCATAAGGGAGCTTGACTGAGAGACATACAGGTCGATCAGGTACGAAAGTAGAGCATAGTGATCCGGTGGTTCCGTATGGAAGGGCCATCGCTCAAAGGATAAAAGGTACGCCGGGGATAACAGGCTGATCTCCCCCAAGAGCTCATATCGACGGGGGGGTTTGGCACCTCGATGTCGGCTCGTCACATCCTGGGGCTGGAGAAGGTCCCAAGGGTTGGGCTGTTCGCCCATTAAAGTGGCACGCGAGCTGGGTTCAGAACGTCGTGAGACAGTTCGGTCTCTATCTACTGTGGGCGTTAGAAATTTGAGTGGATCTGACTCTAGTACGAGAGGACCGAGTTGGACGAACCTCTGGTGTACCAGTTGTTCCGCCAGGAGCATTGCTGGGTAGCTACGTTCGGAAGGGATAAGCGCTGAAAGCATATAAGCGCGAAACCCACCACAAGATGAGATTTCTTTTAAGGGTCGTGGAAGATGACCACGTTGATAGGCTATAGGTGTAAAGGCAGTAATGTCATAGCCAAGTAGTACTAATAACCCATAGGCTTATTGTTACTTCGACTTCGCTCGGACAACCAGTAATGGTTAACGAGCGAGTCCGTTTTTTTATAAAGTATACGTTACGATACATATCATGTGATTTTTTCAATATGTCAACAATATTAGTGTTGATTATTTATAACAACCCAAGTTCTGATATCTATCAGAATAACAATTTAAGGTGGTTATAGCGACGGGGCTCACCTCTAACCATTCCGAACAGAGTAGTTAAGCCCGTTTGCGCCGATGGTACTGCTTTACTGTGGAAGAGTAGGTCGCCGCCTTTTTTGAAAACCCTTACTATTAATTTAGTAAGGGTTTTTTGCTTTTGATTTATAAGG
>NZ_JABFDK010000018.1 GCF_013403865.1 Winogradskyella costae
GTTTTTAGCGTTGGAATTGTGCGTTGGCAAAAACCGAAAGTGCTAAAATATGCGGCTGGTCAGTATGAAACACAACGGTTTTGTATATGATGCGTTGCGTGGTTTAGCACGTAATTTAGCAAATAAAAACCGAATAGAAAATCCGCGAGGATTTTCGTAAGTAGGCTAGTACTAGCAATGGATTATATACGTTGTTGTAGCCAGTATTTTTTCCTTAAACTACTTAATTTTACTTTGTTCTTGCACTTATTATTTTCAAAGTCAGAATAGAATTCATCTTGAAATAATTTTAGATTGTCCCAATTCGAAAAACTCTGATGGTCTTTATTTGAATAATAATCTTTATTAACTTTTAATTGTCCAATTTTTTCAAATTCCGTTTCCGATTTTTTGAAATGTTGAGCATAATACCAACTAATCTGTTCCTTTGGTTTAAACTCTTTGTTTATTTGCTGTTCAAGTCTAAATAATAGTTTTGCATTCTCAAAATCCTTTTCAGTTGGTTTTTCCGATTGTTTAATGTCAGTTACAGCAATTAAATTCAGTCCAAATTCCGTTTCTTTTTCCGATTCCAACACGAAAACTCCACAATAATCTCCATCACTTAATTTAAAAACTAAACAATCTCCTTTTTCGAAAATCGCATTTCGTGATTTTTTTACTTTTCGTTTTCGGAATGTCTTTTTTTCGTTTGATATTTTCTTTAAAAAACTATCTAAAACTTTTTTCCTTTTAGTCAAGTCAGATTGTGAAGCATCAAGTTCTTTCCACAATTCAATATCTTTTCCAGACTCGACAATATCTTTAATCCGATTAAGAACTTTTGGGTCAAGTGATTTACATTCCCATTGAGATTTTGCGATAGTTATCCAAAAATTATTTTGGTCTTCGTGAGAATCAATCAGTTCTTTATTTTCCTTAATTAACTTTTCAGTAATCGCAGAAACTTCCATTCCTTGATTATATAATTCAAAGAATTCGTAATTAATATCTTCGTAAATATCGTTTGAAGAAATTCCTGTTCCCCAAGTTCCCATAGGCGTTTCTTATATTGGCTACAACGTTGTTGTATATGGTTTGTTGCGTGTTTAAAGCAACTAATTTAGTAAATAATTACCAACCAAGAAAGTCTGCGAAGACTTTCGTAAGTAGGCGAGAAGCCAGCAATAAATTATATACGGTGTTAGCAGTTCGCCTTTATTCTATATCTTCCTTGAATTATAAATATCTAAGTCATCATCTATTTTCAAGAAAGCTAAAAATATTAACTTTAAATAAGTGAAGTATGCATATTCGTGTTTCTCAATTTCATCAGGATTTGCTTGAGTTCCATGTAAATAACTATTCCTTAAGTCTAATCCATTTGTAAACTCACTTTTATTCAAAAAATAGTTGAAATATGCTTGTTCTGGTTTAGAAAATAAAGAACTTGTAAAGTTGATTATGTTTTCTTTAGCCATTCGTTGTGCTTCTTCTTGAAAGACAATCGGATAATGATAAAATGAACCGACTTCATTTTCATATAAATCTTTTATTATTAATAAGCGTTCAAGATTTGTAATTTGGATAAAACCTTTTGTGTCAATTATTATAAAATCTTTTTCTAGAAGATAGTTCAATTGAGGTTTTTGATGTTCTTCATAGTTATTGAATTTTACTTCTTCGTTAGCTAATAAGTCAAAAAATGTTTTGTATTTATTATCTATAAACGGTTCAACATATGCTAAAAGGGTTTGGTCAGAAAAAAATATATTAGAACAATCAACCATAACTTGATTCTTCTCATTAAAATATAGATATTTTCTAGAGTTTAAACTAGGTATATCTTTTATTGTTGATGGTGAAGATGATATTTGTAAAAGTTCAAAATCAATATTTCCATTTTCAACGAAAAGTTTAAATTGTTTTAGTGTAGATTCAAATTCAGGTGCAAGTAATCTTACTTTTTCAAGATAAGAAATTGCAGTAGGAATTGAAAATCTTGCATTATTTGCAAAAGCATACTTTTCTTGAAATGATTTTGTGAAAACAAAATGAAGAATGTCTTCTAGTTTGTTGTTTAAATTATTTAAAACTCTGCCATAACATGTTATTTGAGCTTGAGATGTCATTTCAGAAAGTGAAAAAGTTATTCCTCCACTATATTCATGTTGTGAGTGTACACCTATTATTTTGTCAAATAAGCCTAATTCACTTTTCTTACTGACAAGGTTTATTCTATATTGATTATCAAGGTACTCGAATAAATAATAGAAATTTTGGAATAAAAAGTAAGGACTATTATTTTTTTTGATAAAATCTAAACTATAAGTGTAATTAGCTATTTGATTGTCATCAATAAATCCATCCTTGATTTTTTCGGCATTTTTAGGGAAGCTAATATTAACTCCATATTTCATTCCTCCTTTATCAGCGAAAAATTTATTCACTTCATTTTTATGTAAACGTTTAGCTTTAAGTCTAGTTTTATCAGAAATTTTGAAGTCAGTTTTATTTTTTACATTCTCTATTAAACCTATATAATTTAAGTTTGGATTTTTAGAATCTAAATAGTTTGAAATTATAGCTTCTTTATGCTCAATAGTTAAACTTTTAGGAATAATTTGTTTTAGGTCATTTTTAACTTCATATACTGAAATTAATATTTCAGCGGATTGTGAGTAAGTCAATAAAAAATCTTTTAAAGTGATATTGTATTTATCAACAATGTTTTTGTGAGTTAAAATTATATGAATTAAGTATGGCTCTTTTGTTAATATAATTTTAAAGTTATCTTTTGATATACGTTTAAAAACATTTTGATTATTGACTAATTCCCAAAACGAATTTGTATAGTTTTGAAGAACTTTATTATATAGTTTTATAACATTATTATCATCTATTTGGGAAATAAATTTACCTACGATTTTTCCAAATTCAGATACTTTTTGTTTAAATTTTAAGATATCTTCAGAGTTCCACTTTTTTAAATATACTTCATTATCAATGTATTTTTTGATGTTGTAAAGCTCTAAAACTTCATTAATATCATCATATGTTGATTTTGTTTTTGCTATTAAAACCTTCTCACCTTTTTGAAGTTGATGTCCACCAGCCATATCTTCTTTTGAATAAAATACAACTTTGTTTAAATCCGATTCGTGCATTTGTTTTCTGATGTTTTTTTAGGTGACTGCTAACGGTTTTGTGTATGGTTAGTTGCGTGGTTTAGCCTGTAATTTAGCAAATAAATCACAGATAGAATATTCCGCAGGAATGTTCGTAAGTCGGCAGTGAACTAGCAATTAATTATACACGGTGTTAGGGTACGTTTTTTTATAATTCTCTATTAAATTACTTAATTCAGATGGTTTCTTTTCCAAACTATCAATAGATATTATTCTTTCTTTTTCAAATGGTTTTTTGATAACTAAAAATTCATTTCTCATCCAAGACGATTCTCCGTCTGTATTTGCGTATTTAGTCAAAATATAAGTGAAACAATCAGTCCAACTTATTAAACCTTTATTTTCAATTTTTATTCCGTTTTTTGAGAGAGTAATTTGTTCAGATTGGTCTGCCATTTTCGCTAACATAAATCCAAATATAGGAATTGAAAAGACTGTAAGAATTCCGAAAATTTTTAAGAATTCTAAATTCAGGATGTTTAGCGTGTCATTTGTGAAATAATGAAAAAAATAAGCTCCGAAGAAATCCAAAAGCAAAAGATAAACAAACTTCAAATCGAATTTTTTATTTCTTAAGATTAATTCATTTGGTAAGTTATTCAGCTCTTTCGTTAAAAAAGTTGGTTTAATTTTCTCAAAGTACCTATCGTCTTTAAGATTAATTTCAATTAGTTTTTGTTGACTTTTTTTTAGTTTTTCATTGTTTCCAACATAAAGATTGCAAGTATTAACAAAATCTGGTTTTTTTTCTGTGATTTTACAAATAGGACCTTTCAGAGATTTTTTGTGATTATCACACCCAAAGCACCAATTATGTAATAAATCTATGTCGTCCATCTTAAATGTACCCTAACGGTTTGGTATATGAGTTGTTGCGTGTCTCAAGCACCTAATTTAGCAAATAAAAGACAGAAATAGAAAATCCG
>NZ_JABFDK010000019.1 GCF_013403865.1 Winogradskyella costae
GATTCTAGTTGTTACAATGCCTCAGCCACTGCATTATTTAATTTAGTTGTTAACACAAAAGCTTTAGCTACAGCGCCAGACGCATTGGAAGTTTGTGATGATGCTAGTGATGATGGCTTTGCTATTTTTGATTTAAATAGTCAAGTAGGTGTTATTTTAGGAGGTCAAGACGCTACGGTTTACAATGTCTCTTTTCACGCTAGTCAAGATAATGCAAACAATAATGCAGGAGTTTTACCAACAAGTTACACCAATAGCACAGCTAATCTAGAGACGATTTATGCAAGAGTAGAAGACCCTTTGCATCCAACGTGTTATAGCACTACGAGTTTTGATCTTATTGTTAATTCATTGCCAGAAGTGATAGCGCCAAGCGCTCTAGAAGTTTGTGACGATGGTACACCAGATGGTCTAACAGAGATGGATTTAAGTCTAAAGACCACCGAAATCACAGGAAACAACCCTGCGTATTCTGTAAGTTACTATGAGACTATGGCAGAAGCAGAGGCCGATACAAATCCGTTACCAACGTTATATACCAATACCAGTAACGGCCAAATCATTTATGTACGTGTAGAGAATATAAATACAGGCTGTTATGCTACGACTAATTTAGAATTAGCAGTGCAACAAGCACCCATAGCATTTACACCACAGGCACTTATATACTGTGATCCCGATAATGATGGTATAGGGGTGTTTACACTAACTGATGTCGATGATGAAATTACAGGAGGCGCATCTGGTTTAGAGGTGACCTACCACGAAACAGAAGTCAATGCCGATAATGGAGTTGATGCTATTGACACTACGGTAAACTATAATAACATTGTTCAAAATGCTCAACTATTATATGCCCGAATAGAAAGTCCGACAATCGCCACAGATTGTGCTACAGTTGTTGAGGTAGAATTAATAGTAGAACCAACACCACAATTAATAGCTCCCACACCACTCGCAGCCTGTGATGATATTTCAGCAGATGGCTTTGCTAGTTTTGATTTAACGATTAAAGCACCAGAATTTCTAAACGGTCAAGATCCATTACAGTACATCGTAAGTTATTACGAGAGTGAAGCGAATGCCGCAGCAGCCAATAATGCAATTAGTAATCCACTTGATTATACCAATACAGATGATTTTAATCAAATTATTTGGGTGCGTGTAGAGGATAATACCACGGTAGGAGGCTGTTATAAGGTTACCAGTTTAGAATTAATTGTCAACCCATTACCAGTATTAGTAACACCAGGACCATTAGAGTTGTGTGATGTTAATAATCCAGGAGATGAGCAAGAAGGTTTTATCTTAGAAGATGCTAATGAGGCCATTTTAAATGGCCAAACAGGTATTACCCTAACGTACTATGAGACCCAATTGGATGCCGATAATGCAAGCAACCCCATAATGAGTCCATATGTAAACACAAGCAACGCCCAGACTATTTTTGTAAGAGCAGAAAACGATGTTACAGGTTGTTATAATACGGTGACTGTCACTTTACGTGTTGATCCAGTGCCATCACCAGAATCAGATCCAACACCAATAGAAGTTTGTGATGATGACAATGATGGTTTTGCAGAATTTGATTTAACACAACGTACTATAGAAATCACCAATGGCGAACCCAATGTAGAGATTAGCTATCACGAGACACAAACCGATGCCAATAATGATGATAATCCAATACTTGGCTTATACACCAACATTGTAGCGAACAACCAAATGATTTATGTGCGTTCAGAGAACACCTTAACAGGTTGCTATAGTCTTACGACTAATACGCTAGAATTAATTGTATTGTCATCACCAGAAGTGCCAACAAGTATCGCACCTTTTGTTTTGTGCGACACCGATGATAATGGTATTACCCAATTTGATCTAACCACTAAAGATGATGAGATTTTAAACGGACAAGACCCCTTAGAAGTTGTGTTAACGTATCATGTTAATGAGTTAGATGCCGCAAGTGGAAACAATCCAATAATCAATGTTGGTAATTATACGAATACTTCAAATCCACAAACGCTTTATGTACGTTTGTTTAATCCAGCTAGCGGCTGTCAAGATACCGGGCTGTTTGAGTTAGAAGTTAATTTACCACCCGTAGCAATACAACCCACACAACTGAGTGTATGTGATGACTTAGGTGAAACACCAGGAGATGAGTTTACCTCATTTGATTTAACAGTAAAAGACAATGAGATCATAGGAGGTAATGCAAGTTGGTCCGTAGCATATTATGAGACTAATGCCGATGCACAATCTCAGACTAATGTCATTGCAGATCCCACACAGTATACCAATACCTCTATAAACGGCTTAAGTGCTAACCCACAAACGCTTTATGTAGTTGTTACCGATACCGATACTGGTTGTGTAGATTATGTAACATTAACGATAAGAGTATTACCCAACCCAACCCCAACCCCAAGTGATGAAATACCAAACTTAGAGTTGTGTGACGCTATTAATACCGGAGATGGGGTAGAGGTTTTTGACCTTACAGAAAATGAAATACTCATTTTAAATGGAGAAGCAGGAGTGACAGCAAGCTATTATGAGAGTTTAGATGATGCCAACTCAGATACGAATGCGATACCAGACCCAACGCAATACACCAATACAGAAACCCCAGAACAAGAGATTTATGTAAGGGTTACCAATGATGCAACAGGTTGTTATGCCTTAATTGATTTTACAATTATAGTACACCCATTACCAAGTGTTGTAGCTGTAACAGACTTTATTCAATGTGAATTAAATACCGATGGCTTTGATAATTTTGATTTAACCACTAAAGACGAAGAGGTTTTAAATGGTCAAGATCCATCACAGTTTATAGTGAGCTATCACGATAATTTAGGTGATGCTGAAGCCGGTATGAATGGTTTAGTTAGTTTATATACCAACTTAAGCAACCCACAGCAGATATTTGTGACTATCACCAACAATGTAACAGGATGTTCAATAAGCACACAGAGCTTTAATCTCGAAGTGCAAGAAGCAGCACAAGCCAATCCAAATATGGCACCAATTCTTTATGAAACCTGTGATGATGAGATGGAAACTGATGGAGACCCAACCAATGATAGTGCACAGTTTGATTTAACCACAAGAGATCCAGAAGTTTTAGACGGTCAAGATCCACTAAACTACATTGTAAGCTATTATGAAACGCAAGACGATGCGGACTTAAAGGTAAATCCATTACCAACACTGTATGAAAATACCGTTAACCCACAAGTTATTTATGCACGAGTAGATAATGACACGCCAGATGGAGTTACAGGTAATGATACGTCTATTTGTTACGCCGTAGCCGAGGTTACCTTACAAGTTAATCCGTTACCAGAATTTAATTTAGACGAGACTTATATTTTATGTTTAAACACTAATGGTACAGAGGCACTAGATCCCTTAGTTATCGATACAGGTTTATCCGCAACAGATTATAGTTTTGAATGGAGTTATAATAATACAGTCCTACCAACGGAGACAGGTCCAAGTATCATACCAACAGAAGGAGGAAGCTACAGTGTGTTAGTAACCGATATGAGCACATCAACAGTAACCAATTGTACTAATGTAGATACAACTGAAGTTATAGAAAGCGAACCACCAAGTTTAACTGTAGAATTACTAACACTAAATTTTGCAGAGAACCACAGTTTAGAAGCTATAGCGATAGGAATAGGTATTTATGAATACAGTTTAGACGGAGGTCCATGGCAAGATGATAACATCTTTACAGGAGTATCAGCAGGAGACCATGAGATTACGGCAAGAGATAAAAATGGTTGTGGATTAACAACCACATCACGTTTTATTATCGATTATCCATTGTTTTTTACACCCAATGGAGATGGAAATAATGAAACTTGGAATATTGAACGTATTGGAAGTAATGCAAAAATTTATATATTTGACCGGTACGGAAAGTTACTGAAACAATTAAGTCCTGATGG
>NZ_JABFDK010000001.1 GCF_013403865.1 Winogradskyella costae
AATTCCGCTGGAATTTTCTCGGGTTCGGTCAATTTTTGCTAACTTAGTCGCTAAACCACGCAACTAACCATACACAAACACGTTGTGCAACATATACCAGAACAACCAAAATAAATGATTAAAAGAATATTTCATCCTATTGGACAAGGAGCATTTTACTCTGAAAGACACGAAAACTTTAATATAGTTTTTGATTGTGGAAATTGGAAAAAAACCAAACAATCTGAAATGTTAGTTAAGCAAAGTTTTAAGAAGGAAGATGTAATAGATATTCTATTTATCTCTCATTTTGATAGCGACCACGTTAATAGAATTGAAGTACTCAAAAATCATTGCGCAAACATTGAAATGGTTGTCTTGCCTCTTTTAAATCCAGAGGAAATACTTCTGCTAACGAATTTCTATAAAAATATTGACAATAGTATTGTTCCATTAATTACTGAGCCTAATCAATTTTTTGGAGAAAAAACTAAAATAATTTATGTTGAGCCTTCAGAAAACGAAGAAATAAACAATGATTTAATATTAGAACAAGAAGCACTTGAAAATAACCAATCAATAGCAAGTGGAACTAAAATCAGAAAAGGTTCTAACTGGATTTTTATTCCATATAATTATGAATACAAAACAAGAAATCAAGAATTATTAGACCTATTAAAAAAGCATTCAATCGATGTTTCAAAATTAAAAAAGGACTTATCGTATTCAATTACAAATAGAACAAAATTACGTTCGATTTACAACAAATTAAGTGGCAAAATAAACCAAAATTCAATGTTTTTATATTCTGGACCATTGGAACAAAAAAAGACTAATTTATCTATTAAAAGATATATAAAACCGTTTTTCCCAATTCCTTTTCCATTTTCAATTTTGAAAAAACATAACAATAGAGTTTCTTGTATATATACTGGAGATGGAGACCTTAATAAGGTTAACATAAGCAATATTTATAGAAGATATTGGAATTTAGTTGGTACAATTCAAATTCCTCATCACGGAGATATAAAAACTTATAAATCGACTGATATATCTGATAAAAATTATTTCTGTCCAATATCAGTAGGATTGACTAATACTTATGGTCATCCCTCGACGACTGTAATTGCAGATTTAAATGGGAATGATAATTTTCCAATTCAAGTAACAGAAGATATTAATGATTTATACTTTGAAATAATTAAATAAAATACGTTGCACAACACCGTATATAATTTATTGCTAGTTCGAGCCTACTTACGAAAATCCTCGCGGATTTTCTATTCGGTTTTTATTTGCTAAATTAGATGCTTAAACCACGCAACAAACCATATACAAAAACGTTGTGCGCAAGCTGAAAAAACCGATGAACAAAGCAATAAGCGAAATAATTGAAAGACTAAAAAAGTATCCGAATTCCGAATATGAACTGAATGAAAATTCAATAATCGTTAAGGAAAATAATGAGAATGGATTTTCAGTTTCGTTGACTTCAAACGAAAACGATAATTATACTGTTGCATTTGATATTTGGCACGAGGAATTTGATAACGAAATTGATGCTCTGAATTGTTTTGCGTTCGGACTTTCCAAAGATTGCCGATTAAAAACAACCAAAAAAGGAGGAAAACCAGTAAAATGGACTGTACAATCTAACGAAAACGGGAATTGGATTGACGGAAGTACAACTGGTTTAATTAACTTGGCTTTTTGGAAAAAAGTAGAAGTGGTTTATTTACAAAATGATTTAATTAAATAATGAAAAGTTCCCAATCAAATATCATTAAAGAAATTGCGCAAGAATTGGATTGTGGAAATGACTGCTATTATAATTTTAAGACCAGCGAAATTTTAGCATTACCGAATTTTTCGCAAATATTCGATGATGAAGAATTTAAAGAGTCTTTTAAAGAAAGTATAAAAAAGATAGATAAACACAAAGCTGATTTTATCAAAATTGAAGTTTTGGATAGTTTTGAGTCTTTTAAAATTATGGAGAGATTTGTTGAGCAAATAACTGACAAAAAACTTCAAATGGAATTAGAGAATGTTTTGACAAACAAAAAGCCTTTTCAGAATTTTAAGCATAAAATAGACCATTCTGAATTTAGACAAAGTTGGTTTGAATTTAAGCAAAGTGAGTTGGAAAAAAATGTAGAAAATCAATTAAACAGCTGAAAAAGCCTGCGCACAACACCGTATATAATTTATTGCTAGTTCTAGCCTACTTACGAAAATCCTCGCGGATTTTCTATTCGGTTTGTATTTGCTAAATTAGGTGCTTAAACCACGCAACAAACCATATACAAACACGTTGTGCATAATTTAACAAAACCTCGAAATGCCATTTCCAGTTGACGAAAAATACATAGAAGAAACTGAATCGGAATTAAATGTAAAATTTCCGACTGAATTCAAAAATCGAAAGATTAAATTAAATGGTGGAGAATTATTGATTTCCAGCGAATTTGAATTTGAACTACATCCTTTCTTTGATAAATCTGACCGAAAACGAATAAGTCGGACTTGCAATCACATCGGACTTGAAACTAAAAATGCTCGTGAATGGAATGGATTTCCTGAAAATGGAATCGCTATTGGTGCGGACGGATTTGGAAATAAATTAATCTTGACTCATAACGGAAATGGAAATCTGACTGACCAACTATATTTCTGGAATCACGAAACAAGAAAAGTAGAAAAAATAGCTGAATCGGTTAATAAGCTTAATATTAGAGAAAGTTCATTATGGGAAAAATTAAAATCAAAATTTTAATCTTTATTGGACTAATAATCTCTTGTAATTCAAATAAAATCGAATTTGGAAATACAGAACTTTCGCAAAAAATTGAACTGATGAACATTAGTGATTTAATGCAAAATCCAACGGGATTTGACAATGACACTCTAAAAATCGTTGGCGAATTACATCTCGATTTAGAAAACAAAGGAATTTTTTCAAAATCAGAAAAAATTTGGATTAATTCATTCAAACCAGCAACCGAATTAGATAGCGTGTGGAAAAGAATAAATGGAAAAAAAGTCGAAATAATCGGACTTTATAAAGCTGGAAAAACTGGACATTTAGGTCTATATAATGGTCAATTAAAAGAAATTTATTATATCAAAACGAAATAAAAAACTATGCACAACACCGTGTATAATTAATTGCTTTGTTCTTGTCTACTTGCGAATATTCCTTCGGAATATTCACAGGTTCGTGAAAGTTTACTAATTTAGTTGCTAAACCACGCAACTAACCATACACAAACACGTTGTGCACCACTTAAAAAAATCAAGAAACATGCAACTAGCGAAATTTTTTCTATTACTATTTTATCTTTTTTTTAGCATTCAAGTAGTTGGGCAAAAAAATGACAATCCTGAAGAACTAGGAAAAATTGTTTTTGAAGCTTTAGTAAAAAAAGATTCTGTGTTATTTGAGAAAGCTAAAGCAACCAAATCAGAATTAAGTTTTGCTTTTCATAAAATGATGAAGAAATTGAATAAAGAGGTTGATGAAAAAGAAATAGAAAAAGTATACTCAATGTATTCTGAAAAAATTGCGCTAAGCTTTATAGAAACTATAAAAGACGGAGAAAATGAAGGAATAATCTGGTCCGAAATTGCCTATTCAAAAACAGTATTTAATGAAAGGTCAGATTCTGATCCAGAACTTATAGAAATTGGGAAAACTCACTTAGAAATTGAATACAATGGAAAAACTTACATTGTAAAAATTGGAGATAGTATCAAACTGAACGGAAATTGGACAATTGAAGATACAATTCATTGGAATGGAGAAAAGCATAAAGATGATTAATGCTAATAAATATATTTGAAATAAAAAAAGCGAGAGCACAACACCGTGTATAATTAATTGCTTGGTCACTGCCGACTTACGAACATTCCTGCGGAATATTCTATCTGTGATTTATTTGCTAACTTAGTTGCTGAACCACGCAACTAACCATACACAAAACCGTTGTGGTGCATACCTGAATGAAGAGCATTTTAATAATATTAGGAGTTTTAATTGGAATAATCGGAATGATTTTTCTTGCTCTATTTATTGCTTCGTATCGAAGAAGACCAAAATTTAATAATAAGGGATTTACGACTTTGGAAAAAAATCTTCTTACCGAACTTTATGAACTTTTTGATTCCGAGATTCAAACTAAATTAAAAGCTCAAATTGAATATTTTGAACCAAAAAAAAAATGGAGACAGTATTGGGAAAAAAGTATGTCAATGGAACTTTACGGAGACAACGAAAACCCACTTTCGGACAACTTACGATATAAAAGAAAAGATGAAAGTAAACTCGCAACAATCCGATTTAAAACCAATAACGAAAAATATCATATAGAATTTGACAATTATGACGGACGAATTTGGGGCTGGAAAATCAGACCAAACCCAAAGTCTATTATGAAAACATCAACAATAAGCGTTACAAGCAAGAAAATAAATAATGACCCAAATAGTTTTGCTCAAAGCACTTTCAAAAAAGAAAAACTTAAATCAATTCCTAAATTTAATGGACTTCTTGGAAAGCTAAATAATATACAATCTATAAATCAAGTTTTTGAACCAATTAGAGCTGAATTTTTAGAGAATTACATTAAGAGAATTGACTCAAAGTTACCAATAGAATATCTAGACATTATTAAACAATCCGAGGGAGTTGATTTCGGAGATTGTTGCATACTCGGAATATCCGAAATACACTCAACAGGACTTGACGATGGAAATTACTTACATTTAGCGGAATTTGATGATGGCATATTAGCTGTCAAAGAGGAAGAAAAAAACGGAACTGTTTACTATTGTCATCATTCTGGACTTTTAGATAATTTAGGAACTGACTTTGGGAGAATAATAACAGAAAGAATAAATGAATAAAAAGTACGACACCACAACACCGTGTATAATTAATTGCTTTGTTCTAGCCTACTTGCGAATATTCCTGCGGAATATTCACGGGTTCGTAAATGTTTGCTAACTTAGTTGCTTAACCACGCAACTAACCATACACAAAACCGTTCTATGCAATTTGAAAAACACCGTGAATGAATTACAAACTTTTGATATTTAGCCTATTTATAATCCTTTCATCTTGTAAGGATCAAAATTATCAACCATTAGAATTGATAGATATTAATTGCAATAAAGTGCCGGAAATTTTGCAAAATGTTTTTGATAGTGACCAAGGAATGAGAACAAATGGAGGAGAAATTAACCCTAAAATAGATAAAGAAAATCTGATAACAGTAGTTAGTTTAATTGAAAAATGTGGAATGCCTACATTAGAAGTAGTTAGCGATGTGCAAATGAGCGCAGTTTGGGTAGTTTTCCAACATGGAGACAATGCTAATCGAAAAAAATACTTACCACTTTTAGAAAAATCAGCAAAAAATGGAGATTTAAAAGCATCGCAAATTGCTTTGATGAAAGATAGAACAATGATGAACGATGACTTACCTCAAGTATACGGAACTCAAGTAATTCAAAATGAGAATGAATGGATTTTATACGACCTTGCAAATCCAGAAACTGTAAATAAGAGGAGAACGGAAATGGGACTTGAACCTTTACAAGATTATTTAAAACGTTGGAATATTGAGTTTGACATTAAACAATCTGAATAAAAACTGCATAGAACAACGTGTATAATTAATTGCTTGGTTCTTACCTATTTGCGAATATTCCTGCGGAATATTCACAGGTTCGTAAATGTTTGCTAAATTAGTTGCTTAACCACGCAACTAACCATACACAAAACCGTTGGCAACAAGCTAAAAAATGAGATACACATTGTACATATTGCTTCTGATTTTAACTTTGATTTCGTGTAAAAACCAATCAAATCCTGAATTGAAGTCCAAAAAATCAAAAGTCGAAAAAATGGACACTGTTATGAATGAAAATAGTTCAAATTCTATAGTAACAGATTATGTGCCTACGGAATTAGATATTCAAAAAACTTTACCAGAATTTGTTAAAAACGCCAAAATTCCTGATAGTTTAAAAATAGTCTATGATGAAATAATATTTGGAGATTTCAATGGAGATGGAAAAGAAGATTTTGCTTCCACATTAATAAATTTGGAAAACGGTAATTTCGGAGTATTGATAATTCACAATAATGAAAAAACTGATTATTCTATTTTTGGTGCTGGAAATGAAATAAACGGAATAAAAAACCTTGATTGGATTGAAACTATCGAAACTTTACCAAAAGGACAAGTTATATCACCGACTTTAGTTGATAAAGAAACAGGAGATATAATCGGACAAGACGAAAGCCAGAACTTTAAACTAATTGGAAACGGAATTTATATGGGCGTTGAGGAGTCTCACGGTGGCGGAATTATATTTTGGAACGGAAAAGAGTATAAATGGTATCATATAGAATAAAAAGCCAGTTGCCAACACCGTGTATAATTAATTGCTTGGTTCTAGCCTACTTGCGAAAATCCTCGCGGATTTTCTATTCGGTTTTTATTTGCTAAATTACGTGCTAAACCACGCAACAAACCATATACAAAACCGTTGGCAGCAATGCCTGAAAAGCCAAAACCTGTTCAAAACCCGTTCTTATCTCAAACTGAATTTTGAGCTAATTATGGAAATCAAGTTCGGAATTTTAAAACTTTGAATTAAAAATCACAACGTATGAATTTTTAACCGAAATGTTTGCGACGAATTAAGGTTTTAAAAAGCAACGTCGGAATTTTACAATGTGTGAATTCCAAACACAGCGAAGTAATTATAATGTAAAAGCAAGAGCTAAACACTATTTCAGTAATGTAATTAATGGATAAATAATGAAGTAAAAATGACAACAAGCATAATAATAAATTTACTTTTAGGTATAAGTTTAATCACTTTTGGAATTTGGCTAGGAAAACTGACGTTAAATAAATATAAGTTGAAATCATACTATGATTTTCAGCTATTAGGAGCAAGTATTTGTTCTCTAATTATTGGTGTTTATTGCTTAATTAATTTAACAGAAAGTTGGTAATGATAATTTGAGATGAAATTTAAACGGGATTACGACCCAAAAAGATGCTGAAAAAAGAAAAAGCACGGCTGCCAACAATGTGTATAATTCATTGCTAATTATAGCCTACTTACGAAAATTCCGCTGGAATTTTCTATCTCTGATTATTTGCTAATTTTATTGCTTAAACACGCAACGAAATCATACACAAACACGTTATATGCTATTAAAAAAAAAGAAAACCTCATAAAAAAATTTAAAAAAAACTAACTTGCACAAGGTATTTTTAATAAGAAGACATCTAAAATAGAATATATTAAATTAAAACTTATAAAGTTATGAAAATTAAACTAACATCAATGCGCTTTATTGCCTTATCCTTATCACTTTTTATAATGGCTTTAGGTTTAGAATCATGTAGTTCTGATAATAATTCGGATACAGATGAGGAAACTGACACTGCTGATTGTGTTCAACAAGAATTGGCAGAAGGAAGTGGAGTTTGTGATACACAATTAGCTTTTGATTCATCTGTAACAATTAGTATTGATGGAACTGATAGGGTTATCACAACCAATAGTATTCCTGATCATTTAGTAGGAACCTTTATTAATGGAGATATTACCGAACAGAATGAAACTTATACAATAACTACAGATCCTGAACTTACAGGAAATTTAATTTCGCTAGAGGGCGATAATGGTCCTGAATATATTTTTGGTGTCTTATTAGATGGTGTTGAATTAGACCCTATTGCAGCTGAACCTTGGCCACATAGTGATCTTGGAGTTATGGATCCTGATGTAAATTGGGATTGGAATTTAGAAGCATTAAATGTTCCTATAGGTTTAGACTGTAACTACTCACATGTTCAACCTACTGGTAAATATCATCATCATGGTACACCAACATTATATGATTTAGTTGCAGATGCAGACGGAACTGAAATGGTACAAGTTGGATGGGCTGCTGATGGATATCCTATTTATTATAAATACGCATATACTGATGCTGATGATAGTAGCTCTGCTGTTATAGAAATGACCTCAAGTTATGAATTGTTATCAGGTAATAGACCTGGAGATGGTGAATCGGCACCTTGTTCTGAGTACAATGGTGCATATTCTGCAGATTACGAGTATGTTGATGGACTTGGAACTCTTGATGAGGCGAATGGAAGAACAGGTGTAACCCCTGAGTTTCCTAATGGTACATTTTATTATATATTGACTGATGGTGATTCTTTTCCAAGTATCCCAAGATACTTTAGAGGAACACCTTCTGATGACTTCCAACAAGGGCCAGGGAATTAAAAAAAATCTTAAAAAACGAATCAAATATGTATAAATTATATTTATCATGTTTATTCTTTATCATGTGTATACCTTTTACGTATGCACATGATTCTGATATAGCTTATTTTGATATTACAACAGAAGGTACTCAAACTATAATTCATGCTGAATTTTCATGGAGTATTCGAAATGCCTTAATTGCATTCGATTCTAATTATAATAATGCTAAAACAATAGAAGAAATTAATAACATATTTTTACGTTACACCAAAGAGAAGTTAAAAGTTTTTGACACAAAAGACAGACAATTACATTTATTAAAAGTTGTTCTTGAAAAGAATAATGAAGAACATAACCATGCCACACGTTACACATTAATATTCGAGGGTTCAGATATTAGTAAAGTTTCAAATACCATGATGTTTGAACAGAGTAACTCTCAAAAAAACTATCATTGGTATGTAAACAAGGACGGAAAAAAGGAAGAAGCAATTACAGACAACACTGCTTCATCTTTTAATATCACCACAGAAACTGCTAGTTATTTAAAATATTATTTAATTGTTGGTGCAATACTGTTGTTAAGTTTACTGATTTTTTCTTTTAAAAGAAAGACAAGGTAAATTGTAATAAAATAGAATTTATGCTAACTATAGTAAAAGATTCTATTAATTTTTAAGAGCCAAATTAGATTGAAAATTATACTTGTGGAAAAAATCATGTTATGATATCTGTGAAATTGAATAAACTACTGATTAAACAGCATATAACACCGTGTATAATTAATTGCTTTTTTTAGATTACGTGTGAAAATTCCGCTGGAATTTTCTCAGGTTCGTTCAATTTTTGCTAAATTACTTGCTAAACCACGCAACTAACCATACACAAATACGTTAGCAAACATTAGAATCAACATTATTCATTCCTAGAATTCTATTCATAATTACGTAAATGGAAATTAACTATAACATTGTCAGTTTAATCGATATACTCGGGTTAGTTCAAGGTGTGTTTTTAGGCTTGGTATTAATAATCGAGGGCAGACGCATAAAACCCAAGCTTTTTTTAGGCTTATTTTTAATTGCATATTGCGCAGAACTCTTAAACTCAATCCTTCACGATTTAAACATTCTTGAATCTGAACCTTGGTTGCTGTTTTTACCATTTAACTTTTTTTATTTAATACTTCCTTTATTCTATATATATGTTAAAGGAATTTCTAATATTAATTTAACTAAAAAGAAAATTGTACTCATCCTTTTGCCTGGAATACTAGAATTTATAAGTTATACAGTACTTTTTATGCTAAGTGTGGGTACAAAAGTAAAATTGCATAATTCAGAAAGTTTTTCTAATGTATTGTCTCTGATTGAAATATTATCATTTGCTTATTCAATATATTATATCTTTCTAACTATTAAATTCATTAATAAGCAAAAAACAAAAGTTGAAGAATTTTACTCAAATACAGAAGGAAAATTACTCACTTGGGCAAAGGGTGTTCTTATGTTTCTGTTTACCTTTCTGATTATTATATTGTCTTCACTTTTTTTAGAAGGAATATTTTATGATGATTACATCTATCCAGCCACTTCAATAATTAATGTCGTTTTTATTTTCTGGATAGGGATTTCCGGTATAAAGCAGTCTAAGCTTTTTGTTACTAAAATCGCTAGTATTAAAAAGATAGACCATCAACAAAGTGATGTTAATGAAACCAATAATAGATTAAAAACTAATAATAAAGATCATTATGAAAAGTTAATTGCATTAATGGATGATGAAAAATTATTTTTAGAGCCCAATTTATCTTTAGCAGATGTGTCTTTAAAACTTAAAATAACGCAACGGAATTTATCGGAACTCATACGAGACGAGTCTGACAAAAACTTTAATCAATTTGTAAATCATTATCGAGTAGAAGAAGCAAAAAAGTTATTATTAGATACTTCAAACAATCATTTAAATATGTTAGGAATAGCTTTTGACTCAGGATTTAGCTCAAAAGCAACATTTTATAGTGTTTTTAAAAAACACACTTCCCTTACACCTACATTGTTTAAAAACAACATATTACCACAAAACTACACGAGTCTATAATTATGTAATAAGTCTAGAAAACGGTTTTCTAGACTCAACAAGCCTTTTTTAAGACTTAAAAAATAGTCCTTGGCCGTATCTTTGCACCAGCAAATCAAGAATTAGAATTATGAAGACTAATAAACTGACTTTGATGGTAATAATCTTTATCTGGATTCTTTTCATTTCTTGGGAATTACTTGTAACAGAATGGAGTCTTATAAAAAACAAAGATGCATTTAGGGTAGACCTACTTATTATTTTTCCACTACTTCAGTTTATTACAATTTATACATTAATTAAAGTATTTAGTAAAACCAAAATAACAAAATAAATAATTGCGCAAAAGTGCGCTAAAAATTAAAAAAAATGAAAATTAAAAATTTATTTAAAACAGTAATTTGCTTATTAACTTTAAGCTTAACATTTAGTTGTTCTAGCGATGATGATTCTATGAATCCACCAACAGTTAATAGTAACTTTACAACTAATTCCAACACAGATTTTTTTATAAATTTTGATGGGACTGTAAATCTAATAGTTTCGGGAACTTTTCAAGAAGATAGTGGTTTTGGGACAGTAACAGACAGAGGTTTTGTTTATGGTACTTCATCTAACCCTGAAGTTGGTGCTAATAATACTTCAGGTATATCTGGTAATAATTCTGATGCAACAGGTTATATAGAAAATTTAACAAGTGGTCAAACTTATTTTATAAGAGGTTATTTTGAATACAGTGATGGCACTCATTTCTATGGAAACGAGATACAAGCAAGTACTGATGTTGATGCGAGTACTAGTAGAAATGTTACTTTAGATATAGAATCAGACGCGTTTTTAATTCAGACAGACTTTATCACAGTAACATTAAATATTAATAATGTTGTTAAAGAAATGCCTATAGAATTTGGTGTTGAATATAGTGTAAATAGCGATTTCACTAGCAGTAGTATAAATGCAATTGAGAATTTTGATGGTATACATAACGAAGGTACTATTGTAATTACTAGTTATTCTGCTGTAGCAGAACCTCTAATGTCAGGAACTCAATACTATTTTAGGCCATACGTAAAATATGCTGACAATACAGTAACAAATGGCGGAACTAGTATAGCTAATTTCGCTACAAACTAAATAGAATAAAACGTTTGCTAACAACGTATATAAAAAACAGCTAATTAAGCGCAAATCATAATGGTTTGCGCTTTTTTAATATCTTTAGGCAAAGAGAAAAGTATTGAATACTTAAACGCTACTTTTCATATACAAGACCGTTGGCTGTAATAAAAAACAAATCATACAGAAAAACTTAATGAGTATAATTAAAGCATTTTTATATACAGTTTTAGCGTTTATATTTTGGACAATAATCCAATTAGCAATACAAATTCCAATTAAATATTTAAATGGAAAACCAGATGATTTTACTCATATACTTGGAATAACTAAAATTGCATCTATTGTTGGAGCATTTTTGCTCATTTATTTTTTATTTTGGAAACCAAATTTTGATTTAAAAAAAGCTCTTAAAGTTCAGAACTATAATCATCGAATATATTTGTATTTACCTATAATTGGAATTGGTTTGTTTCTTATAAATAAACCTTTTTGGGATTTCAATAAAATAATGGAATATTATCAAGGAATTTCAACAAAAGATACCTTTGTTGATTCTAAAAATAATATTGCTTTAATTTACAGTCTAATTTCCACATTATTAATAGCACCAATAGTCGAGGAACTATTTTATAGAAAATTTTTGTTGGGTAAATTATTAGAAAAGAATAAACCGATTTCAGCAATAATTATTTCAAGTATTTGCTTTTCAATAATGCATATTGAAACCCCTAATCATTTAATACCGACTTTCATAAGCGGAATTATACTCGGAATATTATATTTGAAAATTAAAAAAATTGGTTATTGCATAATGCTTCATTTTATTGCAAACCTAATTATAGTTACGACAAACAATATTGGAATCTCTTATGACAATTGGTTGATTGGTTATAATTTTGACATTTATTATTGGCTATCATTTGGAGTTGGAATTATTATAACAATAATCGGAATGAAAAAAATTACTACAGCTAACTCCGTGTATATTTAATTGCTTGGTTCTAGCCTACTTGCGAAAATTCCTGCGGAATATTCACAGGTTCGTAAATGTTTGCTAAATTAGTTGCTTAAACACGCAACAAACCATATACAAAAACGTTACCCAACATTTGAAAAAGACCTTTGAACATAACAACAAACTTCTAAAAATCCTCTTGAGGGAGAATATTTATTTTGTTATTGGTTTGATAATTATAATACCTATTTATTATTATCTGAAAAAAGGAGAGCAATTTGTTTTGGACTTTTTGTTTATCAAAATAATGTCTGTGATTTTCTTAATCTATAATCTACCGAATTTCATTATTTATTTTAACTATTACAAAGAAAATAAGAATACGAAAATTAAGATTGACACAGAAAACAATAGCATCGGAATTGTCAAAAACGGAGTATCAAAACAATATGAAATAACGGAAATAAAATCTTCAATTTATCATTTAGGAATTTATTACAAAAATCGGATTGACAACGCAATGCGCTGGAAAATGATAAACTCTGACCTTGCATACTGGGATTTAGAATTTAATAATGGAGACAGATACTATATTTCAAACTTAATTGTGGACTTTCTGCACGACGAGCCAATTGTGGAGAATACAAAATATAGATTTAGAATGTTTCAATACATTAACAAATCCGATTCTAAAGAAGCTTTAACTTTAAAACAAGAATTGGAAAGGCAAAAAGAAAAAAATCTAACGGAAAAGTTTGTGGAAAAATTTAAAACAAAATCTGAAACGGAATTGAACGAAATTTTGAATAATAAATCTAAATATCAAAAAGAAGCTGTAAAAGCAGTTGAAATAATAATGGGAAATAAAAACGTTGGGTAACAATGTATAAAGTTAATTGCTTGGTTATAGACCACTTACGAAAATCCTCGTAGATTTTCTATTCGGTTTTTATTTGCTAAATTAAGTGCTTAACCACGCAACAAACCATATACAAACACGTAGGGGATCTCTAATCTAAAACACGTTATAACTCTCCTCTTTTTCTAGTTAAAGATATTTAATACAAACTAAAGAAACACGTTGTATGCATTTAAAGGAAAACCCGTGAAAAATAGAATATTCCTACTTATTATTATTGTTCTGATTTCCAATTCTTGTGGAATATTCAAAACGCATCATAAAGATAAATTGATTGATTTTGAGAACAATTCGTTAACTAACGCATCTCTAAAATTAAACGGATATTATTTTGCAGAATTTGAGCTCGAATATGGAGAAAACGCACCACCTTTTATAGACGATTACATAAAAAAGACTGGAATAAATAAAATAAAATATCTGTCTGTATTTTTTATATACGAAGACGGTTTTGTAATTAATGTTGGAGGAATAAACGGACTTTCACGTTATTATTGTGCTGAAAAGGAAAATTACGAAAACACCTATGAAAGTGCTCATAAGACAATTGAATTGATGCTCGAATCTCAAAATTCAACTGAAAAAAGAACCAAACGCATTTGTGGGTATAGTCCTGACGATATTGGTAATAAAGGTTTAGTTCAAATTGACAAGGATAAAATTAAAATTCAACTTTACCGAATTGAGAAGCAAAACCCAACCAAAGATTCTTTCAATTCAGCTTATCTATACGAATTAAATGGAACAATAAAATCTAACTCAAGTTTTGTAATGAAAAGCGAAATGGAATTCAGAACTAAAGAAATAACATCCAAAAACCAAGTGTTTGAATTTAGACAGACTGAACAAAAACCGAACATTGAAAATTATTTTAAAAAGAATAAGAACCGATTTAAATAACTGCTTACTACAACGCATATAAAAAATAGCAGTTAAGAGCTAAACCCAATGTATTGTTTTTTCTGCTATATTTTTTAATAATTTAAAAATTAACGGATTTTTTTCTGCTACTTCTGATATGCGGATACGCTGTAAGTGATTCAAAATGAAAATCTTAACTCAACACTTTCCATATATTAATAAACAATATTCATTTTTTTTTGTAACAAATTTTTGTTTCCAATACTTACCTAGCGAATTAAAAAAACAAAAAATGAAACATTTAAAATCGGTTATCACAGTATTATTAATTGCTTTATCCTTTAACTTCTCTCAAGCACAGGAAAAAGCCAAATTAGAAAACTCTATTCTATGGAAAATAGAACATCCAGAACTCAAAGAACCTTCCTATATTTTAGGAACTTTACATTTTATGTGTGAAGAAGACTTTAGCATTCCTAAAAAAGTGCTTACAACTTTAGATAATATTGATGCCTTGGTCTTAGAAGTTAACTTGTCAGACCCTGAAGAAATGAAAATAATTAAGGAATCTGTGGCTAATTCAAAGAAAATTTCAGAAGAATTATCTGAAAATCAATTTAAAGAATTGGACGAACTAATACAAAAAGTTTTAAAAACCCCATTAATGAGTTATAATGATTATGGACTCTCGATACTTCATTTTTCTATGATTTATAAAATGTTGCCTTGTGAACCAACACAAATAAAATCATTTGAAACAGAGTTAATGCAATTAGCCACAAATGCCCAAAAACCAATACATAGTTTAGAAAAAGCTTCGACCCAATTAGAATATATAAGAAAGGCATCCCCAACAAATTATATATTTGAACAATTAATGCTATTCGATTCTTACAAAAAAGATTTCAACAATGCTATACAAGCATACAAAAATGAAGATATAACAACAGCGGTAAATTTAATTACTAAAGATGTATATATGGATGAGAATGCTACTAAATATATGCAAATAGAACGAAATAATAATTGGGTAGAAAAAATGCCTCAAATGATGAAAGAAAGGAGTAACCTGTTTGCTGTTGGTTCTGCTCATATAACAAACGAATATGGGATAATACATTTACTAAGACAAAAAGGGTTTACAATAACACCTGTATTTAAATAGTCCTAATCGATGCAATTATCTGAACAAGAATTTTTAACAGCAATTGAAACGCATAAAGGTATTCTGTATAAAGTATCTAGAATGTATTTTGATAAACTTGAAGATCAGCAAGATTTATTTCAGGAAATCATCTTACAACTTTGGAAATCTTTAGATTCTTTTAAAGGAAAAAGCGCATTTTCTTCTTGGATGTATAGAGTTGCACTAAATACTGCTATTGTGTTTTTTAAAAAAGAGAAAAGGAAGCCAGATAATTATAATTTGATAAAAAATGAACCTATTGCTTATGAAGACAGTAGCAATGAAAAAGACCAGCAGTTAGCTTGTTTTTATAAAGCGGTTAAAGAATTAAATAAAATTGAAAAAGCATTAATCCTGCAATTTATAGATGGTCTATCTGGAAAAGAAATAGCGGATAATTTAGGTCTTTCAGAAGTTAATGTTAGAGTAAAAATTAATAGAACAAAGATTAAATTACAAGAAATAATAAAATATCAAGGTTATGAATTTTGAAAATATTAAACAAAAAATGGATTCCGAAAGTATGGGTGGCTGTCAAATTCCATCAAGAATAAAAGACATAGAAACTAGCAAGATGCCGATCCAAAAAGTAAGGAAGCGTATGAAGAGTGAAATCATCACACAACTCATTTTAATTGTAATCTTTTTTGCTGTCCCAAGTTTTTTGGAAATGCATCGATTACCAAAAACTGTTTACTACATATTTATGTTTATAACCAGTCTAATTACTTTAGGTTATTTAGCAAAAATGAGTTGGTTTTTAACTAGATATATTAGTTTAAGCAATAATAGTAAAGAAACTGTAATAGCCTTTATTTATGACCTTAAATTAACGCTAGAAGTATATAAGACCGCAATAATTTCAGGGAGCTTATTATTTCCACTAGCTATGGCGAGTATATTTTTTGGTTCGGTAAAAATTGATGAGAACATATATAATGATTTAATCTTATTAAATATGCCCGTCTCAACACTTATTCTTTATATTTTTGGATATATAATAATAGCTATACTTATATATTTCATTACAGTATCTTGGTCAAATAAATTGTATGGGGTGCATATTAGAAATCTTGAAAGAATTTTGAAAGAATTTAATTTCGAATAATAATACACAACCTACAATAATGTATCAAAATACTAGCGGTTTCGGTTTTTAATCGAAGTCAGTAGTTTTATATTTACAGTCGGTTCACAACAGAAAGGTTGGAGTTTAAAAATCCGCTACTATCCTTATAATAATCGTTTTATCTAATTAAAACCAACCCTTAAAAAATGAACTTTAATCCAATAATAATTAATATTTTATTTCTCATTCTTCCAGCAAAGGATTATCACATATTTACTACCGATAGACCCGAAATAAAATTAAAAAACTCACTTTATTCTAAACAGACTATAAATACTCATAAACTAAAAAACAATAATTTTTACTTGTTGGTAAAAGGACATAAAGATTATGATATAATCATATCCACAACACAGAAAGAAACTTACGAAAAAGCTAAACTTTTAAAAAAAACCGAATTATTTGATAAAACCACATTTCCTTCTCAAGTAAATTTATCTGAATCGTGTTATACTGTCACTACAGAAGCTAAGACTATTAAAAATTGTTTAGAAGATGATGAACAACTTATAAGTCTATCTTATCAGGGATTTATAGAAAAAATAAATAGTTGTTTTATTTCTGAAAATTGGTTTGAATCAAGCATTTCAAATTTATTAATAAATTTAGAAAATGGTTCTACATCTTATATATCTGGTGATGAGCTTATTTTTTCCCCTAATCTGAAGTTCATATATAGTTATGCAAATGACGGAATTGATTTCGATGGTATTGCTTTACACCAGATGATAGACAAAAAAGCACAACCAGTTTTAATTTCAGATTATGAGCTAGAAGAAAAATATAAATTTAATTTTAGTTCTTTCGGTAAAGTATATTGGGTCTCTGATAGTTGCTTCTATGCTTATAATGATAAAGAATATTATAAATTTTTAATACAAGATAAACGAATTACTTATCATAACGAGTATAAAGAAAATAGTATACATTCTGAAAATAGTAAGTTTATAATTAAAGTAGATGAACTAAAAGATGGTACTATAAGATACATGTCTTGGGACAAACCAAAAACCGTAGATGACAAACCAAGTTTTGTTCTATATAACGGAGAAACTGAACAACAAAACAAAGATGGTTTAGGTTATGATTATCGATTTAAAAACGGAGAGTATATCTATATTATTGAAAACAATATAGAAACTATAAATGCCAAACGTAGGATGCTTAGAGTTTATAAAAATAGTGATGAAATACTTTATACCAGTTTAACAGATTTAAATAAATTAAAAAAGAAAAAATAAAACTTCATAAAATACCGTATAAAATTAATTGCTGGGTACGAGCCTACTTGCAAAAATCCTCGCTGATTTTCTATTTCGTTTTTATTTGCTAAATTAGTTACTTAACCACGCAGCTAAACATACACAAAAGCGTTGGCAACAATATCTGAACAAAACGCAAAAGGAATGAAAAAAATATTGTTTACAATTTTTAGAGTATTAATTGGAATTATATTAATCGGAAAAATATCAAATTGGTTTCTGAATTATAGTGACGAAACGAATCAAATTCTGAACGCTGGAATGTTTACTTTAATCGGAATTGCATATTTAGTTGGTGGTTTTATTTGGGATAAAAAACTGACTAATATAATTTTTCTGATTTGTGGAATGTATTTAATTGCAATGAATTTTATTGGCAATTTTAAAATTTATAAATCAATAATTGGAATTGCCTGCATATTAACACCAATGCTTATTACACGATTCTCACCAGAAGAAACCGACGAAAAATAATTAGCAGAAAATTAAAAAATACAGGTGCCAACACCGTGCATAATTAATTGCTTCGGAATCCTTTTATTGGAATTCCATTGCATGATTGGGACATATTTAACACAAGTGGTTTCATAAACACCTAATATAAGTGATGTTGTCTTGGTCCTTTTTCTCAACATCATTATTGGATGAAAGTATAATTAAAAGACTTTATATCCTATACCAACGGAGAAATAGGATAAATCTATATGACGCTTAATAAATCCACCTGAAGATACTACTGGTTGTAATGCAATAATATCTGTTAACGTACTATATTCTAACGAAACAAATAAGTTTTGCTGTGTGGATATTTTTAATCCTAAATTATAAGACTTAGGATTGCCCTCAAATAAATTAGTAATAAACACTTGGCTTTGATCTTCCTGAGATATCGCCTCTACACTATTATCTGACAAAAAAAACATAGGTTCAAATGAGAAAAAAGTAGATATAGATATCTTGTTTATATGAAAATTATATTGGTAGCCTAACTGAATAGACCATAAACTTAATTCTATCTCAGTATCAATATTTCTTCTCTGATATTGAGATTGTCGGCTAGCAATATATGATCCTGTTCCACTTATATCTGTATAATATGTAAGACCACCAAATAGAGAATGATTGTTTTTCACGGGGTCTAAATTTATTAATCCCTGTACCCCTATTTTTAAGCTTGTTGACTTTGCTTCTTCTGCATCAAAAAGATCACCTGATATCGTATTAATTAAAATACCTGAATGTATAGATAAATTAAATGTTTTTACTTTTTCTTCTTGAGTCAACTGAACTGAATTACTTTGATTATTAATATAATAACTAATTAAATCGTCTTGGTTATATTTTAATGAATTATATGAGGATACATCATTTTTTTGAGGGTTAAGGTTTCTATAGAGCCATTCCTTATAATATGTGTTATCTTTATTTTTTGCATTATTGCTAAATTTAGAATAATTACCATTAGACTTATTTACAAAAGTTGATTCCCCTATACTATTTACATACTTATATAAGGAATGATTACCATCGACTAATTTCCTTAATAAAATAGGCTCATTTTTATCCAATTCTTCTACGTAGGCACTAACGACTATAATATTTTTACCATCAGCCTCAATCTTAGAAAAATTGTTTGGCGTAATAATTAGTCTGTTAGAACTACTTGGGCTCGAATAAATATTAAGCTTTCCTTTTTGGTCAATTATATACTGCTTTTCTTTATAAAAAACGTCTTGTATGTCACCATTTTTTTTGGTGAGCTTCGCCTTATTAAAATTACTAACCTGACCTTGAGATACATAGGTTAAAAGTAGAATAATGATGAAAAAATAATGCTTCATAGGATTGTATCAATTAGAATCTAATATAGCAAAAATTAGTCATGAGTCAAGTAAACTTAAGCCGTGTATAATTAATTGTTAAGTTTTTTCCTACTTGCTAATATTCATGGGTTCGTATAAGAAAAAGAAGATTCGACTGCAGCTTCCTTAGATTTGAAAAAGTGTAAAATCTTCAGTGAACCAATTTTATATCATAATCTAATTTCAAAAAATATGAATACAAAAATAGTGTTACCAGGGCATCGGTAAGTTAAGGATAAATCTAACCAAAAAGCTTCTTTTACAAGATTATAATGTGGTCGCTACCTTAAAGAATAAACAATCCTCAATTAAAGAAATTGAAGAAGAAAATGAAAAATTCTTACCATTTAGCGCTCCTATTAACGGGATAATTTCGCTCTGTTGTGCCACAACACCGCCACCTAAGCTAATCACTTAAAAAACAATGATATACAAAAAACCTCAATACAGGTTATAGCGTGGTTATAGCATGCTTATAAAGTGCTTAAAACAAGCTTATAGCATATAAGAAGACATTCAGTGAAAATTAACATTAATAAACAGATGAGTAATTCGAGCCTATGACCTTAAGATGGATATAATTAACTGCTTAATTCTAAACGACATAAAAAATCCTCTCCGATTTTGACGCAACCATTAGAGCATTTCGACATCTACCCTAAGAACCACTTAATTAACACGACTATGAAAAAACACCTTCTACTTTTAATGACCTTTGGTCTATTATGCACTTGTTCTGACGATGATGTAACTTTTTCTGAAACAACGACCATGCGCATTAATCATTATAAAAATACAGCTATAGCCTTAGAGCCAGTTTTAACATTACTTGTGCAAAATGGTGATAACATTGAAACAGAGAGTTGGAACAACTTCTACTCCACCATTGAAGGTTTTGATTATGTTCCTGGATATATATATGATCTTTCTGTGAGAATTGATCAATTCGGCAATCCAGCGGCTGATGATGGATCATTTAAATACACACTCCTAGAGATTATAGCGAAACAAGAAGTACCAGCGGAAACTGAATTTGACATTAATTTAAAATTTAATGACTACGTTTTTATGACTACCGATTCGGGTTACCAAATATTAAATCAAATTGATATAGATTGTAATACCTTATGTGATACCCTAGATGCACAATTAGAAAATCAAGATATAGTCGTGGGTACTTTTACACGACTCAGTACAAATGAAATTAAATTAATAGAACTTCAATAACATCTCAAACAGAATGCGCTTATAGCAAACTGCGCATTGTAATAACAAAATAAGAACACCCACTCTTTCGAGTGGGTGCCTTAACTAACAAAAAAACTCAAAAAACATCATGATCAACTCATGAAACGATTAATCTTTTTTATCCCTTAAGATTAATCTCTTTTGCTAGCAATCAATCAACATAACTTAATTTGCTTCCCCACAAATTAAGTGGTTGAGAGCTTTTTAAAATCTATAACTTACCGTTCCTTTTAAGAAGAATGGTGTGCCTGGTGTAAAATGTATTTCTTCAACAGACTGCGCTTCGTTCTGTAATCGCGATTCTGTAGCAAATTGTGTTTCATTCCAATCCACATCAAATAAGTTTTCTATTGCAAAACCAAATGTGATATTGTTTAACCTATAATTCACGTTAAAATCTGTAACCATATACCCTTCTGCGACAATGGAATTGTCTTCATTTGCTGCTCTGTCATCTAAATATCTAAAACGTAAGCCTCCAGAAAATCCATTAAGATCATCTACCGATAAACCTCCAACTAACGTAAAGTCTGGTGCTAATGGAATATAGTTTTCACCATCCGGATCATCAACGCTTCTAGCATTAGTAAGGGTGGCATCTGTATCTAAAAATAACCAATCGGTTAACTGGTAACGCAAGCCTAAATCTAATCCGTAACGTCTCGTTTTTCCGCTTGGCTCTACAATACCTGCATCACCGACGTAAACAAACTCTTGTTCTAAAAACAAATACCATAATGCAGAGTTTACTACTAGCCTTGGAAACGGTTTCCATACAGTTCCTAAATCAGCCCCATAAGAACGTGGTAAAATATCTTCACCTCCATTGGCCACCACAACTCTGGTATCGTTAGAATGAAATCCTAATCCAGATTTTAAATACAACTGCAGATTATCTTGTGCATTGTAAAAGAAATTCAACTTCGGACTTACAATCGTTTTAGTTTCTGATAACGTTTGATAATCGGTTTGTAGCGCGTCATTATACATAAACTTGAAATAGTCTAAACGCAGCGCTGGTGCTATTTTAAATTTTCCAAATTCAAACTCTGCATTTACAAAAGCGTCAATATTAGTTTGGTTGATATCACCCAATTGAATATTCTCTAAAGTCGTCGATCTATTTAATGTTCGAGATAATTCTACATCATCCGAAATATCATGTCTTAAACCTAGACCAGAGGTTAAGGTCAACTCGGTATCCCCCAAAAAAGTTGTATGTGTAACGGCTGTATTTGCTCCAAAGATATTTCGGTCTTCTTTTTGATAAATTTGATCTCCATTAATCGGGTCTTCTAAAAAGAAAGTGAAATTTGAATACAATTCAAAAGCATAATGCGAATAAAAGGCATTGGCCGTTAAACTAGTATTGTCATCTATATATTTATCGAAAGTAACATTAAGGTTTGTGCGTTCTGTTTGTCCTCCTTCTGTATCATCAATGGCTCCAAAGCGAGAGATGTTTCCGTTATCTACTTCTCGTTGTGGAATCTGTCCAGAAGCATCCCAACGGCTTGTAAAATGCGAAGCCGTCAACGTAAGTTTATCATTTTCTGGTGAAAACATCACATACTTACCAAATAAATTTAAACGGTTAAAGTTCTGTGGTGATTCAAACGGACCATCCGTATTAATATATTCTAAAGCCACGTAAGCATTTTGGTTTTTTGTATCTTCTAAAAGGTTGAATAAACCAACAGTTCTCATAGTATTAAATTGTCCCACAGAAAATGAAACCTCACTTTCTTTTAGGTAATCTTTTGTTTTAAAATTAACGTAACCTGCGGTATTAAAATCTCCTTCTTGGGCATAATAGCCACCTTTACCAAAATCAATTTTATTAACCGTTTCTGGAATTACAAAATGTAAATCACTATAGCCTTGACCATGTGCATGAGATACCATATTTACCGGCATACCATCGACTGAAATAGACACATCTGTACCGTGATCTATATCAAAACCACGCAAAAATAATTGTTCTGCTTTACCTCCACCGGCATGCTGCCCAATGAATAAACCTGGAACTTTTCGCAAGACTTCTTGTGTAGAATTCACAGGAGTGATGTTTAAGTCTAATCTTGAAATTGTACTTACCGTATTCAATTCTTCAGTAATTACCATTTCATCTAATTGAAAAGCTTTTTCTTCTAAAATAAAATTTAAGTTTTCAGTTGATTCTAAAGCGATAATTCTAGTTTTATAACCCAATAAACCAATTCGTAAAGAATCTCCCAATTTGGTTTCGGCAATGACAAACACACCATTTTCTAGGGTATGTGCATGACTTTCGGAAGTTTGGTTATAAATATACGCAGCTTCTAACGGCTGATTTAATTCATTTACAACCCGTCCTTTTATGTTTTGACCGTATGTTGTAAAGGCAAAACAACTAATGAAAAGTGTTAAAATGTTGATCTGTTTCATTCTATTTTTTTTGAGAATTAGTTTAAAAATTACACTACAACAAACATAAATATTCTGCTGTAAATTTGTAGGAATTATAGCTGATTTATCTTTGAAACCATAGTTGGTCCTAATTCATAAATACTAGCTAAAAGTTCAGCTTTTAGAGGTTGAATTTCCTCTGTTTTACCTGCTGCTTTGTAAATTTCAGCACTGTGATATAATACGGCTGGTTCGTAAGTTTTGCCATCTACAAATTCTTCCGTAATTTCATTGGCTCTCTTTATATCTCCCATTTTAAAATAACTCCACGCTAACAAATCATACGATTGTGGTGTTGGCCTGTTCTCAACTTCTTGCATAGCAATTTCTAAAGCACGTTCTGGTATTAATAAATCCTCTGAAAATACCATTACATTATACTTGTTATACATCGCTCCATACATGTCGTTCTTAACAGCTGCTTGGTAGTTTGTTATAGATTCTGCTTTTAACTTTAAATCATTATTAAATTCTGCAATCTCTGCTTTTAATAAGTCGTAATCTGGAGTATTGTGATATGATGTAATATGGTTTAAGATATTTAACGCTTCCGTCGGATTCTTCTCATGAGAATACACAATCCACGCAATACCTTTTTTTGCATAAGCATTATTAGGATCCAATTCTAAAGCTTTTAGGAAATAAGAATAAGACTTATCGATTTCACCAGCATGACCATAGAAATCTGCAATATTAGTATAAGACCATAATTTCATCCCTTTTAATTTAGATTCTTCGGCTATTGTCATGGCTTTTTCCATGTTTTCAATAGCACCATCTAAATTCCCTTTATGATCTTCTAATTTTGATAAACGAATCAGATAATCAAAACTAGAGGTGTTTTTTAAATCTTTTAAATAGGCTTCTGCATAGATGTAATTTCCTAGTTCTAAATGTACATCGAATAGCATTTTTTTAGTCCCATTAAGTTTTGAACCATTAGCTTCTGCTTTTTTAAGTAAGACTAAAGCTTCTTTAAAACGGTGTTGTGAAATGTAATTTGCAGCTATATTTTTTAAGAGTCCTGCATCACTATTGTTTACGATTTCGTTGGCTTCGAGAAGATCCTCTTCTGCCTTAATTAAATACTCTATTTGACCTGTAACATTGAATACTTCTGTGTTAGCATTAGCACGACTAATTAAATACGAATATGAACTAGTACTGTTTTCAATTCTAGTAGTCCAAAAATTGACATCACCCAAAAGTTTGGTTTGGTCTATTTCGGTAGAAAGGTATTGATTATAATCAGCTTCGTTGGTAACCGTATTAGAATTACAACTAAGTATCAGTAACGTTATAAAAATCGGAAGTATGTTTTTGAGTTTCATAATAGTTTGTTTTTTGAGTTTTGTTAATTGTTATTTAGATAAGTATTAATAATCTAAAATGAGATCTTGTGACCTCATTTTAGCTTACTAATTAATCACTTACCAAGGAGACGCTAAGTAAGGGAAAGACGTCAAAAATTCTTTGTCATTAGAAGCGACATTATCACTTACCAATCCTGGAAACTCAGGATTTGTTAAGCCCTCTTCTCCACCAAAAATCAGTATCAATTCCACATCGATAACATCATCAGTTAAGTTTCTACCAGTTAAGATATTTGTACCATCAAAAAACGTTGTTGGTGCATCTAAAGACACGGTAAGCACATCTGTCGCTAATACTCCAGTAAATTGTGCTGCTGTAAAACCTAAAGCGTTAGCATCATCTGGACTTGCAGGATCATAAGCAGGACTCAAAGTTTCTAATTTTGTTTGGAAAGCACTTTGAAATAACGCTCCCATATCAGAAGGTGTTGTGGTATTAAAAGCATCTTTCATACCGTCATTTACAAATACAGTATTAATTGCTGGTCGTCCCATTTGGTCTTCCTGAACATAAGTCCCTGTAAAGGTTGGACCTGTTGGACCTGTTACATTATCGTCATCGTCACTACAGTTCATAGCTGTCATAGACGCTAAAATTGCAACTGCAAATAGTTTTATATTATTAAATTTCATAGTGTTTAAATTTTATTATTAATGATTATCATGAGTTACCTTTTTATTTCACACATTTTTTTAGATGAAAACAGTAAGGCATCAAAATGAGTTCTTACTTTTTAATTATTGTTTCCTTTTAGATTCTACCCAAGTATTAATTGTACCAGTTCCTCCAATCATAGATTTAGGCACTTCAACAACTACAGATAACACATTAGATCCTGCAAACGTATCGTCACCAGGACTCGCAAATCCAGTAGCATCTCCTGCTATAATTTCTGTGTACTTGTTAAAATCGAAAAAGAAAGGATCATCTCTTGGTCCTGCAAATAATTTCATTCCTGCAAACTCTTCAACTATTGCTGTCTCACCATATGCCGTAATATCTACAATACCTGCATTAGCTGATGTTGATACAATTGTACTGTTTAAACCTGTTGATGTTGGTGCTGTTGGCCCAAAGAAATACATCTTACCATCTCTTGGGGTCGCTTGGATAACTAAATCTTCTACATTATCCCCATCAGTGTCAATATTAAACTCTAATAATACACGTTCATCAAATGAAGCTGATGCCGTATTACCAGGAGTTAATAACCCTTGTACGTTGGCAACCAATACTAAATTAGATGTATTCTCTCCTCTAAAGGCATAAAAGTCTGTGATATCACTTGTACCACCCTGTACAGCAGGAGCATCGATATGATCCGCTGCAATAGCAACGAATGTTCCAATTCCTAAAATTGCCGCTGCGATTAAAATTTTTGTTTTTTTCATAATTTCTGAGATTTTGTTAGTTTTATTGTCTCTGCTCTACCTACGAAAAAATATAAATAGTGGTTTTGTTAAAATTTTGTTAATGAAATAAATTGATGATTTCTCGGCATAAAAATTTAACTTTGACCTTTCAAATTTTACGTTATGAATCCATCAGCTAATGGCTGGATAAAAAAATTACTTAATCTTGTTTCTGAAACTGTGTATTCTCAAACAGATACGGAGGTGTTTTATATTAATTTAAAGCGCGCCGGATTTATATATGGTAGTAATATTAAAGTGGTTTTAGATATTGTTAAACCCTTTGAACTTAGTGAAGAGGAACGTTGTAAGATTAATTTACTTCTTACCTTCTATTACATTTATAATAAAGAAAATTCTAAGGAACAATTTACCGAGAGTCTTATAAAATATTACAAGTCTATAACCGACCAAAAGCGTTCATTTTTTGAAGATTTGTTTAGTGATAAATCTCCAGATAGTTTGTTAGAAAAGATCATTCATAAACGTATACATATTGATGATAATTTTATTTCGAAAAGTTTTAATTATTTTTTAATCAATGCTCTTTTGTTTGTTGATGCTTTAGGATATCAGCGTTTTCTTAAGGATGAGCATAAGATTAAAGATTACGTTGAAAACCTTGAATCTGCGTTAGAGACTATTGTGTTCTCCGTTATTGAAAATAAGACCGTAAAATCTGAGTATGATGAAAACCTTATTAAGTTATTTGAAAGTTCTATTCGCTATAAAAATGCTGAACTTTTAACGTATACTGATGCTATTTCCATTATAAATGAACCTTTAGAAAAGCTCTATGTTATTGACTTAGTTTGTATGGCATCGTGGACTGATAAAATTATAGACCGGGACGAACAAGATTTTTTAAATCAATTAAAATCAGATTTAAGCGTTGAACATACCGTTATTGTAAAATCTGTAAATGATATCAACCTTTTTTATAATGAACATAAAGAAGAGGTTGCATTTTTAAGTTCTAAAAATCTAGCCCAAAGTTTTTATGACAATAGTACAAAAGTCGTTTCAAAACTAATAAAACGTAACAGTAAGCGTTTAATCAAAGAATTATCAGAAAGTAAAGAAGCACTATACCTCCTAACGCAATCTACACAACGGAATCTTACGGACGAGGAACAAAAGAAAATTCAAACACAACTTATTGATATTTTTAAATCAATACCAAGTTTGGCTATTTTTATGTTGCCTGGTGGTATGTTACTTTTACCCTTATTTATTAAGTTTATTCCTAAATTATTACCTTCAGCATTTGATGATAACCGAATAGATGATAAGGATTGAGTTAGCGATGAACTAACCTAAAACACTTCAACTCATGAAGCACATTATATTGTTTATAATTGTCCTATTATTTGCGAATTGTACTGAAAAACAACCTACAAAATCAGAGCAAATAAAAGCTTATTACAATGGCTATAAAAATGCAAAATACGAACACATTAAAGACGTAATAGCTGACAGCCTTACAACTGTTTATGGTGACTACACCAGCACATTCACTCCTGAGCGTTACTATGAACAATTTAAATGGGATTCCATTTTTAAGCCCGTTTATGAATTAGTAGCTATACACCAAATTGACGATCAAATTATTGCTACAGTTACTAAACGTTCTTTAAAACTTCAGTTTTTAAATAATAACCCGATGACTTGTAGATATCAGTTTGAATTTACATCAGGAAACATTTCAAGAATAGAAGAGCTCGATTGTAATGATGCCAATTGGAAAGCCTGGAAAGAAGGAGTGGACATTTTAGTTAATTGGGTTAAAATAAACCATCCTGAATTAGATGGATTTATTCATAATTTAAGTATGCAAGGCGCTATTGATTATTTGAAAGCCATTGAATTGTATAATAACCGTGAGGTTAATTAAAATAACTATACCCCCTCAAACCATAGGCACCATAGTAGTCATTATACCGATATTTTACTCTAACCAATTTTTAAAGTCTTTAACACGCTCTCTCGCAACAATAATATCGTGATCATTAAAACGGTTGAGCTTTATTTGTAATCGTGAATTGGTATAACTCACCATATCTTTAATAGCGTTAATATTCACATAAAATTTTCTGCTTACTCTGAAGAATATATCAGGTTCTAATTCGGCTTCTAACTCATCTAAAGTAGCATCTAAAAGATAATTTCGACCTTCGGATGTGTAGGCATACGTTCCTTTATTCTCACTGTATATACATTCAATGTCTTCAATATTTATGAGCTTAAGGTGCTGACCAACTTTTACTGAAAACCGTTTTTTGTATTCGCGCTCAATTGGATTAACAAGAAGATTTTTAATGTCATTAAAGTCTAGCGTTACCGATTGTTTTTGAGGTAATCTCCCCTTATATTTTTCTACTGCCGTTTGTAAATCTTCATCATCAATAGGTTTTAATAGGTAATCGATACTATTTAATTTAAAGGCTTTTAAGGCATATTCATCATAGGCTGTTGTAAAAATGACCGCAGACTTTATTTCAATAGCTTCAAAGATCTCAAAAGACAACCCATCACTTAATTGAATATCTAAAAAAATTAAATCAGGATGCTCGTTATTTTTAAACCATTCAATAGATTCTTCAACAGAATGCAACATTGTTTCTGCATCAATGTCTAAAACTTTTAACATACGTTGTAAACGTCTTGCAGATGGTTTTTCGTCTTCTATTATAATTACATTCATTGCTATTTATTTTGGTAGATTGACACTTATTCGTAACGATTGACTTCTTCAGACTCTTGCTCCATAAACGCTTTAATCTTGCGTTCTTCCCAATTTTTCCCAAATAGTAAACCTGGAAGAAACACAGAACCTGCATGCGCTAATACACCAATTCCCCATAATGAAAATGTGATAAAGTTACGCCATTGAAAATAGCTTTCGCCATCACTTAAATTTTCAATATTTATAAAAACAAAAATGAGATTAACAATAATATAAATGGTTAAATGTGTATAAAACCCTTTGAGTTGTTTTACTCTTTTTGCTGCAAATTTATAACGCTCTTTTTGCAAAAAATCATTAGTGTTGTTCATTATTCCCAGTGTTTATTCTCTTTATCCATTAGCTCTTTAATCTTGCGTTCTTCCCAGTTGTCTCCTAAAAAAAAACGAGGCCCAAAAACTCCCACAAAATGAAAAGCTAGTCCTATTCCCCAAAAAAATGCGGTTGAGAATGTTCCGAAACTAAAAAACTTAACACCATTTGAAGTTATCAAAATGATTAGGAATACATTCACAATCACATAAGACGCTAAGTGCCAATAAAAGCCTACTATTGCTTTTACTCTTTTTTTTGCTCTTAAATAAGCTTCTTCTTTTTCCCAAGCACTTTGAATATTACTATTCTCGAAGGGTTCTATATTATTTTCCATGATATTAAAAAATTAATTCCAACGTTGTTCTTCCTCTTCTCGCATAAACTTTTCAATTTTACGTTTTTCCCATCCATTACCTAAAACTCCATCATTAACATAAACTTTATAAGCATGAAATGCTAAGCCCATCCCCCAACCTAACATTGGAAACCAAAACCATTGGATTGTATGTGGTGTATAACGAAACCAAATAAAAATTAAAAATGGTATCACAAGGCAGTAAGAGATTAAACTATAATAAAATTCTTTCATCTCTTCAACACGCTTACGTGCTCTAATATATCTATCGTCAAATTGTGTTTTAGGTTCTATTGTTCTCATAATTGATACTTGTTTTGTGAGCATCGGGATTGCCACTGTAAAATCCTTTTCTCGTTGATTGATGTGTACTTTTTTATTTGAAAGTATTTGGTAACGTTGCTTTATATTTTCTAAACCAACTCCACTACTTTTCTTTACGATTTGTTTGGGTTGAAGATTATTCATCACCACTAAATAATTGTCGTCTTCATATATTTTAACATGCAACGGTTTACTCGATGTTACCATATTATGCTTTACAGCATTTTCTAAAAGTAATTGTAAGGACAACGGCACAACTTTACTTTCTGGATTTGATGCTTTATCTGGTATTTCAAAAATGATACTATCTTCAAATCGCATTTTTAAAAGCGACATATAAGTTCTTGCAAAATTCAACTCTTCATCAACCGTTACTAATTCTTTACTTTTTTGTTCTAAAACATAACGATAAACTTTAGATAGTGAGGTGGTAAATTTTTGTGCATTTACTGGGTTTTCTTCAATTAAGCTAGTTAAAACATTTAAACTGTTGAATAAAAAATGCGGATCTAACTGATTCTTAAGCGCATCAAACTTGGCACTTGCCGTACCAGCAATCACTTTTTGCTCTTTAATTTTATTTTTTTGATATCTATTATAGAAATAAACAAAATGAAAAACCGTAACAATGCTTAATGTAATCCAAACCCCAAACGAATAGGCTTTCCATGATTCTTTTTGTATAAATACACCAAAGTTAACATCATAGTAAAACACAGACGTTCCTGCTCGTAAAAGAAAAAGACCAACTAAGGTAATTAAGGTACTCCCAATGATGCCGAAAACTATGCGCTTTACATAATCTCCCTTTGCCCAGGTTCGCTTTTCCATATAATCAAAAAACGCCATGTTAGAATACCCTAAAACAAAGGCATATAATTGATAAAACCCAAACTGAATAGCAAAGTCATTAAATGAGTCATAATTAAAACCATCAGATAAAAGGTTCCCAATTACAAATACCACACATCCAATAGCGAATGTTAAACTAATTTTTTTTAATGACTTCATAATAATTTATTAGGCTTTACAATCCTTTGCTACGGCTTTTGCGCGTTCTTTTCCCCAATTAGGATGTAGTGAACTCTCTGGCTTAAAGGTATTAAAAAGTTCAATGGATGCATCAATCTCTTTACAATAAGGAGCCGTGTCTTTACCAAAATATTTAGCACTTCCCATTGCCCATTCTGCTTTTCCTAATGCTGCTCTTGGATTTGTAGGATCAATAGTTGTTGCTTTTTCATACAACTCAGCGATTTTGGCACCATATTTCATTCCATACGTCATGCCATCAAAAGCCACCCAATTAGTAAACACTTGTGCCTGCATTACAAGTAATTCTGTATTGCTTTCACTTTTTAGCATGGCTTTATCTAAATGTTTTTGTGCTTTGTCTAATTGTGCTTTTAAAACTGTAGCGTCCTTTTCTGTCCAGCTTTTTAGGCTATTAATCTGAGCGATATAATAATTTGGTAGCCATTCTTTAGGTTCTGCTTTAGCAATACGCTCAAATATATTTTCGGCTTCATCGGTTTTGTTAGCTTGCCATAGCTCAAAAGCTTTGGTCATGCCGTTTTCAAAATTGGTTTGTGCCTGTGTCAGTCCTATAATAAATAGGAAAACAATTAAGATTAGATTTTTACTCATGGTCAATTATTTTTTTGGTTATAGTTTTATTTTTATGGTCTTATTTGCTTTCAACTCAAATTTAGCATCGCTCCATTGTGGTGGTCCCATAAAGCCTTTCGCATTATTAGAGCAGCCATAATCTTCATTAGGAATGCCGAAAAAATTAGTGTCAAATTTTCCATTATCATTTTCATCATGAAAAACAGAAACCGCATAAATACCTTCAGGAATATCATCAAAAGTTACCGTACAAGATTTATTTTTTATGTTATTCATTGTACCTTTATAAGTAGTCTCTAAAAATCCTATTTCAGAATTATAAAGTGCTATAAACATTTTGCCATTATTGCTATCTGCTTCAACGACGTTAACTGTAACGGTATAATTTGCTTGTGCTTCTAATTGAAAGCTTATAAGACTAATCAGAAAAATACTGGCTATTTTTATTAGTGAATTCATCGTCTATGATTTTGTTTGACACAAATATCTAACACAAGCATTGGTTTATAAAACTGAAATAACTGAAATGTTATTTTTTAATGACGAATTGTAAACTTTCAAAAATTATCCTAAAAAACAGTAACTTACATATGCATTTGCATACTAATAGGCTACCATCACGCTTAAAAACCAACTAAAAATGAAAAATCGATTACTTATTATAGCGTTAACACTAGTTTCTACTCTAATATTTTCTCAGACAGACAAACGTCTTAAAGGCATAGAAAAGCAATTTAATGCCGTTTTGGAAAGCACAAAAGCGCCAGGGTTTGCTGTAGCTATAGTAGAAGGAGACAAAATTATTTATGCCAAAGGTTTTGGTTATGCCGATTATGAAAATAAAATCCCTGCAGATGCCAACACGCTTTTTGCCATAGGCTCTAGCACTAAGGCATTCACATCTGCCCTTTTAGGATTACATCGTGAAGTCGACAAATTAACATTTGATGATCGTCCTAGAAAACACATTCCAGAATTAGAATTTTTTAATGACGATATGGACAAAAACATTCTCATAAAGGATCTAATGCGTCATAGCACAGGTTTACCAAGGCACGATGGTTCATGGTATTTTTTTCCAAGCCATAGCAAAGACAGCTTAATTGCTAAGATAAAATATCACGAACCTTTTACCGGAGTGCGCCAAAAATGGTATTATAACAATTTTGGCTTTTTGTTACAAGGTGTAATTACCGAAAGAATTACAGGTAAAACTTGGGAAGAAAATATTGAGAACAAATTCTTTAAACCCTTGGGAATGGATCGTTCTAAAACGACTATTGCAGGTATGAAATCGAGTTCTAATGCCGCTATAGGTTACGACTTAGATGCCGATAGAAATATAACCAAAATGGACTACTACGATATTGCGGGTATGTCTCCTGCAGGAAGTATTAACAGTAGCGCTTATGATATGAGTAAATGGTTAATAACTTGGATTAATGATGGAAAATATAGAGACAAGCAAATTATACCAAAAGATTATATAAAAGAAGCCATGAGCTCTCAGATGGTCGTCGCTGCAGGATTTCCTTCCAAAGAATTGCCAGATGCACAATTCGCTAATTATGGTTATGGTTGGTTTTTACATTCTTACAAAAGCCATTATATGGTAGAACATGGTGGTAACATAGATGGATTTTCTGCTAGCGTGGCTTTGTATCCATCTGATAGTTTAGGTATTGTGGTTTTATCCAATCAAAATGGTTCTCAGGTTCCTAAACTTATTAGAAATATTGCTGCAGATTGTATGCTAAAAGTTAATAAAACGGATTGGGTAGAAAAGCACAGAAACGATTTAGAAAAATCGTTAGAAGTCATGGAAGAAGCTAAAGACAATACAGAAACTTCTAATGTAAAAAACACAAAACCCTCACATACCAAATTAGACTACACTGGTACTTATGAGCAGAAAGGTTACGGTAAGTTTAAAATTATAATAGAAAATGACTCCCTATTTTCTGAACTAAACGAAGACAAACTGTATCTAAATCATTTTCATTATGACACCTTTGAGCTTCTTGAAGTTAAAAACGGAATAGTAGATACCGCAGCTATAGGTAATTCAATTAAAATTAACTTTAGCACTAATATTGCAGGTGATATCGATTATGGTCGAGTGGATATTGAAGCCTTAGTAGATCCTATAGCTTTTAAACGTACACCAAATATCATTGACATGGATGCTAAAGCCTTAGAGCAATATGTAGGTGATTTTGATTTAATGGGAACAGAAATAAAGGCCTATATTAAAGACGAAAACGTACTTTATGTGTTTGTACCAGGACAACCAGAATATGCCTTAATCCCTACAGCGATGCATAAATTTAATTTTAAAACGCTCGAAGGTTTTAAGATTGAGTTTTTAGAAAGTGATGACAAAAGTATTAATGAAGTCAAATTCATTCAGCCAAATGGTACGTTTGTTGCTAAACGAAAACTTAAAGATTAGCAACAGTAAGGGAGAAATAAACAAATCGATTTTAAACGTTCTCTTATTCTTAACGTTAAATTGGATAAGAGGACGTATTATACTAAGGAAAAACGTCGTTAATAATTTAATGCAATAGGCGTTAAATCAAAATGGATCTAAAACCAACAATAATATTTTATTTTACAAAAAACATACCGAGTAGACTTTTTTGTATATTTGTAATATGCAACAAGAATTAAAATCCGAAATCACGAAACAACATATTATACATGAAGCGTTTCATCTATTTTATAAAAATGGTTTTAAATCTACGAGCGTAAATGATGTAATGAAAGCTACAAAAATGACCAAAGGAGCATTTTATCATCATTACAAAAGCAAACACCAACTTGGATTAGAAGTCATTAAATTAAAAATTCAAAAACGGGTTTACGATGGTATGATCTTGCCCTTAAGTGAGTCTGGTAATGCCATGGAAATTTTAGAAAACACCTTTTTAAATAGAATTAAATCCTTCCCGCTTTACGATAAAGAGCATGGTTGCCCAATGAATAACTTTATCAATGAAATTGGAAATTATGAAATTAGTTATCAATTAGCCTTAAAAAATATCGTCGACAACTGGAAAGATGCACTCATTACACTTATTGAAAAAGGCAAAATCCAAAACGCTATAAAAAAGGAGGTTCCAAGTGAAGCTGTAGCCATTTATTTAATTAGTGCCTTTGAAGGTATTAGAGGACTGCGAAAGCTGTATGACAATGATGTGATTTTAGACCATTATATCTTTGGTTTATCCATTTATTTGAATAATTTAAAACTATAATTCACATAATAAAACACATACCAATTAGAATGTTTAAATACTAACTAAAAAATAAATATTATGAAATTAAATACTTTAGACAATAAAACTCTAGCCATACACCTACTACGAATTTCCTTTGGTATAAATTACTTTTTTCATGGTCTGGTAAGGATGCCAAATTTAGAAAAGTTTGTTACAGGCATGCAAAACACATTCAAAGACACCTTATTACCAGAAGTTTTAGTTACCCCTTTAGCCTATACGATTCCGTTTGCAGAAATGATTATTGGTATTCTATTACTATTAAATAAATTTACTAGAGAAACCCTAATAGCCACTTTTCTACTAATGAATATATTGGTCATAGGAAGTTCTTTTGCACAGAAATGGGATCTCGTGGGATTACAATCGACATATATTGGTTTTCTGTTTCTACTGCTCTATTTTATGAATGAACAACAAAACACAACAAAAAAATAAACCCTATGAAATTAAACAACAAAGTCATTATAGTCACAGGATCATCAAAAGGAATTGGACAAGAAATTGCTTTCCTTTTAGCAAAAAATGGTGCTAAAGTCATTGTCAACCATTCTAATAGTGAAAGTGAAGCAAATAAAACGGTAGAACAAATCACTCAAAATGGTGGCACGGCCCTAGCAATTAAGGCAGATGTTAGTCAAAAAGATGAAGTCATCAATCTATTTGACAAAACTATAGAAGCTTTTGGCAAAGTAGATGTCCTTATAAATAATGCCGGCATTATGTATAATAAATTTTTAAAGGATAACACTCAAGACGAATTCACGAAGCTCTTTGATGTTAATGTTAGAGGTATTTTTAATACACTTCAGGAAGCGGATAGCAAACTCGCGGATAACGGAATTATTATTAACTTTTCTTCGAGCACAGCCAAATTAATGTTTCCTAAGTACGCTTTATATTCTGCAACAAAAGCCGCTGTAGAGCAAATAACAAAAGTTTTCTCAAAAGAAATAGGAAGAGGTATTTCTGTGAACGCTATTGCTCCGGGCGCGACCGCGACAGAATTATTTTTAAACGGAAAATCACAAGAAACTATAGATAAATTGAGTTCAATGAACGCCTTTAACCGATTAGCAGAACCAATTGACATTGCTAAAGTGGTATTGTTCCTAGCTAGTGATGACTCAAAATGGATATCGGGTCAAGTAATCGGAGCAAATGGTGCTTTAGTATAGCCGAAAGCAAAATCAATATAATCTATTATCTATTTTTCCTACTTAAAAATCCCGATAGTTATCGGGATTTTGTTTAATTTTTAAGCACTGAAATAAGGTCACTACGCAACCTTTAAAATAATTTTAAATAAAAAAGACCATCCTTTCAGATGGTCTTTTCAATATTATATAATGTTTTAGCTTAAAACATATCTCTTCCTGCGAAATGGAAAGCACTTTCAATAGCTGCATTCTCATCGCTATCACTTCCATGAACTGCATTTTCACCAATAGAGGCTGCATATAATTTACGGATAGTACCTTCAGCTGCATCAGCAGGATTAGTTGCACCAATTAATGTTCTAAAATCTTCAACTGCGTTTTCTTTTTCTAAAACAGCTGCTACGATAGGACCACGAGTCATATATTCTACTAACTCTCCAAAAAATGGACGCTCGTTATGAATTGCGTAAAAATCCTCAGCATCTGCTGTAGTCATCTGTGTTAATTTCAATGCTACGATTCTAAATCCTGAAGCTGAAATTTTTTCTAATATTGCGCCAATGTGTCCTTTTTCAACAGCATCAGGCTTTAACATTGTAAATGTTCTGTTAGTCGCCATGTATTTTTTTTTATGGGTTACACCTTCGCTAAATATGCTTGGGCGAATTTGGGTGCAAAAGTAATATATTTTATGCAAAAAACAAGCATCAATACTTTTGCTTCAATTCATTTAGTTTCATATTATTTTCACCACGCATTTCCATTTCAATTTCTTTGGTTTCAAAATTAAAATGCAAAAGTCCAAAACTAATCTCAGCAACCACCTCACCTACTCTATAAGGATTAGGTTCTCCTGAAAATTTTGAATAAGCATGCGTTAATCCACTAGAGGTAAAATCTATTAACGGGTACTCTAAACCTTCTAATTCAGTACTAGAAAATTCAGAAATATGACGATCACCAGAAAGCAAAAGGACACCATTGGCCTCAGAGTCTACTACTAAAGTTTTTAAGCGATCAACCTCATGGGGAAAATTCCCCCAACTTTCAAAGCCATGCTCATACGATAGAAACTGAATGCTGCTTACAATGATATTAAAATCGGCTTCTGACATTTTTAATTCGTTTTCTAACCAACTCCATTGTGCTGTTCCAAGAACTGTACCTTCCCCATAAGCATTAGGTTGATAACGCTTGTTTGAGGAACCATCATTAGTTAGTTCTGTTCTAAAATAGCGCGTGTCTAAAATAATTATTTTAATACTTCCTTTCTCAAGATTTATAAGTTCAGAATGATAAACTCCGGCTCTATTTCTACGCGAATCTGTTTTAGAAACACCAATAAAATCCAAAAACTCTTGCTGACTTTCATTTTTCTTTGAAAATTCGACACCACCATCATTTAAACCATAATCGTGATCATCCCAAGTTCCTAATATTTTTGAAGAAGCTATTAATTTTTGATAACTTGTATCAGCCAATTGTTGGTTGTAATCAGCCTTTAATTTGGTCATATTATCCGTGTCAGAATACACATTATCACCTCCCCAAATCCACACTTTTGGTTGGTGTTCTAAAATAGGCTCCCAAAGTAAATTAGAGGTGTTTTGTTTATTACAAGAACCAAAAGCAATAGTGTAATCGGCCTTATTAATTTCAACCTCAGTAAGCTTTGCATCCTTTTTTTCCGAAGATTTACAGCCTAATAAAAACAATACTGAAACAGTACATAAAACAGGTAAGAGTTTATACGTCATAATAATATTTTACCCCAAAGATAATTCAAAATAATTCATCGGTATTTAAACGATTTGTTATTAAATTGTATCTTAGCACACTATGAAAAATACTTTATTTCTAGACTTATTAGTAATAAAATAAAAAAATTAAAAGCCCGAATTTTCAAAATTATTCGGAACGTCAAAGAATGATAAACGCACAAATTTCAGAATTAAAAAACTTACTCAAAACACCTAAAGATATTGTTATTGTCCCACATAGAAATCCAGATGGAGATGCTATGGGTTCGACTTTAGCATTGTATCATTATCTCAAACTATACAATCATAATGCAATCGTTATTGCACCAAATGATTATCCTGATTTTTTAAAATGGTTACCAGGAGATGATACCGTCTTAAAATTTGAAATGCAACAAGACGAATGCACAACACTCATTAATAATGCAGATCTTATTTTTACATTAGATTTTAATGCCTTTCATCGTGCAGGAAATCAAATGGCTGAAGTTTTAGAATCATCCACAGCGATTAAGATAATGATCGACCATCATCAGCAGCCAGACGATTACGCTAAATATACGTACTCGGATATAAGCATGTCTTCAACATGTGAAATGGTTTATAATTTTATTGAAATGCTTGGCGATGATGATAAAATAAATGCCATTATTGCCACATGTATTTATGTTGGAATAATGACAGATACAGGATCGTTCCGTTTTCCAGCAACGACAAGCCGAACCCATCAAGTAATTGGTAATTTAATTGACAAAGGAGCTGACAATTCTCAAATACACAATAATATATACGATACTAATAGTTATAGTCGTTTACAATTATTAGGTAGAGCTATGCAAAACCTTAAAGTCATGCCCGAATTAAGAACTGCTTATATGACCTTATCTCAGTCCGAATTAGATGAGTTTAACTATAAGAAAGGAGATACGGAAGGCTTTGTTAATTATGCTTTATCATTAAAAGATATTATTTTTGCTGCCATCTTTATAGAAAGTCAACAAGATCAGATTATAAAGATATCTCTACGAAGTAAAGGAGAATTTTCGGTGAACGAATTTTCGAGAGCGCATTTTAATGGAGGTGGACACACCAATGCCGCTGGAGGACGTAGCGATGATGATATGGCAACAACATTAAACAAATTTATTAGTATATTACCACAATATAAACAAGATTTAAACCAATGACCCCCTAAATTGGTACCGATTAAAATAATATAATATGAAAAACCTACTCATAGTCTCTACAGTAGTATTGCTGTGTTTTAGCTGTAAACCTCCTGAAGCACGCCTACCAGAATCCGTACAATCTGGCTCATTTTTAAAAGCCTCTGCAGAGCGTAATAAAAAGCTTAATGAGTTAGAGCAACAACAAATTCTAGATATTATTAAAAGTAACCCTGATAATAACTATATCGCTTCAGAAAGTGGCTTTTGGTACTATTACAATTCAAAAATTGAAATGGATACCATTCAACCTCAATTTGGTGATGTTGTTAATTTCACTTTCGATGTCTCTAATATTGAAGGAACTGAAATTTATGCAAACACTAATAAGACCTATATTATAGATAAAGAAGAATTGTTTACTGGTTTGCGTGAAGGCTTAAAACTTTTAAAACCTAGCGAAACAGCAACGTTTATTTTTCCATCCCAAAAAGCATTTGGATATTATGGAGATGAACATAAAATCGGAACCAATGTTCCACTAATTTGTGAAGTAACTTTAAACACTATAACCCAAAAAAATGATTAAACAAGCACTTACAGCATTCGTTGCACTATTAGTATTAGCAAATATTTCTTGCCAAGAACGTTATTCTGATTTAGAAGAGGGAATTTATGCCGAATTTGTAACCTCTAAAGATACTATGGTTGCTAAACTCTTTTTTGATAAAGCTCCTGTGACAGTCGCAAACTTCGTAGCCTTGGCAGAAGGAAATCATCCCTTAGTTAAAGACGAATTTAAAGGAAAGCCTTTCTATGATGGTTTAACGTTTCATCGTGTGATGAATAATTTTATGATTCAAGGAGGCGATCCAACAGCAACAGGTTCTGGTGATCCTGGCTATAAATTTGAAGACGAACTAGTATCAGAATATAAACATGATAAGCCAGGTGTATTATCTATGGCAAATGGAGGACCAAATTCTAATGGAAGTCAATTTTTTATCACTGAAAAAGTTACTCCATGGTTAGATGGTTATGATGAAAACGGTGTTTTAAGAGATTGTGGAAACCCTAGAGTTTCTTGCCACGCTGTTTTTGGTGAATTAGTAAAAGGATTAAACATTTTAGATACTATATCGAATGTAAAAGTGGCACCTAGAACTAACAAACCGCTCGAAGATGTCATTATTAAAAAACTAAATATTATTCGTATTGGTGCAGCTGCAAAGAAATTTGATGCACCTAAAGTATTTACAGAAGAACTTCCTAAAATTAAAGAAAGAGCTGCTGCAGCAAAACTTGAAGCTGTTGCAAAAGCAGAGGAAGCGAAAAAAGAGGCGAAAGCAAAAGCTGATTTATCAAAAACTGAATTCTTAAAAAAGAACGAAGAATTAAAAGGGCGTAAAATTGACTCACCAACAGGTATGGCAATGATTTTTACTCATGAAAGTAATGGGGTAACTCCTAAATCTACAGATCGTGTAAATATAGAATGTGCCGGTTATTTAGAAAACGGAGAGCTTTTTTGGACGACATGGAAAGAGGTCGCTGAAAAAAATGGCAAGTACGATGAGCGAACTGATAAAGCAGGTCGTTACACAACTTTTGATATGCCATACAATGAAACGGCTGGTTTAATTGCTGGTTTTAGAGAAGCTATGCTTCATATGAAAATTGGAGATAAAGCTAGAGTATTTATACCTTACTATTTAGGATATGGTGAAAGAGGAAACCCTCCTGTAATTCCACCAAGTGCTAATTTAATTTTTGACATTGAATTGGCAAGTATTAAGAAGTAAACAACACTAACAATAAGACCTAAAAAAAGCAGCTCTTCATAAATCTATGAACAGCTGCTTTTTCTTTTAAAATATAAGACCTGTCAAGTTTAAAAAACCTGACGGGTCTTTTTTATATAGATTAAGCTTTAGGAATGTTTTCTAAAACCTCTAAAACAAATTTCCAATACTTCTGAGCGGAAGAAATTTGAGCACGTTCATCTGGTGAGTGTGCTCCTTTTATATTTGGCCCAAAACTAATCATATCCATATCTGGATAGTTAGTTCCTAAAATCCCACATTCTAAACCTGCATGGCAAGCCGCTACATGAGGTTTCTCTCCATTATTTAAACGCTCATAAATAGGAACCATTACTTTTAATATGGCAGAATCCATATTTGGTGCCCAACCAGGATAATCACCAGAAAACTCTACTTCGCATCCTGTTAACTCAAAAACAGCACGCAATGTATTAGCTAAATCTAGTTTTGTACTTTCAACCGAACTACGTGTTAAACAACCTATTTTTATATGACCGTCTTTAACAATAACTCTAGCGATATTATTAGAAGTTTCTACCAAATCCTTAATGTCCGGACTCATACGATATACGCCATTCCAGGCAGCGTACAAAGCTCTTGTTAAGCCTTCTTGCACACCTAAATCCATTATATTCTCTGGAGTCTCTGTCTTAGAAACAATAATTTCTAAATCAGGTTCCATAGTTTTAAATTCAACTTTTAAAGTCTCTGAAAATTCTTTCATTTCTGCTTCAAAAGCTGCTTCATGTATCGCATCAATAACAACGATTGCATTACTTTCTCTTGGAATAGCATTTCGTAAACTTCCTCCATCTATTTCAGAAATACGAAGTCCGAAATTCTCAAAACCATCAAATAACAAACGGTTCATTAATTTATTTGCATTTCCTAAACCTTCATGAATTTGCATGCCTGAGTGACCACCTTGTAAACCTTTTACAGTAATAGTATATCCAATTTTAAACTCAGGTGTCTCTTCTTCGTCATACGTTCGTCTTGCCGTAACATCAACCCCTCCAGCACAACCAACTCCGATTTCATCGTCCTCTTCTGTATCTAAATTTAAAAGAATAGCTCCTTTCAGTAATCCTCCTTTTAAACCTTTTGCACCGGTCATTCCAGTTTCTTCATCAATTGTAAACAAAGCTTCTAATGCAGGATGCGCAATAGTATTACTTTCTAAAATGGCCATAATCGTCGCCACTCCTAATCCATTATCAGCACCAAGGGTAGTCCCTTTTGCTTTTACCCAATCTCCTTCAATATGCATCTCAATACCTTGTTCATCAAAATTAAAAACAGTATCGTTATTTTTTTGATGTACCATATCTAAATGCGACTGCATAACAATTGGCTTACGATCTTCCATACCTTTTGAGGCTGGTTTACGAATAATAACGTTACCGACTTCATCTTCTATTGTTTCCAAACCTAATTCTTTTCCGAAATCTTTCATAAATTGAATGACACGTTCCTCTTTTTTAGATGGGCGCGGTACAGCATTCAAATCTGCGAATTTATTCCATAGTTGTTTTGGCTCTAAGGCTCTTATTTCTGAACTCATAAATCTTATTTTTAGATTTACAAATTTACAAAATAAGGATAACTCTCTGTTTACATTCTACACATGTTTCTATACCTGCTTAAGACTTTTTACCTTTCCAACAAAAACGAGATATCAATCCCTTCTTTTCCTTATTTTTGAGTTATGCGCAAAAACAAAAAATTAATCCTTGTTATATTCTTTGGAGTTCAATTACTATTGCTATCTCAATTAAAGTATTATCCAGAATTTGTTGAGCAGTTTTATAGCAACGGGCTTTACGTATTTATCTCAAAAATAATGCGCTACACTTTTGGCTGGATTCCATTTTCAGTTGGAGATATTCTTTATACGTTAGCTACAATCTATCTTATTAGGTGGCTTATTGTAAACCGGAAACGGATTTTTAAAGACACCGTGAAATGGCTATTAGATGTCGGGGCAACGTTATCTATCGCATACTTTGCATTTCACCTCCTTTGGGCTTTTAACTACTACAGACAACCACTCTATAAATCACTTAATCTTGAAGCGGATTATAGCACTGAACAATTAGTTTTATTTACAGAACAATTGATTCACAAATCCAATACTTTACAGTTTCAATTAACAGGAAATGATACGGTAAAAGTAGAAATGCCTTATACAAAATCCGAAATTTTAAAAAAGGTCAAGGATGGCTACCAAACCCTTTCTGAAGTATATCCACATCTTGAATACCACCCAAAAAGTATTAAAAAGTCCATTTATAGTTTACCCTTAACTTATATGGGATTTTCGGGATATTTAAATCCATTTACAAATGAAGCACAGGTTAACGGATTAATTTCAACCTATAAATTTCCAACAACAGCCTGCCACGAAGCCGCACATCAACTAGGTTATGCCGCAGAAAATGAAGCAAACTTTATTGGTAGTTTAGCCGCTATTCATAATGATGATGTTTTTTTTAAATACTCGGGTTATACATTTGCGCTGCGGTATTGTTTGGCTGAACTATTTAAACGCGACCCAGAACATTACGGCAGTATAATTGTAACGGTTAATAAAGGTATCCTCAAAAATTATCAGGATGTTCGCGAATTTTGGGAAGCTTACGAAAACCCAATAGAACCTATTTTTGAAAAAACTTTTGACAGTTTCTTAAAAGCGAATAATCAATCCGCTGGTATGGAAAGTTATAGCTATGTCGTTGCGCTTTTGGTTAATTATTATGAAGAGCAACCATTATAACGACGTAAGTTATAGCTTATTTCTTTAGCAATACAGACGTTAAATTCAGGAAATTAAATTTGACTTTAATGTTAAATCCCTATCTTTAGAATTCAATCTAACCCACCAAAATTTATGATTAAAATACACTTACGACTGCTCTTTTTTATGTGCAGTTTTTCATTATTTGCACAAGATTACTTTCCAAGTAACTCTGGTGTCATTGCAAATAACTCTAACTACACTGCATTTACAAATGCTACGATCCATGTAACACCAACCGAAGTTATAAATAATGCAACGCTCCTTATTAAGGATGGTAAAGTTATTAGTGTTGGTAAGTCTGTTAATATTCCAAAGAACACTACAAAAATTGATCTCTCAGGAAAAACGATTTATCCTTCATTTATTGATATGTATACCACTTTTGGTGTAGAAAAACCAAAACGAGGAGGCGATGGACCCCAATATGGAGCCAGTCGCAGTGGCTATTATTGGAACGACCATATTATGCCTGAGCAAGACGTCATGGCAAGTTTTAAATACGATACTAAATCCGCTTCTGATCTTCACAAATTAGGTTTTGGAGTTGTTAACACACATATGCCGGATGGTGTGGTACGTGGTACAGGTGCTTTAATTGCACTTAACAATAACGCTGACAATTCTATGCGCATTGTGGACGGAGAAACAACACAGCATTTGTCATTTAGTAAAAGTGTAACGTCTCAACAACGCTACCCATCTTCAATTATGGGAAGTATGGCACTATTACGTCAAATGTATGACGATGCAAAATGGTACGACGCCGGAAACATTGACACTAAAGATTTATCGCTCGAAGCCTTAAATAAAAACAAAAACTTACTTCAAATTTTTGAAGCTGGAAGTAGAGCTGATGTCATGCGTGCCGATAAAGTTGGTGACGCGTTTAACATTCAATATACCATTGTTGGTGGCGGGGATGAATACGAACGTATTGATGAAATAAAAGGAACAAACGCCATTATTATTCTGCCTATAGATTTTCAATTAGCATATGATGTTGATGATCCATTCTTGGCGAACACACTATCTCTAAGTGATATGCGATCTTGGAATCAGCAACCCCACAATCCGAGATTATTAGCAGAAAACGGTATTAAATTCGCGTTAACCACGCATGGTTTAAAATCGAATAAAACCTTTTCTTCTAATTTAATGATGGCAATTGAAAGTGGATTATCTAAACAAAAAGCATTGGAATCCTTAACTACAGTGCCTGCTGCATTATTAGGAAAATCAGATGTTTTAGGGACTTTAAAAACAGGAAGCTATGCTAATTTTTTAATCACCGATGGAGACATTTTTGAAAAGAAAACAAAACTCTACGAAAATTGGGTACAAGGTTCAGCGCATGTTATCGAAAACATGACTACCAAAGATATTGATGGCGACTATGATTTTAAACTTGCCGATGACAGTTATAAACTAACCATCTCAAATAGCACCAGTAAAGCTGATGCTAAAATTGAGAGCAACGCTAAAATTTTAGGGACTAAAGCGAGTTATGCAGATAATTGGTTAAGTCTTACAGTTAAAACGGCAGACAGCACTAAAAAAGAATATATTAGAATTGTAGCCAATGCCACAATTAAGAATGGCCTTAATGGAAAAGCTATTTTACCAAACGGTAATGAGCTATCCTTTGTTGCAACCAAAGTAAACACTTCAATTTCGCAGAGTGACCAAAATAATGACAAGATGAAATCTGATAAAACGGATGACATTCCTTTTATGAGTCCGATTACATATCCAAATTTAGCATACGGTTTCAGAGAGAAACCAAAATCCGAAACGCTATTATTTAAAAATGCAACGGTCTGGACTAATGAAAACGAAGGCATATTAGAGCATACCGATGTTTTAATTAAAGATGGCAAAATCTCTAAGATAGGAAAAGATATAACGAGTAAAAAGGCGAAAGTGATAGATGCCACAGGAAAACACATTACAGCTGGTATTATTGATGAGCACTCACATATTGCAGCATCTTCTATAAATGAAGGAGGTCAAAACTCTTCTGCAGAGGTTACTATTGAAGACGTTTTAAACGATGAAGCTATAGATATTTACCGAAATTTAGCAGGTGGTGTGACTTCTATTCAAATATTACATGGCTCGGCAAATCCTATTGGTGGTCGTTCTGCTATCATTAAACTAAAATGGGGGGAAGCTGCAGATGATTTAGTTTATGAAAATTCACCAAAGTTTATCAAATTCGCTTTAGGTGAAAATGTAAAACAATCGCGAAGTAGAACCAATTCACGTTTCCCACAATCGCGTATGGGAGTTGAACAAGTGTTTATAGATTATTTTACTAGAGCAAAAGCTTATGATGAAGTAAAGAAAAGCGGCAAACCATTTAGACACGATGCTGAAATGGAGACACTTGCTGAAATTCTAAACGGAGAGCGCTTTATTTCTTGTCATTCTTATGTGCAAAGCGAAATTAATATGTTGATGAAGGTTGCAGATCAATTCAACTTTAAAATCAACACTTTTACTCATATTCTTGAAGGTTATAAAGTCGCTGATAAAATGAAAATACATGGCGCAGGTGGTTCTACATTTAGCGATTGGTGGGGTTATAAATATGAAGTAAATGATGCTATTCCTTATAATGCGGCCATTATGCATAACGCAGGTATTACGGTTGCAATTAATAGTGATGATGCCGAAATGTCGCGTCGTTTAAACCAAGAAGCTGCTAAATCAGTTAAATATGGTGGTGTAAGCGAAGAAGACGCATGGAAATTTGTGACTTTAAATCCGGCTAAATTATTACACTTAGACAAACAGGTTGGAAGCTTAAAAGTGGGTAAAGATGCAGATGTTGTATTGTGGACGGATCATCCCTTATCCATTTATGCAAAAGCAGAAAAAACTATTATAGAAGGTGTTACTTATTTCGATTTATCGCGTGACAAAGAAATGAGAGAAGCGATTAAAAAAGAGAAAAGTGAACTTATCAATTTAATGCTTCAAGATAAAAACAAAGGATTAAAAACGCAACCTGTTAAAAAGAAAGAGGAAAAATTAATGCATTGTGATTCAATGGACTTACACAACTAAAACACAGTAACAAATGAAAAATTTATATAAAATAAATAGTGTATTATTTATGTTGTGCATTTCAATTGGATTTGCACAACAAACTCCAGCTCCAAAGCAAACCAAAGATTTTGCTATTGTTGGAGCTACAGCTCATATAGGAAATGGAACTGTTATCGAAAACAGTATTATCGTTGTTAGTAATGGAAAAATAACAACAATTGGACCAGAATCTTCTACTCCATTGACCAGACAAACTATGGACATCATTGATGGTAAAGGCAAAGATGTTTATCCTGGATTTATTGTTGCAAATGGCACTTTAGGACTCGTTGAAGTAGACGCAGTAAAAGCTTCTGATGATCTTGAAGAATTGGGTACATTTAACCCACATATTAGAAGCATTATTGCCTATAATACAGAATCTAAAATTACAGAATCTATGCGACCTAATGGAGTATTATTAGGACAAGTTGTACCTAGAGGCGGACGTATCTCAGGAACCTCATCTGTGGTACAATACGACGCATGGAATTGGGAAGATGCTGCTATAAAGTCTGATAATGGTATACATGTCAATTGGCCAAGCAGCTTTAGCCGTGGACGTTGGTGGCTAGGTGAAGATCCGGGATTAAAACCGAATAAAAACTACGCTACTCAAGTTAAAGAATTAGGTGATTATTTTAATGAATCTAAAAGTTATAGTATGGGAAGTTCTACTGAACGTCACTTACCATATGAAGCTTTAGCTGGTGTATTTGATGGCTCTAAACGTTTATATATTACAGTAGATGATGAAAAAGGAATTACCGATGCTGTAAATTTAGCAAAGTCACAAGGAGTTTCTAAAATTACGATTGTTGGTGCTTATCAAGCCGGAAATATCGCAAGCTTCCTAAAACAAAATGATGTATCTGTATTTTTAAGACGTGTACATTCTAGACCAGAACTAGAAGATGACGATTACGACACCTCTTACAAACTTGCAAAAAAACTAGTTGATGCAGGCGTGTTAGTCGCCCTAGAGCCTAGTGGACAAATGGAGCGAATGAATTCTCGTAACCTTCCGTTTTATGCCGGTACAACGGTCGCACATGGGTTAACTAAAGCACAAGCTTTACAGTTAATTACGCAGAATCCTGCGAAGATTATGGGTATAGACACTATGTACGGTACTCTTGAAGTTGGCAAAAGCGCCACTCTGTTTATTAGTGAAGGTGATGCTTTAGATATGCGGACCAACCAATTAACGCACGCCTTTATTGACGGTAGAAGTTTAAGTCTAGAAACACACCAAACAAAACTTTGGAAACGATTTTCTGAGAAACCTAGTCAAATAGATTAGCAAAAAAAAAGCGAACCTTACAGTTCGCTTTTTTTGTTTTCACAAAAGTATTAATCAATCACAGTTGCTCCTTCTGGCATTGTAACCATTGATTTATCAAGTGTTTTTTCTGAAAGTGAAACATCAGTAAACTCAACTGTATTTCTCTTTTCTGTTGGTACGTTATTTTCATAATTATACCAATCCACACTTTTTGGTACTACCAAACCATTAACAGTTTGCCAGTTATTATACCTTATAAAATGAAAATCTGGGTTTCCTTCTGCTTTACCAAAAGTAACTGTATAAGCTAACCATTGCATTTGTCCTGTTTCTGCATCGTAAAAAATCTTATACTGATCGTCTGAAGATTCACCAACACCTGCTTCGTATGAAATTAGAATTCCTGGATATGTTTTTCCTTCAAAAACTAGAGACTCTGTCTGTGCATAAGAAATACCATCATCTCCAAAGACAAAAGGCATACTATAGAAGTAAAACATCAAGCCTTTATAAAACTGAGGTTTTCCTTTATATTCATTTCCATCTTTTTCATTAATCCAAAGCGTTTCCCCATCAAATCCTTGGGTATATGTTGGTGTCTCAATTAATTCGGCTCTAGTTTTTAAATTTTTAGTCGTCTTTTCTATCCCTGTAGGTTTTGCTATAGAAAAAGAAAGCGTTTCCATTTTGTTCCAAGTATCAATACCGCCATGTGCATCAAAAACTTTAGTTATAGATTCTGGATAGATACTTGTGCTCACATCTTCTGTTGTCATTTCTTCAACTTCAACAGATTTTGTTACATCTTGTTTTGTTTCATTTTTGCAAGCCATCGCAAATACGGATAAAAGGAATACGTAAATTGTTTTTTTCATAATATGATTTTAAGTTAGAGTGCTTTGACGAAATAAAATATAAAACATTACAAAAAAAGCCTCAGAAATTACCTGAAGCTTTTCATTTAAAATAAGTTTTCAACCTAATCCACAATTAACTTTTGAATCGTTACAGAATCCTCAACAGTCAACGTTACAAAATACAAGCCGCTTTCTAAACTAGAAATATCTATAATCGAAGAATTCCCTTCAAAATCAATAGGTTTCAGAATTGCTTTTCCTTGAATGTTGTAAATATTTACGCTTCCAGTTTCAAAATTAGACGATGCCAATTGAATGGTGACGTTTTCTTTTGCTGGATTAGGAAAGAGACTAAAACCAGTATTATCAAAACCATTTACAGATAAGGTTTCTACAAATTCAGTTTGGAACGTATTGGTGATAATAGGTGCATTAAAATCGAAATAAATAGCTGCTGTATTTTCAATGATATCACCAATAGCATAACCTACATTTGGTTTTATTTTAAAATACACATAACCATTACTACCATCTGCATCATCTTGCTCTGCTGGTAAGTTGATGTTATCAAAATTCCATTCTAGATTACGATCTGTTCTCGTAACCACATAGTTATGACTTGAACGTAACATATGAAAAGTCGATTCATCTAATTGTGTATCTAAAACATCTTCAATTCTAACGGTAATCGCTTCTGCTGTACCCACATTTTGAAAACGAATGGTGTAATATAAATATTCGTCTGATGCTGCAAAATCATCAAACAAAATATCTTTTCCATGAGATTCCATTTTATCGTTAGGATCGTAAGAACCGATGACTTCTTCGGTAACAGAAGATTCATTGTTCTCTGAAACTATATCATTCGAAGACGTTGTATACGTTGCCGTGGTGGTAACTAAATCACCAAGGTTCGCAGAGGTTGCTGTTTGTAAATTTACATTCACAATTATCGTTTGTTGAGGTAATAAATTAACAAAATCGAGACTAAAACCATTTGCGTATGTTGTGGTTAAATAATTGCTACCTGTACTTATACTATTAATTGTTAAATCTTCATCTAATAGATATTCTACAGTTCCTGAAGTTGCAGAGACACCTAGATTTTCAAGTATTAAATAGTTGGTATGACTGAATCCTGGTCTTGGTGTTTCTTGATTAATAAGATGGACTGAGACATCCTCACAAGACTGGTCATTAACGATAGGGAATTCAATTGTGATAATCTCACCTAATGGTACACTTACATCTTCAAAACTAAGTATCGAAACATCAAAGCAATCTTCGTGTTCACTATAGAAATAGTAATTGATATCATAACTATTTGTTTCATCTAAACTTGCTATTGTAAAGCTTCCAGAAGAGGAAGTAACTGTATTTATAATGCCGTCATTATTTAACTCATAGGTAAAATAACCATTGGTAAAATTGGATTCAGTTGTATCAAAAACCATATTTTCATTATCATCATAAAATGCGCTGACTTCAATAATCCCTGTATTATCACAATCTAAAAACGAAACTACAATTTCATCTTCTGCTAGTGTTTCACAGTTATTATTATAAGCTATAACTTTGTATACACCAGACAAATTAACCTCTATTGAGCTAACATCTATTCCCGAGAATAATAATTCGCCATTATAAAACCACTCATAATTATCTGCGAAAGGTGAAGTAGCATTTAATATTACATCCTCTGCATCATCATTACAAACATTCATATCTGGCCCTAAAGCGATGTCAAAATCGGCAGTAAGACCACCTGCTCCTTCTTCATTTATATTAGTTTGTGTTATTGAAATAGTACCAGGATCGCCACTATAATTTGTCACTAAAAGGATATAAAACTCACCTGCTTGCGCATTATCTATAGTAAAATTTTCTATGGAACTAGCTGAAAAACTACAATTTACAATATTACCAAAAGGATAAAAATCAGGGTTTTCTGAATCACTAGGACAATTAGAGCAATCGGAGAAAACAATAGTTTCACATGCCATACCCAAAGAATCAAATGGTCCCCAAACTACATAATCAGCATCTAATAGAACATCATTAACATTTCTTTGTTCAATTTGCATGTTTATTAAACCAGAACTACCTATTTGAACAGCACTCCATGTTGGGTTTGGTGCATTATACAAACAGCCAATACTTCCAAAGCTATCAACACCCGTAGTGTTATCAATTGTCAACACACCTTCTATTGCACAAAACATACTTGTATTTTCGCACATAAATTCTGATGGTGTTTCTCTAATGCATAAATCAAAAGTTGTGGTCTCTGCAATATCCTCTTGTGAATAAACTCTAATAAAATAGGTTTCACCAATAGTTAAATTAGAAACAATACTTGAATAACCTTGAGAACAATATATTTCTGTTAAAGCACCACATGTACCTTCATACAAAGTATGGTCAATACTTAACGTTCCATTTGCCAAATTAACAATTGAGATGGCGTGCTCTTCGCTTGTAGCTTCAAAAGAAAACCAAACATCGTCATTTGGTATTCCCTCACAACTATTATTTGGCAAACCAGAATCTGAAGCTAAATTTATAGTACCAGAAGTTAAAACATCACAAGATATTCCACTATTAACAGGTACAACAATCGCCGCATCACATTCGTCATTAGAAGGAGGGCAACCTAAAACTTGTATGATTGAGCTATTGACACTACAAGTTTCATCTTGGTCATTCTCCACGGAAACAATTACATCAACTAAAAAAGGAAAAGGACCTATTTGATACACTCCTGTTGCTGTTACAGACGTTGTTTCTTCATTATTATTATTTGAAATTGTTAGTGAAGTGGCATCACCCAAACTCGTCACATCTACATCGATTAAAAATTGCTCTCCATTTTCACAATCATTAACCGCTTCAAATGTCACTCCTGGATTAATACATGTAGCACAAGAAACCGTATAATTAATACCTTGACTCATGTTGCCAGAGTTACTTTGGCAACTTACAGAAGCATCTGAATTTATGTAGAATGAAATAGAATCTCCTGTTGACTGAAAAGTTAGCCCAGTTAAATCACCACTATTTCCATAATTCTCATCTTCTGCGGCATAACCAGGAAATGTAGAGCCATCAGAATCTATAACTACTAACTCATCCCAACCATTTTCTATAAATCCAGAATTGAATGTTAAATTTACTGGTGTAATTCCGTCAGCACTTGTATAAGTAAAAATAACTGGATTAGTCGCTCCACCACTATCGTAACAGTAATCTTGAGTAAGTAAACCGTTCGCAACGCAATCTATATCAAAATTAGTTTGAAGTGTTGTTGTAAATGTAAATGGTCCTGCAAAATTAGAATATTCTTCGCCACATACCGATTGAACATAATAATCATATGCTGTGTTATTAGTTAAGTCTGTTACACTATACATTGTTTCTGTAACTCCATTAATCATGGTTCCCGTTCCTAGTGTAAAACCTGCAACACCATATTCTATATTCCATGAGGTTGCTGTTCCTTGTTCTTCCCAGCTAATATCTGCCGAAGTAAAGTTTAAATTATTAGCATTAAGCGCTATGGGTTCGAAACAAGTAATTAAATTCCTCACTCTAAAATTATCGACAAATACTTCTACATCTTCAATATCATCGACTTCGCCTTCTGAAGCTAATATTCCAAATTGAACAGTTTCGCCACTATAGGCCGTTAAATCAATAATAGGATGTTCACCTTCAACAGATACCTCTGAGTTTTCATCATAAGTTAATAGCGGTATCCATGTTGTACCACCATCATTGGTTAATAACAATTGAACCGTATCATCAGATCCCAACGTACCTGCAGTGGTACTACTATCCCATGCCATGATGCCAAAATCAAAATCCACTTGAAAAGGACCACCTGACAAATCAAACTCTGGAGATAAAAGCCAATCACTTTTATTAGCTAAATATAGGTTTATGCGATATGCACCACTTAATCCATTATTTAAAAATCCTTCTGCCAACCAAGATCCCGATCCTATATCCATAGGTCCAGATTCAGCATCTCCATTATCTGCTTCTTCCCAGCATTCATTAGGTATTACAGAAAAGTCTTCATAATAATTTGTGGTAACGATATCACATTGCGCTGAAGCAATCATCGTAAAAAATAGTGTAATAAAAAATAAAAGTAGTTTTTGTTTCATAATGAAGTACTTTGGGTTGGTTAAAGATATAAGAAAATATCAATTTCTTTTGATAATAAAAAAAGCCTCAGAATATACCTGAAGCTTTATTTATAAAATTTATTTTCAACTTAATTCACAATTAGCTTTTGAATCGTTGCTGTATTTCCAACGGTCAACTCTACAAAATAAAAGCCACTTTTTAAACTTGAAATATCTAAAACCGACGAATTCCCTTCAAAATTAATAGGTTTCAAAATTGCTTTTCCTTGAATGTTGTAGATATTTACGCTTCCAGTTTCAAAATTAGACGATGCCAATTGAATGGTTACGTTTTCTTTTGCTGGATTTGGGAACATGTTAAAGCGAGTGACATTAAATTCATTTAAACTTAAAGCTACTGAACTTTCAAGATAATCTGGAATTGTGTTGCTATTTGTATCATCATCCGTTGGATCTCCGTTATTATTATAATCTTCGTCTATCGTTAAAATGCCATCACCATCATCGTCGTCATCTAAATAATTCTCTATCTCATCGTCATCTGTATCAACAAACTGGTGTATTGTGTTATTAGATCGTCCTAAAACAATATTAATTTCATCTATAGTTGCAACGTTATCGCCATCATCATCACTGTCTAAATAATTTGGAATGTCATCACCATCGGTATCATCATCTTCTAGATTACCATTACCATTTATATCCTCATCACTATCAATGACTCCATCGTCATCAGTATCTGTACAACTGAATTCCTCTACAATTATATGAGTAATGCTAGAACACCCAAAATCTGAAGAATATAACATAACTGCATATTCACCAGGTTCTGTTACCGTAAGTGAAGGTAGGTTTGCGCCTTGTATAGTATTCCCATTAAAATCCCATTCAAAATAATTATCAAAACCAGACAATCCTGTTTCCAATACCAAAGTGCCGCCTGTGCAAAAGCTATAATTACTTTCCATATATATTTCTGGCAACGTATTTACATAAATATCAAAATTAGTAAGCGCAAAGCAGCCACTTGATCCTTCAACTCTAACATAAATAGTTTGTGGATTACTTACGTTTGTAAAATTAGTTGGATCTAATGGAGCAAAATTACCCAAGGCATCAGCTTCATTTATAAAATAAGATAGCGTAAAGGACTCTCCTGACGGATTTATTTCACCCTCGTTTAGTGTTAGATCAAAATCGGTAATTCCATCATTATCATCATCGCAAAGCATAATATCACTTGGAGTTCCCATAGCACCAAAAGGATTTGGTAAAACACGTATGGTTAATGTGGTAAAGCCTACACAACCTGTATTAGTATCAGTAACGACTACAAATAATGTTTGAGGGTTGGGTGGAAAGCCATTTATAGAACTATTTGTATAGGCCGTTGGGTTTGCAATAACGTTAGTCTGTGCTTGTGCATCAGCATTGGTTTCATAATAAGTTACGGACCAATCTGTATTCCCATTTGTAATCTCAGTATCTTTTACAGTTAAATCGAATACAGCGGTCTCATCTGCATTATCGTCACATAACTCTAAAGGTGTTGATGCCGTAACTATAGGTGTTGGATTTACAACCAATGCTAATTCAGCAGTATCATAACTTCCTGTATTATTATCTTCTAATCGCACATATATAATTTGTAACCAATCAGTATTATTGACATAAGAATAAACTACAATAGGGCTAAAATCATTTTCAGCATCATACAGTGTTTCGTGATATGTTACTGTAAAATCTATTGCACTTTGACTTCCCAAAACTTGGACATCTGCATAAGTTAAATCGAATAAAGCAAAACCATCATTGTCATCATCGCAAACCACGTAATCATTGGGTTGATTAGCCACCTGAGCAAATGAAATTGTGTTGATTGTTAAGAATAGAAATAGGGAAAGTAGTTTTTGTTTCATAATAGGTTAAATTTGTATCTCTCAAATATAGATTAAATAATATAGTAATGAGTAAATCCATCTCTAGCGTTCAAAATTCATTCATAAAACAACTTGTTCTGCTCAAAGAAAAATCGAGACAACGTAAAAAGTCTGGACAATTTTTAATTGAAGGAAAACGCGAATTATCATTAGCTATTAAAGGCGGTTATAAAATAGATACCTTATTATTTTATCCTGAATTATTTTCGGAAAGCGAAGCTAATGCCTTATCGCAATATGAAATTGAATGTATTGAAATTTCAAAAGACGTATTTCAAAAGTTAGCACATCGCGATACTACTGAAGGAGTGATTGCTGTTGTAAACACTAAAAAGCATACGCTTGAAGATTTAAAACTCACATCTAAAAACCCACTGATCTTAGTGGCAGAAGCCCCTGAGAAACCAGGGAATATTGGTGCCATATTACGTACGGCTGATGCTGCCAACGTTGATGCTGTGATTATTGCGAATCCGAAATCAGATTTATACAACCCAAATATTATTCGTTCTAGTGTTGGTTGTGTCTTTACTACCGAAATCGCTATGGCCAGCAGCGAAGAAGCTATTGCTTTTCTGAAGAAATACAATTTCAATATTTTCTCAGCTATTTTACAAGAATCAGAACCTTACCATTCCCAAAATTACACATTACCAACCGCGATTGTGGTTGGCACTGAAGCGACGGGATTAACTGAAGAATGGAGAGCTGCTGCAACAAAAAATATAAGTATTCCTATGCAAGGAGTTATAGACTCCATGAACGTATCTGTTGCGGCAGGAATCCTAATTTTTGAAGCAAAACGCCAACGTGATTTTAAATAAATAAAAAACGTCAGTTCGAGTGATTTTCGAAGCATGAGAAAATTGTATCGAGAACTATTGTTACTACTAAGATTCTCGATAAAAAATTTCAAAAAGGAAATTTCACTCGAAGTGACGAAAACGCACATAATACATCAAAATGACAGCACAAACCTTATTCTATATAACTATAGCCATCATTATCATCAACTTTATAGTTGATAAAGTACTTGATGCTATAAATGCAAAACATTATAGCGATCCAATTCCTGAAGTATTAAACGATGTGTATGATACTGAGGAATATAAAAAATCACAAGCGTACAAAACTGTCAATTACAAATTTGGACTTGGAACGTCCGTGTTTTCGTTTGCCTTAACTCTAAGTTTTTTACTTTTAGATGGTTTTGAATACGTTGATAACATCGCCCGAAGTTATTCTGACAACCCTATAATTATCGCCTTAATTTTCTTTGGTGTTATTATGATTGCTAGCGATATTATTACCACACCATTTGGGTATTATAAGACCTTTGTCATTGAAGAAAAATTCGGGTTTAATAAAACCACCAAGAAACTATTCATCTTAGACAAATTGAAAGGATTAGTTATGATGGCGCTTTTAGGAGGTGGTCTCATTGCTCTTATTGTTTGGTTTTATCAGGTTACAGGAAATCAATTTTGGTTATATGCTTGGGGAATTGTAACTGTATTCACCGTGTTTATGAATATGTTCTACTCTAAGCTTATTGTACCACTATTCAATAAACAAACTCCTTTAGAAGATGGAGAATTAAGAACTAAAATTTCAGCTTATGCCGAATCGGTTGGTTTTAATCTCGATAAAATTTTTATTATCGATGGTTCAAAACGAAGTACAAAAGCCAATGCCTATTTTTCGGGCTTTGGAAGCGAAAAACGCGTCACACTTTACGATACTTTAGTCAACGATTTAGACGATGAAGAAATTGTTGCCGTTTTAGCACACGAAGTTGGTCATTATAAAAAAAAGCATATTATATTTAATTTAGTAACCTCTATCCTACTCACCGGATTAACACTATTTATCTTATCCATTTTTATTTCAAATCCGCTTTTATCACAAGCCATTGGAGTTGAAAAACCAAGTTTCCATGTTGGACTCATTGCTTTTGGGTTACTTTATTCTCCTATTTCAGAAATCACAGGATTAATAATGAATTATGTGTCTCGCGTTTTTGAATACCAAGCAGATGATTATGCTAAAAACACTTATAAAGCCGAACCTCTAGTTACTTCATTAAAGAAATTATCTAAAAATAGCTTAAGTAATTTAACACCTCATAAAGCGTATGTGTTTATGCATTATTCGCATCCTACGCTTTTAGAACGTGTTAGGAATTTGAAGAAATAAAACAAACTTCGTTAAACGTGAACACCTCAAAAACAGACGACGACTTTATAAACATGGATATCATTGAATCTCCAGAGTCAGATTACTTATATACCGAAACTTCACAAATTAAAGATGCTGGAAAAGGGTTATTTACAGCTATAGAAATCTTTGAAGACGAAATAATTTCGATATTCAAAGGAGAAATCATCACAAACCAAGAAGCCGAAAAAAGAGCACAACAAAACGAGGATCGGTATTTCATTAATTTATTAGATGGTAATATTATGGATAGCATGCATACAGATTGTTATGCAAAGTATGCCAATGATGCAAAAGGAGTATCACATGGTCCTTTTAAAAATAATGCCATTATTACTTTAGATGAAGACGACAATGTGTGTATTAAAGCATCAAAAGACATAAATCCAGGCGAGGAAATATTTTGCAGTTATGGTAAACCGTATTGGAAAAAACACAGCACATGAAACCAAAAACTTACATTTCAAAACATTATAACTTATGATAAAATTCAGATAGTAACTTCACATTTTTATAACACTATAAAGCTACATTTTTTATAACTTTGAATAAAAGAAAATATAAAATCATGACAGAGTTAAAAAATAGAAAAGCAATAATAACAGGAGGAGGAAGAGGCTTAGGTAAAGCTACTGCAATTGCTTTTGCAAAAGAAGGTATTGATGTTGCAATTACGGGTAGAAACGAAGCCGTGTTAAAAGAAACTGTTGCAGAATTAAAAGCACTTGGTGTTAATGCCATTTATGCTGCTTTTGATGTTAGCAATTACGAGGAAGTTCAAAAAAGTATAAAATCTTTAATTGACACTCTAGGCTCTATAGACATCTTAGTAAACAATGCTGGTATTGCTGCTTTTGGATCGCTTAATGATATGGAAGTAAACCAGTGGAGCCAAATTATACAAACCAATGTTATGGGAATGTACTATGTTACTAAAGAAGTTTTACCACATTTAATAGCTAAAAATGAAGGTGACATTATAAATATATCATCTACTGCAGGATTAAGTGGTAACGCAACAACATCTGCATATTCTGCTTCAAAGTTCGCTGTGATTGGAATGTCTCAATCGTTAATGAAAGAAGTGAGAAAAAACAACATTAGAGTTTGTACCTTAACACCAAGTACTATTGCTTCAGACATGTCCATAGAGTTAGGTATTGCTAGTAAAGACTCAGAAGATAGCGTTCTACAACCTGAAGATTTTGCAGAATTAATTGTATCTGGCTTAAAATTACCAAGAAGAGCTATGATGGCAAATGCGTCTTTATGGTCTACTAATCCTTAAATTTTAACTCGAAATAAGTAATTACAAAACCTGCATTGAATGTGGGTTTTGTTGTTTTTTATTTAGAAGTATTTGTATTATTGAATTCGAAATCGTTCTAATTGAACATTTAAAAATTCAAAGTTGACTAAAATTAAAACACCAATAACAAATAGTATTGTCAAAATACCAATTGTTATTATTTCAATCCTCATCTTCTTTCGTGATTATAATAGTTTAATTGACTATTTTGAACTATCAGGAAATAGCAACTCCATTATTGATTATTTGAAAATAATAGTTACGACTTCAATATTTAGGACTTCCTTTTTGATGCTTATTCCTCTAATTGGAGTCTTCTTAAAAACAAAAACGGGTTGGGTCCTAATGCTTTCCTTTTATTATTTGATAATAACCCTTATAATTTATTTTTTTATTGATACTAATTTTGAAAGGGATGGAGAAATATTAATTGCTTTTTTTATTGTAATACTTCCAATAACCTTAATTGGCGTTATGAATAACAAGGATAATACTGAGGTTGTTTATCGCATAAAAAGCAATGAATTAATAAGGATGAATTTGGCTTCATTTATTATAGCTCTAATTCAAATAGCAATGATTAGCTTTTTAAACCTTACACAATAATAAGTAGTCCTCTTCATTTTTCTATTATTACCTAAAGAGCGGCACTATTTTATTTAAAAATTAAAATATATTCAAATTTCATTTAGAAAAACAATTGCAATTAGAAATCCTTTCACTACTTTAGTTCTATGACGGAAGAAGCTATAGAAAAAGAGAATAAGGCTATCGCCAAAGCTTACAAAGAATTATTAAAAGTAAGCTACCAAACCTTAACCGAGGATGATAAAAAATTAATTCGCCATGCTTTTGAGGTAGCAGTTGATGCGCATAAAGATCAGCGACGTAAATCTGGTGAAGCTTATATATTTCATCCAATTGCAGTTGCTAGAATTGTAGCACAAGAAATTGGAATGGATGCCACATCTATTGCGGCAGCGTTACTTCATGATGTTGTTGAAGACAACCCAGATTATACAATAGACGATATAGAGCAATTATTTGGAGAGACAGTCGCTAGAATTGTAGATGGCCTCACCAAAATATCTTCGCTAAAAAAAGACATGGATGTGTCATTACAAGCCGAGAATTTCCGAAAAATGCTATTAACTCTAAATGATGATGTTAGAGTTATCATTATTAAAATTGCAGACCGTTTACATAACATGCAAACGATGGATTCTATGCGATCCGATAAGCAGGTTAAAATTGCTTCAGAAACATTATATATCTATGCACCATTAGCTCATAGAATTGGGCTTTATAATATAAAAACAGAACTTGAAGACTTAGGATTAAAATATACAGAACCCGAAGTCTATAATGACATTCTAGAAAAATTACAAGATAGCAAGGAAGATCAAGATGCTTATATAAAAGCATTCTCTAAAGTGATTGAAGATTCCCTGAACACCGAAGGCTTAAACTACGAAATTAAAGGACGACCAAAATCTATTTTTAGCATCCGTAGAAAAATAGTAAAACAAGGTGTTTCTTTTGAAGAAGTCTACGATAAATTTGCAGTTCGAATTATTTACAAATCAGATATAGCTAATGAGAAATTTTTAGCTTGGAAAATATATTCTATTGTCACAGACCACTTTACCCCGAATCCTATTAGACTTCGCGATTGGATTTCATCACCGAAATCTACAGGATATGAAGCCCTTCACATCACCGTTGTTGGTCCTAAAAGCCGCTGGGTCGAAGTTCAGATTCGAAGTGAACGGATGAATGAGATTGCTGAAAAAGGTTATGCGGCACATTACAAATACAAAAATGCGGACGCTAAAGAAGATAACCTAGATTTATGGATTAACCGTTTGCAGGAAGCTTTAGAAAATCACGAAGCAGATGCTGTTGATTTTGTTGAGCAGTTTAAACTCAACTTATATTCAAAGGAAATTTTTGTCTTCTCTCCTAAAGGAGATTTAAAATCACTTCCAAAAGGAGCCACTCCCCTAGACTTTGCGTTTAGCATCCATACTGAAATTGGCATGAAAACACGCGGCGCTAAAGTTAATGGTAAATTAATGCCGTTGAGTCACGAGTTACAAAGTGGTGACCGTGTAGAAATCATGACTTCCGAAAGTGCTAAACCAAATGCCAATTGGCTAGATTATGCGACAACAGCAAGAGCTCGTAGCAAAATCAAATCTGCTTTAAATGAAGGAACTAAAGAAATAGCTGAAGAAGGAAAGGAAATTTTAAGACGTAAATTAAAGCAACTTAAAATCACTCTAAACGAAAATTCAATTAATGAATTGGTGAGTTATTTTAAACTGAGCACCTCATTAGATTTATTTTATCGTGTTGGTATTGGCACCATAGATAATACAAAATTAAAAGCATTTGCGTCTTCGCGCAGTAATGCCTTTGTAAGTTATTTTAAAAACAAAATTTATAAACCAAACGTCCCAAAAGATATTCATAAAGAAGAGATTACTTCTAAATATGACATGTTAGTGTTTGGTAAAGAAGAAGAAAAGCTTAATTATACCTTGGCTAATTGCTGTAATCCAATTCCTGGAGATAAAGTCTTTGGTTTCTTAACAATAAACGATGGCTTAAAAGTTCATAAAACAAACTGTCCAAATGCAGTAAGTCTACAATCTAATTATGCTTATAGAATTATGCAAGCCAAATGGATAGATTCTTCTCAGCAAGTCTACACCTCACAGATTATTTTGTCTGGTATAGATAATTTGGGGCTTGTTAACGATATTACCAGACTCATTTCAGAAAATATGCACGTTAACATGAAGAGTATTAGCTTTTCTAGTGATGATGGTATTTTTACTGGTAAAATAACCGTTCAAGTAAAAAACCAAGCCATGCTTAAAAAGCTTATCGATAAGCTTAAAAAAATTAATGGAATTGACAAAGTAACGCGCGTATAAATGTTATTAACTATTATTTTAAACTTGTTCATTTCTTTCAATTTTAATACCCAACTTTATAATTCATATCCTATAAAATTTCCTTAAATTTGCTTCTTAATTATGAATGCAACCACAGAAGAAAGTAATCAGGAAATTGTAAAACGTGTATTTACACAATTCCTTGAAGATAAAGGTCATAGAAAAACACCTGAGCGTTACGCTATACTTCAAGAAATTTACGACAGCAAAGAACATTTTGATATAGAATCTTTATATATCAAAATGAAAAACAAAAACTATCGTGTAAGTAGGGCCACGCTATATAATACTATTGAATTACTTTTAGAATGTGCTTTGGTCCGTAAACATCAATTTGGCCAAAGTCAGGCTCATTACGAAAAATCGTATTTTGATAAAAACCACGATCATGTGATTCTCACAGATACTGGTGAAGTCATAGAATTTTGTGATCCTCGTATTCAATCCATAAAAAAAACCATAGAAGAGGTTTTTGATATTCAGATAACTAATCATTCATTATATTTTTACGGTAATCGTAAAAAAGACGACTAATTCAATTTTAAAATGGCAGTAGATTTACTACTTGGATTACAATGGGGAGATGAAGGCAAAGGAAAAATTGTCGATGTATTTACCTCTAACTACGATATTATTGCACGCTTTCAAGGAGGGCCTAATGCAGGTCACACTTTGGTATTTAACGGCAAGAAACATGTGTTACATACAATTCCATCAGGTATTTTTCACGAGGATAAGGTGAACCTTGTTGGTAATGGTGTTGTTATTGACCCTGTTATTTTCAAGAAAGAGCTCGATAAGTTAGAAGAGCAAAATGTGGATTATAAAAAATCTCTTTGCATTTCACGTAAGGCACATATTATCTTACCTACGCACCGCTTATTAGACGCTGCAAGTGAGGCTTCAAAAGGAAAAGCAAAAATTGGTTCTACATTAAAAGGTATTGGTCCAACTTATATGGACAAAACAGGTAGAAATGGAATTAGAGTTGGTGATATTGAATTAGCCGATTTTAAAGATAAATACAGAGCTTTAGCTGATAAGCACGAAGCAATGATTGAATTTCATAATGTAGATATTCAATACGATTTAAAAGAATTAGAAACCGATTTCTTTGAAGCCATCGAAACGTTAAAGAGCTTGAAGTTTATTGATTCTGAGGAATTTATTCATCAAGCACAACAATCTGGAAAATCGATCTTAGCTGAAGGAGCGCAAGGTTCTTTGTTAGATATTGATTTCGGAACTTATCCTTTTGTAACGTCTTCTAACACAACAGCTGCAGGAGCATGTACAGGTCTAGGTGTTGCACCAAATCAAATTGGTGAAGTCTTTGGTATCTTTAAAGCCTATACGACACGTGTTGGCTCTGGGCCATTTCCAACAGAGTTATTTGATACTGATGGAGAAACTATGGCTAAAGTTGGTAACGAATTTGGCGCTACTACAGGTCGCCCAAGACGTTGTGGATGGTTAGATTTAGTCGCATTACGCTATGCTTGTCAGATTAACGGTGTTACGCAATTAATTATGATGAAAGGAGATGTCCTTTCTGGTTTTAAAACCCTTAAAGTGTGTACAGCTTATAAATATAAAGGTGAAACTATTACCCATTTACCTTATAATATTGAAGAAGAAAACATCACACCTATTTACACTGAAGTAAAAGGTTGGGCTGCAGATTTAACAGGAATGACAGAGGCATCTCAGCTTCCTGATAATCTAAATGCTTACGTTGAATTTTTAGAAACAGAATTAAAACTCCCTATTACAATTGTATCTGTAGGTCCGGATCGTAAGCAAACAATTACGCGTAAGTCGGTATAATTAGATGTTTCAAAAGATTGCACTATTCTTATTAACTATTGTTTCAATTGATGGTAACTCTCAAGAATCGATATTTAATATTGAACTGAGCTGTCCTCTAACCATCGATAGTAATTTTGTTAATGAAAACTATAATGGAATTATTGATGACGGATTACAATTTAGATTTATAGAATTAAATACCATTTACCTCGGAGGTTTACTTCATACGAGGCATTTAAAAAACTCTAAATCTGATCGTATTCAAGCTCTCGATGTGAATCTCTTTATCATTCAACCACGGAATTTTACAGAATTAAACTTACCTAGCCTCCCAAAGTTTTACTCTTCTTTGGGAGTAGGTAATAGTGTTTTTGTTTTTAACCCTTTTAACAATCAACCTTCCTAAATCCAAATTCAAATTTTGAAAGCGAGAGTGAATATAGTGTTCTCAGCAATATAGGAGTCACTTACGATATTTCTAGAGCAATCATTACTCGGGTTTAATATAATCTTGTCAAAATTGATATTACCGATAATGTTCCAAATATCGCATACGTTAAAAAAAACGTTAACAGATACTAAAGCAAACCTAATAAGTGTTATTTTGTAAAAAAATATGCCTTTGAAACCTTTTAAAAGCCTTCTTTTCATCATTTGTTTCTTTTCTGCGTTTTTCAGTTATGGACAAAATCAAGAAAAAATCATTGTTAAATACTCTGGTAGAACTTCAAAATCAACTGACGTTAAAGATGGTGCGTTAGTATTTCTTAGAAATAAATCGCAGCAGGTGCATTTTACCCATAATGGAGCTGATCTTTTTTGTGATAAAGCTATTTACTATGAAGATCAAGATTTTATTGAAGCCTTCAGTAACGTCGTAATGAAACAAGGAGACTCTATAAACATGGTCGCTAAATACTTAGAATACAGCGGTAAATCGCAATTAGCAATAGCCAGAGGAGATGTTATTTTAACCGAACCCCAATCCATACTAAAAACAGACACACTCTATTTTGATAGAGTAAAACAAGAAGCTTATTACAACACAAAAGGCAATGTGGTCAGAGACACCTCAGGGACCATTACAAGTCAGATTGGTAGATATTACATAAATGCTAGTAAATATCAATTTATACAAGATGTTGTTCTTGTTAATCCGAAATATACCTTAAATACTGAACGTCTCGATTTTTTCACCGAAAATGGGCATGCTTATCTTTTTGGACCTTCAACAATTGTTGGAGAAACTAGTAAAATTTATAGCGAACGTGGCTTTTACGACACCAATAATAACATCGGACATTTTCAACGCAATGCCAAAATTGATTATGACAACCGGACTGTAGAGGGTGACAGTTTATATTTTGACCGGACTAAAAGTTTTGCCTCCGCAACTAACAATATAACCGTTACCGACACCTTAAATAAAAGTACTGTAAAAGGTCATTATGCAGAAGTTTGGCGTGCCCAAGACTCCATGTATATTACTAAACGCGCTTTGGCTATAACGGTTCAAGATAAGGATTCTATTTATATTCATGCAGATACTTTAATGGTTACGGGGAAACCCGAAAATCGTATTACTCGCGCTTATTATAATGCTAGACTCTATAAGAGTGATATGGCAGGTAAATCAGACTCCATTCATGTTAATCATAAAGAAGGACTAACCCAAATGATTAATCTTAATCGGTTTAGTTCTACCGATGCTTTTGCTACCAAGCGAAAACCCGTACTGTGGAATATCGGCAACCAAATGACAGGAGATACCATTCATTTAATTTCTAATCCAAAAACAGAACAACTCGACTCTTTAAAAGTATTTGAAAATGCCTTTTTAATTAGCAAAGATACCATCAGTGAAGATGGATTTAATCAAATAAAAGGGTTACGATTAATTGGTTTGTTCAAGGACAACGAACTTTATAATGTAGATATTATTAAAAACGCCGAAACTATTCGTTATCTGAGAAATGATGAAGGAGAATTAATAGGTATCCAGAAGTCAAAATCCGGAAAAATCAATGTTCAGATTATAGACCAAGCTATTGATGAAGTCCGTTTTATTAATCAAATTGATGGTAATATTTTTCCGGAATCTGATTTTCCAAAAAGTGGAAGACGGTTAAGAGATTTCGATTGGCGTGGAGAAGAACAACCATTATCTGTTGAAGATTTATTTAAAGACGACCCGCCATTAGACTTACCAATAATTAAAGGTTTAGACGACTACGTTCCTCCCGAGGCTTTTATTGATGATGCGATTGCCAAACGTATAGAAGAAGCCGGAAAAGCATCCCCTGAAAAAGAGAATAAAGCCGCCCGGAATCTTCCTAAAAAAACAATGGTAACACCTTTAGAGTCCACAACAAAAAAAGCAGATTCAACAACGGCAAAACCCGTTAAGGAGATAATTAAAAAAGAAGGTCAATAATTGAAAGATGCGTTTTTAAAATATCAAGCCCAGACCACTCCACATCCTTTAGCTATGGAGATAAGCCATGCGAAAGGATCTTATGTTTACGACATTAAAGGTAAAGCATATCTCGATTTTGTGGCAGGAGTTTCAGCATGTAGCTTAGGCCATTCGCATCCAAAAGTTGTGAATGCTATAAAGGAGCAATTAGATAAATACCTTCATGTCATGGTTTATGGAGAATATATTCAAAAACCAGCATTAGAATTAACAAAATTAATAGCCCACCATTTACCTGAACCACTAGAATCAACATATTTAGTCAATTCTGGAACAGAAGCAATTGAAGGCAGCTTAAAATTAGCAAGGCGTTTTACTGGGCGTTCCGAAATTATTGCTGCAAAGCATGCCTACCATGGCAATACGATGGGCTCATTAAGTCTAATGGATTATGAAGAACGAAAACAACCCTTTTTACCTTTAATTCCAGATATAAAACATATTGAATTTAATTCGGAAGAAGATTTAAATAAAATAACCGAGAAGACAGCGGCTGTTATCCTTGAAACCATTCAAGGAGGAGCCGGATTCATTGAACCTACCAACTCTTATTTAACAAAAGTACAACAGCGCTGTAATGCGGTTGGAGCTGTCTTTATTTTAGACGAAATTCAACCAGGAATCGGGCGAACGGGAAAATTATTCGGATTTGAGAACTATAATTGTCAACCAGATATCGTAGTTACAGGTAAAGGCTTAGGAGGGGGCTTACCTATTGGAGCGTTTACAGCTTCTAAACCAATGATGGATTGCTTAAGCGATAACCCAAAATTAGGACATATCACCACCTTTGGCGGCAATCCGGTAATTGCAGCCGCAGCTTTAGCAACATTAAAAGAAATAACGGAATCTAATTTAATGTCTTTAGCTCTAGTAAAGGAGCAATTAATCAGAAAACATCTTAAGCACAAACACATTAAAGAGATTAGAGGTCGTGGATTAATGCTAGCCGCTTTCACCCAAAGTGCAGAGCTTACAAGCACCCTAATTTTACGTGCTCAAGACAGAGGATTAATTCTGTTTTGGTTACTCTTTGAACCTAAAGCCATCCGAATTACGCCTCCAATGACTATTTCTAACGACGAAATCGTAGAGGGATGTCGTATTATAACTTCAATTTTAGACGAAATTTAAGCCCATAAAAATCAATACAAAACAATAATTATCAGGCAATTACATCACAATACACAAACAAGGGATTGAATGTTAATTATTTTGTTAAGAACATTACTGTTAAATCCGATGTATCCTAAAGGATAGCTGTAATTTTATTTCAGCGAATTATTAAATCATTTATGCAATATAGTCAAGAAGACGAAAACTTTCCAATTACTCGATTTGAATCGATGTTAAAGACCAACAATATTTTGTTCTTTGATTCAAACGATTTTGAGAACATTATTCACCACTACTTAGAAAATGGTAAAATTGCGCTATCTAAACGTGCTATTAAATTAGGTTTAGAGCAACATCCCTCGTCAATCAATTTAAGATTATTTCAAGTTGAAATTTTAGTTATTGAAAACAAGTTCAAAGAAGCCAATAATCTATTAGATAGGCTTCACAATATAGAACCAACTAACGAAGAAATTTTTATTCAAAAGGCTAATGTATTATCTAAGCAAGATAAACATCAGCAAGCTATAGACACCTTACTTATTGCCATAGATTTATCCAATACACCAGAAGATGATGCTGATTTGTATGCCTTGGTAGGTATGGAGTATTTATTTTTGGATCAGTTTGAAAATGCAATTATTTATTTTAAAAAATGTCTAGAAAGCGATATTTCAGATTATTCTGCGCTTCATAATATTGTGTATTGTTATGATTTTTTAAATCAGCATACAGAAGCTATTGATTATTTAAATACATTTCTAAATACAAACCCATATTGTGAGGTTGGTTGGCATCAACTAGGGCGACAATATTTTACAATTAAAGATTACAGCAAAGCAAACGATGCACTAGATTTTGCAATAATCTCGGATGACACTTTTGTTGGCGCATATCTTGAAAAAGGTAAAGTACTTGAGAAATTAAAACAATACGACGAAGCGATTGAGAATTATAAAATCACCTTGGCTTTAGACGACCCAACCTCTTTTGCACTTTTGCGTATTGGTCAATGCTATGCTAAACTGGGTCAGGAAGATCTGGCTATTCAATTCTTCAAAAAAGCAATAAATGAAGATGCTTTACTAGATAAAGCTTGGATTGCAATCACCAAGTTTTACATGAAACGTCTTAACTACCAAAAAGCATTACATTATATCAATAAAGCGGTTATAATAGACGGTGACAATGCTACTTATTGGAAATTATTTGCTACTGTAAATAAACGTTTAAATTTTCTTGAAGAAGCAGAGCGAGGCTACAAACAAACTCTAGAATTAGGAAATTTTGAATTAGATACTTGGTTAAACAGATCTGACGTTTTGATAACTTTAAGAGACTATGACACAGCTATATTCAATTTACTTCAGGCATCAGAATTTTATCCAGAGAATGCTGAAGTAGAATACCGATTAGCCGGCTTATACTTTACAGTTCATCAACCTGAAGAAGGTCGTTTTCATCTTAAAAATGGAACCCGGCTTAATATTGATTACAACTTTATTATTTCTGAATTATTTCCCCAACTTACAGATAAGCCCTTGATTAAAGCTATAATTTCAGAAGCTAAAAAGACATCAAACTAAAAAAAATCATACCTTAGCATTCTTATTTTATCATAGAATGCAAAGACGATTTATAGATTATTTAGTAATCACTTTAAAAGGTATTGCAATGGGAGCCGCAGATGTTGTTCCAGGTGTTTCTGGTGGAACAATTGCATTTATCTCTGGTATTTACGAAGAACTTATTGAAAGTATAGATAAGGTTAACCTCAGTGTTTTTAAAGTATGGAAACAAGACGGTTTTAAAGCCGCGTGGAACTCGTTTAATGGCAACTTCCTGATAGCTCTATTTTCTGGGATAGCTATCAGTATCTTGTCTTTGGCCAAAATCATAAAATGGTTATTGCACAACGAACCTATTTTACTTTGGTCATTCTTCTTCGGACTTGTATTAGCAAGTATCTTGTACATCGCTAAACAAATTAAAGGTTGGTCTATAAAATTGGTTATTGCGATTATCATAACATCAATAATATCATTTTATATTACCAAAGCCGAACCGTTTGCCTCACCAGATAGCCCATACTATCTCATATTCTGTGGATTTATAGCGATTATTGCTATGATTTTACCAGGAGTTTCTGGTGCATTTATTTTACTAATTCTTGGAGCTTACCAAACGGCAATTGATACCATTAATAATCTAAGAGATGGTTTATTAAATGGCAATATGGAACTTTTTAAAGACGCTCTTTTAAAATTTGTCTTGCTTGCTGTTGGTGCTATCATCGGACTTAAAGTGTTTTCTAAAGCCTTAAATTGGATGTTTAAACACCATAAAAATCTTACTTTAGCGATTCTAACCGGGTTTATGATTGGGTCTTTAAATAAAATTTGGCCTTGGAAAGAAGTTTTAAAAACACGCGTAAATTCTGAAGGTGAAATCGTTACGCTACTTGACAAAAGTATTTTACCAACGACTTATACTGGAGATAGCGAACTAGTTATGGCAATTGTATTTATTGTTATTGGTTTTGCTGTTATTCTTATATTAGAAAGCCTAGGGAAACATAAAAATAAGGTGTAATGCAAAGTACCAGAACTCTAATGGATCGTTTATTTTTGGTCATTAAAGGTTTGGCCATGGGAGCTGCTAACAAAGTTCCTGGAGTATCTGGTGGGGTTGTAGCCTTTGTTGCGGGATTTTACGAGGAATTTATCTATTCATTGCAAAGAGTTAACAAAACAGCTTTTAAACTCTTAATTAATGCACGTTTTAAAAGCTTCTATCGTTATATAAATGGCAAATTTTTAAGCTTACTCTTTTTAGGTATGATAGTCAGTTACTTTAGTGTTTCCAAACTATTAGACTACCTCATTGTACATTATGAACTCTATGTATGGTCCACTTTCTTTGGGATGATCCTAGGTTCTATTTACTATATATCCAAAGATTTTAAAGAATGGAACAGAACTACATTAATAGCTTTAGTTCTTGGTGCCATAGCAGGAATTAGTATCAGTTTTTTAGATCCAGCAACGGAAAATGATAATCTCTTTTTTGTTTTCTTTTGCGGCATTATTAGTGTGTCGGGCATGACCTTACCTGGATTCTCTGGTTCTTTTATCCTTATTCTTTTAGGCAATTATGTCCTATTATTAGTCGATTCTGTAAATGCGCTTTATGATACCATATTCGATATTTTTAGTGGGAATTTTGATTTTATTTATAATGCATACCGTATAAGAATGCTAAAAGTCTTAGCGGTCTTTACATTGGGGTCAGTAACAGGCTTAGTCACGTTTTCTCATATGCTAAGTTATATTCTAAAAAACTATAAATTTATAACACTCGCGACTATAATGGGATTCATCATCGGATCATTAGGAGTGGTATGGCCTTGGAAAAAAACGATATACAAAACGACTACAGAAGGAATCTCAACTTTAGATTCTACTGGAAAACAAATCATTACCAATTACCAACGGTATTTACCAGAATTAAGCACTCAAACTTACATCGCAATTGTTTATATTGCCCTTGGAATCCTTATAGTTTTAGGATTGGAATGGTATGGAAAACGCACAAGACAAATTAAAGCTTAAATTCGGACTCGTAGGTAAAGACATCTCCTACTCCTTTTCTAGAGGTTATTTTAAAGATAAATTTGAATCTGAAAATTCACCAAATTCTTACGTCAATTTCGATCTACAATCTATAGATGAGCTTTCAGAGATTATACAAAACACATCAAACTTAAAAGGCCTAAACGTCACTATTCCTTACAAAGAACAAGTCATTCCTTTTCTTGATAAGCTCAATAAAAAAGCAAAGGATATTGGCGCTGTAAACACGATTAGATTTACTAAAAATAAAAAAATCGTAGGTTATAATACCGATTTTTATGGCTTTAAAAACTCTATAAAACCACATTTAAAATCACATCACAAGAAAGCGTTGATTCTAGGTACAGGCGGGGCTTCTAAAGCCATTGCTTACGCACTTAAAAAGCTAAGAATCAAATATGATTTTGTCTCACGGTCTAAAAAGGAAAACGTTAGCTTTTTGTACTCAGACTTATCTGATAAAATTATAGCAGACTACACTATTATCATCAATTGCACTCCAATTGGCACATTTCCGAAGGTCAACGAATGTCCCGATATTCCATATGATGCCATTACAGCAAAGCATATTTTATATGATCTTATCTACAACCCAGAGCAAACTAAATTCTTACATTGTGGTCAACTTAAGGGAGCAACTACCATTAATGGGTTAGAAATGCTAAGGTTACAGGCTGAAAAATCTTGGGAGATTTGGAATAGATCCTAAATTACAAGCTCTACACTCATTTCCTTTGTAGTTATACTACTAGTTAGTATCTTTAACATCTATAAAAAATATTTGACACATGTCTGAGAATGATAACCTGCAAGATGCAGATGGAAAAAAAGAAGTAGAATCAACAGAGACTACTCCAACCCAACACGCTGAAGTTAATACTGAAATCGAATCTAAAAATGAAACGAATGAAGTTAAAGCTGAAGCCGCTACAGCTGAAGTAGAAAAGGATTCTGAAATCGAAACCGATGAAACCGAATCTGAGGATATTGTAAAAGCTGAGAAAAAAACAACTGAAGACTTACCTGAAACCGCCACACCAAAAGATGATTTGGTTGACGAAATTGAAGCTTCAAATGCTGAGGATGCTGAAGATGAATCTAACGCTGAACGCCATGAGGTAGAAGAAAAAGATTATCATGCAATGACAATGGTTCAGTTAACTGATGAAATCGGTAGACTATTAAAAAATCATAAAGTTCAGACCATTTCAAAACATGTTAATGAGATTAAAGGCGAATTTAATGCGAAATTCACTGAACTTCTAGATGAAAAAAAGGAAGAATTCATTGAAGACGGTGGTAACGAAATAGACTTCTATTTTACGAACGACACTAAAAAACAATTCAATTCCCATTATAAAGAATACAAGCAAACTATAAATGCTTACTACAAAGAACGTGAGCAAAACCTTAAGCAAAACCTTGATACTAGATTAGAGATAATTGAAGATATTAAAGGTTTACTAAGTGTTGAAGAAAATATGGGTACAACCTATAAAACCTTCAAAGAGTTGCAGGAGAAATGGCGCAATGCAGGCCCAATTCCAAGAGACAAATACAATAATGCTTGGAATACTTACCATCATCATGTAGAGCGTTTTTACGACTTTTTACATCTCAATAACGATTTGAGAGATATGGACTTTAAACACAACTATGATCAGAAATTAAAGATTATAGAGCGTGCAGAAGAGTTAGCTGAAGATGAAAATACTAATCGTTCGTTTAGAGAATTGCAAGTACTACACAAACTTTGGAAAGAAGAACTTGGACCTGTTGGTAAAGAGCATAGAGAAACGATTTGGGAACGTTTTAGTAACGCGACAAAAGCAATCCATGATAAGCGCCAAGCCTACTATGCTGACATGGACAAAGCACATGAAAAAAATCTTGAACGAAAAGAAGAAATTATTGCACAAATAGTCTCTGTCGCTGAAGATAAAGGTAACTCTCATAGTGCGTGGCAGAAAAAAATAAAAGAAATTGAAGTTTTAAGAGACGCTTTTTTTAAGGCTGGCAAAGTGCCTTTAAAAGTTAATGAAAGCACTTGGGCAAAGTTTAAAGCAGCAGTTAGAACTTTCAATCGTGGTAAAAATAGTTTTTACAAAGATTTAAAGAAAGATCAATACGATAATCTTAAAAAGAAAAAGGATTTAATTCAAATTGCAGAAGATAATAAAGACAGTGAAGATTTTGCCAAGGTCACTCCATTGATGAAGAAAATTCAGAATGAATGGAAACAAATTGGTCATGTTCCAAGACGCGATAGCGATAAAATCTGGAAACAGTTCAAAGCGGCTTGTAATCACTATTTTGATAAAATGCATACAGAGCGTAAAGCGCAAGACCAGCACCTCTATGATGCTTTTGATAAAAAAGTTAAGCTTTTAGATGACTTAAAAACGCTTGAGCTTACTGAAGATCCTAAAGCTGACATAAAACTATTACAAGACAAAATTTCAGAGTGGAAAACTATAGGTTATGTCCCACAGAACAAACGTTACATTGATGGTAAATTCTACAAAGCAATCGATGATAAGTTTGATAAGCTTAAAATGGATAAGTCGAAATTAGAAATGATTAAATTTGAGAGTAAACTCGAAAACTTAGCCGATTCTGACGACACACGATTACTTGATAACGAGCAAAACTTTATCCGAAAAAGAATTACGGAAATAAAATCTGAAATCAATCAATTAGAAAATAATTTACAGTTTTTCTCTAACGTAAAATCAGATAATCCTTTAGTTAAAGATGTACACAAGAATATTGCTAATCATAAAAAAGAATTAGACACTTGGAAAGCTAAGTTAACAAAGGTTCGCGGCATGTATAGTTAAATAAAAACTAGAAAAATTCTAATAAAATAGTATTTGCGTGAATTGTCTAATTCTTGTAAATACTATTTTTTTTGTTCAATTTATAAAATATCAAAACCCACTTGTGCTTTACAAGTGGGTTTTGCCCTAACTAAACTAAATTAACCTTAATTACAACCGCTTAAAATAATAATTAAGATCTCCTACTAAGATTATAAAAACGCTTTTGTTTTTATATAGAGTATTTACGCACAGAAAATGCTTTTGGATGTTTGTATTTTAAATTTTAGAAAACTTTAACAAATGGCCTAATTTTATTGTCTTTACAAGAAGGAATTTTAAACTTTAATGAAGGTTAGAAAACACAAAAGATTTCAATTTAGTTTTCTTACTAAGTTTAGATAGACGATTCTGATCTTAGGCTTTTTTTTTAAATAAAAAGCCCCAATTAAAGTGGATTATGTTTTCGCCGGAATGAAAAAAATATTAGAGCAATTTCGCTTCTTCCCAAAAAACATCCATTTCAGAAAGTGTCATATCCTTTAAAGATTTATCGAGATCTTTGGCCTTGGATTCTAGATATTGAAAGCGTTTTATAAATTTCTTATTGGTGCGTTCTAGGGCGTTTTCAGGATTTATTTTTAGGAAACGTGCATAATTAATCATAGAGAACATAACATCACCAAATTCACTCTCTATAGCATCTTGATCACCTTTTAGAATTTCAACTTTTAATTCCGCCAGCTCCTCTTCTACTTTTTCAAACACTTGTTCTGGTTCTTCCCAGTCAAACCCAACACCTGCCACTTTTTCTTGTATGCGACTTGCTTTTACAACAGCAGGTAAACTTTTTGGAACACCTTCAAGAACACTACTTTTTCCCTCCTTAAGCTTCAATTGCTCCCAATTACGTTTTACCTCTTCTTCATCTTTCACCACAACATCTCCATAGATATGTGGATGACGATCAATCAGTTTATCACAAATACTGTTGCATACATCTGCAATATCAAAAGCATTGGTTTCACTTCCTATCTTAGAATAGAATACAATGTGAAGCAAAACATCTCCCAATTCCTTTTTCACCTCCTCTAAATCCTTATCTAGAATGGCATCTCCAAGTTCATATACTTCTTCAATAGTAAGATGACGCAATGATTCCATCGTCTGCTTTTTGTCCCAAGGACATTGCTCTCGCAACTCGTCCATGATTATTAACAAACGTTCAAAGGCTTTTAATTGGGCTGCTTTATCAGACATAAATTCAGTATAAAATGGTTCTCAATACAATTATTGTTCGGAGTACTTTCAGAACAAAAATCACTTGAAGAAACGTACTATTTACTCTTCTTCTTCAGATACTTTTTTATCATCTTTAGACTCTTCAAGTGAAGCTAAAAGATTATTTTTTTGAAGCAAATTATACCACTGTACAACCTTCTTTATATCTGAAGGATATACGCGGTCTTCATCATAATCTGGTAAAACTTCAAAGAAAAATTCCTCTAAAACATCTTTACTATCTTTATGACTGATAGATGTTGGTTGGCCTCCTTCTTTTTCCATAACTTTTTTAAGCACATCTCTTAGTGGCACTTCTTCTGCTAAAGTATAAATAGCGATTTCACTAAGAATACTAATGTTACTGTGTGCACCAACTGTGATACGCTTTTGGTCGATTAACGACTCTACAACAGCACCTGTTCTTGTCTGTGTTACAATTTGGTATAGACCTGGTTTTCCAGAAATGGATAAAATTTTATCTAAGCTCATATATATAATATTAACGTTTCTTGCTCATTGCAGGAAATCGCATTCTGTAATCAATTTTTATTTTACCTTTTGAAATATTCGTCAATCGTCCTTTAATTAAACGCTTTTTAAATGATGATAGTTTATCTGTAAATAAAATGCCTTCAATATGATCGTATTCATGCTGAATCACTCGAGCTATTAACCCATCGTACTCTTCGACATGAGTCTCAAAATTTTCGTCTTGATATTGAATTTTTATTTTTGGTTTTCTAAAAACATCTTCTCTAACATCTGGAATACTTAAACAACCTTCATTAAAAGCCCATTCCTCCCCTTCTTCTTCTAAAATCTGAGCATTGATGAATGTTTTCTTGAAGTTCTTCATCTGCTCACTTTCTTTTTCAGAAAGATCTTCATCATCTGCAAAAGGACTTGCATCCACTAAAAATAACCGAATTGCTAAACCAATTTGAGGAGCCGCTAAACCAACACCATATGCACCATACATGGTTTCGTACATATTATCGATAAGCTCTTGTAATTTCGGGTAATCTTTGTCTATTTCCTTGGCCTCTTTCTTCAACACAACATCGCCATAGGCTACAATAGGTAAAATCATAATTCATTTATTTTCGGGTGCAAAAGTACCAAATTCTATTATAATATTTCAAATTTCAAAAACTAAATCCAAAAACTAAAATCTAATAAGTGCATTCAGTTTATTTTATAATTTTATCCTAAATACTAAATACTAAATACTAGAAAGATAGCTCTGTAAAATAAGAGTTGCGCTAATCTCATCAACCAAGGCCTTGTTTTGACGCTGCTTTTTCTTCAACCCGCTATCTATCATTGTCTGAAAAGCCATTTTGGAAGTAAAACGTTCATCTATGCGATCTACAGTTATTTGTGGAATTGATTTAGACAATTCTTTTAAAAATTTTTGAATATAAACTTCACTTTCAGATGCTGTATTATCCATCTGTTTTGGCAAACCAACTACAATCTTTTCAACATTTTCTGTCGAGACATAGTGTACTAAGTATTCAATTAACTTCTTTGTATCGACAGTTGTAAGTCCTGATGCAATAATTTGCATTTCGTCAGTAACTGCTAATCCCGTTCGCTTTGTACCGTAATCAATAGCTAAAATTCGTCCCATAACTGCAAAGATAATATAATAAAAAACGCTTCTTAAAAAAAGAAGCGTTTTTAAAAAAATCAATTTAACCCAATTTAATCATATGATTATTCCCTCTAAAAAATAAATCATTTTGATAACTATACTTAAGACACCACATAATTTGGTTGGTCACATAGTATTAAAAAAAACTCTTTTTTATTTTTTGGGTAGAGGAGTTTTCAAAATTAGCTATTAATTAAATTCTTATGATATTTATGAAGAATACATGAGTATCTAATTATTATAAAGACACAAATTAACTAAAAGGTACATTTTTTTTAAAAAGTATTTTAGCTTCAGTTATTATAAAAGTATCTTTGAAGCTTAAACACTATCGAATATATAAGATGAGCATGCAGAAATCACAGATTAGTATTTAAAAAAATAACTAATAGCAGATAATAGCTCTCGTATTATAAAATAAAAAACACATGAAACAACTACAATCTGTAATAGAAAATGCGTGGGACGACCGTTCCTTATTAACTAACCAAGTCACTATTGACGCTATTAGAAGCGTTATAGATCTTATTGACGCTGGAACATTACGTGTCGCGGAACCAACAACTGATGGATGGCAAGTAAATGAATGGGTAAAGAAAGCAGTTGTTTTATATTTCCCAATTCAGAAAATGGAAACTTTTGAAGTTGGTATTTTCGAATACCACGATAAAATTCCACTAAAGCGTGGTTATGCTTCTAAAGGGATTAGAGTGGTACCAAATGCAGTAGCAAGACATGGAGCTTATATTTCTTCTGGCACTATTTTAATGCCTAGTTATGTAAACATTGGTGCATACGTAGACGAAGGAACTATGGTCGATACATGGGCTACTGTTGGTAGTTGTGCTCAAATTGGTAAAAATGTACATCTTTCTGGAGGTGTTGGTATCGGTGGAGTTTTAGAACCATTACAAGCTGCACCTGTAATTATTGAAGACGGTGCGTTTATAGGTTCTCGTTGTATTGTTGTTGAAGGTGTACGCGTAGAAAAAGAAGCTGTTTTAGGTGCTAATGTCGTTTTAACCATGAGTACAAAAATTATTGATGTTACAGGAGACACACCTGTAGAAACCAAAGGTGTTGTACCTGCGCGTTCTGTTGTTATCCCTGGTAGCTATACTAAAAAGTTTGCTGCTGGTGAATTTCAAGTACCTTGTGCATTAATTATTGGTAAGCGTAAAGAAAGTACAAATAAAAAAACATCTTTAAATGATGCTTTGCGTGAGTATGATGTTGCAGTTTAAAATAAGAATGAGATTCTTAAATCTGAAAGCAAAATAATTCGAATTAAATATGGAGCAACTTAAGCATGATATATACTGGCACTTTAAACTTAAACGATCTAACGGTCGTGCATTTAAAGCGCTCAAAATTATTGAACGCTACAGAGGTAAACTTAACCCTAAACTCCGTAAACTATCCGATAATTATGCCACAGAAATTTTAGGAAATAAGGCTTATGCTCCTTGGCTTTACGTCTATTCTTCATTCCAGGATGGTTTTGAGGATGGCTGGATTCCAGATAACTATTATGCGAAAGAAGTTATCCCAAAATTAAATGGTGATTACGGAAAGGTGGCTGACCGAAACTTTATTATCCCATTTTTACTTTCTAACGTTGAAACATTAGACATCGCCTATTTCCTTAATGGTAAATTTTGTAGTCCAGACAGCAAAACTATCGACGCTAAAACTATTAAAGACTATCTTTTTAAAAAGCATGATAAAATAGTTTTTAAACTAGAAAACTCTAAGCGAGGAAAAGGAGTATTTATATTAGATAGAGACAATTTTGATCCGTCCGTCTATTTTTCAAACGGATATGGCAATGGTGTTTTTCAAAAGTTTATTCAACAACATCCATTTTTTTCTGAATTCGCTGATAAATCTGTTGCTACAATTCGTGTTACAACCGCATCAGACCAATTAGGAAACATATCTGCTAAAGCTGCATATATTAGATTTGGTCGTAATAAAGACACGCACATTAAGTCTAATTCTGCAATAAGTGTTTCTATAGATATTAACACAGGAGAACTTCAGCCAAAAGGTTATATGAATTGGTTAGAAATTGACAAACATCCCGATAGCAATGTTTTATTTCAAGATAAAACAATTCCTTATTTCAGTAAATGTGTGGATAAAGCCATAGAATTGCATAGTGTAATTCCTTTTATGGGTTGTTTAGGTTGGGATTTAACAGTTGATAATTTAGATAAAACACAACTCATTGAAGTGAATGGAATCAATAATGGTATAAAATTTAGTGAAGCCACTACTGGACCTTGCTTTAAAGATTTAAATTGGGAAAATCTTTGGAAACAAAAGCAAGGATCTTAATTTTAACACTTAAAATAGCACAATAATGCCAAGTAAAATACGTCGATTTTTTTTAAGGCACTTGCGGAAAATGCGTTCTTTACCGCCTAAAATTTATACACCTATATCTTATGAATATTACACTGGCAAAAAATTAGATTTAGAAAATCCAATTGAGTTTAACGCAAAATTGCAATGGATGAAAGTTTTTTATCATCCAAAAATCCTAAATCAACTGGTGGACAAATATGCTGTTAGAAGTTATGTTGAAGAAAAAATTGGAGCACAATATCTTAATGAAATTTATGGTGTTTACGATAAGCCAGAAGATGTCCCTTTTGATGCGTTTCCGGATAAATTTGTAGTAAAAGCGACACATACAAGTAGTCATAATTTAATCGTTACAGACAAATCAAATCTCAACAAGAAGAAAGCTGTGAAATCATTTCATAATTGGTTGAGCAAAAATCAGTATTACCGTATTGGACAGGAATGGGCTTATAAAGATGTACCACCAAGATTAATCGCTGAGAAATATTTAAAAAACGATGAAGAGAATTCGCTTATCGATTATAAATTTTATTGTTTTAGTGGAACGGCTAAGTTTTTAGAAGTACACTTAGATAGAGCTGATAATCATAAAAGGGGCTTTTATGATTTCGATTTTAAACCCTTACCATATAGGTATGTTTCTCTTGAAAAGAGTATTTCTTCAGATATAAAAAGACCTATCAACTTAGAAGAAATGATCAAATTTGCTGAAATTTTATCTGCCAATTTCCCGTTTGTTCGTGTTGATTTTTATTCTATAGAAGGTAAAACTATTTTTGGAGAAATGACATTTTATCCATCTGATGGAAGAAAAGATTTTATTCCTGAGGAATACAATAAAATTATCGGAGATTACATTATCCTGCCTAAATTAGAAAGCGGACAACAAGCTATTACTAAAATAGATTAACTTCGGTTAAATATTAATAGATAACTTTTACCATATTCGAACTTAAATTATGACGAATAACACTGCTCATCAACATAAAATTGATGCTGTAATTCTTTGGGTAGATGGCAATGACCAACAGCATAAAGCCAAAATGTTACCGTATTTAGAAGATAAAACTAAAATTAATACTGAAAAATTTAGAACGCGTTTTGATCAGGTCAATGAAATTAAGTTTACTATTAATTCCATTTTAAAATATGCTCCCTACGTTAGAAATATTCACATTATTACCGATAACCAAACACCCGATTTCTTAAAGAATAGTAAAGATGAGACTTATAAAAAAGTTGCTATTGTAGATCACAAAGTTGTTTTTAAAGGTTATGAAGACTTTCTACCTACGTTTAACTGTAGACCAATTGAAACCTGTTTGTATAGAATTCCAGATTTAGCTGAACATTTCATTTATTTTAATGATGATTTCTTTTTAATAAACGACACAAAACCGGGTGATTTCTTTAAAGATGGCCTTCCTATTTTGAGAGGAAAATGGTTAAAATTCGATAAAGATATTTTCTACAAAAAATTTAAAAAACCAAGAGTTGGACATAAATCTATTCAGCAAAACGCGGCTAGGTTAGCAGGTTTCAATAAATATTATAACTTTAAGCATACTCCTCATCCCCTTAGAAAATCGACATTTGAAAACTATTTTAATGGCAACGAAGATGTCCTTATAGAAAACATTAGACATCGCTTTAGAAAAACGAGTCAGTTTACACCTCAAGGTTTAGCAAATCATCTAGAAATAAAGAATAAAACGTGCCATTTTAAAGATGATCTTCAGCTGATGTATTTTAGATCCTATAAAAAACCGTTATATTGGTATCGATTCAAATTAAACATAAAGTCAAAAGGAAAATTATTCTTAGGACTTCAAAGTTTAGATCGTAGTCCGCCACACATTTTAGATTATATTTTAGGTTGGTTAGAAAAACGAACCTCATAAAATTAAATATTTAATTAGTCTCAAGCATGCCATATAAATTCTTAATATACATTTCTTACAGCTATGCTTTACCTATAGGCAATCCTTTGGAAAAAGAAATCTCAAGTAGAGGAGATATTGTGATGTGGTTTAGTGATCTTAACGATGGTAAAGTAGCGCTAGAAGATAAAACTAATGTTTTAGACACTATACAAGATGTTGTAGACTTTAAACCAGATATTGTTTTAACAGCAACCAATGATGTTCCAGACTTTATTACGGGACTAAAAGTCCAAATATTTCATGGTTTTTTAGCTCAAAAAAGACCATCAAAAAAACATATTTTTAGCGAATTCAGAATTCGCGGTTTCTTTGATTTATATTGTACTCAAGGCCCAAGTACCACATCTATTTTCAAGCAATTAGAGAAAAAGCATAAACACTTTAAAGTTGTTGAAACAGGCTGGAGTAAGGTTGATCCTCTTTTCCCAATAAAAAATCACCAATCAAATAACAAACCAAAAATATTAATAGCTTCTACGTTTACAGAAAGGCTGAGCCTCGCTTTTGATGATACCGTGTTTAATGAAATTAAAAAATTATCTCAAACAGGTAAATACGAATTCGATCTGGTATTACACCCTAAAATACCTGATAGCATTATAAACAATTGGAAATCACTGGAGAATGAGAATTTCACGTATCATGATACAACCAACCTAATTCCTATATTCCAACATTCTGATATTTTATTCGCAGACACCACTTCTGCTATTCAAGAGTTTTTATTACAAAAGAAACCTGTAGTTAGTTTTAAGCATACATTTAATCATGATTATTTAATTCATGTAAACGAAGCTGCTAACATTGAAGAACGTTTTGATTATGCTCTAACTTATCCAGAAGAGTTAATTAAAAAAATAGGACCTTTCATTAATGAGTTACACCCATATGATGATGGTCAATCAAGTAAGCGTATTGTAGATTTAGCTATATCTTATTTACACGAAGACAAAAGTCATTTAAAAAATAAACCTCTCAATTTAATTCGCAAATATAAAATCAGAAAACGTTTGGGCTATTTTACATTGAAGAGTTACTCTAAGCCTTTTACTATTAAGAAATAGTTTCATCCTTTTTAATACCGAACTGGGTATAAGTGGATTTCTGTTGCTTCGTATGTTGTCTAATCTGTTTATTTTGTTTCAAGATATCCTCGTTTTTATACGGTCGTTCATGATGCAAATGAACACAAATGGCACTATAACGAATCTGTAAAAACGCAACACCGTTATACATCATTCGCTCACCTACTTCCCTATCCTCTCCTCCATATTTCATACGCTGATCAAAACCATTAACGGCTAGAATATCACTTTTCCAACACGATACATTCATGCCGTCAAAAGTGGCTTTTGTTGGTGTTACAAAATTCAAAAACTTAGCTTTTGCATCTGATTTTGTCAGCTTATTCATTTTAAAAGTTTTTGGCTGACCTTCAGCAATAAGCCAATCCTTTTCAAAGCATTTTTGTGCACTGATAACTTGAGCATTCATTTTATTTGAAACTTCGTCTGTTAGTTTAAAGTATCCTCCAGAAAGCGCATGTTGTAATCGTCTTAATTTTAAATGCGTTTCAACAAAATCATTACGCGCAATACAATCTCCATCTGTAAATATTAAATAGTCAGCGTTTGAAGCCAAAATGGCTTTGTTTAAAATTTTTGTTTTCTGAAAACCATCATCTTCTTGCCAAACGTGTATCACTTTCAAATCTGAATGCTCAGAAAATTGATCTATAACAGCTTTGGTTTTTTCGTCAGAACCATCATCTGCAATAATAATTTCAAAATCTCTGGTGGTTTGGATATCAAAACTGAGCAACACCAGTTTAAGCCATTCGGATTTATTATAGGTGCTTACAATTATTGTTGCTTGTAGATTAGATTGCATTTAGCAAAAATACTATTTTTACAGCATTGAAATCAACAACATGATAAAACTGTCTGGAGTCATTATCACTTTTAATGAAGAACGCAACATTGAACAATGTTTGAAATCTTTAGTTGATGTGGTAGACGAAATTATTGTTGTAGATTCCTTTTCTACAGACAACACAAAAGCCATCTGTAAAGCATTTAACGTCACATTTATTGAGCAAGAATTCTTAGGTTATATAGAACAAAAGAATTTTGCATTATCACAAGCAAGCTTTAACCATATTGTTTCATTAGATGGCGATGAGGCTTTATCTGAAACCCTGCAGCAATCCATAATCAATCTAAAATCGAATTGGAAATTTGATGGGTATTATGCCAATCGTTTCAATAACTTTTGTGGGCAATGGATTAAACATTCCGATTGGTATCCAAATAAGAAATTACGCATTTTTGATAGACGATGTGCAGAATGGAAAGGTATTAATCCACACGATAATGTGCAATTACACGATGCTAAAGCAAAGTTTGGACATTTAAAAGGTGATATCTTACATAAAACCTACCAAACCTATTCTGAGTTTAATCAAAAGACAGAATATTTTTCAACTATTGCGGCAAAAGCGTATTTCGATTCGGGAAAAAAAAGTTCTCTATTGAAAATTATTTGGAACCCTACATGGGCCTTTTTTAAATCCTATTTTTTAAGATTTGGATTTTTAGATGGGCTTAATGGCTTTGTAATTTGTGTACAAACGGCAAATATTACGTTTTTAAAATATTCGAAATTAAGAGAACTAGAAAAAATCAATAGACCTTAATTACGTTCTCCAAAATCTCAATTTCTTTTTTAAACGTTGTTTTTTATGATGCTTAGCCTGAAAAGCTTCTGTTGCCTCCCACATTAAATTTACAATTTTATCATAATCTTCTCCCGAAACTTTCGCATACTCATCACTCATAACATCTACCATAGATTTATGAATGGTTAATCTGTCGAAGTTTTTTATACGATCTTCAAAGTTCATGTGTTTAAATTCCATACGATTCAAATCCACTAAAAAGAACTCATAACCATCATCTACCTTTTTTATTAAAGTGTTTCCTGGAGAGTGATCTAAGAATTTAATTCCTTTCTCATGCAATTGAAATGTAAATCGTGTAAAGGCTCTTAAAATAGCCTCATAATCTGGGTAATTAAAATCGTGAGTAAGTTCTCTATAAGTCAAATCGCAATCGACCTGTTCTGATAAATAGTAGCTTTTTTTAAATAAAAAAAATGATTTAAACTCGTAATAAGCAATCGGTTGTGGTGTACCAATCCCTCGTTTAATAAGCTCTAACCCGTATTCATAGGAACGCTGCGCCTTACTTTTTCTAAAAAACGAATATGCTATTTGATTAACAACGTTAGGAACCTTGAACGATTTTATATTCACCTGAAAATCCTTCAACTTAAAGAGTCTCAGAGAATTCCGCTTTTGATTACCAAAAGGTGTGCCTTCAGTTTCAAAATTTTGAATAAAATAATCCAATTTCTCTTGCGAATCCTTGTATTCAGTTCTAATTCTAAACGTTTTCATTTAGCAAAATTACAATTTTTAATAATCTTTGGTGTGAATATTTTTATCATAATAAAAGTAAAGAAATAAATGCAACAATTTTAAAACATAATTGCTAAACCCTATATTTACAGAGCTAAGAATCGTGTTTTTTATTTAGAATGATAGAACATTAGTAGCACTAATTACACTATGAACCACAAAAAAATGGACAAACAAAATATATTAAATCTCATTGGTAGAGAAAACGAATTGTTTGAACGCGATTTAAAGACACATCATGGTGAACTTAACACTATCGTGGCGTCTTCAAGATTTCTAATTTTAGGTGGAGCAGGCACAATTGGCCAAGCCGTAACTAAAGAAATTTTTAAACGTCATCCTAAAAAACTGCATGTCGTTGATATAAGTGAAAATAACTTAGTCGAATTAGTGAGAGATATCAGAAGCTCTTTTGGATATATCGCTGGTGATTTTAAAACGTTTGCTTTAGATATTGGCTCTATGGCATATGATGCGTTTATTGCTTCAGACGGTAATTATGATTATGTACTAAATCTTTCAGCATTAAAACACGTACGAAGTGAAGAAGACGCTTTTACATTAATGCGAATGATTGATGTCAATATTTTTAATACTAACAAAACCATTCAACAATCTATAGATAATGGTGTCAAAAAATATTTTTGCGTGTCTACAGATAAGGCTGCAGACCCTGTGAATATGATGGGAGCTTCTAAGCGCATTATGGAACTTTTTTTAATGCAAAAAAGTAAAGACATCACTATTTCTACAGCGCGCTTTGCTAACGTAGCATTTTCCGATGGGTCTTTATTATATGGTTTTGAGCAACGAATGAAAAAACAACAACCTATTGCGGCTCCAAACGATATTAAAAGATATTTTATAACACCAAAAGAATCTGGAGAACTCTGTTTAATGTCCTGTGTTTTTGGCGAGAATAATGATATATTTTTCCCACAACTGAATGAACAGTTACATTCAACCAGTTTCGCTGAAGTTGCTATAAAATACATTACAGCACTTGGTTACGAACCTTATTTGTGTGACAACGAAAATGAAGCAAGGCAATTAGCAAAAACCCTTCCTCAATCTGGAAAATGGCCGTATTTATTGACTAAAAGTGATACGACAGGAGAAAAAGAATCTGAAGAATTCTATACAGCACATGAAACTTTAGACCTTAATCGTTTTAAGACGCTTGGTATAATTAAAAATGAATTAAACATTGATAGTGGCTATAAACTCAAACTTTTTTCTGAGTCTCTAAATAAACTTAAAGCAAATAAATCTTGGACAAAGGCAGATATAACCCAATTATTTCATAAAATATTACCGAACTTTAACCACAAAGAGACTGGTAAATATTTAGATCATAAAATGTAATTGATGCATAACAAAATAGATGTTGTAATCATGGCTGGTGGGAAAGGTGAACGCTTAATGCCATTAACCAAAAACACTCCAAAACCCCTTTTAAAAATAGGTAACAAACCAATAATTGAATACAGCACAGATCGTTTAGCATCTTACGGAATAAAACATATAAACATTTCTACCAATTATTTAAGTCATCAAATTGTCTCCTATTTTGAAGAAAACAACGAGCATCAAATTGATTTTAATTTCATTAAAGAATCAAAGTCTTTAGGGACTATTGGTGCTTTAAAACTTATAGAGCACTTTAACAATGATTATATATTAGTGATGAATGCAGATTTACTCACTAATGTAAATTTCGAATCCATTTTTAATGATTTTATTTCAAAAAAAGGTGATGCTTTAATTGCAACAATACCTTCTAAAGTCAATATTCCACATGGAGTTGTTGAAACGAAAGCCGGTTTTGTTACCGATTTAAAAGAAAAACCGTCTTACACTTATTATTCTAATGCTGGTATTTATATCTTTAAAAAGGAATGTTTCGAGTTTATTCCCGAAAACAACTTTTTTGATGCCACAGATTTAATTGAAATCTTATTGGCTAAGCGGAAAAAAATTGTCAATTACCCTATTTTAAATTATTGGTTAGACATTGGAAAACCTGAAGATTTTGAAAAAGCACAACAAGACATTAAACATTTAAAGTTTTAGTTCATTACTTTTTTCTGAAACCCTATTTCGTCTCTAAAACTTAAATTAATTTCTATACCCTAAAAAGGGCAATATTCATTTTAAAAGATTAGTCGCGTGTCGTATCTTTGCACAGCTAAAAATACAGTTACTTTTTAATTCATTTATAGAGCATCTGTAGTTTCAATTATCTTATGAATCACAAACAAGGATTAAAACACTCTATTTTTAAATATATCACTCAATCTGCTGAAGAACTGCAAGTAGAAAGTTACGTTATTGGCGGCTTTGTACGTGACTATTTTTTAGAACGCGGAAATGCAAAAGATATTGATGTAGTTGCTGTTGGAAGTGGTATTGAATTAGCAAAACAAGTGGCAAAAAACTTACCAAACCAGCCTAAAGTTCAAGTTTTCAAAACTTACGGAACTGCCATGCTGCAATATAATGATATTGAAATTGAATTTGTTGGTGCTCGAAAAGAAAGCTACAATGAAGACAGTAGAAATCCGGTGGTTGAAAACGGTACATTAGAAGACGATCAAAACCGTCGCGATTTTACCATTAACGCCTTAGCGTTAAGCTTGAATAAAAGTAATTTCGGTGAGCTTTTAGATCCATTTAATGGCCTTAGTGATTTAGACCAAGAGATTATTCGTACTCCTCTAGATCCTAATATTACGTATAGTGATGATCCGTTGCGCATGATGCGAGCGATTCGTTTTGCAACCCAATTAAATTTTAACATTGAAGAAGCATCTTTAAAAGCTATTACAGATAATAAAGAGCGTATAACGATTATTACTAAAGAGCGCATCGTTGTTGAACTCAACAAAATTTTAGAGAGCAAAACACCATCTATCGGGTTCATACATTTAGAAAAAACAGGACTGTTAGATTATATTTTACCAGAATTAACAGCCTTAAAGGGTATTGACGAAATTGAAGGTCAACGCCATAAAGATAATTTTTATCACACTTTAGAAGTCGTTGATAATATTGCCAAAACTACTGATAACCTTTGGTTACGTTGGGCCGCATTATTACATGATATCGGTAAAGCACCCACTAAAAAATTTCATAAAAAAATTGGGTGGACCTTCCATGCGCACGAATTTGTAGGCTCTAAAATGGTTTATAAACTTTTTAAACGTTTAAAAATGCCATTGAATGACAAAATGAAATTTGTTCAGAAAATGGTTTTTATGAGTTCACGACCAATTGTTTTGGCAACAGAAGTTACAGATGCTGCAGTGAGACGTTTGGTGTTTGATGCTGGCGATTATGTTGAAGATTTAATGACCCTTTGTGAAGCCGATATCACTACTAAGAATCCAAAAAAGTTTAAAAAATATCATAATAACTTTCAGAAAGTAAGAGATAAAATTGTTGAAGTTGAAGAACGAGACCAAGTTCGGAATTTTCAACCGCCAGTTTCTGGAGAGGAAATTATGGAAACTTTCAACTTAAAACCTTCAAGAGAAATCGGAATAATAAAGGAAGCAATTAAAGAAGCGATTCTAGAAGGTGAAATTCCTAACGATTACGAAGCAGCGTTTAAGTTGATGTTGGAGAAAGGCAAAAAACTAGGACTTGAAGCAGTAAGCAGTAAGCAGTAAGCAGTAAGCAGTAAGCAGTAAGCAGTAAGCAGTAAGCAGTAAGCAGTAAGCAGTAAAATAATTTTAATTTTTGTATTTATGGCTCATCAAACAAAAGAAAATAAAGCAGTCATCTATTGGCTACTTACAGGTTGCGCTTTAATTTTTATAATGGTCATCGTTGGTGGTATCACTAGACTGACACATTCTGGCTTATCGATTTCAAACTACAAATTAATTTCAGGAACAATTCCACCTATGAATGAGGTAGAATGGACTGAAGCGTTCGAACTTTACAAACAATATCCTGAGTATCAAAAACTTCATAATCACTTTGGTTTAGAAGAATTTAAAGACATCTATTTTTGGGAATGGATTCATAGAGTTATTGGCCGATTTATTGGTTTGGTTTTTATAATTCCTTTCATCTACTTTTTAATCAGAAAACGCCTTTCTGCATCGATTATAAAAAAATCAGTAGTGCTACTTGTTTTAGGAGGTTTTCAAGGGTTTTTAGGTTGGTACATGGTAAAATCTGGCTTAGTGGATGAGCCTAATGTGAGTCATTTTAGATTAGCAGCACATTTAACCACGGCTTTTCTAACCTTTGCTTACACCTTTTGGGTCGCTTTAGATTTAATGTTTCCAGACAAAAAAGTCATTGATAAAAAGTTCAGAAATTTTATTAGAATTGGACTAGCCATTCTTATCCTTCAAATTATATATGGAGCTTTTGTAGCTGGCTTAGATGCTGGATGGATTCATAACCATTGGCCACTAATGAGTGAAGGCAAATGGATTCACGAAACTGTTTATATCGAAAAGAATCCCATCTACCTAAATTTTTTAGAAGGTAAAAGTGGAGTTCAATTTGTGCACAGAACTCTAGCTTATATTGTGGTGATTTTTATACTCTCCATTTGGTATAAGGCTAACAGAATGACACTTACCATTTTTCAGAAAAAAGGAATTAACACCTTATTAGCAATGGTCGGTGTTCAATTTTTATTAGGAGTTTTTACGTTGCTATTAGCAGTTCCGGTATGGTTAGGTGTATTGCATCAGGTAGGCGCATTTATTTTGTTAAGTGCTATGACATTTACCTTACATCGCTTTACGAAATAATTAAAAAAGATTTAACTTTGCAGCATGATTTATAGATTTAGAATTATCCTTGATAACGACACCGAAGATGATGTGTTCCGCGATATAGAAATACGCGAAAGCGACACTATGGAAGATTTACACAATACTATCACGCAGTCTTTTGGGTTTGATGGTATGGAAATGGCTTCATTTTATATAAGCGATGAACAGTGGAATCAAGGTGAAGAAATCGCTATGATGGACATGAGCGAAGCTGGCAATGAAGTAAAGATGATGAACGAAACGGTTATCAACTCTATTATTCATGAAGCATCTACACGTCTCATCTATCTTTATGATTTTATGAACATGTGGACATTTTATGTCGAACTAGGTGAAATCGTTGAAGAAGCAGAAGGCACGGATTATCCAAACCTAATGTTTGTCCATGGTCAAATTCCTGATGAAGCTCCAGAAAAAACATTTGAAGCAGAGGAAGACGATGATGACTACAATGAGTTTGAAGACGACTTAGATATTGATGATTACAGTGATTTAGATTTCGATGAAAACTGGAATTAACTAAATCGCTTTAAATTAACATCCTCGTAATTACGCTTTACAAAATCGAGCGCATTCTTTAACACTTCACCCATATTTTTACTTTTCTTAAAGTTAATATCATGGGTGTAGTTGTAAATATCTTCCTTAAGTATTTCAATATGTTTAGGTGTAGATATTTCATCCGCTTCCATACAAGTTAATAAGGCCCTTAAACGCGAGCGATAACTAATCATTCGTTTAGCAACAATGGAGCGTTCTTCAATTTTATATTGATCTATCGATTCGTGTTGAATTTTTTCACGTACCAATTCTACCATTTTAAAGTTTTCTTTAAAAAACTGCGGTCTATAAATCTTTAGATTGCCTTCATAAGATTGTTGATCAAAGTCAATCGCTCTAATTTTAAAAACAACATGATCAAAATCGTGCGTGGGAACAATGACATAATTATAAGAACGCATATCACCCAAAAGTCTTATTAAACAGCGTTCATTAAATTTCACAAACTCTTTAGCTATTTGCGATTTTTCTGAAGAACTACAATCTGGTAACATATTCTTTATAAATTCATCGCCAGGAATACCAGCAATATGCTCTTCAATCAACGTATCTTTACATATTAAAAAATTTATTTGATATGGGGATAGCATCTGCTCTAATTCTAATCCGTAGACTCTTGAGGCATCAGCTGTTTTAACGTAAAAATGCGTAAAATTATCATTAAGAACGTTTCTCACTTTTATTCTGAAAGGTTTAGAGTTTCCGAACGTACAGAAATCAATGGCATCTACACTTAGGTATTTTAAGATGCTTGTGCCCCCATCTGAAATTAAACTTGAGTACACTTGTTTTAAACTTATATCAATTTCTTCGCGCTCAAACTCATTATAATATACACGTACCCAAAGCGTATCCACATCATCTTTGTCATAAACAACAACAGACCCCTGAAAGCGCAATAAATCAGAATAGAAAATAGGTAAGTCTATATTTCTTCTATATTTAGACAAATATGTATCTAATTTTTCAGAAATAGGATATGTTGGTTTTCGTTTTGATATTTTTAAATCCTCACTCATGTGCTAAATTTAAGGGTTTTAATATGAAAAATAAAAGTTACTTTTAAATTTGATTAAATTATCTTTCAAAGTTTTAGAAACGCATTAAATCAATTATTTTAATTCCTTATTTATTATAAATAAAAATCCGTGTAACAAAAAAACGTATCAGTCGTCTTATATATAACCAACTTTTGTTGAACTTGTGTCAGCATCTCAAAAATCAATCATTTTGGAGCCAATCCTTACTATCAATAATCTTACAAAGAAATTCGGTTATCTCACAGCCGTTAAAAACTTAAGCTTTACAATCAATAAAGGCAATGTCTACGGTATTTTAGGTCCTAATGGAAGTGGTAAATCTACAACTTTAGGTATCGTATTAAATGTGGTGAATAAAACTCAAGGCGATTTTCATTGGTTTGATGGTAACATCACAACGCATGATGCCCTAAAAAAAGTTGGGGCAATCATTGAGCGCCCAAACTTTTATCCATATATGACGGCTGAGCAAAATTTAAAATTAGTTTGCCGCATAAAAGGAGTGGATCACAATAAAATTAACGAAAAGCTTACTATCGTCGGATTGCTCGATAGAAAAGACCACAAGTTTAGAACCTATTCTTTAGGGATGAAACAACGTTTGGCTATCGCTTCTGCCCTACTTAATGATCCAGAAATTTTAATACTAGATGAACCTACGAACGGCTTAGATCCACAAGGCATCCATCAAATACGACAAATAATAAAAGATATTGCCGCGAATGGTACCACTATTCTTTTGGCGTCTCACCTTTTAGATGAAGTCGAAAAAGTATGTTCGCATGTGGTTGTACTACGTAAAGGAGAAAAACTATATGCAGGTCGTGTAGATGAGATGATTAATAGTTATGGTTTTTTCGAATTAAAATCCGAAAAGCATCAAGAACTTATTGGCCTATTAGAGTTACATTCCAATATTGGTAAAATAAAAGTTGAAGGAGAATTGATCACCGCCTTCTTAAACGAACCAATGTCAGCTTCCGATTTTAATAAATTAATGTTTGAAAAAGGTATTTTGCTATCACACTTGGTAAAACGTAAAGAAAGCCTAGAAGAGCAATTCTTGCAACTAACAGACAACCAATAAATCAATCAAAAAAACAGCATAATTCTCATCATTTGAGAGTGCGCAAAACCAATCAAATATGTTACGTCTTGTAAAAATAGAATTTCAAAAACTGTGGCTGAATAAAGTAAGTTTAGTTTTAATATTTATATCCTTTATATTACCTTTTACAGTACTTATTTTATCATCCATTAAAATAAATTTCTTCGGCTTTTTTACACTCGAATTGAGTGAATTAGGTATATTTAACTTCCCAATCATTTGGCATATTACCACGTTTTTCGCATCCTATTTTAAGTTCTTTTTTGCTATTGTTGTCGTTAGTATGATCGGTAATGAATACAGCAATAAAACCCTAAAACAAAACCTTATTGATGGTTTGAGCAAGAAGGAATTTGTGCTTTCTAAATTCTATACGATTGTATTTTTCTCATTATGTGCTACTTTACTAATTGGAATTGCAACATTTGTAATAGGAATGTACTATTCAAGTTATACTGATACTACAATTATTTTCAGAGAAGTTGAATTTTTACTCGCCTACTTTGTAAAACTTATCGGTTTCTTTAGTCTATGTCTACTTTTTGGAGTGTTGGTAAAACGTTCTGCATTTGCTTTAGCGTTCTTGGTGGTTCTTTACATCGTGGAGTGGTTAATATTTTGGGCAACAGTCTATGTATCCGGAACTGTAGAAACAGCATTTAAGGTCAAAGGTTTTTTACCTCTAGAATCCATGTACAACCTTATCAATCAACCGATGCAACGGATTATAATGACTAAATTCCCTGATAAAACCGATATCATGTACGATTACGCAGTACATTGGTACGAAATTGCTATCGTTTTAGGTTGGACGGCATTATTTGTCTTTTTATCTTATCAATTATTAAAAAAGAGAGATTTATAATAGATTTGTAAAAATTGCTTTACAATCATACAATGTTAAAAGTTAGGATTTTTTACGTTCTAGTTATTATCTTGTATGCCTAATGTGATTTACCACATTAAGCTTCCATGAAAAGAGTCTTTTTAACTTTATTAATAGTATTAACCAGCACCCATTTTTATGCACAAAATGAAGCTTCATTTTGGTATTTTGGGCAAAACTCAGGACTGCAATTTAATGCTGAAACAGGAGCTGTTACCGCCATAACCAATGGTCAGATAAATACTTTAGAAGGCTGTACTTCAATTGCTGATTCTGATGGGAATTTATTGTTTTATTCCGACGGAAGAACCGTTTGGAATAGAAATCACCAAATTATGGCTAATGGAAATTACTTTGCAGGCACAGGGCTTTTAGGAGATCCATCTAGCACTTCCTCTGGCCTTATTGTTCCTAAACCTGAAGATCCAGACAAGTATTATCTTTTTACTGTTGATGAACCTCATCATAATAACGCCAGTACATACCCTAACCCATATACAGAAACTTATGAAGGTGGTGGATCAGTTCCATACCAAGATGACGGTTTTAATAATGGTTTTAACTATTCATTAATAGATATGACTTTAAATGCGGGGTTAGGCGATGTCGATTCCGAAGAAAAAAACATCCATTTAGTAACCTATGATGCATCTAGTCCATTAGAAATACAATATAAGAGTTCAGAAAAAATTACGGCTGTACGTGCTGAAGACTGTACTTCGTTTTGGGTAATTACACATTTGGGCAATAAATTTTACTCCTTTAGAATTGGTGTCGATGGTGTACAATCTACCCCTATTATCTCAGAAATTGGTCCTTATATTCCTATCGAAGGCTACAGGCGTAATTCTTTAGGTTATATTAAATCCTCCCCGGATGGTTCTAAACTAGTTGCCGCCAACTATGGCGAAGCTACAATAACAGGCGGCAATGCACCTGGCAACATTTTTTTATACGATTTTAATAATGAAACCGGAACGTTAACCAACCCTTTAGAACTTTACAGCTCGCAAAACGGAAATAGTCCATATGGCGTAGAATTCTCTGCTGAAAGTAGAAAAGTATACGCTACGATGAGCGAAGGCGGATCTGGAAATGGCACTAGCCATATATTACAATGGGACCTAGAAAGTAGTGATATTCCAAATTCAATTCAAATAATCCATTCCTCTAACGATGTCTCTGCTGGTGCATTGCAATTAGGTATCGATCGACGTATTTATAGAGCAAATCTAAGTTATAATGGCAACCCCACAATTTCAAAATATTTAGGTATCATTAATAATCCTGAAGCTGATGGATCGGCAGCCAACTATAACGAGCGCGGTATATTACTGGATGTTAATGGTTCGAATCAAAATACTAGTACAATTGGATTACCGCCTTTTATTCAATCGTTATTTAATTCTGAAACTGACATTATTAGAAATGGTATTAGTACCACCGAATTAAAATTATGTACTAACGACACCTACACATTACAAGCAGATGATATCATTGGTGCAGATTACGTGTGGTCTTTTGATGGAGTACCTTTAACTGAAACTTCATCTCAATTAAGCGTAGACACTCCTGGTTTTTATGAAGTTTATATTGAACAGAATAATGGAGAATGCCCCATAACTGGTAATGCCGTTGTTGGTGTTTTTGAAATCCCCGTAGCACATCCTCTTTTAGATGTTAACGTTTGTGATATTGGGGATAACGATGGATTTACAAGCTTCGATTTTACGACTAAAAATTCTGAAGCGTTATTAACTCAAAATACTTTAGAGTACAATGTAAGTTATTATGACACACTAGAAGATGCCAATTCTGGGGACAATCAATTAACATTTCCTTACACCAATATGTCTAATCCACAAACCATATTTGTCCGTGTAGATAACGCAAGCAACACCAATTGTTTTGCTGTCAATTCTTTTGATATTGAAGTATTTAACACTCCTCAAATTCCAATATTAAACACAATTGAGTTTTGTGATAATCTCGGTAATGTTATGGACGGTATTGCCACAATAGCACTTGGAGATATCATTCCAACGCTTAGGGACGCTCAACCGGAAACAGATCTTAATATCACATTCCATGGTTCACAAGATGATGCAGATACAAACACCAGCGCATTGCCACTTAATTACACGAACACAAACGCAATTAACGACACTATTTTTGTTAGAGCTGAAAACACGTTAAACACTGATTGCTTTAATACAGCTTCTTTTAATGTGGTAATTAATCCTATCCCTGTGGCCAATGATATTACAATTATTCAATGTGATGAAGATGGTATCCCTGAAGGTTTCACTATTTTTAATTTGAAAGAAAGTATCGGCGAGATTACAGATAACGCCTTAAATACAAGTATTGATTTTTACACCTCTCGAACTGATGCTGAAAATGAAGAAAACTCGATTAATGCGGATGCCTTTTACAATTACTTCAGCCCTCAAACCGTATATGCAAGAGTCACAAACTCAAGTTCTGACTGTGCCAACATTAGTGAAATTACTTTAGAAATTAGTACCACCTCTTCAAACAACGCAAGTTTATCGTTATGCGATATAGATGGTAGCGAAGATGGATTTATGACATTTAATCTTACCGATGCTAACGCTACAGTTTTAGCCAACTCTCCTGTAGGATTAGATGTAGTGTATTATGAAACCTATGATGATGCCTTATTAGAAACTAATGCTATCAGTACAACATATACCAATACCATACCTTACCAACACACTATTTATGCACGAGTAGAAAATGCCAGTGCTTGTTATGGTATAAGTCAAATATCCTTAACTGTTTTAAAATTACCACATATTGAAACTGAATTTGAAACATTCTATTGTTTGAATTTCTTCCCAGAACCAATTATGCTAGATGGAGGTGTTGTAAATGACTCTGCCAGTAACTACTATTACAGTTGGTCTACAGGAGAAAACACATCTGCAATTGAAATAAATACACCAGGAACTTACAGTGTTAGAGTTACGAACACAAATGGCTGTTTTAAAGATAGAACGATTACTGTATTGGCATCTAATATAGCATCCATTACGCAGATTGAGGTGATAGATGCATCTCAAAACAATTCTATTTCGATAATGGTTGATGGCGAAGGAATTTACGAATATGCTATCGATGATATCGATGGTCCTTACCAAGATAGTCAAACCTTCAACCCTATTCAACCAGGATTTTATACCGTTTATGTTCGTGATAAAAATAATTGTGGTATTGCAGAAGATTCAGTTTCTGTCATAGGCTTCCCTAAATTTTTCACACCAAACAATGATACCAAAAACGATTTTTGGCAAGTTTATGGTATTACTAATAATTTTCAAGCAAATGCTTCTATATTTATTTTTGATAGATATGGTAAACTTTTAAAAGAACTCGACCCTTTAAGTCCAGGTTGGGATGGCACCTTTAATGGCAAAAAAATGCCAACAAGCGACTATTGGTTTAAAGTTACCTTAGAAGACGGACGTACATTTACAAATCACTTTACCTTAAAACGATGACGAATTCCCCTAATTTTATAAAAAAAGCTCTAATATTAATTGGTTGCTTTTTTTGTAGTACTTTAATTTATGCTCAACAACCTAATGATTGCCAATTCGCCGTAACGGTTTGTGGTAATTCCGATTTTAGTTTAGATGTCAGTGGTGTTGGTACGCAAGAGCTAAATAATTCTAATACCTGTGGAAGCCAAGAAAACAATAGTATTTGGTTAGAAGTTAACATAGCTACCGACGGAACACTCGCATTTACCCTAACTCCAAGCAGTAATAATATTAGTGAAGATTATGACTTCTTCATTTTTGGACCTAATGTAAGCTGCGGTAATATTGGACAAGCCATTAGATGCTCCACGACAAATCCTGCAGCTGCTAATCAAGGAAATAATAGAACAGGATTAAACTCCTCGTCAACAGAAACAGCTGATGGCCCTGGTGCCAGCGGTGATAGTTTTGTAAGCGCCATAGATGTCTTAGCTGGCGAAAGTTATTATATAGTTATTGATAGACCTATTGGTAACAGTCCGTTTTCATTAGAATGGACTGGCACAGCTACTTTTCCTGAAGCACCATCAAATCCTTTGATCAATGACACAACATCAATCAGTTTACCTAATATTGAGGTTTGTGATTCTATTGCCCCTTATGATGATAATATCACAGAATTTGACCTCAACACTTTAACTCAAGATATAATCAATGGTGAATCAGATGTTATGGTTACCTATCACAACTCTGAAAGTGATGCAAACATTAATGTAAACGCCTTAGGTAATATTTTTAATAACGCAACGGCTAATGAAATTATATATGTTAGAGTAGAAAACTTAACATCGGGCTGTTATATTTTGAATAATTTTGAAATTAATGTCTCGACACTTACCAATTTTAATACTGCGACAGATTATAATATTTGCGATGATGATTTAGATGGGGATGATCAAAACGGTATTTCAACTTTTGATTTTAATGTGAAGTCACAAGAAATTATCGACGGAATTGCAGGTACCAATTATGATATTAGCTATTACTTAAATCAAGCAGACGCCGAAACATCCACTTCTTCATTACCTTTAAACTATAGAAATGCGGCACCTACACCAAATGAAATATTTGTTAGGATTGAAGATTTAGATTCAGGATGTATTGGTTTTACATCGTTTAATATAAATGTGGATCCTATACCAGTAGCTAATAATGTAGCACTTTTACAATGTGATGAAGATGGTATTCCGGAAGGTTTTACAACATTCAACATCACTCAAGCATCTGACGAAATTACAGAAGGAAATCCGAACTCGACTATAGAGTATTACCTATCTCAGATTGATGCAGAGAATCAAGAAAATGCTATTGATGGTAATTCTTTTGATAATTTTTTCAATCCACAAATTATATATACCAGAGTCACTAATACAAGTAGTAACTGTATTAACTTTAGTGAAATTTCTCTAGAAGTTAGCACAACAGCAACTAACAATGCTAGTATTCAGTTATGCGATACAGATGGCATAGAAGATGGTATTATGGAGTTTAATCTTAGCACTGTAGATGACACTATTTTCCCTAATTCTATTGATGATTTTATTTTAACGTATTATGAAACTTATGAAGATGCCTTACTAGAAAGCAATGCACTTTCAGACTTATTTACAAATACTGTCGCCTATAATCAAACCATATATGGACGTTTAGAAAACGCTAACGCATGTTATGGTATTAGCGAAATAGAACTTACTGTTTTTAAATTACCAAATATTGAAACCACATTTGAAACACAATATTGTCTGAACTTTTTCCCAGAAACAATAACCATTAATGGCGGACTCATCGATGATATCCCAAACAATTACTATTACGAATGGTCAACTGGTGAGGACACTTCTACTATTGAAGTTAATGCTCCAGGAACCTACAACGTAAGAGTCACAAATACAAATGGATGTTTTAAAGATAGATCTGTAACGGTTCTTGCGTCAAATATTGCTACAGTAACCAATATTGAAGTTGTAGATGCCACTCAAAATAATACCATCACTGTTTTTGTAAGTGGCGAAGGAGATTATGAATATGCGCTAGATGAAATTAATGGTCCTTACCAAAATGCTACGACTTTTGAAGATGTAGCGCCAGGACTTTACACTGTTTACATTAGAGATAAAAATAATTGTGGAGTCACAGACGCCTTAGTATCTGTGATTGGTTTCCCTAAATTCTTTACGCCAAATGCCGATGACAAAAATGATTATTGGCAAGTAAAGGGGATTTCTTCTCTTTTTCAATCCAATTCTTCCGTATTGATATTTGACCGTTATGGAAAACTAATAAAAGAACTCGATCCGCTTAGCGTGGGTTGGGATGGAACATTTAATGGAGAGCTAATGCCAAATAGTGATTATTGGTTTAAAGTTAAACTTCAAGATGGACGAACATTTACCAATCATTTTACCTTAAAACGGTAATTTTAAAAATTGTACTTTCGTTTGACCAATCTCGTAATTTGAAAAATCCTCATTACATATTATGTTTCTTCCTATTTAGCATAGTTCAACCTTTTTTTGCTCAAGATGTTTCATTATACCAACAATTTAATGGCAGATATGATTATACTGCTATTGGTAATACTATGAATATTACTGAAAATGGTAGTTTTGGCCCTTGTACTATTTTAACCTCATCATCAGCCAACTTATCGTTAAATAGCGATCAAAATGTAGTTGCTGCTTATTTATACTGGGCAGGTTCGCATACTGGAGATTTCAATATTTCATTAAACACTATAGATATCACGGCTGAACGTACATTTAGCGATGCTTTAGATGCTAACCGTGTTTTCTTTGCTGCATTTGCGGATGTGACGTCAATAATTTTAGATCAAGGCAGCACTAATTACACCGTCTCTAATTTTGATCTTACCACTGATATTGGTCCATACTGTTCTACAGGCACCAATTTTGGTGGCTGGGCAATAACTATTATTTATGAAGATAATAACCTACCTCTTAACCAACTTAATGTTTATGATGGTTTACAAAGTGTCCCTGATTTCCTAGATATTACACTCGATAATTTAAACGTATTAGATAATGAAAATGCGAAAATTGGTTTTATTGCTTGGGAAGGTGACAAATCTTTAGCCGTTAATGAGCAACTCACTATTAACGGAAGTGTTATTAGCAACCCACCCTTAAATCCTGCAAATAATGCCTTTAATGGTACTAATTCTTTTACTGGTGATTTTAATCTATACAATATGGATATTGATGTTTATAGCATTCAGAATAACATCAATATTGGAGATACCTCAGCTACGATCTCACTTACCTCTGGCCAAGATTTTGTAATGATAAATAATATTATTACCGTTTTAAATAGTCAACTACCAGATGCCACCATAACTGTTGACAATGATACTGTAAGCTGCGGAGATACTAGCATTCAATTATTTTATACCGTGTATAATTTAAATAGCACCGATGTTTTACCTGCCAATACACCAATTGCATTTTATAGTGATGGTATTTTTATTGATGCTGGTGCAACGGTTAATGATATTGCTATAAACGCCAGTGAAGAAAATTCAATTTACCTCACATTACCAAATAGTACAGACCCTAATATTACTATTGTAGCCATAGTAGATGATAATGGCACTATGACAGGTGTAGTTACAGAATCTAACGAAAACAATAATAGCGCATTTAAAACTATTGAATTACTAACGGTTTCCGAAATTACACCACTCCCTAACCTAATTGGCTGTAATGAGGGTTTAGAAATTTCGAGTTTTAACTTATTCGAAGCTCTTAACTCAATAAATTATAATGAGGAAGATATTACATTTTACTACGCATTAGATGACTTAAAAACGGATGATAATGCGATTATTATACCATCAGACTATAATAACACCCATAATCCTGAAACCATATTTGTTAAATTAAGACAAGATCCTTGTTATGAGATATTTCAATTTGATTTAACCGTTGAAAACTGTCCACCTTATATTCCTCAAGGATTCTCCCCTAATGATGACACAAAAAATGATTGGTTCAATATTCAAGGATTATATGATGTATTTACAGAACACGAATTACATATTTACAACCGCTATGGAGAGCTGATTTTTATTGGCCATAATGAAATGCCATGGTTGGGTAAAATAAACAGAGGACTTAACAATAAAGGCAATAAAGCCCCTGTGGGTACGTACTATTATATTTTAAATTTAAATGACCCAAATTATGAACCCTTTGTAGGTTGGGTATACATAAACTATTAAAATATGTCTTAATTTTTTCGAATTGTTAAAGTTTTAGCCCATTCGTCTTATTTTTTTGCAATTATGCATTAGTTCCTTTAATTTTATACCTGTTAGTGAAATTTATTTGCTAATTCCCTCCTCAATTTTATTAAATCCCTCAAAAACTTTTAATAGCTAATTACTGTCTATAAGTATATTTTAGACTAGAGCTATAAAGAAACTAAATAACTGACACTCAGATTAAGATATTTCTTACATAATTGTTAGAATTATTAAAAATCATAGGTGTAAGAATAATCTCTTTTCGCTGAATTTATCAGCTCAAAAGGCCATTTTTCGGCTCTAAACGTTAACATTTAGTGTAGTTCGACGTATTTTTTTGTATTTCATCTTATTTTAATATACTTTTCGACCTTATTAAATAATGTGTGTGCGTTGACTCCAAATCTACCTTACACTAATATAGTAAACCTTAACCGAAACTAATGACTTATTTAAACCGCTCCCTCTGCTTATTTATTGGATTAATTTCTAGTATATCCTTTTCACAACAAGTAACCGTAGATAATTCAGTTTCACCTCAAGACTTAATTCAAAACACATTAATCCAGGGTTGTGTAGAAGTTTCAAACATTAACTCTCTCTCAAATGGATCTTCAATTGGCATTGGCAGTTTTGGTTATTTTGAGCGTTCTAGTTCAAACTTCCCTTTCGAAAATGGAATTGTTTTAACCACAGGAAATGCATCTTCTGCTGGTAATGATCTAAACAATGCAATCTTAAACGACGGAGATGCAACATGGTTAACAGATAGCGATCTTGAATCTGCCTTAGGTATATCTGGTACGGTGAACGCAACATCTATAGAATTTGATTTTATATCCATTTCAAATCAGATACAATTTAATTACATCTTAGCATCAGAAGAATATTTTGGTAATTTCCCGTGTAATTATTCTGATGGTTTTGCTTTTTTAATTAGAGAAGCTGGCACCACGGACTCATATACCAATATTGCTTTAATACCTGGAACCACAACTCCGGTGAACACTAATACGGTTCATGATGAAATTGTAGGATTTTGTCCAGCTTCAAACGGAGAATACTTTGAAGGTTATAATCTTGGAGATACTAATTATAATGGAAGGACTACTGTTCTTTCTGCTACTGCCGCGATTCAACCAAATGTGCAATATCAAATAAAACTTGTTATTGCAGATCAAAATGATCAAAATTATGACTCTGCGGTCTTTATTGAAGGAAATAGCTTTAATGCCTCTGTAGATTTAGGAGAAGATTTCTCTACATGTGCTAGTAGCGTTGCGTTAGATGGAAACATAAACAATCCTAATGCCGTCTATTCTTGGTTTTTCAATGATACACAAATTCCTTCTGCTAATCAATCAAATTTAATAGCATTACAATCGGGTAACTACCGTGTAGAAGTACAATTGCCTCTTGCAGGAAATTCTTGCGTAATAGAAGATGCTATTGACGTGACTTTAAGTTCTACACAAACCTCCGATCCTATAACCGATTTTTCACTTTGTGATGACCTAATTGGTGATGGTTTAGAGATATTTGACTTATCGACTAAAGATGCCGAAGTAATAGCCTCTGTTCCTTCTTCAACATATACAATTTCTTACCACTATAATAATACAGATGCTATTAATAATAATAACCCTATTACAAGTCCTATTCAAAATACATCGAGTCCACAACCGATTCACGTAAGAATTGAGGACACCGTGAATGGCTGTTTAGCATTTTCAACCTTCAATTTAGTTGTAAATTCTTTACCAGTAATTTCTAACCCAACTCTTTTAGAGGTTTGTGATGATGGCTCTGCTAACGGAAGAGTAGCCATGGATATCAATGCCTATAAAGATTCTGAAATAACACTTTCGCAACCAAACCTTGTCGTCAGTTATCATGGTTCTGCATCAGATGCAGCTTCTGGCATCAATGCTTACCCGATGCCTTATACCAACACAAACTCTGCAGAAGTTTTATATGTAAGTGTTAAAAACACAGAAACTGGCTGTATTAGTACAACAATTTTAAACGTTAACATCATAGACAGTCCTACTATCAACACGGAAACGCATTATATTGATGCCTGTGATACGGATTTAGATGGTTATGCTAATTTTGATTTAACTACAATTATCCCTGAAGTTTTAGAAGGCTTAAATGGTGTAACAGTAACATTTCACACCTCTCCAGATGATGCACTTTCCGGATCAAACCCAATTGCAGACGAAACGAATTATGCAAATATTAATTCTGAAGAACAACTAGTATACATCAGAGTGGAAAACATAGGTTCTGGCTGTGCCTCAACAACACCTATAGAACTTCATACTAACCTATTATTAACAGCAACAAATATTAGAGATATTTCGGCATGTGATGTTGGTGATGATGACACAGAAGGGTTTGATTTTGAAAATATTGCTGTTGGTATTATCAATGAATTACCAGATGTTGAAGTCGTATTTTATGAATCGGAAATAGATAGAGACAATGGAAATAATGCCATTAATACTGCTGTATCTTATAATTCACAGAGCAACCCACAAACCATTTACATTTCTTTAGAAAGTCTAACTTGTACTGAAGTTGCAGAATTTGATTTGATATTGTACCCTATTATTCAATTTGATTCTGTTGTTAGTTTAACAGTTTGTGATGAAGATCAAGATGGTTTTACCACGACAAACTTATCGGCATTAAACGGTGATATTACCAATGGCGAAGAAGGTTTTGAAGTCACCTACTTCCCTACAGAACAAGATGCTATTGATAATACTAATGTATTACCTAATAATTATGAAAATGTAAGTAACCCATTTACATTATATCCTAGAATTACATTTTCTGAAACCGGTTGTTTTGATTACAACTCTTTTGAAGTTACAGTTTTACCAGCACCAGAAAGCGAAAAACCTTTAGATATCATAATTTGCGATGCTGATAGAGACGGCTTCTCCTTAATAAATTTAAATAATAGCATACCTAATTCTATTTTAGCAACTCCTAACAGAAGTGTAAGCTTTCATAATAGTTTAGCTGATGCGCGTTCTGATGAAAATGAAATTCAAGGTTTAACAAACTATTCCGCACAAACAGAAATTGTTTACATGCGTGTAGAAAATAGCACTACAGGCTGTTATGCTATTGAAGAATTAGACATTATTGTAAATGCCTTACCGTATGTTGGTGATTTATCTAACTACGTAGAACACTATACCTTTTGTGAAGATGTATCTGATGGTATTGGTCAGTTTATTTTTGAAAACAAAGACAGCGAAGCTTTAGACGGACAAACTGGTAAAGTGGTAAGCTATTACCGTACTTCAACTGACGCCGACAACAAAACTAATCCTATTGATAAGACAAGTACTTATGAAAACATTAGCAATCCACAACAAATCTATGTGAGAGTTGACAATACTACAGACGAGTCTTGCTACACTACCTCTTCATTTACAATTGAGGTTGGTACCAACCCAACCTACAACGAACCGACAAATTGGTTTGTTTGTGATGATATTTCAAATGATGGTTCTGAGCTTTTTGATTTTTCAAGTATAGCTGAAGAAGTAGCTGCTGGTATTCCAGATATTCAATCGGTAAAATTCTTTACTACAGAAAATGATGCTATAAATAATATAAATGAAATCCCGCTTCAATATGAAAACACCGTAAATCCACAACAGATTTTTGTGCAGATTGATAATGGAACAATCTGCCAGTCTATTACATCATTTGTAATTAATGTCATTAAAGTACCAGACGTAACGTTTGCAGCACCAATGATAGAATGTGATGATGATACAGATGGCACACTTGAATTTGATTTAACTGGTGCAGAATCGAACATTACGGATGTTAGACAAGAAAATATTCTTATTGAATATTATGCCACTTTTGAAGATTCTGAAGCAGAAATGAATCCAATTTCAAACCCTGAAAACTATACAAATATATCAAACCCTCAAACGGTTTATATGAAAGTGACCAATACAATTTCTAATTGCTACGCCTCGCTTCCAATAGAATTGATAGTAAACCAACCTCCTGTTATTCATGATTTTGAAGAGTATTCGATATGTGAGAATGATACCAACACTGTAGACTTAACTGATATTAATGAAATTGCTACGGATAATAGTTATAACGTTTTATATAGTTACTTCTCTAACGAAGCTGATGCTATAGCAAATATTAATGCGCTAGACACTAATTACACGTACCAGAGTAATTATGATACGTTGTTTTTGAGAACAGAGTATAGCACCACACATTGTTCTACATATTACGAATTTAATTTAAAAGTAGATGCCTTACCAATAGCTAACCAACCAAATGATTTAGAAGCGTGTGATGATGACTTTGATGGCATTTTAGAATTTGACTTAGCACAACAAAACGCTAGTATATTAGGAGGACAAAATTCTAATTTATTTACGCTAACGTATCATGATTCAGAACTTAAAGCGCAAGAAAATAATTCAGCTTTAGAAACGGATTATATGGCTTTTGATGGTGAAATTATTTATGCTCGTTTAGAAAACAGCAACACAGGATGTTATAGTATAACGTCATTCTCTGCTATTGTAAACCCTATTCCTGTAGTTGATATAGGAGATCAGGTTATTTGTTTAAACAATACACCTTTGCTTGTATCCGCCAATACTAATTATGCTAGCGATTCTTATTTATGGTCTACAGGAGAAACTACTCCAGAGATAGAGGTGACTGAAGTTGGTAATTATTGGGTAACTGTAACGTCTCAATTTGGTTGTGAAAACACAAATTATTTTGGTGTCACGGAATCGGAATCGGCAACGATAGAAACCACAGAAGTTGTAGATTTCTCAGATCCAAACAATATCACAGTGACAATAAGTGGCATTGGTAATTACCTTTATCAATTAGATGATTTTGATCCTCAAGAATCTAATGTGTTTCAGAATGTCGCAATGGGTTACCATACAGTGACAATAGTAGACTTAAATGGTTGTGCGAATGTTACTAAAGAAGTTTTAGTTGTGGATATTCCTAAGTTCTTTACACCAAATAATGATGGTGATTTTGACACATGGCATATTATAGGTATTGAGACATTACCAGGAACTGTTATTAATATTTTTGACCGCTATGGCAAACGCATTAAACAATTAACATCTAGCTCTCCGGGTTGGGATGGTTATTACAATGGTAAAATACTACCAACAAGTGACTTTTGGTTTACAGCTGAAATAAAACGTGGTGCTATTGCTTTTGAAGTTAAAGGTCATTTTACCTTAAAACATTAATAAATATAACTTCCAATCTTAATTTTAAAATATCCCCTCACGTCTTAGTAAAGGGATATTTTATATTTAAAAATAGGCTTTTCATTCTTATAGAAAACTACACACATTATTAAATTAAAACGCTCTAATATAAAACAGTAATCATATATACAATAATTTGCCTACCGAGGACTATTAGTTTTTAGCAGAAATTAAACAAGGTTCTCATGGTTCTGAAGCGAAAGGTCACTTTACGCTTCATCGTTAATAAAAACATATCATCTTTTTTAACATCTTATTTGAATTTAGATAATTCTTTGTAGTGTATCTTTGCAGTCCCTTAAAACAAAAATGAAGCAAATACTACTTGCTATTGCCCTTTTTTTTTCTCTATTGAATTATGCTCAAAATATTTCAGTAGATAGTCAGACATATACGGCTCAACAACTTATAGAAAATGTTTTAATTGATAGTGACTGTATAGACAACGTTACAGTAACCAATGTTGTTGGTGGTGATTTTGGAGGTTCGGATCAAAGCTATGGATATTTTGACGCTACAGGTACTAGTTTTCCTTTTGAAAGTGGTGTTGTTTTAAGCACAGGACGATTAAATAATGTACCTGGACCAAATAACACTTTAAGTGATGATAACGCTCCTAATTGGATTGGAGATGGTGATCTGGAAAATGCTTTAAACGAATCTGGTACAATAAACGCTACTATTTTAGAATTTGAATTTACCTCAGTTGCATCGCAGATTAGTTTTAGATACCTTTTTGCTTCAGAAGAGTACCAAGAAAATAATTCGAATACCTGTAGGTATTCTGATTTATTCGGTTTTTTAATTAGACCTACAATCGGACAACAAGCTTATGAAAATATAGCGTTAGTACCAAATACAGACACACCTGTTAAAGTGACTACGGTAATGCCAGGAGTTCAAGGTAGTTGTCCACCAGAAAACGAAACCTATTTTGGAAGTTATAACGCTAGTAATGCACCTATAAATTTTAATGGGCAGACTGCTATTTTAACCGCTACAGCTAACGTTATACCAAACACAACTTACCATGTTAAATTGGTTATTGCTGATGAACAGAATTTCAGATACGACTCTGCAGTTTTTTTAGAGGCTAGTAGTTTTGAACTCTCTACAAATATAGGACCAGACTTACTTCTCGCAACAAACAATGCACTTTGTGAAGGTGAAACACTAGAACTTAATGCATTGCAAGAGGAGCAAAACACTTATGAATGGTTTAAAGATGGTGTTCTAGTTCAAAGTGCCTCTGGCTGTACAATTTGTGAAACTTACACCGTTACAGAGGCTGGCACCTATATAGTTGAAGTTACCTTAGCTAATGGTTGTATTTCTTATGGGGAAGTTATAATTGAATATGCCCTCTTACCTATAGCCACTAATTCTGTTTTAATTGAATGTGACAGTAACCAAGATGGGTTAACACTTTATGATTTATCCGATGCTACTTCGGATTTAACCAGTGCCAACCAAGACTCATATATTGATCAGTTTTTCTTCTCAGAAGCTGAGGCTTTAGCAAATATAAATCCAATTACAAATCCTGATGCGTTTCTAAACACAACACCATTTCAAACGGTTTATGTAAGAATCATAAACAGAGCGGATTGTTTAGAGATTGCTGAGTTAGAATTACAAACCTCAAATAACACCATATCCATTCCTAATTTAAAAGGTTGTGATGGAGAGCTTATAGACGGCTTCACTACTTTTAATTTGTCTGAGATTCAGAACTCTATTCAAAATCAAATTCCGACAAATGCAGTTGTTCGTTATTTTGAAACGGAAGAAGATGCTTTGAATAACACTAATCAACTGTCTATTAATTTTGAAAACACTGAAGCATATACCCAAACTATTTTTGTAAAAATCACAAATAACAATCAGTGTTATGGTATTTCTACAGTTAACCTCGATGTCCTTTATACTCCGCTTTTAAAACCTGATGAAACGGTATTATATTGTCTAAATACTTTTCCGGAACCACTCACAATATATGGTGGTGTGCTAAATGATTTACCGAATAATTATTATTACGAATGGCAATTTAATGGGATTGCGACATCAAACACCACTTTGTTTTATGAGGTTACAGAACCTGGGGTTTATACGGTGATTGTTACGGACCCTAATGGTTGTTCTGCGAGCAGAACAATTACAGTTTTAGCCTCAGAATTAGCCACTATAGATAATGTTAGCGTTGTAGGTGTTGCTCCTAATAATGTGGTAACTATTACACTTTCAGGTGACGGGAATTATGAAATCGCGATAGATGATATCGATGGATTTTATCAAGATGATTTCGTTTTCACAAATGTTTCAAAAGGCTTTCATACGGTTTATATAAGAGATAAAAATGGTTGTGGTAATCAAGAAGAAATAATTTCGGTTTTAGGTTTCCCAAAGTTTTTTACTCCCAATGGAGATAACGATAATCCTACTTGGCAAGTTATTGGTACTGCAGCTCAATTCAATCAAATAGAATCTATTCAGATTTTTAACCGTTATGGTAAATTGATAACGCTACTTACAAATTCAAATCGTAGTTGGAATGGCATGTTAAAAGGAAAACTACTTCCAAGTGATGATTATTGGTTTATCGCTAATTTCTATGATGGCAAAACTTATGCTGGTCATTTTGCTTTGCGTAGGTAAATCATTGTTAACCTTCTCTTTTTTAAATCCCACCTTATTACAGATAATACCTTTTCTTATTGGCGTAAACATAAGCTTATTATTTTACCCTAATTTTTTCGGTAGACTTATAAAAGTTATAATTATAGATTTATAACGACACCATTACTACTAACTCTAAGTTCATACCTTATTTTTTAGATACTTATAGATAATAAAAATCATACTTAAAATTAAAAACCATAAACCGAGCTACTAAATTTGGGTGTAAATCGTTAAACATCTGCTTCCTTTTGTACTAGAAATAATATCCTTCACATTTTGAGTTATCACTTAATCTTCTATTTTTGTGATAACTAACTCAACCTTTATTTGAGCAAGAATTAACGTAACTATTACTTAACAAATGGAAGTAATATATTACATATTTTTGCCCACTATTTTTACATCAACTACATGAAGAATTATTCGCTTTTACTGTTACCCCTCGTCTTAATTTTAAACAGTTTTTTTTTAATTAACACTCCCAATTACGCATCTTATAATACTGAGAACATTGCTTGTCCGGCGCCGATAATAAACACATTTAATCCTTTAAGCGGACCTGAAAATACAGAAATTACAGTTAATGGAAGTAATTTCAATACCTTGGCCACAGTCGATTTTAACGGTATTAATGCGGTATTTACAATTCTAAGTGATACTGAAATTGCTATTAATGTTCCTTCTGGAATTGCTTCAACATCTAACATAACACTCACAACTTCTGGTGGCTGTGATACCACAACGCCCTCGAGTTTCTCCTTACTAAATTCTGATTGTAATTCTGCAGATGAGATTTACATCTCAGAAGTTTATGACTCTGATGGAGGAAGTTATGGTGTAATAGAAATCTATAATCCAACTAATGCTACTATAAACTTAGATACAGTTTACGAAGTGCAACGTTTTGGAGATATCGGTAATGCTGCCCCAAGCGCTACGATTCTATTAGAAGGCACTATTGCGCCTCTTAGCACCTATATTATTGAAATGGGTAACACAGGTAATACTTGTAGTGGCTTAACGGCTGGTGTATCGATTAATGCTGGTATTAACGAAGATGATGAAATTAAATTAGTGAAAAATGGGGTTGTCATCGATGTAATGTTTACAGATAATGAAATTGGTTACAGTTTTATTAGAAACGCAGATTCATCTGCACCGAGTACAGCATTTAACCTTAACGAGTGGTTATTGTTAGAAGATGAAGATTGCTCTAATTTAGGAGCTCATACGGCTAATGGTGGTAGTTCTACTCCAAATATTACACATCCTAACAGTCAAGATATTTGTGAAAACGGTACAGCTACTTTTTCTGTGTCTGTAGATAACGGATCATATACTTACCAATGGCTTGTTCTTAATAGTGCTGGAAACTGGGTTAACGTCACTAACGACAGTAATTATTCTGGAGCGACAACAAATACATTAACCATTACAAATACACCTGCGAGTTTTAATGATTTTCAATACTACTGTATGATATCATCTGCCGGTTGTAATCTGGTTTCGAACGCTGCTCAACTTGAAGTTTCAAATCCTGAAGTTGATACCTTATCCAACCAAACGGTGTGTTCTAACTACACCTTACCTGCTTTAACTAACGGGGATTATTATACAGGAACTAACGGAACTGGTACTCAACTTAACGCTGGAGATGTTATTACATCGTCTCAAACAATCTATATTTATAATGTTTCTGGTACCGCGCCAAACACTTGCCAAAATGAATCTAGCTTTAGCATTTCTATTAGTGGAAATCCACTTGTAAGTGTCATAGCCAATCAAACTGTTTGTTCTGAATATGTGTTACCAAGTATCACTAATGGAAATTATTTTACAGGTGCAAATGGAAGTGGTTCACCTTTAAATGCAGGAGATGTTATATCTGCCTCACAAACGATTTACATTTATAATGAAGCCGGAACAGCTCCTAATATTTGTACCAACGAAAGTAGTTTTGATGTAAGTGTAACTGGAACTCCAAATGTGGATATACTTTCTGACGTTTCAATTTGTTCAGAGTTTATTTTACCTAACCTTACGGATGGCAATTATTTTACAGAAACCAACGGAGCAGGAACGCAACTTAATGCTGGCGCTAGTATTTCAACATCGCAAACCATCTTTATTTATAATGAAATTGGTACAAATCCAGATACTTGTAGTAACGAAAGTAGCTTTGATATTGCCATCTACCCTTCTACAGATTTCATACTATCAGATTCAAACATTGCAATCAATGGAAGTTCTGCAACGATAACAATGACCGATACTTCTATCGATTACGAATATGCTATTGATGGGACTAGTTTTCAAAGTGAAAATACGTTTACAAATATTTCTGAAGGTACACATACCTTGTATGTACAAGATGCTAATGGTTGTATTATTAAATCTATCGATTTTGAAACCACAACGTCAACCATTGAGTTAATTATACCAAATGGGTTTTCACCGAATAATGATACTAAGAACGATTGGTTTAACATTCAAGGTTTATATGATGTTTACACTAATCATAAATTAGAAATCTATAACCGCTACGGAACTTTAATTTTTGAAGGAAACAATAGTAATAAATGGTTCGGAATAGCAAATAAAGGCTTAATGTACACGGATAAAGTGTTACCAGTAGGAACTTACTTTTATGTTTTATATTTAAATGAACCTAACACAGATTCTAAACCTTTTACGGGTTGGGTTTATCTTAATAAATAAAACCAATTATTTTTTTCACCGTTAATTTTGAAGCAATGAAACGCATTAATTTATTAATTCACTTTACCTACCTCTTAAGTTTAATCATTATTACGAATGCTTATGCCACAGTAAATACCGATATTATAGAGGGTAATAGTTTTTGTCCTGCTCCAATAATTAATGCCTTTACACCTGCTAATGGTCCAGAAAACACATTAATTACGATCAACGGGAGTAACTTTAATGATGCTGCTTCTGTATCCGTTGATGGAATTAATACCAGCTTCACCATAATAAGTGATTCTCAAATCACAGCACTTATACCTGCTGGTGCAATTGATACTTCTAGCATTTCGATTGTAAGTAATGGTGGCTGTACAGGAAGTTCGTCCACTGATTTTACCGTGTTAGAATCGTCATGTAGTGTTAGTGAAATTTATTTTTCTGAACTATATGATGCACAGAGTGGTGCATTTGGAATTATTGAACTTTACAATCCAACAAATACAACTGTAAACTTAGATGGAGTTTATGAAATTTTCAGATATGGAAATATTGGTGAACCTGATGCTACAGCCACCATTATATCTTTAACAGGCTCAATCTCGCCACTAAGCACTTTTATTATTCAAAGTGATGGTCCTGATCCGTGCACTGGATTCTCTATAGATTTTACTTTAGACGCTGGATTTAATGATAATGATGAATTTAAGCTTAAAAAAAATGGCATTGTTATAGACAATGTTCAAGCCATTGATGAGAGAGGTTATACTATAATTAGAAATGCAGATGCTGTTGCACCTTCAAGTACTTTTGAAACCAACGATTGGTATAATGATGGTAGTGAAGACTGCAGCGATATTGGGTCTCATACCGTAAATACATCAAGCACCTCGCCTAACATTACCCATCCACTTTCGCAAGACATATGTGAAAATGGGAATACTTCTTTTTCAGTTTCAGTAGATATGGGCTCATACACTTACCAATGGATGATCCTTAATAGTTCTGGAAATTGGGTAAATGTCACTAACAACAGTAATTACGCTGGTGCATCATCTAATACTTTAACGATTTCTAACGCACCCTCTAGTTTCAATGGGTATCAATACCATTGTATTATAACCTCTACCGATTGTGATTTAGTATCAAATGCAGTTCAACTTCAAGTTTTTAACCCAACTGTAGATGTTTTTTCAAATCAAAGCGTATGCTCGGACTACACCTTACCGGCTTTAACTGACGGAGACTATTATACCGCAACTAATGCCAGTGGCACACTACTCAACGCTGGTGCTGTTATTTCGACAACACAGACCATTTATATTTATAACGAAATAGGAACAGCTCCTAATACGTGCTCTAATGAAAGTAGCTTCGATGTCACCATTACAGGTGCACCGAACGTGGATACTATTGCGGACCAAGATGTGTGTTCAGATTATACCTTGCCTGCACTAACAGATGGTAATTATTTTACAAGTGCTAATGGTAGTGGATCACAGCTCAATGCAGGTGAAATTATTTCAACAACACAAACCATCTACATTTATAACGAAATAGGAACAGCTCCTGACACATGTTCAAACGAAAGTAATTTTGAAGTTACCGTGAGTGGCACTCCTAATGTAGATACACTTTCTGACCAAACGGAATGTGGATCCTATAGTTTACCAACTCTTATAGACGGTAATTATTTTACAGGTACAAACGGTACAGGAACACCACTTAATGCTGGTTATAGTGTTTTGACTACACAAACCATTTATATTTATGTTGAAATTGGCACAGCTCCAGACACATGTACAAATGAAAGTAGTTTTGAGGTTACAATAACGGGTGCCCCAAATGTCGATGCAATTTCTAATCAAGCTGTTTGTTCAAGCTATACTTTGCCTACCTTAACAGATGGTAATTATTTTACAAGTACGAACGGTACAGGAACACAACTCAATGCTGGCGACATTATTTCAACAACACAAACCATCTACATTTATAATGAAATAGGAACAGCTCCAAATAGTTGTTCAAACGAAAGCAGTTTTGAGGTTACAGTAAGTGGCACTCCAAATGTAGATACGCTTTCGGACCAAGCGGAATGTACATCGTACACATTACCAACACTTACCAATGGAAATTATTTTACAGGCACAAATGGTACAGGTACAGCACTTAATGCAGGTGATAGTATAACGACGTCGCAAACTATTTTTATCTATGATGAAATAGGCACAGCACCAAACGCATGCACCAACGAAAGTAGTTTTGATGTTGCAATAACCGGCATACCAAATGTAGATACACTTAGTAACCAAACTGTTTGTTCAGAATACACATTACCTACATTAACCAATGGCAATTATTTTACTGCAACCAATGGCACAGGAACACAATTAAATGCAGGAAGTGTTATTACAAATTCTCAAACCCTATACATTTATAACGAAATAGGAACAGCACCAAACACCTGTTCTAATGAAAGCAATTTTAACATTACGATTAATGAGGCTATCGATTTTACTTTAGATGAATTTAATATTGTTATAACTGATGGCACACTTACTGTGACCATGACGGATGCCTCTATAGATTACATATTTGCTATAGATGAATCCAATTTCCAAACTTCTAATGTATTCAATAATCTTGGACGAGGTCTACATCAATTATATGTTCAAGACAGTAACGGTTGTATTTTAAAAACGCTCAATTTTGAAATTGAAGTAGATCTTTTTATCCCAGTATTCTTCACTCCAAATAACGATAATGCTCATGATACGTGGACCGTTATTGATCGAAATCGTATTGTAAAAGAGATACTTATTTTCAATAGATATGGTAAGCTTATTAAGCAGTTGATTCCTTCAAATTATTCATGGGACGGCTATTATAATGGAAAAATGCTAGAGTCAAATGATTTCTGGTATTTAATTACTTTAAAAACAGGAGAAGAACTTAGAGGCCATTTTGCTTTAAAACATTAATTAGTGCAATAAATACTTTTAGCAAATAAAGAATATCTATATCAAATAATCTATATAATGGACTTCAAGGCACAAAGCTTGAAGTCCGTTTTATTTTAACGCAATTGTAACGCAGTTCACAATTAAATTATAAGTGCTTTATTGTAACTTTGCATTATGCGATTTAAAATTGAATCTGAATTTAAACCTACTGGTGATCAGCCACAAGCTATAAAAAAACTAGCAAAAGGCATTACTGACAACGAGAAATACCAAACGCTGTTGGGTGTGACAGGTTCTGGTAAAACCTTTACAGTTGCTAATGTTATTGAAGAAGTGCAACGACCAACTTTAGTTTTAGCTCATAATAAAACTTTGGCCGCGCAACTCTACTCAGAATTTAAACAGTTTTTTCCTGAAAATGCTGTTGAGTATTTTGTATCCTACTATGACTACTACCAACCCGAAGCCTATATTCCGGTTTCAGGAGTTTATATTGAGAAAGATTTATCTATCAACGAGGAAATAGAAAAAATGCGCTTAAGCACTACCTCTTCTCTTCTTTCTGGTCGTCGTGATGTAATTGTGATTGCTTCGGTATCTTGTCTATATGGTATTGGGAATCCTGTGGAATTTCAAAAAAACGTTATCTCTATAGAACGTGATCAGGTTATTTCGCGTACTAAACTATTACATCAATTGGTTCAAAGTTTATATTCTAGAACAGAGTCTGAATTTAAAAACGGAAACTTTAGAATAAAAGGTGACACCGTAGATGTGTTTCCTGGTTATGCCGATCATGCGTTTAGAATTCACTTTTTTGGTGATGAAATTGAAGAAATTGAAGCTTTTGATGCCAGGTCTAATGAGATTATAGAGCGCTATGACCGGTTAAATATCTATCCTGCAAACATGTTTGTAACATCGCCGGATGTGTTGAATGGTGCCATAAAAGACATACAAGATGATTTAGTAAAGCAATTTGATTATTTCAAAGAAATAGGTAAACACCTTGAAGCCAAACGATTAAAGGAACGTACCGAATTCGATTTGGAAATGATTCGAGAATTGGGGTATTGTTCTGGTATTGAGAACTATTCAAGATATTTAGACGGTAGATCTCCAGGAACGCGCCCATTTTGTTTATTAGATTATTTTCCGGATGATTTTTTAATGGTGGTTGATGAAAGTCACGTGACCATTTCTCAAGTCCATGCCATGTATGGAGGTGACCGAAGTAGAAAAGTCAATTTAGTTGATTATGGTTTCCGATTACCAGCAGCCATGGATAATAGACCGTTAAAATTTGAGGAATTTGAAGCTCTTCAAAATCAGGTCATATACGTCTCTGCAACTCCTGCTGATTACGAAATGCAAAAAACGGATGGTGTTTATGTAGAGCAAGTCATTCGTCCAACAGGATTATTAGATCCTATTATTGAAGTACGTCCGAGTTTAAATCAGATTGATGATTTAATTGAAGAAATTCAAAATCGCGTTGAAAAAGATGAACGAACTTTAGTCACCACATTGACTAAACGTATGGCGGAAGAATTGACAAAATATTTAACCAGAATTTCAATTCGAACTAGATATATCCATAGTGATGTAGATACTCTAGAACGCGTGGAAATAATGCAAGATTTACGAAAAGGTGTCTTTGATGTTTTGGTAGGTGTCAACTTACTGCGTGAAGGTTTAGACTTACCTGAAGTCTCTTTAGTTGCCATATTAGATGCCGATAAGGAAGGTTTTTTACGTTCAGCACGTTCTTTAACACAAACCGTTGGTAGAGCTGCAAGAAACTTAAATGGGAAAGCGATTATGTATGCTGATAAAATTACGAAGAGCATGCAAAAAACAATGGACGAAACGGAATATCGTCGTGAAAAACAAATTGCATACAACACAAAACATAACCTCGTTCCTAAGGCATTAAACAAGAGTTTAAACAGTGCTTTAACGCAAAACTCTGTAAGCACATACAGAACAGAATTAGACGCACAAATCGCAGCAGAACCAGAAAGTGATTATTTAAATAAAGGGGAATTAGAGAAGAAAATTAGAGAACGCCGTAAATTGATGGAACAAGCTGCAAAAGCTTTAGACTTTTTAGAAGCCGCGCGTTATAGAGATGAAATTACGGCTTATCAGAACAAATTGGAGAAGTTGAAGGTTTAAAAGTGGTCAGTGGTCAGTGGTCAGTAAAAAGTACAAAGTGTAGAGTTTGAAGTGAATTAGTATAATAATTATTCACTATTAACATTCATTCGTTACTTTATTCTTCCGACTAATTGTATTGCACCTTAAATATATCAATCAAAAAATCTGGTGGTACGATTTTATTAGGAAAGCTATCCATTAAGTCTAACACACGATTAATAGACTCATGGCTCAAGCCCATTCTAAGTCCAAAGTTGTGAATTTTCGCCAATTGTTTTGGTGCAACTTTATGATCTAGATTCATTAGCAATACCAATCGGTGAAATTGAACAATACGTTCGCTATGTGACTTTAAGTTTATATAGGTTATGGGATGTTCAATGAGGTATATAAAATCTTCTTTTGAAATCTCTAACTGCTTAGCAATGCTATATAAAAATTTGTATTCAATAGATTTTATATTCTCATCTGTTTGAGCGAATGCAATCATTTCGGAAAGCAAACTTAATTTTTCAACGCGATTAATCATGATTATATGGGGATTAATTTATAGTGTAAAGTTAAAGAGATAGATTATTTTATTGTCGTTGATATAATGTATCTTGTCGAAAAATTAAATGTACTTGGTCGATTTTTTTAAACTTTTGTCACACCAAAACATCATAGAAACAATAAATTTGAAGTATTTACACCTGCCAATATTTGCATTTTTAGCGAACAAAAACATAATTTAAAACACTAGAAAACAACATATTACGCGCTTAACTACAAAATCATCTCAATTAAATTATTTAAAAACTATATGGTTGTAATTACCTACAAATTATAAAATTCTTAAAAATCCTATCCTGTGATTTATAGGCATGAAACATAAAATTTATATGACATCAAAAAAGCCGCTTACAGGAAAACAGATAGTTGATGCATACAGGAATACATTGACAGCTATCATAAATATAATTATTAGGAATAGAACTCTGCAACTCCAAACCCATTAATAACCTTATACCAATGAAAAATAGAGAGGAGAACATAAAGAAAAGCTTTAGGCTAGTTATTTTTGTAAGCTTATCAATGGTTGACTTATAAGGCTAGACCTATCAATAAAAATTAACAAGTTTCAATAAATAAAAGGATCATAAATTTATTATAAAATGACAAATAACGACATATTTAAAAAATTAAGGGTTGCACACAAATTAAGAGATGATGATATCGTAAAAATCCTAGAATTAGTAGATTTTAGAATTTCTAAAAGTGAATTGAACGCGATGTTCAGAAATGAAGATCATCCTAAATACATGGAGTGTGGAGATCAAATACTTCGTAATTTCTTAAATGGTTTAATCATTCATTTACGAGGGCCAATGCCTAAAAAAGGAGAGAAGAAACCTAATACACCAAAATAAAAAAAAGAGCAACAGTTAATGTTGCTCTTTTTGATTTATGTCAATACCTGTCAAATTTTGAGAACCCGACTAAAGTAATGTTTATCCTAAAACTTGTTGCACCTTATCAGCTGCTTCTTGGAATTCAGTTGCACTCATAACATCCAATCCAGAATTATCAATTAATTCTTTAGCGATATCTGCATTTGTTCCTTGTAAACGTACGATGATTGGTACAGTAATATTACCCATGTTTTTATAAGCATCAATGACACCTTGTGCAACACGATCACATCTTACAATTCCTCCAAAAATGTTAATTAAGATTGCTTTTACAGCAGGATCTTTTAATATGATTTTGAAAGCTGCTTCTACTCTAGCCGCATCAGCAGTACCACCAACATCTAAAAAGTTAGCTGGCTCACCACCCGCTTGCTTAATTAAATCCATTGTTGCCATTGCTAAACCAGCACCATTTACCATACAACCAACGTTTCCGTCTAAGTCTACATAGTTTAAGCCTAAAGCACCTGCTTCAACCTCAATTTGGTTTTCCTCACGTAAATCACGTAATTCAGCTAAATCTCTATGTCTGTATAATGCGTTTGCATCTAAAGTTACTTTAGCATCAACAGCCATTATTTTGCTGTCACTAGTTTTTAAAACTGGGTTAATTTCAAATAATGATGCATCCGATTTATCATAAGCGGTATATAAAGCCGTTACAAATTTTGTCATTTCTTTAAAAGCTGTACCAGATAAACCTAAGTTAAACGCGATACGACGCGCTTGAAAAGGTAAAATCCCTGTTGCAGGATCAATTTCTTCGTTATGTATTAATTCTGGAGTTTCTTCAGCAACCGTTTCAATATCCATTCCACCTTCTGTAGAATATACAATCATGTTCCTTCCTGTAGCACGATTTAATAAAACAGACATATAGTATTCATTCGGCTCACTTTCACCTGGATAATAAACATCTTCTGCAACTAAAACTTGATGAACACGTTTTCCTTCTGCAGAAGTTTGAGGTGTTACCAAATCCATTCCTATGATTTGTCCTGCAATTTCTTCAACTTCCTTAAGGTTTTTAGCCAACTTAACGCCACCACCTTTTCCACGTCCACCTGCATGAACTTGTGCTTTTATAACATGCCAACCTGTTTCAGTTTCAGCTGTTAATTGCTTTGCTGCATCAACAGCTTCTTTAGCACTTTGAGCTACAATTCCACGTTGAATTCGTACCCCAAAACTGCTTAATAATTCTTTTCCTTGATATTCGTGTAAATTCATTTTTAATCAGAAATTTATTGGTCCAACAAAAATAAGCATACTAATAGTTTCTACCAATAGTTTTTAAAATTGATTTGACCTTAATACCTTACCCTTTTTAAATTAGTAGCACTCAGTTGAGAATGAAATTTAGATATTAGTTAGTCTATTAATCGTTTTATAGCCGAAAATGCTTTATCTACTAAATGATCCTCAACAACAATCGTAAATTCGTTAGTTGTTGAAACCACTTCATATAAAGTAATGTTTTCCCAAGCTAAACGTTTAAAAATCTGATAATACAAGCCAACTATTTTAGAATTCCCCTTAGGCAAATAAATACTTATCGCAGACAGTTTTTCTTGTAATCCTATTTGATTTTCTTCTTTGAACGCTTTGAGAACACTCTCTTTCTCTGAGGTGGATATAATAATATTACTTTCAAACATGCCTCGTGTAAACGCATAAAAAGTTTGATGATTTTCGCTAATTTTCTCTAAAATTTGAGAATGACTATGTATTAAGGTTTTTGAGTTTTCAAATGTAAAATCACTTAAGTTAGAGCGCACCGTAATATCACCTAATTCATTAAAGGCTTTCTTTAAGCTTTTCGAATTTTCGAGATTTAACGGTTGTTGATAACGGCGCAAGGCCATCATAATAGCTCCGTCTTTTATAGGCTTCCGTAACATTTTAGAAATCGGATCATTCAACTCTTTAGCTAAAGCAGAAAAATTAATAATTTCCTTAGATAAACCTTCCTCTAAAAAAGGACTGGCAACTATAATATCTTGGACACAAGAGGCGATGGTCTTCACACGTTTAAATTTTGATGATTTTAAAGAAACATAATAATAAAATTAAGAACGTATGGAACCACTTCGTTCTCGTATTTAAAGGCTTCAGTATCACTTAAAGAAAATATTTTACTTTTAAATACGTGTTTTGTTTTGTTAACTATTTAACATATTGTGCAAAAGTAGCAATATTTTATCATTTTTATGTTTATTATAGGGATTACATTTATTTTCGCCATCTAACTTTAAGATTAAAAAATGAAAGAGAATACCTTATTACAGATTGCGAAGGATTTTGGAAGTCCCGTTTATGTTTATGATGCCGAAAAAATAGAATTTCAATATAAGCGATTAACAAAAGCGTTTAGTAAGGTAAAAAATCTTAAGCTAAACTATGCCGTTAAAGCATTGTCTAATATTTCTGTTTTAAGATTATTTAATAAGTTGGGATCAGGAATTGATACGGTTTCGATTCAAGAATTACGTTTAGGGTTAAAAGCCGGATTTAAACCAGAGGATATTATCTTTACTCCAAACGGTGTGTCTTTAGAGGAAATTGAAGAAGCTGCAAAATTAGGCGTTCAGATTAATATTGATAATTTGTCTATCCTAGAACAATTTGGAACTAAGCATCCAAAAGTTCCAGTTTGTATTCGAATAAATCCACATGTCATGGCAGGTGGAAATACCAATATTTCTGTTGGACATATCGATAGTAAATTCGGAATTTCAATACATCAGATTCCTCTATTACTTCGTATTGTAGAAAACACAAATATGAATATTAACGGTATTCATATGCATACTGGAAGTGATATTTTAGACATTGATGTCTTTTTATATGCTAGTGAAATATTATTTGAAACTGCGAAAAACTTCAAAACACTGCAATTTATAGATTTTGGTTCCGGATTTAAAGTGCCTTATAAAAAAGGAGATATTGAAACCAATATTGAAGAATTAGGCGAAAAATTATCGCAGCGTTTCAACGAATTCTGTAAAGAATATGGTAAAGATTTAACCTTAGCATTTGAGCCTGGTAAATTTCTAGTAAGTGAAGCTGGTGTATTTTTAGCTAAAGTAAATGTGGTAAAGCAAACTACCTCAACTGTTTTTGCTCAAATCGATTCTGGTTTTAATCATTTAATACGACCAATGTTATACGGATCTCAACATGATATTCTAAACATTTCAAATCCAAAAGGACGCGAACGTTTCTATTCTGTAGTTGGTTATATCTGTGAGACTGATACGTTTGCCAATAATAGACGCATTTCTGAAATCAATGAAAATGATATTTTATGTTTTAAAAATGCAGGTGCTTATTGCTATTCTATGGCTAGCAATTACAACTCGCGTTATAGACCAGCTGAAGTATTACTTTACAAGGGTAAAGCTCACTTAATAAGAAAGCGCGAAACTTTTGATGACATCTTAAATAATCAAGTTGATATGGTCCTATAAATCGACTTAATTGCGTTAATCTTTTTTTGTTTTAGAGTACATTACTATAGCGTTTGCAACTACCTTTGGATAATTGTAAACGCTATAAATATGACTCAAATTCCTCCTAAAATAATTCGTCAAATCTTTGTTTTACTATTAATCCTACTCTTTGGTAGTTTGATTTTTAGTGAAATGTTACCGTATCTGAGTGGTGTTTTAGGAGCGATTACCTTCTACATATTATTAAGGAAATTAATGAAAAAGTTGGTAAATCAATATAATTGGAGACCTACACTGGCTGCAATAGCCTTAATGCTAGGATCCTTCATAGTTATAATGATTCCACTTACTGGTTTTGGAATAATGTTGGGTAACAAAATTTCGGATGTTGCTAGTAATAGTGAAAAAGTTATTGATGCCTTTAAAGATCAGATTAGTAAAATAAAATTTGAAACAGGTATTGATATCAATTCTCAAATTGATACACAAGGCATTACCTCATGGCTTTCTGAAAGTTTACAAAGCATGGCTGGAAACACATTTAACTTACTGATTGCGATAGGTTTAATGTACTTTATGTTGTTTTTTATGCTTACCAATCGCAAAGAACTCAGACAATCCTTACGAGATTACTTGCCTCTGAATAACGATAATGTTAATGAGATCGGTAAAGAAGTGCAAGCCATGGTAAAATCTAACGCTATTGGTATTCCTTTGGTTGCACTAGCTCAAGGTATAATTGCTCTAATTGGTTTTTTGATTTTTGGTGTCGAAGAACCCTTCTTTTGGTTTGTTATAGTAACCATCGGGTCTATGATTCCTTTTATAGGAACATTTATAGGAATTATACCTGTATTTATACTATCCTTATCCTCGGGTAATGCATTTCAAGCATGGGGAATACTAATTTATGGTGTTGTTGTTGTTGGTTTAACAGATAACATTATCAGACTATATGCCTTAAAGCGATTAGATGATGTCCATCCTTTAATCACACTTATTGGTGTAGTAGTCGGTGTCCCTCTATTTGGATTTATAGGGTTAATTTTTGGCCCCTTATTAATCAGCATTTTTATGGCATTAGTTAGAATCTACAAAGAGGAGTACAGCAAGTCTTAAGTGGGTCATTTTTTCAATCCAATTAAATTATAATAATGATAATTAAGCTATTAGCAACTTTGTAGCTCGTTATAATTAATTGAATCAACCTCCTCACATGACGTCAAAATTCAATGCGCTGCCTCAATTCTCACTATTTATTTCATTATTCCTGCTTACTAGCATGCTGTCTTTTACGCAAGGCACAAGGCTACTTTGGCAACCTGATTTAAGTGCAACACATATTACGCATACCTATGGAAGTGATATTTGGGTTTTAGCATTAAATTCTAGCGAAGCTAAACGCATCACTTCTACTTCTGCAAGTGAATCTACCCCTACTTTTCGCCTAATGGTAATTGGATTGCTTTCAGTTCTAATTGAGCTGGCACAAACAATGTGTATATGGTTTCTAAAAACGGAGGAGAACCAAAACGCTTAACGTGGCACCCAAGCAGATCGATCTACTGTTAGAGATTGAACAAACGATGGTAAACATACACGATTTGCTATTAACAAGGAAACTGCTCCACATCCATATAACAGACTTTATACTATTTCAGTTGAAGGTGGCGCACTTCAAATTGGGGAGGCCTGGTAAAATCATCGACACATTATGCACTTATTGATGGTGGAAGTTTAACGGCGCCAGACAACGCTGTATTTGATTCTATAAATAATAAATGGATTGCAGAGAATGAAGGAGTCGCTCCAGATATTAAAGTGAGACAAGATGCAAAAGCATTGTCTAATGGAAAAGATCCCCAACTTGAAAAAGCCATCGAAGAATTAATAAAACAATTAGGTATTAAAAATGAAATTAAAGCACCTCATTTCCCGACACCAATAAAAGGCAACTAAATAACACTATAAAAGGTTTAGATATTGTATTTGCCGAAATCCTTTTCACGATATTTAGGAGTGCGGCTTGTTTTAAAATAAAAAACGATGCCGATTATGAATTTAGGTCCCAATCTTACCCGTAAAATGATTCACTTTAGGATTTATAGGGTTACCTGTAGTCCTTCTATTAATAGCTATTTGACCACAGTGCCAAATTGAATCCGCAATCGGACCGTTAATTTGATTCCAAAATGGAATTTCGCGTTCTCTAATAATAATTTTGTATTGCGAAATATCATCACTCGTTCTTAAAATATCTGCAGCCGTTTTTAAGTTGTGTAAAGTTTTAAATCTCAATTCTAAATAAGACAGTGTCTCTTTTACTTTGCTGTTAGATTGCTTTAAAGTTGAATTTACAATAGTATTCGATAAGTTATAAATATGACTTATCGTTTCTTCTGTAGACTTTCCTTCTTGATTGGCCTTAAATGCTAAATTTTCAGACGTTAAACTATCTGTAGCCCAATAAAATCGAAACCCTAAGGCATCAACCATGCGGGCTGCCATAGTGCCTGCTGTAAACTCTTCTGAAGCTTCAGGTAATTCGTAATATGGAACGTCGTTATTATTTTGAAGGGTACTAGACATGTGAAATTTAATATTAATAGATTCTAAAAATCAGAGTTTAATCTTATTCATTTTCAAGTTGACTCTTGTAAGAATCTATATTCATTTTTTGACTCTCAGGTAATTCTGGCTCCTTAATATCTGTATATTCTTTAAGTGTATCATAAAGTATTTTTGCTACGATATAGCGCGCTGTTGGCTTGTCGTCTGCAGGAAGATTATACCAAGGAGCATGAGGTTTTGATGTTTTATTAATCGCATCTTCATAGCACGTTTGGTAACTATCCCAATGCTCACGCTCGTCTAAATCATCAGGCGAAAACTTCCAATTTTTATTAGGCTTCTCTAAACGTCGTAGTAATCTATTTTTTTGCTCTTCTTTTGAAAGATTCAAAAAGAATTTAAAAATAATGGTACCATTATCGGCAATATGTTTTTCAAAATTATTAATTTGATTGAAGCGCTTGTCCCAAAACGTATCATCGACATCACTGAGCGTTGTTACATTCGGAATATTCTCGTATAATAGATATTCAGGATGTACTCTTGTAACTAATACATTTTCGTAGTGGGTTCTATTAAAAATACCGAATTTACCTCTTGCAGGTAATGCTTTTACATGCCGCCATAGGTAATCGTGTTTTAATTCTAAATCTGTTGGTTTCTTAAAGCTATGCGCTATAATACCTCTAACATTAAACTCTTTGAAAACTTCTCGAATCAAACTATCTTTACCAGCTGTATCCATACCTTGAATACAAAAAAGCACAGAATATTTTCCGTGTGCATACATTCTATTTTGGATATCTGCTAAATCGCGACTAACTTTTCTTAATTCCTTTTCTATCTTCTTTTCACTAGCATCTAAATCGAATGTTGTCGATAAATCTTTAATATTAATTTGAGATGAAATTTTGAAATCTTTTATTTGAACGTCTTTCATAGATTTAAATATAATTTACGATTACTTAAAGTAGCAGAATCATTATTCTAATTTACTCTTAATTTTGCCTCTAGCGATTCCAAAAGGAACAATTTATAGAGAAAGTTTCATCGTAAAATAGTGTGTTAATTTTACTATTACGATGGAGATTAACTTTTATTTTGAAGCAAAAGCTTGAACATCACTTTCGCTTACTTCATTTCCTCCTAAAATAATAAGACGTTCTATTACATTGCGCAATTCTCGTATATTACCCGTCCAGTCATAATTCTGAAGCAATTTAATAGCTTTATCTGAAAATGACTTTTTAGCCGTTCCGTGCTCGTTAGAAATCTTTTCAGAAAAATAATTTATTAAAAGAGGAATATCTACGCGTCTATCATTTAAAGACGGGACTTCAATTAAAATCACGGCTAATCTGTGATACAAATCCTCTCTAAATTTGCCCTCTTCAATTTCTTTCTTAAGATTTTTGTTGGTCGCTGCAATTACTCTAACATTGACTTTTATATCTTTATCGCTTCCAACACGTTGAATGCGACTTTCTTGTAAGGCACGTAATACTTTGGCTTGAGCCGACAAACTCATGTCGCCAATTTCATCTAAGAATATGGTCCCACCATTGGCTGCTTCAAATTTCCCTGCTCTATCCTTTGCTGCAGAGGTAAAAGCACCTTTAACATGGCCGAATAATTCACTTTCAATTAATTCTGAAGGAATTGCAGCACAATTAACTTCAATCATTGGACCTTTAGAGCGTTCACTTTTTTGATGTAACCAATGTGCCACGAGCTCTTTTCCTGTTCCATTAGGTCCTGTGATTAATACACGAGCATCTGTTGGTGCCACCTTATCAATCATGTCTTTTATTCGTTCTACACCATCGCTCTCACCAATCATCTCGTAATTTTTGCTCACTTTTTTCTTAAGCATTTTATTCTCAACGACGAGTTCTTTTCTATCTAAAGCAATACGAACGGTATTTAAAAGTCTGTTCAAATCTGGTGGCTTAGAAATATAATCAAAAGCACCTAAACGCATGGTATTTACGGCTGTGTCTAAATCTCCATGACCAGAAATCATAACCATTGGTGTTTCTGGTTTAATCTTTTTAACGGCTTCTAATACTTCAACACCATCCATTTTTGGCATTTTGATATCACAAAGCACTAAATCGTAATCCTCTTTTTTTATTTTTTCAATTCCAACTAAACCATCTTCTGCTTCTTCTACTTGGTAGGTACTATTTTCCTCAGAAAGTATTTTAACCAACACCCGTCGTATAGCAGCTTCATCTTCGATTATTAATATTTTTGGCATAATTTATTTTTTTATTGAATATGATTTGAACACTTTAAACTACTACTAAAATTATGTTATAGCCCAACTTTGAAAGGTGTAAATCATAAACATATTTTATTTTTGTATAATATGTATATCGCGTTGCGGAAAAGGAATAGACACATTATGTTCTCTAAATAAACGATCGATTTCAAACCTAATTTCGCTCTTAGGAAACTGCGCTTTAAAACTATCTGCTAAGGTAAATGACACTTTAAAATCTAAAGAACTGTCCCCGAAATTAGTAAAAACAACTCCTGGTTCTGGATCCGAAAGCACACTCTTATTTGCATTTGCTGCCTGCAGCAATAACTTTTTAACCAACTGAACATCACTTCCGTAAGCGACACCAACCTCAACATTTTCACGAGTTGTCGTGCCATTTTGTGTCCAGTTATACAAGCTGTTTTCTAAATATAAATGATTAGGAATTATTAAAACCTTATTATCAATGGTTACTGCTCTTGTGGTTCGTAATTTAATTTCATCCACACGACCGACTTTGCCATCTATTTCTATAATATCCCCAACATGTACGGATTGGTCTATGAGTATAAATACTCCAGAAATAATATCTTGAAACAAAGTTTGCAGTGCTAAACCAATTCCAATTAAAAGTGCTGCAGAAGCGGCAAAAACAGCTGTTACATTTACACCTACGCTGTTCAACGTTATGAGGAGTATAATGATATATACAAGCCATCTAAAATAACCATAAACAACACCAAACTTACCCTTGTTCTCTTCAGGTACTTTTCGTGTCATAATTTTTAAAACTATTCTTAAGGCAATAGTAGTAACAAAAATGACTGTTATGATAATTAGAATATCAAAAATTGAAATGCTAATATCTTTACCAATATTAATGTGTAACCCTAGGAAATCGCTTAAAGTTTGCCAAGCACCGCTTTCTGTTATTTTGTCTTCTATTTCACTTAAATCCTGCGCCATCGTTTAATACTTTAACCATTTAAATAGTTCTTTGTATGTTGGTTTTTTTCCATACATTAAAATACCAACACGATATATTTTAGCTGCAAACCAAACAGCAAAAATGAATGTTCCTAGTAACAATAATAACGATAAGGCTTGCTGCCATAACGGAACCCCAAACGGAATTCGCATTAACATCACCACAGGAGACGTAAATGGAATAAACGAAAATACTGTTGAAATAGTACCGTGTGGATCTTCAATAACCGTAAACACTCCCACATAAACTGCCAAAATTAAAGGCATCAGAATTGGCAACATAAATTGTTGTGTATCCGTTTCATTATCTACTGCCGCACCAATCGCTGCATAAAGCGAACTATAGAGTAAATACCCTCCTATAAAGAAGAATAAAAAGGCTATAATAAGATTAGTTAAAGGTAAATTACTAATAGCTGTAATTAAGTTTTCTGCCATTGCTTGCGTGCCATCCGCTTGCATCGCTTGATTTATCATTTCTTGCTGTGGTGTTTGCACTTGTGTTAAATCAATACCAAAAATGGTAGAAACAACAACCAATAAAACACCACCTAAAATGACCCAAATTACAAATTGCGTAACACCAGCTAATGACGTTCCTATAATTTTCCCCATCATTAATTGAATGGGTTTTACGGATGAAATTATAACTTCAATAATTCTACTTGTTTTTTCCTCAATTACACTACGCATAATCATATTGCCATAGATTACGATAAACATAAATAATAAATAACCCGCAGCTCCACCAAATGCAAGCTTCACAACATTATCAATTTTAGAACTCTTTTCTCCATCAAAACTTTCTTGCGCTATTTCGATATCAGTTTGAGAAGCCTCTATTTGTGTTAAAGTAACACCATCTAATTCAAGTTTCTTTTCCTTTAATCGTTTTTCAATCTGACGTTCTAAACCAGAAATAACACTTAAAGACGGGGACTCTTCAGAGTAAAATTTCACATGACCAGACACATCATTTAAAGAACTTGCATTGCCAATATATAATAAACCGTAATCTTCTTTTTCTTTGACCAATGCAATGGCATCGTCTAAGCTTAATCCATTGAGATTTGTGTATGTTGTAAACTCAGTATTTTCAAATACGTCTTCCAAGTAACCTGTATCATCTAAAATAGAAATGGTACGTTCCTTATCGTTATTTAATTGCGATAAATAGGCCACCACTGCAAAAAGTGCAATCATTATTAACGGACTTAAAAACGTCATTACAATAAATGATTTGTTTTTCACTTTTGTAAGGTATTCACGTTTTATAATTAATGGTAAATGATTCATTATTGATTGTTTTTTACAGTTTGAATAAATATATCGCTAGCGGAAGGGATCACTTCTACAAAGTGATGCACCTGAGCTTTTGATGTTAAAAATGACAGTAAATCATTAGGTGATGTTTGTTCATTTATTTTAATATTCAACTTAATATCATCATTTAAATTTCTAAAAGTCGCAGGGAGCACTTCAAATTTATCTTGTATTTCAGAAATCACTTTTTCTCTATCTAATGACTCTAATCCGACTTCGAATGTGTTTGTTTTATACTGACGTTTTATATCGTTTAATTTTCCGTCTAATACTTTATTAGATTTATGAATTAAGGCGATATGATCACATAACTCCTCAACAGATTCCATTCGGTGTGTTGAAAAAATTACTGTAGCTCCTTCGTCTCTTAACTGCAAAATTTCATCTTTAATTAAATTAGCATTAATAGGGTCAAAACCAGAAAAAGGTTCATCAAAAATTAATAATTTTGGTTGATGAAGAACGGTTACAATAAATTGGATTTTTTGAGCTTGTCCTTTACTTAGTTCTTGGATTTTTTTATTCCACCAATCACCGATGTCTAATTTATCGAACCAATATTTCAATCTGGATTTTGCTTCTGTCTTACTTAAACCTTTTAATTGTGCTAAATACAAACATTGCTCACCCACCTTCATGGATTTATATAATCCGCGCTCTTCTGGTAAATAGCCGATATCTCTGATATGCTCTGGTTTTAGTGGTTGACCATCTAGTAACACAGAACCTTCATCTGGCATGGTAATTTGATTTATTATACGGATTAGGGTGGTTTTCCCCGCTCCATTTGGGCCAAGTAAGCCAAATATGCTACCTTTTGGCACAGCAATAGATACTTGATTTAGTGCTTTAAATTCTCCGAAATTTTTTGAAACGGAATTAGCAACTAATAAGTCGTTCATATTAAACTAAGTTTTTAAGATGTGGTTATTACGTAAATATATTAAATGTTATAGACTCTAAAATAAGAATATCTTACTATTTCGGTAATTATTGAATATTTCTTTAACTAGTATGAAATATGAGCTTCAGATTGAAAAAATCGTTAATAAATCTCAAGAATTTAATGGCGTATGAGAAGTTCGTAATTGTTTTATCTCATATTTGATTAGTACAACACAACATAAATAAAGCTCATTACTAAACTATTAGGACCTAAAAACAAAACCCACCCTTATGGTTAGACAAGGATGGGAAAAAATTGCTATGAAAAAGAAAAATTACCGCTAATTAGATTAGCGATAATTCAAATATACTATTTTTTATTAAATAGGCGACCTTTATGAAAACATATCTTTTACCTTTTCAAAAAAAGATTTATCCGAGCTTTCTGGTTTAGGTTCAAAATGCTCATCTTCTTTCATACTTTCAAAAAATGTTTTTTGCTTTTTACTTAAAGTCTTTGGTGTCCAGACGTTTACATGAACTAACAAATCACCTTTACCATAACCGTTGATACTAGGAATACCTTTACCTCGTAATCTTAAAATTTTACCAGATTGCACACCTGGTTCAATTTTTATTCTCACTTTACCTGTAACAGTATCTATTTCTTTAGAGTTACCCAAAACGGCATCTGGTAAACTTACATACATATCATAATGCAAGTTATCACCCTCACGTTTTAAAGTTGCGTGCTCTTCCTCTTGTATTGCAACTAACAAATCACCTGCAACACCATTACCTGGTGCGTCATTACCTTTTCCGGTAACTTTAAGTTGCATACCGTCTACTACACCTGCTGGAATTTTAACAGTAACTGTTTCATCAGAAACTTTTAAACCATGGGCATCTGCATCGGCTGGTTTTTTGTCAATAGTTTGTCCTGCCCCACCACAAGTCGGACAAGCCGCAGCTGTTTGCATTCTCCCCAAAATGGTGTTAGTAACTCTAGTGACTTGGCCAGCTCCATTACATGTACTACATGTTTTATAAGTTGTACCTGGCGCTTGTATTTTACGTTTTACTTTAATTTTCTTTTCAACTCCATTAGCCACATCTTCTAATGATAAAGTAACACGAATACGCAAATTGCTGCCTTTAACAACACGCTGCCTTCCGCCTCCACCAAAGCCACTGAATCCGCCTCCACCTCCGAAGCCTCCGCCTCCGAAGATATCACCAAATTGACTAAAAATGTCATCCATATTCATGCCGCCTCCGCCAAAGCCTCCGCCGCCACTGCCATCAAAGGCTTGGTGACCAAATTGGTCGTAACGTGCTTTTTTGTCAGCATTACTTAGAACCTCATATGCTTCTGCAGCCTTTTTAAACTTCTCTTCGGCACTTGTATCATCTGGATTTTTATCTGGATGATACTTTAATGCCATTTTACGATAAGCTTTTTTTATCTCAGCTTCAGTTGCTCCTTTACTTATTCCTAATATGTCGTAATAATCTTCTTTCATCAACTAATTAATTCTTGATTTTCGCAGAAATGTGCAAATTCGTATTTCAATATTATTGTCCGATTACCACTTTTGGGAAACGAATAACTTTCTCTCCTAATTTATAACCACGCTCAATAACATCAATGATTTTTCCTTTAAGGTCATCAGTTGGTGCCGGTATTTGCGTTACTGCTTCATGATTATCTGCATTAAAGACATCGCCTTGTCTTACCTCTATTACTGATAAGCCTTTTTGCTCTAATGTATTCTGTAATTTGTTATAAATTAACAAGACTCCTTTTCTTAACTCTTCTGCTTCTTTGTCATCTTCAATGTGTGACAAAGCACGTTCAAAATCATCTAAAATTGGCAACATTGCCATTACGACATCCTGACTTGCTGTTTTAAATAATTCGATACGTTCTTTAGTTGTTCGTTTTTTGTAGTTTTCAAACTCCGCAAACAAACGCATAAATTTATCTTTCTCAACAATCAATTGATCCTGTAACTGTTCTTCCGGAGATTTTAACTCCTCTTGTTGCGTTTCCACATCACCTTCTACTGTACTTGTTGCTTGATCCTCTACTTGTGAATCTTCAACCTTATTGTTTTTATCTTTTTTACTCATTTTGAGTTCTTTTTTTGCTTTCAATTAGATTGGCAAAAGTACTGCCATTATTATAAAAATGTCAAAATGTCATTAACATTTTTTTATCATACTTTAAATGCAGTATTTCATATCTTTGTGTTATCAACTCAAATAAAAAACACTTAATATGAAATTAAATTTTTTAAAATTTTTTGCGCTAGTTACTATAATTACATTTTCAAGTTGTGGTGATAAAGCTAAGGAAGCTGACACAACGAAAGCCAAAGATGCTGCGGTTGCTGCAACTAGCTCTATTAGCTACGTTGTAGACATAGACAAATCTATGATTGAATGGAAAGGTTTTAAACCAACAGGCACCCACAACGGTACAATTGCTCTTAGTGGAGGAAAGCTAAACATTAGTGATGGAGCGGTTAAGTATGGTAAATTTGCTATTGATATGGCTAGTATTGTTGTTAGCGATATTCCTGCTGAAGAAGAAGGAAATGCAAAATTAACAGGTCACCTAATGAGTGCCGATTTTTTTAATGTTGAATCGCACCCTAATGCAAAATTTGAAGTTACCGGAACGGAAACTACTGATGGAAAATCTATGCTTTCTGGTAATTTAACAATTAAAGAAACTACAAATAATATTAGTTTCCCTGTAACGGTCTCTATTAATGAAGATTCGATGACATTAACAAGTGAAGCGTTCACAATAGACCGTTCTAAGTGGAATATTAAGTATGGATCAAAATCATTTTTTGATGATTTAGGTGATAAATTCATCAATGATGATATGGAATTGAAAATTACCGTCACAGCGAATAAAGCATAAACCCAGATAATTTATTATGAAAAGCAGTCATTCTCGTGGCTGCTTTTTTTTGCTTTACAGTGAAAAAATTTTTAAACATACCATATTAAAGCATTCATCTAACAGCTCAAGATTGACTTAGTCAAACTAAAAAATCCCCATAACGGGGATTCTTAGTTAAAGTTGACATTTATAATTCCCTAAAACTATGTGTCGTCAACTTATATCATTAATTAATAGTTATTTCTTTATAGAAACGGTTTAAAGAATAAAAGCATTTCACCGTAACAATCTTTAATTAATAGCACTGTAAATCTACATCACGCTATAAATTAAAAAAATACCCAATAGCGGGTATTTTTAAGTTGTTAATGTCATCAAATATTATCTATACAATGGAATCTTTAATCCCACATAAACATCTGTAGTCTTAGAACTATCTGACAAAAGGTTTGTAAAAACAGATCCAGAACCTACAGTCAATGGGCCTAAACGGATACCACCGCCAAAAGACAAATCATCGTATTGCCTATAACTAAGTGGTGCATAAAAGCTAAACCATTTAGTTTCTAATCTTGGTGCTACAGTTACGGTATTTAGCGTTGCTGTACTTAATTCTGATCCTTTTTTTGCCATTGATAAATCTGCTTGTGCGCTTACAAACCATTTTTTTGTAAATCTATAATCTACAAGTATATGTAGTGCTGTGGGTAATTTTATTTTTGCTGTTTCATTGGTTTCTACACTTGGGTAGTTAGAATCCAAGAAGTCTTCTATATCCTCTTCAGTATCTGCCGTATTTACAATGGCATTTACATCGTAACGAGTCACTGTAGCGTTATCATAATTTATAGCACCAATATCTGTTACCGAAAGACCTATCTTTAACTTATAAGGATCCTTATAGGTCGGTAACTCATCATTCTCACGATCCGTGTACCACTGGTATGTAAAACCAAGATCTAATCCAAAACCAGAGGTGAGGTTACTAAAATCCATATCATCACCATCAAAATCTTCACTTGTACCATAATTTAATTGTCCTGAGGTTTCTAATGTTTCTGTGGATTGATCATAATTCCCTTCTAAACCCGGACTACTCATAAACAAACTACCTGCACCTAAAAGGTATTTTAAGGTCACGCCTCCTTTTAATACATGGTTGGGTTTCTCCATAAGTATTCTACCATATGCCACCCCTATCTCTGCCCAAGAATGTACGGTTCCGTTTAAGTGTTTAGAGTCAAATTCAAAATCTTCATCTGAATCAAAATCATCCTCAATAGCTTCAAAAAGCTCACCACTTATATTGTTTATATTAAAGTTTGCTCTTGCTCTAGTTACAATACCAATACTACTCTTATTAGTAAGGTTGAACATAAACGACGGAAGCACAATATCTGCGTTTAAAAAAAAGTTATTGGCGTTACTTGGGAATTTTTCAGCATCATCTTCAAAGTCAAAGGCTCCATCTGAATTCATAAGATCACTGACATTAATTCCGAAATAATCACTACCGCCAAAGACACTACCTGACACTAAGTTAATATCTGTTCTTAAACCAGAGCCTACAATACTCGACGGATTATAAATCACACCTTGAATACCAGAGTAATTATCGATAGAGTGGCCGACATAGCTTTGACCAAAGGAAAGGTTAAGAATTAAAAGAAAAAAAGCAAGGTTTAATAGTTTAGTATTTTTCATAATTAATTAAGGTTGGTTAATAGCGAAGTTAAAATTTTAAATGAGTTTTTTTCTAGATATAAAACCTTTTTCAAAGGTTAAAAATTAATTCTTAGGGTGACATCCCCAAAACTGGGTATATTTTCGCCTTTAACATTCACATTAAACAAACCTTTATGCCTAAAATTTATACTTCTTATCTAAGGCATAACGCATTAACTCACCTTTACCTTGAAGCCCTAAAATTCGTATCATGTTTTTACGATGCGTTTCAACCGTATGTGTACCTATAAAAAGTTCGTTTGCAATCTCACGAGATGTTTTACCTTTTGCTACTAAATTTAAAATTTCAACTTGCCGCTTAGTCAGAATGCTTTTAGCACTTTTATTAGTATCATTTTCTGCCTCTATTTCTATATTAGCATCAAAATAGGTATTACCATTATACACAGCTCTTATCGCTTTTAAGACTTCTTCCAAAGGTGAATTTTTCAACAAATAGCCCGAAGCCCCTGCAGCTAACATTTGTGTAATGGCATCTTTTTGATCGAACATTGTAAATCCCAATATTTTTGTTTTTGGGAATTCTTTTTTTATCTCCGTTGCTGCTGTAATACCATCCATTTTTGGCATTCTGATATCCGTAATTACCACACTTGGTTGCTTTAAACGTACCATATCTAAAAGCGCCTCCCCATCATTTGCTGTGCCTACAATTTTAATATCGTCTTCGTATTCTAAAAGTAATTTTATTCCATCAATAAAAGATTGATGGTCTTCTGCTATGGCTACTGTTATCATAATGGTAAATCTATTATTATTGTTGTTCCTTTATCTATCTCTGATTCAATTGTTAGTTTCCCATCTAAAGACTCCACGCGTCTATCGACACTTGTGATTCCCATTCCCGGCTTTACTTTTGATAGTTGTTTTGGATTAAAACCTATCCCATTATCTTCAATCATAATATTAAGATTATCAGAGTGATTAGTAATATGAATTATTCCTTGAGTTGCTTTAGCATGCTTAATAATATTAGTTACTAATTCTTGAATCATTCTAAAAATCGATATTTCTAATGAATTATCTAAACGCTGATCTAAGCCGAAGCTCTGCACTTCAATTTCTAATCCGTTTATGCCTGATGCATTTTTCGCTAATTTTTCTACCGCTGGCAGCAAACCATTTTTTGCTATTACCCCAGAGTTTTTTAGATGTGCCATAGAACGAATCTCAGCATAAGCATTTTCTAATAATGTGCTTATTTTTGTTGTTTGTTCCTCCGAATCTAAATGTTTATTTCTATGTTTTACGAAATACTCGAATTGTAATTTTGCAGCTGCCAATGTTGCACCGACACTATCGTGTAGCTCAGCAGCCAAACGTTGACGTTCTTTTTCTTGCCCTTCAATCATCGCATCAATGGTAGATAATTCTAACTCGTTGAGAATTTTTTCTTTTTCATCAATTTCATTTTGACGATCTTGCTCTGCCTTATATTGTTTCCGCTTTATATTTCTATACACCAAAACAGCGATAATTGAAATTACAGCTAAACTTCCACACCAAGCCAAAAACAGATTCATTTTCTCTTTTTGATGCGTCATCCCTGTTTTTAATGCCTCGTTTATATGAATAAGACTGTCTTTTGTTCGGTGGTTATCAATTTTTATTTTCTCTAACATTCTTACAGCACTAATATCATCTATAGTGGTTTTAGTATCCTGTCTTAAATTTTGATATTTTATAGTTAAATCAAAATCTCTTTTTCCCTTATAGGCTTCAAAAAGGAAAAAGTAGGCTCCATCAATCATTTCATGATTAGATAGCCGCTGACCATAATCGTGTAGTTTATTCGCCGTAATTATAATCTTGTCATAATCCTTTTGTTTAAAGTAGCTAGAACACAGCGTACGATAAGCATGAGCTAACGTATTAATATTTCCCATAGAATCGCCAATTTTAATAGCATTGTCTATAGTTCTTTTCGCTCGCTTATAGTCTTTTTTTTGAATATAGGAATCACTAATATTAATTAAAGCTAAAGCTTCATTCCGTTTGTTTTTAATCGCTTTAGACAGCTCTAAACTTTCTTGATAATAATCTAATGCTTTATCGGATTTATAACGCCAATTATAGATGTTTCCAATATTAACTAAAGATTGAGAAATTAAAATAGTATCATTTATTTCTTTACTAAGCGCTAATGATCTCTCGTAATATGCTTTTGCTTCATCGAGATTAAAGACTTTTCTATAAGAAACACCTAGGCCATTAATTGCTTTTGCTTGTCCTCTCTTATCATTTAGCTCCTCATAAAGCTTTAAGCTTAAACCAAAGTGCTTTGAAGCTCCTGTATTATCACCAAATATATGTTCTATTTCACCTAATAATATAAGTGCATTTGCTCGCTCTTTTTTTAATTGCTGCGCTTCTGTAAAGTCCATTAAACGTAAGGCCATAGCATAAGCACTGTCTGTTTTACTTTCAAAGTAGTTTTTATAAATAAAACCTCTGTATGCATTAGCTCTTGTAGTATCTGCTAGTTTCGTATTTTCCCAAATGACATACAGCGAATCTTGTTGCTTCTGACTATAACATGTTAAAGGCAATAGCATAAAAGATAATATAATTATAACATTTTTTGTCATGTATTTTACTTGCATAAAATCTCAAAAGTTTTAGAAATTTATAATCTCAAAATTACATTTTGAGGTAAAAAGATTTAACACGTCAAAGGTGCAAAGTAAAAGCACACTAAAACATACCTAATGAAAGGTATATTTCTAAAAATAAGTGATAAAATTTGAATTGTTAATTAATCTTGAGACAAAAAGACTAAAAAGCAGACGATTACATAAAAATATACTTAATTGATGCAATCATACCAATGAAACCTATAAAAGCAATGAGTACCCATACCGTACCTTTATAATGTTTTTTATGAAGTTGAAGATCCTTGCGATACTGATACGCAATAACAATTACAAAAGCAATAAAAAATAATATTCCAAAAATCAATTGACCAGTACTAAACATCTTCTTATTTTTATACAAAAATAAGGATTAAAACCACAACTATGCAAGACAAAATTAAAGCCGTAAAAGCGTTTCACACGGCTTTCAAAATAGGACATCGCGAAACACCAAAGGCAGACTTAGGTTTAGACAAAAACCTATTACGCTACGAGTTAATGCGAGAGGAAAATGAAGAATATTTAGAAGCTGCTAAGACTAATGATTTAGTGGAAGTTGCCGATGCTTTAGGAGATATGCTTTACATACTTTGTGGTACTATTATAGAACACGGAATGCAACATAAAATTGAAGAAGTATTTGAAGAAATCCAACGTAGTAATATGAGTAAATTAGGAGCCGACGGAGAACCGATCTATCGTGAAGATGGTAAAGTTTTAAAAGGTCCTAATTACTTTAAGCCACATATTAAGGCTATTTTAGAATCATAAAAAAAGCAGCCGTTCACTGAGCGTAGTCGAGGTGTGGCTGCTTTTTTATATATGTTATGTGATAGATTTATTTTACCTCATGTCTCCAACCATGAATATCATCAGAAACATTATACTGAATATTCAATAAGGTTTGTTTAAATAATTTAGCATAAGAATCTTCAGCACCAGAAATCTCAAACAACTCATCACGATGTTGAAATGCAGAAATCTCACTAATAACGGCAGCAGTACCTGCACCAAACACTTCTTTTAAGCTACCATCTTTTGCCGCATTTTTAATTTCTTCAACTTTTATCTGTCTAACTTCACAAGTAATTCCCAAATCATCTGCTAATTGAATAATACTTTTTCTAGTAATTCCATCTAAAATACGATCACTAACAGGTGCTGTTATTAACGTATCATTGACTCTAAAAAAGACATTCATAGTACCAGCTTCTTCTAGAAATGTATGTGAATCAGCATCAGTCCAAATAATTTGTTGAAAGCCTTCTTTTTGTGCTAAACTTGTAGGATAAAATTGAGCGGCATAATTACCTGCTGCTTTTGCGGCACCAACACCTCCATTTGCAGATCTACTAAATTGTTCTGCCACTAAAACACGCACAGGAGAATTATAATACGATTGCGCTGGTGAGCAAATAATCATAAAACGATACATACTTGCTGGAGACGCAGAAATTGCAGGTTCTGTTGCAATTACAAAAGGGCGTATGTACATAGAGTTTCCTATGCCTGGCTTAATCCAATCATTATCTAATTTTAACAACTCCTCTAACCCTTCAAAGAAATAATTCTCAGAAAACGCAGGCATAGCTAAACGTGCCGCAGATTTGTTAATACGTTCAAAATTCTGTTTAGGTCTAAAAAGAAAAACTTTACCTTCATCATCCTTGTAAGCTTTCATACCTTCAAAAACCGCCTGACCATAATGAAACACACGCGCAGAAGGATCAAACGTCATCGCTTGATAAGGCATAATTTTTGGAGCTTGCCACCTGCCATCCTCATAATCACAAACAAACATGTGGTCTGTAAAGACACGACCAAAGTCTAATTTACTAAAATCTACCGTTTCAATTTTAGAAGTTTTAGCAGTTTCAATGCTAATTTTATCTGTATGATTGGCCATAATTATATATGATTTTGAAACAAAAGTACGTAATCAGTGTGGTTAATAAAAGGTTATATTCCGTTAAATTGACTAAATTTGTAATTATATAATAATTCAAATCAAAACCTATTAATAATGAAAAAAATCATTTTACTTTTTGCAATTAGCTTAGTTGCTTTCGCTTGTAAAGACGATTCTAAAACAGCCGAAGTTACCGTTGAAGAAACAAAACAAGAAATAGCGTATGCCTCTTTCGGAAAAGAAATAAATGACACGGATGCGTTAACATCTGCAGACATGATGGAACAATATAAAACCTTAAAAGCTGGTGATACGATTACTTCTAAAGTAAAAGGAAAAATCATTGAGGTTTGTTCTAAAAAGGGTTGTTGGATGACATTAGACATGGGTGATGAAAATCAAGTAATGGTTAAGTTTAAGGATTACGGTTTTTTTATGCCTTTAAATGCTGAAGGTGACGTTGTAATGACCGGAAAAGCTTTTGTTTCTGAAACTCCGGTTGAAGAATTAAGACATTACGCTGAAGATGCTGGTAAAACTGCAGAAGAAATTGCAATGATTACAGATCCTAAATTTGAATATGGTTTTGAAGCCGATGGAGTTTTACTTAAACAATAAAGTTTTAAGCATCGTTATTTTTTCTTTTTTGATACTCGTAAGCTGTAAAAATGAAGAAAAAGTTACCGAAGAGCCTGTAAAGAAAGCTGTTGTATACGATATGTATCAACCTTCTGAAATGGCAGGTTTTATGAACGCTATGTACGCATACAATCAACAATTAAAAGCACAAATTGTTGCTGGTGAAACACCAACACGTTTACCAATCGATTTATTAAAATTACACTCAGCTGAAATGAGTAATGGTAAATCTAGAACTCAAAATTGGGAAAGTTTTGTAAATGTATTTATAGCATCTCAAGAAGCAGTTATAGACACCTTGTCTACTACCGAATTAAAAGAACGTTATAATAATGCGATTAACAATTGTTTAAACTGTCATAAAACGGAATGCACAGGACCGATTCCTAAGATTAAAAAACTACTGATTCAATAATTTTTGAAGAGAAATATAATTACCACGTCCGATGGTTCTAAAACCATCCAAATAGAAGAATGGAATGAGCAATACCACTCCATTCACGGTGCGATACAAGAAGCAAATCATGTGTTTTTAAAACATGGTTTGCTTTTTTATTCTATGCAAGTTTCCAGTACGCAACCCATTTCAATTTTAGAAATAGGTTTCGGCACTGGTCTAAATGCTTTTCTAACGTTAATAAAAGCAGAAAAAGACAACTTAAATCTCAATTATACAGGAATTGAAGCTTACCCTGTACAACCAGAAGAAATCAATCAATTAAATTATGTTGAATTGATTTCCCAAACTCATCAAGCTGTTTTCGAAAAGATGCACGAAACCCCCTGGGAAGAATCTTGTGCTATCACTCCAAAATTTCAGTTAAAAAAACAACAAAAATTCTTTAAGGATATCGATTCTAAAGACAACTTTGATATCATTTATTTTGATGCTTTTGGTGCACGTGTTCAACCCGATTTATGGACTGAAGATATTTTTAAAATAATGTTCGAAGCTCTTAAAACTAATGGAATTTTGGTAACTTATTCAGCAAAAGGAAGTGTAAGACGCGCCATGCAAGCTGTCGGTTTTGTTGTAGAACGCTTACCTGGACCACCTGGAAAACGGGAAATGCTGAGAGCCCAGAAAATGAGCTCATAACATTCAGCGAAATGAAATGACCTAAATACTATTAGACTCCAATACATTTTTCGCACACCCAAAACACTACTAGGGACGTAAAGTGCTAATTATAAAATGATAACTAGATAAAACACTAAGTCTTCAAACGTTAAATCATATCTAAAGCTCATACGTACGCTTTCCTCCTTTCGTATCTTTACATAAAAAATAAAAATGACCGTCTTAATAACAGGAGCGACTGGACTAATTGGGCAAGGAATTGTTGACCAATGTCATTCTCAAGGCATTAATGTCCATTATTTAACGACTTCGAAATCTAAATTGAGTACCGAATCGAATTATAAAGGGTTTTATTGGAATCCAAATATTAACGAAATAGATCACACCTGCTTTGAAGGTGTTTCTGCCATTATTAATATGGTTGGAGCTTCTATTTCTGAGCGCTGGACAGATAAATACAAAAAAATCATTCTTGAAAGTCGAACTAAAACCGCGCAACTTCTACAAGACACAATAAAAAGGCACAATTATAGTATTGACCAAGTCGTATCTGCTAGCGCTATTGGCATTTATCCAACGAGTTTAGTAAATTATTACGAAGAAACCAATACTGAGATTTCTGAAACATTTTTAGGGAAGGTTGTTCACGAATGGGAAGCTGCGGTTGATGGTTTTAAAGCGTTGGGTTGTAAGGTGGCCAAAATAAGAATTGGTTTGGTATTAGCCAATGATGGTGGTGCCTTACCACAAATTGTTAAACCAATAAAATATGGTGTAGGTGCCGCTTTTGGAAGTGGAAAACAATGGCAAAGCTGGATACATGTTAAAGATTTAGCATCACTTTTTGTGTTTGCTGTACAAAACAATTTTGAAGGGATTTACAATGGTGTAGCACCAAACCCCGTAACCAATAAAGAATTAACCAAAGCTGCGGCGAAAGTTTTACATCGTCCTTTGATATTACCAAACATTCCAAAATTTGCCATGAAACTGATTTTAGGCGAGATGCATATTCTTTTATTTGAAAGTCAACGCGTCAGTTCTCAAAAAGTGGAAGCTGAAGGATTCAACTTTACTTATGTGAATTTGAAACCTGCTTTAGAGGATTTGTTAGGTTAGATGGTTAGATGGAATTCATAAAAAAAAGAGGTAAATAGTGATATTTGCCTCTTTTTTATTACATATTACTCATCAATCCAACCCATAATCGCATTCGCTACAAACCTCGGCTCTGGTGGTAAAGCATAAATATCCTTTTCGTAGTTTTTATTGTAAGGCGAAATATTCATGATATTTCCATCAACGACTAACGTGCTACTTCCGCCTGGATCAAAGCCCATTGCTTTATCCATGCCGTATTTTAATAAAATATCAACCATATCAAAATGCGTGGCTCCTACAGACTCTCTAATTCGTCCGTTTACCATTAATACCATTAACTTACCTGCTTTGGTGATTCCAACAGCTATTTTTGGCCCACGCATATCTGTAAAATCTAATCGTGCGGCTTGTGTTTTAATAGAATTCGTGGTTTTCCAACCTTCTTCTTCCATATTTAAAATTTGTTTTCCTTCATCAATTAACATTGGTCCTGCTTCAATAGCATATGAAATTTCATCCCATTTATAAGGATTCTCTTCGGGTTCTAATAATTGAATATCTAACGATTTTCCTTCAACAAACATGGCGTCAGAAAATAATGTAGATGGAATAGATAAGGTAATCCCAACCGGAATGACTGGCACATCTTCTTTCTTCCTCGTTTTAATAATCTCTTTTACGGTATTACCTGCAATTCTTACAATGACATTGCCATCTCCTTTAAAAGTGTCTTCAACATAAGACAAATCATAAAAGCAAGGTTCTATACTACTATGCTTATTATAGTTAGTGCTAGAAAACGTCATTTTTGCTTGTTTACCATTGACAATAAAACCTGATTTACTATTTACTTTTCGAATGTCTACATCACCGTTTTTGTAAATTACAAAGGCTGGTTTATTAAAAAGTGGTGGACAAAACACTTTATTATCCATTATCAATAAGCCTAAAGGAGAACCAATATAGGTCTCAGGCAGTCCGAGTTTACCAACTAATTCCGGATTCAAAATATAACCACCATTCCAAGCTAATTCTATTTTGTTTGGGTTTTTACTTTTCTTCTTGTATTCTTTTACAAGTGCTGGTACATTTTTAGGTTCTTTATTAGCAATATGCGCTGCAAATTTCCAATGGTGTTTTTTTGTATCTATTTCTGCTAAAACTCCACTCCAAGGTAAACCGTCTTCATAAACACCTCCTGCGAAAGAAGATTTTACCTTTTGAACCGTTTTACTTTCATTTAAATCTTCCTTTATCTGAGTCAACAACTTAGCAATAGGAGTTCCATTTTCAATGGCATCTTTTGTCATCATATTTAACAATGCCTTCTCTCCTATTTTATCTTTTAAGTCTTGATATACATCACTTTTTAAAACTACATCAAAATCTTTAGCGGTTTGAATTGGCGTAGGATACGCTAAAGTCGTCCGAACTCCTGCAGGTACAAATTGAATAAACCCACTCCCTTTAGGAATACCCATAATTTTAGCGGTCATTTCATACATCACTTTTCCAATATGGAAATGATCGATTTCAATAATATCAGTCATCATGGCAGCATATTCCCCATTGGTGATTAAGAAACCATCAGCGGCTTTAATAGCGCGTAAAATCTTGATAGCCTTTGCACCCATTTGCGGAAAATGAACACCTTCTGACCATTGTTTGGTCTCTATAATCTGTACGACTCCTGCATTATACAACAAGCCTAACTCTGGCTCTTTTCCACTTTCTAAATACTCTTTTATGTCTGCGCTCGAAAACCATTTTGTAATTCTTGGTTCGTGTATAAAAATGTAGATTTTCTCTAACTGATTGACGTTTGCTTCAAGTATCTCTGAGGTCAACTCTTGTTCTATGGTTAATTTTAATTGTGCACGAATAGGTTGTAATACAAAATACTCTAATTCATGCTTAATATAACGTCCCGGAAAATAGCCTTTTGGGACATTCTTCTTTAAATTTTTGGTTAATATTTTTCGATCATCAATCCCTAAATATTTACTATTCGTCAGTTGAAATAATGCCAATTCCCAATCGGCAAAAAATTGTGGTGCTAAGGTTAAATCTGGAAGATGACTAGGTTTAAACACATCGGTATAAATCATGTTAACCAAACCAGTGACTTCTTGATAAGTAAACGCCTGATAAGCATAGGACTTTTTATTTCTATGACGATACGCCAACGCATGATCGTGACGAATTGAAATTTCACCATCTACATATTTAAAAATATCATCAATGGCATTGTAGTATTTATGAATGACTTCTAGATTCGTATTTACCAAATCTGGGATGTCATTTTCCATGGTTCTAGCATAACGCATTACACGTCCTTTCACCAACTGTTGTTCGACTCTAAAAAAGCTAGGATCTATTAACGATTTTAAATAATGCATAAAAGCCAAACGACCATAACCTGGTAAATAATGTCTAGTTTTCTTATTGAGAATGGCATTAAGATCTTCATTTTCAAAATCTACAGAAGCCTTGTATTGTTTTAATAAATTAATTACTTGTGGATTGTCTTCAATAGATACAGATACTAACTGATAATACATACGTTGTAAAATGTAACGCATGTTTTCCTCTAAAGCTTCTAAACTGTATCGCTTTTTAATAACGCTTCTGTTGTGCGTAACATCGACCATTCTGTTTTGTGGATAGAACACGTGATCACAGATTTTTTCTGCCAACTTCTTAGGGACTTTAGAGCCTTTAAATTCTAAAACATTAAGACGAAGTGACTCATCTAAATGACGACCAATAACTTCATCATAGACTTCTCTTGGTTCGTATTGTCTGCAAAAAATTGGTGTTCCGCAAGCTGCAGCTTCAATAATTGGTAAGCCTCGTCCTTCGGTTTGACTTGGTAATAAAATTAAAGAGGCTACATCAAATAGCTGCTCAATATCCAATGGTTTTTTATGCTTTTTCTTGAAATCGTTTTTATCGAATTCACTAAATAAAAATCCAAGAAGTACTCGCGATCTAAACACTTTTGGAAGGTCTTTTAAAAAAGTCGAAAAGTCCTTTTTTAAATCGTGATAATAATTTTGTTGTCCGTGTGGAATGGGTCCTGAAACAATCAACGACAATTTTAATTGTGGATTGGTGAGAAATTTATCAGCAAAAGAATCGTACGAAAACAAGCGTTTAATAAGCTTAAAATTCAACTCAATAGATTTTCTACTTATGACTCTTGTTGGCTGTAAAAACACGATATTGTTATTTACAAAATCGAAGTTTTTAATGGTTTTATGACCTAATAAAATAGGTCTTAATGAGCGTTTACTTTCCGTATGATGCGACGCTGTATGAACCGTTATGGAATCTTTTTTATTCGCAAAAATTGAAGACACTTGCATAAACGCTTTTATAATATCGCGCTTACTCATTTCATGTAATTTGGTATCTACAGCAGTTCCTAATAAGGCTACATTCGCTGGATTATGACCATTAATATTAATCAAATGATCTTGCTGAATTCTATTAATATTCACATTCATCCAAGACCGACTTTCCCATGGATAAACCGTTTCTATAATTGAGAAAAATTCGCCTACATGTGCATTGTGAAAAAAGAAATCTCTTGGTCCTTTTTTAAGACCTTTTTTATTTATTTCTACAGCTCTGTTTCCTCCTTCCCAATAAAAATCGTGATTATTATTAATAACCGGAATTCCTAAATATTCCGATATTAAAACCGTAGCCAAAGCCAAAGACACATTCCCAGGATTAGAACACACATTAATAAGGTATAATAACGAAATGTCATTTTCCTCAATATAAGAGCCTAATTTTTCTACAAGAACTAAAACCTCTTTCCAAAATTTACCAATAAGATTATTGTAGGCTTCACTACCGCGTTCCATTTTAATTTTGAAGAAATCCTCGTATAAAGGCCAAGCATCAAAAGCTTCCATTTCTGGAATAACTTTTCTGATTGCCGTTTTTGGAATAAGCTCGTCTGCTTCTTGTTTAATTTCACCAGCTATAAAGTGAATGGGAATATCTGGATATATATTTTTGAAGGTTTTAGCATACTTGTCAGTTTCGACGGTGATACCATCTATCGTAAAATAAAAGGTTAAAAATGCAATACCACCGTTTTCAATATGTGCATCAAAGGTTGATGCATTTCCTTTAAAAGCGGATGGTAAATTTCTCTCCTTAAATTTATCTATAAATAAACCGAGATCAAACCACGTATTTATCTTTTCATTTTTTAGTTCATTTAAAATATTAGAGATTTTTGGTGTTTTTTTATCGGTCATGTTTTGGTTCTTAAAATGTAAATAATTGGCTTAACTTTTCTTCTAATACTTCATACGAAAAGTGTTTTTTGCCAATGTTAAAATTGTAGTCTCCAATTTCCTTACAGCGTTTTGGGTTATAAATAATATCAGACATTTGCTGTACACTTTCTGGCGTAAGATTACTATCTTCAATCATTACGGTTTCAAAGCCCTTGTTGCCAATATCTTGCATATAAACAGGCTTGTAATTATTGACAAATATTGGTTTTTTTGCGAGTATGGTTTCTACAAAAGCATTTCCAAAACCTTCATAGGTACTAAAGTAAGTTGCCGCTCTTCCATGCGCATACACATCAGATAAATCTTTATGATCTAAAACTTTGTGTGCTGCAAATATGATTTGACGCGATAGATTTAAGTCGTGAATTTGGTCAATTAATTCATTGTAATACTCCTTATTCTCATCATCATTGTTATTTCCAGTTATGACTAATTTTAGTTTTTTATCGTCTAATTGGTCTATTAAAGAAATCGCTGTTTCAATCCCTTTACGTCTTACGATACGCGTGACCTGTAGCAAAGCTATTTCATCTTTTAAAACGCCTACATCTCTCAGGAAAAATTCATTCTCTGGCGTTGGCACTCCATAGACACGATTAAAATCCATAACATTTGGCACCAAAGTGGCATCAATATCAAAACGGTTTTTAAACGTTTCTACTCCAAACGTATTAATAACAGCATGCTTTACATTAGGTAATAATAATGGAAAGTTATTATCGACATAGTGATTAATTTCTGGGTGTACAGACACATAGCGCTGACCGCGTTCCCAATGAAAATCATGATCGTGCGTTACAATAGGTATACCTGTAGTTTCAACAAGTTTTTTAATGGCAACTCCCATGGACAGATGACATGGCAATGCAGATGCATTTTCTGAAAGAATAACATCAATTTTCTTATCGGCTATCCATTGTCGCATAGCGAAGTGTATTCTATTTGATGCTTTTTCGATGTGTTCTAATAAGGCATCCGGATTCTTATCGGGTTCAAAAAACGCTTTACGTTGTCCCCATTCTGCTTCAACAGAAAAGAAGGATAAGGCAGGAAACAAATAATCATGCTCACGATCTATAGTCCAGGATTCAAATTCTCCCGACATAATAAAGACCTCATGGCCTAATTTCTTTAATACATCTATCCATTTTTCGGTTTCGAGAGCGACACCATCTACGCCTCCTATTCGTCCAATAATAATACCTATACGCATGTTACATCTAAAGTTTTGTGTTCTTTAAATATAGAATAAGCATTAACGTTCTGAAAGATTTTGAAGGACCGAGTCTACGGAATTATGACTTCAAAAATTTAAACAAGATTAAATTATGTGTAATGAAATTAATACGGCTAATCTTAACAAAATGATAATACGTTAATTTGTTAATATTCCAAATAGTTCCCATTTCAACTAAGTAATTGGTGAGTTTTTCGACCCATTTTAACAATTATCCCAATACATTCTTCAATATCCTTTTTTGTGGTTCTAAAATTTACAATACAAGCTCTCATGCAATACTTGTCATCGATGATGGCATTAGATAAAAAGAGTTCACCTCCTGTTTGTAATGTATTTACCAACGCTTCATTTAAAGTGTTTAAATAAGTATCAACATCCTCACCCCTTTCTTCCATAGCTTTAGGGACATATCGCAGTGTCGCAATACTCAAATTTTGAGTGACACATTCTAATTCTGGATGCTGTGTTGCCAATTCTGCAAAATATTTTGACAAGGCGATATCTTCACGTATTAATTTCACATAACCATCGCGACCTATTTGTTGTAAGGCCAACCACACTTTTAAAGCTCTAAAACCACGCGAATTTTGAAGTCCATATTCAAAATAATTCAGCGATCCTCCCTCTTCTGTTAAACTAAAATTATAATATTCGGGATGTGAACTGTAAGTATCTATTAAATGTTTTGGGTTTTTAACCAAGATACAACCGGCTTCTAAAGGACTGTAGAGCCACTTGTGAGGATCGAGTGCAATAGAATCAGCCTCCTCTACTCCATTAAATAAACCTTTTAGCTCAGGAATAACAGCCGCAGGAATACCATAAGCACCATCAATATGAAACCATAAATCGTGTGTTTTACATACGTCCGCAACGGCTTCCAAATTATCAATAACACCTGTACTTACATCACCAGCAGTACCGACAACCAAAAAAGGTTGATGGCCTTGTTTTATATCATCTTTTATGGTTTGTTCCAAGATTTGAATATTCATTTTATTTGAAGCATCTGTGGGAATCCAACGAATAGAATTGCTACCATGCCCAAATAGAATTGCTGCTTTATCTATCCACGTATGTGTTGATTTTGAACAATACGAAATTAACTGTTTCGACGTATTCGAAAGGCCATCTTCTTTTATGCTTTTTGGTGCGTTAGCCGTTCTTGCTGCTAAAAACGCCGTGAAATTAGCCATATTGCCTCCACTGACCAAAACACCTCCATAGCTTGGATCTACTCCAATAAATTCAGCCAACCACTTAATCGTTTGTTTTTCTATTTCGGTTGCCATCGGACTTAAGATTTGCCCACCGACATTTGGATTCACAGAAGCCGCTAACAAATCAGCTAAAGCTCCAATTGGAGCTGCTGATGATGTTATAAATCCGAAAAATTTAGGATGACCGTTTAATAGTGAATTATTAAATAATAGCTTAGACGTTGATGCCAATAGTTGATCTGTTGGTACTCCGTGTTTTGGTAAGGAGGCATTACCTAATAGCCGTTGTAATTCTAAAGGTGTTTTGGTGGTTGTGACGGGTTGGTTTGATATATCATCAAGAAATTCAGATATGGTATCAATGAGTTGGTAGCCTATTTTCTGAAATTCGGCTTTACTTATTTCGATTGCATTTTCTCTTTTATCCATTGGTCTTGTGATCTTTCTCACAAGTTACAAATACTTAGGTACTTATGGCTCAATTTCAGATTCGAATTTTGGTAATTCAAATTTCTCAATAGGCACTTCCATAGATTCAATCGCAATAACTTCAACAGTCATTGTTCCCATTCTGGTTCTAAATGGTAAGCAGCCATACTTTTGAAATATGATATTTTTATGGTTTAATTTAAAATCGGCATAATTACCAGCATTAACTTTTAGGTAATCGGTATTCAACCACAATCCACCTGTTCCCATTTTTGATTTCAGTAGTATTTTTTTGCACGGAATATTTAAAATGGTGTCTATTTCTTTTGTTTCAATCAACTCAACAAAAGCATCTAGGTCTGAGTGTACATCAGTTTTATGGACGACAGCTTCTGTTGAATTTTCTTTCCACGCATAAAGTTTCTTTTTATTTGGCACATAAACTTCAAAGCCGTTTTCTAAACCTGTAGCTATTTCAGACATGTATTGATCTCCTTTATAATAATACGTTTGAAGCATAAATCCCTGATCACCAAAAACAGGTTTTAATATTTTTTCTTTAAAAACACTATCGGTAAATATATCAGGATATGGATTTTCCATAGTGGTCTTATAGGTGACACGTCCCTCAAAACTTTGAGAAAAAGTGATTTGAGTCACCAGAATAAGAATAAAATATAGTGCTTTTTTCATGTTGATTTTGAAGATTAAATTTCTGAAATTAAAATGCCATCACGCATTTCGTTTTCGGTTGGTTTCTCAAACCATGTTTCCATAAATTCGAAGTTATCATTTGTCACTTCAAACTCAAACGTGGCACCTTTTTCCGTATTTCTCGTCATGACACGCTCTAATCGTTTGGTTTTAGAAACGTCTAAAAAATGTAATTTTATGATATAACCATTCATTTCCGCGAACTTCCTGAATTTTTCACGGTGTCCAAATTTGGACAATCCTAAATCCAAGATGGTATCTGTTTTTAAGTCTTCTAACTGATGAATTAAATTTAACATGATGCGTTCTGAGCGTTCAATGCGTTCTAAAAACCAATCTAAACCATCGGTTTCTTTTTTATCAGGAAGAAATAGCACATTATTCCAAGTATCAATTGAAAACACAACCCCTTTAATGTTTCGTTTTAGTTCGTTGGCGTAGGTGGTTTTTCCTGAGCCTGTATTACCTACTATAAGGTGAATCATATGATTTTAATTAGGTGTTTATGGAATGTAAGTTTCTCCGAGAACTTCTGAATAATTAACGATGCGTTTCACAATTTTATTTGGGTCATTTCTACGCCAGTTCATATACAAATCGACTTTCTCTGTAAGTTCAATAAAACGCACATTTGGGTTCTTCGCAAACTGAAATGAATAGGGTAAAATAGAAATTCCCAAATCTTTCGCGACAAGATTTAATATTACATTCCCAAAATCAGATTCAATAGTTGTTTTGGGATTAAAACCATTAGTATTGAAAATGCCACGTAATAAAGTTGAAAAATAGGTCTTGTTCTGCAATGGAGAAATGATAAAGTTTTCATTTTGAACCATTGTTAAATCCGTAAAATTTTCTTCAGTTACCCAATGATTTATGGGCACAACTAAACAAACAGATTCTGAATATAGTCGTTTTGAAACTATAGTAGGACTTAAGATTTCATCACGACTTAAAGAAATATCAATATGATAATTTAGAAGTAAGGATTCATGATTGATATCAATTGGTTCGGTTAATTCAATTTTTAAATCGGGCATTTCTGTGGTTAGAATATTCATAAGACTTGGCAAAAACCCAAATGATATTGAACCGGGATACGCAATTGAAATCGTGCCCAAAGTACCAATATCAATTTTTTGCGCTTGCTTGTAAATGCGATCTAATTCGTTAATTGAAGTCGTCCAATGGTCTTGAAGAAATTTACCAGCAGCTGTCAATTTTACGTTCCGCTTATCTCTTTCAAAAAGTTGAAACCCTAATTCATCCTCTAAGGATTGAATTTGCCGACTTAATGTTGATTGCGATATCGAAACCTTCTCTGCTGTTTTCCAAAAGTGAAGTCCATTAGAAAGTTCTAAAAAATATTTGATTTGTTGAATCGTCATCTTTAATGCGATTTTTGCATTAATAAGGTAAAAATATGTATTTTTCAATAGTCATCAAAGTATTTCCTTTGCCAAAACATATTGTTTTAAAATAACGCAATAGCATCATGGGAATAGAAAATTTTATAACTTTTATTTTTACAGCCATAATTTTTGTTATGATACCCGGTATGGATACGGTTTTTGTATTAAACAAATCCATTAGTCACGGACGGAAATCTGGAATTTACGCTTCGTTAGGTATTAATTCTGGTGCTTTAGCTCATGTCTTTTTTGCTGCCATAGGTTTATCTGTATTATTGGCAAAATCCGCTTATGCGTTTACGATTATTAAATATTTGGGCGCACTTTATTTACTTTACATAGGTGTTTCCAGTCTTAAGAATAACAAGGCGATTTTGAATTCTGAACAGAATCATCAGAATCAAAACATAAGGAAAAGCGACTTTTGGTCTGGATTCTTAACTAACCTATTAAATCCCAAAGTTGCATTATTCTTTTTAGCCTTATTTCCACAGTTTATAAGTCCGAGCGCGATTAATGATCCGATTCCATTCCTGATTTTAGGTTTGACATTCGCAGTAATCGGAATCATTTGGTACATCACCTTAACCTTATTTGCAGCAATTTTTTCAGAGAAGTTTAAGGCCAATCCCAAATCTAGCATCTACTTGAATAAAATTTCAGGATTAATTTTTATAGGAATGGCGATATCCATTGTACTAACCTAAATGGACGACATTTTAAATTTAAGACGTTTAATGCTGTTTAGATAAGGTTTTTTATGACTCACTCTATAATCTCGTAATCAACATCTAGTTTCCGTAATGCTCTTAACGCAGAGCCAGAATTTTTATCTGAAACTTCGATATCTACAGCATCTCCTTCTAAAAGAATCTCTGTAAGTTCATGAGATAATGACGCATTACCATTAGCGGAAATCTCAGTAATACAGTTAGCTATCGCTCTTTTATCTGGTCTTTGAGCGTCGCATGATAATAGGTTTAATTTCATTGTAATGGATTAATAATTTGAATCAGAATAGCCTGAGATGTGTGGTTATGAATGGTAAAGCAACTAATTTAGTGAATAATGACTGAATAGAACGTCTGCAATGGATTTTCTGAATAGAAAACCTTTAATAACTAACATTCACGACGACTACAATTAACGCTCTACTTCAAAAATAGTATTTCTTTCTGTGGTTTTCTTATATATGTTCTTTACCGCAATTTCACTATTTTCCGAAGCTCGATAGTTTTTATTATTTGGGTTTAGCAAATATTCGAGTTGATGTTCAATCATTCTTTCAAAAGGCAAAAGAAAACCCGTTGTATCACAGTGTTCAACGTCTCCTTCTTTAAGTAAATTTAAGACTGTATAAACAGACTCAATAGTACTTAAACAAAGTGATTCTGGTTGCTGTTTAATTATAAATTTTGATTTGATGTCGTTATCAAAACTCACTCGTTTCAGGGTTTGCAAGTTCTTACTTAGTTTTAGCATTTTACGAGCGCAAGGCCATGTCCCATCTAGAATGAAGAGGTGTGGCTTATGCCCCATAAAAGACTGTACTTCTGAACTTCCGCTTACAGATAAGTTGAAGTTATCTTTCCCTGGATACAATAAAAAAGAGCTGTTATTTTCATTATTCAGTATGGCATTCACGCGCTTGTTATTGGTAAAATCGACACCCACTATAATTTCTGAATTTTCAAGTTGAAGCTTTGTCATGTGTCCCGTTCCATTTTTTTCTTTCTTGTACTCTTTTGGGTGCATTAAAATAATAAAACGCGTCTTAGTATGTAAAGAATGAATGTGTTTACAAATACAAGTGCTTTTAGGACTCATGCATTTGTAACAAGTTAGTCTTGGGTTTATTGTTTCTGGTTGCAATGTGAAGAGCTTTTATTATTCTGAATGGATAAAAGTTTGGATTGTAGCGTGATTATACAACTAAATTAGTAAACAAATACGAATCCGAGAAAATAACGAAGGAATTTTCCAAATAAGCACTTGCCAAAGCAATTAGTTATGCACGGTGTTGTAAATCGTTTTTGTTAAGTATCCTAATTCTACTAGTTCATTTTCATCTTTAATTTCTTTTAAAAATCCGCTTTGTAAGTATACAATGCTATCCGCTAAATTTATTACATTTTCATAGTCGTGGTCAGTTATAATAAATCCTTTTGATAACTTAGTTTTTTTTATGTAATCAATAATGTAATCTCTCATTATTGGACTAACTCCATTAAAAGGTTCATCCAATAGAATGAATTCAGCATTTGAGTGTATTATTAATAAAATTTCGATTATTCTTTTCTCTCCACCTGATAATGATTGATTTTTTTTGTCTAATAATGGCTTTACATATTCGTTTTCCAATATTATTTTTCTATTTTCTTTTTGAAGGAATAAATTTATTAATGATTTTATCGATATGTTATTTGGCAGGAAATTATCTTGAGGTAAATAGTTGATTAGGTTTCTTCCGTCAGATAAATTTTTAATAATCTTATTCCCAATTCTTACAAATTTAGAATCAGCCTTTTCAGTTCCGAAAACAATCTTCAAAAGCGTAGATTTTCCACAACCATTTCGTCCAATAAGCCCTTTGATCTCTCCTTTTTTACAAGAAATAAACACATCACTTAATATGACTTTTTCATTGTAAGATTTTGTTATACTATCTATATGAAGATTGTTCATATTACACTTAAAATAAAAAGGTTAATTAAGCCAATAACAAATGTTGAAATCCATAGTTTTGTTTTGTTTAACCCTAAATTGAAGTAGTAATAATATTTGTTTTTATTCATTATGTCATAAACAAATAAATGAACAAAAGTGGCTATCATTAAATAGAATATTGCAATTATTTCAGGACTTGCTTTAATCAATAGAGCGAGAGTCAGCGCTATAAAGTAAGATATAAAGAAAATTTTTCTTTGAAAAAGCAATATGTTTTTAAGAATTCTCAAGCGTTTTTTTTTGTTAAATGTCTTGACCTGAAATATGACTACAAGTCAAAATTACTTACAGCGGTTTTTGTGTATGGTTAGTAGCGTGTTTAAGCACCTAATTTAGCAAATAAAAATCAATTAGAAAATCCGCTAGACTTTTTGTAAGTAGGCTAAAACTAGCAATAAATTAAGTACGGTGTTGGCAAATGTTTTTAATTCAGAACTTCTGATGAGTCACTAAATTCTACTTGTCCGTTAAAATTTCCAATTACTTCATCTCCGTCACTAGTCGTAAATTGATAATCAATATCAATTTCTGTTGTCACATAGCGGTCATTCTCGTCTAATATATTTGTAATAGAATTAATAGTTACAGTTCCACTATTATTTGAACCTTCAGAGTAGAAAAGATTACTGAAACTTATATTATTTCTGAACTGAATTATTTTAGAATCTACAGTTCTTGGAATATTAGAAGTTATATTTCCAGCGTTAGTATTATAAGTTCCGGTGATTAATTTTCTATCACCATCCGTGTCGTCTGGAAGTAAGAAAAAACTAGAAAAGTAGTCAAGATCAAAATTCGAAAACAATTCTATTTCTACAGAGGGTAAAGAATTTTGTGATGCTCGAGTTACTTTTGAAATGGCAGCATGATTTGTTTCATAAAATTCTCCATCAATAATGAATCCGTTATTAACACTAGTTTCATTTGAATCATCGCTTGAGCATCCAATAAAGATTAGTATAATTAAAATTAATGATCTTCTAAAAAATGTCATAAAGTTTGGTTTAAATGTTTGCTAACGTGTTTGTATATGGTTTGTTGCGTGTTTTAAGCAACTAATTTAGTAAATAATTACCGACCAAGAAAGTCCGCGAGGACTTTCGTAAGTAGGCGAGAAGCTAGCAATAAATTATATACGGTGTTGTAGCAAGTACTTTATTTATAATTTATTTTAGATGGACAATCAGAAACTGTTACATTAGATTTCGGAAAGTTTACTAAATCGTGAGCAAAATTAGCATCAATAGTTAAAGCAATTTGGCGATTAGATAAAACAACAATAGGAATATGGAATCTATCTTTATGATTACTTAGTAATTTTTTAAGTACTTTGGCTTTATAAAAAGTCGATATGAAAGCTTTTATCTCTTTGTTTTCAAAAGAGTTTATACGACCTTCTTTCGTTAGTTTGTCTACAATAAGTGTAATTGCTGTTGATTTAAAACAGCTTTGAGATGAAGCAATATATTCATTCATTAATTTTTGTGATAATACTAAATATGCATCATCCTCATTATTATTATAAGTTATTAACCATCTAATTAATTCTTTATAATCTGGGTTTATTGGCGTAGCAAAATCTTTAGCGATATTGTTGTCTATAAAAATATCTTTCATTTTACAGAGCTTCTAAAGTAATATCCATAGAATCCATCATGTAAGTTTCAAAAAATGATTTGGGTGCATTTTTTATCTGACCATTTTTAAGAAACTCAATGTCATGTGATTTTACTTTGTCTCCATAATTTTCTATGTAATATGTTTTCACATCTTTATTTTCAAAGTTCCCTTTTACAATTTCTAGTCGAAGTCTATTAATAAGGTATTCGCTATGAGTTTCAACTAAATATGATTTATTTTTGTTATTTATATTATTTATTAAATAATTTGCAAATAGTGCCTGAATACTTGGATGTAAGTGAATTTCAGGTTGAGCTATAAAAAGGGTAGAATTTTCACCTAACTGTATATCAGCTACAATTATTGGTAAGAATTGACTTATTCCAAAACCAACATCTGTTATTGAAGCCCAAACCCCATTTTTATTACTTTTTACTAAAAGTTCGTATCTACCTCCACCAAGGCGAACAGTTTTTAAGTCATAAAACAATCCAAGTTCTCGAATAATAATTTTTAGTTCTTGAAGTTTTTCTGATTTTATGGATTCCCATAGAATTATTTGGTCGACATAATTTTCACCATACTTACCAATTTTTAAGTCAGTTTTTGAGGTTTCATAATAAGTTCTTTCTGGTAAGAGTCTAAAAGAACTTATGAAATTTGTTTTCTTGTCAATATTTTTAAAAAATGATGTTATTCCTTTAAAAAAATTATCTAAATAGTAATTCCCTTCTTTTCTTAGAGTATCATTAAGTTCTTCTAACTTATCAAATGAGAATTTAATTGATTTTTTTGGGGCTGCAAAATGTGTCAAAAAATCATCAAGTTCTTCATTTTCTTTTAATGTCTCCTTTTTATTTTCTTTTACATATTGTTTTGTTATTTTTTTTATACTAAACATTAACTCTTTCATCATTTCAGGTGAATTAATATCTTTTCTTGGGTCTTTGTCTACAAAGTATTTGAAAGTTAAATGATACTTGTACTTTTTAAGAATCTCTATTGTGTAAAATTCTGTTTTAGCAAGAAGATATGTCAGAGTTGGTAACTTTCGGATTTTATCCTCATCCCAAACAGTTTCAATAGAATAATCAATATCATTAAATTGATAATTATAGGTAAATTTAATCTGTTTAGATGTGTCATGTTGATTGACTATATCTCCATAATCTCCCATTCTCACATATTTACCATTTGGTGAGAATTGAATTGGAAACTCCTCAGATTGAATTGGTCCTAAGAAACTATATAAGAGTGAGCTTTTACCACTACTGTTTGCTCCTGTAAAAATTGTTAGTTTTTCAGTCTCAATCTTAAAGTCCTCAAAACATTTAAAATTTTCAATATTTATTTCGTTTATTTTCATGTCTTCTATTGATATGTTCGTTCGTTTGTCGTATTTGCTACAACGGTCTCGTGTATGATTTCGTTGCGTGTTTAAGCACTAAAGTTAGCAAACAAATCACAGATAGAAAATTCCAGCGGAATTTTCGTAAGTAAGCTCTAACTAGCAATGAATTATACACATTGTTGGCACCAGTTTTTATTCCGTTTCGTAAACTCGTTTTCTCAAAATTTCTTGATTTGCCATTAGTTCATTTTTAAGAACATCCTTTAAATATATTGGGTTACCATCTGCTTTATAAAAAGTCCATCCTTTTGTTAATGTTCCACAGTTAAGATTTGCTCCACCTTTGCAATTAGTTCCAACATTTCTAGTTGACATTTTATAAATACCATTTGCTTTAGTTTGTCCATTAGGATAATAATAATACCATTCTCCAACTTTATATTCGTGATAGTCTGTAAAAGGAACAGTGCCACAAATAGTATAGCTATCAGATGAATAATTTCCTTTAGATTTTATTTTTCCATTTTCATAATATTCAGTCCATTCAGAGTCTCGCAATCCATTTTTAAGAATACCGGTTATTTTCTTCTGTCCGCTTGAGTAATATTCCACAAAAAGACCGTTATCAATTTTATCATTTGAGTAGTTTAGCGAAAATTGAATTTGACCGTTTGGATAGAAATAGGTGAATTTTTTTATTCTGTTTCCGTATGAGTTTTTGTTAGCTGAGTTTCTTAAATCAATATTTTTATTTGTGTATTGTTGTTCTATTTTTATTTGTCCGTTATCGTAAAAATCACTCCACATTCCATTCTTAACACCCAAAGAATCGTAATTCTCTATTTTTTTTGGTTTACCATTCTCGTAATATGATTTCATAAAGGTTTTATTAGAAAAGACATAACCGTTTCTAGCAGTATCTAATCTAAATTTAACACTATCTCTTAGTTTTCCGCTTCTGTAATAATTGACTCCTAAACCAGTTATTTTTTCATCTAGATAATTTTCGATTAATTCTAACTGACCATTTTCATAATATTGACGATACTGACCATTTAAGTTGCCATTTTTTAATTCGAAAACCTTTGCAGGAATTGAAACATTATTTTTGTAAAATTGAATCCATTTTCCATTTGATTCATCTTTTCTCTTAAGCTTATATTTATCTCTAATTAAATACCACGATATGTTGCTCCAATTCATATATTTTTCGTCCTGACTTTCAGGATAAAGAAAATATTCTTCGTTGGAATAAATGACTGATTCGATTTTAATTTGCGAAAATGAATCCCAAAAGCTAAAAATCAGAAATATTAATAATATTGAACGATTCATTTTAAATGTTTGATTTTGACCAATTAGTGTTATCGGAAAAAAGATTAAAAGTGTAATTATTACTTTATTTATAGTTGAATTAGTTTATTCAAAACTAAACTACTTTTTAGTGTTATAAAACTTAGATTGAGGGAACAGTTGATTTCAATTAGGGAAGTTCCTCTAAATTGGTGCCAACTCGTTATATAATAATTTTTATTAACTATATCCAGTAAATAAGTCAGGATACAGCAACTTTCATGTTGTTTTAGTAATCTTTAAAATTACTAAATATTTTCAACTTTCATATACGTAAAGTCACGTACATTTTAACCAAAAAAAAGCACCTACAAAACTGTAAGTGCTTTTTCAAAATTTATGTTTTCTAAGTTTTACCTCTTTAAAACAACTTTGTAAGTTCCGCAAATTCATCAACAACTACAGTTGGCTTATAATTGGCAATATTCTCATTATAATTATAACCGTAACTAACACCAATACTATCCATGTTTGCATTTTGAGCCGCTAGTATATCATTTTTAGAATCACCAACCATGATGCTTTTTTCTATCGTTGTATTCAGTTCTTTTGCTAAGTGTAACAATGGTACTGCACTTGGCTTTTTCTCAGCTAATGAATCTTCACCTACCCAACATTTAAAATATGTTGTAATCTCTAAGGTGTCTAAAATCGGTTGAATAAATCCAAAAGGTTTATTAGTGCAAATCGCCATTTTATAACCTTTTTTATCTAAACTTTTTAATGTTTCTAAAACACCCGGATACATAAACGTATCAATACAAATGGCATCTTTATACGCCGCCAAATAGATGTCAAATGCTTCTTTTAGCAAGGTGTCTGGCAGCTGCTTATCTTGCATTCTATATTCTAGAGCTCTACGCACTAAAGGTTTTGCGCCATTGCCTATGTAAGGCGTGACTTGCTCTATGGTTAAGCGATGTAAACTATAATGCTTCAGCATTTTATTTACAGCCAAGGTTAAATCTGGAATACTATTAATTAGCGTGCCATCAAAATCGAATATAATTAGGTCTTTGTCTTTAAATTTCACAATGTTTAATTTTATGCAAAGATGCGGAAGTTTTGAATAAAATAAGGCCTGTAAGTTCTGTAAAATTAGTCACGATTATGGGAGGTTTATAATCACAGACTCGTTTGCGACAAATTCTTGTTCTGGATAGTCATCTGCTCATTTTCAATCGTAAAATACAATCGAACTTATAGATTTTACGATTTCATATGTGATTTCAACTTTGAACAAAGGTTCTAAACATGTTTCAACTTTTGTTTAAGCATTTTTGCTGCAGACGTATAACCTCCTTCGGTGCCATCTACAAAGTGAGAATGTTTGGTCTTTCGATCTAACACATAACAAGACATCACAGAGGCGTGTGTGATATGAATACCATAAATGATTTTTTTGTCTTTTTCAAGTTGATTTAGATACGTTATAAAAAGATCAATTTTAGATTGTTCAGCTGTAAAAACAGTGTTAATCATACCATCGAGCATAAATGTATGCGATAATTGCCCTATTTGTTTTAAATAGTGTTTTCCATCATTTGAAAAGTTCAAATAGAATTTACCGATGAGTGTTGACATCCATTTTTTAAAGACGTAGCTTAATTTTTGCTGATTAAGGCTAATCTTCATTTCCTCCCATATATTACGGATACTAAAATTTAATTTTAAATTAGTCGTTTTTATAGGTTGCCTCTTATCAAAAGTCCCAAAGAATCGATCCATCTCACTAATAACATCTTTATAAATTCGTCGTTGATCGTCTTCATGTATAGCATCTAGCAATAAACAGACTACTTTTTTTTGAGTTTGAATAGGCTTAATCTGCTTCCAGCGACACTCCATGCCTTCTAAATTTAAAAGAGCTTTTTCAAAATGAGTACTACTCTCTTCAAAATTTGTTTTAATTAAGTCTTCAGCCTTTTTTAAACCATTACCTAATACAATAGGAATCGATAATTGATTGGTTAATTGGTGTTTTGCTAGTTTTAAACCATAGTCTTGACCCCTTAAATAATTAACTGAAATATGACCGACTCTAAGTATTAAATTCGTGTGATTTTTAATATGAAGACTATAATTATCTAAGATCTGTATAATTCGTTCTAAAAATAAAGTTGGAATAATAAATGTCGCTCCATCACCTCCAAAAAAATAGGGTATTTCTATGCTTTGCTTTTCTTTTCTGATAAAATTTAAAACGGAAATTATAGCCCCTGTAGCGGTTAGATTAACCTGATGGTGCTTACCTTCATCAACCGCTAGTGTAGAATTTAAAATATCAACCACCACAACGTGCCACGTATTGGGCACTTCAGAAAAATAAGATTCAGTTTCCAATAATTCTGTAAGAGTATCAGTTGATTTTTTTAGTTTGTTATAAAATTTTATATTTTCCATTAGTACCAATATAAATTGCTTACTTTTTTTTGAAATGTTTTTAATCTTTAGTGTGAAGTCAATTTTAAACACACCATATTAATTGTGTTTAAATACTACATATACCAATTATCTTAAATATAGTCAATTTTAAAACTATTCAACGTTATAAAATAATTGATAATTGTTGTTTTCAACTAAAATATTTACTTCTATTCCAAAAAAAATGCACTTACAGTTTTGTAAGTGCATTTTTGAAATTTATAATAATTTACAAATTAATTCACATCAGGAAGGTTATTATAATCCTTACTGTATCTTAACATCTGCTCAGAAAATGCATTTGGCTGTGTTACTTTAATTGCTGTAATTTCGCCAGCATCATCCATTTCTGGAACTAACACAGGATTTACAAAACCACTATATGGTGGAGAAGGAAATTGCTTGTTACGTTCTAAAACTTCAGCATGAATCGCTTGATCTACTTTTACACCATAACCTTCAACTAAGGCTTCAACAGCAGCGTAATCTCCTTCCGACTTAATACGTTGCGTTTCTCTTAATAATTGTCCGAATAAATCGTGTAATTTTTCGTAATCATTAATATTGAAGTATGTTTTTCCGTCTCTGGTTACTTTTTCAATAACGTTGTCTGCTTTTCCTTTTTCGAAAGCCCAAGCCGAAACCCATTGTCTGTTTCTCATGTGTGCTTCTTCAACATCGTCACCTAAATCTAAACGAATTAATTGTGTCATTAAACCATTTCTGATATAACCATCAAAAGCTGCTTTCCCCACTTTTTTCCAATCTTCAACTAAACCTAATTCTTGTAATTTAGAATCGTATAAATAATATAAACCAACTAAATCTGCACGACCTTCTTCTAAAGTAGAAGCGTAAGTTTTTAATGTTTCTTTAGTCTCACCTACTCCTGGGTTTAATTGCCCTGAGGCATGACCGATTACTTCGTGCAATGCTGTGTGTAATTTATCGGCTACCTGTCCGTATTCTTCTTCGAGTTGCAACTCTTCTTCATCGTGTACAAATTCTTTTAAACGACCAGAACCACCTGCATTATTATACGCATTAATGATGTTTCCTAGGGATACTGATTTACTTCCAACGGCAGCTCTAATCCAGTTCGCATTTGGTAAGTTAACACCAATTGGAGTACTTGGAGAGGCATCACCAGCTTCACCAGCAACGTTCACAACTTTATATGTCACACCAACAACACTGTCTTTTTTGTGTGCTTCCATTAATGGAGAATTATCCTCAAACCATTGTGCGTTTTCAGACAATACAGCCATTTTTGCTGACATGTCAAAATCATTAATCTGCACAACAGTTTCATAAGACCCTCTATACCCTAAAGGATCGTTATACACTTCAATAAAACTATTAATGTAATCGATATTACCTTCGGTTGCTGCTGTCCAAGCGACGTTATAATCATCCCAAGTTTGTAAATCACCTGTTTTGTAATAGTCAATTAGTAAACCTAAAGCCTCACCTTGTGCTTCATTTTCAGCAACTCCTTGTGCTTTTTCTAACCACTTTACAATTTCATCTATAGCTGCACCATATAAGCCGCCAGATTTATAAACGCGCTCTTTTAAAACTCCATTTTCTTTTACCAATTGTGAGTTTAAACCATACGATAATGGCTTATCGGCATCTGGAGAGACTTTCGTTTTGTAGAAATCTGCGACATCTTTATTAGTAACATCCGGACCGTAAAAGTTAACGGCAGATTCTAAGACATTATCAATACCTTTAGCTTGATTCACTTTTTTAGAATCTTTATCATTAAATAAAACGTCAAACGCTTCACCTTCTAACGTGGTATTGGTTGCTGCTAATAATTCATTTAAATACTCCTTACCAAAAGCAGGCTTTAATTTAGCGTTAGAATAATGATGGTGAATACCATTACTAAACCAAACGCGTTTTAAAAAGCTTTCGAAATTAGACCAATCGTCCGTTGTTTTATCTCCTTCATAGTTGGTATAGATATTCTCTAGAGCATGTCTAATTTTAAGATTATGTCTGTAGTTTTGATCCCACATAATATCACGACCTTCAAGACCTGCTTGCGTTAAATAGTAAACTAGTTTTTGTTCTTTTAAACTTAAGTTTTCCCAACCTGGTATTTGGTAACGTAAAATTTTAATGTCTGCAAATTCTTCAACATTAAAACTAAAATCCGCTTCAGCAACTTCTACGGTTTCGGTTGGTGCCTCTTTTGCTTCATTCTTACATGCCACAAGTATGATCGCAAGAAGACAAATTTTAAATAATGATTTTAAATTCATATAATTTATTTATTTAGTTGTACACAAATGTAATACTTATATCACATATCATAAAATGACTATATTTGATAAACCACTAACTATAATCCCTATAAATGAAAGCATTTAAATCCTTCCTCTTATTATTACTCATCCTTGTCATTGGTGTTTCAATTTATATTGCTGTGCAGCCAAATTCTTACGAAGTTACACGAACACGAACTATAAAAGCACCAACATCTGTTATCTATAACACTGTGGTAGATTTTAAGACTTGGGATTCGTGGAGTTCTTGGATTGAAACTAATCCTGAAATAGTGGTGACACTAGGCGATATTACTAAAGGGGTTGGAGGTTCTTACACATGGAATGAGAAAGGAGATGAAGGCTATATGAGCACGACAGGTGCAAATCCTAATACCTCAATTACACAAGAGATGCAATTTGCAACGTACCCAAAATCTGATGTAAATTGGGATTTTGAGGCTAATGAAGATGGCACTACGGATGTGACTTGGACAATTTCTGGCGATAATTTGACTTTTGGATTTAAAATGTGGTCTGCGTTCTCTGGTGGTATGGAACAGCAAGTTGGTCCTGAATACGAACGCAGTTTAGAGCTTCTAGACAGTGCGGTTCAAGCCGACATGAAAGTTTACACTATTAATGTTGAAGGTATCACACAACACAGTGGAGGTTATTATTTATATAACACGACGTCCACTAGATTCAATGATTTTGACAAAAAATCGAAAATCATGTTAGGCGAAGTTGGTGCTTATGCCATTACACATAATATCTCTATGGCCGGTAAACCGTTTATTCTATATAATAAATGGGATGCTGAAAATGATGCGATTATATTCTCGGCTTGTATCCCTACAAATTCGAAAATACTTTCTGATGATCCTGAAATTTTAACGGGACAACTAGAATCATTTAAAACTGTAAAAACGGTTTTAGAAGGTGATTTTTCTAATATGAAGGAAGCCTGGGATGCCACACTGAATTATATTGCAACGAATAATCTCGAAGTGATTGAAGGCGGACCGATGATTCAGACGTATTTGACGTTACCTGAGAATTATCCTAATCCAGCAGATTGGCGCGCTGAGATTTATTTGGCGGTGAAGTAGTGTGAAGTGTGAAGTGTGAAGTGTGAAGTGTGAGGTTCAAAAATTATCGCCAGATTTTGAAAAAAAATCACGCTGAGATGCACAAAGACTGATTCGTAATTGACTAAATAACTCTTTTTAAAACTGATGATTACATATAAAACACGAATAACCAACAACTACCGACTACCAACTAAAAACTAAAAACAATTGAAACAACTTATACTCATATTTCTTGGAGGTGGCTTTGGTAGCGTACTCCGCTTTGCTATCGGAAAATGGCTTAATAATTCTGAAACCGGAATTCCTTACGGTACGTTTGCGGCTAATATTATTGGTAGTTTACTAATTGGTGTTATCCTTGGATTGGCTGCTAAAAATGAAACCTTATCTCAGAGTCAAACCTTACTTTTAGCAACCGGGTTTTGTGGTGGTTTTACAACGTTTTCTACATTTGCTTATGAGAATCATATGTTTTTAAAATCGGGTGACTTTATGAGCTTTGCTATTTATACCATTGCTAGTTTTGTGGTTGGCTTTTTGGCGGTGTTTTTGGGGATGTTTTTGGTGAAGTAATTTTTATGTCGCTGAGGCGCAAAGACTCAAAGTTGCAGAGTAAAAAAAGTTCCCCGTGAAGGCGCTGAGATGTAAATTCGTGATTATTTAAAGATCTTAAGGCCAATTTGAGACATTAACTTAATATCTCAATATCAAATAACTATATTCCATATTGACACTGAACACTAAAACCTACCCTTTCTTATAGAACCCTTTTTCCTTCAATCCTTCTACTTCTTTCAATATTGAAATAAAAACAGAATCATCAATATCTTCTAGTGTTTTATAGCGTAATGATTTAACCACTTTCCTATTTTCGGAAATTAAATACGCATCCCATTGTTTTGATAAATGTGCGGAATGCCAAAAGCCAACATCAACGTAATCTTTACTTTTATTGAGGTAGCAGATTGGTCGCTTATCTATATAATAGCATGGCATTCTCCATTTGTATAATAAATCAGCTTCTGGTAAGGTATACTCAACCAATACTTGCAAATGCATACATATGGATTTGAAAGGTTCTTGCTGTTTTAGGATGTGTGCTTCGGCCGGATTCAAAACTGGAATAATTTTTGTCTAAATTAGTAATATGAAAACATTTCTGCTAGTCTTTTTTATATTTTCAGTACAACTGGTGTGCTCTCAAAATTACAAGATGATCGATTCGCTTGTAAACACTTATCCTACAAAATTTAAGTCAATCGAAAGCCTTGCTGATAGAATTAGAACAGATTTTAAAACAGAATTAGAGAGAACTAGAGCTGCATATTACTGGCTTGCTAATAATATTACTTACGATTACAAAGCTTTAAGAAAGAAAAAGAAAACCAAAACAATAAAAGCCAAATCAAAATTAGAACTTGAATTGAAGCTATATCAATACAATCACAGGGTTGCTGAGAAAACATTAAGAAAGAAATCTGCCGTATGTGAAGGATATGCTCAACTATTAAATTATACATTATCTGAATTAGATATTATATCTGTTGTTATACCTGGTTATGCCAAACGCTTTGCTAATGAAATAGGACGGAAAAGAAGTAATTCTAACCACGCTTGGAATGCTGTGAAACTTGACCAAAAATGGTATTTAATTGATGTGACTTGGTCTACAGGAAATAGTATTTATAACGACAATTTCTTTAATTTTTCTGACACTTATTTTATGATTAACCCAGAAAAATTAATTCTATCTCATTTTCCAAATGATAGTCAATGGCAGTTACTAGAAAAACCAATTTCAAGAGTTGACTATTTTAATTTTCCTGCCGTATATGAAGCATATCATAAATCTGAACTTAAGCTTCAGGATAGAACGACTGGTTATATTATCACAAAAACCGATTCTATGATTCATTTATATTTTACTAAAATTGATATTAAGAAAAACTATTATTACTCGTTTGATGGAATAAGTAGATCTGATAAAATAGAATTTATAGAATTAGACGGATTATATAAAGTCAGCATACCTTACAGTTTCAAAAGACGAAGAAATTTAGCGATATCTGACGGTCAGGTGGTATTAATGAAGTTCAAAATAAAACTCTTCAAAGACCAATAACTCAATAATCATAAAACTAATCTTTATTTCAAGTCCAGTTCAAAACAATCCAATTAAACCAATCACAATTAGACCAATTCCAATAATAGCTTTAAAAGGCATTAGCTTCGCAGAAAGTGTTCTTAAGCTCACCTCTAAAGCAGGTACTTTCCCGAATACATGTGTTAAAAGTAAAATTCCTCCTAGGATACTTACGATGTTAAATAATAGGCCATCCCAAAATTCGAGTATAGCTAAAATAATAAGTGCGAGTCCGATGATGGTATCAAAAGGAGCTAAAACGCCTGCTATTTTATTAAAAAAATTATGCTCACCATCCCATTTATCAAGGGTTGCAAGACCAAGTAAGATGCCACCTGAAATATTTGCTATAGCTAAAAGTAATTCGATCATTGTGATTATGTCATTTACATGTTGATTTATAAATTTAACGAAATCTCGAAAATAAACTTGCGCAAACCGAATTATTTATTTTACTTTGTATTTCAAAGTACTTTAATATGAGCGAGAAAGATTATTTAAAAGACATTACTGAGATTAAGAATCTCATGAATAAATCATCTCGATTTATTTCCTTGAGTGGACTATCTGGAATTCTTGCTGGAATATACGCGTTAATTGGCGCTGCCATAACCTATTGGTTGGTTACAACATACAGCTATGGCACTTTAAAGCTTGATGGTTGGATTTTTGAAACCGTATTACTCATTTTATTCTTAGTAGCCTTTTTTAGTGCGTTAACTGGCATTGTTCTTACCACAAGAAAGGCAAAAAAAACAGGTGAAAAAATATGGGATAATTCGTCTAAGCGCTTATTGGTGAATTTTCTAATACCTTTGATTGCTGGAGGACTTTATACTTTAATCATCTTAAGTCAAGGTAAATATGGACAAACGGGAGGCTTAATGCTTATTTTTTATGGTTTAGCATTAATCAATGCCTCTAAATACAGTATTGGAGATATAAAATATTTGGGATTTGTTCAAATTATATTAGGATTAGCAGCTGCTATTTATCCTGGTTATGGTTTTTGGCTTTGGGTCATTGGCTTTGGAGTAATGCATATTGTATATGGAACTTGGATGCATTTTAAATATGATGTAAAGTGAGCAGGTAGTATCGCAAAAAAAATGAAGACTGAAGACTTGAAATTAACAACAAACAATAAAATTGAGCATAATAACGAACATAAATAAACTTTTTGATCATAGAATACGACTCGGCATTATGTCGGTTCTTATGGTAAACGAGTATGCCGATTTTAAAATGTTGAAAGAATTATTAGGAGCCACAGATGGTAATTTGGCAAGCCATACCAAAGCCTTAGAAAAAGCGGAATACATTTTAGTTGAGAAACAATTTATAGGTCGAAAACCGAATACAAGATACAGTGCTACGAAACTAGGAAAATTAGAATTTAAAAAACATATTGAAGCTCTTGAAAAATTAATCAATAAAACATAAAATCAACGTTCGACTATCCTCAACAAGATAGTCGAAAAATTAAACTCTTTTTTTTTACTCATTTACTTTGAATTTCAAAGTACTTTAAAATAATCAATCATGAAAAAACTAATCTTACTTATTGCAGCCCTTTTATTTAGTACCTTCTTCTACGACCAATCTATCGGACTCAACCTCTTTTTATTCAGTATACTTACAGTTATAATTCTTTTTATAAATAACAAGTCGCAATTTAAAAGTCGAAAAACCAAAATCTACACCATAGCTTACCTAATCACAGGACTGACCATCTTTTTTCATAGTTCTTCATTATCTATTATTGCCAACTTAGTTGCTTTCTTCACTTTAATCGGTCATTTATCTGAAACCAAATCTTCAATTTACATAAGTTGGCTTAATGGTTTGTACACCACTATCGCAGGACTATTTCACCGTAATTTTGCTTTCCCCATTCACAAACCAAACACTGAGAATTTAGAAAAAAAGGACAAAATAGATTATTTGCACTGGGCGAAAATCATTTTAATCCCAACCGTAATCCTCATTACTTTTATTGCACTTTACAAAGAAGGAAATCCCGTTTTTAGCAATTTAATAGAACAGATAGATTTTGGATTTATAAACATACAATGGGTCTTAGTCGCAGGTTTAGGTTACTATTTATTTAGTAATATCCATACACCAATAGAAGTAGAACCAGCCACAGAACTCGATTTACAAACTGAAAACACCTTACATAAAACAGCAGCATTTTCTATCCCCAAATTAAAACAAGAAAATCAACTAGGCGTGATTCTTATCGCATTATTAAATGCATTAATTGTAATGTATTTATTAACCGATATCACCTTTATAACAACACAACAGGAGATTAAAGCATCCTTATATTCTGCCCAAGTTCATAATGGTATTAATGCGCTCATTGCCTCTATTGTTATTGCTATCATGATTTTACTTTATGTATTTCGAGGTAACCTCAATTTTTACGAACAAAACGCCTCCCTAAAACGCCTTGCTTTTACTTGGATTATTTTAAATATTTTATTAGTGCTGAGCATTGTATTTAAAAACAGTCAGTACATCTATTATTTCGGGTTAACCTACAAACGTATTGGGGTCATTGTTTACCTTTTACTTGCTACAATTGGATTGTTTACAACGCTTCTAAAAATAAATGGAGCAAAAAACAACTGGTATTTATTCCGAATAAACACACAAGCTGCGTTTGCAATTCTCATTATTTCTAGCACAATTAATTGGGATTATCACATTACAAATTACAATTTTAATTATGCCAAATCCATGGATTATAAGTATGTCATTGCATTATCCGATAATAACACCTTATTGTTAAATGAGCAGTTAGATGACGAAAACTTAAACGGGGATTCTATCCATCAAATCGAAGAAAAATATCACAACTACGTGTATCAATTACGAACTAATAATTGGCAAGAATTACGATATGATAATTTTAAAATAGACACCGAATAACATGGCTATTCTAATCTTATTTGTTTCGCTTTTTGTTGGTGGAATCACTTTTATCTTGGTACGGCTTAGTATATCGTGCATATTTTGGGCTTCCAAATACCGACATAATAAAATGCGCGTATTCAAACTCTATTTTCCGTATTACATTATAAGTGTATTTACGCTTTGTATTGCAGCAATTATTGGATTAAACAAGCATATTGTTGCCACTTATTATTTCAGTTTCGTGTTCAGCTTGTCGCTTTTTATTTGGAGATATGAACTCATACGAAGCAGAAAAACTCGGCATCACAACAACAACTTTGTAAAATCAAATCATCTCAAATTACCATGAACAACCTATTTAAAATTTTAAAAGCATTACGCAAGCAATTAATCATTTGGTTGTTTGAACATTCACAACGGATTTACACCAATATGTTTAAAAATCATAAACCCTGGAATATCACAAAGTCTGATTTATTAAAACTTCCAAAACCTACCTTTGGAAGACACTTGGGAGAATTCTTAGATGAACATCATTTTGAACTCATTCCAAAAGTTGAGCGTCACGATTGCTACCATGTGCTTTGTGGTTACAGCACTAAAGTTGAAGACGAAATCGCGCTTCAATGCCTTTGCTATGGCAACGGCAAACGCAGTCCGTATTTGTATGGAGCCATTATTCTTGGTGTAGCCATTCTTCCTGATTACTATAAGTATTATCATCATTCTTTCAAAATAGGAAAAGCTGCCAATGCCTTTCATCATTTTGATTATAGAAAGCTCATGCATATATCCATTTCAGATTTTAGAGCTGCTATTTTTCCAAAACATGAACTAGTAAACCTTAAACACATCGCCGTATGAAAACATTTAAAATCTTAATTCTTACAGGAATCTGCATAGTTTTTGGTGTGTTCGTTACCTTTCATTGGATCAGTTTTAAAGCTAAAGACCTTACATATGATGATATGGATAGCATCCCTAAAAACAATGTCGGACTCGTCCTTGGAGCAAGCAAATGGGCACCCAGTGGCAATATCAACTTATTCTACAAACACCGAGTGGATGCAGCGGTTGCCCTTTACAAAGCTGGTAAAATAGACTACATTTTAGTCAGTGGAGATAATGGCAGAAAAGACTATGACGAACCTACTGATTTTAAAAATGATTTAATCACCCAAGGGATTCCTGCTGAACATATATTTTTAGATTATGCAGGTTTTAGAACTTTAGATTCCATAGTAAGAGCCAAGAAAATATTTGGTCAAAATGCCATCACTATTATTTCGCAGAAATTCCATAATGAACGTGCTATTTACATTGCGCAACATTATGATATTGAAGCTATAGCCTATAACGCCAAAGATGTTTATAAAACACCTCCTCGTGAATATTTAGCACGTACCAAAGCACGTTTAGACTTGCTCTTTAATGTAAATCCTAAATTTTTAGGAGATAAAATTGCTATTAAATAAAATCACACATATAACATGAAATTTCAATTCAATAAAAATTATTTAGTACTCGCACATAGCCTATTTCTTATAGAATTGGCCATCGCTTTCATCATCAAAACAGGATTTATTCGCTACACCTTTGGCGATTATCTCGTTGTTATTTTACTATATGCAATTATTAGAGGATGCACCAACTTGAATGTGAGGGCATCGAGTGTGGTTGTCCTCTTAATTGCTTATGGTATCGAATTGCTTCAACTCACCCCATTCTTAACCTACTTTAATTTACAAGATAGTTTTATGGCTAAACTTATTTTCGGTAGCACATTCCATGTCACCGACTTGCTCGCTTATACGTTAGGCATAGTAACCGTTTTAGCCGTTGAATCATTTATTTTCAAATTACAAAACAGACAAAATATAAGATTATGGAAACTATAAAAATATTAATTCAAGAGCGTTTTAAAACCTTGTCATTAATAACAGTGGCATTACTATTTAGCATTATTTTACTCATGGTACGCATGAAACTCAACAAGTCCTATGCCTTTCTGTTTTTAATATGGAATGTCTTTTTAGCCATCATCCCTTATGCCATAACGATGTATTTAAATACCACATCAAAATTGAGCAAATTAAAACTTGGGTTCTGGTTTATGGTGTGGTTAGCCTTTTTGCCCAATGCACCTTATATCGTTACGGATTTAATTCATATCAAAATAGGAAACGATTCATTGTTATGGCTCGATGTCTTGGTGGTGTTGTCGTTTGCTTTGAGTGGTTTGTTACTCTTTTATATTTCCATATTAGACATGCAAAAACTTTTGAAATCTAAATTTAAAACCCTTCCTGTTGAAATGATAAGTATTGCTATACTTTTTTTATGCGGATTTGGGGTTTACTTAGGACGATTTCTTCGTTATAATTCCTGGGAAATTATAAGTGGACCACAGTATTTATTTATGGATATTCTAAACATGATTATAGCGCCATTTCAACATTTTGAAGCCTGGTTATTCACGTTAGGCTTTGGAACATTTTTAATCGTAGGCTTTTGGATGTTTAAGACTATGAATACCTTAGAAAAAAACTAGAATTGTGAACAGAGCTTTAACATTATTTTGTCTAGTACTGTGTATTATGAGTTGTGATGAGAGATCACAAACTATAAGTCATGATGATACCATTATAACTGAAATCAAAAAAGACAGTTCAAAAATCGAAATTGCAGATTTGCCTATTCTTATTGATAGTACGGACTATTTAATTCATCCTATCGGTTATGTAACAGAGTATAATAATTCGAGATTTTCAAGTTATAGTAAAGGAAGTAGCCATGCGTCCTATTCAGTTTCACACCATAACAACTATTCAATAACAGGAGAACTCAGTAATATCAAATTCCAACATCTTAATTCGGAAAAACTAACAGCTTTAACAGATGCGCTTATTGAGATTACGTCTATCCGTTTTCTTGAAAATATTAGAGCACAAACTGGACTCCAATTTTTAGTATATACCATTAGAGATGCCGACACTAACAAAGATGCTAAACTAGATTTTAACGATGTTGAAACCTTATATATTAGTACCATATCAGGCAAAGGTCTGAAAAAGCTAACTCCAGAATTAGCACAAATTGTCGATTGGAGCGTTATTCCACAGCAAAGCCGTTTATACTTTAAAAGTATATCGGACACCAACAAAAATGGTGAGTTCGATAAAAACGACAAGGTTAATTATCAGTATGTAAATTTAGAAGATGAACGCTTAAATGTGATTCAGTACAATCCGCTGTAAATTACTTTCCGTCTATATAGTCTTGTAAATAACTGAACCGTTTCGTCAATTTACCATTTTCAGTCATTTGAGCACGTTTTAAGATTTCCCGTTCATCATTATTGAAGAAAGCAGGAATCACATGTTCTAAAAATGTTTCACCAAAACCTTCACTCGCATCTTTTGGTAATTCACATGGTAAATTATCTACTGCCATTACAGTTATTGCGCCTTTGGCATCGTAAGCCACTTCTTTTTCAGTATGAGGATCATAACCATAAAAAGGATCTTCAATAGTTGAAGGTCGTATCGTACTAGCCACAGGACCATCAATATCGCATGATATATCTGAAACTAAATTAATCTTGAAATCCGGGTGCTTGGCATCTTCTCTGGTGAACAAATACGGGGCATTATTCCCGTAAAAATGACCTGCTATAAAATAATCGGTTTCCTTTGCATAAGGCATAAAATTACTTTCATAACCAAATGGATCTTTGTAAAACTTAAAGCGGTCACCTACTTTTCCATCGGTTCGTTTGGCATACTCCATTACATCTGCCATAACATAGACAGGCTCTGTAAATTGAGATGTTAAATACAAGGCATCACTAATTTGTTTAATCCCTAAATGATCTAAAATCTCTTTGGCTCCATGTGCTACTTTTCCTGTTCCGGTGAGTAAAATTTTAATATTCGGAATGGTTATTTTATCTAATTCAGATTTCACTTCGTTTAAATCGGCGAGTGTCTCAACTTTTGGCAATGTAAATAAACCATCACGCAACCCTAAAGCTCTAAAACCATTATACGCACCAACCAAACCGGCGTAACGCCCAAAACCAATTAAGCGAGCCCCTGTTTTTCTAACAATAGTTTCATGATCAAACATTTCTATGTTTTTCTCTAACATTGCTAACAATAATTTTCTATTGTAAGGCTGTTTTTTAATGGTATGCGAGAAGTAGAAATATTTCTTATTCGGAATTAAATTTTCAATCGGCACTTCTTTAACTCCAATCATAACATCGGCATGAGAAACATCATCCAACACCTCAAATCCTAATTTTCTATAAGCATCGTCAGGAAAGATTCTTATATCCGAAGACTCAACTATAAATGTAGCCTCTGGAAATTGGCTTCTAGCTTCAGCTAAATGTTCAGGAGAAAACACCACACGTCTGTCTGGTGGATTTTTACGTTCTTTTATGATGGCGAATGTCATGTCAATGGAATTATCATTCCCAAAAAAGTGGGAAAATTATAGTTTTTACGAAAATAGTGTGATTAATAATTATGAGCAAATTAATATCATTTAACATCGTATACTAATTACCTCAATGTATTTCAATTTTAAAGCAAGTTTTAAAACTTTTTTTGAGCTAGTAAAAAGAATCATAAACTCACACAATTTAAATATATAAAGTATCTTCTTATACATTTATCAGTTAAGTGAGTACAACATAAAATTTCTTGAAATAGGTAGATTTATTTCGAAATAAAAAAAGAATTAAAACACCTCATTATTTCAAAATTAATTACAGTTAACATTTAGATAAAACACTGTAATAACAAAGATTAAAGTAACATTTATATAATAGTAAAGTAATCCCTTTGCTTGTTCTCAATTGTAGCTTTGAGCTCATTAACTAAAACAAAAAAAAATGAAAAAAATTACTTTATTACTTATGGCATGTGTTGTAATGACTATGACTACAAATGCACAATGTTTTGATGGTTCTGGCGGACATTGGCCAGGCGGAACCGTTGCTATGGAAAATACCGGTTATGCTGAAACTATTGTATTTGATACTTGGCCAAATTCAGAATATTCTCTAATTGGAAATCTTACACCAGGCTATGAATATTCTGTTTCTGGAGATAACCCTATACATATAACTGTTACAGAAAATGATGATACTGTAATTGCTCATGGTATGAATCCTTTAGTTTTTACAGCACCGGCTGGAGTGACAGAAATTACTATTTATTGGCATATTGATGCTGATTGTGGTAATGATGATACATCTACATTTACCACTATTCAATGCGTAACTTGTTGCCCTAATGATACTGCCCCGGAGCTGGCAACAGCACCTAGTCCTACTGATTTAGCATCTAACATAGAACTTCAAACAACTGATGCTTCTGTAGCTTTTAATTGGACAGCTTCTACGACTGAAGATACAAGTGTATTTTATTTAGACACTGTAAATCCTCCAACACAAGCTTACACTGATTTTGAAAATGGTGATTCTATGCCCGATTTAGAACCAGGGACAACATATTATTGGAGTGTAGATGCCACCAATTGCATGGGATCAACTACTGGTACTGTTTGGAGTTTTACTACGGACAGCACATTATCTATTGAGGATAATCTATTTGAAGCAACTAGTATTTATCCAAATCCAACTTCTGGAATTTTAAACATTAAATCTTCTGAAGCTATTGACAACGTTACTGTATTTAACTTATTAGGGCAAACGGTAGCTAATTTTGATAAAGATGCTATTACAGATTCATCTGTTAACTTATCTGAGTTATCTAAAGGGCTTTATTTAATAAAAGTTTCTTCAGAAAATAACACCCAGACGTTAAGAGTTACAAAGGATTAACACAAAAATATATCTATAGAAGAGTTTATAAAGAAAACCCAGTGGATCATGAGATTCACTGGGTTTTTAATAAAATATGCTTTTGAATGGTTTTATTCTTGATGTGAAGCTTCTGGCTTTAAAATAAACTCGGCATAATTACTCATATTAAAATAAGTATTAGCTGCATCTTTAAACATATTAGAGTCAATATTATTTATTTCTGCTTCAGAGTCTAAAATAGATTCTAATTTTAAATCATATTTAACTGCTTCTCTTAATTTATTTATCCAGTAGGCATTGATTTCTAAGAACTCCTTATAATTAGCTAATTCAGCCTCTTTTATTTTATGCAGATCCGCTTCTGTAGCTCCATCTTTTTGGATTTTTTCAATTTCTTCTAAAACTTTACTCACTAATTTCTCTACATTATTTGGGTCGCAAGTAAAACGTATATTCATTCTATACCAACCGTAAGGTATGTCGGATGCATAACCAGCAACTTGTACGCCATAAACACCAGACATTTTTTCTCGCATTTCTTCAGTAAGTTTAATTTTAAGCAATTTACCAAGTAAACTTAGCTTCGTCTTTTCTTTAAGAGAAAAGTCAAAATTATTAGTAAATCGCATGTCTACAATACTTTTATCTTCAACTCCTTTTAAAAACGTCTTTTTAACAACTGTATTAGTATAGCGCATTCCAATATCTTTCCATGTGCTCTCTTTTTCTAGATCCGATGGCAGACTTCCTAAGTATTTTGTTGTAAACTCTTTTAAGTTTTTAAGATTAAAACTACCAACAAAAACAAAGGTAAACCCATTAGCTGATGCCAAACGCTCTTTATAAAACTCAAATGCCTCGTCGATATTTAATCCATCCTCAATCTGTTGTACTGTTAAAGGCATTCCTCTAAGATGGCCTTTGGTCATAATTTCACTTATCTGATTATCAAAGAAATTCCCTGGACTTTTATCTTGATCTTTATAAATGGATTTTAAGTTTGCTTTTTTCGAATTAAAAACACCTTCGTCCTTGTTCGGGTTTGTGATATACAAATTGACCATTTGCAACATGGTCTCTAAGTCTTTTGACGAACTTGAACCAGAGAACAAATCATCGTAGAACGTAATGTTTGGAGTAACTTTTACTGTTTTCCCCATATTCAATTTGTTGAGGTTTGTTTCAGATATTCCATTAACACCACTAGAGCCAATAATATTTCCTGCATTTCTAGCTGAAACATATAGAGAATCTGGAGCCAAAGAACTCCCTCCGGGTCTAAATCCACTCATGGAAATTAAGTCGTTCTGAAATTTAGTAGGCTTAGCAATTATAGTGATTCCATTTGCTAGTTTCCACGTCGTAACATCAACATCTTCGTTATAGGTTTCGCTAATAACTTTTCCAGGCTTTGGCTCATTGGTCATTAATTTAATATCACTAAGCTCGTCTTCATAAGCTTCAAGAGGCTGTAGACTAACCTTTTTAAGTATATCTTCAATGTCTTCTTCGGTAGGTAATTTTAAATTTTCTTTGTCAATAGCATTTAATACGACTGCCACATTATCCTCTTTTATCCATTCTTTACTTAAATTATTGATCTCTTCGACTGTAACCGTTGGAAAAATTTCTTTATAAAACTGATAAATAAATTCATCACTGGGAATGGCTTTATTATCTGTAAAATTATCTATATACTGTTCTATATAATATTTTGTTGAAATTTTACCAGTCTCTTTTCTACGCATATCTGCACCGTTTAACAACTGTTCTTTAAAACGATTAAGCTCTGTATTAGTGAATCCGAACCTTTTAACGCGTTCACTCTCTACTAATAATGCTTCGATACCTTCTGGTATATTATTTTCTTTAAGACTCGCTTTTAATAAAAAAGCATCTTTATTCCCTAAAAAATTACCAATACCTGCTATTGCACTTAAGAAAGGTGCATCAGGTTGTAGTCCAATTTCATTTAATCTTTGACGTAACATTGCGGAATACAAATATTTTAAGACCTCATTACGATAGTCATTAAGTGTTACTACTTCTGTTTCATCTTTTTTGCTATATAAAGAAATACTCACACCCGAAGCTTCTTTATCTGTAATTACAGTAATAACAGGTTCTTTGTTATCAGGGATCTCATAATAAACTCTTTCTTTTGGGGTATCAGTAAGTTGAATACCCCCGAATAATTCTTTTACTTTTTTCTCTGTTTTAAGCACATCGAAATCTCCCACTAATACCAAAGCCATTAAATCTGGACGATACCAATCTTTGTAGAAACGCTTCATGGCATCATATTCAGAATTTAAAATAACATCTGTTGTACCGATTGGTAATCGCTGAGCATATCTCGAATTATTGGTTATTTTGGGGATAGACTGATAATACATACGCATTGGTGCACCACTTCTGGCTCTAAGCTCTTCTGCCACAATTCCTCTTTCATTATCAATCTCTTCATCTTCAAAGGTAATACCGTCTGCCCAATCTCTTAAAACCTGTAAACTCGTATTAAACGTTTCTTCATCGGTTGGCACAGATAATTTATAAACCGTTTCATCAAAACCAGTGTGCGCATTTAAGTCAGCCCCAAATTCAACACCAAGGCCTTGTAAATAATTAATAAGTTCATTTTTCTCGAAACTTTTAGTTCCATTAAAAGCCATGTGCTCTACAAAATGCGCTAAACCTTGTTGGTCATCTTCCTCTAAAATAGAACCTGCATTGATAACAAGTCTTAATTCTGCTTTATTTTTAGGTTTTGCGTTTTGCTTTATATAATAAGTTAGCCCATTTGCCAGTTTGCCTATTTTTACTGTTGGGTCTGTAGGTATTTTACGCTTTAAATCCTTCATTTGAGCCGACAGACTAAAACTTAAAAAGAGCAAAAGTGTTATTAAAATTACTGTTCTATTTTTCATGAATTGTTGTTATTAAAATTATTTGTGAGCCTTAAAATTTTTCAATATTATTCTAATGGGTAGCTTAACTTGTAAGTATCCATCGTAGTAAAATCTTAAATCGTTTGTAAAAACAGAGTCTTAAATTCTTCGAAAAGAACATTAAAACTCTGCTAGGGTAATCTATTGAGACTAATCAATATTTGTTATTCGTAACCAGGATTTTGATCTGTGAATGTAATGGAGCCATTACCATTTATTTCCTCTTCAGGAATAGGCAGAATATACTGGTTAGAACTTATTATAGAAGGTTTAAGCGTCATTGCTTTATTAAAACGAATAGCAGCAAACCATTCACTTCCATTCTCAAACGCAAGCTCCCGTGCGACTTCATTAAAAATGTCGTCTTTAAGTTCCTCGATATTTGCAGCTGAAGTATTACCAATACCTGCGCGATTTCTAATAACATTTAGCGGAGTACTAGCGTCAACTAAAGATGCTCCACTAAAAGCTAAGCCTTCTGCTTTTGTTAAATACATCTCTGCAAGACGTAAGAAATAAGTAGGTCTAAACACCGCTTCATTATTTGTTTTCAAAATATCAGAATCGTTATAAGTAAAATCCTTTCTAGGATCCGTATCCATAATAGTAGTGAACCAATTATCAGTTGGAGGAATACCAGAATAAAAGCGTTTACGATTGTTATCTTCTGTATCTGAATTTGCATCTCGATACGTCATTAAAATCATTTCTGAAGAATTTAAACCTTGACTAAAAACAGATTCAAAATCGGGCTCTAAGCTTGTTGTACCATCGTTAATCACTTCGTCTGCTAAAGCTGCGGCTTCTCCATATTTACCTTGATATAACAACACTTTTGCTTTTAAAGCTTTTGCTGCTGTTTTTGAGGCACGATAGGTCACTGAATAATCTGGTGCATCTAAAATTGCGGCATCTAAATCTAATAGTATTTGCTCATAACATTCTGCAACCGTATTTCTTGCCTTATTTCTAGTAACAAAATTGCTAGGCTCCGTTCGTAAAACAACACCCAAATTACTACTTTCATCAAAAAACTGACCATAATATCTAAGTGCATCAAACGTAGACATTGCTCTCAAAAAACGTGCTTCTCCAACTATTTCTTTCCTGGAAGTCTCTGAAATTAAATCCTCAGAAAGTTGGTTGGTTTGTTCTATGGTATTATTTGCAATATCCATTGTTTTATAAAACATTAACCAATAATCTCTAACGTAGATATTATCAAATTCTAATGAATTACTAGAAAACTGAATATGACTTGTTCCTGCTCCAGAACCATTCATAGATCCTATCATGGCACTAGGAATTAACTCTGAAAACATATAATATTTATCATTAATTCTAGATGTTATTGTTGTATAAACACCATTTAGTAGCGCTCTTGCATCTGTTTCGCTTTGCACCACGTTTTCTTCTACTAAATTGTTTGGGGGATCATTTTCTAAAACATCAACTAATTCGCAAGATGTAAAGAGACATATAACTAGACTATAAATAATTGTTTTTTTCATAATTTAATTTTTTTTAAAATGCAATATTTAATCCCATTGTGAATACTTTTGAAATAGGGAAACGATTATTATCTCTACCAGAACTAATATCATTATTAAATAAATTAGAAGCTTCTGGATCTGCACCGGGATAATCCGTTATTGTAAATAAGTTTTGAGCAGAGAAAAATATAGACATCGTATCTAAAAATTGAAGTTGTTCAATATCCTTTTTCGAAAACGTATAACTAAAGCTTAACGTTTTTAATCTAATGTAAGAAGCATCATAAACGTAATGAGAAGATGTTCTATCATTATTATTTGGGTCGTAATAAACCGATCGAGGTATATTGGTGTCTCTATTCTCTGGAGTCCATGCATTTAAAACACTAGTTTCCTTATTCTCACCAATAAATGTACTTCCAAAATTTGTCCCTCTAGCTAAACCAAAAGCTTCAATGTCATTACCTACTGAAAACGTAAAGAAGGTAGACAATGCAAACCCTTTATACTGAAATGTATTATTAAACCCTCCAAAGAAATCTGGTTGCGTATCTCCTATAACTGTTTGATCTAAGTTGGTTATGATACCATCTGGGACGCCGTCTGGCCCTGTTAAATCTTTAAATTTTAAATCACCTGGAGCGGTTTGAATATTTTGATAAACTCCTGAAGGCGAACCTGCATTTAAAGCATCGATAGCATTTTGATCTTGAAAAAGACCCTCAGCAACATAACCATAAATTAATCCTATTGGACTTCCTTCTTTTAAGCGTCCTCCTCCTGGAAAACCTGTTAAGAAGCCATCTTCATCTCTAAAATCATCAGAGATTTTGGTTAATTTATTTTCGTTTTTACTGATGTTGAATGATACATTCCAATTAAAATTCTTAGAGGTTATAATGTCTCCTTTTAGTTCTAGCTCAACACCTGAATTTTTGGTATTACCAATATTAGCAATAATCCTGTTATAACCGGTATTTCCTGGCGTTATTGAGGTAAATAAAGCATCTTTTGTTTCTTTAGAATAATATCCGACACCTCCACTAAATCTTCCTCTAAAAAGAGTGAAATCAAGACCGAAATCTATTTGTTCAGTTCTCTCCCATTTTAATTTATCATTCCCTAATTGGGTTATAATAACAGATGGATCTGGCCCATAATCTTCTCCTTCAAAAAGCGTTCGCCACGCGTAATCTCCAAAATCTTGTTGCCCAGTAGTTCCTATACTTGCTCTCAATTTTAATTCGTCAATAAAATCAACATTTATCAAAAACTCTTCATTTGAAAGTCTCCAAGCCGCAGCTGCTGCAGGAAAAAACGCATACTGATTATCCTTTGCAAACTTTGAAGAACCATCTACTCTTGCAGATAACGTCAATAAATATTTGTCATCAAAATCATAATTAACACGTCCAAAATAAGAGGCTAACCCTGAATAAGTTTCATATGATGATCCATCTGAAAAAACGGTAGCACTCGATATATTTGTTAATACCTCATTAGAAAAACCTTCTCCCCAAACTTTTACATTTGATATTTTATTCTTTTCAAAAGAAGCTCCGATAACTGCACTAATATTATGCTTTCCGATCAATTTATCATAGGATAAGGTATTTTGAAATAACGTACTTGCGCTACGACTCCTACTTTCTTGGGCATAACCGTCTCCATTACCTATATTACGATCCCAACCACCAACAAACGTAAATTCGGGATAAAAACTCTTTTGATTACCATCATTATAATTCAAAGAGAATAAAGTTTTAAAATTTAATCCTTCTGCCAGTTTTAATTCTGTATATATAGACCCTAATAATAAAAATGTTTTATTATTATTAAGTGCTTTAGAACGGGCTACTGGATTTTCTTGCGTATACTGTGGTGAAAAAGAATAATTTCCATCTGTATCAAAAACTGGTACATCTGGTCTAAAATCATAAATGAGCTGTGTAAGTCCTCCGTCTACAGCGTCTTGATCAGAAGAAGATATATTTACCTTAGAACCAAAGGTCCAATTGTCATTAATTTTAGTATCAAGATTAGTCGAAAAATTATATCTATTGAACCCTGTGTTATTATAAACACCATCTTGAGTATTAACTCCTAATGTCATAGAGTATCTAGACTTTTCTGAACCACCACGTATATTTAAATTATAGTTACTAGATATTGGAGCCCCAGGACTCAACTCATCTTCCCAATTTGTATCTGCATCACCAAAATAAGAACCATCCAATACCGACCTAGTAAATGCATCATCTCTTGTGCCGCTCCCTACAGCAGTTGTTAAAATATTTCTAAACTGACTCGCATTTAAAACATCTAAGGTTTGCGCACTTTGAGTACTTGTAGAGATATTAAGTTGAAATTTTGTTTTACTAGAAAATGTACCTTGTCTTGTGTTTATAATTATAACTCCATTAGCCGCTCTTGATCCGTAAATAGCAGCTGCAGATGCATCTTTTAAAACACTGATAGATTCAATATCTGAAGTATTAATATTACCGATAGGTGTGCTAATGCCTTCTTGATTTAATTCTGACCCCAAATTATTACCTTCTGAGCCGCCTGTAGGAATATTACTATTCGGAGCTACAGGAATTCCATCAATAACATATAAGGGTTGATTTGATCCTAATAAAGAAGTGGTTCCTCTAATTCTTATTCTAGCTGCTGCACCTGGCTGTCCTGATGAGCTTGTAACATTAACACCCGCAATCTGTCCTTGCAACGCATTATCTAGATTTACAGTAGGTGCCTGACTTGTAATATTTTTCATATCAACAGTCCCTACAGAACCCGTTAAATTTTCTCTTTTAACTTTCCCGTAACCAATTATAACCGCCTCCTCAAGCCCTGTAACTGATTCTTGTAATACTATATTTATAATATCACCATTTTTAGCTTCAATTTCCTTTGTTTCATATCCGATAAATGACACGACCATTGTCACAGCACTTTGAGATATGCTTAAACTGTAATTTCCATCTAAATCAGTAATAACACCATTATTTGTACCTTTTTCGAGTACTGTTGCTCCTGGTAGTGACATCCCATTTTTATCTCTTACTGTTCCTGTAATCTTACTCTGAGCTACAGACGCATTCAATTTGATTGGGTTTTCCTGATTTCTACGTAAAACAATCTGCTTTTTAACAATACGATAATCGATGTCCGTATTATCAAATATCGTTTTTAAAACACTCGATAGTTTCTCATTTTTTGTAGAAATATTTAGAAGCTTATCTTTATCTAAAATAGTTTTTTCATACAAAAATTTAAAATCAGTCTTTTTCTCTATTTGACTTAAAATAGATTCTAATTTCATCTCATTACAATCCAATGATATTTTAACATTTTGGGAATTTGATGTTGCATGGATTTGCAATAAAGTAAAAAAAAGCAAAATGGAAGTGAGCTTCATTTTTAAACTTAGTTTAGGGAGATATAGCATTTCACCTATCTCAATGATATTTTTTTGCATACTTTTGATTTGATTTTAATGTGTTAGACATGTAAATCACTTTTTTTAGATCGGGAAATGCTCCAACATTTTCCGATTTTTTCGTTATAGCTTAAAGATTGAGCCACTATAATAAAATTAAAAGTAGATTTACTTAAATAGAAATATTTACATTTTAAGTTTATAGCATAGGCATTATTTTTTATTAGAATTAATGATAATTGTATTTTTATTAAATAGATACGTAAAATTCCCTGAGTAGCTTAAGCTTTCCATCACTTGATCGATATCCTCATTATCAAATTTTGCTGTAAAAAATCTATTTTCCAATGATTTATCATGATTTACAAATTTGACATTATATTGTCTTTCTAGTTTCTTTAAAATAGCTTTGAACTCTACTTCCTTAAGAATAAGTCTACCTTTTAGCCAAGCTAAATGTGTCTCTACATCCGCTTCAGAAACTTGTATTTCACTATCCACTTTACTCCAAGCCGCTTTATACCCCGGCTTTAATAATGTTGTATTTTCTTCATTGTAAACCGCATTAGCTTTATAAACATTTACAGAACCTTCTACTAAAACGGTGTTTATATTTTCATCTTCTGGATACGACGAAATATTAAACTCTGTACCTAATACACGCACATCTATTTCATTTGCATTAACTACAAATGGGTGCTTAGCATCTTTTGCAACCTTAAAAAATGCTTCACCTTCCAAAAATACATTTCGGTTTTTTCCTTCAACAAAATTAACTGGGTATCTCAATGAGGATCCTGCGTTTACGTTTACAATTGTACCATCTGCTAATTTAACTTCGAACTTTTTACCATAAGGAACCGTTAGCGTATTGTAAACTAATACTGATTTTTTTTCTTTAGTAAAGTACTCAATTTTCTTTCCAGATTGTATTCCGATAACATTACCTTCTTCATCTACAATATCATTAGAATCATTGTCATCAATAGTCTTCGTTTTTCCATTATCTAACTTAAGCGTTATAACTTCATTTGGAAAAATAAGTTTATCATTTTTGGTTGAATACAATTCTAGATAACCATAACCTAAAGACAAGAAAACAAGTATTAATGCAGCATATTTTAATAAAGATATCTTTCTCTTAGCCATACGCTTAGTCCTTTTATCTTTATTTATAAACTCTAAAACATGTAATTCTGTTTTATTAGAATCATACGTTTTCATATTATAGTTAATAGCATAATTAACTTTTACAAAATCATTAAACAACTTCTCGTTTTTAGGGTTATCTAACCATAATGTTAGTGTATCTAATTCTTTTGAAGTTGCCTCATTTGTAAGGTACTTTACTATTATCTTTTTTATTTTTTTTGAAATCATCTATTCCAACTTCTTTATACTATAACGAAGGAAATCTTCACTACCCTTACTTATTCTTAAAATTTTTATTAATTTACCGTTGAAATTTTACATAATGCTAGATTTTTCAAGAGATAATACAAAGTTAATTGAGGCGCTAAAAAGCGGAAACACAAATGCCTACACTTTTTTAGTGAAGCAGTACAACCAAAAATTATGTGTTTATGCTTTTAGTTTGTCGCATGATCATGATTTGGCTCAAGATATAGTTCAAAATGTATTTATTCGCACATGGCAACAACGCCATAAACTTAAAAGTGAATTTGTTATACACCGGTTTCTCTACAAATTAACCTATAATGAATTTATAGATCAATATCGTAAAATGAAATCTACAATGGTTCTTGAGAAAAAATATATTGATGCTCTTGATACTATTTTGGAAGAAGAAGATAATAAACCTCGTTTTGAAAAATTAATTGATTTAGTAAAAACAGAAATAGAAAATCTGCCTCCAAAATGCAAGCAGACTTTTTTATTAAGTAAACAAGAAGGATTAACTAATATTGAAATTGCAGAATACCAAAACGTTTCAATTAAAACAGTAGAAGCTCAAATAACAAAAGCATTTTCGATTATCCGTAAAAACACAAAGGAGAATACCAACAATATTATATTCTTGCTTTTTGGTAGGAGTTTTGACAAACTTTTAAATAAATCTAACACCCTTTAATTTATTATATCTACATTTTGCTTTATAGTTAGTAATCAAGATCCGTTTTAAAACTAGACGTATCCGTAAGAGATTCCATAAAGGCTATAATATCTTTAATTTCTTGAGTTGTTAAATCTAACGGCGCATCAGATAAAGTCTGATTTTCAACCTCTAAGCCCATACCTGCACCACCACCTAGATTATAAAACTCTAACACTTCTTCTAAAGTATTAAAAGAACCATTATGCATATATGGTGCTGTTAAAGCGATATTTCTAACAGAAACAGTCTTAAAAGAGTTTCTAAAATAAGGTTGTTTATCAATATCTAACCCATTAGCATAGCGCCCCATATCGGTATCTAATTTAGGGTTAATAGTATCGAAACCTTGTGTAACACCCAAAACTTCAGACTCTGTCTCTAAATAAAAAGGCGGAACAGTTCCGTTAAACATCGGTGCAAAATGACAGGTACCACAAGCTGCTTTTCCCATAAATAAATTAAATCCACGTAAGGCATCTTTAGGATAATCATTACTCTCGTTTCTAACATATTTATCGAATGGACTATCAAAAGATTTTAAAGAATTTACATAAGCTGCAATTGCATTACTGATAGAACGTTCATTTATATCTTGCTTATCAATACCGCCGTAAGCGTCTTTAAATAACTTTAAATAATTAGGATTTGTTTTTAATTTCTTTACAATGGCTTTAAAAGTGGTATTAAACTCTAGATCATTATCTATAACATGACCGACTTGTCGTTCTAAATCATAAGATCGCAAATCCCAAAAATAACGCGACGCATAACCTGAATTGATAACGGTGGGTGAATTTCGAGATGTATAAAACCCTTTCTTATTGGCTAAACTTTTTGGTAAACCATCTGTAAAACCTTTGTTAGGATCGTGACAACTAACACAAGACATTATATTACCATTAGAAAGCTTAGTGTCCTTAAACAACAACGCACCCAACTGAATAGTTTTAGGATTATCTAATGGTAAATACACCAATTCTGAATAAAACTTAGTATCTAAAAAATCGGATTGAAAAAGGTTAACCGCTTTATAATTCTGAGCGTGTTTTTTATAAGGTTCAAGTGTAATTTTATTTAAATTTTGAAACGCTAACAATTCTGCATACAAAGGGTTAATGACTTCTTTTAGAAATGTCATTCTATCAAAATCATTAAAGCTAACATTATCACTAAGTATCTTTTTCCCTTTTTTAAAATGTTTTTTTATAGATCTGAACTTAGATTTAGCTTTGGGTTGTATGTCTTCTTCAAAATATAAAAATGCAGTTTCCATACTTTGCAAACTCACATAACTTTCTTTTAAAGCATTTACAGAACCTGGTGTATCAAAACCTGTAACACCTAATGTAAAAATCCTAACCATACCAGAACGCATACATTCTATAACCTGACTTGACTTTATACGAATTGGCAAATGAATCTCAGAAGCATAATCTACATGTGCTTTAAGTTCGGTTGCTAATTTTTTTATATATTCTATATTTTCAATTGAAGCCTCTTCATTTACAGCTTCATCTAAGGCTTGTAATCCTGAAGGTTCAATAATTTTTCCTTCTTCATAATACTCACTAACTTTAGGTAAAGGTGCTCCGTTTATATAAGTCCCGTTATAAAAGGTTTGGTAGTAATCGAAAATAAATTCGATTTTTTTATAGACTAATCTTGTCTTTTCAACTTGAGTTTTAATTGCTTTTAATTCACTCGAACTATTAGAATTACTAGTCAACTTCACTAAGCTATTGACTTCTGCTTGAAATTTATAAAAATTAGAAGCGTATAAGACTTCTATATTTTCTGTAATAGCATTGGTTTCAAAAGGTTCTGTACCATCTTTTCCAGACAATGCTAAAGAACAAATTAAAACAGAGATGATTAAAAAGATTATTTTTTTCATTTTACATTTAGATTTTCAACTTAGAAATCCTTTAAATTTTATCAACTTATAGATAAATTAAAAACCCCAACTACAATCTGCTATTAACAGCATTGTGTTGAGGTTTAATAAATAATTTAGTTAGGTAAATTATTCAATAATTATAGACTTGTAATACGTATTCTTATCTGTAGCAATTTCAATAACATACATTCCTGTTGCCATATTACTTACATTGATAGTTTCGTTATCACTTTCCTTAACTAACTTTCCTGTGCTGTTATAAAATTTAACATTTGTAACATGCTCATTAAGGTTTACTTTAATATTAAGTAAATCGTTAGCTGGTACAGGGAAAACTTTTATCGTTTTCTCTACTGTTTCGTTATCATCAACACTAAGTGTTACACCAGTTTTACTGATGGTAAAATAATCATCAATAGCACCAGTATCTCTTACAAACTTAACCGTTAAGTTTTGTCCACCATTACCATCACTTTCAATTTCCATCACACAAGATCCAAGTTGATTTAAAGATAAAAACATGGCTTCATGATCTAAATCTCCTCCTGATATTTGTCCTGATGAACCTGCAGTAATATAAACAGCTCCTTCTGTTGCATCGCTAGTTTTTTGGTATGCACCATCGCCATCAACTTTACCATCTCCATCTCCTGTTGCTCCAACAATATGACCTCCATTAGTTATATTATCGATGTTAAAAGTGTTTGCAAATCCTTGATGCCCATTGATAAAGTAAGAACGCTCATAAGAATGACTATGCCCATTTAATACTAAATCTACACCGTTAGCTTCTAATACTGGCATAAAATTTTCTCTCATTTCAATCAATCTATCTTCCCAATCCGAATCGTGAGATCCTTTAGAATATGCTGGGTGATGAAATAAAGTGACGATCCAATCTTGTGTTGTATTCTGAATATCATTTTGAGCCCAAAGGTATTGGCTACCTCCTACTTCTCTACCTGATTGATGAGAGTCTAATACTATAAAGTGAATATTTGCATAATCGAAAGAATAATAAGCTTCCGTCCCTGATGCAACTCCACCAGCTTCAGCAGCCGTTGGAAATGTAAATATGTCATAATAAGGACCAGACTGAGTTTCTAAATCTGAAGTAAATCCATCATGGTTTCCTAAACAAGACCAAGCTACTGCCTTTTTCAACATGTCGTCATACACATTAAAGAAATAACTTTGGTGCTGTGCATCAGTACCATTACTGTAAGCATTATCTCCTAAAAACAACATCATATCCGTTTGACCTGTATTTGTTTCTACTGTAGAAACGTAATTGTAATAAGCATCTCTAACATTTCTTTGATTAATACTTCCTGTTCCAGGATCTCCTAAAATCCATGCTCTTACAAATTGATCTGTTCCTGCAACTGGTGCTGTTTTAATGAACATATCTCCAGTTTCGCTTTGTGCAAGTACTTCATCTTCATTACCAATATTATAGTAATATGTAGTGTTAGGATCTAACCCCGTTAAAGTCACTTCATGTTCCGTAGTTAATTCTGAATTAGAAACTACCGAAGTTAACATATCTAAAGCTGTTCCGTATTTAACCGCAGATTGCGTTTCTACTGCTGTTCTCCATTTTACAACCACACTTGTAGGTGTTCCACTTTGTAAATAAGGGCCTCTTTCTACTTCAATAGTTGGTGCAATAGATGTGCTAGGTGTTAGTTTAAAATTAAAACTAATATCTCCACTATTTACACTACTCTGGTGAATTTCTACGGCTATAATATTAATACCTTCAACTAACGGGAAAGAATTTACATTTTGTGTATTCCAAAAATCTTCATCAGACCCACTAATTCCTGTGATTGCCTCATCATCGAATGCTATAGGACCTTCCGTTGGCATGTTATTTCTCCAAACCTCAACATTATTGACATAAACCACAATCCCATCATCTCTAACAGCTTCTAAATCTAGACTATTATACATTCCTATATTTTCCATATCAATGTACTTTCTAAAATAGGTTGTAACAGGTCTTGGTGTAGCAGGCACTCCTAAATCGGTAACTTCATCTCCATCTCCGTAACCAATTTCCGTAGCTCCTTCTTCCCAATTACTTTGATCAAAAGTTAAGGTTCTCCATACTGTACCTTGATCGCTACCATCATTTAAGTAGAACCAATCATCACCAGCCGTAATTGTTGCAGGAAAAGAAGCCTCTTCTCCTTCACCTTGCACATTAAATGTAAATGGATTTTCATCCGTATCATTACTCTCTATAGTAATAGTTGCTGTAGATAAAGCTAAACTTGTAGGCACAAAAGTGATATTAAAAGTAGAAGACATTCCACCATTAATAGTCGACTCTGAATTAGTAATCACAAACTCTGGGTTGTCACTAATTATAGAAGCTATTGTAATTACACTATTTCCTGTATTTGCTATTGTATAAGTTTTTGTTGTTCCTATAGAAATAAAAGTAGGACCAAAATCTGTATGATCTAAAACATCTGGTGTCGTATCTCCATTAGAAATTAATGTTCCGTTTCCTAAAACATCTAAATCGATAACAGCAGTTTCACCAGTAGCTTGTAAACTAAACGTATAAGGATTTTCATCAGCATCATCACTAGCAACTGAAATCGTTGCCGTATTAGTTACTGCTGCAGTTGGTGCATATTGCACTACAAAATCTAAACTTCCGCCAGCACTTACAATAGAAGAACTTGGTTGTGTAAGAATAGTAAACTCAGCATCACCAGTTATAGAAACTAATGGTGAACCTGTTAAGTTTAGATCTTGCTCCCCTAAATTTGTAATAGAAAACGTTCTGGTTAATGTTTCATTAATTCCTGTGTTTTCAAATTGTGTAAAATCTGAAAGATCTGGTGTTGTATCTCCATTTTCAATAGAAATAGAGTTTCCTGTAATATCGATTTCAACTGGTGGTGTTTCATATTCAATATGTAACAAAACTGATGCACTAGAAGCTTCTCTGTAAGCTCCATCAGATCTCGAAACTCCTGTAAACATAAATGCCATACTATTCCCTGGTTCCCAACCACTTCTTGCTGTAATTTCAGAAAGAATAGCACTGATATCTGGTGTTCTCTGCGCTGTTGAAGCCTGACCTATTTGCCCTACCCAACTCGCAATAGCCCAATCTACATTTGCTGTTGTTGCTGTTCTGGTTGAAAGGCCAAAATTACCATTAGATCCAAGCACAGAAGCATCGTCACTATTATCTCCTGTAACATTTACAGTGACATCTCCATTTCCGTTTTCATCCACTTCAAACTGAACATAAGCATTGGTTACCACAGCATTTTGTGGAAGATTAATATTTTCAAAACGGACCCCTACAACTTGTTCTGTAGTTCCATCATAATATAATTCTAAATCGGAACTAATAGTACTTACAAAACCACTACCGCTAAACGCTTCTTCAGCCGTACCATCATCTTCATTAGCTGTAATATTTACTGTAGAAATAACAACTTCTGAAGGCTCAGCTGTGTATTCAATATGTAATGAAGGTGTTCCTCCTGAATTATTTTCAGCTTCTCTCCAAGCACCATCTGATCTGGAAACTCCTGTAAATTTAAAAACCATACTATTTCCTTCTGCCCAACCACTTCTTGAGGTAATCTCTGAAAGTATAGCACTGATATCTGGTGTTCTTTGATCTGTTGATGCTTGACCAATTTGTCCATCCCAACTTGCAATAGCCCAATCCACATTTGCTGTAGTTGAGGGTCTTGAAGACACACCATAAGCCGCATTACCAACAAAACTAGATGCATTATCTGTATCATCTCCTGTTACATTTACAATAACATCTCCTGCGCCATTTTCATCTACTTGAAATTGAATGTACGCATTTGTTATTACAGCATTCTGAGGAAGTCCAATATTTTGAAAATAAAGACCAACAACTTGTTCATCCGTTCCGTCGTGGTATAATTCTAAATCCGAACTACCCGTGTAGACTTCACCACTACCACTAAAATTTTCTTCAGCAGAACCCGCACTCCCATTAATGGGAATATCTACCGATACGGTTTGAGAAAATGAATACGCCGTAATCAAGAGCATCATTATCATAAAAGTACTTTTCTTAATCATAATTTTAGTTATTAAGTGAATTTTCTAAATGTTTTATTTTATCTTCTAATTCTATAATAGATTCCATTTTTTTAAACTTGGCATCCAATTGGTCAATAGCGATTGTAGCTTGCTTTAATGCTATATTAGCCTCTTCAGCTCTATTTTGTTTAACTAAATAATTTGCTTTTTTGTAATACCAAAATTCCTTTCTTTTATATTCTACAATGAAATAATCGTACTGCTGTAATGCTTTCTCTATGTCGTCACTTTCTTTTAGATACTCTAATTTTTTAAGCTGAAGGGCTATTGTATTTGAGCCAAGCTTATCTAAACCAACCTCTATTGTCTCTATAGCTTCGGCATAATTATCATTATTCTCAGCTAAAATTATATCTGTAAACTCTAATATATCTTCTGGCCGTATATCCTCCATATGCTCCATAACATATTGATAGGCACTTAAAGATTCTTGATAAGATTTTAAATGGAATAATATTTGAGCTTCTAGCTTTTTCGCCTTAACATCTGTAGGAATGATATCTAAATAATCAGTTATACTATTTAAAGCATTATAATAATCTTCAGATAGATAATTGAGTTCCGCAATTCTGTATTGTAACACGCTATCTGTATTACCTAATGCTTGAGATTTTAAATAATCTTCCATTGCCTTTGAATATTCCACATGCTGTTGGTATAACAACCCTCTTTGATAATAGAGTTCAAAGTTGTTTGGACTTTTTGAAATTTCTTCGGTTTTTTTTAATATTTGCTTAGTTAAATCACCATGAGCAAATGCTTTTGAAGACAAACATGTAAACACGACAGTAAATACTATTATTTTTAATAAAACTGTGCTAAGAAATACAGTATGATTTAGTCGTTTCAAGCGTAATTTATTTTTCAAAACAAGTTCTTTTTAAGTTCAAAACAAATGTAGAAATTATCAGAGAAGTTAGCTTTTTGTGGCTAATCAACGCACTCGCCAAAACACATAAAACAACGATTAAGTGAGTTTTTGTGTTTTTTAAATTTTCATAAAAACCTAATAACGAACAACTTGAGGCACTCTATTAAGATTGCTTTAAATGATCACCATGACAATGTTAATAATGTATTCTAATTGTTAAGATGCACTTCTAAAAAGCAAATTAGCAATGCTCTAAAATACTGACTGATGATTATATACATTCCTAAATGAGCTATATAATTTGGTAAACTTTTACTTAAGAATTTTTATTTATGAAGTGTAAAATTTAATCTAAATTCTTACAAAAAATAGAAAAAGAAGGCCGTCATTACGACTATTAGATGCCATACAATCTGACAATAGTACCGAATAACACTATAAAACAAGTTTGGTATAGCCTTTGCATTATTATTTTTAGTAATTTTGCAGCCCTGATTCAGGTTCTCTATTTGATGAGATTCCTGCTTTTGCAGGCAAATGGGGTCGACTGGTTTTGACAGCGAGATTAATTAGATTGTAAGCACGTCGTGTAATGGCATTGATACACGTAAAAGGCTAGACCAAATTTTAAACGGCGAGAATAACTACGCTTTAGCTGCATAATCTGAATTACAGTAAGATTAAGCCTCGTCCTACTAGGTAGGAGTGCTAAATGTCTCGAGAAAGCCTTAGTTAATGGCGTTCTTTTTTAGGCATCGTAAAAATTGACTTAGATTAGGTAGTGCTTTGATACCTTTTCGAGATTAAGAAGCTAAGCTAAAAGTGGGTTGTCTTTAACCAGCTTTTAGTCGAAAACCCAAGAAAAGAATAAACGTGTAGAAAGCCTTTTGGTTACTTGTTTGGACGAGAGTTCGATTCTCTCCGACTCCACAATAAAGCACAACTTTGTTGTGATTTAAGCATAAAAAGCTCAACAAGTTTTACTTGATTGAGCTTTGTTGTTTAAAAGCGCTTGGGCTGAAAGCACAAAAAGTTGTATTTACAGGATGGGATTCACTAGAGAACAACGACGTTAATCTCTCCGACTCCACAACACTCACAACTGTGTTTTGAGTGAAAACAAAAAAAATCCGCCAAGCCTGCTTGAGCGGATTTTGTTGTTTTTAATCATCTGACTTGCAAAGTCAAGCAGCTGTATTTGCTTCTTTGAAGTCACTAGAGAACAACGCAGTTAATCTCTCCGACTCCACTTTTAAACCCCGTAAGTTTCTATCTTACAGAGTTTTATATTTACAGTTTGCAAATAACGCGAATAAAGTAAAAGAATTATTATGTAAATTGCTGTGATTTAGATACGGACTATTGTTTATATTTAATTGTTGTAGCCAATACGTGAAAAAATTACGTTTTTATTTTTTTACATCGAACTTCTATGTATATTTGTTTTCTCAAAGAACATTATTATGGAAAAATTATCTAAAGAATTAATTGGAGCTTCATCAACACCAATTATTCTATCAATACTTTCAAAAAATGAATCTTATGGATATGAGATTATCCAAAACGTAAAAGAAATTTCTAACGGAAAAATCGAATATGGAGATGGGACTTTATATCCAGTATTACATAAATTAGAAAAAAAAGAACTCATTGAATCTTATTGGAAAACGGCTGATAATGGAAGAAAAAGAAAGTATTACAAAATTAGCACCAAAGGAAAAAAAGAACTTTTAGCAGAAAAAGAAAATTGGACATCTATTAATCAAATAATCTCTAAATTATGGAAAATCGAACCGAGTTTAACTTAAATAAAAATATCGAAATCTGGAAATCAGAATTATCCCAAAAGTCAAATATGACAAAAGATAATATTAACGAATTAGAAAGTCATTTACGGGATGAAATTCACGAACTAAAACTACTTGGACTAAATACAGAAGAGTCATTACTAATAGCAGAAAAACGAATTGGGAACGTAGAAGATTTAAGTACTGAATTTGGAAAAATAAATAAAGGAATTTATTTCAGAAACAAAATAATTCCATACCTAAAAGGTATTTTGTTGTTTTTTGCATTTGTTACTATTATAGATTTAATGACTAACCTAATTATACTAATTACTGAAAAAACTGGATTGAATAATACTAACACTTATGATATTTCAATTGTCTTTCTAATATTATTAACTATTACTTTGTTAATAATCTCATACCGAAAATATAAATCCGGAAATTTCAATATGCAAAAATTGACAAATATTCCTACATTGGTTACCATTATAGTTGGTAGTAAAATACTATCTGATATTATTATTTCAACTAGTGGAAGTAGAATGATGAATTTTGCTAGTTTACAGATAAGTTTAAAAGTCTATAAATATTTGTTTGCACTATTTATATTAGCATTTTCTTGTTTAACTTATTATTATTCTAAAAAAGATAATAAGATAGAAATTTCCGAATAAGTACTGGCTACAACACCCTGTATAATTAATTGCTTTGGCAAGTGCTTGTTTAGAAAATTCCTTCGGAATTTTCTCGCGTTCGTTTTTGTTTACTAAATTAGTTGCTTAAACACGCAACTAACCATACACAATACCGTTTAAACGAAAATGTGCCGATACGGAATTAATACATATAAACCGCATTACGCTTGTTTTGAATGTCGGAAGACCTTCAAAAGAAGATTACTGAAGGATATTGATAGAGATTCAAAAGAATTTGAAAAACAATCTTATAAATGTCCCGAATGTGGCGGAATAACCGCGAATATGGGATTTGACTTTGAATCACCAAAAAAGCCTGACGCAAAAGCATGGAATCACATGGAGTCTCTTTACGAAACAGGGATTACCTTTCATTCGTGTGGCTGTACTGGTCCCGGCTATATTCCGAGAGACAAAAACAAATTGATTGAGTTTCTCAATGAGAAAAAAGTCATTTATGTAGAGAATCTAAGGTTTTGGACGACAAGATTAGAACCAGAAAATGAAAGTGAAAAAAGTAAAGATTGGGATGAGAATAGTCATTTTCTATTCAGCCTTCCTAGAGAATTTACAACTGGAACTAAAAAGAAAAGACATACTGATTTAAAAAAAGCAGTGGAATATTGGACTGATAGAATTAATGATATTGAAAGTAAAATAATAAAAATCATAGGCACTTTTGCACATAATTAATTATCTAACTTTATTACAACTGACATGAATAAACTCGATTTCAGTATCTCATTAAGAGAAAGAGGTCTAGACTCAAAAGATATAAAAAAGGAAATGAAAGAGCGTGGTTTTGATGATTCTGAAATTCAATATTATTTAAAAAAATCAGATGAAATTTTTCTAAATCAGTCTTATCATTATGACAGATATAAATCTAAAGGCAAAACCAATGGCACACTGAAAATGTTTACACTAATTATAAGCCTTGCACTTTTAACAGGAGTGTTTTTAGGATACGCAACGATAGGATTGATTGGACTATTTATTATGTGGAGCCTAATCGGATATGGCTCTTTTAAAGATTAAATTTAAAAATTTCAACTAAAAGTAACCCAAAATAAGGACAAAGGTAGTTTTCGCGATTAATGTTAACTATAGAGATGTAAATTTAAAACTCACTATCCTTCGCTGAACATCTTAAAAACTAGGATTATCAATATAACTAAACCCAAACTACTCAATAACACTAAACCCCTTTTGCAACGTTGCGACAGAGCTTCCACCAATCCAAAGCTTAAAATCACCTGACTCTACTTCCCATTTTTTATTAATAGTATAAAACTGAAGTATTTCTGCATTAATTGTAAAGGTGACTGTTTTCGTTTCTCCTGCTTTTATCATTAGTTTTTTAAACCCTTTTAATTCTTTAATTGGTCTAACCAAACTTCCTACTAAATCTCTAATATATAATTGCACAACTTCTTCTCCATCTGTATCTCCAACGTTTGTTACAGCGACAGAAACGTTGATTTTCTCGGTCGCTTTTATTTCAGTTTGGTCTAATGTTAAATTATCATATTTAAAAGTGGTATAACTTAACCCGTGTCCAAAAGGATACAACGCAAATCTTGGTGCATCTCTATAAGCAGAATACGTGACTTGTTTTAATCCGTTAGGCCGTCCTGTATTTTTTTGATTGTAATACAATGGCTCTTGACCTACATGATGCGGAAACGACACTGGCAATTTACCAGAAGGATTATAATCTCCAAAAATAACATCTGCTATGGCATTACCGGATTCCGACCCTAAATGCCAACATTCTAAAATAGTTGGAGCTATTTCCGAAGCACGAGTTAAATCCATTGGACGTCCGTTCATAAGCACAATTACAATATTTTTATTTACGTTTTTAATAGCCTCTAACAATTCTAACTGTAAACCTTTAAATCCAATATCAGCCTGACTTCTTCCTTCTCCAGTTTGGTAGGCATCTTCACCTATAGCTAATAAAACCACTTCTGCTTTCTTAGCTGCTTCAACGGCTTTTTTAATACCAGATCTATCTGTAGTATTAAACTCTAAAGGTTTTAAAAATTGATTTTCACCTGGCTTAACTGTTGGAATCGTTAACTCAATTCCTTTTTCAAAATATATAGTTGCTGACTTTGACACTGCCTGTTTTATTCCTTCTAATAATGACACAGCAGAATTATAGTCGCCTTCTGCTCTCCAATTCCCCAAGGGAGCATTTTTATCATTAGCTAATGGCCCAATAATAGCAATGCTTTTAATGTCTTTTGAAAGAGGTAAGACTTGATTATCATTTTTAAGTAATACAATAGATTTCTTAGCGACATCTCTAGCAATCACCAAATTCTCTTCAGAATAAACCTCAGTTTTCTCTCTTTCTACATCACAATATTTATAAGGATCATCAAACAATCCTAACTGAAATTTAACTCGCAATACACGCTTAACAGCATCATCTATTACACCTATTGAAACCTTACCTTCATCTAACAATGTTTTTAACGAAGCTTCGTAGGCGTACGATTCCATATCCATGTCGCTTCCGGCATTAATAGCAATTTCTGAAGCATGCTTTAAATCTTTAGCATAGCCATGTGCAATCATTTCGCCTATACTTCCCCAATCTGAAACCATTAGACCTGGCCAATTCCACTCGTTTTTTAGCAAATCTCTTTGCAAATACTTATGTCCGGTTGCTGGCACACCATCAATATCATTAAAAGCATTCATAAATGTAGCCACTCCAGCTTCTGCAGCCGCTTTAAAAGGTGGCAAGATGGTGTTATGAAGTTCATACTCACCAATATTTACCGTATTGTAGTCTCTACCAGCCTCTGCAAAACCATAACCAGCAAAATGTTTTGCACATGCAGCAATAGTATGAGTTGCCGACAAGTCATCTCCTTGAAACCCTTTTATTCTCGCCACTCCAATTTTAGTGGTTAAATACGTGTCTTCACCCGAACCTTCCATTATTCTACCCCAACGTGCATCTCTAGATACGTCGATCATTGGTGCAAATGTCCAATTTAAACCAGATGCAGATGCTTCCTTAGCGGAAATTGCAGCCGATTTTTCTATAACATCCAAATCCCAACTCGCACTTTCGCCTAAAGGAATAGGGAATATGGTTTTAAAACCATGGATAACATCATAAGCAAAAATAAGCGGAATCTTTAATCGAGAATTTTCCATTACAATCCGCTGTGTTTCTCGGATTGAAGCCACAGAAGCTACGTTCAGCATAGAACCAACTTCACCTTTCTTTAGTTTATTATACTTATACTGATCTCTTTCTGAAGTCGATGGGCCTGTTGCATTCCATTTACCACTATACTGTATTAATTGACCTATTTTTTCATCAATGGTCATTAATGTTAATACAGAATCTACTTTATGTTCTGTCTGCTTATCACTTAAAGATGTTTTGTTTCTTAAAAATTCAGAATTAGTATTTATTGATGTTTTTCGGTCTACTGTGGCATATGTAACCATTAGTATAACAGCAGCTTTTAAAATAACGACTCCTGCTAGGAAAGCTTTTTTAGTTTTAATCATTATACTAAAATCATTTTAACTCAATTTCTGTATACACAGGAAAATGATCTGAAGGAAATTTAAAATCAATTGCACTAGATAACACCGCATATTTAGACACTTCTATATTAGAGGATTTTGAAACAAAAATATAGTCGATGCGTCGTGTAACTGGTTTATTATATTGAAAACCATTAAAGGTCCCATCTGAGCCAAACTTTGATATTGCCTTCTGTTTTGAGTCGGACATGGTTGGCAGAATCTCTGCTACAACCTCACTATTTGGTTCAACATTAAAATCCCCCATAAGAAGTACAGGATAGTTTTCCATATTTTCTGCAGCTATCTTTTTTAGAATAAGTTTTACACCTTCTTTTTGCGCTTCTTCACCAACATGATCTAAATGGGTATTAAACACCCAAAACTTTTTATCCGTTTTATTTGAAGAAAACAAACCATAAGTGCAAACTCTAGGATATGCAGCATCCCAACCTTTAGATACTTTATCGGGGGAATCGGATAACCAAAAGGTGGATTGTTTTTCAACCGTTAAACTTTTTGAATTGTAATAAATCGCAGAAAACTCGCCTTCTCCATTTCCATCTCGTCCTTCTCCTATAAATTTGTAATTTGATAAAGCGGAATTTAAATCTTCAATTTGATTGGGTCTTGCCTCCTGAACCCCAAAAACATCTGGACTCAAAAATAAAATTTGAGAACTTAAAAAATCTTTGCGATTTGGCCATGCATTCTCTCCATCTGAAGCAATATCCAAACGAATATTGTAGCTCATTGCCTTTAATGTTAAAGGATGATCATTAACTTCCAGATTACTTTTATTAGAATTACAGCCTAAAAATATAAGAGCGATACTAAATAAATTAATTCGTTTCATTAATTTGTTGTTTCTATCTTGAAAATAAGTTGTTAAGAATAAATTATACCGAGCAACAAAAGCTCTAATTATAATGCTTAGTCATGCCTATCAGAAGTTACTTTTAGTCTCTTAAACACCAGTTCTGGTTCGTCTGTAGTGATATAATCAAACTCATGACTTAATAACCAATCAATATCTTCTTCCTTATTAGCTGTCCATGCATTTAATTTTAAGCCTAAATCTTTAGCCTCTGTAATCCAATGTGGTTTGTTTTTTAATTTCCAAACTAAATAATCGAGTCCGGTAATACCATCCTTATGCAAGTCTTCTGGTGATTTTGAACCATCGAGATATAAGACCTTAGCATTAGCTTCAATTTTTTTTATGTGTTTAATAACCTCATAACTAAAACTGATGTAATAAGACACATAGGCTTCTGCCTTAAGCTCTTTAACCAAAGCGACAGCTTTATCTGCCATAAGTATATTGCGTCCTTCAATTTTGGAAGGTTTAATTTCGCAAACGAGACCTGTAGTAGTATTGTTGGTCATACCTGCCGTAATGAAATCCTTTAAAGTTGGTAAGGTTTCGCCGTTTGATAATTTATGCTTGGCGAGTTCTTTATATGTTGAAGATTCAATATCTAAACCTTCATAATCAGCATCATGAGTAACGACTAAAATTTCATCTGCCGTCATGCGAATATCGAACTCTGAACCTGTACATTTTAAGCTTATCGCTTCTTTTAATGCCGCTATTGAATTTTTCGGTAGATCTTTAGCTTTCCATGCGCCTCTGTGTGCAATCACAGGATTATCTGCCAAGGTAATTTGAGTGTCTTTAATCTTAGAATTGCATGAAACAAGTCCTATACACAACAAAATAGTTAAATATCTCATATGTAATTGTATTTTAAATATATAACGTCTAAATATTAAGAAAACAAAAAGGCAAGCTCGCTTGCCCTTTTGTTTCTATAGAATGACTAATTCAAATAATTATTAATTGTAACCATTATTCTGAGGGTAATCTGGACCTAAAAGATCTAAATCGTTTTGAGATATAGGCCAGTTTATAAAATGTGGCAACCAGTTTTCTCTAGGATCTTTAGACCCTAAATTGGCTGGAAAAAATTCACCATCACCAGCGTAGTTGGTCATTTGAAAATCAATAACCGATTGTCCCATTCTTTTTAAAGTAAACCAACGTTGCCCTTCAAAAGCTAATTCTCTAGCACGCTCATCTAAAATTGTTTGTTGATTTACAGTCGTTACTGGTGCAGCACCTGCGCGAGTTCTGACAGCATTGACATAAGGCAGTGGATCACCCGAAGATCTCATAATGGCTTCTGCCGCGATTAAATATGTCTCAGCTAATCGGTAAACTGTTACATTACCTCTTATTAAATAAGATTCTTCATTACCATCTTCTTGTGCAAATTTTATACAAGAAGGGTGCATTCTTTGGTAATATGTGGTGTAGTTACTACTTGGGTTATCTAAATCTGTGATGGGCGCATAATCATCAACCTGCTCACCTATTCTGTCTCCAGACGTGTAATAATATTTTAATCTAAAATACGTATCATCATCTCTTGTATCGTTTGGATCTTCAGCTAAAAGATTCAATAGATATAAATTCGGCAATATTCTAGAAAAGCCTCTACCACCTTGATCATTATTAGATTCTATGCCAGAAATCTGAAAATATTGAGTGACATAATTTGCATTCATCATGGTTGTATTACCACCACCAAGTAAATCATCTTGAGATTGGATTACAAATAAGGATTCAGCATTATTTCTATCACCTGCAAATACATCAGCAGTACTAGATACCAAACCATGTGGCCCTTCTTCTATTAAAGATATCGCCTGATTTTTTGCTTCTGTCCAGTCCCCTTGCCACATTGCAACTTTGGCTTTTACATGCTTTGCTGTACCTTTAGTAACACGACCAAATGTATCTGACCAATCTAAATTGTCTATAGCATAATTTAAATCACTATTAATAAGTGCAAAAATTTCTTGCTCCGTAGATTTATCATTAATAACATCAAAAGCATTATCTACAGTAATAGTTTCTGTTGTGACATAAATATTATTATACATTCTATATAAGTAAAAATACGAGTGTGCTCTAAAAAACTTTGCTTCAGATATAATTTGCGCTCTTGTATCGTCATCTAGCCCCTCTAAAGTTTCCGCAGCATTTATTATTGCGGTAGCTTTATTAGCCATGTTATAAAAATGTTTCCAAAACAATGAAGACGCAAAATTAGTTCCCTGATCTACAGGAGAAGTACCTCTTTCGTATCTTCCCATTAAACCGGTATAACCAGATCTCGAAAACGTTAAATCACCTCTAGAGGACATAAGTACCGCCCCCATGAAATCCTCAGTACTATTATCGTAACGATCTCTTTCAAATTTATATAAACTTACTACACCAGATTTTAAACCTCCTTCAGTTGTATAAACATAATCCGCATCAATTAGGGTACTCGGTTGTTCTTCTAAGAAATCTTCACAAGAAGTAACAACAAAGAATAACGCCGTGGCTAGCAGAAATCCACTTTTTATTTTTGAATAAAAAAACTTCATTTTCATAATATTATTCTTTTTATAATTAAAATTTAACTCTTACTCCAAACGTGAATGACTTTGCATCAGGATAACCCGTATCAGCATTTGAAAAGGTAGATCTAATGTTCACCTCTGGACTGTAACCTATATAATCTGTGTTTGTAAATAAATTTGTTGCAGTCACATAAAATTTAATCTGTTCGAAATTTAATTTAGATGTAAACTCCTCTGCTAAAGTATATCCTAAGCTCACCGTTCTTAATCTAAGGTAAGACGCATCCTTAACCGCTAATGCATTTAAATACTGATCAGCAGCATCTTTATTAGGACGTGGAAATGAATTTGAAGGATTTTCTGGCGTGTAATAATCTACTTTAACACCATTTAAATCACCTCTTAATGTACCACCATTGTTGTACTCATTTAAAAATGGATTCACTTTTGTAGCTCCTTCTACAGCGTAGAAATCTACAAGTAAATCAAAACCTTTATAATATACTGTTGTAGACAATGATCCAAACCAGTCTGGATTAGGATCGATAAACACACGGTCTTCTTGTGTAATTTTACCATCAGGTCCAGCGATAATATTACCGTCCTCATCTACTCCGTTAACATCTTTAATTTTGATGTCACCAGGTCTTAAATCCGTTTGAGGATTTGCCGATTCTGAATTAGCTTGAGGCGCATTTTCAAAATCTTCACCCTCTTGCCATATCCCATCAAACGCATACTGATAAATAACACCAACCGGCTGACCAACGTAGTAATTAAATGAATTATCTTCAGTAATTGGATTACCGTCTCCATCATTATATAGATCTAATATTTCGTTTTTATTATTAGACCAATTTGTAGAAACTGACCATTTAAAATCTTCAGTATTAAAAATGTTTGCTGTTAAACTAAGTTCAACACCTGTATTTTGCATTTCGCCTGCATTAAAGAATGTTGACGTGTATCCTGTAACTGGGGGCACACCTCTTCTTAATAATAAATCTGTAGTTCTTGCATCGTACCAGTTAATACTACCTACTAATGTTCTATTGAATATTGAAAAATCTAAACCAAGGTTTAAAGTGGTGATTCTTTCGAACTTCAAATCTGGATTAGGTAAAATAGTCGATGGTGAGAATCCTGATCCAGTTTCCTCGTCAAATATATAAGGTTGGAAATCTGCTGTAAATAGTGATGTATAAGCGCGACCTAAATCATTAACTAAAGAACCATAACTTGCTCTAAATTTTAATTCTTGTATAGAACTTACATCTTCTAAAAAGTTTTCATTATGAATTTTCCAAGCAAAAGAACCCGCTGGGTTATAACTCCATTTATTACCTTCACCATTTAAAGAGGCACCATCAGCTCTCACAGTACCTTCAAAAGTATATTTATTTAATAATGAATATCGTGCTCTGGCTAAATACCCTAAATATCTAAATTGATCACCATCGCGCTCTACAGTAACATTACCTATGGCACTTGAAATACCATTATAACCTAAATCTTCATTAGCAAAACCCTGACCTTCGGTAAAGGTTCTTGTGAATGCATTTTCTTGCGTCGATTGCACTAAGGTTACATTAAGACTATTATTAGCATTTATGGTTTTGTCATAAGTTAAAATATTCTCTATTAAATACGACTCACGTAATTGATTGTCAATTCTAGCAATACCTCTAACATCATCACCCGCAGAACTTAAAGAAGATTGGTATTGCCCTCTTTCTGAAGTTCTTCTTGTTAAATTAGCCTTTAACTGGTATTGTAAATCATTAGTAATCTGCCATATTGGTGTTACATTAACAACATAATCATTACCTTTTTCTTCGTGATTTTGTTCTCTTAAATTCCACAGTGGGTTAACAGCCGACAACTCTTCACCACTTGGAAAACGTGTAATACTTCCGTCGGCGTTATAAGCACTACCTAATGGAGATGTGGTAATTACGTTAACATTTGCAGCTCTATCAGTATCATCATTTAAAAGGTTTATATCGAAATTTATAGAGAATTTATCCGATATTTTTTGATCTACATTTAAACGTAACGTTTTTCTTGTATAACTAGATGAAGGTATAAGACCATCTTCTTTGAAGTAATTAATACTACCAAATATCTTAGTCATTTCCGTACCACCACTAACGCTTATTGCCTGACTATTAACGAAACCATTTCTCATTAATTCATCTTCCCAATTTACGAAACGATTGTTTGTAAGATTATCATATTCAACTTCTGTAAATACATTATCGACAACATCATCAGGATAGCTATCATCTGCTCTTGTTGATCTCCAGGCCTCTCTTCTTAATTGCGCTAATTCTTGTCCGCTGTACACATCAAAATTACGCTCAATTCTTTTTGTGGTTAGAAAACCGTGATAGCTCACACTCACTTTTCCTGTAGAACCGCGCTTAGTCGTTATTAAAACAACACCATTCGCACCTCTAGAGCCATAAATAGCCTGAGCAGAAGCATCTTTTAAAAACTCAATAGATTTGATATCATCTGAGTCAATATCCTCAATACCTCCATCTCTAATAATACCATCTACAACATAAATCGCACTTACATTACCTTCTATAGAACCTTGTCCTCTAAAAATAATATCAGATGTACCACCTGGCCGTAATGTACCTCCGCCGACATTAACTTGTAAGCCTGCAATTCTACCTCTCAACATTTCATTAACGTCTGATGTTGGTGATAAGGTTGCTTTCTCTAGGTCTGTAGTTGACACAGCATTTACGATATCACTTTTCTTTTGCGTACCATACCCTACAACAATAACCTCTTCTAAAGCGCTATCCTCTTCTAGCGTCACTGTGATTTCTCCAGAACTATAGACCACCTCTTTGGACTTAAACCCAACATAAGATACTACTATGATAGCAGATTCATTTGAAACATCTAAAGTAAACACACCATCAAAATCTGTTTGCGTTCCATTAGAAGTTCCTTTTTCTATTACAGATGCGCCTGGTAAAGGCATATTATCTGAAGTAGAAAGCACTTTTCCTTTTATTGTGGTTTGCGCTATAAGCGAAAACGAACTGCACAATAAAAAGAGACAGAAGAATATTTCAATTCTCGATTTTTGAAATTTTAATTTCATGAATGATTTATTTAGTTAAAAATTAAAGTCCAAAACTATCATTTCAGAATCTGTAGAAATGACATGCAATGTTAAGGTTTTGTAAATTTAATCTCAAATAATTGCTAATTTGACAATCTACACCTCGATAAAAAACGAACATCGCAAAATTCATTATAAACTAAGCTTTTAAAAATCATGCTAAGTGTTATAAACATTAGTGTCATCGCGATTTGGAAATTTCTTAAAAAAAACCAAAAAAATAGTCCAAAAACAAGCTTGTCGAGGTAAAGTCGTGGTAAAAAATGTGATTGTCGAGGTGTTAGAATTTTAAGATATAGTTAACTAAACTGTCATCGTGATTTAAATGTAACCTTTTCCTTAATCTGTAACGTTTAGTCTCCACGCTTTTAATGGATATATTAAGCAGTGGAGCCATTTCTTTAGAGGATAAATTCAACCTTAAGTACGCACAAAACTTTAAATCATTGGGTGTTAAATCTGGATGTGCTGCCTTAATTTTATCCATAAAATCTTTATCGGCATTGTTAAACGCTTCTTTGAAGAATTTCCAATCCTTATTATTATTTAAATTGGTATCAATTAAATCAATAGCACTTTCGATATCTTTATTGTTTCTATTTCGTTTTAATTCCTTCTTTATTTTATTGAGCAGCTCATTTTTCTTAATGATACTCATTGTAGAAATCACCAACTCTCTATTTTTCCCTTCGATATCCTGATTTAATTTTTCATTCTTTATTTGAATGAGTGCTCGTTCACTTTTTATATGTTCGTGCTTAAGTATTCGCTCGTAATAGAACTTATAGACCTTATTCACTAAAAATGCAATACCTACTAAAATTAAAACATACGTCAATAGTGCTAAATTGGAAATATACCAAGGTCTATTCACTTCAAAATGGTATACAATTGTATTCTCCGTAAGCTGATTCCCTACTCTCCCTTTAACCGCTAACGTGTAATCACCAAATGATAAATTCTCAAATTGCACACTCGACGCATGCGACCAGTCACTCCATTTGTCTGAAAGTCCTTCAATTTTATAACTATATCTTACATCTAAGAACTTATTATATTCCGGAACCGAAAACCCAAATGAGACAATACCTGTTTCATGTTCAAATGAACCACTTTCTGTTAGAGACAAATAGTTTGAACTCCCATCAATATTCTTTTTCATTATAGTATTAAAATGAATTGAATGGGGAGTATGGGCTTCAATATTTGATAAATCGAGCGTTAGATAACCATTTACAGTTCCTAAAATATATTTTTCACCCTCTATATGTTGTATATTTTCAAAACCTAAGACCCCTTTTCTATAACTTGAAAGAATGGCGATATCCGTAATTTGTGGCTTATTGGTAAGATTATCATTAGTAATATAGCTAATGTTATTTTTGAAGAATAGCCATAATTTACCTGTTTGATCAACCACCATTTTGCCTGAAGTGAAAGTTTTGGGCGCAATCAGATCAGTTAACGCACTATTTTTAACAAATTTATGTTCCGTTTCATCATAATTAAATATCCCATTTTTTGACGTATACAATATATCCCCTTGGTAGCTCTCTAAACTAGAACTATTTCCGATAGTTAATTCTGAAACATCAACGATATCCAAAGTCTTAGTAAAATCAGAACTCATGTTTAAGACAAAAACTCCCTTATACTCATGGTTGACCATGATTTGATTGGCTTTATTTATTTCGAAAAAACGCGATGAGTTTTTAAAATTTTCAATTTTGTTTCTTACCCTCCAAACATTGTTTTTATGCTCCAAAACGTATAAACCATCATAATTTCCTTGAAGCAACAGGTTATTGTGATTGGGAATTTTTTTAAAGTTCCAAGCCCCTAAATCTGAACTAATTTTTGTAACCTGATTCCCATTAATACTAAAAGTCCCTAAATGATGACCACAAATAAGACTTTCATTGTTATGATTATATAAGCTCCACACTTGTCCAGCTGTACCTTTTACAAAGCTAAAAGTTTCATCAATGGATTTTAGCGGCCTGTAAAACAGACCTTGATTTGTACCGACATAGAGTAAATCTTTGTAAATAATTGTAGCATAGACAGTTCCCAAAACACCTTCATAATCGATAAATGTTTGTATTGGTGACGTAATATTTACACAATTGATACCATTATCTAACCCTGCCCAAACATTACGGTTTACATCTTCAAACAACGTTAAAACCGTATTATTACTTAATCCTAATTTCTGATTTATAACATATTCAAATTCGCCAGTATTACTAATTTTTACGATTCCATTTGAAATTGTCCCAATAACAAAACTATTGTCTTGAAGCTTAATACTATTAAAAATATTTAATCGTTTCAAACGCTCATTTGCAGAAATCATCCATGGTTCTAATTGATTTTTATTCCATTGAAAAAAACCTGAATTCCGAGTAAGAATCGTCAGAAGGTCATCGACAAAAAACATATTAATAACCCTATCTTCTATAACAACAGCATCACTTATTATTAATTTAGGTTGTCCATCCTTAATAAGATAAATCCCTTCATTTGCTACATGATAATAAATGTTATTATTAATATTAAATACCTTATAAATAATCTGTTGAGACGTAATAATTTTAAAAACCTCTGTTTCCTTGTTAAAAAAATATAAAACATGCCCCGATTGAAATAGCACCCATTCACCAAGGTCTAAAATATTCCAAATCTGGTCATCATTAATACCACCTTCTTTAAGTTTCGGGATTAATGAGGTATAGTTCAGTAACCCTTTATCATCTTTTACCCAATACCCAAAATCTTCATAACAGCCTGAATAAATTCTATCGTCAATAACATTTACAGCTCTTAATATCGTATTATTTGGAGACGGATATGCCTCCCAACTAGAACCATTAAATTCTAACAATCCTTTATTATTTGCGACGTATATATAATTATTCGCACCCTGAGAAATCATCCAATTTTGATTATCACCACCGTAATCTGAGGCTGTAAATTTTTCAATAGGCGGTAATTCTTGAGCAGGAATCATCAAGAATACATGCAGAAATAATATAAATATGGAGTGTCTCATCTGTTTTGTAAAGATAGTTTTAGATAATGAACAAACAAAATGCCAGCTCGTTATGAACTGACATTTAAGATTATAACCTTTAAATATTAGATTATGATAACGCAAGCATTAAAAAAGCTGCTAACGCTCCACCTGTTAACGGTCCTAATACAGGAATCCAAGCATAAGACCAATCACTGGTTGCTTTATTTTTAATAGGCAAAATTGCATGCATAATACGCGGCCCTAAATCTCTTGCCGGATTAATAGCATAGCCTGTGGTACCACCTAAAGACAGACCAATAGACCAAACCAAAAATGCCACAGGCAAAGCACCCAAAGACCCTAAACCGATGACTGTTTCTGAATCCAAAATACTTGCATCAGTAAAATAAAATATGGTTAACAGTAAGACAAAAGTGCCGATCATTTCACTAAAAAAATTTGAAAACGTATTTCTAATCGCTGGTGCTGTACAGAAAACTGCTTTTTTAGAATTAGCATCTTCAGTTTCATCAAAATGGTTCTTATAGGTTAACCAAACTGCAGTAGACCCGATCATAGCTCCAATCATTTGAGCTACCACATACAACGGGACATCAGACCAAGGAAAATTCCCTGCGATCGCCAAAGCAACTGTAACCGCCGGATTAATATGTGCTCCGCTATATGGCCCCGCAATGACTACGGCAACATAAACGGCCAAAGCCCAACCGGTAGTAATTACAATCCAACCACTATTGTTACCAATAGTTTTATTGAGTACCACATTGGCCACAACGCCCCCACCGAGTAAAATTAAAATTGCCGTACCAATGATTTCTGCTATAAATGGTGTCATATTTTAATATTATAAATAATGATTAACTGTTTTTAGTCCAATATTCTAAAGCATCAATAGCTCTATACCAACCTTTAATATTAGTTTCAATTTCTGTTCTATCCTCTTTTGGACTAAACGTCTTGTCTGTTTGCCAAATATCTTGAATTTCTTCTGGATTTTCCCAGTAACCTACCGCTAATCCTGCTAAAAACGCAGCTCCCATTGCTGTCGTTTCAACTACTTTTGGCCTAACTGTTACTGTATTTAAAACGTCTGATTGAAATTGCATTAACATGTTGTTAATCGTCGCTCCCCCATCTACACGCAATTCTTTAATTGACAATTCGGAATCCGCTTCCATGGCTTTTAAAATATCCATAGTTTGAAAAGCAATAGACTCCAAAGCTGCTCTAGCAATATGTGCATCTGTACTTCCTCTTGTTAAACCAAATATAGTACCTTTTGCATGCTGATTCCAATGCGGAGCACCCAAACCAGCGAAAGCTGGTACAAAATAAACTCCGTCCGAACTTTCTACAGAGGATGCTAAGCTTTCGACATCTGAAGAATTTCTTATAATTTTTAAACTATCGCGAAGCCATTGTACAACAGCTCCTGCAATAAAAACACTACCTTCTAAGGCATAAGTTGTTTTTCCATTAATTTTCCAAGCAACAGTAGTTAACAAGTTGTTTTTTGAAACAATGGGCTTTTCACCGATATTCATTAACATAAAACAACCGGTTCCATAGGTGTTTTTAACCATTCCTGGCTTGGTACACATTTGTCCAAATAATGCAGCTTGTTGATCACCCGCAATTCCTGCTATAGGAATTTTAGTATCGTAAAATGTAGATGTGGTATGTCCATAAACTTCACTAGATGCTTTTACTTCTGGAAGCATGCTTTTAGGAATGGTCAATAACTCTAACAATTCATCATCCCATTCCATGGTGTTGATGTTAAACATTAATGTTCTAGAAGCGTTAGTAACATCGGTGACGTGTTGCTTACCTTTTGTAAAATTCCAAACCAACCAACAATCAATGGTTCCTAAAATTAAATCACCTGCTTCAGCTTTAGCTCTTGCTCCTTCAACATTATCTAAAATCCATTTTACTTTAGTTCCGGAGAAATAAGAATCTATTACGAGGCCTGTTTTATTTTTTATAAGCTCTGCTTTACCTTCTCTTTTTAGTTGATCGCAGTAATCTGAAGTTCTTTTATCTTGCCATACAATAGCATTGTACACAGGCTTCCCTGTATTTTTATCCCAAACCACAACGGTTTCACGCTGATTTGTAATTCCAATCGCCGCTATGTGTTCTACATCTAGTCCATTTTCAGCAATGGCTTCTGCGGCAACACCAGTTTGTGAAGACCAAATTTCAATCGGATTATGCTCTACCCAACCTGGCTTAGGAAAATATTGAGTAAACTCTTTTTGAGCTATTGAAACAATACGACCTTTTTTATCAAAAACAATTGCCCTAGAACTGGTTGTACCCTGATCTAAGGACAGAATATATTTACTCATAATTTATTAGTTTATTTATCAGTTTACCGAAGTAGAGTTCGGAATAAATTAATATTATTTTATAATGTATTGATCTGCAATTTGTACGAAATCTGAAATTTGATTAACTCTCCAATCATCGGTTTCATTTAATTCTACGCGTAATAATTCGCCCACAAGTGGAGCAATTTCTATAGCTGCTTTTGCGTCTAAAAATAATATTCGAACACGTCTAGCTAACACATCTTCTATCGTCCTAGCCATTTCATGTCGTATAGCCCAAATTATCTCAGCTTTCGTAAACTCTAATCTCGGGTGCAAACGCTCTTCTAGTTCAGGATTTTCTGTAACAAGCTGAGCAATACCTTTTTGATCTGTCCCATAAATATAAAGATGATTATCCCGATCTACCGTACCATTAGATCCATGAATCTTTATGTTTTGCGTTTTGCATTTTGCACTTGGTAACTTTTTTAATTCTATGACCTTATCCACGGTGTCCTGAGCCATTCTTCGGTAGGTAGTCCATTTACCACCTGTGATAGTAATAAGTTCTGAATCTGAAACTATTATTTTATGACTTCTAGAAATTTCTTTAGTTTTTTCTGATTTATCTTTTGGTGCCGCCAAAGGTCTTAGTCCGGCATAAATACTTAACACATCGGCTTTGCTCGCCTTTTTGTTGAGATACCTATTTGCGGTTTCTAAGACAAAATCAATCTCTTTATCTAAAGGTTTTGGCTCTAAACTATGACTATCCAACAATGTATCTGTTGTACCAACCACAACCCTATTATGCCATGGCACTAAAAACAACACACGACCATCATCGGTTTTCGGAATCATTATTGCATCATTTCCTGGTAAGAATGACTTATCAAATACCAAGTGAATACCTTGACTTGGGCGAATACTATTCTCTGCCGATTTATTATCCATTTGCAAAACTTCATCAGAAAAAACCCCAGTAGCGTTAATAACCGTTTTAGCACTTAAAGTATATTCGGCATGAGTTTCGGTATCTGTAGCCACAACACCATTAACTATTCCGTGGTCGTCTTTTTGAAGATTTTTTACCTTAAAATGATTTAAAACCGTAGCACCTTCTTCAATACAACTCTGTGCAATGTTTACGGCTAACCTAGAATCATCAAATTGACCATCATGATAAACGACACCACCTTTTAACTTATCTGTTTTTAAAGTAGACAACCTAGAAATGGTTTCACTCTTCTTTATTCTAATTGACTTTCCAAAACTTAATTTTCCGGATAAAAAATCATAGACTTTCAGCCCTACAGTGTAGAAAAAATTATCCCACCATCTATAATTTGGAATTATAAACGATTGGTTACTTACTAAATGTGATGCATTTTGCAACATTAAACCTCTCTCATATAGTGCTTCGCGAACCAAATCGATGTTGCCTTGCGCAAGATACCTAACACCACCATGCACTAATTTTGTACTTCTACTCGATGTTCCTTTAGCAAAATCGACCTGCTCTAAAAGCAGTGTTTTATAACCACGAGTCGTGCAATCTAAAGCGATCCCCAGCCCTGTTGCTCCTCCTCCGATAATGATAACATCCCAATTTTCGATCGTTTTTAATTGACCTAATAACGTTTCTCTTTTGAACAAAATAGTGTATTTGAATTACAATTAGCTTCAAATATAAATAAATTAATCTTAAATGAAACAAAACGAAACTTATATTTTGTATATAATGAAGATTAATGAAAAACATCAACTTCATTTTGTTTCGTTTCATTATATTTGTTTGTTTATAAGTCCTAAAAACATCGAAAAAAAGGCATCGCACCAAAATTCATTAAATGAAGAGACATCAAGACATACTCAAAAGATTGGAAAAGGAAAAACATCTTGAAGTTTTAGACTTATGTGAGATTTTAAATGTCTCTGCAGTAACCATTAGAAAAGATTTAAAACTTTTGGAACAAAAAGGTCTACTCCACAGAACTCATGGAGGCGCTTCTCTCGAAAACCCATACATTAATGAACGTACGGTTTTAGATAAAGAGAAAATCTCAGTAGAGGAAAAAAATGGTATTGCACAAATGGCCGCAAGCCGTATAGTTGAAAACGACTCTATTTTAATAGCTTCAGGAACAACCGTTCAGGCTTTTTCTAAATACATTCAACCAAAAAATAAGCTGACCGTTATTACGTCATCGCTTCATGTGGTGCTACACCTTATACATGACAAGAATATTGAAATCCTTCAACTTGGTGGCTATATAAGACATAGTTCTGCTTCTGTTATTGGAAATTATGCGGAATATATTTTACAAAATGTGTCTTGTAGTAAATTGTTTTTAGGTGTTGATGGCATTGATTTAGAATACGGCCTTTCCACTACAAACCTAGAAGAAGCAGAATTAAACAAGAAAATGCTAAATGCCGCTCAAAAAGTGATTGTTTTAGCGGATTCTTCAAAATTCGGAAAAAAGAGTTTTGCTCGCATATGTGACCTTTCACGTGTGGATGAAATTATAACCGACAGCGGTATTTCTGATATAAAAAGAAAGAAACTAGAAGAAAAAGAAATCAAAGTCACGATTGTAGATGGCTTATAAACTTGAATTAACCTAAACAGCTTTTAAAATGAAACACGTCGCAGCATTACTAGTTTTTGCTTTATTATTTTCATGTAATTCAGAAAAGAAGAAAAACGAAACTTCTATAACGGCCGCCTCACTGCAGAATGAAAAACCAAACATTCTTCTAATTGTTATCGATGACCAAGGCTATGCTGACTTTGCTCCTTTTGATAATTTTGACACCTCTGTTTCTAGTGCAAATATCGCACGATTAGGAAAATCAGGCACAGTTTACGCTCAAGCTTACGTTACAGCTCCAGTTTGCAGCCCTTCTAGAGCAGGGATTATCACAGGAAAAAACCAGTTTCGTTGGGATAAGCCCGCAAGTTGGGGACCAGGATTACCAGACGACGTAAAAACAATTCCTGAATACTTAAAAGAAGCCGGCTACCATACCGCTCGTATAGGCAAAAATGATTTAGGCCGTAATTTTCACAAAAATGATGTTAGAGAATACCCGTTGCAGCATGGTTATGATGAGTTTTTAGGATTTTCAGCACATGCACATGATTATTGGGCTAACTCTCAAAGTATAAAGGATCGCACACCAGATCCTTATGGCACAAGTGCTCTATTAGGGCCTTTAATGCACAATATGGGTGAGAAAAGTTACGACGAAGGTTATCTTACTGATATTTTAACAGACGAATCCATTGACTACTTAAATCGTAAACACGATAAACCTTTCTTTCTAACACTATCTTACAGTGCTGTTCATCATTTAATTCACGAAGTCCCAAAAAAATATTTAGATAAGTTTGATGCTAAAGAAATTCCTAATTACGATCCAGACAACTTAGAAGAATTTGGAAATCATAAACCAGGAAGTTACTCAGCATACTACGATAAATACTCTAGAGTCGGCGCCATAAACACAGAAGACTTACGAAAATACTACTTAGCCAATTTAAATTGTTTAGATGATAATATTGGACGTGTTTTAGATGCATTAAACAAAACCGGACTAGACAAAAACACCTTAATCGTATTTGTTTCAGACAATGGAGGGTCACCACTTACAGGTGCTAATAATGCGCCACTAACAGGTGGGAAATATTCACTTTGGGAAGGTGGCATCAGAGTACCAATGGCTGTAAGTTGGCCAGGACATGTTAAGGCTGGCAAAATAGAAAAACGTTATGTCTCTGCATTAGATATTCTACCCACTTTAACAAAAGCTGCCGGCATTACAACCACCGACAAAGATTTGGATGGTATTAGCCTACTAGAACCAAAAGAAGAGCGTTTATTAGTTTGGAAATGGCAAAAAACTTGGGCCGCACGACAAGGAAAATGGAAAATAACAAATGCTAAGGAAAATCATTGGAAGAGTGAACCATCTGAACAATATATCGCTCCAATTAGAGATGATTTAACCCTAAAATTATTTGATATTGAAGCTGATCCGGGGGAACGCCATGATATTTCTGCTCAACACCCTGAGATCGTAATAAAACTTCAAACCGCATACGACGCCTGGTGCGACACACATATCATGAAGTAAATCGTCTTTTTACCTTTATCTTAAATAAAAAACCTGTAAAGTTTAACTTCACAGGTTTTTTTATATTCTATAATGCTAATGCGTTAGAGTTATGACTGAAGGTAATCTTCACGTCTTCGACAGCACACATACTGACACTTATTTGATCTCTACTAATTCTAAATCAAATACTAACTCTTGTCCTGCTAATGGATGGTTTCCATCAACAATAATATGATCATCATTAACCTCTGCGATTCTAAATGGATGCTCATTTCCTTCTGCATCTTTTGATACAAGACCTAAACCTACTTCTGGCTTCACTTCTTCAGGAAGTTGTGCTTTTTCAACTTTATGAAACAATTCTTGTCTTACCTCACCATAAGCTTCGGTTACAGGAATATCCACTGTTTTTTTATCGTTCACTTTCATATCAATAACCGCACTTTCAAAACCAGGAATCAACATCCCTTGACCTAATGTAAACTCTAAAGGCTCGCGCTCTAAAGAACTATCAAAGACTTGTCCGTTTTTTAATTTTCCTGTATAATGTACTTTTACAGTATCATTTTCTTTTACTTGACTCATAAATTTCTTGTTTTCATTATAATAAGCTGCAAAATTATTGTTTCTTATAGAGAATAAAGAATCATAGGAAAGTTTTCTGCCCATTTAAGAAAAACTTAACGTCTTCAAACTTCTTTTAAGTATCTAAAACAATCGAAGTTTTAGAATTGAATTAATCCAATTTAGGAATAAAACTAAGAGCTTTTCTTGTACCTTCACATCACAAACCTAAATAATTACTGTTTTAACACAGTTAAATTTTATTTCAATCGGATTAAAACATACTACATTTAATTCAGAACTTATAGTTTAAATTTTAAATAAAAAGCTATGGAACGTTCAAGAATTAAAAATGAAGAACAATATGAAGCCTTACGAGATAAAGGTTACAGTAAAGAAAAATCAGCAAGAATTGCGAACACACCAAATGCTGGTAAAAAAGGAGGCGAGGCAAAACCTTACGAAGACTGGACTAAAGATGAATTATACAAACAAGCTAAGAATGTTGGTATTGAAGGAAGGTCCAAAATGAAAAAGGATGAGCTGATTCAATCTTTAAGAACAAATTAAAATCCTGAAGCGCAAAAAAGGAAAACTATGTAAGTATTTCCATAAGTTTACGACTATTTTTATCTAAAAACACATTTATGTTAACTTGGAAAGACATCATTAATTTTTCAGTAAATGGAAATCCAACTCCAGATCGTCGTCTTGAAAAATCTGAAGCCGAATGGAGAGCTCAATTAACACCTGATCAATTCAGAATTACAAGACAAAAAGGAACAGAACGCGCCCACAGTGGTGAGCTTTGCACAGCTTATGACTCGGGCAAATACAATTGTGTTTGCTGTAATGCGCCATTGTTTGATTCTACTATAAAATTTAGCTCTGGTACAGGTTGGCCAAGTTTTACACAGCCCATCAAAGAAAATGCCATTAAGTACGAAAAAGACACAACTTACGGTATGGTGCGTGTAGAAGTAATGTGTAACACCTGCGATGGCCACTTAGGACATGTGTTCCCAGACGGCCCAGAACCTAGCGGATTGCGCTATTGCGTGAATTCAGAATCTATGATTTTAGATACAGAAATTGCTTAATGAATACAAATAATTTACAAATTGCCACAGTTGGTGGTGGCTGCTTTTGGTGTACAGAAGCGGTTTTTCAGGAAGTAGAAGGTGTAGAACAAGTTCTTTCAGGCTATTCCGGAGGTACAGTTCCAGGACGACCTACATATAGAGAAATATGTTCTGGTTTAACTGGTCATGCTGAAGTTGTACAGGTAACCTTTGATGCTAATATAATTAGTTATCAGGATATTTTAGTCATTTTCATGACCACTCACGATCCTACCACATTAAATAGACAAGGTGCAGATCGTGGTACACAATACCGTTCTGTAATTTATTATCATAATGAAAAACAGAAAGAAATTGCAGAAGTAGTGCTTAAGGAAATGATACCATATTACAACGATCCTATAGTTACCGAATTATCTAAAGCTCCTACATTTTACGAAGCTGAGAAAGAGCACCAAGATTTTTATGAAAACAATCCTGATTATGGGTATTGTAGTTTTGTTATTGATCCGAAATTAGCAAAACTTAGAAAATTGCATTCAGATAAATTGAAACAAAACTAAAAATAAATGCTAAGAGCAACTTTCGTTTGAGCGTTGCTTTTTAGCTTTACAAAGTAAGAAAGCGAATTTGTAATGTCTTCAATTTTAAAAATTAAACTCTACGGCTCAGCCCAATGCCATAAAACACAACACTATAAGAACTTTTTAACCCAAAGCGGTTTGGATTATTCGTTTTTAGATGTTATAAAACATGAAAATTTTGCGGAAGAATTAAGAAATCTATACACTAATAAAAAACTCAACTTCCCAACCATTACATTAGGCAACAAAAGATTACGCAACCCATCGGATTCTGAATTAATTAAATGGATAGAAAAACTAAAATAGCATTTGGAGGAGGTTGTCATTGGTGTACAGAAGCGGTATTTCAATCGTTGAATGGTGTGACTAAAGTAGAACAAGGTTTTGTTGCTTCTACTAATGAAAACAGCTCCTTTTCTGAAGCCGTAATTATACATTATAACGCAGACATTATAAGTCTTCAAACTTTAATTGAAATTCATTTACATACACATAAAAGCACCTCTGCGCATTCCATGCGAGAAAAATATCGCTCTGCTATTTATTCGTTTTCAGACGAACAGAACTTAGAAGCAGAAACTTTACTAAAGAACTTTCAACCCAAATTTGAACATCAATTAATCACTAAAGTATATCCGTTTTCTAAATTTAAAGCTTCACGTGAAGCCATTCAAAATTACTATCAAAAAAATCCTAATAAACCCTTTTGCGAACGCTTTATAAATCCTAAATTGAGGCTATTATTAAGTGATTTTTCTAATCATATAAATTCAGACTTTATTCCCAAAACTTTAAAAATCACATAAAAGCAGTCACCGATGAGCAGTACAAAAATTGGATTAGGCTTAGCCGCCTTAGGCAGACCAGATTATATAAATATTAGACCAGAAGCCGAACTAAATAAATCTGTTGAAGCCTTTAAAACAAATGCTTTAAAAGTTTTAGATGAAAGCTACGCACTTGGCATTCGTGATTTTGATGTGGCTCCATCTTATGGTTTAGGAGAACAGTTTTTACAAGATTGGAATGATTCTAGAAATCATAAAAATGTTAACCTCTCTACAAAATTTGGTTACACATATGTAGCTAATTGGGAAATTGGGTTTACAGGAAAACATGAAATTAAAGAGCATTCTATAGACAAATTGAACGAACAATGGGACGTTTCAAAAGCTTTATTACCTAATTTAAAAATTTATCAAATTCATTCAGCGACATTAGATAGTGGTGTTTTAAAAAATGACGCTGTACTCTCTAGGCTGCACGAATTAAAAGAAGCGCATCAATTAAAGATCGGAATTTCCTCAAGCGGAACCGAACAAATAAAAATCATTAATAAAGCTCGAAAAATTAAATTTGATGGTAAGGATTTATTTGATAGCTATCAAGTGACCTTCAATATATTTGAGCAATCGACGTATTCGGTTTTAAAAGAATTATTAGCAGAAGGTAAAACTATTATTATTAAAGAGGCTTTAGCAAATGGGAGAATTTTCAAGAACGATAAATTTTCTGCTTATAAATCCTCTTATCAGCTTCTTGAAGAACTTTCGAAGAAATACCACGTTGGTACAGATGCCATAGCCATTCGTTTTATTATGGATAGCTTAGAGCCAAGCGTTATCTTAAGTGGTGCGTCGAGCAGTAATCAGCTTCAACAAAATTTGAAAGCTTTAAATTTTAAATTAAATGCGAACGATATTGAACAGCTAAAATCACTTGCTGTAAATCCTGAGAACTATTGGCAAGAACGAAGTAATCTTAGTTGGAATTAACCACTTATTTTAATTTCTTTCTCAACATACATAAAACTCCTATTTCCTCTCGTGATAAAGTTTCATTCACTTTCAAAAGTCGTATAATTTCCTTTTGAAAATAATTAATGGTTTTCCCATCAATATATTCATCAATAACACGTGGATCAATGTAAGAACTGCGTGCAACCGACGGCGTATTCCCTAACCTTTCGCTTACCCTAATAACTGCTTCACGAATATTACTATCAAGTGCTTTTTGGTCTTGTTCTTTAGAATAACCAATCTCATCTAAAGCCATAGCAGCAATTACAGTACCAGCCCAAGTTCTAAAATCCTTTGCCGAAAATTCCTCTCCCATAACCTCTCTGATATACTCATTAAGATGGTCGCTCTTCACGTCTTGTTTTACGCCATCTTCATCAATGAATTTGAATATTTCATAACCAGGTAACTCATCGATTTCTTTTACTATTTTTGCTAATTTTGCATCAATAATATGTCGTTCTTGCTCTTTCCCAGATTTACCTATATATTGAAATATGAGTTCATCATTTTCAATTTGCAAATGTTTACTTCTTATGGTAGTTAATCCATAACTGTGATTTTCCTTAGAATAACGGTCACTACCAGGACGAAAATAAGCCGCTTCCAAAAGTCGAACCATACAGGCAAGCACTTTTTCTTTAACTAATTTACGCTTGCGTAGATGCTGACCTGTAACGCGTCGCATACGTTCTAACTTACCCGCAAATTTAAGGATACGGTTAAACTTTTCTTGATCTTGTTTTTCTCTATATTTAGGGTTGTAGATATATTGCTTTCTATTTTTATCGTCTCTACCAGTCACTAAAATCTTAGCTGACTTTTTAGGATTAATTTCCACCTCTGTCCAAGCCGGTGGAATAACCAGTGATTTAAACCATTCTTTTAGATCTTTATCTTTTATCGTTTTATCAGCACTATCGACATATCGAAAGCCTCTGCCATGCTTTTTTCTTTGGTACATGATGACATTATTGTTAATGAACTATAAAGTAAATTCTTTAACACCAAATGCATTAGCTCAAAAACCATGAAATGTATCTGCTTTACTCTGAAGATAAAAAGTTGAACGAATTCAACTAATCATAATAGATTAGTCCCTCTATAATAATCTAAAACTTTTACACGTAGTAAGTAATCGTATTTGGCATTGGAGAGATTCACTTTGGCGTTGTCTAGATTGTTTTTGCTTGTAATATAATTTAAGAAATTAGATACACCGTTTTTAAATCTAATATCATTAATGCGATACGACTCTTCGTAGGCTTCCACCTGTTTCTCTAAACTTTTATGACGCTTATAAGCCGCTTCCATATCAAAATATACCTGAGCAATCGCATTCTTAATGTCAACATATGTACGTTCTAATTCAATGATAGATTCTTCAACTTTAATTTTTTCTAAAGCCACATTATTTTTAGCTCTAAAACCATTAAATAATGGAACAAAAACTTGAACACCAACAACCGTATTTAAATTATTATCTAATTGGTCTTTGTAATTAATACCGTTTGAATCAAAATTGGTCTGCTCTGTCCTAATTGGTAAATCTTGACCATCGACCGTTACAAAATCCCCAGTTCCAACAATGCTTGTTCCTGTTAAAGAAAATAACTCAGCTGCGCTAGAGTAATTGGTATTGATACCTCCGAAAAGTGATATTTCTGGTGTGAATTGAGATTTTGCAACACTCACCCCTTTTTTTGCGGCTTCTATTCGTAATTCCTTAGCTTTAAATGTGGCTAAATTTCGAATAGCTTCTTCAAAAACAGCATTGGCAGAAACTTCATATTTATTAAAATCAAGAAGTAAGCCATCGGTAACTAAATTAATATTCTCTTTTAAATTCATCAATTGCATTAGGCTTAATTTTGCATTATTTAAGCTGCTTTCAGATACCAAAACACTTGTTTCATCACTCGCCACTTGTCCCAAAATATCTGCATAATCAGCTGGATTACCTGATTCATTATCGTAAAAACCCTGTTGAATTTTAAGTTGTTGTTTAGTCGTTTCTAATCGTGCTTTAGTTAATTCTAAAACATCTTTAGCATTTAAAACTTGAAGATAGGCTAAGGTTACATTTAAAATTAAATCTTGTTGTGCTGCTTCAATTTCTAATTCTGAAGCTTTTTTATTCAATCTTTCTTGTTTGGCAGAATTTAATAACCGAAAGCCATTAAAGATGGTCATATCTAAACTCAATCCTAAGTTAGAAAATGTTAATTCCTGATTGATATAAGCGTTGGTAAATGGATCTATACTTCGACCATCATTAACCCCTAAATTAAAACTACCATTAAGACTTGGCAATACATCGGCTTTTGATTGTTGGTAATTTACTTTCGCTGAATTGGCTTGTAAGTTGGTCGATTTTAAATCGAGATTATGCTCTAAAGCGATAGCGATACAGTCGTCTAAAGTATAACTTTTGTCCGTTGTATTTTGAGCAAAACCAGCCCAACTCATCATTACAATGATGATAAATAGTATGAGTTTATGTATCATGATTATTGTATTATTTTATAAAACACCCCTAAAGTCCCCTCAAGGGGACGTCCTAATATTCAATGTATTATTGCAAATTGAGCCTTAAGTGAATTATCAACTTTTTTTTCCTAAACTATTTTTCCATCAAGCAGATTAATAATTCTTGAACCATAAGCGGCATTACTTTCCGAATGTGTCGCTTGGATTATGGTTACGCCTTCTTTATTTAATTGCGCAAAGAGCTCCATAATTTCTTCACTTTGTTTCGAGTTTAAATTCCCTGTTGGCTCGTCTGCTAAGATTAATTTTGGCTGTCCGATTAAAGCTCTAGCAATACCAACTAATTGTTGTTGGCCTCCACTTAATTGAACTGGGAATAAATCTTTTTTACCAACGATATTAAAACGATCTAACATATCTGCTACCATCGCTTTACGTTCCGATGATTTTACATTTTTATAGAGCAATGGAGTTTCTATATTTTCATAAACTGTTAATTCGTCTATAAGATGATATGCCTGAAACACAAAACCAATATATTCTTTGTAGAGTTTAGAACGATTTTTTTCTTTCATGCTATGCACTGGTTCCCCAAGAAATGTATAACCTCCATCGGTAAAATTATCTAACATACCAATACAATTCAACAAAGTAGATTTCCCAGAACCAGAAGGTCCCATGAGTGAAATGAATTCTCCCTCTTCAACATTTAAATTGATATTATCTAGTAATGTAATTTTATGGCGACCTGAGTTTACAGTTCTAGTGGCTTCGTTTAAGCTAACTAATATAGTTTTCATTTTGATTGCTGATTTTATTTATTCTGTTTTTAAACTATCTACAGGATTTGCCAATGCTGCTTTTATCGCTTGAAAACTTACCGTAATCATCGCAATCACAATAGCCACAAATCCTGCTATTACAAAAATCCACCAATTAATTTCTATGCGATACGCATAATTCTGAAGCCAATTATCTATAACATACCAAGCCATAGGAATTGCGATAACAATGGAAAGACCAACCAACTTCAAAAAGTCTTTAGATAATAATTTCACAATACCTGCAACACTAGCACCTAATACTTTTCTTACTCCAATTTCTTTACTACGTTGTTCTGCAGTATAAGCGGCCAATCCAAAAAGCCCAAGGCAAGAAATAAGAATTGCTAGTAAGGCAAATAGTTGAGAGAGTTTTCCAATGAGTTGTTCACTTCTAAATTTGGCATTAAAAGCATCATCTACAAAGCTGTACTCAAAAGGAAACGCAGGATTATGTTTTTTCATAACCGCTTCAACTTTAGACAGCATCTCATTTGGTTCAATATTAGGATTCGTTTTTAGATACATGTAACTAGATTCACCCAGATAATTAAAAAATAACACAGGATCACTTTGTCCATACATATCTTCGAACAGATAATCTTTTACAACACCTATTACTGTGTAAGTGTCGTCTCGTATTACTTTTTTACCAATAGCACTGCCAGTTCCCATAAGCTTAGCAAACGATTCGGTAATTAAAACACTACTACTATCTTTTGCTACATTTTCACTAAAACCACGACCTTCGGCAAGTTTCATACCTGCTGTTTCTAAAAAATCCGAACTGATATATCTAAAGAAAATCAGTATATCTTCTGTATCTGTTCCGCCCGTCCATGTTAAGTTAGAACCATTGTTGCCTCCATTTAAAATACCTGAATTATTTAAACCTACGCTTGAAACAGCTCCTGTATGTATTAAATCTTGTTTGATGACATCAAATTTTTCAATCATAGTACCATTGACATTCAATGATATCAACTGGTCTTTATCAAAACCTAAATCTCTGTTTTTTACATGTTGAATTTGTTGATAAACCAAAATGGTACAAATAATAAAAACAATTGAAATTGTAAACTGCCCAACAACTAATCCTTTTCTAATAAATGTTGCAGATCCTTGAGTGACTTTTAAACCTTTTAAGACCTCAACAGGATTAAACGAAGACAAGTAGAACGCTGGATAAAGGCCAGCGAAGACTCCACAAACAAGCGTAATTCCTAATAAAAAGATAATATGTAGTGGTTCCGCTAATCCTAAAACTAAATTCCTCTCAATAAGCAAGTTAAATTGCGGTAATAAAATAAAGAGCAACAATACACTTACCAAAGTCGCGATAAAAGAAAGGATTAAAGCTTCCGATATAAATTGAAAAATTAATCGTGAACGACCAGAACCCATGGCTTTTCTTACTCCAACTTCATTCGCACGTTTCTCACTTCGTGCAGTAGATAAATTCATGAAGTTAATACAAGCTATAAGCAAAATAATTAAAGCAATAATTGTAAATAATCTAACCGAATCTATGCGTCCTCCAACTTGCTTTCCATTTTCAAAATTACCTCTTAAATGCCAATCTTTTATAGAATGTAAAAATGCTTTTGAATCACTGTCTCCTGTTTTTTTCTCAAGTAATCCAAGGACTTGATCATTTACAGCATTAAAATCAGCTTCTGGTGACAACTCAACAAATGTATCTGCGAAGAAACTACCATAACCATTGGTCCATTCTTTATCTCCACTCCAACGTTCAAATGGTGCAATCCAATTAATAGGAAACGTTACGTTCTTTGGTAAATTCTCAATAACTCCTGTAATCAGGTAATTATCTGTATTGTCTACTTTAAGTACTTTGCCTAATACTTTTGTGTTTTTGCCATAAAGCTGCTCTGCCGTTTCTTGAGTAATAACGATTGCTTCAGGATTATTAAAAGCCTCTTTTGCATAGCCTTCTACAAACTTTAAACTGAATATTGTTATAAAATCTTCATCTACAAAACGTCCACCGCTATTGATGGCATTATCATTTACAGCAAATAAAAAATCTCGATGCTTTGTTCGTGATGCTTTTACTATTCCTGGAATTTCCGCTTTCATAGCTTCAGCAAATGGTCCTGGAGTAGAATTAAACGTTCTCCATTCACCATCATATTCTTGATGTGTTGGTACATAGTAAACTTGATCTTGTTTTGAAAAATCAGAATCAAAACTTACCTCATCCTCAACCCAAAGAAAAATTAAACTAGCACACGTAATTCCTATGGCTAATCCGAAAATGTTTAGAAAGCTATACCCTTTATTTTTACGTAAAGTCCGGAAGGCTATTTTTATATAATTTAAAATCATACTATTTTTTGACTTAATTGATTACTTCTACTCATTATATAGTGAAGATGATGCCAAAAACACAAACAACTATATATCAGTGTTTTATGTTTAATTAAGAATTTAAAACTGTTCGAATTTGATACACTTCTTGTTCGTAAATGAACAGTTTATTCTGAGCGTAATGAATCCACAGGATTGGCATTTGCCGCCTGAAGCGTCTTTACACTGATGACTAATAAGGCAAAGACAATCATCGCCAAGCCACTCACTAAGAACACCCAAAAATTAATACTTGTTTTGTATGCAAAATCTTGCAACCAATTATTAATGCCGTAATACGCAATTGGTGCCGCAATGACAAAAGCAATCGCTACCAAGATTAAAAACTCTTTGCATAAGAGCGCGTTAATTTGAAGTAATGACGCTCCTAGAACCTTACGCACTCCAATTTCTTTTACACGTCGGTTGGTGGTATAAATCACAAGTCCGAGCAATCCTAAACAGCTAATTAATATTGATAAACCTGTTGCCCAATTTAAAAGTTTGGACATCTTTTGCTCCCGATTATAAAACTTCTGAATGGTTTCGTCTAAAAACTCTACGCGATAATCATCGGTCTCAGTATAGACTGTTTTATAAGTATTTTCAATTTTTGAAAGTGTTCCTTTAAAATCTGCTGATGATTCATTTTGAAAAGCAATATGAACAGCTTGAAACTGACTCCAATCTGGTAGATACCAATCTCCTCTATATGCCATGGGTTTGATATCGCTTCGCAAGGAACGTTGGAAAAAATCTGCCATAACTCCGACTATAGGCACACTTTGATCACCTAATAAAACCGTTTTACCAATTGCTTCATCGGGACTTTTAAAACCAAGTCTTTTTCTGCATGTCTCATTAATCACGAGCTCTTTTACGGTATCATTTCTGATGGTTCGTCCTGCTATAAGATCTAACTCAAATACCTTAGCGTAATTGACGTCGCCAAAAATAAATTGTAAGTCTAAATTAACCTCATTGTCACCATTATTATAAGTGACTGAAGAACTATTAGTAGAAATAGATGCAGGTGCATGGCCTCCAATACTAATCGACTTAATTTCTGGAATAGCTCTTAATTTTTCGGCATAAAGCTCTTTTTTAGAAATTTCGCGTTCCGCTCTTGGGCTATAAACAGACACAATAGCATCCGTTTTAAAACCCATATCTGTTTCTAAAAGAAAATTAATTTGTTGACCAACTAATAACGTAGCAATTACAAATACTTGAGCAATGGAAAACTGAAAAACCGTTAAGAATTTTCTGAGCTTCACTTTTTTATTTCCGACAGCTAAATGATTTTTTAAAACTGAAACCGTGTTAAATTTTGAAAGTACTAATGCGGGATAAAAGCCAGATAAAAATGTCACTAAAAGTAATAGAACAGCGATACCAAGAATAATTAAAGGTGATTTCATCAGTTCATAACTTAAACCTTCTGGCACAAAATCTGAAAACACATTAATCAACCATCTAGAAAGCAATAGCGATAATACAGCAGACACCAAAACCAATAAAAATGTTTCACCCATAAATTGGCCGATAAGCTGTTTTCTAGAACTTCCTAAAGTTTTACGGATTCCTATTTCTTTAGCACGCTGAGAAGCTTGCGCTGTATTAAGATTTATAAAGTTGATACAACCTAACACCAATAGAAATATAGCCACCAAAGCGAGATTTGTAAGCAGCGATTTACTAGCCTGGCCTTTAGACCAATCGTAAATACCATACTTTTCGTTGAAGTGAATATCTCCTAATGGTTGCAACGTAAATTGTTGTTCATCACCATATTTTTTAGATTCTTCATCTTGGTGCTCCTTTGCTAAATTATCCAAACGATTTTGTATCGCTGATAAATCCGCATTTGAAGTCACTTTTACAAAAAGCTGAGACGCATCGTTAGTGTTATTCCAATTTTTATTGAGGAAATCCTCTCTTAATCGCGTTTGTAAAATTGTAGAATGCGAGATAAATTCTTCAAACACAAAATCTGTTCGTTCTTTAAAATTCTCAACAATTCCTGTAACCGTTATATGAAGTGAATCATTGTAAACTAGGGTTTTTCCAATAATATCTGACGGTTTCGTATTTGGAAAATAATCAGATGCTCGATTTTCAGTAAGAATAACATTATTAGGACTCGCTAAAATTTCAGATGTATTACCAGCTAAAAATTTATAATCGAAAATCTTAAAATAATTAGCATCTGCAAAAATGACGAAGTTGGGCCATTTAAATTCGGAATTTAATTCTCTATTTTCAACTTTTGAAGGCCGTTCAATATAAAACCCACTAACGGTTTCAAAATTTGAATTCTCGGTAATGGCATCCCCCAATGCTAAAGTGACTCCAGGAATAGAAAAAGTAGCCTCAGGACTCGTTAAATCTGTAACTACTCTATAAATACGATCCTTATCTTTATGAAATGTATCAAAGGTAGCATCGTAATAAATCATTAATCCAATGACAAACGACGCACTTAATCCAATGATAAGACCAATAATATTAATTAGAGAAAACACCTTATGCTTCATGAGGTTCCTCCATGCTATTTTGAAATAATTTCTAATCATGATGTATTGTTTTATAGCAAAACTTACAAGGTTTCAAACACTTGCAGGTTGATGATGATTATTCCGTTCTTAAAGATTCTACAGGATTAGAGGTTGCCGCTTTTATTGTTTTTACAGCTATGGTTAACATGGCAATCACTACTGCTATGCCGCCTGCACCTAAAAACATCCAAATATTAAGATCTATATGATACGCATAATTCTGTAACCAATTATGCATTGCCCACCATGCTATTGGCGACGCGATTAAAAAAGCGATAACGACTAATTTTAAAAAGTCTTTAGTCAGTAATATTGTAATGGCCGAGACACTCGCACCGACTATTTTACGAACTCCTATTTCCTTTTTACGCTGTGCTACAATGAGCAATGACATCGCAAATAAACCGATACAACTTAAGATAATAGCGAGTATTGAACCACTACCAATCATGGTAATCATAGTGCGCTCATTTCGCAAGGTTCTATCAATATTTTCATTTAAAAAAGACCCTTGAAATTCGGCATTGGGCTCAATAGTATTCCAGGCTGCTTTTACATCGTTATAAGCTTGTTCTAAATTTTGTGGAGCTACTTTTACATAGACGTTTCTTAAATTCCAGTTAGGCAGTGCAAATAAGGTCATAGGTGCAATCGTCTGGTCAAGTTCCTGAAAATTGAAATCTTTAATAACACCTACAACAGAATATACAGCATCATCTAAATCTATCTGTGAGGCTAAAATATCATCTTCATTGAGTTGCTTTGCCATAGCTTCATTGATAATAACGGAAAGACTATCACTCGCTAAGTTTTTTCGAAATGAACGACCTTCAATAATATTCAAATCTAAAGTTTCAACGTAATCTGCATCAACGACTAACATATGCGTATCCACGCCTCTACCTTTGTGTTCAAAACCTAAAATACTAGTCGAACGCGAGCCATCTTTTCCTAAACCTAAAATATTATTAGATGCTGTAACACTTACAATATTAAGTTTATCTTGAAGCGTATTTCGAAGTAATTCTATTGCTTGTTGATCGTTAAGTTGGCCATTCAGTGGAAAAGCAATCACCTGATCTTTGTTGAAACCTAAGTCTTTAGTCCTCATAAATTCCACCTGATCCCAAAGTACAAGCGTACCACTAATCAGTAAAATAGCAATACCGAATTGTAAGACCATTAAACTATTTCGCAAATGGTTTTTACCATTGACGTCGAGTTTTCCTTTTAAACTTTGTAAAGTTCCAAGACGACTCATTAATAACGCAGGATAACCTCCTGCAATTAATGTGATCAGCAAAACACTCAAAACAAGCACAACCAACAATGATGGGTTTAGTAAGGTTGCCAATGACGCTTGGGTTTTAAATAAGGTTTGAAAGTATGGTAGTAAAAACACGGCTAATAAAATTCCTAGCCCTATGGAAATTAAAAACACTAAAATGCTTTCACCCCAAAACTGAAAGAACAGCTGTTTTTTATTGGCTCCAAGCGTTTTTCGCATGCCAATCTCACGCAAGCGTTGTGAACTTTTAGCAATACTCATATTTATAAAATTCACACAAGCTATAAACAGAATTAAAAAAGAAATTCCCAAAACTAAATACGGCATGGTACGATTGACACTAACAACTCCTTGATTAAAATTCGCAAAGCGAACATCTGCCAACGGCAATACTTTTATTTGTCTGTAAAGGCCATCTGCATTAGGTTGAAGGCCATCTCGCTTGGCATTATCAATCTCATTTTTATAATGTAATTGGGTAAAATCTGCTGTGCTTTTCTCAAATTGCTCAGGTTTTAAACCTTCAGAAAGTTGCATATACACCTCATGATTCTCCATGTCCCAACGTCCTACAGTTCTGGCATAAGCATGCTCATTTTGACTTTTAAAATTGAGTACGATATCAAAACCTATAGAACTTGTATTGGGAAAATCTTCAATAATCGCGGTGACATTAAAAGGCACTTCTACTTCATCTCTTAAAATCGTAACGGTTTGCCCTATAGGATTCTCATCACCAAATATGCGTTTTGCAGCCTGCTCTGTCATTGCAACTGAAGACTCTGACGTTATTGGATTTGTCTTATCACCCTTTATAATTGGAAAGCTAAACATGTCGAAAAAATCGGGATCTACATACGCAGTGCCCATACCGAGTTGCTTATCCTGATAAGTTAATAAGACTCCAGAACCATTATAACGTGTAATTTTCTCTACGCCTGTAACCTCTTCACGAAGTGCTGCCGCAAAAGGTTCGGATTTTGAGATGTTAGCTTCAATGCCATTTAACCCACTATCCTCTGTATACACTTGATAGATTTCATCTCCATGCTCATGAAAGCGATCAAAAGACAGTTGAAAAACGGCGTACATCGCCAACAATATGGCCACTCCAAATGCTGCCGTAAGTCCAACGACATTAAGCGCTGTAAACGTTCTATTCTTCCAAAGGTTTCTGAATGCTATTTTTATATAATTTTTAAACATGATGTATTAGAATTACTGTTCGTTTTTTGATTGATTTGGCTTTGGCACTTCAGTAGTATGTGATGAATTGTTTTATGATTTACTAAAGTGCTTCCCGCCTGATTGATTGATTGATTGATTGATTGATTGATTGATTGATTGATGAAAGTCGATTTATGCCAATATATTTTCGGTTACTTTTTGTCCGTCTAACATTCTTATAATTCTGTGACTGTATTTTGCATCGTGTTCACTGTGTGTTACCATAATAATGGTTGTTCCTGCTTCATTAAGATCTATTAATAAATCCATGACCTCATTTCCATTAGTACTATCTAAATTTCCTGTTGGCTCATCGGCAAGAATTAGTTTGGGTTTGTTTACAACGGCTCTTGCCACAGCCACACGTTGTTGCTGACCACCAGATAACTGTTGTGGAAAGTGATTTCTTCGGTGCATAATTTGCATTTTCTCTAAAACCGCTTCGACTTGCTGTTTACGTTCTGCTGGTTTTACACCTGTATAGATCAAGGGTAATTCTACGTTTTCAAACACCGTTAGTTCATCAATGAGATTAAAACTTTGAAAAACAAAACCAATATTGTGTTTGCGTAATTCTGAACGCTTTCGCTCATTATAACCAGCGACTTCTGTTCCATTAAACATAAAACTACCTCCATCAGGATCGTCTAATAATCCCAAAATATTTAATAAGGTCGATTTCCCACATCCTGAAGGTCCCATGATGGCCACAAACTCACCTTCTTTAACATTAAATGATAATTTGTTTAAGGCTATGGTTTGTACTTCTTCGGTTTTATAGAATTTTTCTAAGTCCGTAATTTGTATCATTATATTTGTTTTTTTGGCTGTTGGCCCTTAGCTGTTAGCCTTTAGCTATTAGTTGTTAACTCTTAATTATTTCTCTATTCTCTTGTTTCTATTTCAAAATCAACTCTTCCGTATCTCCAAAGGAATCATAACTCGATGTCACTACTTTATCTCCAGGATTTAAACCATCAAGCACCTCATAATATTCTGTATTCTGGCTTCCTAATCTTATGTTGACTTTATAGGCCGTGTTACCATCTTCGCTGACTTTAAAAATCCAGTTCCCTCCTGTTTTTTGAAAGAATCCACCTTTCGCAACTAACAACGCTTCTTTTTCTGCACTTAATGCCACTCTGATTTGAAGATTTTGACCTCTTCTAATACCTTCAGGCACATCTCCCTGAAATTTCATATCCACTTGAAAACGACCATTGGTAACTTGTGTAAACACTTTTTTAATGACCAATGTGTACGTTTTATTATTCAACGTAAACGTTCCTGTTTGACCATTATAGATTCTCGAAATATAATGTTCATCAATATCCACTCTTACTTTATAACCAGTGATCACATCTACCTGACCTAAGCGTGTGCCTTTATTAATAGACTGTCCGATTTCAGCATCAAGAGATGTTAATTGCCCATCAATTGGAGCTCTAACCACTAAATCTCCTACTTTTTTTCGCATTAATTCTAAGGCACTTTGCGTTCTAGCATAAGAATTACGAGCTTGGTTAACCTCCAATTTTGAAGAAATGGTATCTTCAGATAATACTTGCTTAGATAGTTTCATACGTTCTTTCTGATAGTTGTAATTATTTTCAGAAGACTCGTAATCCATTCTTCCTATCGCACCTTTTTCATATAACCGTTTGTTTAAATTATAAACACGTTCGGCTTCAATGAGATTATTTTCAACATCAGTAAATTGATTTTGTCTGTTAATCGTATTTTGGCGCGCTGCATTTTGAGAAATCTGCATTTGGGTTAATAAATTATACACTGACGTTTCCTGGTTAATGAGACTCAATTCCAAATCGGTATTTGATAACCTTAGAATTGGTTCACCTTTTTTCAACATGGCACCATCTTCAACAAACTTCTCTTCTACTCGCCCACCTTCCAAAGCATCTAAATAAATTGTAGTGATTGGAAGCACAATACCGTTGACCGGAATGTTTTCTTGAAATACATTTTCACTTACTGTACTAATTGAAATTCGCTCTCTATCCACATTCAATTTAGAACCACCTGAGGTTTGAAAAATAACATATATGATCAAAGCTAATATTGCTATAATCCCTATAGCTAATCCTATTTTTTGAGTTGAAAATTTCTTCTTTTGAATTGGAACGTCCATTATATATCTATTATTTACACTTTTTATATAGTGAAGATGATGCCAAAAACACAAAATATTGATTTTCAATACATTATTGTTTTTATCAAAACTAAAAGTGTCCGATTTCGATACACTTTATGTTCGAAAATGTACACTTTTAAACACTACTGAAATTTTATTTTTTGAATTTTTATAAGCTGAATTTAATATCGTAATATTGTATGGATGGTATTAAAAAACGCTACAATATTAGTTATAGACGATGATGTTGATGTATTAACAGCATTACGCTTACTTTTAAAACCACTGGTTAGAGAGGTGGTTACCGAAAAGAATCCGAGTAATATTCTATCTCAAATTGAGAAGACTGCTTACGACATAATTGTTCTAGACATGAATTTTAATGGTTTGGTCAATACAGGTAATGAAGGTATTTTTTGGCTAAATAAAATTCGACACCAAAAACCTGAAACCTCTGTTATTTTAATGACCGCTTATGCCGATATTGATTTAGCGATACGCGGATTAAAAGAAGGCGCTTCCGACTTTTTAATGAAACCTTGGAAGAATGAAAAAATCGTAGAAACCATGACTACGATACTAAGTCAGAAGACCTCTCAAAACACTAAAAAGAAGCAATTTAACACAAATTCTATTGAAATCATTGGTGATAGCGATGTTATGATTGATGTCTTTACCAAACTAAAAAAAGTAGCACCAACAGATGCTAATGTTTTAATCCTTGGTGAAAATGGTACTGGAAAAGATTTAATTGCTCGTGCGCTTCATGATAACTCTAATAGAAAACACCAACCGTTTGTAAAAGTAGATGTTGGTGCTTTAACAGAATCGCTATTTGAAAGTGAATTATTTGGGTATAAAAAAGGAGCTTTTACCGATGCTAGAGAAGATAGAAAAGGCCGATTTGAAGCGGCTAATGGTGGCACTTTATTTTTAGATGAAATAGGAAATATTAGTTTGAGTCAGCAAGCCCGATTACTCACCGTCTTACAAAACAGACAAGTGACTCCTTTGGGCTCAAATGAACCAATCCCTATTGATATTCGATTAATTTGCGCTACTAATATCGATCCTCAAATTTTAGCAGACGAAAAGAAATTTAGAAAAGATTTAATTTACAGAATAAATACCGTAGATATTATTGCTCCACCTCTTAGAGATCGTGGTACAGATATTACAGCATTAGCACATCATTTTATAGCTTTTTATGCTGAAAAATATAATAAAAGTCCATTTTCTTTTGATTCCGGATTCATTTCAAAATTAAAAAATCACGACTTCCCTGGTAATGTTAGGGAATTGCAATACGTTTTAGAGCGTGCTGTAATAATGACTGATGGTTCCGTTTTAAAACCAGAAGATTTAGTATTTTCTTCTATAGAGCGTTCATCGAACTCTACAAATATGAAAACTCAGAGTTTAAACTTAGACGATTTAGAAAAGAACGCCATTTTAAATGTCCTTGAAAAGAATAAAGGTAATGTTTCAAAATCAGCTAAAGATCTAGGGATTACAAGAGCTGCTTTATACAGAAGACTAGAAAAGTATGAACTATAGAAGTTACATATTTTGGCTCTTTTTTAGAATTCTACTTTTGGTGAGTGTTATACTTGCGTTAGTGTATTCTATTTACAAAGATCAATCCGCTTATATTACCATTACGAGCATTGCACTACTTTATTTGTTTATAAATACATATTCCTATGTGAAACGTCGTTTTGTAGCTATAGATGATTTTTTTGAAGCGGTTAAGTATCGTGACTTTTCGAGATGGTTTCCAGAAGACAGAGGTCCTAAAGATATTCGGTTTTTGTACACCGGTTTTAATGAGATTAATAGAACCATTAAAGACATCAATTCGCAAAACGAAGCACAGTATGTGTATCTACAGAAGATTTTAGAAATGGTAGACATCGGAATTATTGCTTATAATCTCGAATCTGGAGACGTCCTATGGAGTAATGAACCTTTTGGAGACATTTTAGATGTCCCATCTTTTAAAAATATCCGCTTTGTTGAAAACAGAAAACCAGAACTCTTTAATACCGTTTTTGAAACCTATCATCGCGAACCGGATTCCATTTCTATTGCACTTCAAAATGAAACTATAAAAATTTTAATTTCCGATACGGTATTTCAAGTAAAGGATGATGCATTTAAGTTGATTGTCATTCAGGATATTGATAATACCTTAAATAAAAATGAATCAGAATCTTGGAAGAAGCTTTTAAGTGTGATGACACACGAAATTATGAATTCTATAGCTCCAATTTCGTCCTTGGCAGATACACTTCAACAAAACTTGCAATTAGCTATAGAACATCCTGAAGAAACGCGTCTTGAATTAGAGGATTTAAACGCTGGAGTCAAAACTATTAAAAACCGCAGTGAAGGCCTTTTAAAATTTGCGAAAACCTATAGAAGTTTGAGTAAAGTGACACACCTCAACTTACAACGTGTTAAAATTGAAGACTTATTTAGTAACATCCAGCTTTTAATGGAACCATCCATAAAAGCCAAAGCTATTGCCATTACATTTGAGGTTACCTCACCAAAATTAGAATTAGATATTGATGCACATCTTATAGAACAAGTACTTATCAATCTTATTTTAAATGCTGTTGACGCCTGTAAAAGTAAAGACCATTCACAAATTAAAGTATTAGCATCTCAAAACCCAAATAGAGATATTGTTATAAAAGTCATTGATAATGGTTCTGGTATCCCAAAAGATATTTTAGAGAACATATTTGTGCCTTTCTTTACTAGTAAAGCCACAGGTAGTGGCATAGGATTAAGTCTTTGTAAGCAAATTATGCTCTTACATAAAGGCCGAATCATAGTAAAAAGTATTGAAAACGAAGGCTCTGTTTTTAGCTTGGTGTTTTAATTCTTAAAATTCTCTATACCTTCTTTTAACCATGCCTCATATTCTTCAATATCTGGCGTGTAAGCAACAGGCTCAATAAGATTTTCTTCATTATGATCCATTAACACATAATAAGGCTGTGTATTCGTTTTGTATTTAACGGTTTGAAATTCGCTCCATTTCTGACCTACATTTCGTAATTTTTTACCCGGTCGCAATTGAGAATCTGGTGCTTCACCTTCAGGAAAATTTATTTTCTCATCAACGTATAATGAAATCAAAACAATGTCATTTTTAAGTTTTGACAATACTTTGGAATCTACCCAAACATTTTGTTCCATCTTACGGCAATTCACACAAGCCCAACCCGTAAAATCTAACATTACAGGTTTCCCTACTTTTTTAGCATATGCCAAACCTGTTTCATAATCGTTGAATGCCAAAATATCATGTGGTGCTAGTAAATGGGCGCCTTCAGGAATATCTGTTATACTTGCACCACCACCTCTAGAATTTCCTACACCATAAGGCGATTCAGAATAATCTAACGGCGGCGGAAATGCACTAATTATTTTTAATGGTGCTCCCCAAAGTCCTGGAATCATATAAACAGTAAAAGATAAAGTTAACAGGCCTAGCAATAAACGACCTACTGAAATATGCTTTAAAGGCGAATCATGTGGCAATTGAATTTTCCCAAAAAGGTATAATGATAACGCTCCAAAGATGGCAATCCATATTGCTATGAATACTTCACGTTCTAAGAAGTGTAGTTGTAATACCAAATCGGCTTGCGATAAAAATTTAAACGCAAAGGCTAGTTCTAAAAATCCTAAAACCACCTTAACCGTATTTAACCAACCGCCAGATTTTGGCAATGAATTTAACCAACCAGGAAATGCTGCAAATAAACCAAATGGCAATGCCAGAGCTAGAGAAAAACCTAACATACCTATCACTGGAGCTAATCCTCCTGTTGTTGCTGATAATACGATAATATTCCCTACGAAAGGTCCTGTGCATGAAAATGACACAATGGCCAATGCCAAAGCCATAAAAAAGATACCTGTGTAACCACCACTATCTGCTTTTCTATCAATTTTATTTGCCCAAGAGTTAGGTAGCATTATTTCAAATGCTCCCAAGAACGAAATTGCAAAAATAACAAGGATAGCAAAAAATATAAGGTTAAAAGCAACACTTGTAGAAAATTCGTTAATAGCACTTGCTCCAAAAATGGCCACCACTCCCGTTCCTAAAATGACATATATGACAATAATGAATAAACCATAAATTAACGCATTTTTAATTCCCTCTGACTTAGTCTTACTTTGTTTAGTAAAGAAACTTACTGTCATTGGTATTAATGGAAAAACGCATGGTGTAAAAAGTGCGATTAGTCCTGCACCTAATCCTAAAAGAAATATAGTCCAAAGTCCATTATTTGAATTTTTATCACTTGAATCGGAATTTTCAGAAATATCCGAAGTAGCAACAACAGTTTTAGTTAAATCATATTCTAAATCGACATACGTTGGTGCTGTACACTGTGTATCATCACAAGACATAAAGCCAACTTCTGATTCTATTGTAGTAATTGTAGTATCTGAAACTTTAATTTTTTGTCTAAACTCTGTTTTATTTTTAAAGTATTTAATCTTCATATCGAAGACCTTATCCATACTTTCTTCTCCTTTTTCTTCAGTTGTGTTACCAACTAGAGCAACACCTTCATTTAATGTGTATTCAAAACTTGTTGGAATTGGTCCACCGTCTTCAATATTTTGAGCATACAATTTCCATCCCTTGTCTATGTTTGCAGTAGTTACTAAGATGAATTCTGTTTCGTTTATTTTTTCAACAGCAGTACTCCATTTAACAGGTTCGAGGATTTTAGTTGTGGCACCCATTAAGTCTAAAGATGGCAATCCGGCTGAATCTTTTTCAACCGTTTCTGTATCCTTCAAGTTAAATTCAAGATCTATATAATTTGGTGGTAAGCATTTTTCGTCATCACAGACCATAAATTCCACTTCACCTTCAACTATAGATAATTCTTTATTTAAAACTTTAATACGTTGAGTAAACTCCGCTTTGTTTTCAAAAAAAGTAATCCGCATTTGAAAAACAGGATCGTCAACCGTATGACCTTCGTCTTCTGAGGTTTCGCCAACTAACTCAAAATTCTCATTTTCTGTAAACGAAAAACCAGTAGGAATTGGTCCATTATCTGGTACATTTTGAGAATATAAATGCCATCCAGAATCAATAGTCGCTATAGAAACTAGATCATATTCTGTATCTGAAATCTTTTCAACTTTAGTTTCCCATTTTACGGGATCAAAAACCTGCGAGAATAAATTGAATGAAAACGAAAATGCCAAAAGGCAAAGTAGAAGTACTTTTTTAAAGTTCATAAACGACATGTTAATTTGCAAATGTAACAGAAGGGTTTCTATTCTAAGATTACAAGCGTCTAATTTATAAAAATCTTAAGAATTTGGGAAGAGAATTAGAAGCATAAAAAAACCGAACTTAGAGTTCGGTTAGATTGTGTTTATATTTTTATTGAATTTGAGTCTCTTCTGCGAATTTCCATTGAGAAATTCCACCTTTAAGATCATATATTTTTTTGAATCCTGCATCTTTCATCTTTTGAGCGCATTTAGCACTTCGACCTCCAGATTGACAATACAATATCACCGGTTTATCTTTATCTAATTTTATAATATCATCATCAAAAGTAGGAGACATAAAATCTATATTTTGCGCATTAGCAATGTAACCACCTTCATATTCTTTGGGCGTTCTTACATCAATTAATTGCACCTCTTCTAACTCTAAAATAGATTGCATCTCCTGAGCTGTTATAAGCTTTATTTCTGCGTCCGCCGAGCTACTATCTATACAACTTGTGCTAACCCCTAAAGTTAACAATAAACAACATAATACAAATACTCTATTCATTATCGTAGGTTTAAAAAATTACTGGTTATGAGTAACCTCGCCTTGCCATTCGTTAAAACCACCCAAAAGGTTGTAAGCGTTTTCAATTTCTAGCTGATTCATAATAGTACAAGCTTGTCCGCTTCTATTGCCAGACTTACAATACACATAATAGTTTTTTGTTTTATCTAGTTCTTCTACTTCGGAAATAAAACCTTGCCCTTTAAATATATCTATATGAATTGCATTAGGAATCATCCCTAAATCAATTTCATCTTGTGTTCTAACATCTAAAACAACTGCATTATCGTCTGCTTCGAGTTGCTTTGTCCATTCTTCTTGTGATAAATCAGCCATTCTTTGTTCTTAATTTTTAGCAAAATTAACATTCCATTATGATATAGACGTAAAAAATTCAGAAGTGTTACATTTCAGATTGATTTTTTAACATATCTCACCAATATTGTAGGAATCTACTGTAATATATTAGTCATTCTTTCCATTTGACGCATTCTCGTACTCTAATCTTTTAATTTTGATGGATAAATACTTATTTAAATATAACTCTTCAATCCTTTTTTTAGTACATCATTTCTTAAAATCACAGCTCTATAGAATATCGAGAATTATAAATTTAACAAAACATTAATTTCAGGTTTTAATAAAACACATACATTTGTATATACAATTGTTGTACATGAAAGAATTAAATGACATACTAAAAACAAATATAGATTTACCGGTCTCAAGAGCGACAGTCATAAATATTTTCCACACCACAACATGGATGAAAGACGATTTGTTAGTGGAGCTAAAACCTTTTGATTTATCCCTAGAGCAATTTAATGTCCTTAGGATCTTAAGAGGACAGCATGGAAATGCCATAAACTTACAAGACATACAAGAACGTATGGTAAGCAAAATGAGTAACACCACAAGACTGGTTGATAAGCTAATAAAGAAAAATTTTGTAGAACGAACTATTTGTAAAGCTAATAGAAGAAAAGTAGAGATTATTATTACAGATATAGGGTTAAACACCTTAAAAACAATAGACCCAATTATAGACCAAACAGAAAAGAACATCACAAGAAATTTGACTCAAGAAGAGTTGATACAATTGAATACCCTTTTAATAAAACTTAAAAACAAATAATTATGAAAAACAAAAATTCGAAAATCGCCATGCTATTAATTTTAGCATTATCATTTATGTCTTACACAATCTTAAAAGACAAAACCGTAAAAGTTGAGGAAAGCTCAGTAATTTGGAAGGGTTATAAAGTTGGTGGAGAACATACCGGAACAATTGACTTAAAAAACGGTTCATTAACTTTTAATGGAAAAGATTTAACAGGAGGAAACTTTACTATCGACATGACGACTCTTGGTAGCACAGATCTTGATGGAGAATACAAACAAAAATTAGATGGTCACTTAAAATCTGACGATTTCTTTGGTGTAGAAGAATTTTCGACTGCAACTTTAGACATTACATCCGTTACTGGTAAAGATGGAGATTTCAACGTAAAAGCGAACATTACTATTAAAGGAAAGACAGAAGCTATTTCTTTTCCAATGCTAATTAAAGATAATACAGCGACTGCAACTTTGAAGATTGATAGAACAAAACATAATATTACCTATAAGTCGCCATCATTATTAGAGACTTTAAAAGATAAAGCCATTTATGACGAATTTGACCTAAACGTAACGCTTAAGTTCTAATCCTTAATAAGAAACTGAGTAAGCTTTAAATTTAGATTCCTGTTTTCGTAAAATTTACGGTAACAGGAATCTTTTTTTCCTAAAGTGTTTGAAATCCGAAATTTGATTTCTATCTTTGAAGTTCAAATGAAAATAAATACAAATCATACTTGGTGGTGGAATTTCTCAAACTTACGTTCGTGAACTAATCCTTGGTATGTTATACTTATATAAAAAAAGGCTTGTCATTCACGACAAGCCTTTTTTAATTTAACACAGCTTCAGAAGCTGTTATATTGAAACGCATCTCTGCTTTAAGAGATATCAAATTGAATTTGACATAAAATGAAAACATTTAGTTTAAACACACATTATAAAAAAATATTAGCAGACACTATTACGCCAGTTAGTATCTATCTTAAAATTAGAGATAAATTCCCGAATAGTATTCTGTTAGAGAGTAGTGATTACCATGCAAACGACAACAATTTTTCATATATCTGCTGCAATCCTATAGCCTCTATAAAGGTTGAAGGAAACACTATTTCTCAAACTTTTCCTGATGGAAGCACTAAAAGTAATCTTGTTGAAACCGTAGGTGTTGTTGAAGAAATTCACAAATTCACACAGCGTTTTAAAGTAGATGCTAACGAAAACTTCAAATTTATAAACAACGGTATTTTTGGCTACACAGCTTATGATGCAGTAAAATATTTTGAAGACATCGAAATTTCAAAAAAAGACAATTCTGTTTCTATTCCAGAAATATATTATGCTGTTTATCAAAACATCATTGCTATAGATCATCAAAAAAATGAAGCGTATATTTTTGCGCATTGTTTTCATAGCGACAATAACATTAACGACATATTACAATTAATCCAAACTAGACAATACGCTTCTTACGATTTTAAACCGAAGGGAGATATTGAATCTAATCTTACCGATGAAGAGTATAAAGCAAACGTAGAATTGGCAAAAAAACATTGTGGTCGCGGAGATGTTTTTCAATTGGTACTATCTAAGCAATTTTCGCAACAATTTAGTGGAGACGAGTTTAATGTTTACAGAGCCTTAAGAAGTATTAACCCTTCCCCTTACCTCTTCTATTTTGATTACGGAAATTTTAAAATATTTGGCAGCTCACCAGAAGCACAATTAGTAGTTAGTGATGGTAAAGCTGAAATTCATCCAATTGCTGGTACGTTTAAGCGAAGTGGAAATGACCTTAAAGACGCGCAATTAGCTGAAGAATTAATAAAAGACGACAAAGAAAACAGTGAGCATGTGATGTTAGTTGACTTGGCAAGAAACGACCTAAGTAGAAACGGAAGCAATGTTACTGTTGAAAACTATAGAGAGGTTCAATTCTTCTCTCACGTTATTCATTTAGTAAGCAAAGTTACAGGTACAATTCACAAAAACACCGACACCATGCAAGTGGTTGCAGACACATTTCCTGCTGGTACATTAAGTGGAGCCCCAAAGCATAAAGCCATGCAATTGATAGAGAAGTATGAAAAAACAAGCAGAGGTTATTATGGTGGAGCTATCGGTTTTATGGATTTTAGTGGTAATTTCAATCATGCCATTATGATTAGAACATTTTTAAGTCAGAATCATAAATTATTTTGGCAAGCAGGAGCCGGATTAGTTGCAAAATCCAATCCTGAAAGTGAATTACAAGAAGTTTATAATAAGCTCGGTGCTTTAACAAAAGCGATTGAACAGGCTGAGGAAATTTGAGTTAGCTGTCATTCCTGCATAAGCAAGAATCTATTTAAAAAATTGAAGTATAATTAAAAAGATTCCCATTTGCATGGGAACATTAAGATGAAAAAAATATTAGTTATAGATAATTACGACAGTTTTACTTATAATCTCGTTCATTATTTAGAAGATTTAGATTGTGAAGTCACTGTAAAACGAAACGATAAATTAACCATAGAAGAAGTCGATGCTTTTGATAAAATTGTGTTATCACCAGGACCAGGAATCCCAGACGAAGCTGGTTTATTAAAACAAATCATTGCAACTTACGCACCTACAAAAAGTATTTTAGGAGTTTGTTTAGGGCAACAAGCTATTGGCGAAGTTTTCGGTGGCACCTTAGAAAATTTAGATAATGTATACCATGGTGTGGCAACACATGTTACACTTTCGGTTGATGATGAATCACTTTTTAACGGTTTAGATAACTCATTTGAAGTGGGCAGATACCATTCTTGGGTGGTTAATCCTAATTTACCAGATGTTTTAGAAGCTACCTCTTTTGACGAAAATGGACAAATAATGTCTTTAAGACATAAGGTTTATGATGTTAAAGGTGTGCAATATCATCCTGAATCTGTTTTAACTCCTGATGGAAAAAAGATTTTAGAGAATTGGGTAAACAGTAAGAAGTGAGAAGTGAGAAGTGAGAAGTGAGAAGTGAGAAGTGAGAAGTGAGAAGTGAGAAGTGAGAAGTGAGAAGTGAGAAAAAATTAAAATATAATTTGGGAAGAATACAATAATTAGTAAAAATTAATGTCCCAAATTTCGACATCGTCGGAAACATCAAAAATCAGAAATAATGAACGAAAGAACGAAGATGCGAGGCGTAGCCTCAAGCACAAGTTCTGAAAGCGAATTTTGCTTTAGCAAATGCTTTGCATTCACGAATTTCTTATTGAAAAAATATAAATCAATGAGTAATTCCTATTTTTGATTGTGATTTTTGGTTCGTTTATTCGATGATGTTATTTTATGGAGCTCATGATGTGCTTCGCAATTGCATCAAGGCAAATGAGCAGAGAAAGAATATAATTTAGAGGAAAGTAATTAAAAACAGATTCCCACTGTAGTGGGAAGTAACCATGAAACAACTACTAAACAGACTCATTAACCAAGAAAGCATCTCAAGTGAAGAAGCAAAAAACGTCTTGGTTAACATATCTGAAGGAAAATACAATCAAAGTCAAATAGCATCGTTTTTAACCGTTTATATGATGCGAAGTATCACCACGGAAGAACTTCGCGGATTTAGAGATGCGTTATTAGAATTATGTATTCCTGTAGATTTAGATAACTACGAGACAATCGATTTATGCGGAACCGGAGGTGACGGCAAAGACACTTTTAATATTTCAACCTTATCATCTTTTGTTACAGCAGGTGCAGGAGTTCACGTTACAAAACATGGTAATTACGGAGTCTCTTCGGCATGTGGGTCTTCAAATGTTATGGAATACTTAGGTATCAAATTCACTAACGATCCCGACTTTTTAAAACGAAGTATTGATGAGGCTGGTATTTGCGTCTTACATGCTCCACTATTTCATCCTGCTATGAAAAATGTGGCTCCCATTAGAAAAGAATTAGGTGTAAAAACATTTTTCAACATGTTAGGACCAATGGTAAATCCTGCATTTCCAAAAAACCAAATGGTCGGTGTATTTAATCTTGAATTGTTGAGATTATACAGTTATTTGTATCAAGAAACGGATAAAAACTATGCGATTGTACATGCTTTAGATGGTTATGATGAAATCTCATTAACCGGAAAAACAAAAGTAATTTCTAATACATCAGAAACCTTATTTGAACCGCATAATTTAGGTGTGAATCAAATCCAACAATCCGAAATTTTTGGAGGAAACAGCGTAAAAATGGCAGCAGAAATTTTTAAAAGTGTCATCAATTACCAAGGTACTGAAGCGCAGCATAATGTGGTGTGTGCCAACGCTGGCTTGGCCATTGCTACGGTCAAACAAATTTCACATAACGAAGGTTTTGAATTGGCCAAAGAATCGCTAATGAGTGGAAAAGCAAAGCAAACTTTAGATAAACTTATTGAACTAAGTAAATGAACATTTTAGACAAAATAGTTATAGACAAACGCAAGGAGGTTAATCTAAAAAAAGAATTAATTCCTATTCAAGCTTATGAACAACTCCCTTATTTCGGAATGGAAACAAGGTCATTGTCAAAAAAATTAAGAGCAAGTCAGACTGGTATTATTGCCGAATTTAAACGCAAGTCACCTTCTAAATCCATTATAAATGACATTGCTTTGGTTGAAGATGTTGCCATTGGTTACGAAAACGCAGGAGTATGCGGTATGTCTATTTTAACAGACGAGATTTACTTTGGTGGTTCCATGGACGATTTAATGATTGCTAGAGAAAATTGCGAATTGCCTTTGCTGCGAAAAGAATTTATTATTGATGAATATCAAATTATAGAAGCCAAAGCCATTGGTGCAGATGCTATTTTATTAATTGCAGCCATATTAACTAAAGCAGAGATTAAACAGTTCTCTGAATTAGCCAAAAGTCTCAATCTCGATGTGTTATTAGAAGTCCATAACGAAGACGAATTACACAAGTCCATTATGCCTTCTTTAGATATGTTAGGTGTGAATAACAGAAACTTAAAAACATTTGAAGTCAGTTTAGACATCTCAAAACAATTAAGTGCATTGATACCAAATGATTTTGTCAAAGTATCAGAATCAGGTATTAGTTCTGTGGACGCCATCAAAGAATTACAGCCTTATGGTTACAAAGGTTTTTTAATCGGCGAAAACTTTATGAAAACAGATAATCCAGGAGCAAGTGCGACTCAATTTATAAAAAACCTCGCAGGGTTATAAAACCTAGCAGGTCTAAAATGGAAAAAAGAAACAAATTAATTTTAACGTCACGTCGAGTGATTTTTGACGTACGAAAAAATGGTATCGAGAAGAATGAATAGATTCCTGCCTTCGCAGGAATGACAAGAATTAAACAAAGAACGTTAAGTGACCTTCAAGGTTTCAAAACCTTGTAGATCTTAATACATAATAATTTAAAAAAGTCGAACGCGTGATGAGATTCCCGCTTTCGCTAGAATATATGAAACTAAAAGTCTGTGGCATGAAATATAAAGACAATATCCAAGCTGTTGCTAACCTGCAACCAGACTATTTGGGCTTTATATTTTATGATAAATCAGCTAGACATTTTGATACTACGATTCCTGAATTGCCAAAAACCATTAAAAAGGTTGGTGTTTTTGTGGATGAGGAATTAGAAACTGTACAAGAGATTATTAAGAGATTTAACTTGCAAGCCGTTCAACTTCATGGTCACGAATCCCCTGAATATTGCGCTGCGATAAATGAAGTTGAAGTCATAAAGGTCTTTAGCATTAAAGATGAATTCAACTTTGAGGTGCTTCAACCTTTTGAAGATGTCTGTGATTATTTCTTATTTGATACTAAAGGGAAATTACCAGGCGGAAATGGTTACACGTTCAATTGGAATGTATTAGAACAGTATCCGTCAGCCAAACCGTATTTTTTAAGTGGTGGTATTGGTGTAGATGAAATCGAAAAAATAAAACATTTTAAAGAAAGTTTGGCTTCAAAGTATTGTTACGCTATTGACATGAATAGTAAATTTGAAATTGAACCAGGATTGAAGAATATTAAAGAATTAGAAAAGTTTATAACTCATCTGTCATTCCGCACGTGAGCGGAATCCACAATGAAAATCAAAATTAATAGATTCCTGCCTTCGCAGGAATGACAAAGGATTATGAAAAACACATACAAGATTAACGAAAAAGGGTATTACGGAGAATTTGGTGGAGCATACATTCCAGAAATGCTCTATCCAAATGTAGAAGAATTACGTCAAAACTATTTAAAAATAATGGCCGAACCTTCGTTTCAAGAAGAGTTCAATCAGCTTTTAAGAGATTATGTTGGTCGCCCTTCTCCCCTCTATTTCGCGAAACGTCTTTCTGAAAAATATAACACTAAAGTTTATTTAAAACGAGAAGATCTCAATCATACAGGTGCTCATAAAATCAATAACACGATTGGTCAAATCCTTATGGCACAACGTTTGGGTAAAAAGAGAATTATTGCCGAAACAGGAGCCGGCCAACACGGTGTGGCAACAGCAACTGTTTGTGCCTTAACAGGAATTGAATGTGTGGTATATATGGGCGAAATTGATATTGCGCGTCAAGCTCCAAATGTTGCTAGAATGAAAATGTTAGGTGCCAAAGTGGTTCCTGCATTATCCGGAAGTCGTACGTTAAAAGATGCAACTAATGAAGCTATACGCGACTGGATTAATAACCCAGTGGATACACATTATATTATTGGTTCTGCTATTGGACCTCATCCATATCCTGACATGGTGACCCAATTTCAATCTATAATTTCCGAAGAAATAAAATGGCAATTAAAAGAAAAAGAAGGTAGAGAAAACCCTGATTACGTCGTCGCTTGTATTGGTGGAGGAAGTAATGCTGCAGGAACGTATCATCACTTTCTAGATAATGAAGATGTTGGTATTATTGCTGTAGAAGCTGCTGGAAAAGGCATTCATTCGGGTGAAAGTGCAGCGACGTCTGTATTAGGTAAAGAAGGGATTATTCACGGTTGTAAAACACTGTTAATGCAAACCAAAGATGGACAAATTACAGAACCTTATTCTATTTCTGCAGGACTCGATTATCCTGGTGTTGGCCCTTTACATTCGCATTTGTATAAAACTGGTCGTGGTGAATTTTATTCGGCAACCGACGATGAAGCCATGACATCTGGTTTAGAATTAACAAAGTTGGAAGGTATTATTCCTGCCATTGAAAGTTCTCATGCTTTGGCTATTTTTAAACATAAAATCTTTAAACCAAGTGATGTTGTGGTGATCAGTTTATCTGGTCGAGGTGATAAGGATTTACAGAATTATATCGATTATTTTAAGCTTTAGAAATTGAAATTAAATTCGAAAATGAAGTTGAGTGTTTATTTTTGATTACATTCTATAGTTTTTATTAAGAACTCGCCTAAGAGCTCCTCTCGGTAATTTTTAATCTAAAAATATTTGGATCCTTAGTAGCCTTAGGCGGACAATTTTACTATTCAAGAATTTGGCTTTTTCAATTTGTCATTTGAAATTTTAAGCAATACATTTACAGTTACCAATTATTTATATCTACAATATGTCTGAAACGGTTTTAGAGCTCAAAGATGCTACAATTTATCAAGGAGACAGTATGGTGCTGTCTAAGGTGAATTTTGAAATGAAAAAAGGAGATTTCGTCTATCTTATTGGTAAAACGGGAAGTGGAAAAAGTAGTTTCATGAAAACACTTTATGGAGATTTACAGTTAACTGAAGGTGAAGGCTCAATTGTAGATTTCAACTTAAAAACCATGAAGGAGAAAGACATTCCGTTTTTAAGACGAAAATTGGGTATTGTGTTTCAAGATTTTAAATTACTTCCAGATCGTACGATTATCGGAAACTTAGAATTTGTATTAAAGGCTACAGGTTGGAAAGAAAAAGACCGAATTAAAGACCGAATTGATGTTGTTTTAGATAAAGTTGCCATGAAAACCAAAGGCTTCAAATATCCACATGAGCTTTCTGGTGGAGAACAACAACGAATTGCTATTGCACGTGCCTTATTAAATGATCCTGAATTGATATTAGCAGATGAACCTACCGGAAATTTAGATCCTCAAACTAGTATTGAAGTCATGGAAGTGCTTCAAGACATCAACAAAAACGGAAACACCATCTTAATGGCCACTCACGATTACGCTTTGCTTTTAAAATATCCAAGCAAAACATTGAAGTGCGACGAAAACAAAGTCTTTGAAGTTGTACAGCGTAAGAATTAAATTCTAAATGCAACGCTCTTAAGTTCTTTATTAACTTTTGTAAAACCTTATGATCTCTGTATTAATTCCTGTTTATAATTATAATATTTCAGAACTCGTTTCCGAAGTACATAGGCAGTTAACCACTTCAGAAATCCCTTTTGAAATATTATGTTACGATGACTGCTCTAACAATATAGAGTTTCAAGACTACAACAATGGTATAAATACACTTTTACACTGTGAGTATCATATTCTGCCAAAGAATATTGGACGAAGCGCCATAAGGAATAAGCTCGCTCAAAATGCAAAATACGATTGGTGCCTTTTTCTAGATGCAGATGTCATGCCAAAAAATGACAATTTTATTCATTCTTACCTTAAATCTATTGCTGAAGATTCGGAAGTTATTTATGGAGGTATTTTATATCAGGAAGAACGCGTAGATGATGCACAACTCTTACGATGGATTTATGGTAATAAACGGGAAGCCTTATCAGCCAATGAACGTCAAAAGAACATCCATTTAAGTTTTTTAACCTTAAGTTTCTTAATACATAAACGTATTTTTAATACCGTCCGTTTTAACGAAGAGATACCTAATTTAAGACATGAAGACACCTTGTTTTCATATAATTTAAAACAGGCTAATATCAGAATAGAACATATAGAAAATCCTGTTTATCATCTTGGCCTTGAAGACAGCAAGACTTTTTTAAAGAAATCATTAGACTCCGTTGAAGCGATAAATCTATTTATCAATCAAGATTTATTGCCTTCTAATTATACGAGAATTACAAATATTTACTCTAAAATTAAGAACAACATTATTTCTAAAATATTAGCTTATACATATTATAAGTATGATAAAGCTTTCAAAAAGAATTTACTCGGCAAAGCCCCTTCACTGCTAATTTTTGACATATACAGATTAAGCTATTATTGTACTTTAAAATCGAAAAGTTAAATGGCATTTTTCTCTGTAATTATATCGGTTTACAATAAGGAAAAACATATTCAACATACCATTGACAGTGTTCTGACTCAAAGTTTCATTGACTTCGAGGTTATTATTATTAACGATGGCTCTACAGACAAGAGTGAAGACATTATAAACCGCTTTAATGACCAACGGATAAAACTTCTATCCATCAAAAATCAAGGAGCTTCAAATGCCAGAAATACAGGAATAAAAGCAGCAACCTCTGATTATATTGCCCTTTTAGATGGAGATGACATTTGGGAAACATCGTATTTACAATACATGTACGATGCCATCCGTAAATTTCCTGAAATAAAAGTTTTCACCGTTGGTATTGCTCAAAAATATGATCATAAAGTTGTTCCTGTACCGTACAGCTTTAAACAAACTGAACTTTATGGTATTCATAATTACTTTAAAGCCAGTAAGAGATACACACTTATTACAAGTTCTAGTGTTGTTTTTAAGAAATCCGCTATAGAAAAAAGTGGTGTTTTCGATACCTCACTTATTACAGGAGAAGATACGGATATGTGGATTAGATTCGGACTTCATTTTGAGATCCTATTTATAAATAAACTTTTAGCATATTATAATTACGATGCCTATAGCCTATCTAACAGAACCTTTGATTTGGAAAAAAAGCCAAATTTTGACACTTATTTTGAGCAGGAAAAAAATAATCGCTTTTTAAAAGGTTTCTTAGATCGCAACAGATACTCATTGGCTATATTAAGTAAGTTACAGGGTGATAAAAAGAATTTCTTGTATTACACATCGCATCTAGACACGAATAATATCAGTATAAGACAACGTTTGCTTCTTAAATCTCCAAAATGGCTACTTCAGCTTCTGCTTAAATTAAAATCTTTAATAGGAGAACACTTAGTTTACCCTGAAAACTGATTTATAAAATCATCATATTTTCTTATATATTCAACTTCATCATATTCTGTTGAAGCTAACACTAGACACACGGAACCTGAAGAAAAATTATCTATCTCCCTCCAAATATGTGTAGGTATATACAAGCCTTGATTAGGTTTATTAAGCATAATTCGTTTTTTGATTTTACCGTCGTCTACAACAACCTCGAAACTTCCACTTAAAGCAATGATTAAAGATTGTTGCTCTTTATGTGCGTGGCCACCTCTGCTACTTTCAGTCGGCACATCGTACAAATAATAGACACGTTTTATTACAAATGGAATGGATTTTTTTTCTATAACTGCTAAAAAACCACGCTCATCATGTACCTTAGGAATATCTATTAATTTAACGTTATTTAGAGTATTCATCTTTATTTATTACTTTAAAATTATTTGCCATTGTTTTGCAATATTTTCTTCTGAAAAATGTGCAACACTAGCTTTAGAATTCTGTTTACAATGTAAGTATAAATTTTTATCTTCAAAAAGACGATTCATCGCATCTGCTAATGCATCTGGATTGTAATTTTCTATTAAAAGACCATTGTGATTATTTTGAATAATTTCATTCGGTCCAGATTTGCAATTTACTGAAATCACAGGAGTGCCTAATGCCAAAGATTCTATAATAGATCTAGGAAAACCTTCGTACCTACTAGTTAATACTGTTAATAACGCTGATTTAACTACCGCAGAGGGATTTGGATTGTAACCTAAAAACTCTATAGAAGAAGCTAAGTTAAGATCTTTAGATTTCCTTATTAATTTTTCTAAATCTTTTCCGTCTCCTAAAATTTTAAGTTTAATATTTTGATTTGGTAATTTTGATTTTGAATAGCCTTCTAATAACAATGAAATATTTTTAACATCGTCATCTAGACGTCCAAAAAATAATATATAATCCTCATTAGTTTTTGTCGCTGTTACTTCAGACTCAAAGTTAATCGCATTATGAATAGAAGTTACATTACTCAACTCATACTCTTCTTTTACTTTTTTGGCAATAGCCTTAGAAACACCAACAATTTTATAGGCATTACCATATATCAATTTTCCTAAAAACCGGTTCGAGTTAATGTATAAATCTACATTATAACTTCTAACACAATAAATTGTTTTCTTAGGATTGTAGATGAACTGTGAAATAATATACTCTTTTAAAGTCCCAATTCTTGTCCTATTATCAATCACATAATCAAAGTTATGCTGTTTTAAATACGCTTTTAAGATTCTTAATCTTTTAAGTCTTCCAAACGTTGTATCATTTTCGTCCTTTAACTCACCAAGATTAAGTAATTTCCCTTTATACGGAAACTCTATATCATTAAGCACACTAACGACATGGATATCAAAACCAACATCGTATAGTATTTGCGATAATAAGCCAGAAGACCGTTCTGCACCACCTTTACCCAAGGAAGAAACAACAATACAAATCTTTTTATTATTAGCTTTTATCATTAACTACTATCTTTGAGACAAATGTAACATTATAAATGAAAATTTTATTGGTTGGCGAATATAGTAGACTTCATAATTCTTTAAAAGAAGGATTAGAGCACTTTAACTATAATGTAACTATTGTAGCATTAAATGATGGCTTTAAAAATTACGCTGTTGATTTACCAATCCTTAAAAAATATGAAAATGGGCCTTTAAAAAAAATTAAGAATTTGATTTATAGATTCACTAAAATTGATCTAGAATCGCTTCAGATAAAAAAACAGATTATAACACTCAAACCAAAAATTAGTAATTTTGACATCGTACAATTTATAAATGAATCTTCGTTTGGCTGCTCTCCACATATAGAAAAAGATATATTTAACTTAATTTCTAATTGGAATAAAAAAGTGTTTTTATTGTCTTGTGGCATAGATTATATAAGTCTAAAATATGCCCATAACAACATGCTAAGGTACTCATATCTCGATCCGTTTTTAAATGGAAAAGAACAATTATCGCCTAGTTATGGGTTTAAGTTTTTACAATCAGATTTTAAAAAGCTCCATCAGCATATCTATAAATCAATTGTCGGAGTCATCGCGTCAGATTTAGATTATCATTTACCCTTATTGAATCATCCTAAATATTTAGGACTCATTCCAAATCCGATAAACACGGAACAATTAGAATTTAAACCCTTAAAAATTGACTCTAAAATTGTCATATTTCACGGTATAAATTCACATAACTATTACAAAAAAGGTAATGATATTTTTGAAGAAGCATTAGCCATTATAAATCAAAAATATGCTGATAAAATAAAAATTGTAACGGTGAGAAGCTTGCCTTATAATGAATACATAAAATCCTATAACGAAGCACATATAATGCTCGATCAAATATATGCTTACGACCAAGGATTTAATGCTCTGGAAGCTATGTCCAAAGGAAAAGTCGTCTTTACAGGTGCAGAAAAAGAGTGGTTAGAGTATTATAATATTAAAGAAGATACAATTGCAATAAACGCTTTGCCAGATGCTAAAAGTATTGCCAATAAATTAGAATGGTTAATTCTTAATCCTAAAAAAATTACTGAAATTTCGATACAAGCTAGACGTTTTGTTGAAACGCATCATAATTATAAAACTTGTGCTGAGAATTATCTAAAAACGTGGCAAAAACATATTTAAAAACTATTCCGTTTTTGAAGCTGTTTGATTATAATAGTCTCTAATTACAAAAACTACAATTATGAAGTAAATAATATATCGCACAAAATGAGCGATTACAATACCTTCAGTACCATAATATTGAATAAATACTTTTGAGAGCACAAAAAATAATACTAATGAAATTATTTCAGTGATTACAAAACTTTTTACTAAACGTTTGGCTAAAAACTGATGTGATAACACTAAGGCTCCTAATCTTATAAAATCACCCAACAATTGCCACTTAAATAAAGGTTCCATACCTGTGAAATCTGGGTAAATAAACATTATAATATAGTCTCTCAAAAAATAAACTAATAACATTCCTAAAGCAAAAATCGGTAAAATCGTTTTATAAATATTTAAAACTTCAATCTTAAACTCTTGCTTATTATGGATGCTTGCAAATTTTGGCAACACATATAGTGTAAACAATCCTGTAGCGAATACCATATAGTTTTTTGAAATAAACGTAATGGCTGTCCAATAACCTGCTTCATTAATATTTAATTCATCGGTAACTAAAGTTCTTATGTTCAATTCAATATAATTCAACAAAAATGTAGAAATAAACGACATTAAGGTAAATGCTAATAATTTATTTTTATAGATAAGATTAAGACTTAAAGACTTAAACTTTACATAAATTTTTAAAGTTTTTCCGAAGACAAAAGCCAAGACAATTAATTGAATTACTGGCGCCATGGCAATAGCTATAATAACACCTTTTAATTCTGAATTATATAAGCCTACAACAAGAGCAACCGTTGCTAAAAGATAACTTATCAACTCAATTTTAGCATAGCGTTTATAATCTGACAAACCACTTACAATAGCATTGGCAACTCTACCAATAGCAATAAAAGGTACAATAACAGCAAAAATCTGAAAAATATAAATGAATTCTTGAGTCTGAAAAAGGTAATCGGAAAAGAAAGCCGCACCAAAAAATAAAACAGCGCCAGAAACAACCGAACCAATTATTGCAAAAACAGTAACGGTAGAAAATATTTTAGAAAGTTCTGGCTGATTGTTTTTAAATTCAGCGACATACTTCACCACACCATTAAAGGTACCTAGAGTAGAAGTACTAGTAAGCATTGCTAAAACATTCCTTACTTGACCAATACTTGCATAGCCAGCTTCTCCAACAGTGACAGAAAGTAAACGCTGAATAATTGCAGAAACGATTAGCCTAATAGTAATCACCACAGCATTTAGAGAGGTAATTTTAAGCACTACATTGCTACTAATAAATTTTGGGATTTTCACGTATTTCTTTTTAATAGTCTTCTATACTATCTTCATTAATTACACCAAACAAAGAACTACTAAAGAGTAACAATATTATTCCGAAGTACATAAAATAACTCAAGCAATGCCCCATCACGGCTCCCTGTAGTCCAAATTCATCAATAAGATAAATACTAGAAAAGTATATCATTATAAATAAGAAAACCTCTAAAATTAAAAAGTGTGCAAACATCTTTTTAGCTAAAAACTGGTAGGCAATCACCATAGAAAGTACACGGGCAATATCTCCTAATATTTGGTAACCAAATAATCCTTCTACAGGTCTAAAATCTTCAGTGAACAATAAGTTTATTAACAGAGACCTGCTTAAATAAATAATTAAGAGTAATACTAAAAACGCAGGCATAATACTTTTATAGAAACTAAATACTTCCTTTCTAAAATCGCGTCGTGAATGAATTTCAGAAAAACGAGGTAATATATAAAGTGCCGTCAATGAATTAATAAACATTAAATAATAATCAGACACTCTAGTCATCGCAGTCCAATGTCCGGCGGCTTTAATACCAACTTCATCAATAAGATAGTTCCTAATTAGAATCATTACAATTGGGATTGCGATAGCACTTACCAATGCCATAATCATATAAGGACTTAATTTCTTTAAGACCGACAGACTTATTTGTGTAATCTTCACAAACGACATTAAATTTCTTCTAAACGCTATACCAACTATTGTAATCAATAAATTAAGCGCAGGAGTGATAACTATCGCTAACAATGCACCATCTATGTTTTCTTGATAGATAAGAATTAACGTTACTAAAAGTCCGAGAATTTGACCTAGAATATTTATAAGCAATAAGTATTTATGCTTAGAAAACCCATTCATAATCGAAAAGGTAAACATGTTCAAAGCATAAAAAGGTAATATTATACTAAGCGTTCTAATAATATATGCATAGTTGTAGCTCGAAGAAAAAATAGTATCATTGATAAACTGAGCATTGTAATAACATAAAAAAGCTAAAGATATAGAGGTGAAAAAACCTAGATAAAAGACGGTAGATAAGATTTTTGAAAGCGCAACTGAATCATTTTTAACCTGACTTACAAATTTCACAACGCCTTTATAAAGTCCTGAAATAGATAAAGATTGCAAAAAGCTCATAAAGTTGCGCAAATTACCAATAAGTGCCATGCCTTGCGGACCAATGTACACAGCTATAAACTTAGAAATTAAAATACCTGCTAAAATTCTAAGACTAATATTGGCTAAATTTAGACTTGCCGCCTTTACTAATACTTCGTTATTTATGTAATTAAAAAATTTTTTCAATTAATATGTATTTAAAGTCGAAATAACCGACTGAATATCTTTATCAATCATCACAGGGCTCATAGGCAAACTTATAATTCTTTGATGAATCTTCTCAGTAAGCGGAAGATTAACATAAGAAAAACACCGTAAGGCTTCTTGTTGATGTGGTGGAACGGGGTAATGAATTAACCATTCTATACTATTTGCATCTAAAAATTTTATAAAATCAGCTCTGTCATCAACTTCAATAACAAAAGCATAAAACACATGATTCATAGAACCATCATAATGTGGCAATTTTAATTTTGGGTTTTTAATACCTTTTAAGTAAGCCTTAGCAATTTCTCTACGTCTTTCATTATCGCCATCTAAGCACTTCAGTTTTAGGCTTAAAAATGCAGCTTGCATATCATCCAAACGACTATTAAAACCAATAATATTATTAGTGTACTTTTTTTCACTGCCGTAATTACGCAATAACTTTATAATATTAGCTAATTCTGAATTGTCAGTTGTAACGGCACCACCATCACCAAGTGCTCCCAAATTTTTGGTGGGATAAAAACTAAATGCTGCTGCATCAGATAAATTTCCGGCTTTTCTTTCATTTAAATCTGAAATTGCCCCATGGGCTTGAGCTGCATCTTCAAATAAAAGCAGATTAAAATCTTTAGCTAGCTTTTGCAATTCTTCTACCTTTGCGAGTTGCCCATACAAATGCACCATAATAATTGCCTTAGCATCCACAAAAACAGCCTTATCTGTATCGACAGAAATCGTATATGTATATGGATCTGGCTCTACCAAGATAGGAACTAAATCAGCATGTATTACTGATAAAATGGTTGCTATAAATGTATTTGCAGGCACAATTACCCGATCTCCTTTTTTTAGTTTACCGAGTTCTACATAACCTTTTAATATTAAAGTTAAGGCATCTAACCCATTACCAGTGCCAATACAAAATTTTGTACCACAATAATTAGCAAATTCATTTTCGAAAGTAGTAACATTATTTCCTAGAATAAAATGTGCATCGTCTAAAGATCTAGCAAACGACTCTTGAAGCACGTCTCTAAAACGATTATTGATTTTATATAAATCTAAAAACTTAATCATAAATTTAAAAATTGAAAGGACATAACTCTCTTTGTGCAACTAACTAGTCAGTTAAACCTGTGAAATATAAAACAACAATTGATTAAATTAAAACTTTAATTAACTAGATTTCAAGAACCTTCTAAAATCTCCCTTTTTAACCTGTTATTAAGTACTTAGATTTACATCAAAGAAAAACAAAAGACTTAGACTTTTGGTATCTCTAAAACTTTATGACTAGCCGTTTCTAAAAGATAAGTATTGGCTGTATAACTCCGTGCGCCGCAGCTTTCTTTCCAAAATATGAGGCCTTCATTAATTTTATTTCCGTTGTCTTCACTAGATATATTGAAATCAAAATAGCGCTTATCGTCGCACATCTTATTTATTATAAAATCATAAGCCAAATCGAGACTACCGTATGCATTTTTATCAGCATTACCAGACACATATTGAGGATGCACAGTGGTTTTAGTTAAAAAAACGGTTGATCCTGCAACAACTTTACCGTCCTTATAGATGTTGACCTGTTTGATATTCTCTGGAAAACGCATAACCAATAATTCTATTTCTTCTAAAGAATGGACTGGTTTTACACCGTGTTTCTTATCTAGATTTGGTATTAAAACTGAATTCCAAAACTCGCTAAAATTCTTATCTACTTTAAGTTCTAGTCCAGATCTTAAAGCTTTATTGATACCTTCTCTTCTATTTTTTTGAAAACGTAATTTATGAGCATAATCAATGACCATTAACACATCTTTTTTTAATAATTGTGCGTTAGCTTTATACAGGAAGTAGTCTAATTCATCTGCTGGCATACTATTATAAAACGTGGGTATCACTTTTATTTCGAGTTGCTTAATCCCTTCTAATTCATAAAAAGCAAGCATCGCTTTAAAAGCCTCAAAAGCATAAAAGAATTTAGATTTATCTTGAAGCACAAAGCTCCCATAAGTTAGGCCTTGATGAGAAATTACTTTATCCTCAACAATGTTTGCAGGAAATAACGCATACAACTGATCATCTTTATAGATCATTATTGAAAAATCCTCAAAACGATCATTGTGATAATCCATAAAACCACGTTGAAACAAGAATGTCGCATTCTTAGCCTCTTTCACAAACGCATCCCATTCCGATTGTAAGCTAGAGTGATATTTTTTTACTGAGAAAATGATATTGGCTATTTAGTTAGACACTAAAGTAAGCAAAAAACTATGAGTTAAGTTTATTAATATTGAGTAATTATTAAAGCGCAAAAAAATAACAAACCACATTATAAGTAAAACCTAATGAGTTTTCAGAAAGTATATTTTCTTGAGTTTTGAAAACAAAAAAAGAGAAACACTTTTCAGTGTTTCTCTTTTCAAAATATATAATAAATCTTAGTATATTATATTTTATTACGCTTACGATCTGTTTCTTTTAAATAGATTTTACGTAATCTTAAAGAGTTTGGCGTTACTTCTACATACTCATCTTTTTGAATATATTCCAAAGCTTCTTCTAAAGAAAACTTAATTGCAGGTACAATTTTAGCTTTATCATCTGCTCCAGAACTACGTACATTACTTTGCTTTTTAGCTTTTGTAATGTTTACAGACATATCATCTTGACGAGAGTTCTCTCCAATAACTTGTCCTTCATAAATACTTTCTCCTGGCTCAACAAAGAACTTACCTCTATCTTGTAATTTATCAATTGAATAAGGAATCGCTGTTCCGTTTTCCATAGAGATTAAAGATCCTGAAATACGTCCTGGAATATCTCCTTTAAGCGGTTGGTATTCCTTGAAACGGTGTGCCATAATTGCCTCACCAGCTGTTGCTGTTAGTAATTGGTTACGTAAACCAATAATACCACGAGAAGGAATCATAAACTCACAAATCATACGCTCACCTTTAGTTACCATACTTAGTAACTCACCCTTACGCTTAGTAACAAACTCTACAGCTCTACCAGATACGGTTTCAGGAAGGTCAATTGTTAATTCTTCAATTGGCTCACATTTCACACCATCAATTTCCTTGATGATTACTTGTGGTTGTCCAATTTGTAATTCATAACCTTCACGACGCATGGTTTCGATTAATACCGATAAGTGTAATACACCACGACCAAAAACCATAAATTTATCAGCACTACCAGTTTCCCCTAACTTAAGCGCTAAGTTTTTCTCTAATTCTTTTTCTAAACGATCTTTAATATGACGAGACGTTACAAATTTTCCGTCTTTACCAAAGAAAGGTGAATCGTTAATTGTAAATAACATACTCATTGTTGGCTCATCTATTGCAATAGATTTTAAACCTTCAGGATTTTCTAAATCAGAAACAGTATCTCCAATCTCGAAACCTTCAACACCAACAAGCGCACAAATATCTCCAGTTTCAACTCTCTGAACCTTCTTACGTCCCAAGCCTTCGAAAATGAATACCTCTTTAATTCTACTTTTTACTATTGAACCATCTCTTTTTACTAAAGCGATTTGTTGTCCTTCTTCAATATTTCCTCTTTGTACACGCCCAATTGCAATACGACCGGTAAAAGAAGAGAAATCCAATGATGTAATTAACATCTGTGTTGTTCCTTTCTCAAATTCAGGTGTAGGTACATGCTCAATTACCATATCTAATAATGGCTCAACATTGGTAGTTTCATTTCTCCAATCATCACTCATCCAGTTGTTCTTTGCAGAACCGTAAACGGTTGGGAAATCTAACTGCCATTCTTCTGCACCAAGTTCAAACATTAAGTCAAAAACTTTTTCGTGTACTTCATCAGGCGTACAGTTTTCTTTATCAACTTTATTTACAACCACACAAGGTTTTAAGCCTAAATCAATTGCTTTTTGTAATACAAAACGTGTTTGTGGCATTGGCCCTTCAAATGCATCTACCAATAACACAACACCATCAGCCATGTTTAATACACGCTCTACTTCACCACCAAAATCGGCGTGACCGGGAGTATCAATGATATTAATCTTTGTATCTTTGTATACAACAGATACGTTTTTAGATGTAATAGTGATCCCACGTTCACGTTCTAAATCATTGTTATCCAGGATTAAATCTCCTGTATTCTCGTTTTCACGAAATAATTGACAATGGTACATTATCTTATCTACCAATGTTGTTTTACCGTGATCTACGTGTGCAATAATTGCAATATTTTTAATCTTAGTCATAACTGATGCTGATTTTTAAGCGTGCAAATGTACGTTTAATTCTCGTTTTTTCGTTAATAATATGTTATTATTTCATCCCCAAATAATCTGAAGTGGTATCTTACGTTATATTATTGATTAACAGCGTAAAGCCTACCCTTAAAAACCAGCCGCTAATTGGGCAATTACAACTGCATTTTGCAGATTAATCTAAACTCTAAAAAATAGAACAGATGCATACCCTTAACAAATATACCAAGTTTATTCCTTATCTCTATTTTTTGTCGGTAATTGTATATTGGTTTACCACAATAAATAGAATTGACAGCATTTCGGCCTATCCAATATTATTATTTGGCGCCCCCTTTTTATGGCAACTCATTAAGCCAAGCAGAAAATTAAATTTCTCTTTAGGAATTATTTTTTCTTGTCTATCGTCTTATTTAATCTTAGCATATTTATTTGATTTACTTCATATCATTCATTGGACAGAAACATCTAAAAAACTTTTGTTTTACGGAGGCCTTTTAGTTGTCGGGAATTTTGTAATGTCGCTATGGATTATTCGAAACAGTATTAGAAGAGTGTTTTAATTGTATACACAAGAATTTAATTAGCGGATTACTACTAGCCCACCTCACACCAATTTACAAAGATGCAAAACATTCTAATTTGAAACTTAATATCCTTCAATCATAGTTTTATCTAAACATACATAATCGTATCTTTGTACCTTAACAATTTAAGCCTAAAACTTTGATTACAATTCCAAAATTAAAACACACAGATTCCAATAACTTCTTTCTACTTTGTGGCCCATGTGCTATTGAAGGTGAAGATATGGCATTGCGTATTGCTGAAAAAGTCATAAAAATTACAGATAAACTTGAAATCCCTTACGTTTTTAAAGGCAGTTTCAAGAAAGCAAACCGAAGTCGAATTGATAGTTTTACAGGTATTGGAAACGAAAAAGCTTTAAAAATTCTTAGAAAAGTTTCTGAGACTTTTGATGTGCCAACAGTGACTGATATCCATGAAGCATCTGATGCTGCAATGGCTGCAGAATATGTCGATGTTTTACAAATTCCGGCATTTTTAGTTAGACAAACGGATTTAGTGGTTGCTGCTGCTGAGACTGGTAAAGTTGTTAATTTGAAAAAAGGACAATTTATGAGTCCTGAAGCAATGAAGCATGCGGTTCAGAAAGTAAAAGATGCTGGTAACGAACACGCGTGGATTACGGATAGAGGAACCATGTTTGGATACCAGGATATGATTGTCGATTTTAGAGGTATTCCTACTATGAGACAATACGCGCCAACAGTTTTGGATGTTACACATTCACTACAACAGCCCAATCAAAGTATTGGTGTTACCGGTGGACGACCAGATATGATTGAAACTATTGCAAGAGCAGGAATTGTAAATAATGTAGATGGTTTATTTATTGAAACCCATTTTGACCCTGCAAATGCCAAGAGTGATGGGGCTAACATGTTGCATTTAGATAATTTAGAAGGATTGCTGACTAACTTGGTTGCGATTAGAAAAACAATAAATAGTTTATAACATCAATTTGAATAAAGCCATAGACATACGACCAGCAACGCTAGAGGACATCCCAAAAATTATAACGCTTTTTAGAGATACCATTAGTCATATTAATAAGAAACATTATTCTGAAAAACAGATTACAGCATGGTCTTCTAGTGCTGACAGCATTGAAGAATGGGAAAAACGAATCGCTAAATTCTATTTTATTATAGCTGAAATTGAAAATAATATGGTTGGTTTTGCCTATTTAAAGAACGGCAATTACTTAGAAGGCTTATTTGTACATACAGAGTATCAGCGAAAAGGTATCGGCTCAAAATTACTGCGAATTATAGAATCTCAAGTGATGATGAATGATTTTGAAGTTTTAAAATCAGACGTCACTAAAACAGCTTTACCTTTTTTTGATAATAAATATTTTGAAGTTCTAAAAAAACAAAATAAGACTATTAAAGGTGTTGGCTTCGAGCATTTCTTAGTTGAAAAGCAATTTTAATCATTATTGTAAAACAACAATTATTGAGTAAAGGCTTTTAAAAATCTAATGATTTTTAAAAGCCTTTACTCCTGCTTTAATTTCTAAATTTATATAATTAACGTTAGGTACAATAGGACAAGAGTACTTTTCATTATAGGCACACATCGGATTATAGGCAGAATTAAAATCTATTTCTATTGCATTGCCATCTGGAATTTCTAAATCTATATAACGACCGCCACCATAAGTTGTATATCCATTAGTATGATCTAAAAAAGGTAAGAATAAATAATCTTCAAAACCTTCCTTTTGCATCAGCTCCTCACCTTGATAAACATTTAATTGATGAGATTCTCCTTTTAATTCAAAAGTTATAATTCCTAAGACGCGCTCTTTAGACAAACGAGCTGTGCTTGTTTTCATATAAAACCACTCGCTGTTTGGAGTACGTTTTAAAGTAGCAGTTACAATAAAAGTAGAATCATAAGGAAAGAAATCTAATCCTTCAAACGATTTTAAATCTTTCGACTTCAAAGGAGATTTAGAAGCATCTTTAAATTCATTATTCATTTTCTCCTGAAAAGGAGTTTCATATTTTAAAACCTTTTTTTCCTGGTTACAACCAAAACACAACAGAACCGTGATTAAAACTATTAAAACGCGCATACTTTTCAAGATTTAAACTTCAAAAATACAACATATAGAATTTCATTTTACTTTTATGAGATATTTAATAGTATACATTTTAGAATGATCTACTTTAAATGTAATTTTAAACACTTATGGAAAATTTAGACTTAGATGTATTAATTATAGGAGCAGGACCAATAGGAATTGCTTGCGCACTAGAGAGCAAAAAACGCAACTTAAATTATAGTGTACTTGAAAAAGGAGCATTAACCAACTCATTATTTAACTATCCATTAAATATGACCTTCTTTTCAACTTCTGTAAAATTAGAGATTGATAACATTCCTTTTATTAGTAACAACCCTAAACCAACTCGGAATGAAGCTTTAGAATATTATAGACGCGTTAGCACTTCTAATGCCTTAAATATTAAGCTTTACGAAACGGTAATAAAAGTCAACAAAACAGAAAATGGCTTTAAAGTTGAATCTGACAAATCACTATATAACGCTAAGAAAATAGTCATAGCTACTGGATTTTATGACATTCCCAACCTTTTAAATGTAGAAGGTGAAGATTTACCAAAAGTGTTTCATTACTACAAAGAGGCCCATCCTTTTTCTTTACAAAATATTGCTATTGTTGGAGCCAGTAATTCGTCTGTAGATGCCGCTTTAGAAATTTATAGAAAAGGAGGCGACGTTACCATGATTGTAAGAGGAGATGCCATTGGAGACCGTGTAAAGTATTGGGTAAAACCAGATATTATAAACCGAATTGAAGAAGGAAGCATTAAAATTTATTTTAATTCTGAAATTAAAGCAATAAAGAACACAGCGCTTATTATAAACACGCCAACTGGAGAAAAAACTATAGCTAACGATTATGTCGTTGCCTTAACAGGTTACAAGCCAAATTTTAAATTTTTAGAAACGGCCGGAATTGAATTTTCAAAAGATGGAAAATCAATTCCACATTATAACTCAGAAACGATGGAGTCTAATGTGAAAGGGCTTTATTTAGCTGGAGTGATTTGTGGAGGTAAAGAAACGCACAAATGGTTTATTGAAAATTCTAAAATACATGCTAAAATGATTACGAACCACATAGAACAAACGTTATAACTACGATAGGAAATCGTACTTATAAGCCTCAGCTTGTTCAAATGCACCTATTTCACGGGTTTTATTTCACTATACTTAACAACATGAGAAAGTACAATCTGCGTTTTAGTTTCTCCATAGCTAATTAATTGGTCTATAAAAATCTCCAAATGCTTTTGATTTTTTAACACCACTTCCATAACTATATTTTCGTTACCTGTAATACGGTAACAATTCACTACCTCATCATAGGTTTTCACTTTCTCTAAAAAAGGTTTTAGCATCCCCATAAATGCTCGCAATGTTATTAAAGCCTTAAGTTGATAACCTGCTTCAAAAGGTGAGATAAATGTGGTATATCCTTGAATAACCTCAGCATCCTCCATTTTCTTAATACGCTCCGAAACTGCTGGTGAGGTTATACCAACCTGCCTCCCAATTTCAGCATTTGACACACGCGCATTCTGTTGTAAACACTTCAAAATCTTCCAATTTAGATTATCTATTTTCATTTAAAGAAATTTAACTATAATAACGTTTTTATTAAAGTAAATATACAAAATCACTTTAAATATTAAAGTTTAAATTAGTTTTTAGTTCTTAATTTCGTATTAATTGCTACTGAAATTATGAATTACAATCTACCTTCGCATTTTTCTCATCTACCTGTTTATCAGAAGGCAATAGATATTATTGTGTTGTCTCGAAGTATCTCAACCTATCTCAATCAAGATTTATCGTATTTAAATGCAGATGGCACAGAGGATGAGCATATTTATTTCTCAGGAGATATTGTTCAACAATCCACAAATCTTGCCCCTCAAATTATTAATGCAGAACAAGAACGTTGTTCTCATAAAAAGAGTAAACATTTAGAAAGTTTAGACCGTTTAACAACCCGCCTATATAGTAATTGCAAGAGGCTAGAAAAATCTAATAGCAACGGAAGAGATTATTTACCTATTCTTCGTGGTGAATTAAGAAAATTTAGAAAATTGCAACGCACTTGGATGTTGACTCTGTAAGTTCTTATTTTTTTTGAACTAGCTGTGCGTTACTCATAAAAGAATTTTGATAATTTTTAATTTTAGAGTTCATGGCATCTGCAATAATTACAAATTGGCTTTTACCTACACTTTCAGATAAGCGCAATAAAAGATTGTAAGTATTATTTCTACCTATGTAATCCGCATCTTCAATAACAAATAATTGAATTTCCCCCAGATGAATACCATTTAAGAAATACAACTTACTTAATCGTGCAGGAGTAGCTATTACTATATCTTGTCCATAGTACACTTCTGTTTTTTGCTTTTCAATATCGTATTCGTCATAAAGCGCATAAACTCTTAAATCTGTGTTTTTGGTAAAACGCTCAAATTCATCTTTTAAAGCTAAAGCGTCTGCCTTATCCTTTACTACAATTAAGGCACGCGGAGAATCTTCAAACGCCTCTGCCTTCAACTTATGAATAGTAGCGATAATAAGCGCTGTTGTTTTTCCACTACCTTTTGGGGCAATGATATAAGTATCTGAACCACCTTTTAATAATGGAAGCACTTTTTTCTGAAACGGATTTGAAGTTTCATAACCAGCGTTTTCTAAAGATTCTTTTAATAAAGGATGTAATTTTTTGAAAGACATGAATGCATTTTTTTAAGTAAATTAAAAACTTACTAATGGCTGCAAAGATACCATTAATGACAGACTTTACAGTCGGCTTTGTCTTGTATTTCTCCAACTAAATGACCTTCTTCATTCATTTTGAAACCGCAACAATCCATAAAGCCCTGTGCAATCTGCTTTCTTGCACGCTGAATTTGAGATTTTACCGTTGGTAAGGACAAGTGTAATTGATTAGCGACCTCTTTTTGTTTTAAACCTTTAATGTCGGATAAAAACAATGGGTCTCTATATTTTTTAGGTAAGCTTTTTATAATACCTCTAAGGCAATCTTGCTCTGAATGTTCACTCGGTTCTGGCTCTGATTCTATTTCTAAATCGTCCACGGGATACTCTCGTTTATTTTCTCTAAAGTAATCCAGAACAGTATATCTAGCGATTGAAAACAACCATGATTTCAGTTTATCTTCATCTTTTAGAGTATGCAATTTTGTATGAACTTTTATAAAGGTTTCCTGAAGAATGTCTTCAGTAACCTCAGGATGCTTTACTTTACCTAGAATAAAGCGTCTTATATCTTCTGCGTATAGTCCCCAAACATCTTTTGTAGTCATATTCTAAATTAATTAAAATTAGTTCGGATACAAAACCTTGCATCCGAACTAACACTAATTTAACAATTACAACTTGTACATACACAGCTATTGCAAGTACAGTTAAAACAATTTCCTTTTGAGCAACCATCACAGTCGCATGTGCATTCTTTATTTTTCATGATATCTATTTTTATTGTTCATATAATAGACGAGACTATCATAGAAAAGATGCAAAAAAGACAATAATATTTATTGATATTGGATTACCTAACCAATATCAGTGCTTTATGAGTGATTGGGAAATTGCATGAATTAGCTATAAAGCATAAGCTGTTTGCTTTTTTATGTAAACTCAATGCCAATTCTTTTTGATTGGCTTCTTTTATAGTAACTACAGGTCTTAATTTTACCGATCTAAAACTTCCGCTTCCTGAGGCAGTAACCTCTAAATCACCTTCAGCATGATCTGTATAGCTTAGGACTTCAATATTATTTTGAGCACAAACGTATAAATAAGACATCATATGACAGGATGTTAAAGCAGACAACAATAAGTCTTCCGGATTGTATAAAGAATCGTCACCTCTAAAGGGTTTCGCTGCGGATACTTGTAACGGAGTTGCTTTATTGTCTATCAACACTTCGTGATTTCGACTGAATGTTCTTGGGTTCTGTGTACTTTCTCTTTGGTTAATTGTCCAGTTTACGGTTGCTTTAAAGGTGTGTTTAATAGACATGGTGTGATTTTAATTGATGTAAAAAAAGCGTTTCAGATTGAAACGCTTTTTTATGATTTGTTGAAATTCTTTAAACTACGTTTGGGTATTATCAATCAAAATATATTTTAATTTGAATACCAAAAGCCTCTCTTAAAAGTTAACTTTTTTCGATCAAACGAAAAAATCTTTAATTGATATTCCAAAACTAGTTTGGATAAGCGATTCGCACACTTTTCGGAAAAATGAAAAGTGGCTCTCTGAGATACTTCGACTACGCTCAGCATAAGTGATTCGCACCATTTTTCAAAAAAGGAAAAATGGGCTCTCTACTTACATGTTTCGTCTATACTGTCCTCCAACTTCAAATAACGACGCTGTAATTTCACCTAAACTACAGACTTTACAAACCTCCATTAAAGCTTCGAATATATTTTCGTTATTAATGGCGCGTTGTTGTAAATCCGTCAACAAGGCTTCTGTATCATTTGTTTCATGAAGATTTGCCAGCGTTTTAATCTGAAATTGCTTTTCTTCTTCAGTTGCTCTAATCACTTCCGCCGGCACAACTGTTGGAGACCCCTTAGAACTTAAGAAGGTATTTACACCAATAATTGGGAATTTCCCATTGTGTTTTAAAGTTTCATAATACAAGCTTTCTTCCTGTATTTTGCTACGTTGGTACATGGTTTCCATAGCTCCAAGAACACCACCTCTTTCTGTAATTCTATCGAATTCTAAAAGCACAGCTTCTTCTACTAAATCCGTTAATTCTTCAATAATGAAAGAGCCTTGGATTGGGTTTTCATTTTTATTTAATCCTAATTCTTTATTGATAATTAACTGAATTGCCATCGCACGACGTACCGATTCTTCAGTTGGCGTTGTAATAGCCTCATCATAAGCATTGGTGTGTAATGAATTACAGTTATCATAAATTGCGTATAAAGCTTGAAGCGTTGTACGAATATCATTAAAGTCAATTTCTTGAGCGTGTAAACTACGTCCAGAGGTTTGAATGTGATATTTCAACATTTGTGCTCTTGCATTGGCGCCGTATTTGTGCTTCATGGCTTTTGCCCAAATTTTACGTGCCACACGACCAATTACTGCGTATTCTGGATCAATTCCGTTTGAGAAAAAGAACGATAAGTTTGGACCAAATTTATTGATGTCCATACCACGACTTAAATAATATTCCACGTAAGTGAAACCATTAGATAAGGTCAACGCTAATTGTGTAATTGGGTTGGCTCCTGCTTCTGCAATATGATACCCAGAAATTGATACCGAATAGAAGTTACGGACGTTATTCTCGATAAAATATTCTTGAACATCTCCCATTAAACGCAACGCAAATTCTGTAGAGAAAATACAGGTGTTTTGCGCTTGATCTTCTTTTAAAATATCTGCTTGAACCGTTCCTCTAACCTGAGCAATGGTATTGGTTTTTATTTCGGCATAAACGTCTGTTGGCAATACTTTGTCTCCAGTAACACCTAATAACATTAAACCTAAACCATTATTCCCTTCTGGTAAATCTCCATTGTAAGATGGACGTTCTTTCCCTTTATAAATCTTAGCAATTTTTGCTTCAACTTCTTTTTCTAGACCATTTTCTTTAATGTAGAATTCACACTGTTGATCAATAGCAGCATTCATAAAGAAACCTAATAACATTGGTGCAGGACCATTAATCGTCATACTTACCGAAGTCATTACATTTGCTAAATCAAAACCAGAATACAGTTTTTTAGCATCGTCTAAGCAACAAATACTAACACCCGCATTACCAATTTTCCCATAAATGTCAGGACGTAAATCCGGATCGTTTCCATAAAGTGTTACACTATCAAATGCTGTTGATAACCGTTTTGCAGGCAAACCTGCACTTACATAATGAAAACGTCTATTGGTACGTTCTGGTCCACCTTCACCGGCAAACATACGTGCTGGATCTTCGCCTGTACGCTTAAAAGGATATAATCCCGAAGTATATGGAAATTCTCCTGGCACGTTTTCTTGCAATGTCCATCGTAATAAATCTCCCCAAGCTTGATATTTTGGTAACGCTATTCGTGGAATTTGTAAATGTGATAACGACTCCGAATGTGTTTCGATCTTAATCTCTTTATCTCTTACTTTAAAGCTATAAACTGGATTTTTATATTTATTAACTTTCTCATCCCAACCTGTAATCACTTCCCAATTGTATGGATCTAAATTTAATTTTACACGGTCGAATTCACTAACTAAAAGCTTTACAAAGTCTTTATTCTCTTCACTAGGCGCTATAGATTCTGAGGCAATTCCTGCTTTATCTAATTCTGGAGTTGCCTCTAAAACAGATTCTAATGTTTTGTAAATGCCGTATAATCGCTGAGCCACTTCAACTTGTACATCTGCGGTTTTATCATAAGCACGATTACTTTCCGCAATTTCAGATAAATAACGTGTTCTAGACGGTGGAATCACAAAAATCTTCTCACTCATTTCCTTAGAAATTTCGAAAGTAGATTTTAAATCTGATTCTGCCTTTTCAACCAATTTATCCATTATCGCTTTATACAGCGTATTCATGCCTGGATCGTTAAATTGTGAAGCTATCGTTCCATAAACCGGTAAATCATCTTGATGCACATCCCAAAGATTATTATTACGCATGTATTGCTTTTTTACATCTCGTAATGCATCTAAAGAACCGCGTTTATCGAACTTATTAATAGCTACTAAATCTGCAAAATCTAGCATATCAATTTTTTCTAATTGTGTTGCTGCACCAAATTCTGGAGTCATAACGTATAAGGCCACGTCAGAATGTTCCATAATCTCGGTGTCTGACTGACCGATACCAGAAGTTTCCAAAATAATTAAATCGTATTCCGCAGCTTTTAAAACTTCAATAGCTTCGTTAACATATTTTGATAAGGCCAAGTTTGACTGACGCGTCGCTAAACTTCGCATATACACTCTAGAATTATTGATAGCATTCATACGAATACGATCACCTAAAAGCGCTCCTCCTGTTTTACGCTTAGAAGGATCTACAGAAACTAAACCAATAGTTTTTTCTGGGAAATCTATTAAAAAACGACGAACTAACTCATCTACTAAACTCGATTTTCCAGCTCCTCCAGTTCCTGTTATTCCTAAAACTGGTGTTTTAGATGTTTTATTTTTAATATGAATTTTTTCTAATGTCGCTTTTGCAACATCGGGAAAGTTTTCTGCAGAAGAAATGACTCTAGCAATTGCTTTTGGATTTTTGGAAGGAAGTAGATCTACTTCGTTATCTAATGAATCGCCATTAGCATAATCTGATTGTTGTACCAAATCGTTAATCATGCCCTGTAAACCAAGTGCTCTTCCATCGTCTGGAGAATAGATTCTAGTAATTCCATAATCCATTAATTCTTTGATTTCTTCAGGAAGAATCACGCCACCTCCACCACCAAAGATTTTAATATGACCTGCACCTTTTTCCTTCAGCAAATCGTACATATATTTAAAATACTCGTTGTGACCACCTTGATATGATGTTAATGCAATGGCGTTCGCATCTTCTTGGATAGCCGTATTAACCACTTCCTCTACACTTCTATCATGCCCCAAGTGAATCACTTCAACTCCAGTGGATTGAATTATACGACGCATTATATTTATGGCAGCATCGTGCCCATCAAAAAGTGATGCAGCTGTTACTATACGTACTTTATATTTTGGCTTATAAGGTGCAACTTGTTCCATTCTTAAAAATCTTGCTTATTTGAGTGACAAATTTAAGGAATATTCAAAAATCTAAGGCAATAATCATTAAATATCTAAAACTTAGAGAAAGCCATGTTCACTCGTAATTTTAATTACTTTTATCTATTCATTCAAGATTAATATTATGCATAAAATAACCTTACTTATTCATTGCGCAGATCAACCGAATATTATTGCTTCGGTGACGAGTTTTATGGCATCAAACGACGGGAATATTGTATATATCGATCAGCATGTTGATAGAGAACAAAATATCTTTTTTATGCGTTTGGAATGTGAATTTGATTCGACTTCCTTTTCTCTTGAAAAATTTAAACAACTCTTCAGTGTTGATTTAGCTGAAAAATTTGAACTAAAATGGAAAATGTATTCCGCTGAGAGAAAACCAAAAATGGCCTTGTTCGTTTCTAAATACGACCATTGCTTATATGATATTTTAGGTCGTTATAACTCGGGAGAATTGTTTTTAGAAATTCCATTTATACTCAGTAATCATCTCGATTTGAAACCTATTGCAGACAGTTTCAATATTCCTTTTTATCATGTTCCTGTTACAAAATCTACAAAGCACGAAGCTGAACAAGAACAGCTAAATTTACTAGAAACCCATCACGTCGATTTTATAGTTTTAGCGCGCTATATGCAAATCGTATCAGAAACTTTAATAGATAAATATCCTAATCGAATTATTAATATTCACCATTCATTTCTACCTGCTTTTATAGGTGCAAAACCATATCATTCCGCATATAAACGTGGTGTAAAAATTATCGGCTCTACAAGTCACTATATCACTGAAGAATTAGATGCCGGACCAATTATAGAGCAAGACGTAGCGCATGTATCTCACACGTTTTCTATTAAAGATTTAATAGCAAAAGGTCGCGATTTAGAAAAAATTGTTTTATCCAATGCTATTAAACTACATGCTAACAGAAAGGTTATGGTCTATAATAATAAGACTATTATATTTTCATAAATACAATTTTAACCACGAAAAAACGTTTAAAAGTGACTATTTATAGTAATGTGTGTCTATTAAACAGAGAGTATAACACAGCTATACCATGCTGATTTTAGATTTAAAATTTGAAGCGTATTTGCCTATATAAACTATCTTTGACAACAATAAAAAACCAAAATTATGATTAAAAGAATTTTCGCCGTATTAATTATCTTCAATTTAACCGCTTGTGCAGAATTACAACAGGTAGTTGATTCTTTACCACAAGGAGCTAGTGATGTTTTAGGAAATGCTGACATTGCAGCCGGATTAAGAGAAGCCTTAGATACAGGAATTGAGAAACAAGTAACCAAATTAACAGCAGAAGATGGTTTCTTTAAAAACGAATTGGTGAAAATCGTTTTACCAGAAGAATTACAAAAAGTAGACAGCGCACTGCGTAAAATAGGATTAAGCAGTTTAGCTGATGAAGGTTTAAAAGTACTTAACAGAGCAGCAGAGGATGCAGTGTCTGAAGCGACACCAATTTTTGTAAATGCAGTAAAAGACATCACTTTTGATGACGCAAAAAATATTCTTTTGGGAGAAGATGACGCCGCAACCTCATATTTAACATCAAAAACTCAAACAGATCTTTACGACAAATTTAAGCCCGTTATTAACAACTCGTTTAGTAAAGTTGGTGCGGATCAAATATGGTCTAACCTAATTACTAAGTATAACAACATTCCTTTAACAAACAATGTTAACCCTGATTTAACGGATTATGTAACGCAAGAAGCATTAAAAGGTGTTTACACTATGATTGCTGTTGAAGAAAAAGAAATCAGAACAAAAGTCTCTTCTCGTGGTAGTGATTTATTAAAAAAGGTCTTTGCAATGCAAGACTAAACTAATATTACTCTAAATAATTTATCGTTTTTTAATTGAAAAAGCATTTATTCTAGCTAAATTTTAGTAATTTACTAAGGTGTTTATTAAAATTTAGCTGTGAGTAATTCAGAAAAAATATTTAAAAAAAGGAGAAAGCTTAAGAAAAAGTATATTCAACTTATTGAAGATGCTTATAATTTAAGACAAACAGATCACGCATTAAGTGATTTCTCTGAATACAAAGCGAATAAAGTTCTTTATAAGATTAATAAGTTAGAATTTGTGGTGAATGGCTCAGACACTCATGCCAACACGCGCATAAATAGTTAAATCACGCTTAATTATATCCTAACGTTCTCTTAACTTCTAAAACAATCAAACTTACCATCTTTGTAATGCAAAAAGATTGAGTTAGTTAGATCTTAGATTAGTTAGTTAGAAGTCGATATTGTAGTTAGGTATCGACTTTTTTATGTTTAATTATGAAGGGTTTGAAAATAGGTATAAGACTTTAATAAGCGACTACCGTACCACGAAAACAATTCACCATCTACAATTTTTATCGTTTTTTCTGGGAATTGAGCTTCCAACTCTAGGATATGCTCATCTTTAAACGGAAACGGTTCACTAGAGAGAAGAATAAGATTGGCTTCTTTTAGTTTTGGATTATCTAAGTCAATTTCTGGATAGCGCTTTTCATCGCTATAAACATTAATGAAACCAGCTTCTGTAATCATAGCATCTATAAAATTATCTGATGCCGCAACCATCCAAGGTTTTTTCCATATAAAATAAGCGACTTTTAACTTCTCTGTATTTTGAAATTGAAGTTGAAATGCTTCGCGTTCTAATTGAATATTTGACACTAAAGTTGAAGTCGTTCTTGTAATATTAAAAATCTCACCATACATGTTAATGAGCTCAAAGCAATCTTCCAAATTAGAAATATCACTTATGTGAATTGGAGCAACTTCTCCTAAACTATCAATAATCTCCTTAGTATTTTCCTCTTTATTGCAAAGTATAATATCTGGACGAAGTGCTACTATTTTTTCAATATTAATTTGTTTTGTACCACCAACAACAGCTTTAGACATCCTAAGATGTTTTGGATGAACGCAAAACTTTGTCACACCAACAATTGAAGATTCTAAACCTAGATCTACCAACAATTCGGTTTGAGAAGGCACCAAAGAAATGATACGCTTGGGTGTTTTGTTTAGTTGGATGTCTCGTTTAAGTTGATCGATATATGTCATTATGAATACTTTGGCTACGCTCAGTAAAACCTGAGTACAGCAATCTGTTTAATTATAATTCTGTTTCAAAAGATGCCCACGTCATATGTCCTTGGAATGGCAGTTCACAATTCAACAGCCATTTGTAGTTGTAATTCTTTAGCTTTTTGAGCTGCAGCTTCTGCAAAATCCTCATCTTGAGATGCATAAATTATGCCTCGAGATGAATTAATTAATAAGCCAACAGAACTATTCATACCATATTTACAAACCTCTTGAAGATTTCCGCCTTGCGCACCAACGCCAGGCACTAACAAAAAGCTATCTGGGATAATTTTTCTAATATCAGCTAAAAACTCAGCTTTAGTAGCACCAACGACATACATTAAGTTTTCAGAATTTTCCCAAGATTTAGACGTTTCTAAAACTTGTTTATACAATTCTACTCCATCGACTGACTTTGTTTGAAAATCAAAAGCTCCTTCATTTGAAGTTAAGGCTAAAAGTATGGTGTGTTTATCCTTAAAAGCTAAAAAAGGTTCTACTGAATCTTTCCCCATATAAGGTGCAACGGTAACACTATCAAAACCTAAATCTTCAAAAAACGCTTTAGCATACATGGTACTTGTATTCCCAATATCTCCACGTTTCGCATCTGCAATCGTATAAATTTCGGGATGGTTGTCGTTAAGATAGTTGATTGTTTTTTCTAAAGCTTGCCAGCCTTTTATACCATAAGCTTCATAAAATGCCGTATTGGGTTTATAGGCAACACAAAGATGATGTGTCGCATCTATAATCGCTTTATTAAAAGCGAAGATGGGATCTTCTTCTTTTAATAAATGTTTTGGAACTTTATTTAAATCGCCGTCTAATCCTACGCAAAGGAACGATTTCTTTTTTTTGATTTGGTCTATAAGTTGCTGTGTAGTCATAGTATAAAAAAAGCCTCAAAAAGAGGCTTCAATTTAAATTACATCATCATTAGCCTTTAACAACTCTGTGTTTTCGGCTAACATTAATTCGTCTATTATTTTTTGAATATCACCATTTATGATATTTTGTAAATCGTAAAGTGTTAAACCAGGTACTCTATGGTCAGTAACCCGCCCTTGTGGATAGTTGTAAGTTCTAATCTTAGCAGATCTATCACCAGAGCTTACCATACTTTTACGTTTTTCAGAATCTGCAGCTTGTTGCTTCGCGAGTTCTAAATCGTATAAACGTGAACGTAAAACCTTTAAGGCTTTCTCTAAGTTTTTGTGTGATGATTTTTGATCCTGACAACTTACAATCATTCCAGTCGGTTCGTGATGTAACTTAATAGCAGAATACGTAGTATTCACTGACTGACCCCCAGGACCAGTTGATGTGGTACGTTCTATACGAACTTCTGTCATGTCTAATTCATAATCAAACTCTTCCGCTTCTGGCAATACCATAACGGTTGCTGCACTTGTATGTACGCGACCTTGAGTTTCTGTTTGTGGCACACGTTGTACACGGTGTACACCAGCTTCAAACTTTAGAGTTCCGTACACATCTTCACCCGAAACTTCAAAAATAATTTCTTTAAAGCCGCCAGATGTTCCATCGCTCTGACTTACGACATCGACTCTCCAACCTTTATCACTGCAGTATTTTGAATACATTCGATATAAGTCACCAGCAAAAATACTCGCTTCATCTCCACCCGTACCTGCACGCACCTCAACAACGACATTTTTAGCATCATCTGGATCTTTAGGAATCAACATAAAACGAATCTCTTCCTCTAGCTTATCGATTGTTTCTTTTGCCTCTTCGAGTTGCATTTTAGCCATATCTACCATTTCGGCATCAGAACCATCTGCAATAATTTCTTCAGCTTCAGAAACATTACCTAAAGCTTCTTTATAAATCTCACCCTTATCTACAATTAGCTTAAGATCCTTGTATTCCTTCATCAGCTTAGTGTAGCGTTGCTGATCTGATATAATATCTGGTTGAATGATAAGGTCGTTTACCTCATCAAAACGTTGTTTTATAATCTGTATTTTCTCTAACATCTCTCTTCAAAATTGGATTTCAAAAATACAATTTTTTTAAGATATAAGACTGCTTCGCTTTTAGAATAAAGAACAAAGCCATGTAAGTTTTAAATGATAGAAATTCGCTCTTTTCTTAAACATTATTAAAACCGATATGTAAACAAATTAAGGAAAGTTATAGGCAAAAACATATTTTAAGAATAAAATACATAAAATGAACGTTACCTATTTAGTATGTATCGATTTCTAGCTATACTTAATTTTTACAAACCGTTTGTAGTTTGGTCTTTTATTGTGAATATCATCATTGCGTTTTTTAATCCGTATGTAGTACCTGCAATATTTACCAAATTATTCCTTACGGTTTTTACATGGTATTACGTGAGTGAAACTTCTAATAAACGAAAATTAACCTTATACAGAAATCTAGGCATTTCATCTTTTAAGTTATTTTCTATTTTATTTATTGTGGATTGCATTTTAACGGTTCTATTTCTAACCCTATATAAAGAATTTATATAAATCACTTCCATTTGATATTAGAATTAGACAATGTAGAGCTTTACTTTAAAAACAAACGTATTTTATACGGTATTTATCTCAAAGCCGAAACTGGAAATGTCACGGCTATTTTAGGTAGAAATGGCTGCGGAAAAGTAGTTTACTCAATATTGCGTTTGGTAATCTTAAACCAAAATACATGCTTATCCGCCTAGATAGCAAACCACTTCGTAAACCATTGTTCACAAAACGACTTGCCCAATACTTACCACAGTATAATTTTATTCCCGGAGGAATGAAGCTCTCATTCATTTTTAAATTATATAGCGTTGATTGGGATATATTTATTGAACATTTTAAAGGATTTTCAATTTATAAAAACTCTAGATTTAATGCACTATCAGGAGGTGAAAGACGTATCCTTGAAACTTATATTATCCTAAAAACAAAGAGTGAAATCGTATTTTTAGATGAGCCTTTTTCTCATTTATCTCCTTTGCATATTGAAACCGTGAAAACATTAATCGCGGAAGAAAAGCAAACTAAAATCATTATCATTTCCGACCATATGTATAAACACATTATTGAAGCTTCAGATACCATCTACTTGCTAAAAAATGGCACGACAAAAAAGATAGATAGACTCACTGAACTTGAAGACTACAATTATTTAAGCGAAGGAAGCTTATGAAGCGTTTTAATAATCTAAGATGACCTACTTGACTTAATAATCTTATCTAAATCTACCACTACACCAACACCTAATATTTGTTTCCATTGTAGCTTTGGACCTTCGATCACTATTTCTTCATTGGTAATTTCGTTTGTTTCGACTTCAACCTTTATATCATCATCATATCTAATGTGTGACCCTAAGGTTGCTTTAACAAACTTATTGACTTTCATATCTAAATTGAGCTCCCACTCTACATCAATGTTACCAAAACTATTAATATAATCAGTATACAATCGCAACAGACTGGTTACTTTTATATTCTCAAAAAGCTCTTCTTCGTATTGATTCGTTAATAAAATTCCTAATTCTTGCCTAATTTTTTTACCATCCCTAAGTATGTTCCCTTCTAAATCATAAATAGCAGGATCAACACCAAAAGCTCCCCTATTAGCCAAATCATTATCTAACACAAAGGTTGTTTTTAGCGTAAATGGAGACACGTAAAATGACAAGCGTTCAATAAACCGACCATATTCCATACCTGCACCGAAGAACATGTATCCTGGAGCTAAGAATTTCGAAATAGGTTCGTCTCTATTGGGATAATTATAACCGTTTGCTAACTGAGAATTAAAACTAAATTTAGCTGAATAAAACCAATTACTTTTAGGGTCTTTTTCTAAGCCCACATTAGAAATCACTTCTATAACATCTTCTGTTTTTCTAATATTTAATTCCTCTTGTTTATTTAAACCATAACGAATATTAAAATTAGAATTCCAATACCATTTTTCTTGTTTATATTTTGCCTCTGCCTTCCCTATTATTATACCCGAAATCGAATTGGTTCCCCCTGAATTCCAATTTGTAAAAGACACCTGATTAAGCGTTAAACCAACTTCTTTTTTAGTTCTCCAACCTAATTGAATGGGTTCATTCTTTTTCTTTTGAAAATATAAGGAATCCGGTTGTGCAAAAAGCACACTAGAGCACAAGGTAAATACACTAAATAAAAACCAAGAATAGTTTTTCATGTTTAAAAAATTAATACTTAAATGTTCCGTATTCACTGTTAATTGTAAGCTGTTTCTTATCGGAAGCTTCTACACGACCTATAATTTTAGCGTCTACATTATAAGATTTTGAAATCTCAATGATAGCGTTTGCTACTTCTGGCTTAACATACAATTCCATACGATGACCGCAGTTAAATACCTGGTACATTTCTTTCCAATCTGTTTTAGATTGTTCTTGAATTAATTTAAATAACGGTGGAACTTCAAACATATTATCTTTTATAATATGAAGTTCATCAATAAAATGAAGAATTTTCGTTTGCGCCCCTCCACTGCAGTGTACCATGCCGTGAATACTATCACTATTATATGTATTCAAAATTTCTTTAATTATTGGTGCGTAAGTCCGTGTCGGTGACAACACTAACTTACCTGCATCTGTAGGTGCGTTCTCAACAGTATCTGTTAATTTTATTTGACCTGAATACACTAGATCTTCTGGCACAGCAGCATCAAAGCTTTCAGGATATTTATCTGCTAAATATTTTGAAAACACATCGTGCCTTGCTGATGTTAATCCGTTACTCCCCATACCACCATTGTATTCGGTTTCGTAAGAGGCTTGCCCAAAAGACTCTAAACCTACAATTACATCACCTGCTACAATATTAGCATTATCAATAACGTCTGAGCGCTTCATACGTGCTGTCACTGTAGAATCTACAATAATAGTCCTTACGATATCTCCAACGTCTGCAGTTTCTCCACCAGTTGAATGAATCGTAACACCAAAGGATTTTAAATCTTCAATTAATGCTTCAGTTCCGTTAATAATTGCGGAAATCACTTCACCAGGAATTAAATTCTTATTTCTACCTATGGTTGATGACAACATTATATGATCTGTTGCTCCCACACATAATAAATCGTCAATATTCATAATTAACGCATCTTGTGCAATACCTTTCCAAACTGAAATATCCCCAGTCTCTTTCCAATACATGTATGCCAAAGACGATTTTGTACCAGCCCCATCCGCATGCATTATTAAACAATAATCAGAATCATTAGTTAAATAATCCGGAACTATTTTACAGAACGCTTTAGGAAACAAGCCCTTATCAATATTTTTTATAGCATTATGGACATCTTCTTTTGAAGCAGAAACACCTCGTTGCGCATATCTTTTACTCACAGAATTACTCATTGTACGAATTATTTGTATTGGTGTTGCAAAAATAAGGATTGCGTTTAATTATAAGGAATGATTAGGTTGGAATTAATAACAGTTTTCATTTTTCTCCATAAAACTTTCTTTCCTTATTATCACCGGAGTACAAACTAACACCAAATCTACTACTTAGTAACGTTGTACTTTTCATATAAAACATTGGTAGTAGAACGACTGACAACCTAATGCTTATAATAGACCCCATAGCACAGGTCGGACTTTGATTTTGGATAGTCACCCTCCATTATTACAGAATTAGCTTTCATGGCTATAGTATTAGAATCACTATTATTGAAAAAAAAAAAAAAAAAAAAAGATAAAACCGAAAAATCGATTTTATCTTATAGTCTAGAAGGTAAATATTACCTGATAATTTTATCTTAATTTTTAAGATCTGCCGACTGGTAGCTCTAGCTGAACACTTACAACCTCATCATTATTTACATTCTTTAATTCACTAGAATTGTCTTGAGATAAAATAAGCGTTGCGCCAACAAGAATTGCTACACTAAGTAGTAACTTTTTCATTTTTACAAATATTGATTAATAGCCCTACAAAGATACTAAACAAACATATCGTTAAAAGGTCTACCCCCAATTATTTCACGTGATACCGCCACCTTTTCGACAACTAGTTTAATGTAATCGACAAACTGCACAAAATACTATTTTATCATGGTAAGTTGTACGTATATATACGTATTTCATCGTGTGGATTTATCGCTTTAAATCCTCGTAAGCTACATTAGACTAATTATTTAGTAAATAAAAGCTCTCTATATTTTGTTAAGGGCCATAACTCATCATCAATCATTAATTCTAATTTATCACAATGATACCTAATATCTTCAAAAAAGGGCTTTACCTTATTACAATACCCATCAGCTTTCTTCTCTAAACTATTTTCCTTATTGATGGATTTTCTCGTCTCAGTCATTTTAGTCACTGTTGCATTTATCGTTTCGATATGCTCCGATATTTGCTCAATAAGAATAAGTTGGGCTTTCGCAAAATCTTTAAAGCGATCTCCATAGATAGTTTTAAGACCTGTTACATTTTCTATTAGAATATTTTGATACCTCACAGCTGTTGGCACAACATGATTTCTGGCAATATCTCCAATTACCCTACTTTCTATTTGGACATGATGAATATAATCTTCCATTTCTATTTCGTAGCGCGCTTCAGACTCCACTTTATTCATCACTTTTAAACTGTCAAAAAGCTCTATAGTGGATTTAGCTTTTTTTATCTTTAAAGCTTCAGGTGTGGTTTTATTATTACTTAACCCACGCTTTTTAGCTTCCTTTTCCCATTCTTCACTATAACCGTTACCTTCAAATAGAATAGCTTTAGATGTTTTAATATACTCTCTTATGACATTAAAGATAGCATCATCCTTTTTCATTCCTTTTCCTTCAATCAATTCATCAACTTCAACTTTAAAGTCTATTAATTGTTTTGCAACGATAGTACTTAAAACAGTCATAGGGTTAGCACAGTTTGCTGTAGAACCCACTGCTCTAAACTCAAATTTATTACCTGTAAAGGCAAATGATGATGTTCTGTTTCTATCTGTATTATCTAATATCACTTCTGGTATTTTACCTACCACATTAAGCTTTAGGTCTGTTTTCTCCTTAGGTGATAATTTCCCCTTAGTCACAGTTTCTAATTCACTGAGCACTTTTGTGAGCTGATCCCCAATAAAAATTGAAATAATTGCAGGAGGCGCCTCATTAGCCCCCAAACGATGATCATTACTTGCAGAAGCAATCGCTGCTCTTAGCAACTCTTCATGAGTTTGCACCGCTTTAATCGTGTTTATAAAGAAGGTTAAGAACTGAAGATTACTCATTGGAGTTTTCCCTGGGGACAATAAATTGATTCCTGTATTAGTAGACAAACTCCAGTTGTTGTGCTTCCCCGAACCATTTACACCTGCAAACGGTTTTTCGTGCATAAGCACAGTAAAATTATGACGCTTTGCAATTTTCTGCATAATGTCCATTAATAATGAATTATGATCAACTGCCAAATTCGCTTCTTCAAATATAGGAGCCAGTTCAAATTGATTTGGAGCCACCTCATTATGCCTTGTTTTAACAGGAATTCCCAACAACATACATTGATGTTCTAAATCTCGCATATAAGCCATTGCTCTTGCTGGTATGGTACCAAAATAATGATCATCTAATTGCTGACCTTTTGCTGGTGAATGTCCCAACAACGTCCTTCCTGTTAATAAAATATCTGGTCTAGATATAGCCAAGGCTGTATCTATTAGAAAATATTCTTGCTCCCAACCTAACGACGTTCTGACGGTCTTTACATTTTTATCAAAATATTTACATACTGAAACAGCAGCATTATCCACCGCCTGTAAAGCTCTTAAGAGTGGAGTTTTAAAATCTAATGCTTCACCAGTATATGATACAAACACCGTTGGAATGCATAATGTTTTATCATATATGAAAGCGGGTGATGTAGGATCCCATGCAGTATAACCTCTGGCTTCAAACGTATTTCTAATACCTCCATTTGGAAAACTAGAAGCATCCGGTTCTTGTTGTACTAACTGGTTTCCACCAAATTTTTCAATAGCTAATCCATCTCCGATAGTTTCAAAAAACGCATCATGTTTTTCTGCTGTGGCACCAGTTAATGGTTGAAACCAATGTGTATAATGTGTTGCTCCTTTATTAATTGCCCATTCCTTCATTCCTGTAGAAATATGATCTGCTACAAGACGGTTTATTTTAGTCCCTTTTTCAATGGCCTCTAAAACACTATTTAGCGCTGTCTTAGTTAAATATTGACGCATTGCTACCTCATTGAACACATTAGAACCAAAGATTTCAGATCGACGTTTCTTTTCCTTAATTTCTAATGGCTTTCTCTTTAAAGATGCTTTTACAGCATGAAATCTAAGTGTTGACATATTATTAATTTTTAAGGTCAAAAATACAAAATATTTAAAAAATAGACAATTACCCATACAAAATTAGGGTAGTCTGCAATAATCCGACACAAATTACCTAAATAACCCCATTTTTTTTGATGAGTAAAAAAAAATAGCAATATTTGTATCATTATTATCTCATAAACAAAACAATCATTATGGCAAAAATTAAATTAGAATACATTTGGTTAGATGGTTACTTCCCAACTCAAAACATGAGAAGTAAAACCAAAGTAGAAGAGCACGAAGACTTTAAAGGAACTATAGAAGAGTTAGGCATGTGGTCTTTTGACGGATCATCTACTAGACAAGCTGAAGGTGGAGCATCTGACTGTTTATTAAAACCTGTAGCTATTTATCCAGATCCAGATAGAATCAACGGGTATTTAGTAATGACAGAGGTTTTAAATGCGGACGGAACACCTCACGTTTCTAATGGTAGAGCTACTATTGATGATGACGATAATGATTTCTGGTTTGGTTTTGAGCAAGAGTATTTCATCATGGATACCAAAACACAATTACCTTTAGGATTTCCAATAGGTGGATACCCTGCACCACAAGGTATGTATTATTGCTCTGTTGGAGGAAAAAATACACATGGTAGAGGTTTAGTTGAAAAGCATGCTGATTTATGTATTGATGCTGGCTTAAACTTTGAAGGTATTAATCAAGAAGTTGCTTCTGGTCAGTGGGAGTTCCAATTATTTGCAAAAGGGGCTAAAAAAGCAGGAGATGAAATTTGGATTGCTAGATATTTATTAGACCGATTAACAGAGAAGTACGGCTACTATATTGATTACCACCCAAAACCACTGGGTAAAGATATGGACTGGAATGGTTCTGGTATGCATGCTAACTTCTCTAATGAAGTATTAAGAACATGTGGAGACAAAGAAACTTACGCTAAAATTTGTGAAGCTTTCCGTCCTGTAGTAAAAGAACATATTGCTGTTTATGGAGAGTTTAACGACCAACGTTTAACTGGCTTGCATGAAACGGCGTCCATTAATGATTTCTCTTGGGGAATTTCAGATAGAGGAGCTTCAATACGTATTCCAATTATCGCCGTTGAAAAAGGCTGGAAAGGTTGGTTAGAAGATAGAAGACCAGCTTCTAATGGTGACCCATACAAAATTGCAGGTAGAATTGTTAAAACAGTAAAGAGTGCTGACATTTCTTAATTAGCAACTTAATAAACATTTAAAGTCGTCTAGAATATATTTTTCTAGACGACTTTTTTACTCCTTACTATATGTAAAGATTCAAATACATCCCATCGCGTATTCATTTACAAATACCCTCTCACACTTTACATCCATCTTTAGCTTTGGTAAAATAATTTTCAAAGCAACAAATTTCACTACAAATTTACAAATCCTATACGCTTTTCCATAACTCCAATTACAGTAATTAACTCATACTAATGTGTTTCTAAAAACAAAATATAAGAACCAAGGCGTATTTCCTTACAACGATAAAATCTGTTTTTCAAAGTAAAATATTTCATTTTACCGACTTTTTCAGGTAGTCTTCGCTTTTTTTAGGCTACCTGTGTACACGGTTATAATATTACAGTGTTATTAACCAAATTCAATTATTTATGAAAAATTTTACTAAGCACCTACTTCCTATATTGTGTGGAGCTGCTACTTTTATGACAATTAATATGAATGCCTTTCAAGGGAGTTCACAAGACAGCTGTAATGCTATTGAAGTGATAGCATCAAACCAAGGTAATCGTTCAGATGAAACCCCTGTACATGCAGATCGTTCTGATGTTAATGCTGCTTTAAACACACCAGACAAATCAAATGCTCCTAGTGGATTTTATAGTTTAGGTATAAAGGGAAGTATTACTCTTGCATTAGGCGGAGCGGTATACAACCAAGCTGGAACAGACATCATGATTTATGAAACTTCATTCTCTGGAGATTCTTGCGGTAGAGGTGACGATGAAACTGCATTAGTAGAGTTGTCTCAAGATGGCGAGACTTGGGTGCAATACGGTACTGTTTGTCGTGACGGATCAATAGACTTAGACGGCATCGCTTTAGATTACGTAACTCAAATTAGAATTACAGATACGACATATGGATCTGGTGATGGTTACGATTTAGATGGTGTTGAAGCCGTTAATGGTTGTGAAGAAATTCCTAGCGATGTTTGTTATGGTTCAGGAGCTTTAAACTATATCCCAGGATTAGACAGCAATGGAAATGCATTAACAGTTGCTGAGCGCATGGACACAAACAAAGCTTTAGGTCAACCTGAAATGGATGATTCTTTAAACTTTTTATCATTAGGTTACGGAGGAGAAGTTACAATAACTTTTGATGGTGTTGTATATAATAATGAAGGTCCAGATATTGAAGTTGTTGAAACTACATTTGGTAACGCTTCATTTTCGAGCTACCCAGAATCTGCTGATATTTATGTATCTCAGAATGGTATAGATTTTTACCTTATAGGATCAGTTCTCACTGATGATGCTGGCGATTTAGACATCAGCAACGCACCTATTTTCTTATCTTATATTACAGAGGTAAAGATTATAGATACAACTCCTAGTGGATCTATTTCTGATGATGGTTTTGATTTAGATGGAGTTGTTGCTTTAACAGGCTGTAACGAACCAATGTTACCAACACCAGCTGGATGTTACGCCTCTGATTATTTTAACTACGTAGAAGGAACTAAAAAGAATGGTGGTGTTATTGACGCTATTAGAACTGAAACTCCTAGTAATGTACTTGGTGAGCCAGAATCAACTGATGACTATGTATTTACATCATTAGGATATGGTGGTGAAGTTACTTTAACATTCGGTGGAGCTGTTTACAACCAAGAAGGTCCAGACTTAGTAATTGTTGAAACTACTTTTGGAAACTATTTAGGATGTGACAGTTATAAAGAATATGCTAACGTTTATGTTTCTGCTGATGATATTAACTACCATTTTGCAGGTACTGTATGTAAATCAGATAATACAATTGATATCTCAGATGCTGGTGGTTTTAGCTTCATCTATTATGTGAAAATTGTAAATAATGACGAATTATCAACAACAGAAGACGGCTATGATCTTGATGGTGTAATTGCAATAGGAACTTGCGAAGAATTTGATTACCAAGCTTACGCTGAACAACAACGTTTACTTAGTGTAAATACAGTAAATGCTGAAGAACTAGGCTTTACAACATACCCCAACCCAACAAATGGTGTATCTTATATTGAATTTACACCTCAAACAACTGGTAACGTATCGATAGAGGTATTTGATATTAACGGTCGTAATGTTGGTCGTATATTCAACGAGGAGGCTTACCCAGGTAAAGTATACAAAGCAGAATTTAATGCTAGTAATTTAGCAGCAGGTTTATATGTATACAAAATTACAACTGGAAACTCAAGCATCACTAAAAAGTTTGTTGTTACAAAATAAGTAGAATAGCTTATTCGTAATACTATATAAAAGCCTCCTGAAATATATTTCAGGAGGCTTTCTTTTTCCATTTACTTAACGGCTTTGCTTAATTTAAGAGAGATGTAAAACTATTCTAACATCGCTTTTAGCAGGTTGGTGTAATAATGATTTAATCTCCCCAAGAACATTAACTTAATTTATTTACTATACCCTAATTTAATGTGAGCAGTTTAGTTTTTAAATCAATCCGATATAAGCTTATAAAAATGCGTTCTATATGGCATTACTAAATAGGTCCCTACACAAGAGAACTCTTTGTCATTCTCGTACTTAAGAAAGCCTCACAACAACAATAATAGTTCCGTGAGGCTTTTTTTTTTTTAATACTTTGTTATTTTGAAATAACCACTATGCCAATAATCAAAATCAAATAGTTATCTAAGTGCTATATATATAAACACTAAATAAGAACCGAATAACAACATTCCTTTGACTCTTCCAATTTCAAAACGCTTTGGAATGATTATAAATGGAATTAAAATCGCAGCAAAACCAATCATCCAAAAAATATTTGTGGATAATATCTCAGGTGTATCAGGATTAACGACGATAGGTTTTATCATAGCCGTAAGACCTAATACTGAAGCGATATTAAATATATTGGAACCAATAAGGTTTCCTAATGAAATAGCTTTTTCTTTCTTTAACGCAGCAATAACAGAAGCTGCTAGCTCTGGGACACTTGTACCAATTGCAATAACAGTAACAGAGATAGCGTAATCACTAATCCCTATGGACATCGCCAATTCTTTAGCGCCATCTACTAACCAAAGAGAACCAAAATATAATCCTGCAGCACCAATTAGTAGCCACATTATAATTTTAAAATTAGAAACGACCGCGAGCGCATCATCCACTTCTTCTATGTTTGCTTTGGTGGATTTCCTAGAGCTTCTAATTAAAACCACTAAAAAGACTACCAAAGAAATCATCATTAACAAGCCTTCAATAGCCGTTAATACACCATCATTTTTCAGGAAATAATAAAGCACAAATGACAATAGCATCATCATTGGCCAATTCAGTTTATAAAACTCGCGATCCACCGCTAGCGGAGAAATAATAGCTGTGATTCCCAAAACCAAACCGATATTAGCAATATTAGATCCAATAACGTTTCCTAAAGCAATATCAGAAACCCCCTCTAAAGCAGCCTGCAAACTCACTAATAATTCTGGTGCAGATGTCGCAAAAGACACAACCGTCATACCAATAACCAACTTAGATAACTTAAGTTTAAAAGACAAACCAACAGACGCTCTAACCAAAAAATCTCCTCCAACTACTAACAACGCTAATCCTGCAATAACCATTAACACACTCATCTTCTATCGATATTTTTAATTACTTGTTTCCTTTAAAGCGCAAAGATAATATTTCATTTTTACACCTACTAAAACTATATTTTACGTTATATAACTATTTTTACAGTTGTATAACTACAAAAATAGTTGTATTTTTGAATTCAAGATTAATATTAGATTTTATTCCTATGCAAAAGCTAACCAATAAAGAAGAAGAAATAATGCACATATTATGGAAGTTGGAAAAAGCTTTTGTAAAAGATGTATTAGCAGAGATGCCAGCAGGCAAACCACATTACAACACGCTTTCTACCATTATACGACATTTAGAAGAAAAAGGCTATGTTAGTTATAATGCGTACGGAAAAACGCATCAGTACTATCCTATTGTAACTAAAGAAGACTACAAAACTAAGTTTATGAATACTGCTATTGAAAATTACTTCAATAATTCTTATAAAAACGTGGTTTCATTTTTTGCTAAGGAAGAGAAAATTAGTATCGATGAGTTAAAAGAGATTATTGCCTTAATAGAAAACAAAAAATAATTATGGAATATCTATTAAAAGCATCCGCCGTAATTGCCATAATGTATGTATGTTTTTACTTTTTTTTGAGAAAAGAAACTTTTTTTGAGCACAACCGATGGTTTCTTTTATCAGGCTTACTTTTGGCCTTGGTTTTTCCGTTAATTATAATTCCTGTTTATATTCCTATAGAACCTATAGCAATTCAAGAAACAGCATTTATTCAAACATTACCTTCAACTTTTGTGACTCAAACACAACCTGAAGTTGCATTTGATTGGTTTAAACTTATACCTATATTATATGGCATTGGATTATCTGTATTTTTAATTCAATTTGTCCTTCAGTTTGGATCCTTAGTTTTACTTCTTCTAAAAAACCCAAAACATAAAGAACGACATTTTACTTATGTGATTGTAAAAACTAAAATTTCACCGTTTTCATTTTTTAAATGGATTGTATATAACCCTAATTCTTATAAAGAGGAAGAACTTCAACTTATTCTAGCCCATGAAAAAGTTCATGTTAACCAATTACATTCCATAGATATTCTACTCACACAATTAGCCTGTGTTGCCTTTTGGTTTAACCCTTTAATTTGGTTATACAGAAAAGAAGTCCGACAAAACTTAGAATATATAGCTGATTTTAAAAGTCAAAATAATTCTAACGCTAAAAAGGATTATCAGCATTTATTATTAAAAACTAGTGTCGCTAATCACGACACCATATTATCTAACAACTTTTATAATTCATCAATCAAAAAACGAATCCTTATGTTAAACAAATCGAGATCACACAAAAGCAATCAATTCAAGTATCTATTAATTCTACCCCTTTTAGCCGGTTTATTAATGAGCATGAATACCGAAACTATTTATGTTGAAACCGCTCCAGTAACTAGTAAAACTTCCGCTAATCAAGAGAAAATAATTACAATAATTACAAAAAACTCAAAAGATTCAGAATTAGAAAAGATTAAAACAGCTTTTAAACGTAAAGAAATTGATTTTCAGATTCATAATCTCAAACGAAATAGCCATGATGAAATTACTTCCATCACGGTAAAATTACCAGGCTCTACTTTTGAATCAATTAATGACAAGGCCATAGAAGCCTTTTTGATTTACAAAGAGTTATTCGAAGAAAACGCAAGTTTTATCGGCAGATATGGTAATGGCGTATTTAACATGGATAGTCTTTTAAAAGCACAAAAAAGCAATGAAATTTCGGGTTCTTTCTCTACTCGAGTTAACAACCTATTATCACAACATAGTTTGTTATCTCGGCCTACAACCACCAAGTTATCCAAAATTATACAAGTACACTTTACTAAAGACATAACTACAGATGGCATAAACGCGATTAAAAAAAGATTACAATCTAAAAATGTGACTATGTTAATCAAACAATTAGAGCGCAATAGTAACGATGAAATTTCAGAAATTAGCATAGATTTTGTCACCAAAAATGGTCCAATTAACTATAGTTCTAAGGATAAAAATGGAATTACACCTTTTTATTTTAAGATGGAAAAGGATGGAAGCGCTAAGGTTGGTGCATTGACAAAAGAAGAGCATGTTGAAGAAACTATAATGGTATATAATTCAGAAAAATCAACTTCTGATGACCACTCAAATGATACGTTATATTTTAAAATAGCAAACCAAAAGACACATACAAACGATTCTATTTACTTTTCAATCGATTCAACCGTAGTCGAAAATTTGTCTAAAGTAAAGTCCGATCATTATTATGAAGGAGGTAAAACTTTAAAGATTAATAATATTAGCGAAGAGATTATTATACATCAACCCCAAAAAGCGTATAAAAATATTACATATCAATCTAATAAAAACCCAAAGCCCTTAGTTATTGTTAATGGTAAAGAAGTTTCGTCGGACTATTTAAAATCCATGTCGGCTGAAATCATTGAAAGTATGACTGTTTTAAAAGATGAAAAAGCCATAAACAAATATGGTGAAAAAGGTAAAAATGGAGTCATTGAATTAATAACAAAAGAAAGTATAAACCTCTTAAAAAAAGATAAACCACTTCAAATTACGAGATCAGAATTAACAAATATTACTTTTATAGATGACGAAGATTCTTCAAAAAATGCCTCTATCGCTTATATTTCAAAATATACAACAGATGACGTCTTAGACAGCCATAAAGCAAATCTCGAAAACATTGGAATTAGCGTTAATTATTCAAAATTAAAACGCAACACATCAGGTGATATTACAAGTATAAAAATTAGCCTCGAAGATGGAAAAGGTTTTAAAAGTAGTGCTACCTGGAAAGTCACTGATGGTATTCCAAATATAGAATTTGGAAAATCAGAAGGCACTTTAATTGCAAGAACTAAAGGGTGAGATTTACATCATCTCAAACACAAAAAAAAGCCAAACTGTTTAAATTCAGTTTGGCTTTTTTTATTGAAATACTACAATACTTTAATCGACAATAACCTTCTTAATTACAGAACGATTCTCACTTGTTAACTTCAATAAATACAAACCAGAAGCCACATCTAAATCTATATACTCCTCAACAGGTTGTGATTGTTTTAAAAGTTTTCCATCTATAGAATAAACGTCAACATCTACTGTTGCATTTACACCCGTAATGTAAACACGTCCTGTTGTTGGATTAGGAAATATAACCACCTTAAGCTCTGTCTTATCAGTAACATTTAAGGTTTGATCCCAATCTTCACCTATTCTGTTTCCCCAAATATATTCTATCATATCTGGCTGATCTATAAATGGGTTTCTGTTAAACTGCCAGTTATAAATCACGTTATTTCTATTCATTTCAAAATCGTCTGGTGGATCATTTCTATGCCAATCTAACAAGGTTGCTAAATCACCGAACTCACCAACATTGCTTTCAGGAAAACCATTTACAATTTCTAAACCATTGTAACGCACAGCCATATAAAATACGCTTCTTGCTACATCTCCCTTAAACTTACCTGCCGTACCAGCTGGTCCGTTATATTCGCCATAAAATCGATTATTACGACTACTATTCTCAGGTCCATCCGCAGCTCTTAATGCGTGCACATCAGAATTCCCGTGACGTAAGGAATCTGCTTTAGTTGTCCAATATACATCTATACCATCTGCAATTTCATCTTCCTCTATACTATCAAATCCTCCTCTAGATCTCGGAAATGTATGTTCTCTATTCCACTTCCCTGTACTTAATGAATTGGTTTGAATATCTAACTTAGCACGTCCTTCTTCTAAATACACCAACCAAACCTCATTGCTATTTTCCGGGTTTTCATCTGCTTCATTTAAAATATCAATAACATCAGCATACGTTTGTGCTCTAACAATACTTGGGTCTGCAACAATATCTTGTAAGGCTTGTCGCAGTTCTACATCGGCTAAACCATCTAAATTACTATAGTAGCCGTTTGGTTGTGTGCTTTCTACAATGCCGTATGTGGGATCCAAAGGTGTCCCCCAAGCTGCGACTGTAAAATCATTATCTACAACTCGCACTTCGATATCTCCATTATTTGCAATAACGGGCTCAACTAAATCTATAAATCTAATTTTCAAGACCTCATCACCTTCATCATCCGCATCATCAACTATCGTAATTGTGGTGCTCGCTGTAGTTTCACCAGATAAAATTGTTATACTTGTATTACCAGTATAATCTGAGGTATTAAAACCGTAATTATCTAAACTAACATTAAAGTTTAAATCTGAAGTAATCTGTGTGTCTGATGTAAACATAATATCAAAAGCCTCACCTTCACCAATCTGTGTTTCTGTGACTGAGATGGCTATCGCAGTAATAGCAATACCAGATCCGTCATTCTCTCTTCTTGCTGTTGGAGTTGCAGACGCAAACGTTACATTCCCCATTTCATCCACAAAACGTTGAATAGATTTTGGATTCGCATTAGTACCACTGTCATTATGTTGAAGTGTTTCACCTAGCTTCTCCAATAAACCTGTGGCATCAGAATCATTAGTCCCATAAACCATAGCATCAATCAAATTGACTTGAGTTGCTACCGTTTCTTCTGGGAAATCATTTACTGAAGCTTGATAAATTCCCACGGCATCTGGTCCATTCTGAATTACATTTTCAGACATTAATGATTGTGGAAAAGGGGTCACATTGGCACTTCCTACAACTAACAAACCATTAATATCCGTTGTTAAGCCATTTAAATCGTAAACGAAATAACTAGAGTCTCCACCACTACTCGATCCATTGAAGAACACCAATATGTATCCATCTGTTGAAAAATTTGGTGTTTCTGATTTCAACTCAATAAACTCTTCAGTATCTATACTAGGACTATCTGGTTCTAGTTCATTAATCACTAGAACTTGAGACCAGCTAAATCCAGAAATTAATAGCAATACTAAAATCGTAATTTTCTTCATCTTTTTTTTTTACAAATATAGTTTTATTATTATCTCCAGCTGTTATGATAAAATTAAATACAAAAAACAGCTTAAATAAAACATGAAATATATCATGGAAAATTTTCGGAATAAAGACAAACTATTCAGATTTAACCATTTTATTAACGAAAACCCTCTACGGTTTGAATTATCACCTAAAAAAAGCTCTTAAAAAGTATCAAAATATAATCTTAATCAACTTTAAACATTACAAAATATAACCTTAAGATAGACAGGTCACATAATATTAAAACATAAATCATCTTTTTAGTTATAAATACGAATCCAAATTCGTCGATTTAATCCTAATTGTTTGGAGGAATATAGTTTAGATTATATATTGAAAACTCAATCAAATAAATAACCTATTTTATTAACCTCTAAACTTAAAATTATGATGACACTAGCTAAATTGATTATTGAAATTATTATTTCATCAATCTAAAAAAGAAACCCAACTTAACCACTGACCAAAAACTTGTAAAGCTTAGTTCTAGAATAAGTTTTACTATTTTTGTTAAAGATTTATTATTCAATACACTATGAAAACTAAAATCTTTAAAATTTTGGCGAAACTCAATAAAGCCATACTTCCTTCTTACACTAAAAAACAATTAGACCTTAGCAAAGCGTCTAAACTTCAGCTTGCTATAATAGGTTGGCGTGTATATGTCACCAAACATGCAATTGAATAAAGCATACTTATTATAAAAAAATAAGTTAATTGTTTCCATTAGTCCTAAGTAATTGCCATATTACTATATAATAATTTTCAACCTTTATTTTATCGGTTGTGTAATAGTGATAGAAAATGTCGAATACATCTAAACGTCCGTTTTATAAAAGAAAGCGAATTATAATACCTCTATTAATAGTTTTAATACTTATTGGGGGCAGATTATACCTCCCAATTTGGGCCAAAGATTATATTAATGAGGTGTTGGCTGATATTCCTGGTTATTATGGTCAAGTAGAAGACATTGATATTTCCTTATATCGTGGAGCATATGTTATTGACGGTTTATACCTAAATAAAGTAGATGCTGAAACTCAAGTGCCATTTCTAAATTTTCCAAAAACAGAGATCTCGGTGGAATGGAGTGCGCTTTTTGATGGTGCTGTAGTTGCAGAAATCATTATGACAAACCCAGAAGTAATCTATGTTTTAGAAGACCAAGAAACCACTCCAAAAGAAGGAGAAACTGAAGCAGAAGATTGGACAAAAGCTTTGGATGACTTAGTTCCTTTAGAAATTAACCACTTTGAAATCGTGGAAGGCAAAATTGCCATGGTGGGTCTAAATGCAGATCCGAACATAGATTTACAATTAAATAATCTATATCTCACCGCCGATAACTTAAGAAATGTCACTGAAGAAGAACGCATTCTACCATCACCAATACATGCCACTGCGGTTTCATTTGGAAACGGAAATGTAAAGCTAGATGGAAATTTAAATCTATTTAAGGATATACCTGATATGGATATTGCCTTTGCATTAGAAAATGCTGAAGCCAAAGCGCTTAATGCACTTACTAGCCACTATGCAGGAATAGATTTTGAAACCGGAATTTTTGAAGTTTTTAGTGAAATGGCAATAGCAGACGGCTACATGAAAGGCTATATAAAACCGCTTTTAACTAATTCAACCATGATTGGTAAAGAGGATAGTTTCTTAGAAATACTATGGGAAGGATTTACTAGTTTTTTCAAATTTATTTTAAAGAACCAAAGTACAGATACTATAGCAACAGAAGTTCCTATTGAAGGTGATCTTAATAACCTTGAAGCTGGAATTTGGACTTCTGTAGGTGGAATATTTAAAAATGGTTGGATTAAAGCCTTTAAAGGAGAAACTGATGAAAGTATCGAATATAAAGATGCTTTTAGAGATGCACAAGAAAGTAAAGGTCTTACCTCTGAAGAAAAGAAAGAACTAAGAAAGGAACGACGCGAAGAGCGTCGTGAAACACGTCAACAAAATAAAAATGACTAACTTATATTGCCAAATGTTTTAGTTGGAATACTTTTTCTGTAAATTACTTTTTTGTAATTTTTCTAGTAATCGTCTAAAAATCATAAAAGCAAAGTCCCATTCTAATCTAATAAATAATTACACCTTTAACATAGTTTTATCGAGGGTTTATATTAGACTAACGACTAATATATACTTGTATAGTCTGATTTTATGAGAAATTTATGAGTGTACATTTCTTCACTTTATTGTATCTCAGTATATTTAAGACATTAATATAAAAACGAGACAGAATGAAAACATTATATGAAGCTACTACAAAAGCCGAAGGCGGAAGAACAGGACACATTACTTCTAAAGAAGGACCATTAGATCATAATTTATCCGTTCCAAAATCAATGGGAGGTAAAGGTGGAACTGGTACAAACCCAGAACAACTCTTTGGAGGAGCTTACGCAGCATGTTTTGGAGGCGCTTTGCAATCGGTCGCAAAAAATGAAGGGATAGAAATTGACGAAGAAGCATTGAGTGTTACAGCAATTATTGGATTCTGCCAAGATGAAGATGGCTTTTTCCTAGAAGCCACTTTAGACTGTTATATTCCTGGAGTGGATCTAGAAACAGGACAAGACTTAGTCGAAAAAGCGCATGAGGCCTGCCCATTTAGTAAAGCTACACGTGATAATATTACAGTAAATTTAAATTTGTTACTAGACGAATAATTATTAGTTATTCTAAAAGTTAAAACTTAAAGTTGTCTACACCTTTTAAAATTGGTGTAGACTTTTTTTATTTTACAACTTTAGTATACTGTAAATTCTGTTCAGTTACTAAATTGATATCGTTTCTTATTAAATCCAGCTTAAATTTCATTTAAGTGTTGGCATTCATAATGTTCAATTCTTCGGGACTTTCTTTTTATGTTTGCAGGATAAACACATGCTCTTATTGTTCTAATTATATATAGTTTCCCATAAACAATCCTTAGTTTTCACATACTTAATTGATAGAAACTATCATTATTGAAGTTTATAGGACTATAAAAGCTCCACTTCTCTTTCCCTTGATTATAAAGACAACATTCAGAAACAGGAACAATTCATAAAAAACTGAGCATTACACATCAAGCAGAACACTCTCGCAACAAAAATTTTGGTCATTTCTTAATCCCTTTACTTTATCAAATTTTCGCTTACGGTGTCTTATATAACACGTCGTTAATTAAATTTGCTTACTCTAAAATTCGAAATCAGCTTTTTTTAAATAAAAAAAAAGTGTGTAAAGTAACGATCGATTACTTCACACACTTTTTTACTATCCAATTTATAATAGTCTAATTTAATACCCCGGATTTTGATCTCCACTACTCATAGAATCATTATAGTCGATTTCAGAATTTGGAATCGGCCACAAATAATGTTTTTCAGCGATTGTAATCCCTTTAACATTCAAAATGGTTTCAGCAGCCTTATTGGTTCGTTTTAAATCATACCAACGTTTCCCTTCAAAAATAAACTCATAAGCACGCTCGTCTAAGACTAAATCTACAAAAGAATTCAAATCATAATCTGCCGCAATAAAATCTATCGCATTAGACGAATAAATATCTTGTCCAAAAGCTCTTCGATGTACAAAATTTAATGCTTCCACACCTTCTGTTGTAGGCGCTCCTGCGTCTCTAGCTGATGCTTCTGCATATATTAAAAGTACTTCTGCAAATCGGTAAACCGGAAGGTCATTTCCTGCCCCACTATTGTTTACAGCAAACTGGTCTACATATTTTTTAGATACCAACGTATTAGGTCCTAAACCAAAATCTATTTGATCCCATAACGCTTTTCGTAAATCATTATCATCCCAATTTATATAAAAAGGATTTGTAGACTCACTATAATGTGCATAGGCACCGCCAAAGTTAAATAAGTTGGTACTTGGATGATTTAAAATAAATAACAGAAAATTACCTTGATTCAATTCTCTAGTATACTTAAGAGAGAAAATTTCTTCTGTAGAACTCACTATTTCTGGTCCAAACAAATCATATTGTAAGTCTTCAATTGAAGTAGCAGGAACTAAAGAAAACTGATTTGAATCAATAACTTCTTTGGCTTTTGCAGCCGCCTCAGGGTACATTCCTAATGTTAAGAACACATCTGCCATTAAACTTTTTACCGCATATGTTGATGGTCGACCTGCGTTTCTTGCTATCTCAGGTAGCATTTCTTCAGCCTCTTGCAAATCCTGAAGGATAAAGTCGTACACGTCCTCCGCAGTACTTTTAACTAAATCAGGTTGTTCATAATTTACATCTGTTCTTATTGGTACACCTCCCCAATTTCTAACTAGGATAAAATAATTTAAGGCTCTTAAAAATTTAGCTTCACTGACGATTAGATCAATTTCCTCTTGAGTGACATCGGACCCTAAAGGGGCATTTCTAATCACTAAATTGGCATTTCTAATACTTTGATAAAATGCATTCCAGCGTAAACCAGCCACATTGATATTTGCCGAATTAAATCCCTGAAAATCATTATAATCCGCTCTACTTCCGCGTCCATAACCCCAATCTGTATGTGCATCTAAAACAGCTATTTGTTCCGCATATGAACCTCTAAGTGGTGAATAAGAAGCATTCATGGCAATTTCTAACTCTTCCGCAGTATTGTAAAAATTCTCTTCTACAACCGTTTGTGGATTCTCATCTAAACTGCAGCTACTAAACACAATTAGAGTTACCAATATACCGATGAAATTAGTATTAATTTTTAAGTTTTTTATGAAATTATATATAGTGATTTCTAAATTTTTCATGTTAATTATATAAATTTTAATAATAAAAAAATTGCTATTTATTAATGTTTTTTTTTTTAGAAAACCATTCTTAAGCCTAAAGTAAACCCTTTAGCTACAGGGTATGATAAATAATCAATTCCTGGACTACCAGCCCCTTGAGAGTTCACTTCAGGATCTAACCAAGAATAATTTGTTATAGTAACAAGGTTTTGACCACTAATATAGACTTGTGCTTTTTCCATAAAATCATAATCAAGTGGAATAGAATAAGCTAACTCAATGTTTTTAAGACGTATATATGATCCATCTTCTATCCATCGGTCTGAAACATATGCAGAGGTACTTCTGCTTACTAGAGGATATTTAGCATCTGTATTTGTAGGGCTCCAATTATCTTGATAGACTTCACGCAATGTGTTTAACCCCTGTCCGTAATCCATGGTTACAGGAATAGCACTTACATTAAAAATATCGTTTCCTTCCGATCCCTGAATAAAAAATGATAAATTGAAATTCTTATAACTCATTTCTGAATTGATACCGTAGATAAAATCAGCATTAGGATCCCCAATATATGTTTTATCTTCTGCTGAAATTACCCCATCCTCATTTAAATCTACAATATTAATCTGACCTTCATCGGTATAACCATCTTCTAAATACCCCCAAAACTGTCCTATGGGTCTTCCCTCTCTCAGTATGGAAACATTATCTTGAACAGCCAATAATGAAATATTCGAAGTTAAAATATCCTCACCTCCGTTAAGTTTAATAACCTTATTTCGGTTTGCTGAAATATTTGCAGCAAGGTTCCATTTAAAATCACCTCTAAATATATCTCCACTTATACCTAATTCGATTCCCTTATTCTCAACCTCGCCTATATTTCTTATTGATGAAAGATACCCTGTAGAACTTGGTAGTCTAACTGTGTTTAAAAGGTCTTCAGTATTTTTTACGTAATAATCTAAGGTTAAAGACAATCTGTTATTAAAGAACCCAGCATCCACTCCCACATTCAATTGCTCTGTCGTTTCCCATTTTAAATCATTAGGCAGTCTAGAACCTGGCGCCAATGTATTGTATAATTCGTCATCAAAAACTGTATATCCTGAAGACAATATGTTTAACGTTGTATACGGACTTATGGCTTGGCTACCTACTAAGCCCCAACTGCCACGAAATTTTAGTTCTGAAAAAATATTTAAATTATCTATAAAGCTTTCTTCGCTTGCTTTCCAAGCTAATGCTGCTGAAGGAAAATTACCCCATTTTTCACCTTCACTATATCTTGAAGATCCATCACTTCTCATACTTAAGGTTAACAAATAGCGATCATTAAAACTATAGTTTATCCGACCGAGATAGGACATTAATGAAGAATCTGAATATCCTGTTGATGGAATACCAGGATTTTCGGCACTTTGTAATTGATTAGACTCAAAAACATCACTTATAAAACCTAAACCACTTCCTGCTAAATTAGTGTTTTTGAAATTTTGATAGGTGATACCTGCTAGAGCAGTGAAGGCATGTTTATCATTAAATATTTTTTGATACGTTATTGTATTCTCACTTAATAAACTTCGTTGTTGATTTGTTGAAACACTTGCAGATCCGTCAGAATTAAAAAAATTACGCGTAGTATACCCATCTGCTCTATCATCTCTATTTTCTATACCCCCTGAAATTTTAAGTGTTAATTCGGGTGTCGGATTATAAACAAAAGCCAAGTTACTCAATACAACATTGGCTTGAATCCTATAACTATTCTCGTTAATAAAATTAATTGGATTAACAATATCCGGAGCTATGAAAGGATATTGTGTAGATAACACGCGGTAAGTTCCATCATCGTTATATGGCGTTGATATAGGCGCTGCAGAAATAGAGGCACCAATAAGTGAACCGCCTCGACTGCCACCACTGCTATCTTTTCTTCTGGTGTCTAAATACGATAGTGAGTTAGACCAATCTATCTTTACTTTATCATTTAGTCTATGTGTTAAATTGAGGCGTACAGAATATCTTTTATAATCACTTCCTTTTATAATACCTTCATTATTAAAAATACTACCTCCCATAGAGAACTGGGTTCTTTCATCACCACCACTTAGATTAACTGAATTTGTTTGAATATTACCTTCACGATAAACAAAATCTTGCCAATCAAATCCCTCTCCAAATCCAGCAACTTCTTGTGACGTAAAGTAAGGATCTAAACCATCATTTTGTGCTTGTAAATTCATAAAATCCGCATATTCGGTACCATTAAGCAAATCTAATTTTGACGATCGCTGCTGTATAGAATAACTACTTTCTATTTCTACTTTAGTTGCACCATCTCTTCCCTTTTTAGTAGTAATTAGTACAACTCCATTCGCACCTCGCGAACCATAAATGGCGGTTGCTGAAGCATCTTTAAGAACCTCAATACTTTCTATGTCTGAATTATTTAAGTTTGTAGGACTTCCAGAAAAAGGAAAACCATCTATAACATATAAAGGGTCATTATTTCCTTGAATTGAATTAGATCCCCTAATCCTTACACTGAATCCAGCACCTGGGGCTCCTGTATTTTGTGACACCTGAACACCTGCTGCTCTACCTTGCAATGATTGCATAACAGATCCTGAAGGAAAGGCATTGACTTCTTTAGAACTAACCTGCGATACAGCACCGGTTAAATCACTTTTCTTTACGCTTCCATAACCGACGATTAAAACATCCTCAAGCGCTGTATCTGCATTCTCTAATGTTATATCTAAGGTTTCTTGTCCGTTAACAGGAATTTCTTGTGTTGTAAAACCAATAAATGATATTACAATTGTGGCGTTACGATCTATTAAATCGATTGTGAATTGTCCATCAATATCTGTCTGAACACCATTTTTGGTACCTTTTTCTATAATATTTGCTCCAGGCAGCGGCATACCATCAGCTCCCTTAATAATTCCAGTAACATTTAATTCTTGGCCAAACACAGTAGTTATGCCTCCAAAAAGAAATGAATTCACTATAATAAATGATAATATAAATTTATTCATGAAATTTTTTTTTCTAAAGTTTTTGTTAATTAGTACTTCACTAGATACGTGTCAAATACAGAGATAGATCTTTATAAAGATGTTAAAACTTCTATTGACGCTAGGCTACGCGTGAATTTCATATCAACATATAAAAAAATTAAAAATGGAACATTTCCATACTTTCCTTGATAATTATATTGAACGCGCAGCTAACCAAATGAAGTAAATGACGCAGCTACTGAAGCATTAAACATTTAATGATCAATAAATTACCTAAATTTCATTTCCAGAAATAAAATTAGATAATGACATTCGTAAAAAAGATGTTGATTTAATATTTCAGCCTATCAGTTTAAAAATCATATACACACAATTGGCTATTAATTTCTAACATTTATTTTTCAAAAAATAAATGTTATAGTTACGTTGAAGTAGATTATTTGAAACTATCGAGTCGTAAATTATGGATAAATATTAAACTGAATTGAGCTAATAATTGATAAACCATATTCAGTGATTATCCCAATTAACAGCTAAATTGCCAATAAAAAGAGACAACTATTACCCTCTAAAAACGAATAAAGCTTGTAAAATCATAGATTTTACAAGCTTTTAATAAGAATTTTTTTATTCTTTTTTAGTGACCTCGACTGGATTCAAACCAGTAACCTCTTGAGCCGTAATCAAGTGCGCTATTCAGTTGCGCCACGAGGCCATTATTTTCACTTTAATAATACTTATCAGTATTTTTTTAAGTGGGTGCAAATATAATACATTTATTAAATGATAGCCAAACAATTTATTTCAAATTTTTAAATTAGTATTTTTGAGGTATGATTTCAAAAGAATTACTCTCCCCATTTAATTACTTATTCGATTCCGAAATAATCGATAACATCTCCAATGTTGCACTTCTAAAAACCTTTCAAAAAGCTGATATTATTATAGATTTAGGTCAAGATTTAAATTTCATTCCGCTTTTAATAAAGGGAAACATCAAAGTTTTAAGAGAAGACAATGATGGAGATGAACTTTTATTATATGTTTTAGAGTCTGGAGATACTTGTGCTATGTCTTTAACTTGCTGCATGGTAAAATCTGTAAGTAAAATTCGCGCTATTGCAGATGAGGATGCCACTGTTATAATGATCCCTATAGACTACATGAAACTGTGGTTTAATTCCAACGAAAGCTGGAGAAATTTTATATTACAAAGTTATCAAGTACGTTTTGATGAAATGTTAGAAACTATTGATGCACTTGCCTTTATGAAGATGGATGAACGTCTATTTAAATACTTAACAGATCATGTAAAACTTACCTCTTCGACAAGTTTAGAGGTCACACATCAAGAAATTGCTGAAGATTTAAACACGTCTCGTGTAGTTATTTCTCGCCTATTAAAACAATTAGAACGTGAGAAAAAAATTAAGCTTGGGCGAAATAAGATTGTAGTTCTAGAATTTTAGTAACCTTTAACACATTCTCTTAATTAGAGATCTCTATTTTTGCACCAAATAAAAATTATGGAATATATTTTACAACCTTGGCCTTGGTATGTTTCTGGACCATGTATTGCAGTTGTCATGTTTTTACTACTCTATTTTGGTAGAACCTTCGGGATGTCATCTAACCTTAGAACCATGTGTGCTATAGGGGGTGCAGGTAAACGTGTTGCATTTTTTAATTTTGATTGGAAAAGTCAGAAATGGAATCTCATTGTTGTGTTAGGAGCTATTTTTGGTGGTTTTATCGCTCATTATGTATTATCTAATCCTATAAATATGGATCTCAGTGAAGCGACCGTTACAGATTTAACTGCGCTTGGATTCAATGATGTTGGTAAAAACCTATTGCCGCCAGAATTGTTTAGTTGGGATGCTGTTTTTAGCATTAAAGGACTATCTATTTTGATAATTGGGGGGTTCCTTGTTGGTTTTGGCACACGTTACGCTGGCGGCTGTACTTCTGGCCACGCTATAACAGGATTAAGTAGTTTGCAACTACCTTCTTTGATTGCCGTAATTGGCTTCTTCTTTGGAGGTCTCATTATGATTCATCTTATATTTCCAATACTCTTTTAATTATGGGTAAATATTTAAAATTTTTCATCGTCGGTATATTTTTCGGAATTGTTTTAGTAAAATCTGAAGCCGTCTCATGGTATCGGATTTTTGAAATGTTTAAGTTCCAATCATTTCATATGTACGGTATCATCGGAACTGCGGTCGTAACAGGAATTATATTATTAAGACTATCTAAAACACGCCAAGTTAAAACAACCGAAGGATCAGCACTGAGAGTACCACTAAAAGAACGTGGTTTTACACGTTATATCGTTGGTGGCACCATTTTTGGTTTGGGTTGGGCGTTGTGTGGTGCATGCCCAGGACCAATGTATATTTTAATTGGAACAGCGGCTTTCTCAATATTAATAGTGATTGCTGCTGCCTTATTAGGTACTTTTGTTTACGGGTTACTGAAAGATAAACTACCTCATTAAAATGGAACTCATTGAAGTTATAGGTTATATCGGAGCATTAATTGTAGGACTTGTTTTAGGTCTAATAGGCGGTGGTGGTTCGATTTTAACGGTTCCTATTTTAGTCTATTTTTTAGGCTTTAGTCCAATAGTTGCTACAGGCTATTCCCTTTTTATAGTCGGCAGTACTGCTTTAGTTGGCACTGCTCGTAACATAAAAAAAAATACGATAGATTTTAAAACGGCTATCATATTCGCGATTCCTTCAATTCTTACTGTGTTTACGGTGAGGAGTATCGTCATCCCTAACTTACCTGAGGTATTATTTACCGTAGCTGATTTTTCACTTACCAACTCCCTTTTCATCATGTTGCTATTTGCAATCATTATGCTTTTAGCTGGGTGGTCAATGATAAAATCTAAAGTTGTTAATAGCGATAGCGTCATTAACAACTTTGATAATTCGCACTATTTTGCCATTGGTACTCAAGCAATAGGTATCGGTGCTTTAGCTGGCTTAGTAGGAGCTGGCGGAGGTTTCCTTATAGTACCTGCATTAGTTTTATTAGTAAAACTTCCTATAAAAAAAGCCATTAGCACATCATTATTTATTATTGCCATTCAATCCTTAATAGGATTTTTAGGTGATATAAACGAAACAACTAATATCGATTGGCAGTTTCTAGTTACATTTACCGTAATCTCAATTTTTGGGATTTTTATAGGATTGGCACTCTCTAAAAAAATTAGTGCCAAACGATTAAAGAAAGGATTTGGATATTTTACTATTGTAATGGCCATCTACATTATTTTCAAAGAGCTCTTTTAACACTCTTTGTGATAATTATCATATCTCGAAATTTGAAGTTTCGTAAATTTGTAACACAAATGAACAAAGAATGAAAATAGAACAATTATATACTGGCTGTTTAGCCCAAGGAGCTTATTATATTGAATCTGAAGGTGAGGTTGCCATTATCGATCCTCTTAGGGAAATACAGCAATATATTGATAAGGCAAAAACTAATAACGCAAAGATCAAATATATTTTAGAAACTCATTTTCATGCTGATTTTGTTTCAGGTCATGTCGATTTAGCTAAAGAAACTGGTGCAACTATCGTATTTGGCCCAGGAGCAACTACAAAATATGACATACACTCCGCTACTGATGATGAAGTACTACAACTAGGAAATGCAACTATTAAGGTATTGCATACACCAGGACATACTTTAGAGTCTGCAACCTATTTACTCATAGACGAGAACGGTAAAGATCATGCTATTTTTTCTGGAGACACTTTATTTTTGGGTGATGTTGGACGACCTGATTTAGCCATTAAATCTGATTTAACAAAGGAAGATTTAGCAGCCATGTTATTCGATTCACTTCGAAATAAAATTATGCCTTTAGCCGATGACGTTATTGTATATCCTGCTCACGGCGCAGGTTCTGCATGTGGAAAAAACTTAAGTAAAGAAACCGTAGGTGTGTTAGGTGAACAGAAAAAAACAAACTATGCTTTACGTGCGGACATGACTAAAGCTGAATTTGTAATAGAAGTTTTAAATGGCATTGCACCACCTCCGCAGTACTTTGCAAAAAACGCTATGATGAACAAAATGGGTTATGACACGTTTGATACCGTTTTAAAAACAGGAAATGTACCACTCAATCCAGAAGCGTTTGAAGCTATGGCAAATCATGAATCTGCCTTAGTCTTAGATGTTAGAACACAAGCTGATTTTATAATAAGTCACATTCCTAATTCTATATTTATTGGTCTGAATGGTGGTTTTGCACCATGGGTTGGTGCCTTAATTAAAGATATAAAACAACCTATAGTGCTCGTGGTGCCCGAAGGCAAGTCTGAAGAAGCCGTCACAAGATTATCACGTGTGGGTTACGATAACACCTTAGGCTATCTTGAAGGTGGATTAGAAGCTTGGAAAAAAGCAGGAAAAGATATCGAAACATTAGACTCCATATCTGCTTTAGAATTTGCTAACAGAGCAAAGGCTAACAATCTTAATGTATTAGATGTGCGAAAAGATGGGGAATACCAATCTACTCATCTTGAAGGCGTTCAACATTTTTCGCTTGATCTTATTAACGAAAACATGAATCAGGTAGATAAAGACAAAACGTATTATGTACATTGTGCAGGTGGTTATCGTTCTGTTATTGCAGCCTCCATATTAAAAGCAAGAGGCTTTGATAAGCTTATTGATATTGCTGGGGGATTTGGTGCCATTAAAGACACAGACTTAAAAACAACGAATTTTGTTTGTCCATCTACTTTATAAAGAATGGCGCATTTATATATCTAAAAAACAATAAAAAATCCCACAATTTGTGGGATTTTTTATTTAAACTATTTCAGCGCTAAGACCAGCTTGCAAAAGCTTAGAACAGCGTGGTTCTAAATCATCATATGGACCAGTCTTAACCGTGCATTTACCTTTATAATGCACTAATAGCGCACATTGCTCTGCTTGCTCTGGCACATGATCACAAGCATAAATAAGTGTATTAATAACATGGTCAAAAGTATTGACTTCATCATTAAATAATACAATTTCATTTTGTTTTAATTCTTCTTCTTGCAGAAGCAGTTCTTCTGAATATTTTTCTTTTGTCATCCCTTTTGTCCTTCAGAAATTCCCCTTTAGGAAACATCATAGTTAAACTTAAGTTTACACTAATTTATAAATTTTAATGACACCCATTGTCCTTTTTGAAGAGTTTTAGTCAACTTTAACATCTGCTTATTACACTCTGCTTCAATAATCGGAATATCCTCTTGATAAAAACCACTCAAAAACAAAGATCCATTTTCATTTAAACATTTGGCATATTCTGATATATCAGCCAATAAGATATTTCTGTTGATGTTCGCTATAATACTGTCATATTTCTTACCGTTTAATAACGCTACATCTCCTTCATAAACCGAAATATGTTTACAATCATTTCGTTCTACATTTTCCAAACTATTTAAATAGCACCAATTATCTATATCAATAGCATCTAATTTCGTAGCTCCTACTTTTTCAGCTAATATGGCTAAAACGCCGGTTCCACAGCCCATATCTAAAACCGATTTATTTTTAAAATCGTTCTGTAATATATGTTGAATCATCATGTGCGTGGTTTCATGATGACCTGTACCAAAACTCATTTTAGGCTCAATGATTAAATCATACTTCACATCATCTCGTTTCGCATGAAAGGGAGCGCGCACTGACACGACATCATCAACCACAATAGGATTAAAATTTTTCTCCCACTCTTCGTTCCAATTGGTTTGTTCTATTTCTTCAAACGTATAATTAATCTTAAATTCGTCCGAAGTCAAAATATAAATCTCCTCTAGAATCTTATCATTCCATTCCTCTTTTTGAATATACGCTATGACGCCTTCTTCATTTTCTACAAAGCTTTCAAAACCGGAGTAACCTAATTCTGCAATTAAAATCTCTACTGCCGGCTGTAAAGGACTTACTTTAAACGTATAACCTATATATATTTCAGACATTCATCTTTTTTTTGCAAATTTACTAATCATTAATTTAGTTACTAGTATTTTTGCTTCAAATTAAAATTATATGAATAAATATATTGTAGGCATTCTATTTTTGGTTTTATCTCAAATATCCAGTGCTCAAGATAACAATGACATTAAATTATCTGCGTTACCATATTACAGCTATGGTAAAGGCCTGGGAATTACATCACCCGATAGCATTTTTAAACTAAACATTCGTTTTAGAATGCAAAACCGATTTACGTCTTTATATAATGAAGATGAAGAAGATGGTTACGAAGCAATGATTAGACGTTTGCGTTTGCGTTTCGATGGGTATGTTGGTGACCCAAGTATTATTTATGTCATTCAATTATCGTTTTCCCCCAATGATGTAGGTGCTATTGAAGACGGAGATAATCTTAATATTATTAGAGATGCAATTGTGTTCTACAGGCCAGATGAGCATTGGAATATTGGTTTCGGACAAACCAAACTGCCTGGAAATAGACAACGTATTAATTCCTCTGGTGCTTTACAACTTACGGATCGCTCTATAAACAATGCACGCTTTAATATTGATAGAGATTTTGGGCTTCAAGTCTATTACCTCAATGAATTACAAGATAAGTTTTCTTATAACGTTAAAACAGCAATTAGTACTGGTGAAGGTCGAAATTGGACTAAGGAGCCAGATAACGGATTAGCTTTTACAGGGCGTTTAGAACTCTTCCCGTTTGGTGCTTTTAAAAGTAATGGAATGTTATTTGAAGGTGACATAAAGCGTGAAGCAACACCTAAATTAATGCTCTCTGGAGTTTACCACTACAATAATAATGCTCGTAGAACCCGAGGGACTATTGGCGATGATTTATTTGAAGCGCGAGACGTACAATCTTTATTTTTAGATGCTATTGTAAAATACAATGGTTGGGCGTTTCAAACGGCTTATATGCAAAGAACTGCTGATGACCCTATAACGTTTAATCCGGATGATGCTTTAGATTCGCAATACGTTTTTACAGGAAGTGGTTTTGACACCCAATTGAGTTATATTTTTGACAACAACTATGAAGTTATTGGGCGCTATTCTTACCAAGAACCACATAAAGATATTGAAGTATTAACACCACAAACTAATCAATACAGTCTTGGCGTTACGAAGTATATTTGGGAACATGCCTTAAAATTGCAAGCTGAAGTTACCAATACAGAGTTAAACTACTTGGATTCTAATAGTACTAGCAATTGGTATTTAAGATTTCAGGTAGAGATAGGTATTTAATTTGAAATGATAAATTTTAAGTAAAAAAAAGTCCTTAAACGTATTGGATATTACCAAGGGTTTAAGGACTTTTAATTTATTATAAACTTAGTTTATAATCTAAAAAATTTTAGAATGCATTTACAATCGCATAGAAATCTTCTGCGTTAAGTGCTGCTCCTCCAATTAAACCACCATCAACATCTGGTTTTCCAAATATTTCTTTAGCGTTTGCAGGTTTTACACTTCCACCGTATAAAATAGAAACAGAATCAGCGACATCGTTACCATATTTATCAGCTAGTGTTTTTCTAATAAAGGCATGCATATCTTGCGCTTGCTCTGGGCTAGCTGTTTCACCAGTACCAATGGCCCAAACAGGCTCATAAGCTAAAACAATACTTTTAAAAGCATCAGCTTCTAAATGAAATAAGGCCTTTTTAATCTGACCTTCTACAACGGCTTCATGGTTTTCAGATTTTCTATCTTGTAATTCTTCACCAAAACAGAAGATTGTTCTCATATCATTTGCTAAAGCGGCATCCACTTTTTTAGCTAAAGATTCGTCCGTTTCATTAAAGTATGCACGACGCTCACTATGTCCTAAAATAACCGTTTTGATTCCAATACTCTTTAGCATACTTGCGTTAATTTCACCAGTATATGCGCCATTTTCTGCAAAGTGCATATTCTGAGCAACAACCTCTATCGACTCTTGTCTTAAAGATTCAAACGCTTGCCACAAGTTTGTAAATGCTGGGGCAATCATAACCTCAGCATCTGATGTTTGATTTTGCTTTAACAAATCTGTTATCAAAAGTTCCGTTTGAGGTAAATCATTATTCATTTTCCAGTTTCCGGCTACGATATGTTTTCTCATAATATAAGTATATTGAATTTTTAATTTTAGTATACAAAAATAACATAATAAAGGTGAAAGTAAATTGACAAATGTCAGTATTTCATTATGATAACTTTACTCTAGGATCTAACCAAGCATAAATGATGTCTACAAAAATATTAATGGTAATAAATATAATTGCAATCACTAAAACAGCTCCCATTATTACGGGTAAATCTAAAGTATTCAGCGCATTTACAATTTCTTTTCCTAAGCCGTTCCATCCAAATATATATTCTACGAAAACAGCTCCTGCTAACATAGATGCAAACCAACCAGAAATTGCCGTAACTACAGGATTTAAAGCATTTTTAACCGCATGATTTTTAATCACCTGAAACTCGCTCAACCCTTTGGCTCTAGCGGTTCTTATATAATCTTGGTTTAAAACTTCTAATAATGAATTTCGCATTAACTGAATCACCACTGCTAACGGTCGAATACCTAATACGATTGCTGGTAAAATTAAATTTTTCCATTGAATATTCATTTTTTCACCAAAATCATCGAGTTCATATAAACTACCGGTCATTTCTAAATTAGTGTATTTATGTAATACGAAACCAAATAACCATGCAAACAAAATGGCACTAAAAAATGACGGTACACTCATCCCAAACGTACTTAAAATCTGAATGGCTTTATCGATCCAAGTGTCTTTGTGTAATGCTGAAATGATTCCAAAAATAATCCCCAACGCAATGGCGATTATAATAGCGGAAATTGCTAAAACGAACGTATTAGGAATGGTTTCACCAATAATATGACTTACTTTCTTTCCCTGTTTAGCAAAGGATTCTCTTAAATAAGGTGCTTTAATAACCGTAGTTATATTCCCAAAACCGAATAACCTTGTTGCTGTATATTTATTTGGTCCTAAATAGGTATAATCATTTTCGGCTTCAGAATGAAACGAAATAGGTGACAAATCATTAAGATAATATAAAAACTGCGTTCCAATAGGCTTATCAAATCCGTATTTCTTCTTTACCGCAGCAACCTGTTCTTCTGATTGGTTTTGTCCGAGCATCATTTTTGCAGGATCACCAAGCTTATTAAACAAAAAGAAAATGACGGTTATTACCCCCAGTAAGGTGATAAAGGCATAAAAGATTTTATTGATTAAATATCTTATCAAAAAATAGGTTGTTATAAATTCCGAAATGAGTTTAAATAGTATTAATCCGCAAACTAAGACTAAATACTGTGACTATTGATTACAATTCAATATCCTCAATATCATTCCAATGAGCTTTATTTACGACAGTTCCTTTATTTAATATGATAATTCCAGGATTTGCACGTACTATTGTTTTAACTACTTTTTCATCACACAGATAAATATCAAAATTAAAATTATACTCTGCTTTTGCTTGCGCTTTATCTGCAGCTCCAGATGATGATAAACCAATTACAGCATAGCCTTTTTTAATAGCTTCATCAGTAAATGATTTCAACTTTGCCATACCTTCAGCTTCACCTTTGGTAACATTATACATTGTAACCATTATTAATTTCTCTTGTTCTAAGAAATAACCGGTTAAATCTTCATCATCAGATTCTATAGAAAAATCTTGAATTGCAGGAATATACCCTTCATCTATAGTCTTGGTTTCTACTCCAACATACTCACCGTTTACACTAGGGTAACTTCCGTTAGTCACAAACTCTTGCTCTTCACCATTGACATTAAATGTCCAGGTATACTCTAAAATAGGCTTTTGAGCATTTTCTGGAACAGCCATTTCTTCAGGTAAATTTTTATCAATCGCATAAGCTCTAAAATCTATAGAAGGCAAATGCATTAATACATGGTATCCAAACCAAAGCGATACAATAAAACTCAATAGCGCGATCACTGTTGTTGGCAATTTTGAAAATAAAGGTTTGATATGTTTTACACCAAAAAACAAAATTAGAGTCAATACTAACAGTACCACATCTTTTGTAAAGCTTTCCCAAGGTGTTAATTTTAAGGCATCACCAAAGCAACCACAGTCTTTTACTTTATCAAAATAAGCCGAATAAAAGGTTAAAAAGGTAAAAAACACAATCATCAATAATAAACTCCAAACCGTAAATTTAGGTTTATAACCAATTAATAAGAAGATCCCTAAAACGACTTCAAATACCACAACCATTACTGAAATACCGAGGGCATACGGGATTAAAAATTCAATATTCAAAACATCTGAACTGAAGTATTCTTCTAATTTATAGGAAAACCCAAGCGGATCATTAAGTTTTATAAACCCTGAAATAATAAATAATATTCCTGTAAAAATTCTGCTAAGGTGCACTATATACTTCATATGCTTTTGTCATTCCCGCAAAATCAGGAATCTTTTTTTAGTTAGTTATCTTCAATTAAGTTATCACTTTTACTGTGCTCAGTGATCATTTTTAAATAATTAATCAGCTTCATTTAGGTGAATCATAGCAAAAATCGCATAATTAATCATGTCTTGATAATTAGCGTCAATACCTTCGCTAACAATCGTTTTCCCGGCGTTATCTTCAATCTGTTTTACACGCAATAGCTTTTGTAAGATTAGATCCGTCAAAGAACTTACACGCATATCTCTCCAAGCCTCTCCGTAATCGTGATTTTTATTGAGCATTAATTGTTTCGTTTCTGCTATTTTTTCATCATAAAGTTTAGCAGCTTCGTCGGTATTTAAATCGGGTTGTTCAACAACACCTTTTTCTAACTGAATTAAAGCCATTAAAGAATAATTAATAATGCCAATAAACTCACTTACCTCTCCCTCATCTACTTTTCTAACTGCATTTTGTTGCAATCCTCTAATACGCTGTGCTTTTATAAAAATTTGATCGGTTAAAGATGGCAATCTTAAAATTCGCCAAGCACTCCCATAATCACTCATTTTATTTACAAAAAGCGCTCTACATTTAGCGATAACAGCATCGTATTGTTTTGAAGTATCTTGCATCTATTACGTTATAATTTCCGTAAATTTCGCATAAATAAATTAGAAGTTCAAAGTTTGGGGTTTAAAGTTTTCTTAACGTCTTTTTTAGAGTAAACATGAATATAAATTGTAAAGGAAAATTAATCAATCTATCCACACCAAAAGTGATGGGCATATTGAATATTACACCAGATTCGTTTTTTGATGGTGGTAAATACAAGAATGAATCTGAAATTTTGGTTCAAGTTGAAACGATGCTGAACCATGGAGCTACTTTTATTGATATTGGTGGCTATAGTTCTCGACCAAATGCTGATGATGTATGTGAGGAAGAAGAATTGAATCGTGTTATACCAGTAATTAAATTAATCTTGAAACATTTCCCACATGCTTTAATCTCAATTGACACTTTCAGAAGTGTAGTTGCAAAGCAAAGTGTTGAAGCAGGAGCTGCATTAGTCAATGATATTTCAGCCGGAAAACTCGATGAGAACATGCTTTCTACCGTTGGAAAATTAGCTGTGCCTTATATTATGATGCATATTAAAGGGAATCCTAAAACCATGCAACAGCAAACGCAGTATGATGATTTAACTAAAGAGGTGATTGCTTATTTTGCGGAACGTATTGCAGCGGCTCACCAAGAAAAAATAAATGATATTATTATTGATCCTGGATTTGGGTTTTCAAAGACCGTTGAACAAAACTTTGAATTATTGAATCAACTAGAATTGCTTCAATTGGCTGACAAACCTATTTTAGCTGGCGTTTCAAGGAAATCTATGATTTACAAGACGCTAAATTCAACTTCTGAAGAAGCTTTAAATGGCACTACTGCTTTACACATGGTTGCGTTACAAAAAGGCGCAAAAATCTTACGTGTACACGACGTTAAAGAAGCTATGGAATGTGTGACGCTTTACAATCAGCTACAGAGTTAGTCTAAGACCTAGCAGGTTTTCAAAACCTTGCAGGTCTATACTATAAAATAAAAAACACAAAATATTAAATTATAACACAGAATGCGCTACATCTATTTACTAATTATTCTATCCCTATTTAGTTGCAACAACGAACGCACCTTACTCCTTCCTGAAATTAAAAATGCTGAAGTAACCGAAGTTTTAGACGTATCACCTGCTTATCTATTTTATGATGAATCTCAACCTGATTCTACTTTATTAAACCGAAAGAATTTAATTATCACCACCAATTGGTTAGTGAATGTAGATAAGCGATTAACGTTAGCGCAAGCGATTCCTCATATTAAATTCTTACAAGATAAAAAGCGGAATGCTGAAATGCATAAAAATGAAGATGCTAAAAATTATTTTACTTGTAATGATACGAGTATTGAGAGTTTGGGGTTTTTAGAGTTTACGGATGTTTTCTATGAGTTTTCTGAACCTATAGACGACGCTATTAATCTTCAAAATTTAGTCTCAGAAAAATTAAAAAGTAAAGCGACATCAACATCTTATTTTTTAGAAATACCGCTAAAAATTAATAACAAGAATAAAGCTAAAATTCAATTAGAGATTCAATCTTTTATAGAATTATTGGAGCTCAGCACTTCAATGTCCGAAGAAATGGTGATAAAAGGATATTCTCTTAATCTTTATTTTGAAGAAAATCTAAGCTTTCAAGATTACATTTCTATAAAAAGAGAATTATCTAAAATAAAATCTGATAAAATCAGAATTGATAATAACGAATTCATTTATTAAAAATAGACCTGTCAGTTTTTTGAAACCTCACAGGTCTTAATTATTACTAAGCATTTTCTTCGCTACTAAACATAAATTACTAAATTAGCAGAAACACCAACCTTTTGGAAAACTTACAACTTTGGGATTTTAGATTTATAGACTTTGTGGATGTCTTCCTTGTGGCTATCTTACTCTATTATATCTACAAACTTGTAAAAGGAACGGTTGCCATCAATATTTTTATTGGTATATTAATCATCTATTTCGCCTGGCGCTTAACTGATTACCTCAATATGCATATGCTTTACAGCATTTTTGATGGTTTTATGAAAGTTGGTATTATTGCTTTAATCGTTGTCTTTCAGCCAGAAATTAGAAAGTTTCTTCTTATGGTGGGTTCTACTAATATTAGTGGAAAGCGAAATCTCTTTAAAAACTTTAAATTTCTTAAAAACGACGATCAGACCTCAACTGATGTTGATTCTATTATTAATGCTTGTAATAAAATGGGAGCGTCCAATACCGGGGCTTTAATTGTTATTGAGCGTAACAACAACTTAGACTTCTTAACAAATACTGGAGATGAGATGAATATTTTAGTTTCTCAACCCATTATAGAAAGTATCTTTTTTAAAAATAGCCCATTACATGATGGCGCCATTATTATCGATAAAAACGTGGTAAAAGCCACACGTGTTATTCTTCCTGTTAACAATGAGAAAAATATCCCTGAACGTTTTGGCTTACGTCATAGGGCAGCCATTGGCATTACTGAAAAAACTGATGCCATAGCGCTTTGTGTAAGTGAAGAAACAGGTCAGATTTCTTATATTAAAAATGGCGAGTTTGAAATGTTTAAAAACACGGACGAACTTAGAGATAAAATCAAACACGATTTAGGTTAGTGAACTGTAAAAATTGTAATAAAACGCTTAAAGCATCACAGAAGTTTTGTGATGAATGTGGCGCGAAAATCATTCAAAATCGCTTAAAACCACAAGTATTAGCACAACAAGTTAATGAGCAGTTTATTTCTATAGACAATAAATTTCTTCGCACATTCATTGATCTTTTTAGACAACCAGAAACTGTAATCGTAGGTTATATTAATGGTACTCGAAAAAAGTATATTGATGTCCTTCAATATTTTGCAATTGCTTTAACATTAGCTGGTATTCAGGTCTTTTTACTTACTACATTTTTTAGAGACGCCTTAGATTTTACGCCAGAGTTTGCTAAAGCAATAGAAAACATGCCAGAGAAAAACATCAATTCGATGGCAGGTTTAAATCCCGATTTCTTCACAAAGCATCAAGGTTTAATATATATTTTGGGTGTTCCGGTTTCTTCATTAGCAACTTGGCTAGTGTATTTTATTCTTGGAGATAAGCGCTTTAATTTTACAGAACACCTCGTTATAAATCTTTATTATTCAGCTCAAATCATCATAATAACAGCTGTATTTAGCATATTGTTCTTAGTTATTGGTATGAATTATCTAATCGTATCAACTATTCTTGGCTTACCTACTTTTATCTATTTAGCATACGTATTAAAAAAAGTATTTAAAGAAGATTTTTGGAATACAGTTGCTAAATTTTTAATTGTGATGGTTTTTTATATGGTTATCTACTTTATCCTAATTACAATCGCGGCAATAGTTTTATTTTTTAATGGTTATTTTAAAATTTAAATTATGAATTGTAAAAACTGCCACACAGAGCTATTAACAAAAGACGACTACTGTAAATGCTGTGGCGGTAAAGTGATTAGAAATCGTTTAACTTTTAGAAATCTTTTTGAGCATCTGAGTGAAACCTTTTTTAATTATGATAACAAACTACTCAGAACCTTTATAAGACTATTTAATAGACCCGAAGACGTTATTGGAGACTACATTGAAGGTGTACGTAAAAAATATGTAAACCCTATTAGTTACTTAGGAATTGCATTAACGCTTACTGGTATTATTATATACTTAATGAAGCGAAGTACACTAGAGGTAAACTATGATGTATTTAATCAAGGCATGAACCAGAATTACATGGCAAAAATACAGTCATTAACAACTGAATATGCATCGTTAATTTTTATTTCCTATATTCCTTTATTGGTTGCAGCAAGCTGGCTAATTTTAAAAAAACGAAACTACAACATTACAGAAAGAACCGTTGCCTTCACCTATTTAATGGCTCAATATAGCATCACAAGCATTATCCCATCCATCTTTATTCTAATTATAGTGCCACAAGCCTATATGACTTATTCTATATTTGCACTTACATTTCTAATATTATATTTGCTATGGAGTTTATTCAGAATAAGTAAAATTCATGGCTTTGAATTTATAGGTCAGATTATGGTATTCTTGTCTTTTTTTGGCGTTCTGTACATTTTTTATATTATCGGACTCATGATTATTGCCTTATTAACGGGACTGATTAATCTTGAAGATTTTAAACCAAATTAAATAAGATTAAGCCACTTCAACCTTTAAAAACTGAACTTCATAAAGATTTTTGTAATAACCCCCGTCTTGTTTTAACAATGATTGATGCGTTCCGATTTCAACAATTTCACCAGCATCCATAACAATAATTTTATCCGCTTGCTGAATCGTTGCTAATCGGTGAGCAATCACAATAGAAGTTCGTCCTTTTGTGATTTTATCGGTCGCATCTTGTATAAGCTGCTCAGAATAAGAATCTACTGAAGAGGTGGCTTCATCTAGAATTAAAATACTCGGATTGGTCACGTAAGCCCTTAAAAACGAAATTAATTGACGTTGACCAGAAGATAACATTACCCCACGTTCTTTAACATTGTAATGATATCCATTAGGTAGACTGGAAATAAACTCATGAATTCCGATTGCTTTAGCAGCGTTTACAACATCGGCTTCTGTAATGTTAGGATTATTAAGCGAGATATTATTTAAAATAGTATCCGCAAATAAAAACACATCTTGTAACACTACGGCAATTTGATTTCTGAGCGAGGTTAAGGTCATATCTTTAATATCTGTATCATCAACTTTTATAGTTCCTGAATTGATATCATAAAACCGATTTAACAAATTGATAATTGTGGATTTCCCTGCGCCTGTTGCCCCAACTATAGCAACGGTTTCACCAGCTTTAACATTAAACGAAATACCTTTAAGAACTTCTTCATCTTTATTATAAGAGAATCGTACATCTTCAAATGAAATATATCCTTTAAAATGACTAGCTTCAATAGTACCAGAATCATCAATATTAGACGTTGTATCTAACACTTTAAACACACGATCTGCAGCGACCATTCCCATTTGAAGCGTATTAAATTTGTTTGCAATTTGATTTAAAGGTCTAAACAACATCGGTATAAACATGGTAAACGCAATTAAATCTCCCAGGGTTGTACCCGCATTTTCAGAAACGGCACTATAACCGCCAACCAAAATAACCATCGCCATAGTTAAAGACGCTAAAAATTCTGCAATAGGAAAGAAAATAGAATTATACCACACTGTTTTTAACCACCCCTTTTTATGACGTTCGTTAATAGCTTTAAATTTTCTATATTCAGCTGTTTCACGGGTAAACAACTGTAGTATTTTCATTCCTGTAACACGCTCCTGAACAAAAGAATTCAGGTTAGACACTTCCGTCCGCACGTCCTCAAAAGCAATTTTCATATACTTCTGAAAAATCTTAGTTGCAAATAATACAATTGGCATTGTAACAAAAACAATAAGACTCAATTTTAAATTTATAAATGACATAAACCCTGCGACTACAATCATTTTCAAAATATCACTAAAAATCATGAATAAGCCTTCACCGAAAATATCAGCAATTCGCTCCATATCCGTGACTGCCCTGGTTATTAAAACACCTACAGAAGATTTATCAAAATAAGTCATTTTAAATTTAAGCATATGCTTAAACAATTTCACCCTAATATCTCTAACTACAGATTGCCCTAACCAACTCGCATAGTAGATAAAAAGCAACTGAGATATTACTTCTAAAATAAGCAACGCCAACATTACTACCATGTAAATTACGAAGCCATGATATTCTTTATTAGCAATTTTAACGTCAATAGCTTCTTTTAAGACATAAGGTCTAAATGCACCAAACATGGCTAAACCAACAACACAAAATAGTGAAATAATAAAAACAGAACGATACGGTTTTATGTATTTTAATAAACGTGTAAATAAGGATATATCAAATATTTTTTTCTTTTTTTCTGTCATTTTATTCCGAACTTGTTTCGGTATATTTTCCGCTAACACGGAAGTTTCGTTTATTAATTAACGTTCTAATTTAATGGTTTCAGGATATATAATTTTCACTAAATACAAGCCATGCGCAGGAACTGAAAACCCGGCTTTACTCCTGCTTTTAGAATCGATAATAGCATGTAATTCCTCAGCTTTCATTTTTCCCAAACCAATATTTACCATCGTACCAACAATGGCCCTAACCATATTTCTTAAAAACCGATCCGCAGTTATTGTAAAAACAAGTTGCCCATTATTGTTGGTCCAGTGAGCCTCTTTTATATCACAATTATACGTTTTTACATCCGTATTCGTTTTTGAAAAGCATTGAAAATCTTTATACTGAAATAGGATTTTACAAGCTTCGTTCATCGCTTCAATATCTAAAGACGATTGTACCTGATAAGCAAAATCGTAATTAAATACATTTTTGACGGTCGAAATTTTATAGTTATATGTCCTACTTTCTGCGTAAAATCGGGCATGGATCTCTGGCTTAACTTCAAAAACAGTGGTGATGGCCACATCTTTAGGTAAGAATGAATTTAGTTTATAAACAATGTCTATAGATTTAAAATCACCATCATAATCGAAATGTGCAAACATCTGTGAAGCATGCACACCTGTATCCGTTCTGCCTGCACCCATTATAGATATTTTAGCACTTAAGATGGTAGAGAGCGCTTTTTCTATTACCTCTTGTACAGAAATTGCATTAGGTTGATTTTGCCAACCATGATATGCTTTACCATTATATGATAACTCTAAAAAATATCTCAAAAGATTACATTATTTTTGCTTCGGAAGCTACAAAGATAAAGGTTTTAATTCCTAAAAAAATGCTAAAGTATAAAGTTATAGATTTCCGATTTCTAGGAAAATGAATATGAAAAAAATCCTCCTTTTATCAGACACACATAGTTATATTGATGATGCTATTCTAAACCATGTAAAACAGGCTGACGAAGTTTGGCATGTAGGCGACATTGGAGATTTAGATGTTACGGATCAAATAAAAAAATTAAAACCTCTACGAGCGGTATATGGCAATATCGATGATGCTAAAGCGCGCAGTGAGTTTCCGCTTCACAACCGTTTTATGTGTGAAGATGTTGATGTTTGGATGACTCATATTGGAGGTTACCCTCCAAGGTATAATAACATTGTTAGAGACGCATTAGTTGCAAATCCACCAAAATTATTTATCACGGGACATTCACACATCCTAAAAGTAATGCCAGATAAAAAACTAAATCTTATACATATGAATCCAGGAGCAGCTGGTAAACATGGCTTTCATAAAGTACGAACGATGTTAAGATTTAAAATTGATGGTGCAGCTATTAAAGACCTGGAAGTTATAGAGTTTGAGACGAGGTAATTATAATACAGAATTACTTCTTAGCGCTTTTTACACTGTAAATTAATCCCAAAATTGCGGTTCCAATACCTACAAATAATGATGTTACCAAAGTAAACGAAGCCAATTTATACAGTAAAAAACTTAAAGCCAAAGCGGCTAATACATGTAAGAAAACTTGTTTTATCATGTGTATAGTTTATTAATTAGAGATGCACAGAGCCGATACTAAATTAAGAAATATTATAAAAAAAGCATAAATTTTAAATTGAAAAGATATAATAATAAAAAAACCCAGACGGCAGAGTCTGGGTTTTTCACACTAATACTACTAAGATTTTAGGTCTATCGTAATCGATCTACAGATTTCACGAGATCTTCATCCTTCTTAATAGCCTTGTTAGCCAAGACTAAACACACAATAGAAAAAATAGGAAGAAGAATCCCAATACCTTTCTCAGAAACGTTAATTTCTCCAGATAAGCTTAGCGATTGATATACAAAGATTCCTAGTAAAATAAAGTTTAATATTATATTAAGTCGCCCCAAAACAAATTGAGATTTCCTGTCTTTAAATCTAAATATTGATGTCAAAGCTAATAAAGCTGAGCCTAAAAACAAACCTAAATACAAATAATTATTTATAGCGTATACTTTTAGTCCTTCATTGTCCGTCCATAAATGAAAGACAAATATTAAACCTCCTGAAATAATAACAGTTAAAAGTAAATACAGAGTTTGAATGCGTTGAATCATATCTTTTATTAAAAAAGCTCTGCAAAATTAGGAGTTTATTTTTTAAAAAGATAGAAATTATTTTAAAATAAAATTGTATTATTGCAATAGAAAGAAGTAACGTACTGAGTTGCATCCTCCTAATCTTCCAAATTAATCTCACTTTTTTTCTTTTTATTTCATTTAGAAAATATTGAATTAATAATATCAAAATTATAATACATATACAACATACAGAATGTTTGAAATTTCTCAGTTAAAGGCTAAAAAACTTCCTGAATTACAGGAGATAGCAAAACAACTAAACGTACCTAAATACCGTACACAAAAGAAGCTAGACTTGGTTTATCAAATTTTAGATTACCAAGCTGCTAATCCTAGTGCTGTTAAAGCCAATGTAGCTACTGAAACTTCACCTGCCGCAAAGCCACAGCAAGATAAACCGGCTCCAAAACGCGCTAGAGTTCCACAAAAAGCGAAAGATCCTAAAGAACAAAAACCTTTAGAGTCAACGGAAAAAAAAGAGGACATTAAACCGAAACCTCAGACTCCAAATAAACCTAATCCTCGCAAACCTCAGGAGCGCAAGCCACAGGAAAACAAGACTAACGAGGACAAAACTAACACGGATAAACCCGTTAAGAAACCTCAAGAACAAAAGAAGCCTAATCCTCGTAAAGACGACAAAAGACGTCCACAAAACAACGAGAACAGACAACCACGCGCTAAGGATGGTAACACACATGGCAATTCGAAAAGTAATGGAAACAAGGATAGCAGAAACCGCTACCGCGAGCCCGATTTTGAATTCGATGCGATCATTGAAAGTGAAGGTGTTTTAGACATTATGCAAGATGGATATGGTTTTTTAAGATCTTCGGATTATAATTACCTATCCTCTCCTGATGATATTTATGTATCTCAGTCCCAAATTAGATTATTTGGATTAAAAGTCGGTGATACTGTATTAGGAAATGTACGTCCACCAAAGGAAGGCGAAAAATATTTTCCTTTAATTAAGGTGAGCAAAATTAACGGTCAGTTGCCTAATGTGGTAAGAGACAGAGTTGCTTTTGAACATTTAACACCATTATTTCCACAAGAGAAATTTAATATCGCAGAAAAGCAAGCCACGATTTCTACGCGTATTATGGATTTGTTCGCACCAATTGGTAAAGGACAACGTGGTATGATTGTATCGCAACCAAAAACGGGTAAAACAATGCTACTAAAGGATGTTGCCAATGCTATTGCAGCGAATCATCCTGAGGTTTATCAAATGATTTTATTAATTGATGAACGTCCTGAGGAAGTTACAGATATGCAACGTAATGTTAGTGGAGAAGTGATCGCTTCTACTTTTGATAAAGAAGCACACGAGCATGTGAAAATTGCAAATATCGTTTTAGAAAAAGCAAAACGCTTGGTAGAATGTGGCCATGATGTGGTGATTCTTTTAGATTCAATTACACGTTTAGCAAGAGCTTATAACTCTGTACAACCAGCATCTGGTAAAATTCTTTCTGGTGGTGTCGATGCTAATGCGCTACACAAACCAAAACGTTTCTTTGGTGCTGCACGTAATATTGAAAATGGTGGTTCATTAACCATTATAGCGACTGCATTAACTGAAACAGGTTCTAAAATGGACGAAGTAATCTTTGAAGAATTTAAAGGAACGGGTAACATGGAACTACAATTAGATCGTAAGATTTCTAACCGTCGTATTTTCCCCGCTATCGATTTAACATCATCGAGTACAAGACGTGATGATATTTTATTAGACGCAACTACAATTCAAAGAATGTGGGTGATGCGTAAGTATCTTGCGGATATGAACCCAGTTGAAGCAATGGAATTTATTAATGACCGCTTTAAGCAAACAAGAAATAATGAAGAGTTCTTAATTTCTATGAACGGCTAAAAGTCTAAATATATAAAACTAAAAAAAACCTTGAATTTATCGTTCAAGGTTTTTTTTATGTTTTTTCTAATTGAGTTAAACCCTAGGTTTATCAATTCCTCTATCGTACATCACTATACTACCCGCTACGGAAACATTGAGACTTAAGTACGATTGAAATTTTACTAAAAAATGACTTTTTTCAATTGCCTGGTGAGACAATCCGTGATCTTCTGCACCTAATAAATACACACATCTCCTTGGATGATTAAACGTTTCTAAAGGTGCAGCCTCTTTTGTTAGCTCTACCCCAACAAGCCTTGCTCCTTTGGGGATGTTATTAAAGAATTCTTCAAAAGTGTCATAATGAAAGTAGGGCATTGACTTTACTGCATTGTGCGTATCACATGCTTGTTTAGCATAACGATTACCTATTGTAAAAATAAAACTTGCTCCTAAATTCTGTGCTGATCTCCAAAGCACACCTAAATTTTCTGGTGTTTTTCCATTCTGAATCCCTATTCCGAAGAATTCATTTATAAAATTATCATTCATAAGTCAAAAATAGAAATTTGCATTATTTTTTGGTTATGAATTTATAAAAAAGAAGTTGTATGAATATCTTAATTGATATTTATACAACCTCCATCTGATATATATTATGCTGTTACAGCTAACTTAACCTTTATATTATTCAATAATTCCAATAATGTCAAGTTGAGTGCAGCCGAAGTATTAAATCCCTATAATTATTAGACCGCACTCAATGTGACTCTTCAACATTGCTACTTTTTCACTTTCTTTTTTGTATATATTATGCTGTTGCAGCTAACTTAATGTTTTGCTTATACTCAATTGGTGAGCAATTGTATTGCGCTTTAAATATTTTAGAAAAGTAACTTCTACTTGAAAAACCAAGAGAATATACAATCTCTGAAATATTTAAATCTGTGTTTTTAATTAGTTCTTCAGATTTTTTTACTCTTACGGATCTGATAAAATTATTTAACGTTTTACCGTGCATTAACTTAAATCCTTCTTGCACTTTAGCCGGACTTATAGAAATCTTTGCTGCTAATTCCGTTACACTTAAATTCGTTTCAGGGAAATTATTAATAAAATCTGATAATTCTTTTACTTGTTTTAATTCAAAACTAGTTAATGATCCTGTAGGGTTTTGAGAACTTTTTACATCCATTGAGTGTTGTTCTATTTCCATTGCTAATATAAAATTAACTAAACCTTGGATCAATAATGTTTTTACTACACCATCCTGTTTAATCGCCTTTAACTGCTTAATGTTTTCTGCGATTTTTAAGTTATAAGAGCCTACATAACAATAGTCTGCTGTTTTTCCAGAGATAAAAAGTTCTGAGACCATACTGTTAATATGATGCTTAGCTGAACTCTTTTCAGATGTATTAACTGAAATAATTGTAGAGTTAACATAAACATCTTTAAAAAAGCTAATATGATTTTCGTTCGTTTTTATATTGGCAGATATACCTGTTTGGAAAGTCTCGACCGTATCTGAAGTTACGTTGTTATTAAACGAATGCTTTAACTTCCCTTCTGAACAATATAAAAAGTTAACAACTGATCGTTTTGAACTTTCCACTATAAACTTTACGTCTTCCTTAAATTTTACATCGAACTCAATAAATACAGTATGTCTTTCTAATTCTATCCCTCTAATTAGGCCTACACCTAACTCGTTATCAATTTTTAATTCAACTTCTCTTCGGTTTGTTGTAAAAGTTCCACCAACTTCATTATTTAAAGCGTGAAACATAACTTGTAAATTATTTGCTTTAATCTCTATAGTTTTCATATGTGTTTATTTTTGGTTAGATAGTAATTTTTAAAAATCCTATTACTTTTAGTAATATAGATTTTAAATATTGTTTGCTTAAAAGGACTTTCTTGTGCTTACAACAGCATTCAATTTTGAATAGTCTAGATCTGAATAAGCAGCCTCAAATTTGCGTTTTGGAAAAATTCTTCCCACTCTTGCAAACTGCTTTTGTAAATGTTTAGATGTGATTTTCATGGTATGATGGATTAGGTTATTTTTCTTATGTCAAAGTAACGAACTCTTCAGGCTTGTTGTGTTATACAATTCCTTCCTTTTGTTACATTATTGCGAAATAGTGTTAAACAAAACATAAAAAGCAATAGACTAGATGACTTTTGGATAAAGTCTGAACTCATCATAATCCCGTCTTATACATACATATAACAAGGCGGCTTAATAAAATGAAAAATGGAGAAAGCTATGAAATCAGAAAATTTGAATTTGTATGACTTCAAGAGTAATGAAAGTTAATCCTTAGAATTAGTCTTACTAATAACTAAAAATAAAATAACAGCTACGATTAGCAAAATGTGGATAAGAGCAGACAAGGCATAAACAAAAAATCCTATGGCCCAAAGGATAACTAATAGAACTAAAAACGTATAAAGAAAAGTCTTCATGGTGGTAAAGCAATTTTATTCAGAGCTCTAACACGTTAATAAAATTTGCCATAAACAGGTTAATAAAAATTAGTTTAAGCAGTTATCTAGATGTAGAACACGAAACTTCCAACAAATATGCCGAATTGAGAATAGAGCGTGTTATACAATTTTATAAAATGTTTATACTATTTTAAAAATGCGCTTAATTTATATCATTTTAGAAATGGCAAATAAATAGTAAACGAGGCACCTCCGTTAGGGTGACCCTCGGCCATTATAACTCCTTTATGATTTTCTACAATTTTTTTACAAATTGCTAAACCAATGCCTGTACCTGAATATTCAGATTTACCGTGAAGTCTATTAAAGAGTAAAAAGATTTTTTCGGCATAAGCTTGCTCAAATCCAATACCATTATCCTTAAAGGTAATTTTATGATGATACTTATATAAAGAGTCCTTTATCTCGTTTATATCTTTAGAAAGCACCTCTTGATGCGTAATTTCAATTACTGGTGGTACTTTATCTTTACTGTACTTTAAGGAATTACTTATTAAATTAATGAATAGTTGTTGGATTTGAAATGAAATAACCTCCATAGTTGGTAAATCATCACATATAATTTTGGCATGTTTCTCTTCAATACTATCTATAAGCTCTGTTTTAGCATGTTCTAGTAGCATGTTCATATTCGTTTTCAAATATTCTTTTTCGGATGTATTTGTTCGAGAATATTGTAATAAATCTTCAATAAGCATACGCATTCTAGCAGATGCGGACTTCATTCTTTGAATATATACTTGCCCGCTTTCAGAAATATGATCTTTCTCTTTACTTTCTAATCGCGACATAAAAGTCTGAATCTTTCTTAAAGGCTCTTGTAAGTCATGACTCGCAACATAATTAAAAGCAGACAACTCTTTATTGGTACGCTCCAACTCCTGGTTGCGCTGCTCAATAATACGATAGTTCTCAACTTCATTTGTAGCATCAATCGTTACCCCTAACATTTTTGCGTCACCTTCAGTATCATCCATAAGTTTAGAATACGCTTTTAAATGTCTAATGGTCCCATCTCTATGCACTACCCTAAAACTTGTAAAGGGTAATTCTTCCTCTCGCATCATCATATTGACTTGCTCTCCTAAATTACTAATATCCTCTTCGTGTACGTAATTGTAAAAATTTTCTAATGTTGGCTCAAAACTTTGTGGTTCTTCACCTATTAAACGATACAAATTATCTGAAAACTCAAATTCATTGTCTTCAATATACCACACCCAAGTACTAGTATTGCTCACAATCTCGGATTGCTTAGTGAGTTTTTCAAAGATTTCCAATTCGACATTACTCTCTTTCAAAGCCTTTAAATCCGTAGTCATTTTAACATAAGCTAATAAAAGAATAATCAAAGTAACGATTAATAATCCATAAAAAAACAAAGGTGTTAAACCTATCTTTTTTTCATTAACTTCTTGGTTATGGGTTAATAAACGCTGCTCTAAAGCTAACATTTCAGTAATGTCTGCACGGATTCTATCCATCCTTATTTCACCTTCATGAAGTAAGAATAATAAATCTCGCGTTAGTATTGAATCGTCATTAGCAAGACTAAAAGATTTATCAAAATTCTTAAATCTATTATTAATGTCTCCTTTTAACTGCTTCAATTTTTCTACTTGCTCTCCATTACTAACAATTAAAGTATCTAATTTGACAAGATTGCTAGTTACTTTTTGCAAACTCTCTTCATACGGATTAAGAAACAGAGAGTCGTGCGTTAGCAAAAAGCCTCTATGTCCTATTTCGGCATCCTTAAGGTTAGAAATAATAAGCTCTAACTCATTTCGTAACGAGTAATTATCCTTAACCACTTTAGATGTTTGGGATAGCTCACTAATATGTTTATACGTAAAACCTCCTATACATAAAATAACGAAAAGCCCGGCTATAAAAGCGGTTCTCAGATATTTATTTGAAGGTGTTGGCATAATTTATAATCTTAATAAAAAATTGTCTTTATTTAAACCACTAGTATGATATTGCCAATTAGTGGTGACGACCTCTGAAAGCACCTTTTTGAGCTTCTCAAAATCATTCGGTTTCTTAATGTATACATTAGCGCCTTTAACAAAGGTGTTTTCGATATCTTCTTCAGATGCTGATGTAGAGTATATAGCAATCACCATATCACTTAGTCGCTTGGTCGCTTTAATATCTTTTAGACATTCTAATCCTGACTTCTTAGGCATATTTAAATCTAAAAACAAAAGGCTTGGAAGCATGTTATCGGAATCATTTAAATATTCCATTAATTCTATACCATCCTTAAAAAGCAGAACTTTACTCTTAAGCTTTAACTCATCAAAGGCCTCCGTAAAGAAAAACCTATCATCTTCATCATCATCAGCCAATGCTATGTTAATATAATCGCTATTCATATTTACAAAAACTTCAGTTAAGTTAATTTATTTGTTTTCTCTTAGCAATAATTCGCTGAAAAGCTGACGGTGTAATACCCGTAGTATTTTTAAACTGTTTACTTAAATGTGCAACACTAGAATAGCTGAGTTTAAAGGCTATTTCGGTGAGCGAAAGTTCTTCGCTTGTCAATAGTATCTTTGTATACTCTATTTTCTGTAATATAATAAAATTTTCAATGGAAGTATAAGTCACTTCTGAAAATAGATTAGAGAGATAATTATAATTCTCTTCTAACTGCTCCGCTAAATACACAGACGTCTTAACTTGTATATCCCTTTCGTTAAAAACCATATCTACAATGACATCCTTTATTTTTTGAATGACAATTTTTTTAGGATCCTCTATAACCTCAATCCCAAAAGAATTGATATCATCATAAAACACCTTTAATTGTTCTTCTGAAGCTTTATCTATCAATTCTATTTCACCAAATGCTGTTTGCCGAAATTTTAATTGATGGGCCTGCAACTTCTGTTTTAAGACAGCATTGCAAACTTTAGTAAAATCGAATTTTAGCAATAATTTCATCGTCTAGCTTTGTTCTTTAGGTTGAACATAATCACTATTCAAATTTAATATTAAAATTCGCATATTTCATCATGTTATTTTAACGAATTATCAAATTCTGCAAAATAAATGATAACTTCATTAAATCGAATTCTTCAAAGTACAAAAAAGCCGATTAAACTAATCGGCTTTTTCTATGGTTAAAATTTAGATATTCATCTAAAATTCTGAATACTTAAATTTTTGACCACCAATTGAAACATCGGCCATTGCACCAGCTTTAGATTTCGCAAAAATGACAACACCATCATTATAATTGGCATTTTTACTAGCTCCTTTATCTACTATAACAGCTTTTGCTTCAGCAGAAAATTCAAAGTTTCCCTGCTTAAACTCATTGAATGCATCTTCTGTTTCAAAGAAAATGACTTGCATGTAGGCCTCTCCACCTGCTTGTAATCCGATATCTAATTTTTTCATATCAGCCATACCTGTTGGTACTCCACCTTCATAAACGACACCATTACCTGAAGCTGCTCCTACAATTAATGCTCCTTCTCCAACATTTGGAAATACGACATAACCAGTAGAATTACTAAAAAACTTCTCCAAGCCAACATCTGAACTCTTTAACATTGATTTTGCTTTTTCGGCATCTTTCATAACACGTTTGTCATCTTTATTTTGAGCAAATGCAAATACGGTTACAAACATCAATGCCATCGTTACTATAGAATTTCTAATTTTCATAATTTTAAATTTATTGGTTAAACATTTATTTAATTTAAAGAAAGTAATAAAACTAAACAGAGATAACTGCCTTTAACTTCCTTACCATAAAATTATGAGTATTAACTCTTCTTAGTTGATGCAATACAATTAATTATTGATGCTATTGGTGAGCAAACCATACCGATTAGAAAATGCGTTATAAGGATATATTGATAAGAAGACCATGTACAAGAAACGAAAAAGGCTTTCGATTTCTCGAAAGCCTTGTCTTACTTAGTAGCGGGAACTGGACTCGAACCAGTGACCTTCGGGTTATGAGCCCGACGAGCTACCTACTGCTCTATCCCGCGATGTTAATCAAAAAACGATTTTCTTAGCTTTTAACTTTCGGTTCATAATGCCGACATATCGTTTTGGGACTGCAAAGATAATACTTTTTTTAGAATACCAAAATATAAATCAAAAAAAACGCTCAAATAAAAGTTTATTTGAGCGTTAGCTTATGGCATTGATGGTTAATTATTAGTTATCATCCTCATCCTCAGAATCTAATGTTGCTAATGCACTATTTCTATTAACATCATCTAAATCAAAATCTACAATATTAGGAAACTTCTCTTTTAACGCTGCAAAGTTGCCTTTAAATTGGTTTTGTCCTAGTAGTAATGTTTTTAAATTGGTTAGCTGCGCTAATTCATTTGGTAACTCGCCATAGAATGCATTGTTAGATAAGACTAACTCTTCTAATTGCGCTAGTCCACCTATAGAAGCAGGTATCGTTCCTAATAATCTATTATCAAAAACGCTTAATACTTTTAAAGACTTTAAACTAGTTAAATTTGAAGGAAGATGACCTATTAGTTGGTTACTACTTAATATTAAACTTTCTAACTTTGTAAGGTTTCCTATTGATGAAGGAATCTCACCGACAAGATCATTATTAAATAATTCTAATGATTTTAATTTTCCTAGGTTTCCGATATCAGATGGAATTTTACCGTTAAAAACATTAGAGAATAATTTTAACTCTTCTAAGTTAATCATATGCACTAATGTATTTGGTAACTCACCTCCAATTTTATTAAAAGATAAATTAAGAGATTTTAAATAGGTCAGTTTTGAAATTGATTCTGGAAGGGTTCCATTTAAGCCATTAAAACTTAAATTTAATGAAACAATGTTTTCATTTTCTATAGTTATACCGAACCATTTTGAAACAGGTTGGTCTAAATCCCACGATTGCGTCCAAGAATCTCCATCAGTAGCATTGTATAAATCCACAAGTGCTGCTTTTTGATCTTTGGAAACTTCAGCAAAAGCAAATACTGAAACTAAACAGAATAATAATGATATTTTTAGTGTCTTCATAATAGTTGGGTTTTGCGGAGGGACACATTAACACCACGAATATAACTCCAATTACCACAAACTGCAAATTTTTTCGACGAACTACACGTGTCTAAACGATAAAACACTAAAAATCAGCTATATATAAAAGTATCACTGTTCTATGCTTTTTGCTTCAAAACTATTAATTTCTTGGTCGTTTATTGCTATTGAGAGTTGAATAGGATTGCAACAGATTTCGCAATCCTCAATATAATTTTGATCATTTTGAGACAAATCAATTAACATTGAGATTTGCTCCCAACAATAGGGGCATTGAAAAAAATGTTCGTTCATAACATTTACAATTGAACATTCAATAATTCCCCACTAATTTGAAGCACCTCTAATTCAGATAATTTTGCCGAAAACTTAGCTTGATTCCGGCTTAATTCAGCATTAAGCAAGTTGACCTGAGCCTGTCTAAATTCAATAGAATTAACTTGTCCAATTTTGAACTTTTCTTGGGTACGATCAAAATTATTCTGAGCCGTAATAATATTTTTTTCTTGGATAGTATAAATTTCAAGTTTATTCTGGTAATTATCCCAAGCATTATTAAAGTCACGTTCTATACTTAGTAAAATACTTTCCTTTTGAAGCTTTTGTGTTTCAAGATTCACTTTAGCATTCTTTACTCTGGTCATAGTTGCTCCACCATCAAACAGATTCCAACTTAAATTAACACCTGCTGATAATCCCGTCCCAATTAAGGATAGTACTGGTGAAGCCGTATTATTATTATTTCTATTCCAACCATAAGAACCTGACAATCCTACTGTTGGTAAATATCCCGACTTACCCGAATTTATATCTAGTTGGCTAATCGTTATATTTTTTTCAGTTTGAAGTAATGCAACATTACGAGATTTTGCCTTTTCTAATAAACTTTCTTTTTGAAACTGAAGTGTAAATTCCACCTCTGTTTCTACATTAAAATCACTGGAATACGCTTCTCCTAAAACTAATTTTAAGTCGCGCTTAGCCGTTTTAATATCTTGCTTTGTATTAATAATGTTGATACTATCGGTATTAATATCGACTTCGGCATTTAGCACTTCTAACTTGGTGTTTTGACCATATTCAAACTGATACTCAGCCCGTATTAGTCTATCTTTCGTATTGTTAAGCGTTTCCTCTAAGGCATTTAAATTATCGGAAAGTTGAGCCACATTATAATATACAGAAAACAACTGAAGTATCGTAATTTCGATAGTTTCTCGTGCTTGTAATTCTGTTAATTGATACTGCTCCTTTAACCGTTTGTAATTATAACGCCTCCCTAGTCCGTCAAAAAGTGTGTAATTTAAACTCACACTAGCATTATAATTTGAACTTTCTGCACCTTTTAAAACCGCGTCTGCTCTTCCATCCGAAAATGAGACCTCTGAATCATCTAAATTATAATTTGCCCCAGCATTACCTGTAACTGTTGGCAAAAAGCCAGTATTAAGTATATTAGTATTGTTCTCAGCAACTGTCACCGCATTTTTTGCGATTTTAACACCGTAATTGTTATCTAAAGTTTTAGAAACAGCATCTTCCTTAGTTAAAATTTCTTGAGCTTGCAAACCAACACAGCATGCCAAAAACAACACGATAAGTTTACTTTTAATGATCATTTGCTTCATTTTGTTCTTTTATTGCGCGTTCTACTTCCTCTTTAGTAACCTTGTTCCCTGTCACTAACCATTTACTATTCTTTTTAATATTATTACTAAATGATAGAAATAATGGCAGCACTAATAAGGTTAAAATAGTCGCATACGCAATGCCGAAAGAAATTGAAATGGCCATCGGTTTTAAAAACTGGGCTTGTCTACTTTTCTCTAATAATAAAGGAGCTAAACCTGCAACAGTTGTTAGTGATGTTAAGAAAATAGCTCTAAAACGGGATTTTCCGGCTTCAGACAATGCCAAATCAAAAGGCATTCCTTCTTTTAAATTACTATTAAACTTTCCTATCAACACCAAACCATCGTTGACCATAATACCAATTAACGCAATAATCCCTAAAAGCGATAATATATTCACCTGAAAACCTAACAACCAATGTCCCCAAGCTACTGCTGTTAAACTAAAAGGAATTAGCAGTAAAAGTAACAACGGCTGTGAATAACTTCTAAATGTAAATGCAATGGTGATATAAATTAATAATAAAATAACCGGTCCTGCAATGGCTAAAGAGCCTGTTAATTTATCGGCCTCACGATTTTGCCCTTCAAATGAGGCATTAATAGTAGGATATTTGGATTGTAATTGCGGAATAAAAACTGTTTTAATATCTTCTAAAATGTCTGTATTACTAGTACTAGGATCTTTTAAATCGGCATAAACCTGAATCTCTCGTTTACCCTCTAAGTGATTAATTGCAACATCACCTCTAGCAATACTATAACTTGCTATATCTTTTAGAGTCACACGCTCACCTGTTGGTGTTACAATTCGCATGGCATCTAAGTCGTTAATAGAACTTCTATTCTCTCTATCGTAACGTACCCAAACTTTAATTTCATCTTGCCCACGTTGAAAACGTTGCGCTTGCGAGCCAAAAAACCCTGACCTTACTTGAGCCATTACGGTTCTTAAATCGAGACCCAATAAATAAGCACTCTCCTTCAACTCTAAACGAATTTCTTTTATACCAGCAGGATCATTATCACCAATATCCTTAAGCAATGGATTGGTTTCTAAATATTTTTTTAATTCTAATTTAGCCGCTTTAAGCTCATCAATATTATTACTTAATAAAGATACGGATACAGGACTACCCCCAAAATTACCACCAGATCCGTAAATAAGACGTTCTGTTCCTATTACAGGACCAACCAATTCTTCTAATCTACTGGTAACTAAATCTGCTTTTATTTCATCTGGGCGCTCTTCACCTGGCAGAAGGTTAATTCTTAATCGTGCACTAGAGCTACTATTAATATCAACAATCGTATTTTCAAACAATTGTTTTCCGGTACCTTTTAGATATTTCTCTGTGAGTTCCTCATTAACAATAAATGATTTTTCTTCAATCAATGAAATTATAGAATCTGTAATTTTCACATTCGTACCTGCTGGCATTACCAATTCAATGTTAGCGGAATCACTCGCAATTCTCGGGAATATTGTAACTCCGATAACCCCTCCCCCTAATGAACCAAGAGTTAATACTAATAAGGCAATAAAAATACCTAGAGATAAAATCTTAAAGTTTAAAACAAAGCCTAAAGCCGGAGTATAAACTCTATCCCTTAGAAAAGACATAAAACGATCTCCACCTTTATTTAAGTTTTTCATAAACGAGAAAAACTGTTTTATTTTTGATGGATTTTCATCTACCTTTTGAGCTCTCAGGGCTTTAGAATGCGCTAAATGCGCTGGTAGAATTATAAGTGCTTCTATTAATGAAACTATAAGTGTTAAAATTACAATTACAGCAACCTCACTAAAAAACTCTCCTATTCTACTATCTAAAAAGAAAAATAATGAAAATGCTAAAATTGTTGTTATAATGGCTGATACTACAGGAGGTATCACCTCCATGGTACCATCTATTGCAGCTTGAATCGGAGATTTACCTTTTTCATAATGCTGATAAATATTTTCAGCAATCACAATGGCATCATCTACCAAAATACCAATAACGATAATCATACCAAAAAGTGATAAAACATTAATGGTAACATCGAATTGAGATGCAAAAATAAACATCCCCAAGAACGAAATCGGCAGGCCAAAGGCAACCCATAATGCTAATCTTGTATTTAAAAATATAGATAGAAACAGCAACACCAATAACATACCCGCAATAGCATTTTCGGCTAATAGTTGCGTACGCTGTTTTAAGGTTATTGATCTATCATTAACAACTTCTAGTTGCACGTTGTTATACATCTGGTTGTAACCTTCGATGTATTCATTTACTTTACTCGCAGAAGAAATTAAATCCTCATTGTTAGTGCTAGTAACGGCTATATTTACTGATAAATTCTGATTGAAGTAAGTGGCATTTGGCGTTTCAGAAAAACGATCTCGGACAATTGCAACATCTTTTAAACGAATTACCTTACCGTCGGAAGAAGCTCTAACAATAATATTTAAGAGCTCATTACCGTAATACTGTCTATTGTTGGCTCTAATTAAATACTCTTCAGCAACCGTTTTTACATTACCCCCTGTTACTAAAATATTTGAACTACTCACGGCAGAAGCCACCTCTTCGAAGGTAAGGTTATAGGCTAATAAATCTAATTCATTAACGGCTATTTCTATTTCTTCTTCAGGAAAACCAGATAATTCAATTTGAGAAATACCTTCAATTCCTCTTAAATCCGTTTCTACTTGCCGCGCCAGCTGTTTTAAAGTAACCAGAGGAATATTTTCACCGCTTATAGCAAAAGAAATGGTTTCTCTAACAATTTCTTGTTTTGAAACCACCAAGGGCTCCATACCTGTTGGAAATGACGGAACTCTATCTACCGCATTCTTAACTTCCAAAAGCATGAAATCTATATTCTCGCCTTTATCAATCTCTACAGTTATAGAACCACTATTTTCTAGTGATGTAGAAGTAACTCTATCAACACCTTTTAAACCTTTTAGATTATCTTCAATTTGAAGTACAATACCCTCTTCAATTTCCTGTGGTGAGGCTCCAGGATATGTAATACTAACTGTAATAATTTTTGTTTCTGTTAGTGGGAAAAATGATGACTTTAGAGATAAAGCCCCGATAAGACCAAAAACAATAAATGCAAGAATTAGTACATTTACTGCAACATGATACCTGATGAAATATTCAATTATTTTTCTCATTATTGAATTGAATCAGAAGTTTCATTGCTATTAGGCGCTGCCTTTACATGCATACCTGCATAAGCACCAGGAACCGGTTTTCTTAGAATTATAGTACCATCTGGCACTGCTTTTAGCACAACACTGGTATTAGAAAAATGCGCTGGTTTTACAGCAATAACATCTAGCAAACTATCTTTAATTACATATATTTCTTGACTATCTAACAGTAGATTCCTGTCAATTTCTATAGCATTTACAACTTCTTCTGCATTTAAATTGGCCTCTAAATACATCCCCTCTTTAAGATCGGAATGCTTAACTTCTATATAAGCCGTAATGGTTTGGGTTGTTGCATCTATGCTTCCGTTAACACGAGACACCTTACCTTCATAGGTTTTAGTATGATCTAAGCTCGTTAAAGTAACATCCTCTCCTTCTTTTAAAACATTTGCAAAAGACTTACTAATAGCCACTTCCATTTCATAAACTGACGGATTTATAAATTCTCCTAATTTCTGACCATTTCTTACTAAAGTCCCTTCTGTAACCAATGCTTCAGTTAGTATCCCAGAAAATGGTGCTGTAATTCTATATTTTGTTAAACGTTGTTCTAAGTTCTTAACGTTGTAAAACGCGCTTACTATGCCACGCCCTGTAATAAAGTAGTTTTCTTTTTCTCCTGAAATTTCAGGTAGTTTTGGAGTTGTTTTATTTAAATCATATCCGTTTAAATAAGTTTGCCATTTTTGAAATACATCTGGAAAATCCAACCGTAAATCGGGCATAATAGCTGCAATACTATTATACAAGTTACTTTTAGCGGATTGTACACTTGCGTAGTACTCTGACGCATCTAAGCGAATTAAGGTTTCACCTTTATTGAATTTCTGACCTGGTTTAAACAGCTTTGCACCCGTTATAAATAATCCTTGAACTTCAGAATACAACTCTACGCGTTGTAAAGCAGTAAGGTTTCCATTCGCTGCAATTACGATGGGTATAGTTGTGTTTTTAACGGTGTCTACAAGTACCGTCTTAACCACTTTAGGTATAACAGGTTTTGGTTTATGTTTGTTATCTATTAGATAATTTGCAAAAATGATTGCACCTATTATTAATGCAACTCCTAAAACGGATAAAATAATTTTTCTTAACATAAGCTCGTTGGTCGTCAATTATTTACAAAGCTAACGTTATAGCCAAGTGAAGCCGTTAAAAAAATCTTAATTATTATTAAGAAATAGCATCTAGATCAAACTGAACGGCCTCCCAATCTTCCATCAATTTACTCAAAGATTTTTTCTTTTTCTGATAATCATCAAAAAATTTAGGATCTGAAGCTGTTTTATCATAATCAGTCGCCAATCTTAAATCATCAGATTTAATATCTTTTTCAAGCTGATTGATTTTAGATTCGATATTGCTTAACTTATTATTTAAAGATTTTAATCTCTTTTGATCTTCGTAACTCTGCTTATTACTTTCTTTAGGTTTGTCTGCTATAACAGTACGTTTTTCGGCTTCTCTTAAATTTTCGAGATTTCGTTGCTCTAAGTAAAAATCAATATCACCTAAATATTCTTTTATATTCTGATCTTTAAATTCATAAACAGTATCCGTCAATCCTTGAAGGAAATCCCTATCGTGAGACACCAAAATTAATGTGCCTTCAAATTTAGTTAAGGCTTCTTTTAATACATTTTTAGATTTTATATCCAAGTGATTGGTTGGCTCATCCATAATAAGCACATTCAGTGGCTGCAATAATAATTTAGCCAAAGCTAGACGGTTACGTTCACCACCAGATAGGACTCTCACATATTTTTCAGCTTCTTCACCTCTAAATAAGAAGGACCCCAAAATATCTCGAACCTTACTTCGGTTCGTTTCATTTGCAGCATCAATCATAGTATCTAATACGGTTTTATTTCCGTCTAAATATTCTGCTTGGTTTTGCGCGAAATAACCAATTTGTACATTGTGTCCAAGGTTTAGTTTTCCTTCGTGTTTAATTTCACCAACAATAATTTTAGCTAAGGTTGACTTCCCTTGACCATTCTGACCAACAAAAGCCGTTTTAATATCTCTAGGAACCGCTAAATTTACATTATGCAATACTTGTAGGTCACCATAACTTTTAGAAATATTCTCAATCTCAACCACCACTTTTCCTGGGGTAACAGAAACTGGAAAATTTAATGACATTACACTGTTATCATCTTCATCGACCTCAATGCGATCAATCTTATCCAATTTTTTAATAAGCGATTGAGCCATTGTAGCTTTAGACGCTTTAGCCCTAAATTTCTCAATAAGTTTTTCGGTTTGCTCAATCTTCTTCTCTTGATTTTTTTGAGCTGCCAATTGCTGCACCTTCATCTCCTTCCTTAATACTAAGAATTGAGAATAGGGTTTATTATAATCGTAAATTCTACCTAATGAAATCTCAATAGTACGATTGGTAACATTATCCAAAAACATCTTATCATGCGATACAATGACGACTGCGCCACTATAGCCTTTTAAGAAGTTTTCTAACCAAATAATGGATTCTATATCTAAGTGGTTGGTCGGCTCATCTAATAACAACAAATCGTTATTTTGAAGCAGCAATTTTGCCAATTCTATTCGCATTCTCCATCCTCCAGAAAACGTATCTGTTAATTTATCAAAATCTTCACGTTTAAAACCTAAACCTTGAAGAATTTTCTCAGTTTCTCCTTGGTAATTATAACCTCCTAAAATCTCATATTGATGCTGCACGTCATTCAAATCAACCATCAATTGATGGTAAGCTTCACTTTCGTAATCCGTCCGTTCTGCTAATTGTATATTGATTTCTTCGAGTTGCGATTCGCATTTTTTAATTTCTTTAAAAGCCTGATAAGATTCTTCTAATACTGTTTTACCCAAATCAAAATCAATATCTTGCTTTAAGAATCCGATTTTCATATCCTTATCTGCGGCAATCTGACCAGAATCGGCTTCTTGTTCTTTAGACAGTATTCGAAGCATCGTAGACTTACCAGCTCCATTTTTACCAATTAAACCAATACGGTCACCAAGTCCGAGTTTAAATGTAATTTCTTCAAAAAGGTATTCTCCTTGAAATGAGATCGAAAGATTATGGATATTTAGCATAAGTTTTATGAATATTACAATTGCCTTTTCAGTTACAATTGTTACAATGCTTCAGTTATATTATTTTATCTTCGCATTGATTTAGAAAAACGCAAAAGTAAAGGTTTTAGTTATGATTAGAAAAGGAATGAAACTTTATAGTATTCTTTTTGGTGTCTGTCCGAAATGTCACCAAGAATCGATGTATCAGAATAAAAACCCTTATGCACTTTCTGAGATTATAAAAATGCAAGACACATGCTCGCATTGTAAGACAAAATACGAAATAGAACCTTCATTTTTTTATGGCTCTATGTATGTCAGTTACGCTGTTGGTATCGCTTTTGCTGTCGCTGCTTTTATTACTAGCTATAATATTTTAGGATCGTCTTTAACTGTTGCTTTTATTGCAATTATTGCTACCCTTATTGGGTTTATGCCTATAATAATGCGTTTATCTCGCAATATATGGATCAACCTATTTATGAGCTACAATAAAGAATTAGCAGAAAACCAGCATTTGAAAAAAAACTAACCCTAATTATTTAAAGCGATTTACATCAATTTCATCATCTAACGCTTCGTTATTTTCTATAAATTTAAATAGTTTATCAGCAACATATGGCGCAATCATTACTCCTCTTGTCCCCAATCCATTAAGTACATAAAGATTAGCGTGCTTTGAATGTCTACCAACTAAAGGGCGTCTATCTTTTACTGTAGGTCTAACGCCTGCAACGTGATTAACGACTTGGAAATCGCAGTTTATGAATGTCTTTAATTTTGAAATTAATTCTTCCCTCGCTGAGTCCGTTGGTGCATTTGATTTATCATCATTATTGTATGTAGAACCAACATTATATAAATCATCACCTAATGGAATGATGAATACTGAAGACTTTATAGCATAATCAATTTTTAAATCAGGTGCTTTTATGGTCAAGATTTCTCCTTTTGAACCTGTAAGCGGAATTGTATTGAAATACGGATTTTGTTTCACACCAAAACCTTCGGCAAATACTATTTGTTTTGCTCTAAGGTTTTCATAACAAATGGCATCATCTTTAAATTGAATATCATGATGAACAAATGATCGTTCTTCTAAACAATTATTCTCTTTTAGAAAACACTTGTAATTCTCAATGAGTATTTCTGTATCTAAACGACCAGCATGCAATACTTCACCAAACCCATACGGAGCATCAATTTCAGATGTATTATTTTTTATCAAGTGAAGTGAAAGATAAGATTCTAAAGATGGTTTATCTGATGCCGTAAACCATTTATTCTGCTCTTCTATGGATGTAAAACGTCTTAAAATTCGAAGTTTATGATCTATCTTTATATGTAATTCGCTTTCAATTTTAGAATATAAAGGTAACGCTAGTTTCAATTGCTCTTTAGCTTTCCACACTTCTGAAAACCGTTTTAATATAACCGGATTATACAATCCTGCAGCGACTATAGACGACTTCTGAGAGTCATCATTAAATACTACAAACGTTTTATCGTTTGCTCTTAATTGCTCGCAAAAGGAGATGCTAGCTAAGCCACATCCTACGATGATATAATCTACTTCTTTCATTACAGCAAAAGTAAATAAATGTTTGTCATTCCTGCGAAGGCAGGAATCTAATTTTAATCTTTATTATAAGATTCTTGCTTTCGCATAAATATCAGTTAAAAACAAAAAAAACGCTCACTTTTTAAGTGAGCGTTTAGATTATTTATGTTAAAGCTTATTAGTAGCTCCACATATCTTGTTCAAAGTTTCTAATCTTGTCTTTGATACGTTCTGATTCTAAAAGTTGCATTAATGCATTTTCTGCAACATACTCCTTAACTTCTCTGTCACCATAAACATTTTCCTCTTTGTAGATTGAACCACTAAAACGTCTACTGTTTAATAAATGATCGAAAGATAATGGCACAGCGCTATTCTTGTTATTGAACGCTTTTGCTTCATGAAGAATATCTCTAATTTCTGGAAAAAACACCCAAAATAAACCGATAGGTTCTTTATTAGTTTCATCATCAGAATCAATAAAGTTTACATCTGGCGCTGCTGGCGCAATACCTAAGATACGAAACTTTAATTCTCCTTGACGCTTATCAAAATACCAAAGGCCTTTCACTAAATAAGAATTAATATCCGCAGGACCAATCTCTCTACGAATCTTGTATTCCTCAGGAACCAAAGCTGTATCAGTAACACCTTCAGCATTCATCCAATCAATTCCAACATCGGTAATTCGTTCCATAACTAATGCAGGTTCTAAATCTTCCATAGTACGTTCTTCTGTAAAATATGGATCCGCATATACCTTAGGGATAGTACCATCTTTAACATTTTGCAATAGCACCATGTATAAAGATTTTCTGTCATCTCCTAAATTATCTTCAATAGGAAAGTATAAAGGAAAGTTAGCACGTTCGTCTAAAACAATTTTCTCCCATGTCATTTTAGAAAATAAGATATCTCTATCACCGACATATCCATATTCTAAAGGCTTGTCGTTATCTAGAAGTAACTGCGCTTCAGTTTTCATACCAATTTCTTCTGGTATTTTTGCATTTAGGATGTTAGCTTGGGCAAACATAGAGTTTGCGGCTAAAACACCTAATCCTATACATAAAAAGCTTTTTAAATTCATCTTATTTTTTATTATAATTTGGGATTTTCTTTAATGATAACGTTTAATATCTAATTAAATTAGTGATTAATTTGACACTTCAATCGTTACAGGAGATACACCTTTTAAATTATAGCTTGAATTCCCTTGAATCTTAGCTTTAATATTAAAAATTGTAACTACATCACCAGCACGTGCTCTACCAATGGCAGATTTTGCTTGGCTATTCATTTTAGTACCAGCAACATTTACTGTTGGTTGACCAGGCACTTTTACTTGGAATGACGTTACATTGATTGGTAAATCAAATACGAAATCTTCAAGTTTAGCACCAATTGTACCAATTTCTAAGTTACGTTTAGGTAATCTTACCATACCATCCTGACCAGAAATAGTACCAGTAGGTTTTGGAATATCTTTAATTCTAAACGTTTGTTGATCACTTGCTCTAGTACCATCGTCTAAAGTAGCTGATACGTTAATAGTAACTTCTCTTCCTGTACCAGGATTCATTACATATTTACCAATACCAGATGTTTTAGATAAACCAGATCCACTTGCAGAAACTTTATTATCTGGCACTCCAGCAAAAGAAATTGTCATTGGGTTAGCAACACCACGATAAACAACGTTCATCTTATCTGCTGAAATTGTAGCAGAATTTGGTCTTGGCACTACAACATACTGACCTGTAAAATCAATTGGTAAATCTTGTCCCTTCTCTGAAAAAGTAAATTGGCCGTTAATGTCATGTTGACCAACATTACCTACCTTAAATTCGATACGTGCTGCTCCTGTAGAATCAATAGCATTTTCTCTATTTAAATCCAACTCATTTTCTCCAACTTTTAATTTTGTTGGGATTACATTCGCATACTTACCTAGAACTACTCTTCCTGTAAATGTTTCACCAGCAAAAAATGCATTTTTATCTGGAATTACAATAGCTGTATAATTCTTTAAAGATGTTACTTCATCTACGGTGTTACCTAAAAATACATTGTAAAGATTAGCCTCAGTAGCTTTAATATCATTTTGCATAGCTGTAAGCTTAGTATATGAAGCTACTGCTGGAAAACTTTTAAAGTTATATTCTAACCAACTCTGACTTTTACCTTCGCTGTTTTCCATATCAGCTGTAGTAAAACGAGTTTCAAGTGTTTCTTTAGCTGGGTTAAAAGCAACGTCTTCACCTAAAACCTCTCTAATATCTGATTTGTACTTTTCAATTCTTGCAACAAACGCATCACCATTTTTTGTTAAACGGTCACCAGTAAACCACTGTTCATCTAATACATCTCCTTTATCCATCTTTTCAGCTGGTAATAGGCCTTTTTCTTTATACTCTTCTGCAAATTCACCTTTATCTAGGATCATTCTCTTCTGAGTTTCTAAAAATGTATAAAATTCATCAGATAAAGAACTGATCTTTTTTGCATTATTATATGTTACACCAAATTCATTAGGCTTTTCTTCAGCCTGTTTTTCTAACCCCTTTAGTAAGGTTGTATTTGAATTTACTGCTAACTCATTTGCATTTTCAAATTTCTTATCAAATAGACTAAATGCTGATAATATTTCCTTACTTGCGGTCATTGCAATCATTGCAATGAATACCAAATACATAAGGTTAATCATTTTTTGTCTTGCGGACTGTTTTCCTCCTGCCATTTTTCTAATTAGTTTTTAATTATTAATTAATTCGATTATAAAAACCAATTATTTCTTGTTCATTGCAGATAACATACCTCCATAAACACCGTTTAAAGATGATAAGTTAGATGCTAATGATTGCATTTGTTCTTTTAATTTAGTCGCATTTTCAACAGCTTCCTCATTGATAGCTGCTTGGCGATTTGCGCTATCCATTTGTACTTTGTAAAGACTATTTAAAGACTCCATCTGAGCTGCCGCTAATGACATTTCTTCACTGTATTTCTTTTGAGCTGCCATAGAATCAACTGTTGGTGAGATACCTTTAGCTGCACCTTCAAAGTTTTTAATGCTATCACCTAGGCTAGCCATAAGTGCACCATCAATTTTTGCGTCTTTCAATAAGTTATCTAATTTTTTTGATAACATACCATCTGCATCCTTAGGCTCTTCAATAGCTTTCTTTTTAGATCCTAAAGTTTGACCACCTGCTAATTCAGGGTATACTAATGACCAATCTAAATCATCACCTTGTTTTTCAAATGCTGATATAGTAAATACAATTGCTTCAACAATCATACCTATAGTAAGGATAAGGGATCCTCCTGGCCAGTGTTGAATTTTGAATAATGCTCCAATAATTACAATTGCAGCTCCAAGTCCGTAGACCATATTCATTGTTGATAATTTCTTTTGTGCCATGATTTTAAGTTTTTGTTTTCAAATGAGCTTGGTTATTAATACTCATTTTAGGATTAATATTAGGTTTAAGTTAAGTTTTTTAAGTTTGAATTAATTTGTTGCAGCGTTTTTAGTCACTTCAGTCCCCATGTAATCTTGAACTGTTCTAAATCCGATATAACTTCTTGCTGAATCTGCATATTCATAGTCTCTAGAACTTACTTGTAAGAAGTAAGCAACATCTTTCCAAGAACCACCTCTAACAACTTTACGTGCATTGTTAGGATCATTTACATTTGGATTAATTGATGACGCAAATTCATAAGATGCAGGATCATAAGAACCATTTACCCATTCTGATACGTTACCAGCCATGTTGTATAAATTAAAATCATTAGGGTCATAAGCATCTGCTTCTACAGTATATAAAGCCTGATCTGCTGCATAATCACCTCTTAATGGTTTAAAGTTAGCCATAAAACAACCTCTGTCGTTTTTTGTATATGGTCCACCCCACGGATATGTTGCTCCTTGCAAGCCGCCACGTGCTGCATACTCCCATTCTGCTTCAGATGGTAATCTGTAAGAGTTTACTGGTTTCAATCCTCTTTTCTTTCTATCACTGTTATGATATAAGGTTCTCCACTGACAAAACGCTTGTGCTTGTTTCCAAGACACACCCACAACAGGGTAATCCCCATAAGCATCATGCCAGAAATAATCGTTGTGCATTGGCTCGTTGTATGAATAAGCGAAATCTCTAATCCAAGCTGTTGTGTCTGGATAAATCTCAACTTCTTGTTGAATAATTACTTCAGAACGCTTTAAACCTCTATCCTTTGCTGCTTTTTGAATATCCATATAAGTATATTGGAACTTAAATTGCTTTACATCCCAAGTACGTTGACCGTTATATGATTCTTCTAATGGTAAATACATACCATCCATCACTTCTGCATACAACTCATCTGGATAATCATCTGTGTTGAAATGTAACTTTGCGTCGCGATTAATTTTTCTCTGTTCGTTCCCATAGGTATTAACCATGTAGCTCTCGTAAGCGTTAAGATCTTCTGGGTTTGCATCTAAATATGCAAACTCACCAATATCTCCACTACCAGGTGTCTTACCTTCTAAATCAGCCATTTCAGCTAATTTTAATCTTAGAGTTGAATCTCTTACCCATTCTACAAACTGACGGTACTCACTATTTGTAATCTCAGTTTCATCCATATAGAATGCACGAACTGTAGCTGTTCTTGTTGGCGCGTCTTGTACTCCAGCTAAATCATCATCTGATTTACCCATAATAAAAGCACCTCCTGGCACCAATGTCATACCATAGGGCTTTTCTGGATGCCATTTCTTACCTTGTACACCAACCAATTGTCCTCGATCTCCAGAATTACAGCTGGCTACCATAACTAGTACTGTGGTTAGTAAAATAAACTTCTTAATATTCATAGTAACTCTAGGTTAAATTAGTCCTTATTATTTTTGAGGTCGTAAACATATTTATATATTTCCGAATAAACAACTTTTTTTATCTTTTTTTTGCACTTTACCCTTAAAATAAGTATTTCGTCGATTAAAAAAGTGTTAAAATCCGATAAAGCGTACATTTTAAAAGCTATTCTTCCGGTAAGCCTTATACCAACGCTCTGGTATTTCACCTTGAGTAGCGTGTATATAATCGGAATGCATGCATGGTAATAACGTATGCTTTTTTAATTTATTATTAACATTTGGTAAAAATGGAATTTCTATCCACCAGCGCCCTGTTTTTAAGCTTTTGTAGAAAATTAATTCATCATCCTCTACTAAAACATTATATTTTTGACTAGTCTTTTCATTATTAAAATCGTCATCCTTCATTCTACAGTTTACACCTTCAATAAAGTACCATATCATTTGTGCGATTAGCATTGACGTTGAACTGTCATTTTTGGATCCCTGATATTCATAAATTCCAAATGATGACACTTTATTACTTATACCTGCGTATCTACTGATAGCGCAAATTTCTTTTCCTGAAAAACCATTCGGAGAATACTTCTGATTTTCACTCACTTCAGAAGCTCTAACCGATTTTAAATCAATTGATACAATATGAGCATCACGCATCAAAGGCTCTACCCTACTGATGTCACCAGAAATCTCACCCAAACGGTAGGCCTCAAAGTACAACTTTTCTATAAGATCTATTTCTTCTTGGCTGTTAAAATATGTTTGATAGCCAATAGTAGAATAATTAAATAGGTTATAAGGCTCTTCCACAATGACTTTACCGACGTAGCTATTATTCTTAATTGGAAGATTTGCATCACCTAAATCGAAATTACTATCTACGCTTACCACATTCACCATAGGCATCAGTGAATCGTAGGCACGATAATTAGCATAAGTTAAATCTTGACTTCCTCCTAAGATAATAGGAATGATGTTTTTTTCTACCAGAACAGATATCGCCGTACGTATAGCATAATACGTATCTTCAACCGTTTCACCAGGTTCAATATCACCAAGATCAGCTAATGTGGTATGCCAGTTCCCAGGAAATAATGTATAAAGTGTTTTGCGTATAGAATCAAAATTAACATGCGCACCAATAAAATTGACGTCATTTCTATTTTCTTGAACACCAATGATTGCCATTTGAACGTTTTCCAAATCTGGAATACCGTTTTGACGTGAATGCACCTTTATTTTTTTTCCTAGCGCCTGCTGCGCTGTTAGTTCATTATGAGCTAAAACCGCATCTGATATAGGCGTAAGGAAACTAAAATTCATATCCAATTATTTCTTTTTTGTTGTAGCTTTCTTCTTTGTTACTGTTTTCTTCGCCGCCGTTTTCTTAGGGGCCTTCTTTTTTGTAGCCTTCTTTTTTGGAGCATTTTTATCCAAAATCTCTTGCGCTTTCTCTAAGGTCATTTTTGTTACATCCACCGTTTTGGCAAGCTCTACTTTTTGCTTGCCTTTTATAATGTTGTGCCTTCCCCATCTAGCTTTCTCTACTCTTACTCCTTCATCTTCCCAGTTATGAATAACCTTATCAATTTCTTTTTGAATTTTTTCTTCAATCAAAGTAATAATATCTTCTTCAGATAAATTATCCCAATCGTATTTTTTATTCACATTGATAAACATATTGTTCCATTTTATAAATGGTCCAAAACGGCCTTTACCTTTTGTAACTTCTATATCCTTATACATATATATAGGAGCATCTGCTTTTTCTTTCTCCTTAATGTATATTAATGCTTCATCCATCTCTACACTCAATGGATCAACGCCTTTGGGTAACGACACATATTTTTTCCCAAATTTAACATATGGTCCAAAGCGTCCGTTATTAACCTCAACCTCCTCGTCTTTATAATGACCCAATGCTTTTGGAAGTTTAAACAAGTCCATAGCTTCTTCAAAAGTTATAGAACCTAATTGTTGATCTGGTGATAAACTTGCATACTGAGGTTCTTCTTCATCGTCAGGTTTACCTAACTGTACTAATGGTCCAAATTTACCAAGTCGTACTAAAACTGTTCGACCTGTTTTGGGATCAATGCCTAGTTCACGTTCTCCAGATTCACGTTCTGCATTTTCTTGTACATCTTCAACTTGTGGATGAAAGCCTTTGTAGAAATCCTTCATCATTGCACGCCAATCTTCCTTACCTTCAGCAATATCATCAAAACGATCTTCTACTCTTGCCGTAAAGTTATAATCTAGAATACTTTCAAAATGGTTAACTAAAAAATCAGTAACAATAATACCAATATCTGTAGGCACCAATTTCCCTTTATTAGAGCCCGTTTGCTCTGAAAGCATGTTATCTTTTATTGTCTGATTTTCGAATACTAATTGCTTATAGCTTCTTTCATCACCTTCATTCGTTCCTTTTTCTACGTAGTTTCTATTTTGAATTGTAGAAATTGTTGGAGCATAAGTTGACGGACGACCAATTCCTAATTCCTCTAATTGCTTTACTAAAGACGCTTCCGTAAATCTTGCTGGCGGCCTTGTAAACCGTTCGGTTGCTGTGATGTATTTGTTTTTTAAAGGCTCACCAACTTTTAAGTCTGGTAAAATACCCTCTTGTTCTGCATCTTCATCATCAGTCCCTTCTAAATATACTTTTAAAAACCCTTCAAATGTGATGATTTCTCCATTTGCTGTAAACTGTTCGCTAATTTTATTCTTAGAATTAATCTGAATTTTAAGATTGGTACGTTCTAATTTAGCATCACTCATTTGAGAGGCAATCGCACGTTTCCAAATTAAATCATATAATCTTGCTTGGTCGCGTTCTGCATTAACAGTGTGATTTGAAAAATCAGTAGGTCGTATAGCTTCGTGAGCCTCTTGCGCTCCTTTAGATTTCCCTTTATAATTTTTTGGATTACTAAACTTAGCACCGTAAGCTGAAGTAATTTCGTTCTCTGCTCCTTTTTTAGCTTCATCAGATAAGTTTACACTATCTGTTCTCATATAAGTTATAAAACCGGCTTCATACAAACGTTGTGCGTTTGTCATGGTTCTGCTAACAGAAAAACCTAATTTACGAGATGCTTCTTGTTGAAGTGTAGATGTTGTAAATGGCGCGGCTGGTGACTTCTTTGCAGGTTTCTTTTGTAAGTCTGAAACTTCATATGTAGCACCCAAATTATCATTTAAAAATTTTAATGCTTCCTTTTCAGAATCAAAATTCTTAGGCAATTTTGCTTTAAACGAATTTCCGTCTTCATTAGTAAATTCAGCATCTATTCTATAAGAAGCCATTGATTTGAAAGCTTGCACATCGCGCTCGCGTTCTACAATTAAACGAACCGAAACCGATTGTACTCTACCTGCAGATAAACCACCTTTAACTTTTCTCCATAATACGGGTGATAGTTCATAACCTACAATTCGGTCTAAAACACGTCTTGCTTGTTGTGCATCCACTAAATTATAATCTATACTTCTAGGATTCTCTATCGCTTTTTGTATAGCCGTCTTTGTAATCTCGTGGAATACAATACGTTTTGTTTTCTCTTTATCTAATTTTAAAGTCTCTGCTAAATGCCAAGCAATTGCTTCTCCCTCGCGATCCTCATCACTTGCTAACCAAACAATATCTGCTTTCTTTGCTAAGTCTTTTAGTTTCTTAACGACATCTTTCTTATCTTTAGAAACCTGATATTTAGGCATAAAGTCTCCTTCTACATCAACTCCTAATTCTTTAGATGGTAGATCTGCAATGTGCCCAAAACTGGACTCCACTTTAAAATCTTTTCCTAAAAATTTTTCAATAGTTTTAGCCTTTGCAGGTGACTCAACAATAACGAGATTCTTTGACATTCTTAAATTTTTGCGTTTACAAATGTATATGAAAATTAAGTTACAATCCTAATTTGGTCGTAAATACCATACATTTTGTCGTAATGCAAGTGTAATAAAAAACAGAAGAAGCCCTACAAATTATAAGGCTTCTTCGATTTATAAAAATTTTTAAATCTTAATTAATAGGTATACAAAACGGATTCTGGCAAACCTTCAATATCTAACAAAACCTCATTGGTTCCATCGACTCGTAATGAAGACAAATCAAAAGTCTCAGCTTTCTCAAGCACTACTAAGCAAACTTGATTATTAAAAAGTGTCAATTTTAAATAACGCTGAGGCGGCATGGATTCGGCAATATTTCCTGAATCTATTAATGTTAACACCCAATCGTTACTATCACAACCACTAGTGGTCACATCAACTGTTAAACAATCACCACTCAAATCAACGTTTAACACACCAAAATTATCAGACTCTGCTGTTTCATAGGCTTCATTATTGCTTACGACTTCTAATCCACATGGTAATAGCACTACATCATCTTCATTGCATTGAAAATTCATCAATAACATTGAGGTCAACGAAAACATTATAACTTTTCTAAGTTTCATAAGAGTATGTTTATTGTATAGATGTAAAACGGATTAAAGGGTTGCGTTAAAATGTAGACAATTGTTCAATTCGTCGCATTTGATCATCCTCTTCATCAAAGCCAACAACATCTTTATATATAAAATACGACGGCAAATAACCAAATGAAGAAGTAACATACACCCCAAGTCCACACATTAAGAATCCTACTATCATGGCTAAAAAACCGGCTACAAACATTAACCCAAATGAAATTAACCATTTTTTATTACCAAGATCAAAACCTAATCCAATAATTTCAGAAACCGATAAATCAGGATTAAAAGCATAAACAACAACAATAAAAGACAAAGGAACAACTGCGTATATTATAGGAAGAAAACACAATAGCGTTGCTAAAAGCGCAATCCCCGTAAATGCAACCCCCAACTTAATCGTTTTACCTAAATACGGTTTTTTGAAGAAATAGAAATAGTCTTCTTTCCCTGATTGCTTTAAATCTTTGAATTTACATATTCTATAAAAGGCAGCTTTTAAACCAAGTCCAATTGCACTCATAGCTACAATGAGAAAAATATAAACGATGAAAAACACCAACCCAAAAGCAATCCCCATTCCTGAGTTACCATAGAACCCATATGAATCATAACTATCACTAACAGTTAAAGCATTAGCAAAACCAACAAACAACAGAGGTATATAAACAATCATTATTACTGGTATTGCCAAAACAATATTTAGTAATAACATTACCAATCCTTGTACCCAAACTTTTTTAAATAATTCTATGGATTGATTAAAGATAATTCCAAAATCTAGTGCATTCGCATTTTGAATTTTGCTTTTAATTTCTGTACGGTTCATTTTTAGTCATATAATTTAGCTCGCCAAAAGAAATCTATTTTTATTAGATAGTCAAGAAAAACACTACTCTAAAACAGCTTTTAAATTAAAATTAAACATTATAACTGCCACTTTGTCACAATCTATAAAATAATATTACCTTTGCATACTTATTGAGATTTGAAGTATTCACTACAGCTGATGGAAAAAATTATAGACGAAAACAAACAAGGAGAAACCTTAATCATAGACAAGAAAGAAGGTAACCAACGCAAATTATTTATTGAGAGTTATGGCTGTGCTATGAATTTTAGCGATAGTGAAATTGTAGCCTCTATTCTGTCTGAGCAAGGTTTTAACACCACTCAAATCCTTGAAGAAGCAGATCTTGTTTTGGTAAATACATGTTCAATTAGAGATAAAGCCGAACAAACGGTTAGAAAACGACTACAAGAGTATAATGCCGTAAAGCGTATAAATCCAAAAATGAAAGTTGGCGTTTTAGGTTGCATGGCAGAACGACTAAAAACTAAATTTTTAGAGGAAGAAAAGATTGTCGATTTAGTTGTCGGTCCGGATGCTTATAAAGATTTACCTAATTTATTAGCCGAAGTAGACGAAGGCAGAGATGCTATAAATGTTATACTCTCTAAAGAAGAAACTTACGGAGATGTTTCACCAGTAAGATTAAACAGTAACGGAATTACAGCTTTTGTTTCTATTACACGTGGCTGTGATAACATGTGTACCTTCTGTGTTGTTCCCTTTACAAGAGGAAGAGAACGAAGTAGAGACCCTCAAAGTATTATAGAAGAAGTAAATGACTTATGGGCTAAAGGCTTTAAGGAAATTACACTTTTAGGACAAAACGTCGATAGTTACCTATGGTATGGAGGAGGTTTAAAGAAGGATTTTGACAATGCTTCTGATTTTCAAAAAGCAACAGCTGTTAATTTTGCAAATCTTTTAGAATTATGCGCAAAGGCACAACCAAAAATGCGCATTCGATTTTCTACATCTAATCCGCAAGATTTTACCATGGATGTTATTGAAACCATGGCTAAATATGATAACATATGTAATCACATTCACTTGCCAGTACAAAGTGGAAGCGATCGTATTTTAAAAGAAATGAATCGTTTGCATACTCGAGAAGAGTACTTTAAGATTATTGATAATATAAAACGTATCATCCCAGAATGTTCTATAAGTGTCGATTTAATTGCAGGTTTTCCAACTGAAACAGAAGAAGATCACCAAGACACGTTATCTTTAATGGAATATGTAAAATATAATTTTGGTTATATGTTTACCTATTCTGAACGTCCTGGAACTTTAGCTGGTCGTAAAATGGAAGATGATGTACCCGAAACTATTAAAAAGCGTCGTTTAAAGGAAATTATTCTATTGGAACGAAAATATAGCGAAATTAATACCCGAGCGCATCTCAATAAAACCGTAGAGATTTTAATTGAGAAAGCTTCTAAAAAATCGGATTTACAATGGTCTGGAAGAACTTCAGACAATACGGTTGCAGTTTTTCCAAAAGAACATTATAAAGTGGGGGATTTAGTTAATGTACTTATAACAGATTGCACAAGTGCAACGCTTATTGGAAAAGCTATTGACTATTCTAAAAATAACTAACAAAAATTAAAAAACAAATGAAGAAATTAGCCTTAGCATTATTCACGTTAACTCTTATAACCTCTTGTGATGTAGAACCATTAGATCCGGCTTTCACTCAAGGAGGTGGTAGTCAGGGAGGTGGCAGTGGCAGTGAGAGTGCAGACTTGACGATGTCTACTTACGAGCTAGACACGCAGATTAATTTAGTGTTTTTTGGTATTCCAATTGAAACAATCACCAATTCTGATTTTAACATTGCTAATGATAAAATTATATCTGGCACTAATGTATTATCTGCTGAAGGCAGTCCGTTTGAAACCGAAAATCTAATCATTACACGTAATAACTCTGGACAAATTATTAACGATAAATCTGTGAATTCATCAGGGGTAACTACCAACGAAACTGTAATAACCTATACAAATGGCGTAGTATCTAATATCACTTATGAGTATTACGGAGATGACGAAGACGATTATAACTACAATTTCACTTACGACGGAAACATTATTACAAGAACAGAAGTTGGTTCTACTATTTCTACGCAATTTACCGTAGATGGTTCTGACCGTGTTATTAAGAAGGAATCCTTTGATGGTGATTTTTCTATTCAGTCCGAAACAGTTGCTTATGATGCAGCAGGTAATATTACTAGCAGTACAACAACAGGTGAAACACAAAGCAATACCACTTATCAGTTTGATGACCAAACAAATCCATTGCAAGTTATTTACGAAGACAACTATATTTTAACCTTCTTAAAAGATGATTATTCAGACGAAATTGGAGGTCAGATTGCACAATTCTTGTCTACAAACAATTGGAATGGCGCCTCTTTCGATGGCACTGCTTTCAATTTTGATTTAGAATATAATTCAGCAGGACGAATAGTAAGTAGAGATATCGCTTATGATTTTGGACCTGAACTGTCATTTGAATTCAACGAAAGATTTTCATACGTAAATTAATTATGGAATCAATTCAAGCCATAAAACAACGCTTCGGTATTATAGGAAATGATCCTAAACTTAATCGCTCCATTGAAAAAGCAATTCAAGTGTCTCCTACTGACATTTCAGTTTTAGTGACTGGAGAAAGTGGTGTGGGTAAAGAAAGTATTCCTAAAATAATTCATCAATTATCGCATAGAAAACACGGTAAATATATTGCGGTTAACTGTGGCGCTATCCCAGAAGGTACTATTGATAGTGAACTATTCGGACACGAAAAAGGAGCTTTTACAGGTGCCACATCAACACGTTCAGGCTATTTTGAAGTCGCAGATGAAGGGACTATTTTTTTAGATGAAGTTGGAGAATTACCATTAACAACACAAGTACGTTTATTGCGTGTCTTAGAAAATGGTGAATTCATCAAAGTAGGTTCTAGTAAAGTACAAAAAACTAACGTAAGAATAGTAGCGGCTACAAACGTTAATATGTTTGACGCCATTAAGAAAGAGAAATTTAGAGAAGATTTATATTATAGATTAAGTACTGTAGAAATCAATTTACCGCCTTTAAGAGACCGTAAGGAAGATATTCATTTATTATTCAGAAAATTCGCTAGTGATTTTGCATTAAAATATAAAATGCCAACAATAAAACTAACGGACGACGCTATTAACTTGTTAGTAAAATACAGATGGAATGGAAATATTAGGCAATTGCGAAATGTAGCTGAACAAGTTTCTGTTTTAGAGCAAAACCGCACTATAAACGGTAATACCATTCAAAATTATTTACCAAATACAGGTAGCAACTTACCAGCTATTGTTAAAAATTCTAAATCAGAAAGTGATTTTAGTAGTGAGCGTGAGATTTTATACAAAGTCTTATTTGACATGAAGAGTGATTTAAACGATCTTAAAAAGCTTACCATGGAACTCATGAAGAAAGGAAGTGATTCTGATGTTCAAAAAGATAACGAGCATTTGATTCAGAAAATTTATGGTGACGATAAAGACGAAGAGTTTGAAGCTGCTGTAGAAGACTTAGAGGTTTTATCTCTTGCAGAACACACTGATGCCGATGAAGATATTGTTTCAGAAACTGAAGATAAATATCATTTTGCGGAGGAAATTGAAGAAGAGGAAACATTATCATTACATGACAAGGAACTAGAGTTAATTAAAAAATCCTTAGAACGTCATGGCGGAAAACGCAAATTAGCGGCAGCCGAATTAGGTATAAGCGAGCGAACACTTTACAGAAAAATCAAACAATTTGATCTTTAAGATAATTTTATGAGGGGTAAAGAAATATAATTACTCCGTAAGTCGTTTACTAAAAACAAATTAAGACGCTAAAAACCGCATCAATAAAAAACAAATCCGTATCAAATGAGTTCATTAAAATATTTTTTCATAGCTGTTATTTTTCTTACATGCTATGGCTGTAAGGTTAATTATTCGTTTACAGGAATTACAGATACTCCAGAGACATTTCAAGTTAATTTCTTTCAGAATAATGCAGATTTGGTAGAACCAGGTTTGGATCTATTATTTACAAATGCACTACAAGATCTTATCGTAAATCAAACAAGTGCTCAATTGGTTAACACGGGAGGAGAAGTTATTTACGAAGGTGAGATTATAGAGTACCGCATTTCCCCTATGACCGCTACGGCTGAAAATACCGCAGCACAAAACAGATTAACTATTGGAGTTAGGGTACGTTATATTAACACAAAGGATGAAGAAAAAGATTTTGAAAGAACATTTTCATTCTTTTACGATTATGGAGCTAGCGAACAACTTTCAGGTAGTATAAAGGATACCGCCTTTGACGAAATATTAGAACGTTTAACACAAGATATTCTTAATGCTTCTTTAGCAGACTGGTAAACTATGCAGCGTCAAGATTTAACATATTTATTACAACACCCAGAAGCGGTTACAGCCTCTCAAACCGAAATGCTTTCTTCTGCAATTAAAGCGTATCCTTATTTTCAATCCTTAAGAGCTTTATACCTTAAAGGATTAAAACAAAAAGAAAGCTATAAGTACAATAATGCTTTAAAAATCGCAGCTGCACACACCACAGACCGGAGTGTATTATTTGATTATATTACCTCAGATATTTTCAATCAAAATGAAATATCTGAGCAGATTAAACAAAACACAGAATATATAAAATCTATTGAGGTTAATGCCGTCGATGATATTTCAGTCAATAAAAGTGTTACTATTGATGATGCTTTAAAAGAACATATCAAAGCGACAGAAGGTGTTTTAGATCCAGGTTTATTTGAGGTAAAACCTATGCCAAAGCCCAGGTTAGAAGTAAAAGATTCTATTATCGCTGTTGACGTTAAAAATATTAAAGCAGAAAAAGAGCTGAAAATTGGGACGCCACTAGAATTTGATAAAACCGAAAACCATTCGTTTACAGAATGGTTAAAAATTACAAGTTTTAAACCTATTATCCGCGACGACGTTGAAACAGAATCTAAAGGAGCTGAAACAGAAATTAAAAACAACATTGAAATAGAGCAATCTAAACACGAAAGTCAGTCTCCTCTTCAGAAAAAATTCGCCATTATAGATAAATTTATAAGCGAAAACCCAAAAATTAAACCCGTCTCTAGCAATTCACCAAAACCCAAGTTAGTTAACAATGACAACCCTGTTTCAGATAGTTTAATGACTGAAACTTTGGCACGAATTTATCTAGAACAGAAAAATTATGATAAAGCAATTCAATCTTACAAAATTTTAAGTTTGAAATATCCAGAAAAAAGTAGTTTCTTTGCACACCAAATAAAATTGGTGAAAGAATTAAAAGATAATAATACCATATAAAATGAGTGCATTTTCAATATTTTTAGTCCTAATCGTAATCGTAGCTTTTTTACTTGTTGTAGTAATTATGGTACAAAACCCTAAAGGCGGAGGGTTATCATCATCTTTTGGTGGTGGTGGCACCCAACAAATGGGAGGTGTTAAGAAAACCGGAGACTTTTTAGATAAAAGTACATGGTTCTTAGCTACCGGATTAATTATTTTAATCTTAGCGTCTAATTTAACCATTAATTCTGGAGGTTCTGCAGAATCTAAAGCTTATGATGCAGATGAAACTACTGAGATGCCAGTAACACCAGCTGCACCTGCAACAGGTACTGCAACTGACGAATAATTCAAAACTTATTCATACCAAATACATTAAGCCAGCTTTTTAAGTTGGCTTTTTTTGTACCCACAAATTCGGCAGATAGGTCTGAAACTTTGTCAGATTTTCGCTATTGGCATAATTTTCGAAATACGCTAAAGCGTAATTAATTAAGTAACTAAAAAAACATATAACAAAATGAGTTTAAACATTAAACCTTTAGCAGACCGAGTTCTTGTAGAACCAAAGGAAGCTGAAACAAAAACAGCTTCAGGTATTATTATCCCAGATAATGCAAAGGAAAAACCTCAAAAAGGAACTGTTGTAGCCATTGGTAATGGAACAAAAGACGAGCCTTTAACGGTAAAAGTTGGTGACACTGTACTGTACGGAAAATATGGTGGTACTGAGCTTAAACTTGAAGGTAAAGATTATTTAATGATGCGTGAGAGTGATATCTTGGCGATTATCTAAAATTGCTTCTAGCTACTAGCCTTTCGCTATTAGTAAAAAAAATAAATTAAAACTCGGCCAAAAGCAATTCGCCTATGGCTAAAACATAAAATAGAAATGGCAAAACATATAAAATTTGATATTGAAGCGCGCGACGGATTAAAACGTGGTGTTGATGCTTTAGCAAACGCAGTAAAAGTAACGTTAGGGCCTAAAGGCCGTAATGTAATTATCGGAAGATCATTTGGTGCACCACAGGTGACTAAAGATGGTGTTTCTGTAGCAAAAGAGATTGAGCTTGAAGATGAGCTTGAAAACATGGGCGCGCAAATGGTAAAGGAAGTTGCTTCTAAAACTAACGATTTAGCTGGTGATGGAACAACAACAGCAACCGTTTTGGCTCAAGCAATTGTAAAAGAAGGACTTAAAAACGTTGCTGCTGGTGCAAATCCAATGGATTTAAAACGTGGTATTGACAAAGCTGTTGAGGCAATTGTAAAAGATTTAGAAAAACAAGCTCAAAAAGTAGGTAGCGATTCTGACAAGATTAAGCAAGTTGCTGCAATTTCAGCTAACAACGATGATACTATTGGTGATTTAATCGCTAAAGCATTCGCAAAAGTTGGCAAAGAAGGAGTAATTACTGTTGAGGAAGCTAAAGGCATGGAAACTTACGTTGACGTTGTTGAAGGTATGCAGTTTGATAGAGGTTACTTATCTCCTTACTTTGTTACAGATGCTGATAAGATGATTGCTGATTTAGAGAATCCATACATTTTATTATTTGATAAGAAAATTTCTAACTTGCAAGAGATTCTTCCAATACTAGAACCAGTTGCACAATCTGGCCGTCCATTATTAATTATTGCAGAAGATGTTGATGGACAAGCATTAGCAACTTTAGTAGTTAACAAATTACGTGGCGGACTTAAAATTGCTGCTGTAAAAGCACCAGGTTTTGGAGACAGACGTAAAGCAATGTTAGAGGATATCGCTATTCTTACGGGTGGAGTTGTTATTTCTGAAGAAAGAGGATTCTCCTTAGAGAATGCAGATCTTACGATGTTAGGTACAGCTGAAACTGTAACAATTGATAAAGATAATACTACTATTGTTAATGGAAGTGGAAAAGCTGCTGACATCAAAGCGAGAGTTAACCAAATTAAGGCACAGATTGAAACAACGACTTCTGATTACGATAAAGAAAAACTACAGGAACGCTTAGCTAAGTTAGCTGGTGGAGTTGCTGTACTTTATGTAGGTGCTGCTTCTGAAGTTGAAATGAAAGAAAAGAAAGACAGAGTTGATGATGCTTTACATGCAACACGTGCTGCTGTAGAAGAAGGTATTGTTGCTGGAGGTGGAGTTGCTTTAGTGAGAGCTAAGAAAACTTTAGAAAAAATCACAACGGACAACTTAGATGAAACTACAGGTGTACAAATCGTGAATAGAGCGATTGAAGCTCCTTTACGCACTATCGTAGAAAATGCAGGTGGTGAAGGTTCTGTAGTAATCAATAAAGTTTTAGAAGGCAAAAAAGACTTCGGTTATGATGCTAAATCTGAAACTTATGTAGATATGCTTAAAGCAGGAATTATTGATCCTAAGAAAGTAACACGTATTGCTTTAGAAAATGCCGCTTCTGTAGCTGGTATGATCTTAACGACAGAATGTGCTTTAGTAGATATTAAAGAAGATGCACCAGCCATGCCAATGGGTGGAGGCGGAATGCCAGGCATGATGTAGGTCGAGAGCCTCTACATGCAAAGAATTTACTACTATGAGTAATAGTGGTAAAATACATATCATAAATTTAAAGCCTTTGATGAGAGTCAGAGGCTTTATTATGTACTATATTTATATTTTACAGCAATTGAAATGAAAAACATTATAACACTTTATCTACTATCATTAGTATCGATATCCCTTTTTTCGCAAACAGACTCCACATCCACCAAAGCAAATAACGTTTGGAATAACCTAAAGTATGACACCGGGGTTACTCTTAAAAGCGTTGGGCACTCTTTTACGAGCCCAATACACTGGAAAAGCGATGATTTTTTAACTGCAGGAGGTATTTTTGCAGGAACAGGTTTATTGTATTTAAGTGATCAAGAAGCTAATGGGATCTTTTTAAAACAAGGAAGTGGAGCGCCAAAGGTTCTAAAAGACTTTGGTCGTTATTTTGGAAGCCCTCAAAACTTCTTTTTAGTATCGACTGGTATTTATGGTTTTGGACTATTCACCGATAATGAAAAAGTACGTCATACGGGCATATTAATATTTTCTTCAGCGATAACAACAGGAGTCATTCAATCGATATCTAAAACCGTCGTAGGAAGAGCAAGACCTAACAGTGGTAACTATAACAAATTTGAGCCCTTTAGTAAAGAAGCTGGTTTTCACTCCTTCCCTTCAGGTCATAGTGTTTTATCTTTTACCATGGCACACGCCGTAGCCAAGCAATTTGATAATTTTTGGGCTAAAGCAGGGATTTATACCGTAGGCTCTATTGCTCCTATTTCAAGATTATGGGCAAACGCTCACTGGCTGAGCGATGTTGGATTAGGGATGGCTCTAAGTGTAGTCGTTGTAGACGGTATTGACAATTTTATGAATAAAAATAAATTTTATACTGATTCTAAACCTAAAACTATAAGTTGGCGCGTAAGCGCAGGCGCAGGTACTATTGGTATGATAGGTACATTTTAAAAATTTTCACAGTGCTTGATTATCCTTTTTATGAAAATAAAGATGCCACAATTCTTGGATAGAAAACTGTAACATTACTCATTATTGAGATTGATTCAGTTTTAAAATAAACTTAAAACATAGCGTCATTAATTCTAAAAAAAATCTTTTTATGGCTTTTAGTAAAATATCATCCGTAAGAATTCATACTTATACGTTTAATGCGAAACTACTTTCAGACCAATAATTGAGGCAATTAATGTTGTAATAAAAAAAAGTCGCCACAATGTTGCTGGTTCTTTAAATATAAAAATACCGACCAATACAGTACCTACCGCACCAATCCCTGTCCAAACGGCATACGCAGTACCAATAGGCAATACTTGTGTTGCTTTTATGAGAAGTAACATACTAATTACTATACAAACTAAGAAACCGATATACCAATACGTTGATTCAGTTCCTGTTGCTTCTTTTGCTTTTCCTAAGCAAGCTGCAAAGGCCACTTCAAAAAATCCTGCTATTATTAATAGTATCCAATTCATTGCTTATGTTTTTACAGTTGATTTCAAATTAAACTTTAAATGTGTCGGTTAAAAAACAATTAATTATAGGGCTATAAATGCCTTAAGGTTTTTTTTAATAACGTTTAAGCCATCAAAAAAAGCCTAGTGATTCCCCTAAATAAAAAAAGCCTGAATCGAAATTCAGGCTTCTATTTTATTTCCCGTCTTCTTTTTCCTTTTCATGGTCTTTTCGAACCTCTTCATTACGGTACTTACAACAGTCATGAATTTCATTGTATTGCTCTTCCGTAGCTTTAATCTCTTTAGTGTCATGACCAACAGTGGCTACACTTTTAGAAATTTTTGTTAAATCTGTTTTGCGTTCATCGAAGATTAACTTTAACTCGTGTGTATCAACACTCCATACCGCAGATTTAACCCCTTTAGTTCTAATAGCAGCTTTTTCTATACGTTCTTTACACATACCACAAACACCATCAACTTCTATATTTGCTTTTTTGTTTTTGTCTTGAGCAAAGGCCAATGTTGTAACAAACAATGTAAATATTAATATTATCTTTTTCATCTTGATTAGTTTTTTTTACTCCTGCAAAAGCAGGAATGTATTAAATTTAGTTTCTATTTATGCCTCGAATTTCCGAGACTATTTTCGCAATATAATTTACTAATTAATTCTAAATCGTAATCCTGCATAATATAGACTTCCATAAATTGGACCATACACAAAATTACTATCAAAATTTGAACCAAAGGGATTGTCTGCGCTAATTACAGGATTATCTTGTCTCACATTCGTTACATTTTCTCCTCCTAAATATACTTCAAATTTTGGTGAGAACACTTTAGTTACTTGTAAGTTTAATGTTGCCACTGTTGGTGTTTTATTTTGCATTTGAAATTGAGAAGGACTCAAATCTGTGCTTGGAAAGCGTTGTGCACTTAGCCAATTATACGTCGCATCAAACTTCCATTGGCTGTTATTTTCAACTTCAGTTTCATATGATGCATTTGCAAATAATCGATGCTTTGGGACTAGTGGCTTCTCTAATTGTCCTGAATTTTTATAATCGGTTTGAATATCGTAATACTTATAAGCCATTCGCAAATCAAAATGTTCAAAAACGTTATAATTAAACTCAAATTGAAAACTATTAGCATAACTATCTCCTTCAAGATTATAAAAATTAACCTCATAAGGATTTTCCCAATCTACAACTACTTGGTTTTGAAAATCAGTTCTATAAAAATCAAAAGTTACATCCGCTTTTCTATCAAACAAGTTAAAACCTTGTAAATAGCTTACCCCGTAATTCCATGCAATTTCTGGATCCAATCCATAAATTTTACCGCCTGAATTTAAGATATTAACCTGCCTCGAACTCGCAAACATATTTTGATTTTCCGCAAAAATATTAGCACTTCGCTTTCCTCTTCCTACAGAGAATCGCAATGCTGACTTCTCCCATGGTGTGTATCGTAAGTGAAAACGAGGGGTGACGAAAAAGCCTAATCTATTATGCTGATCGACACGTACACCAGCCGTCATAGTTAGCTTATCTAAATTATCATAAGCGTATTCAAAAAATCCTCCAACAGAGTTTTCGGTACGCTCATATGTATCTAAATTCACCAATTCATCAAAATGATCGTAAGTAAGGCTCACCCCTGTTTTTATCTTGTGACGTGAATCTGAAATAATAGAACTATAAATTAAATTAGAATAAAAACTATTATGTTTAATATCATAAAGATTCTGTCCAAAATAAGAGTCTTGATTATGATGACTAAATGCCATTTGAAATCCAAGATTTTGATATGGAATTTCTGGGTTTACATATCCTAATTTGGTGGTTACCTCAAACCGTTCAGAGTTAATTTCACTTCCCCAAAAATTAGTTGTTCCTTTATCTGTCTCAGGATTAAAATCTACTTGACCAGCTTGTTTTTCATCATTTAAGTATTTCAAGTTAATAAAGGTAACAAAGCCTTTCTCTGGATCAGTATACTGCCAGCGGTTCATAACATTAATTTGATTATAGATGGGCATATCCATAAAACCATCATCATTAACATCGTGCTTTTTTTGATGTGTATTGCCATGTAAATATAAGCCTGTACTCCACTTCTCAGATACCTTAGTATTAAAATGCGTATTGAGTTCTAAGCGCTCATTAGATCCACCATAGAGATTTACAAATAAGTTATCATCCGTGGTTGGTTTTACCAATTCTGCATTTATCTGCCCTGCAATACTTTCAAAACCATTAACTACACTACCTGTACCTTTGGTGATCTGAATACTTTCTACCCAAGTCCCAGGTATAAAACTTAGACCATAAGCTTGAGAAGCTCCTCTAATAGCCGGAATATTTTCTGTTGCGATTAAAATGTAAGGCGAGGTTAAACCTAACATTTTAATTTGTCGCGTACCTGTTACAGCATCCGCAAAATTAACGTCGATTGACGGATTAGTTTCAAAACTTTCTGCCAAATTACAACAAGCTGCTTTTAATAATTCACCGCTTGTAACCGTAAAAGTATTTGAAGCCTGCAAATATGATTTCCGTGTGGCTTGTTTTCGAGATGTAATTTCTACAGTATCTAATTCATCACTAGCCTGTAGAACATGCTTAACAAACTTGTTTTCATCCACAATTATTGTATCCGTTTTAAAACCTACATAACTAATAACTAATTCGTTGTAAGAAAACTTGTATGGTAATGTAAAGGTGCCATCTTCAGCCGTTATTGCCCCTATCGAAGAATCTAACCAATACACATTTGCGCCAGATAATGGCATTTCTTTTCCGCTGCTTGTTTCTAAAACAACGCCTTTTAATTGCTCTTGTGCAGATAACATTAGCGACAAGAATATAAATTTTACTACTAAATATTTTTTCATTTGCTTGAATTTCAGATATAACTCACAGCACACATATGTGCTGCCTTTTTACTAAGGGTTATAACTGAATCAAATGAGATAAACTTCATCTAAGAGATGAATATCTTTCACTAAAGTTGGTGGAAAATAATAGCTATGAGGATTAGCCAAATTTGGTACACCCTCAAAGAGATTTATATATGAATAAGTGTATGCTATTAAAACGTGTTGATGAATGATATCTAGATCTTCAAACGAATTAAGCGTTGTTACAGATAAGCCTTCAATAACATCAATCTCATCTTTACAGCAGCTCATTACTGTAGCATCAATGTTGTCATCACCTATTTCAACGCGATCATCTGAACACTTCTCTGTTTTACTAAATATCGCGACATCGATTAGCTTGTCCCCACAAAAATGTTTCTCTATCGTTAATGACAATGTAGAAAACAGCACTAACAACGATAGAGCTACAGAAAACGTTTTATATGTGTATGAAAATTTCACTGTGCAAAGCTACAAAATTATTAAATTATAATAGGCCTTAGGCAGATTATTAACGATTTAACTTATAGTAATAGAAAGCTGGAAACAACAGAATTAGGCCAATTGGCTGAATTAAAAAGCGCCTAATATTAAAAAAGAGATAGTAATCTTCTTGCTTAGGGTTTATAACGAAATATAAAAATGGCAATAGTAGTAACACGTATGCCACGGCAAAAATAAACACCGAAAATTTAACTATACTTTTATCCTTAAAAATAAGAAATAAAACTCCTAAAGAAATTACAGTATTTAAAAGAAAACGTAATGTTGTAAATAAAACTAACTTTGCTATTTCCCGTCTTGGACTATCCAAATACAAATAATCATTTTTAAAAAAGGTTAAATAAGGATCGTAAAACAAAACACCTTCATAAGCTCTAATTAATATTAAGAGCAGTAACAATACTCCAACTAAACTATAGGTAATTAACTTATGCATTTGGCTTAACTTTTTTAGAAAATCGATTCACCCAAACCATCCAAAGTATAAATACAGTACCATAAATTAACATCGGAAAAATAACGGTATGCAAAATTTCTCTTCTCCAAGGATAATGATATAATCCTACCGATAAAATTACGATTCGAATTAAATTGAAAGCGTAAATAATAATGCTGCCTGCTAATCCATATAAAATGGTCGTTTTAAACTTTCCTGCAAAAGCGACTAAAAAAGAGAGAAATAAAACAATAACACTTATAGCATTACAGCCTTCAATAACTCGCGCCACATACTTTCCATTGATAATTATTTTCATTGAAGGTTCATTAGGATGCGCTGCAATACGCGCCTCATACCCCAAACCGTTTAATAAAGTATTCGTTTGTTCCGCTACCAGATGGGTTAAATAATCCGGGTAAAATTTAGAACCGTTAGAAATATTTAAGTACAGATTGTAGCCGATAGTTAAAACAGCGTATACTGCCAAAAAAGTGACAATAAAACGAATTACAGATTTATATTTTACTAAAAGTGACTTCAAAAACTCCTAATGTTAGTTAGATGTTAAATTTATAAAAACCGTATTTCAAAACAGTGTATTTTAGATACTTTTGCAAAAAGTTTTTTACACCTATGAATTTACACGATTTAAAACCAGAAATAAAATCAATCATCACACAAGACAATCTTAGTGTTGATCAACGCCTACTAAAGATTTGCGAAACTCTAGAAACTAATATAAGTTATTATAATTGGGTTGGTTTTTACTTTAAAAATGGAGATAAAGACGAGCTAAAGTTAGGGCCATATGTCGGTGAGCCAACGGATCATATTATAATACCATTTGGAAAAGGTATTTGTGGGCAAGTTGCGATAAGTAATCAAAATTTTGTAGTTCCAGATGTAGCTGCTCAAGATAATTATATTGCTTGCAGTATTACAGTTAAGGCCGAAATAGTAATTCCTATTTTTATCAATAACGAAAATGTAGGTCAAATAGATATTGACTCTAATACTCCAGACCCATTTACAGAAGCAGACGAGCGGTTTTTAGAGTTTGTTTGTAAAGAAGTTTCTACTTTAATAAAACAAAACCCCAATTAAAATCTTATTTACAAAAATTACATGGCATAAACATTACCTTATAAAGACGCTAATAAATTTGATAAGATTACAAATAAATTACATCCCTGTTCGTATAGCCTCAACAGGGTCTAATCGTGATGCCGACAATGCAGGAATCACTCCAGAAATTAACCCGATTATAGAAGATATAAAAAAACCTAGAAGCATATTCTGAATAGAAAGAACAAATTCAAAATCTTCAGTAAGACTGCTTCCTATTAAGGTTCCAATCCAAACCAAAAACAAACCTACTAACCCACCAACAACGGCAAGGATTACAGCTTCAAACAAAAACTGAAACAGTATAAATTTATTTTTAGCACCTAATGATTTTTGAATTCCAATAAGATTGGTTCGTTCTTTAACGCTTACAAACATAATATTGGCAATTCCAAAACCACCAACTAAAAGTGAAAAACCACTTATTATCCAACCTATTAAATTCATATACCCTAAGATTTCATCGATAGCATCTTGAAAACCAGAAATAACACTCAGAAAAAAGGTATCTATTTCATCTGGTTTTAAGCCTCTATTATTACGCATTACCTGAGTCACTTCAGCTTTTACACCTTCAATATCAGAATCTTTTTTCGGCTTAATTATAACGATATACTTCATAAATGGGTTATTATCTCCATATCGGTTTCTCACATAATTTGCTGGTAGAAAAATAGAAACATCATTACTATCACCAAACAAACCAGAACCTTCTTTTTTAACAACTCCGATAACCGTAAATTTCTGACCGTAAAGACGCACTTTTTTACCAATTGGCTCAAGTTCTCCAAAAAGTGATTTTGAAATTTCTGAACCAATAACGACAACCGGTCTGCCTGAATTAGATTCAGATTCGTTGTAAAAACGGCCTTTTTCAAATTCCATAACTTGAATATCAATAAACTCATGTGATACGACCACGGTATTAACACTACTTACCAATTCTGATTCGTATCTAATATTTTCGCGTTTCACAAATAACTGCAAAGCCACATGCTCTGCATCAGCAATAGAAGATTTTATAGTTTTATATTCATTGTAAGACACTTCATCAAAGGTTTCTCTTTGCCAACGTGGTACATCGGTTGGGCCAAAAGACATATTTGCCAAATACATTGTATTACTATCCAATGAACTTAATTGCCCTTGAATGGTCTTATCGAGTGAATCTACAGCTGCCAAAACAGCTATAATAGAAAATATCCCAACTGTAACCCCTAAAAGCGACAAAAATGTCCTGAGTTTATTAGTACGAAGTGCATTTATAGCGAATGAAAAACTCTCTTTTAATAAACGTAAATAGACCAGCATGCAGGGTTTGTTTTAAAACATTTTAAAGATAGGACGTTTTCAACACTATATTGTTACAAAAAACTTAAAGAAACTAGTTTTTGCATCGAGATTTTCTTTTTGAATATACGTACTTTTGCAGCATCTAAAACACAACACAACATTATGAGTAACAAAACCATTTCATCAGCACTAATCTCAGTATTTAGTAAAGATGGATTAGCACCAATCGTAAAAAAACTAAATGACCTCAACGTTACGATTTATTCCACAGGAGGCACAGAAAAATTCATCAAAGATTTAGGTATCGACGTGGTTCCCGTAGAAGATGTAACTTCGTATCCGTCTATCCTTGGTGGACGTGTAAAAACATTACACCCTAAGGTTTTTGGAGGTATCTTAAACCGTCAAAACCACGAAGGAGATGTTGCTGAATTAAAAGAATTTGACATTCCGCAAATTGACGTTGTCATTGTAGACTTATATCCTTTTGAAAAAACTGTAGCTTCCGGGGCGAGCAACCAAGATATTATTGAAAAAATTGATATCGGAGGTATTTCTTTAATTAGAGCAGCTGCTAAAAATTATGCAGATGTCACTTGCGTGTCTTCAGTAGATGATTATGCTGAGTTTTTAGAGTTATTAGAAACTAAAAATGGAGAAACTTCTGAAGATGACAGAAAACAATTTGCTGCAAAAGCTTTTAATGTATCATCTCATTACGATTCTGCTATTTTTAATTACTTCAATAAAAACCAAGAAATTCCAACTTTAAAAATTTCTGAAAATAACGGTAAAGTTTTAAGATATGGTGAGAATCCACATCAAAAAGGGTTCTTTTTTGGTGATTTTGATGAAATTTTCACAAAGCTACATGGTAAAGAATTAAGCTACAACAATCTTTTAGATGTTGATGCCGCCGTAAACTTAATGCTAGAATTTAAAAACGACGCACCAACATTTGCCGTTTTAAAACATAATAACGCTTGCGGTTTAGCACAGCGCGAGACTTTACACCAGGCCTATGTAGACGCATTAGCTGGCGATCCTGTTTCAGCATTTGGAGGAGTTTTAATCAGTAATTCTGAAATTGATTTAACTACAGCTGAAGAGATTCATAAATTATTCTGTGAAGTTGTTATTGCACCGTCATTTTCATCTGAAGCTTTAGAAATCTTGAAAGGAAAGAAAAACAGAATCCTATTAATCCTAAAAGATATAGAGATGCCACAAACCAATGTTAGAAGTTGTTTAAACGGCGTTTTGGTTCAAGATAGAAATAATATTACGGATACACTTGAAGGTTTAAACCCAGTTACAAAAACAACGGCGACTTCAAATGAGCTAGACGATTTAATATTTGCTTCAAAAATTTGTAAACACACAAAGTCTAACACTATCGTTCTTGTAAAAAACAAGCAACTATGTGCTAGTGGAACAGGTCAAACCAGTCGTGTTGATGCCTTAAATCAAGCAATTCACAAAGCACAATCCTTTAAATTTGATTTAAAAGGATCAGTAATGGCGAGTGATGCTTTTTTTCCATTTCCAGATTGTGTAGAGATTGCAGACAACGCTGGTATTACAGCTGTAATACAACCAGGTGGTTCTATCAAAGATCAATTGAGCATTGATTATTGTAATGACAATAATATTGCTATGGTAATGACAGGAACACGTCATTTTAAACATTAAAAATTTCTTTTAAGAACCCAAAAAAGAGATGTAACGCATCTCAATATTGGGTTCTTTTTTTTTACCAAAACCCTCATCTAATTTATTTTATTAGTCAACTGAAAGAAAAAACAAAAAAAGTTTAGCAATAAACATCTTTAAACCTATAAATAACGTATATTTTACTACTTTTACAGATAGTCTCTAGAATAAGATACAAATAACCCAAATAATTAAGAATAGCACATGGGATTTTTTGATTTCCTAACGGAAGAAATAGCCATAGATTTAGGAACCGCAAATACACTGATAATCCACAACGATAAAGTTGTTGTTGACAATCCATCGATAGTAGCAAGAGACCGCATTAGCGGAAAAATTATAGCAGTTGGTAAAGAAGCCAACATGATGCAGGGAAAAACGCACGAAAACATCAAAACAATCCGCCCCTTAAAAGATGGAGTTATTGCTGATTTTGATGCTTCTGAGCAAATGATTAGCATGTTTATTAAAAACATTCCTGCATTAAAGAAGCGTTGGTTTAACCCAGCTTTACGTATGGTTGTATGTATTCCCTCAGGAATTACAGAAGTAGAAATGCGCGCAGTAAAAGAATCTTGTGAGCGTGTTAACGGAAAAGAAGTATACTTAATTCACGAACCAATGGCTGCAGCTATTGGTATTGGTGTAGATATTATGCAACCAAAGGGAAACATGATTGTAGATATCGGTGGTGGTACCACAGAGATTGCAGTTATTGCTCTTGGCGGTATTGTATGTGATAAATCTGTAAAAGTTGCAGGTGATGTCTTTACAAATGATATTATCTACTACATGAGAACACAACATAATTTATACGTTGGAGATAGAACTGCTGAAAAAATTAAAATTCAAATTGGTGCAGCAACCGAAGATTTAGAATTACCTCCAGAAGACATGAGTGTTCAAGGTCGTGATTTATTAACAGGAAAACCTAAACAAGTTCAGATTTCATTTCGTGAAATTGCAAAGGCTTTAGATAAATCTATTTTACGTATTGAAGATTCTGTAATGGAGACTTTATCTCAAACCCCTCCAGAATTAGCGGCAGATATTTACAATACCGGAATTTATTTAGCAGGTGGAGGATCTATGCTAAGAGGTTTAGATAAGCGATTATCTCAAAAAACAGACTTACCTGTTTATATTGCAGAAGACCCCTTAAGAGCCGTAGTAAGAGGTACAGGTATTGTACTTAAAAACTTACCTAAATACAAAAGCGTATTGATTAAATAAGACGTAAATAATGCAACAAATTTTTAATTTTGTTATACGAAACAAAACATTTCTGTTGTTTTTATTGCTGTTTAGTATTGCCTTAGCTTTAACCATTCAATCGCATTCTTATCATAGGAGTAAATTCATAAATTCAGCCAATTTTCTAACTGGCGGTGTTTATGGTACCATGAATTCTGTTGACCAGTATTTTGATTTAAAAACTAAAAATGATATTCTCGCGGAAGAAAATCAACGTTTGCGAGAACAACTGCTTAACACAAACACCTCTGTAGACTCTACTTTCATTGACAGTAGTACGTATGCAACAGAAAAATATAGAGTGACTGTAGCCGATGTTTACAAAAATAGTTATTCCTCAACGAACAATTATCTTACCTTAAACAAAGGAGCAAACGATAGTATAAAACGCGATTTTGGAGTCATTACTTCTAACGGAATTATAGGGATTATTGATAATACATCTAAAAATTATTCCAGAGCATTATCCATTCTAAATGTAAAAAGTAAAATTAACGCGAAAATCAAATCTACTAATCACATTGGTTCTTTAACCTGGAACGGTAAATCACCCGTTTATGTACAGTTAGAAGATGTATCGCAATTTGCACCTGTAAAGGTTGGCGATACGATTCAGACAGGTGGTGAATCCTCGATTTTCCCTAAAGGAATTGGCATAGGAACTATTACCAGTTTTGAAAGCGATATTAGTGGAGATACGTATACAATACAAGTGCAATTATTTAACGACATGACCAATATCGGAACCGTTTATATTTTAGAAAATGTAGATCGTACCGAAATTAATTTATTAGAAAAAAGCAATAATGAATAGTGTAGTAGGCCTAAATATCGTTAGATTTATACTACTACTATTAGTACAAGTTTTGATATGTAACCAAATCGATTTCCTAGGTTACATTAACCCATATATCTACATTATATTTATTTTTCTATTTCCGATACGAGAAGAACGATTAGCACTATTACTAATCAGTTTTGTCTTAGGCATGTTAGTAGATCTATTTTCTGATTCAGGAGGAGTTCATGCAGCAGCAGCTGTTAGTTTAGCATACATAAGACCAATCCTACTAAAAAGTTCATTTGGTATGCTTTACGAGCATCAAAGCATTAAATTTAGTACTACAGACATTGGTAGTTTAATCACTTATATTTCATTAGGAACTCTAATTCATCATTCCATATTATTCTCATTAGAAATATTTAACATCTCTAGCATACTTTTAGTTTTAGAAAAGACGTTATTCTCTAGTATTTTCACTATAATACTAAGTGTACTGATTATAATTCTTTTTAGCCGAAACCGAAAATGAGAAAATTACTACTTTTAACTACTGTGATCCTTGTTGGTCTCGTTTTCATTGCACGCCTATTTTACCTACAGGTGTATGATAACACAGCCTACAACATCTTTGAAGACAACGCGATTCGAAAAGTCTATAATTATCCTAAACGTGGGTATGTTTATGACCGTAATGGAAAATTATTAGTTGCTAACCAGCCGTCATATGATGTTATGGTTATCCCTAGAGAAGTAGCCCCTTTGGATTCTCTAGAAATTGAAGAATTCTGTCAACTTTTAAAAATTACTCGAGAGGATTACGATAAAAAACTTGAGAAAGCAACGCATTATTCGCCGCGGCTACCATCTCCTTTTGTTCCACAACTTTCAAAAAAAGATTATGCTGTTCTTCAAGAGAAAATAAGAAAATTTGAAGGCTTCTACATTCTTAAACGTTCCCTTCGTTCTTATCAAACAAATATTGGAGCTAACGTGCTTGGTGACCTCGGTGAGGTTAATAGAAAAACAATTGAAAATGACCCTTACTATACATTAGGTGACCTTGCAGGAAAACAAGGTATAGAAAAAACCTATGAAGAAACCTTAAGAGGTGTTAAAGGCATAAAATTTATTCAAAAAGACCGTTTCAATAAGAACATAGGCCCTTTTAAAGAAGGAACTTTAGATACTTTACCACAACCAGGAAAGGATGTAACTATTACCATTGATTCAGATTTACAAGCTTACGGAGAGCTATTAATGAAACACAAACGAGGTGGTATAGTTGCTATAGATCCAAGCAGTGGTGAAATACTAGCTATGGTGACGGGCCCTAGTTACAATCCAAATTTGTTAGTCGGAAGAGAGCGTAACAAGAATTTTTCTGGTTTATTCTTAGACAAGGTTAATAAACCGACTTTTGATAGAGGTTTACAAGCGCAATATGCTCCTGGTTCTCCTTTTAAAGTAATCAATGCCCTCATAGGATTGCAAGAAAATGTGGTTACCGTTGATGAACGTTTTACTTGTCGAATGGGCTATTATTACGGGAGCAGACGATTAACAGGCTGTCACCACCACAGAAGTCCAATTGATATGAATGGAGGTATTGCACAATCTTGTAACGCCTATTTCGTAAATGTATATCGTCGTATTGTAGATAAATATGATGATGCCGGAAAAGGCATGAATATTTGGGCAAATCACGCTAAAAGCTTCGGCTTAGGAAATTTTTTGAATAATGATTTATCCGTTGGGCAACCCGGTCGTATTCCTGATGGGGATTATTACGACAGACAATACGGAGATAATCGATGGGGTTCTACCTATATTGTTTCTAATGCTATTGGACAAGGTGAAGTTGAAGCAACACCTATACAATTAGCCAATATGGTAGCTGCTATTGGTAATCGTGGCTATTACTATACTCCACACATCATAAAAAATATAGAGGGAGAAACAATAGATAGTAAATATACAACACCAAAATATACAACCATAGACAAGGAACATTTTGAACCTGTGGTACAAGGTATGTTTGATGTTTATAACGAAGGTACCGCAAAGCACATCAGAATTCCTGGTATTGATATTTGCGGAAAAACAGGAACCGCAGAAAACTTCATGAAAATAGATAGTGTTAAAACGCAACTTACAGATCATTCTATATTTGTGGCATTTGCACCTAAAGATAACCCGAAAATTGCAATTGCTGTTTTTGTTGAAAATGGGTATTGGGGAGGTCGCTTTGCTGGACGAATGGCAAGTTTAATGATAGAAAAACATATTAAAGGTCATATTACAAGAACCGATTTAGAAAAATGGATTTTAACCCACAGTTTAGAGGACGAGTATAAAAAACCATACTCTGGCGAACCCTTCAAAATTAATGGAGAGAGCACACTTCAGGTCATCGAAAACTATGCTACTGAAGAAAATTATCCAATAAAAAATCAAAATCAAAGCGACGTAAAATTGTAATCTTTCATGTTAAGAGAAAATCAAAGACATTTTAAATTCGATTGGATTACAATCATTCTATTTTTACTATTACTTGGCTTTGGGTATTTCAATATCATGTCAGCCTCTCATGTTGGAGAAATTACTAGCTATTTCGATACTGATCAGCTTTACGGTAAACATCTCGTATTTATTGGTCTTACCTTTTTCCTTATTGTTCTCATACTCTCGTTTGAAGCCAAGTTCTATGAACAATTTGCCAGTGTGATTTACCTGGTAGCCATGCTAGCATTAATTGGATTGTTTATTTTTGGAAAAGACGTTAACGGGGCAAGATCATGGTATGGTATAGGAAGTATGACTATTCAGCCTAGTGAATTTGCTAAATTCGCAACTGCTTTGGCGGTGGCGAAGTACATCAGCGACCTTCAGACTAATATGACGACTATAAAGGACCAGCTCCGGGTTGCAGCTATAATATTTATTCCTGCTTTATTAATTTTGCTTCAAAATGATGCCGGAAGCACAATTGTTTATTTAGCCTTTTTCTTTGTTTTTTATCGTGAAGGCTTACAACAAGTGTATTTAGTTATCGCTTTATCTTTAATAATTTTAGCCGTTTTAGGATTAAAATTTGGAGTTGTAATAACGGCAATTGCTGCAACCACGGTTCTAACTTTAGTCTATTTTATTAGAAAGAAAAAAAGAGGTTCTCTTTTACAATACTTGGTTGTGCTGATAGTTTCTGTTACTTTCTCCTATGGTGTAAAACTCTTTTATGAACACGGCTTAAAAGCACATCAACAAAATAGAATTAGCCTTTGGTTACGCTTAGAAAAAGATCCTAGCAAGTTAGAGCGTATGAAAAAGGTAGAAGCTTACAACCTCATTCAGTCCGAACAAGCTATAAGCTCTGGTGGTGTTTCAGGTAAAGGCTTTCTACAAGGTACAAGAACCACGGGTAAATTTGTACCAGAACAACACACCGATTATATATTTAGCACCGTTGGTGAAGAATGGGGTTTCGTTGGTACTAGTGCTGTAGTCTTATTATTTGTATTGCTTATCGTTAGGGTTTTGTACTTGGCTGAAGCTCAAAAATCTCAATTTAGTCGTGTTTATGGTTATGGAGTAGCATCTATTTTATTCATACATTTCACTATAAATATAGGGATGGTAATGGGCCTAATACCCACTGTCGGTATTCCATTACCCTTTTTTAGTTATGGAGGCTCAGGACTTTGGGGTTTTACTATTTTACTGTTTATTTTTGTAAAATTGGACAGTAATAAGATTAATGAGTGGTAATAAAAAAAGACCACTTTTTACAGTCGTCTTTTTTATATAATCTTCAAAATAGAAACCTACAAAGTTTTATAAAATTTATAGGTTGTAAACATTACTTTAAACTAGCCAAGCTAGATTTTATAGTTTCAATTTTAGCCAAAGCATCAGCTTCTTTTTGTTTTTCTGAAGCAACTACTTGCTCAGGTGCACCAGCAACAAAACGTTCGTTAGATAATTTCTTTTGAACAGATTTTAAAAAGCCTTCGGTATATTTTAATTCTTCTGTCAGCTTTTCAATTTCAGCTTCTATATCAATACTTCCTTCCATAGGAATAAAGTACTCATTCGATTTTACTCTGTATGTCAACGCCCCTTCAACAGCTTCTGTTACATAATCGAAGCTCTCTAGATTTCCTAATTTTGAAATCACTTCATCAAACGTAGGATTTACATTTTCACTATTCACTACAGAAAAACCAATAGCATCTTTGAACGCAATATTCTTTTGCTTTCTAATGTTTCTTAGTCCAGAAATAACTTCTGAAGCAAATTCAAATTCAGAAATCAAAGTTTCATTAACTGGTTTTGCTTCTGGCCATTTTGCAATGATTAAGGCTTCTTCTGGAGAACGCTCCTTAATATAATGCCAGATCTCTTCTGTTAAGAATGGCATAAATGGATGTAAAATCTTTAAAATATCTTCAAAAATAGCATTAACACTTTCTAATGTTTTAGCATCAATCGGTTGTTGATATGCTGGTTTTATAATTTCCAATAACCATGAAGCAAAATCATCCCAAATTAATTTGTAAGTGGACATTAACGCATCACTTAATCTATACTTACTAAAATGATCTTCAATTTCTAAAATGGTTTTCTGAAATTTAGACTCAAACCATTCTAAAGCAATTTTGCTCGATTCTGGCTGACTTATTGTATTATCAACTTCCCAACCTTGTACTAATCTAAAGGCATTCCAAATCTTGTTAGCAAACTGCTTTCCTTGCTGACACAAATCTTCGTCAAACATTAAATCATTTCCAGCTGCTGAACTTAATAAGAGTCCTACTCTAACTCCATCTGCCCCATAATCTTCAATTAACTTTAAAGCATCTGGAGAATTACCTAAAGACTTCGACATTTTACGTCGTTGTTTGTCTCTAACTAATCCCGTTAAGTAAACGTTCTCAAAAGGTTTTTCATCTCTATATTCATAACCTGCAATAATCATACGTGCTACCCAAAAGAATAAAATATCTGGACCTGTGACCAAATCATTGGTTGGATAATAATATTTTATTTCTTCGTTTTCAGGGTTACGAATACCATCAAACACGCTCATTGGCCAAAGCCATGATGAGAACCATGTATCTAGTGCATCAGTATCTTGGATCAGGTCGTTAGTGGTTAGTTCTTGATTGTTCGTTTTTTCTTTAGCTAAAACTAAAGCATCCTCTATGCTTTCAGCAACCACGAAGTCTTCTTTGCCGTCGCCATAGAAATACGCAGGAATCTGCTGCCCCCAAAGTAGCTGACGTGAAATATTCCAATCGCGAATATTCTCCATCCAATGACGATACGTGTTTTCAAACTTCTTTGGAAATAACTTAACATCACCATTTTTTAAAACCGCATCAATAGCAGGCTGTACCAAATCTTCCATTTTTAAGAACCATTGATCGCTTAATCTAGGTTCTATTACCGCTTTGGTCCGTTCTGACGTACCGACTTTATTAATGTGGTTTTCAGTTTTTACTAAAATACCAGCCTCTTCAAGTTCTTTAGTAATCGCTTTTCTAACTACAAAACGATCTTGACCTTCATAATGCATTCCAAAGCTATTTAAACTCGCATCCGCATTAAAAATATCTACAACTTCTAATTGATGCTTATCTCCTAAAACTTTATCATTTTCATCATGAGCAGGTGTTACTTTTAAACATCCTGTACCAAACTCTACATCAACATACTCATCTTCGATAATAGGAATGACGCGTCCACAAATAGGAACAACAGCTTTCCTACCTTTTAAATGCGTAAAACGCTCGTCATTTGGGTTGATACAAATAGCTGTATCTCCAAAAATAGTTTCAGGTCTTGTGGTTGCAATAGTTAACTTTTCGTCGCTACCTTCGACTTTATATTCTAAATAATAAAGCAGACCTTGTTTTTCAACATGGATTACTTCTTCATCAGACAATGTTGTTTTTGCTTCCGGATCCCAATTCACCATACGGTATCCTCTATAAATAAGACCTTTACTGTATAAATCCACAAATACTTTAATTACAGCTTCAGACATATCGTCATCCATTGTAAACTTAGTTCTATCCCAATCGCAAGAACAGCCTAATTTTTTAAGTTGCTCTAAGATGACTCCACCGTATTCTTCGGTCCATTCCCAAGCATGTTCTAAAAATTCTTCACGTGATAAATCATTTTTATCAATGCCTTGCTCCTTAAGCTTGGCTACAACTTTAGCTTCTGTTGCTATTGAGGCATGATCTGTACCAGGTACCCAGCACGCATTTTTACCTAATAAACGTGCACGACGAATTAAGACATCTTGAATTGTATTGTTCAACATATGCCCCATATGTAATATTCCCGTAACATTTGGTGGAGGAATTACAATGGTATAAGGTTCTCTTTCGTCTGGTTTAGAATGAAAGTACTTGTGCTCCATCCAGTAGTCGTACCACTTATTCTCAATTGAAGACGCATTATATTTAGAAGGAATTTCCATGTTTGGTATTGTTTTTGTAATATAACTGCCAAAAGTACTTATAATTCCTTTTTCGAAAAATTATTAGTGTAAGAATATGGGTTTTAAAGCCAAAAAATCTGTTAAATGCAGTGTATTACATCTAATAAATTTTGTTAGGAATGAAAAAGTAACTAAGTTTGACTAATCAAAATTATAATGATGAAAAATTTAATAGCAGTATTATTTGTAGGGTTAATGAGTCTAGGTTCTTTTGCACAAGAAAAAATAGCAAAAATTGAATTTAAGACCGATGTTATAGATTATGGTACCATAGAAAAAGGTGCAGACGGAGTGAGAATTTTCGAATTCACCAATACAGGAGATGCTCCTTTAGTAATTTCTAATGTAAAATCTACTTGTGGTTGTACAGTGCCAAAAAAACCTAAAGAACCTATTATGCCAGGTGAAACTGGGGAGATAGAAGTAAAATACGATACGAAAAGAGTGAACCCAATAAGGAAGACAATTACTGTTTTTTCTAACGCAGAAACACCAACAGTAGCCTTAAAGATAAAAGGACTAGTCGTAGATTCTAATAAGACTAGCGTTTTAGAAAAGAAAAGTAAAAGTATGCTTGAGCAATAATCGCGCATCCATTTATAAATTTTAAAGAAAAGAGCTTTCAAATTGAAAGCTCTTTTTTTATGCTTTTTTTATCTTTAAACCTTAAGAATTTTCAGAACTTAGCATTTTAAAAACAATACACAATGCCATCAATATCAAATAAGGGCATCCACATGCCAGAATCGCCAATTAGAAAATTGGTGCCTTTCGCTGAAGAAGCTCAGAAAAAAGGAAAAAACATATACTACCTTAATATAGGTCAACCAGATATAAAAACTCCACAAGTCGCATTAGATGCTATAAAGAGCACTACAATTGAGACTTTAGCCTACAGCAGATCTGAAGGTGCTGAGAGCTACAGAATAAAGATTGCCGACTATTACAAACGCAATTCCATTGTGGTTTCGCATAATGATATCATTGTAACTACGGGAGGAAGTGAAGCCCTTTTATTTGCCTTTGGTAGCATTATGGACGAAGGTGATGAAATCATTATCCCAGAGCCATTTTACGCTAATTACAATGGCTTTTCAACAGCATCGGGAGTAAATGTTGTTCCTGTAATTTCAAAAATTGAAGATAATTTTGCGTTGCCTCCAATAGAAGAGTTTGAAAAATTAATTACATCAAAAACCAAAGCTATATTAATCTGCAATCCTGGTAATCCTACAGGTTATTTATATTCTAAAGAAGAAATAAAACAACTTGCTGCTATTGTGAAAAAGCACGATTTATTCTTGATTGCTGACGAAGTTTATAGAGAATTTGTTTACGATGGTGTAGAGCATTATTCAATTTTACAAGAACCAGGTCTAGAAGAACATGCTATTGTAATCGATTCAGTTTCTAAACGCTACAGTATGTGTGGTGCACGTATTGGCTATTTAGTTTCAAAAAACAAGGAATTTATAAAAACAGCTTTAAAGTTTGCTCAAGCAAGGTTGAGTCCACCAACTTTAGCACAAATTGCAAGTGAGGCAGCTTTAGACACTCCTCAAAGTTATTTTGATGATGTAAAAGAAGAATATGTAAAACGAAGAAATACGTTAATTGAGGCGTTAGAAAAAATTGAAGGCGTTAAAGTAGCTACGCCAAGTGGTGCTTTTTATTGCATAGCAGAATTGCCTGTAAAAAATTCTGATAATTTTGCGAAGTGGCTTTTAGAATCCTTTGATTATAATAACGATACTGTAATGGTAGCGCCTGCAGCAGGTTTTTATTCCACGCCTGGAGTTGGTCTAAATCAAATCCGTATTGCTTATGTTTTAAATAGCGAAAGTCTAAAAATTGCAGTTAAAATCTTAGAAGAAGCCTTAAAAGCATATAAAGACTAATGACTATTATTAACAATGCTTCTTTAAAATCCTTTAATACTTTTGGCATAGATGCTAAAGCACAATCTTATTGTGACATTAGTACTATAGAAGATTTAAGTACTATTCTAAAAAACTATGGTGATGTACCATTATTTATTTTAGGCGGGGGAAGCAACATGTTGTTAACTAAAGATATTGATGCGTTAGTGCTTCATATCAATTTAAAAGGTATTGAAGTCGTAAGTGAAACTAAAAACTCAGTTGTAATTAAAGCAATGGCTGGCGAAAACTGGCATAATTTTGTACTTTGGTGTTTAAATCACAATTTTGGTGGTATAGAAAACCTATCTTTAATTCCAGGGAATATTGGTACTGCACCGATTCAAAATATTGGTGCTTATGGTGTGGAACTCAAAGATGTCTTTGTGAGTTGCGAAGCTCTAAAAATAGACGACCAATCTATAAAAACATTCTCAAAATCTGATTGCAATTTTGGCTATAGAGAATCTGTTTTTAAGCAAGATCTAAAAGGACAATACATCATTACAAGTGTCAATCTTGAGCTTAAGAAAACTGAGCATGTATTACGAACAGATTATGGTGTTATTAAAAATGAATTAGACACCAATGGTATAACAAAACCATCAATTCAAGATGTTTCAAATGCCGTTATTGCTATTAGACAAAGTAAATTACCCGATCCGAAAATCATCGGTAACAGCGGAAGTTTTTTTAAAAACCCTATTATTTCGGCTAAAGCGTTTATTGAGCTCGAACGTAATTTTCCCGATGTGCCTTCTTATAAAGTATCAGATGAAACTATAAAAGTACCTGCGGGATGGCTTATTGAAAAAGCGGGGTTTAAAGGTAAACGCTTCAATGATTATGGAGTTCATAGTAAGCAAGCCTTGGTTTTAGTTAATTATGGCAATGCAACAGGGAAAGAAATTTTTGAATTAGCGCAATTAATTCAAAAAACAGTAAAGCGATTATTTAATATTCAAATCGAGACCGAAGTGAATATCATATAAATTAAAAGTCACAATTAAAATTGCGACTTTTGAATTTAGAATAATTTTTTAATTGAAAATGCTATTAATCAAAACCTTAAGAAGATAAAATTATTCTAATAGTTTATATTGAGCACCTATATGGTGTATTTATTTATATTTACGTTCAGAAATTTGATTTGGACGTTTAAAACACCTAAGAATTAAGACTTTAACACTTTGAGTATTACAGCCACAGAACAAACTATTATCGATTATCTTCAGAAAGGAGATAAGCGTGCCTTAAATTTACTTTATGAAAACTATTCCAATAGTCTTTATGGTGTTATATTAAAAATTACAATTAACGAAGAAGTTGCTCAAGACGCTTTACAAGAAACCTTCATTAAAGTATGGAAAAATGCTTCTAAATATGACGCGTCCAAAGCAAAACTCTTTACTTGGTTGTTTCGTATTGCAAGGAATACAGCTATAGATAAATTACGAAGTTTCAATAATAGATTTCATAAAGAAGTCCAAATCGAAACATCTAACGTATATATCTTACCAACAACAAATTTTAATCAAGATGTCATGGACATCAAAGAACATGTTGGAAAACTAGAAGAAAAATATCAAATTGTGTTGGACGCCTTGTTTTTTCAGGGGATGACGCAACAAGAAGCAAGTGACGAATTAGATATTCCACTTGGTACTATTAAATCTAGATTAAAAATAGGATTGCGAGAACTGAAAAAAGTTTATAATCCATAAATTATTTGATCATGGAAAACAAATCACACAACTTTTTAAAATCTAACCTACTCAATAAGTATTTGGTTGGAGACACTTCTTTAGAAGAATCTAAAGAAGCTGAACACTTTATTTCTACTTATCCAGAGGTCGCTCTAGCATACGAAAAACTTCAAGATAATTTAGAAATTGTAACAAAAGCAGGAGCTGTTGAAATTCCTAAAAACATTTTCTCAGATATTTTAGAATCCATTGAAGAACCTAATGAGACTAAAATTGAAGAGACTAAGGTAATTCCATTGGTACAAAAGCGAAAAACAGCTTGGTATAGTATTGCAGCTAGTGCAGCGGCTATATTATTTGCAGCAACTTCGTTTATGCTTTATCAAAAAAACATACAACTAAATAGTGAAAACAATGTTGTTGTTGAAGAAATTTATGACTTAAGAAGTGATATTGAAAGCAACAATTCTAAATTAGACGAGCTATCTAGAGAATTATTGAAACTTAACAATCCAGATTCTAGAAAGTATGTTATTAATGGTAATGATCGCGCCAAAAATTTAAAGACTGTGGCATACATTAATTCGGTTGAAAAAACATCTATGATTGATGTTATTACATTACCACAGTTACCAAAAGAGCAACAATACCAAATTTGGGCTGAGCTACAAGACCGCATGGTTAACTTAGGTATTTTAGATGAATCCGATCGTAAGTTAAAACAAATTCCATATATGGAAGATGCATTAGCTCTTAGTATTAAAATTGGTACTAAAGGAGATGACACAAGTGAAAACGACACTGAAGTAGCTGAAATTTCTTTAAAAGAAAATTAAATTAATTAATCCAAAAAAAGAGGAGCAATTGATAATTGCTCCTCTTTTTTTTATTTTAACAGATTACTCTTTTTCAAATAAGGTTTTGTGAATTACGCCACCAATTACAGCACCCAAAATCGGAGCTACACAGAACAACCAGACTTGCGAAAAGTAAGCCCCTTCTGCAAATATAGCCTGACTTAATGATCTTGCCGGATTTACAGAAGTATTCGTTATAGGAATACTTATTAAGTGAATTAACGTTAGAGCCAATCCAATAGCAATTGGAGCAAAACCTTTTGGAACTCTAAAGTTCGTGCTTCCTAAAATAACAATTAAAAAGAATGCTGTTAAAACAACCTCTACAATTAAAGCAGACATCATAGTAAAACCACTTGGCGATAACTCGTCGTAACCATTTGCTGCAAAACCACCTACTCCATCAAAACCAGATTTACCCGATACAATAAGGTATAAAACACTAGCGGCAGCAATAGCTCCAATAATCTGAGCAATTACATAACCCAAAACATTTTTAGCATCAAATTTTCCTCCTACCCAAAGACCTATTGAAACCGCAGGATTAAAATGACCTCCTGAAATATGACCAACAGCAAAAGCCATTGTTAACACTGTAAGTCCAAATGCCAAAGCTACACCTAGAAACCCAATTCCTAATTCTGGGAAGGCAGCAGCAAATATAGCACTACCACAACCACCAAATACAAGCCAAAATGTTCCGAGGAACTCAGCGAATAATTTTTTCATAATTTTTAGTTTAATTAGTTTATAAATAATTCTTATTTACTGATAAGACACACAATCAACACGTTAAGTCACTCTTAAATAAGTACAGAATAAATGTAAAAGCTTTATCTTTGCACTAAATTGAAACATTGAAGTGTAGCATCTTTAATTTCAGATTAAGAACTAAACTGGAATCGTTAAGGATGTTCCATCTGGAAATTATTAAATATTAGATCTCAACAGATGAAATTATTATTACTTACATTAGGATTATTAGCGTTAGCAGTAGGAGGAATCGCAATAAAAATATGGGCAAAAAAAGATGGTAAATTTGCAGGTACTTGCGCGAGCCAAAACCCAATGTTAAATAAAGATGGTGAAGCTTGTGGTTTTTGTGGTAAATCACCTGAGGAATATAAAGATTGTAGCGAACCTCAACATTCTTAGGCATTAATGACCATTCCCTCAATACTATGCTATGCATTTATTGCAGTTGTTAGTATTCAAGTTGCATATTATCTTAGTTTTCTTTTCGCTTTCAGTATTAAACGTGCCGAAACGCGGCTTAAAAAGCACATCCCAATTTCTGTTATAATCTGTGCTAAAAATGAAGCTGAGAATTTAAAGAAAAATATTCCTTTAATATTAAATCAGGAGTATTCAAATTTCGAAGTTGTTTTAGTTAACGATTGTTCGTTTGACGACACATTAGAAATCATGAAGGCGTTTGAGGCAGAAAACAATAACATAAAACTAGTTGATGTAAAAGTGAATGAGGCCTTTTGGGGAAACAAAAAGTACGCATTAACCCTAGGTATAAAAGTCTCTAAGCATGACTTTTTGGTGTTTACAGATGCTGATTGTACTCCGAACTCTAAGCAGTGGCTAGAGCAGATAGGAAGTAATTTTTCTGACGAGAAAACTATTGTTTTAGGTTATGGAGCTTACGCAAAGAAGAAATTTTCATTTTTAAATAAACTTATACGATTTGAAACTGTAATGACGGCATTACAGTATTTTTCATACGCTAATATGGCATTGCCTTACATGGGTGTTGGTCGTAATATGGCGTATAGAAAAGATCTCTTCTTTAATAACTGTGGTTTTAGCAACCATATGTCAATTAAATCTGGCGACGATGATTTGTTTATTAATGAAGTCGCTAACGCATCAAACACCGCACTTTGCTATACAACAGAAAGCTTTACTATTTCGGAACCCAAAACCACGTTTAAAGCATGGATTCTCCAAAAAAGAAGACATATTAGCACGGCTAATTTTTATAAATTGAGTCATAAAGCCTTATTAAGCTTATTTTATATTACACAATTATTATTCTGGATTTTTGGAATTTCACTTTTAATCATAGGCTTTTCATGGCCATTAATTCTATTATTAATAGGCTTACGCATTATAATTCAGTGGTTATGTTTCGGATTTACAGCTAAAAAGTTTGAAGAGACAGACCTTATTATCTTAATGCCAATTTTAGAATTATTTCTTATTACTACACAATTAAGTATCTTTATAGCTAATCTTATATCTAAGCCAAAACATTGGAAGTAAAAGAAGCCATAAACAAAGCAAAAAACAATAACCAAATAGCATTCAATTTCCTCCTAGACACGTATTGGAATGATGTTTACACGTTTCAACTTAAACGTACCATGAATGAAAATGACGCTGAAGACATTACAATTCAGACATTTTCAAAAGCTTTTGATAAAATTGACACTTATAACGACGATTACAAATTTAAAACATGGCTAATTACAATTTCTAAGAATATTCATATTGATTTAGTTAGAAAACAGAAGAAAACAATTAATAATACCTCCAAAGATAACGAAGATCATTATTTTGATATAATTGATAATTCGCCCACACCTGAAGATAAGATTATTACAGAACAAAATCTTGCTAATCTTTTACGAGACATAAAAAAGTTAAAACCGCATTATCAAGAAGTTATAAACTTAAGATATTTTAGAGAATTAAGTTATAAAGAGATTTCAGAAGAACTCAACGAGCCAATTAATAATGTAAAAGTAAAACTCTTGAGAGCTAAAAAATTATTAGCTGCTATTATTACAAAAAGCTAAGACTTAAAACACATAAACAGTTAGAATAATTTACCAATTTTAAGACATAATTTATTTGTGTCTCTTATCTCCCTCTCTCTATTTCAGAAGACTATTTTAATTATTTACTTTGTATCTTTGTTTCCTGAAATTTATAATTGCATGGAAACTAAAGTTGCTTCAAATATTTTACCAGAACGAAAACCTAAATGGTTAAGAGTAAAATTACCTACAGGCAAAAAATACACCGAACTTAGAAGTTTAGTAGACAAGTATAAACTGAATACTATCTGTACGTCTGGAAGCTGTCCAAACATGGGAGAATGTTGGGGAGAAGGCACAGCGACTTTTATGATTTTAGGAAACGTTTGCACACGTTCTTGTGGATTTTGTGGTGTTAAAACTGGACGACCAGAAACGGTTGATTGGGATGAGCCAGAAAAAGTAGCACGTTCTATTAAACTAATGCAAATTAAGCACGCCGTTTTAACAAGTGTAGATCGCGATGACCTTAAAGATATGGGAAGCATTATGTGGGGTGAAACTGTAAAAGCTGTGCGCCGCATGAATCCTGAAACCACTTTAGAAACACTTATACCAGATTTTCAGGGCATCGAAAAACATATTGATCGTATTATTGACGTTGCGCCAGAAGTCGTTTCACATAACATAGAAACTGTAAGACGTTTAACACGAGAAGTTAGAATACAAGCAAAATATGACCGTAGTCTTGGAGTATTAAAATATTTAAAATCACAAGGACAGCGCAGAACCAAATCTGGTATTATGCTCGGTTTAGGTGAGCAACGCGAAGAAGTCATCCAAACATTACACGACTTAAGAGATAATGACGTTGATGTTGTTACAATTGGTCAATATTTACAACCAAGTAAAAAGCATTTACCTGTAAAACAATTTATTAATCCAGATCAATTTAAAGAATATGAAGAGATTGGATTAGAGTTAGGTTTTAGACATGTAGAAAGTAGTGCGCTAGTTAGATCTTCGTACAAGGCTCAAAAACATATTAACTAATGATTACTATAGCCATTAACGGTTTTGGTAGAATTGGTCGTCGTGTTTTTAGGCTAGCTATGGAGCATCCGCAAGTACAAGTCGTTGGAATAAATGACCTCGCTGATGCTAGAACTTTAAGTCATTTATTAAAATATGATAGTATCCATGGGGTATTAAAAGATACCGTTTCTTCTAATGAAGATCACATTATTGTGAATGGTATTTCAATTCCATTGTATCAACAATCACATCCAAAAGACATTAATTGGTTAAAAGTTCAACCCGATTTTGTTGTAGAATCTACAGGAAAATTTAAAACAAAGGTAGAACTTCAACATCATATTACAAATGGAGCTAAACACGTTATTTTGTCGGTTCCTGCATTAGAAGATGACATTAAAACAATTGTTTTAGGAGTAAATGATTATAGCATAGATGGCTCAGAAACTATTTTATCTAACGCATCTTGTACAACTAATAATGCTGCACCGATGATTTCTTTAATAAAAGAGCATCTCGGTATAAAACAAGCTTACATAACTACCATACATTCTTACACTACAGATCAAAGTTTACACGATCAGCCTCATAACGATTTGAGACGCGCAAGAGCTGCTGGTCAATCTATTGTACCAACAACTACAGGGGCCGCAAAAGCTCTGACTAAAATTTTTCCGGAGCTATCAGATGTAATTGGAGGCTGTGGCATTAGAGTTCCTGTTGCAAATGGTTCATTAACCGATATAACTATAAATGTTAACAAACCTACCTCGATAGAAGAGGTTAATGAAATCTTTAAAAGCGCTGCAGAAAATGCATTAAAAGGTATCTTAGAATACACTGAAGACCCTATTGTATCTATTGATATTGTTGGTAATCCGCACTCCTGTATTTTTGATTCTCAGATGACTTCTGTCATAGGCAATATGGTAAAAATAGTAGGCTGGTATGATAACGAGACTGGCTATAGTTCAAGAATCCTCGATTTAATCTGCAATTTAACCGACAAACAATCACTTTTATCGAATAAATAATTATATTTGTTCAAATCAAACTGAGCTGAATGTCCCAGATCAAATACTACATATTTGTTTTTTTAGCGTGTTTTTGTTGTGTAATTTTCGCACAACAAGGTGGTATAGAAGATAAAGACGTACTTGTTTTAAGACTTCAAAATCGTTTAGACCAAGCAAAATATGACAATGATCGAGGCAATTACTACAACGCTAAAGACAACTTAGACAAAGCATTAGATATTGCAGAAAAAATTGACGATAAAACTAGTCAAGGTAGAATTCACACCAAAATTGCTAAAGTTCAGTTTTTAGTTAGCGAAAAAGATCAAGCTAATATTTCTATTAATAAAGCCATTCAAATCCAACGCGAAAACGATGATTTAGCTAGTCTTGCCATAACTTATAATATAAAAGGTGTAATTCATAGTACCGAAGAAGATTACGATATTGCATTAGAATATTTTAATTCTGCAAAAAATCTCTTTGAGCAAGAAAGTTTAGAAGAATACACGTCTGAAGTTACTTTAAATGAGGCTAAAGTTTTTATATCTCTTAGACGCTACGAAGAAGCCAAGGAAAAGCTCGAGACTACAATCATTATAGCAAAAAAATACGATCAGAAGCGTCGCCTTAGTAGTGCATTAATTCAGAGTGGAAAAGTATATAGTGCACTAAATAATCCAAAAATGGCCTTATCGCAAACCGATGAAGGTTTAACCATTGCGCAATCACTAAATAATATAGAGAATGTAAACGAGGCGTATTTAACGCTAAGTGATATCCACGAAAAAAATGGTGACTTTAAAAACTCTCATTATTTTATTAAAAAACACATCCATCTATCAGATTCCATATTAAACATTAAACGCGAAAATTTAGTACCAGGCATATCTGGTCTAAATATTAGCAATTATAATGATGCTAAAAACGCTCAATTAAAAGCACAAATTGATGAAGTAACAGCAGATAGTGCATTTACTAAGATAACAACAATATTAAGTATTGCATTAATAACCATCTTGTCATTGCTAACCTTATCACTATATAAAAACAACAATATAAGACTGAATACCAACACTATGCTTCATAAAAAAAATGATGAGCTTATTGTTGCAAAAGAGAAAGCAGAGTTAGCTTCTAAAACGAAAGCTAATTTCTTATCTACCGTCACACATGAATTACGTACACCATTATATGCGGTAACAGGCCTTACTAACATGTTATTAGATGAAGATCCAAAAGAGCATCAAATTCAACATTTAAAATCTTTAAAATTTTCAGGAGACTATCTTTTAACTTTTATCAATGATATTCTTCAAATTAATAAAATTGAGGCAAATAAAGTTGAAATAGATCCTGAACATTTTAATCTTAAAAACAAGTTAGAAAATGTAATCTCGGCGCTGAGTAACTCGGCTAAAGATCAAGAAACTCAAATTCATTTTAATTATGAAAAAGGATTACCGGAAACATTTATCGGTGACCAGTTAAAGATTTCCCAAATCTTAATTAACCTACTTGGAAATGCTATTAAATTTACAAAAGATGGAGACATTTGGGTGAGAGCGTACAAAATCGATATAAAAGATAGCACATACAACCTTCGTTTCGAAATTGAAGATAATGGTATTGGTATTACAAAAGAAAAACAAAATCATATGTTTGAGAGTTTCTCTCAAGGCTCGGTACAAATTAACAGAAAGTATGGAGGTACTGGTTTAGGTTTATCAATTGTAAAAGGACTAATTCAGATTCTGAAAGGTAAAATCTACTTAAAGAGTGAGCTTGGTAAGGGCACCACATTCTTTTTTGAAATTCCTTTAGAATATGATAAAAATGTCGACAAACCAGAGGTAGTAGAAGTTAAAAAAGAAAATAAAATGGAAGGATTGGATTTAAGCAACGTTAAGATTCTAATTGTAGAGGACAATAAAATCAATCAAATGATTACTAAAAAAATTCTTAATAAAATGAATCTTTATTGTGATGTTGTTGATAATGGAGAAGCTGCAGTAGAACAGGTAAAGCATACCACATACGACGTTGTTTTAATGGATATCCACATGCCAGGTATTAGCGGGTTAGAAGCAACTAAAATCATTAGAACTTTTGACAAAGAACTTACCATTTTTGCATTAACAGCTGTAACTTTAGAAGATAAAATGCACGAGTTTGGAGATGCAGGTTTTGATGATATTATTTCAAAACCATTTAAACAAGACGATTTTGAAGATAAATTGCATGCCGCACTCTCTGGAGAAAAAATAATATCTAGTTTCTTTAGTTAATAAAGCCCCTAACAGCCGCATTAAATTGCACTGCATTATCTATTTTTATTTCAATAGGCAAGTAATACAGTTTACCTTCCAAGCTTTTATAATCGCCTAATCTTACATAGTCCTTTTCAGTTGTAAGTATTAAACTCTTTGATTCTAAATTTTCGATATCAGAAGCTCTAAAATCATAATGATCACTAAATTCTAGATGATCAAATTTCAATCCTTTTTCAACTAAAAAATCAACAAGTGGTTTGGCGTTGGCAATACCTGTAACTAAAGTAAATTTTGGAAGTTTACTCAACTCCTTTGAATCTGATTCTGACAATACATCCATAGCATAATCCACATAGCTAAAAAATAACTGCTGATTACTTTTAATTTTTAATTTAGAAGTGATTTTTTTCTTTTCCCCTTCCGAAATATCTTTATTACACTTAGTAACCACGATTAAATCTGCGCGATTAGCCCCAGACCTCGGCTCTCGTAAATTGCCTGTTGGCAAAACAATATCATTGAAATAAAGATTATGGTATGCCGTTAAAAGAATATTAAAACCTGCATTTACTTTTCTATGCTGAAAGGCATCATCTAACAAGATGACCTCGGGTTGCGGATTTATGCTTCTAAGTTTAGAAATACCAGCTTGCCGGTCTGCGTCAACCGCAACACTAATATTATTAAATTTTCTATAAAACTGAAAAGGCTCGTCTCCAATAGTATCTGCATTAGCGTTTTCATCTGCTAAAATAAAACCGTCAGTTTTTCGTCTGTAACCTCTACTTAATGTGGCAAGCGACTTTTCATCTTTTAAAAGCCGAATTAAATACTCTATCATAGGAGTTTTACCAGTTCCACCTGTACTGAGATTCCCCACACAAATCACAGGAAACTCATAAGATTTAGAAGATTTAAAACCAACATTAAACAACCAATTACGCAACCAAGTAATTAGGTAATAAAACGGAACAATAGGGAACAATATGATGCGTATAAACTTCACAACAGCTAAATTATATTATTTTTGAAACAAATATACACTTATGATTATACAAGATGTAATTAATCACCTGCACAACTTAGCTCCGTTAGCTTATGCCGAAGATTTTGACAATGTAGGACTTCTAGTTGGGGATAAAAATCGAAATGTTTCTGGTATTCTCGTTACATTGGATACGCTTGAAGCAGTCGTTGACGAAGCTATAGAAAACAATTGCAACCTTATTGTAAGTTTCCATCCTATCATATTTTCGGGTTTAAAAAAACTAACAGGTAAAACCTATGTAGAGCGTGTCGTTATAAAAGCCATACAGCATAATATTGCTATATTTTCTATTCATACGGCATTAGACAATGCATTTCAAGGTGTTAACTCTATCATTTGTGACCAATTGGGATTAACTAATAAAAAGGTTTTAATACCGCAATCTGGCACTATTAAGAAGCTACAGACTTATGTTCCAAAAGCAAATGCAGAAGCGTTGAGAACTGCTTTATTTAGTGTTGGCGCAGGAAGTATTGGTAATTACGAATCGTGTAGTTTTAATGTTGAAGGAAAAGGCACGTATTTAGGAAATGAAAATTCTCATCCTGTAATTGGTAAAAAAGGTGAATTACATACAGAAGAGGAAGTAGCAATTTCTTTAACTTTCACAAAGCATTTAGAATCCAAAGTACTAAAAACCCTTTTTGAAGTTCATCCTTATGAAGAAGTTGCTTATGAAATTTTAACCTTAGAAAACACAAATCAACATATAGGTATTGGCATGGTTGGAGAGTTAGAAAACGCCATGGAAACGGAAGATTGTCTAAATTTCATAAAAAACAAAATGCAAACAGAATGCATTAGATATTCTAAATCGTTGAATCAACCCATAAAGCGAATAGCTGTTTTAGGGGGCTCAGGAAGTTTTGCTATATCCGCCGCAAAAGCTGCCAATGCTGATCTTTTAATCACTTCAGACCTCAAATATCACGATTTTTTCAGTGCAGAAAATGCAATTGTATTGGCAGATATTGGACATTATGAAAGTGAACAGTTCACAAAATCATTTTTAGTAGACTATCTCTCGAAAAAAATCACTAATTTTGCAATCATTTTATCAAAGACAAATACAAATCCGATAAAGTATCTATAATTATGGCAAAAAAAGCTGAAGTTTCTGTTGAAGAGCGGTTAAGAGCACTATATGATTTACAATTAATTGACTCTAGAGTAGACGAAATAAGAAATGTCAGAGGAGAACTTCCTTTAGAAGTTAGAGATTTAGAAGACGAAGTTGAAGGACTTAACTTAAGAATGGAAAAGCTAAATGATAGCCTAACTATTATTGATGATGAGATTAAATCTAAGAAAAACTTAATCGAAGAAGCTAAGACTTTAATTAAAAAATATAGTGAGCAGCAGAAAAATGTTAGAAATAACAGAGAATACAACTCACTGACTAAAGAAATTGAATTTCAAGAATTAGAAATTCAATTGGCAGAAAAGCACATTAAAGAATTTAAAGTTCAGATAGAGCAGAAAAAAGAAGTTATTTCTGAAACTAAAGATCGTTTAAAAGACCGTGTTGCGCATTTAAAGCACAAAAAAGGAGAGCTTAATGAAATTTTGAAGGAAACTGAAAAAGAAGAAGAGGCTCTTAACAGTAAGTCTGAAGATTTTAAAAAGAAAATTGACGAACGTTTAGTAAATGCTTACCAAAGAATTAGAAACAACGTTAAGAACGGTTTAGCTGTTGTTGCTATAGAACGTGGTGCATCTGGAGGATCTTTCTTTACAATTCCACCGCAAGTACAAGTAGAAATTGCTTCTCGTAAGAAGGTAATTACTGATGAGCATAGTGGACGTATCTTGGTTGATGCTGCATTAGCTGATGAAGAAAAAGTAAAAATGAATAAATTATTTGCTAAACTTAGCAAGTAAACATTCATTACATAACATATCTAAGCCTTTGCAATCGCAAAGGCTTTTCTTATTTAAATTGGTTTAAGCAGCTTTCTTTTAATATAATTTTAAAACTATTTTACTTAAGGAAATGTAACTTTATACGACTACTTAAATATAGAAAAATTAAAATATGAAAAAGTTACTAAGCATTTTAGCTATTACAATACTATTCAGTTGTCATAACCAAGCACAGACAAATTCTAAACAAAAAGCCGTAATAGAGGCCGACCCCGTAGTTGTACCTTTAGAAAATGACAAAGCCAAAGCTTATTTTGCAAGTGGATGTTTTTGGTGTGTCGAAGCCGTTTTTGAAAGTGTAAAAGGGGTTGACGAATCCATTTCTGGTTATGCTGGAGGACATACAGACAACCCAACTTACGAAGAAAGTAACACGGGAAAAACCGGACATGCAGAAGCTGTTGAAATAATTTACAATCCTGAAGTTATAAGTTTTGCAACTTTGGTCGATGTCTATTTTGGATCACAAAATCCAACTCAGGCTAATGGACAAGGACCTGATCATGGTTCGCAATATCGTTCTATAATCTTTTACCAAAACGATGAACAAAAGAAAATCATAGAAGATAAAAAAGCGGCGTTGTCAAAAACATTAGATGCACCTATAGCAGCCGAGGTTTATCCATTTCAAAAATTTTGGATAGCTGAAGATTATCATCAAAATTATGAACGACTCCACCCCAATCAAGGTTATATAAGAAATGTATCTGTTCCTCGTTTGAATAAGTTTAAAGCTAAATTTCCTGAGTTATTAAAAGATGGTGGAAAGCATTAACATTTAAGACCTATCAGGTTTTGAAAATCTGATAGGTCTTAAAATATTATGAAAAACTTATTCCGAAATATACTCCACTTCAATACCAATCATTGGATTTAAAACTCCCTCTTTAGTACGTTTTGGATTTTTATACTCAATAAATCCTTCTCTCCAACCTGAATTGTGATAATTAGACCAAGTCTGCAACATCTTATTCTCTGTAAATGTATATCTATACATGGGACCAAAATAAGCGTACTTTTTAACCTTACCATGTGTGTTAACCATTTCTACTCCGACACATATTCCATTTTCAGGAAACAGAATACCTAAATCTGAAACATTAACCCATAATCTGTATTTTTTATTTTTAGGTTGAATGTATATATTTTCATTATACAATAATTTCCCTGGTGCATTAGCTATAGAGTCAAATTGATAAAATTTCACATTAAAAGTGGCTATATATTCGGCATCATTTCTTTTTTTTAGGTTGATGTAAACCCTATTTACTTTTCCTGTTTTGTTCTTACGATTCTCAATTAGAACTGCGGTTTCATATCCTATTAAAGACGTAACACTCTGATTGCCCTCGCGCTGTTCACCTAAAATTTCCTTTTCACCATATTTTAGTTTTCTACTAGATATAAGTACCTCATCTAGACCTTCAGTTTTAGGGACTAATAAGATATCATAAACCAAATTATCTTTTAACAAATTGACTGATATCATTTTAGATTCATAACCCATTGTAGAAACCTTTATAGTGTCAGTATTAGTGTTTTTTATATTCAATTTAAAGCTTCCAGATTCATCTGAGTAAGTTCCTTTCCCGTTCTTTAAAACGATATTCGCATACGCTATGACTTCCCCAGACAAAGAATCTTTTACAACACCATTAATGGCTTGAGCATTACCAATACTAAGATTAAACAGAACGACTAAAAGTGTGATTATTTTCAAATTTGTTTTTTTTAATTTATAATTCCTTGAATATTAATTGTTTTAAACTTAAAAGGCCAAAACAATCTCTAACTAAATTTTCGTCGCCTTCAATTCAAAAATCATAGGAAACAATTGATTTTTCATTTTATACATTCCTGATTCTGTCTTTATCAAATCTGGAAATACATCATAAGGACTTTCATCATGCTCATTAAGATAATCAATTTGCAATCCAGCTTCAATAAGTGAATTAACAACCTCGCTTAAGCCGTGATTCCACCCATACTCCTTACTCACCATTTTTGAATCTTGGCAGGCATAAGTCCCTTCATATTCGTCATAAATTGCGTCCTCTTGGCTGTAATGATATGTCATTTTTGGTTGCCCATCCAAATAATCAAACATCCATGCAATAGGATGAAATTCTACAATGTAAAACGTTCCTCCTACATTTAAGCGTTCTGAAATCATTTTAGCCCAAGGCTTTAAATCGGGCAACCAACCAATAGTGCCATAACTCGTAAATACGATATCAAAGGTTTCAGAAATATGCTTAGAGGTCTCTAAAACATTACAACACACAAATTCTGCATCGCGTTGTAATTCGGTATTTAATTGCTTTGCTAATTTAACACCTTCATCGCTCAGGTCTACACCTACACACTTCGCCCTCATTCGACTCCAACTTAACGTGTCTTGACCAAAATGACATTGTAAATGCAATAACTTCTTCCCTTTTACATTTCCTAAAGCATTTAATTCATAAGGCATTAAAGAGCTTTTTCCTTTCCTAAAAGCATCAATATTATACATGTCACTTTGTGCATGTATACCTACTTTCTTATTCCAAGTCTCTTTATTAACTTTAAAATAATTGGCCTCATCTTTCATGGTTGATTAATTTAGCATGTAATTTAAAACAACTTTTATTATGAAATCATTATATATTGGCTTAATCAGTCTGTTAATCGTCTCAAGCTGTAAATCTGACCCAGAACAGACGACCTTAAAAGTTAATAAGCAACTATTATCCATAGCTGAAAAAATTGCAAACGCCCATGGTTTTGGCCATTGGGAAAATGTATCTGAAGTCAAATTTACATTTCAAGTAAATACCGATGCTTTAAACGGCAAAGGAAGGTCTTGGTCTTGGTTTCCTAAGAGCAACGAAGTCCTCTTTGAATCTTTATATGGAGAAAAGAGATATTCAAGAAACAATATGGACAGTACGCAAATGGCCAATGACCGCGGTTTTATTAATGATAAATTCTGGCTCTTCGTTCCTTTTCAATTGGTATGGGATACCTCTGCGACAATTTCTGAATCAACAAAAGCACATGCTCCAATTAGCAAAAAAGAATTACATATGATAACTCTTACCTACTCTGACGAAGGTGGCTACACCCCTGGAGATGCTTATGATATTTTTTATGATGATGACTTTATAATTAAAGAATGGATTTACAGAAATGGAAATTCAAAAGAACCTACGCTAATAACCACTTTTGAAAATTATAAAGATTACAACGGTATTAAGATTGCGACAGATCACAAACAAGAAAGTAGCAATTGGAATCTGAAGTTCACAGATATAAGTATTGCTTTGGATGATGAGAAATAACACTGTATTTTTGCATCCTATAATGTAAGATTCGTGCTCTAAGTTTTAACTTAAAGCGCATAGCTTACATTTTCCGCCTTTTGGCGTCTATTATATATAAAGCACTTTAACAATTATGTTAGGGTGCTTTTTTTTTGAAATAAAATCTAATGTTTACGTATCAACTGATATATAAAACCTAAAAGATGTGCCTACACCAATATCACTTTCTAAAATTAAACCTCCTCCTAACATCTCAATATAAGCCTTTGATATAGACAAGCCAATACCAGATCCATGAAGCGCTTTTTCATTACCGACATCAACTTGATAGAAAGGATTAAAAATTGTGTCTTTTTTATCTCTAGGAATACCAACCCCTGTATCTTGGATAAAAATCTCTAATTGGGAGGTCGTCCTATCTAAACTACAGCTAAATATTATACTATCTCCTCTTGAAGTATATTTTATAGCATTTTCTATTAAATGCTTTAATATAGTGGAGAATTTATCGCTATCTGAATATATTTGACTGTCCTTTTCTGAAATGAAATTATTTAAAATAAACTCAACATTCTTTAATTCTGCTTCTGGTGCAAACATTTTATAAACCTCTTCAATAAGATTATTAACATTGAATAATGTTTTTTTGATCGTCATAAGTCCGGTTTCAATCTTAGATATATTTAAAATATCTGTAATAACATCTAATAATTCGTTACCACTACCTTCTATTACTTTAACATATTCTTGGTACTCACTGTCCTCTTGATGGTATTCCTTTAAAAGCTCTGCACACCCCAAAATGCCATACATTGGTGTTCTGATTTCATGACTCATATTCGTCAAAAAAGCAGATTTCAGTTGATCCGATTGCTCTGCACGCTCTTTTGCAATGACCACATTTTTATGTTTCTCAAGAAGCTCTTCTTGTAATTCATTTTCTTTTAACAAGGCATTATGCAAACGATCTATTAAAAACGAAACGGAAAGTACAGTAAGTAGTCCAAAAACTATATTATTAATAAAAACAACAAATAATATTTCTATTGGAGATTCTGAAAAAAACCGAATATCGATCCACTTAGTTAAATCAATGAATAATACAATAATATAAAATACAGCAGATAACAAAACAGAATTAACACCCGCTTTTTTTCCACTGTAAAGCGTTATTAAAACACTTAGCATAAATAATAAAATAGTTCCATTACCATTTAGTCCTAAATCAATGATTAAAGCAAAAGACAACACAAAGAGATTAATAGAAAATATAGTTTTCTTTGTGGTTAGCCGCATGTGCTTATTCAAAATCAAAAACATCATAACCAAAACAGCTACAGTATCTATGACAAAAACAAACCATTTTTCTAATGCAATAGCCATACCTGCACTAGGGATATAAGAAATTAAGCTTAACGCAAGTGTTAATATTAAAATTGAAATAAACAATTTATCTCTAAAATATGATAAGTCGTCTCTTTCTTTTTGATCATTAGAAAAACCACTATATTTAATATACCATTGGCGATAGGACAACCAAAGTTTTTTTAGCATCTATAAAATAATTAATAACTATAAATTTAGTCTGAAAAAGATACGTAAAACTATTTAATTCTTTTTAATTCCCTACTACTTTCTACATTAATCGATTAAAGGAAATATCATATAATTATGCTATTTTTGTTACAAACCGAAAAACCTTTCAAATTGTCCAACTACAAATTAGGTCTTGACTATGCAAAAAAACAAGACGAATTAGACGAATTATCTAGCTACAGAGCACAATTTCATATTCCAAAAGACAAATACGGAAACGATCTTATATACCTATGTGGCAACTCATTAGGCCTACAGCCAAAATCAACCAAGGCTTATATCGATCAAGAATTAGAAGATTGGGCAAATCTCGGAGTAGAAGGTCATACTGATGCTAAAAATCCTTGGTTACCTTATCATGAATTTTTAACGGAGGCTACAGCAAAGCTTGTTGGCGCAAAACCTATTGAAGTGGTCACTATGAACTCTTTAACTGCAAATTTGCATTTTATGATGGCTTCCTTTTATAAACCAACAAAGGAACGTTATAAAATTCTCATAGAGAGTGATGCTTTTCCTTCCGATAAATATGCTGTAGAGTCACAATTACGTCATCATGGTTACGATGATAAAGAAGGTTTAATCTTATGGAAACCAAGAGAAGGCGAAGAATTACTAAATTATGAAGATTTAGAAACCATTCTCAAAGCGCACGGAAATGAAATTGCACTTATTATGGTTGGAGGCGTCAATTATTACACCGGTCAATTTTTCGATTTTAAACGGATTACAAAGCTTGGTCACAGTTACGGTTGTAAAGTTGGATTTGATTGCGCACATGGAGCCGGAAACGTCGATTTAGATTTACATAATTCCGGAGCCGATTTTGCCGTTTGGTGTACGTATAAATACATGAATTCTGGACCAGGAAGTTTATCGGGTTGTTTTGTTCATGAGAGACATGCCTATGATAAAACCTTAAACCGATTTACAGGTTGGTGGAGCCACAATAAAGATACACGTTTTAATATGCGACATGAGTTTGATGTGTTACCAGGAGCCGAAGGTTGGCAACTCAGTAATCCACCAATTTTATCCATGGCAGCTATAAAAGCTTCTTTAGATATGTTTCATGAAGTCGGATTTGATAAAATTCTAAAAAAATCGAAAAAACTAACTGGTTATTTCGAGTTTTTACTGAAGCAATTAGGCGAAGATACCATTAGAATTATCACTCCAGAAAATCCCGATGAACGCGGTTGCCAATTATCTATTCAAGTATTAAATGCAGATAAATCATTACACGACAAATTAACCGAAGCTGGAGTTATTAGCGATTGGCGAGAACCTGATGTGATTAGATGTGCACCAATTCCGTTGTACAATTCATTTGAAGATGTGTATTTGATGGTTGAAAAAATGAAAACAATATTAAAAAGCCCATCTTAGTTATTTAGCAAAAAAGGAACTGGAATGGATTTATTAACACAAATAGAATACTGATTGAATTAAGAACGGAATAATTAAACTATCAAGTCCTAAATCAATTCGGATAATTGAACATCAATTTGCAGAAATAGAGAGCGAAAAAGCGGAACTGCGAAGCAAAGCTTCAAGCATGAAGCTTTGAAAGCGAATGTTTCGAAGGAATTTCCTCAGATTGATTGTGATTTTTGGTTCGTTTGCATCAAGGCAAATGAACAGAAAAATAAATATATGATTAACAAAAAACAAAACATATTAATTATCGGCGCAGGACTCTGCGGAAGCCTACTAGCCTTAAGATTAGGACAAAGAGGCTACAACGTTACTGTTTACGAAATGCGTCCAGACTTAAGAAAAACAGATATCTCTGCAGGTCGTTCTATAAATTTAGCATTTTCAGACAGAGGTAACAAAGCCATGAAACTTGTTGGCATTGAAGACAAAGTAAAGGAACTTTGCATACCAATGAATGGCAGAATGATTCATGATAAAGACGGCAACACTTTTTTATCAAATTATAGTGGACGCGAGCATCAATATATTAATTCAATTTCGAGAGGGGAATTAAACGCATTACTTTTAAATGAAGCCGAAAAGCATGACAATGTAAAAATTTATTTCAACAGAAAATGTAAATCTGTAGATTTTGAAAAAACTACTGCTTTATTTGAAGATTACAATTCTAAAGAAGAATTCATAGAAGATGCGGATTGTATCATAGCAACAGACGGAGCAGGTTCTGCACTTAGAAAAAGTTATTACCTTGGAAAGAAATTTCTATTCAGCTTTTCGCAAGATTATTTAAGTCATGGTTATAAAGAATTAAGCATTCTACCAACAGAAAACGGCGACTATAAAACCTACAAAAATGCATTACATATTTGGCCTAGAAGTAGTTTTATGCTAATTGCCTTACCAAATTTAGATGGTAGTTTTACAGTCACACTATTTTTAAGTTATGCTGAAGGCGAATACAATTTCAATAATTTAACGACACCAGAATTAGTTACGGAATTCTTCCAAAAAGAATTTCCAGATGCTTTAGCAATTATGCCCAATTTAGTGGACGATTTTTTCGAAAACCCCACAGCTGCATTAGGAACCGTAAAATGTTCACCTTGGCATTATAAAGGAAACACACTACTGATGGGAGATTCTGCACATGCTATTGTGCCTTTTTATGGTCAAGGTATGAATGCCTCTTTTGAAGATGTGGTTGAATTTGATAAAGTTTTAGACGAAAATTTAGAAAACTGGGAAGCTACTTTTACAGCTTACGAAAAAAATAGAAAGAAAGACACAGATGCTATTGCCGATTTAGCGATAGATAATTTCCACGAAATGAAAGGTCACGTATCAAATCCTATTTTTCAAGAAAAACGAAAAATAGAAATGGCTCTAGAAAAAGAGTTTCCAACGGAATACGATTCTAAATATAGTTTAGTAACTTTCAACGCCGCGGTAGGCTACAGAGAAGCCATGTTAAGAGGAAGAGCTCAGGATAAAGCGATTTTAAATATGTTAACGGATAAAATTATTTCACCCGAAGACGGTTTAAAAGATATTCTAAAAAAAGTAAAAGCAGAAACTGAAGCTATTTTAGAAGATGATAGAATTGCTGGGTTACATTAGATGCTAGCAAACAACTAACAAACTTGGGATTGAAAACAGTAATTAGTAAATACTAATGTCCCAAATCAATTCAAAGAATTGAACATCAATCTGCAGAAATAAAGAGCGAAGGAATGTAGATGCGAAGCGAAGCTTTAAGCACGGAATTCTGAAAGCGAATGTTCCGAAGGAATTTCCTCAGATTGATTGTGATTTTTGGTTCGTTTGCATCAAGGCAAATGAACATAATAAAAATAAGCAGATTGTCACATCACGAAAAAACGTGATTCACAATGACCGATAATACAAAATTATGAGTAACAATACAAAACCTACTTCCGAAGGAACAGGTGTAACACCAAGAGGAGCCTATCCACACGTAAAACAAGTCGGAGACTTCATATTCGTTTCGGGTACAAGTTCTAGACGCGCAGATAACACCATTGCAGGCGTTGACCTCATCGACGACATGGAAACAAAGCGTTTAAACGCATACACCCAAACCCAAGAAGTTCTAAAAAACATAGAAAAGAACTTAGCAAAAGTTGGAGCCAGCTTAAAAGATGTGGTAGATGTGACCTCTTTTTTAGTCAACATGAATGACTTTGCTGACTATAATAAAGCCTACGGAGAATTCTTTGAAAAAGAAACAGGACCAACCAGAACAACAGTTGCAGTGCATCAGTTACCGCATCCGGATTTGGTGGTGGAGATTAAGGTTATGGCTTATAAGAAGAAAGATTAAAGAACCAAGAGCCAAGAAATATACAGATACTTCCTACCTCTTTTCTCTTGGTTCTTTCATCTGATAACACATGAACATCAAAAACTACATAAACGGAAAATTCCAAAATCCAATTCAAGGCAATTGGATAGATAACTACAACCCTTCTGATGGAGAAATCTATGGACAAATTCCAAACTCATCAAAAGAAGATGTAGAAAGCGCATACAAAAGTGCAAAATCAGCATTCTATAGCTGGAGTCACGCAACCTTAGAAGAACGCAGCAGAATTCTAATTAAAATTTCAGAATTACTAGAAGCCAACTTAGACCGTTTTGCAGAAGCCGAAAGTAAAGACAATGGCAAACCTATTTCATTAGCTAAAGCCGTTGATATTCCTAGAGCAGCAAGTAATTTTCGATTTTTTGGAAATGCGATTACACAATTCGCGAGTGAAAGTCATGAATCTATAGGTCAAAATGCCATTAATTACACCTTGCGTCAACCTATTGGAGTTGTGGGTTGTATTTCGCCTTGGAACCTTCCACTCTATTTATTTACATGGAAAATTGCACCAGCTTTAGCGGCAGGAAATTGCGTAGTTGCCAAACCAAGTGAAATCACACCAATGACGGCCTATTTACTAGGCGAAATTTGTAACGAAGCAGGTTTACCAAAAGGTGTTTTAAATATTGTTCACGGATTAGGAACCTCAACAGGACAAGCCATAATTGAGCATCCAGACATTAAAGCCATAAGTTTTACAGGAGGCACAGCAACAGGAGCACATATTGCGAGAGTCGCTGCACCACTATTCAAAAAATTATCCTTAGAATTAGGTGGGAAAAACCCAAATATCATTTTTGCAGATTGTGATTATGAAGATATGTTAGCAACAACGGTTCGTTCGTCTTTTGCTAATCAAGGGCAGATTTGCTTGTGTGGCAGTCGCATTTTTGTGGAAGCTTCTATCTATGAAAAATTTAAAAAAGACTTTGTTGAAAAAGTAAAAGCATTAAAAGTTGGACATCCATCTGAAGCAGATACCAATATTGGAGCCTTAGTTTCTAAATCGCATTTAGAAAAGGTAAGAGATTACATTCAAATCGCTAAAAATGAAAATGGAACTATTTTATGTGGTGGAAACGAAGTCACAGTAAATGGATATGAAAATGGTTATTATTTAGAACCTACAGTTATTGAAGTACCAAATGATGATTGCAGAGTAAACCAAGAAGAAATATTTGGACCTGTCGTTACTATAATGCCATTCAACTCAGAAGATGACGTTTTAGAAATGGCCAACAAAGTAAAATATGGCTTATCAGCAACACTTTGGACGAATGATTTAAAACGAACTCTGAAACTAAGTAACCAGCTACAAGCCGGAATTGTTTGGGTGAACACTTGGATGATGCGCGATTTAAGAACACCCTTTGGGGGTGTTAAAGCATCTGGTGTTGGACGCGAAGGTGGATTTGAAGCTTTGCGTTTTTTTACGGAAGCCAAGAATGTTTGTATAAAGTATTAACCGTATCCAAAAAGCACCTTGAACAGAAGAGAATTTTTATTACTTGTTTGGACAAAATTTTTAAGACCAGTCTTATTTATTTTTACCATAATCTTTTGTGTCAATTTTCTAATTGATGTTTTTAAAGAAGGTAATTTCGATAATTTTATAAATATTGGAAAATTAATTATCCTAATGGTATTAATTTACATTTCGATATACTTTTTAAACATATTTATAGAATTAATTAGAGATAAAATATATTTAATACTACCAGATTCTATTAAACAGATATTACAAATCTTCAGTAAAATCATAAGTTATATACTTCCTTTTATTTTAGGGGCGTTAATTTATCATTTCTGGTTTGAAGACAAACCTAAAGCGATAGTATTAGTACTCATAATTTTAAATAGTAAAATAAGTAATTATAATAAAAACGAAAAAGAAAATGAATTTCAACCTCAATAACAAATACGCATTAGTTTGTGGTAGCACAGCAGGCATAGGAAAAGCAACAGCAATGGCTTTAGCTGCAGAAGGTGTTCAGGTCACTTTAATCGCTAGAAATGAAGACAAGTTAAAAGCAACACTTTCAGAATTACCTCAACAAAGACCACACGATTATATTGTGGCTGATTTTTCGAATCCAACAGAATTGAGAGCCAAAGTTTCAGACTATATTTCTAAACATCATGGGTTTCATATTTTGGTGAATAATACAGGAGGTCCAAAAGGTGGTCCTGTTTTTTCTGCTGACGTAGAAGAATTTGAATCGGCTTTTACACAGCATTTAAAATGTAACCATGTATTGGCTCAAAATGTTGTTCCTTTTATGAAAACTGAAAATTACGGACGCATAATAAATGTGATTTCAACATCTGTAAAACAGCCTTTAGATGGACTTGGAGTCAGTAATACGATTCGTGGAGCGGTAGCCAACTGGAGTAAAACCTTAGCTAACGAGTTAGGGCAATTTGGTATTACAGTAAACAACGTTTTACCAGGAGCAACAGGTACTGAGCGATTAACCCAAATTATTAAAAACAAATCGGCGAAATCTGGAAGCACAGAAGAAGCAGCAGCTAATGCCATGAAAAATGCTGTGCCTGCAAAACGTTTTGCAAAACCAGAAGAATTAGCTGATGCAATAACGTTTTTAGCAAGTGAACGCGCTGCTTATATTAATGGAATTAATCTTCCTGTTGATGGCGGACGAACAAAATCTTTGTAACTTTATGACTTGTCATTCCTGCGAATACAGGAATCCAAAATAAAAACAATAATAACATAGATTCCTGCCTTCGCAGGAATGACGACAAAACAATATAACCATGAGCAAAATATATCCTCCTATTAACTTTAAAGCATGGATCGATGAAAATCGTCATTTATTAAAGCCACCAGTTGGTAACAAAGTGGTTTGGAAAGATGGAGATTATATAGTCATGGTTGTTGGTGGTCCTAATAGCAGAAAGGATTATCATTATAATGAAACACCAGAATTTTTTCACCAAATCGAAGGTGATATGGTGCTTAAGATCATTGATAACGGCACACCAAAGGACATTCACATTAGAGAAGGTGAAATATTTCTTTTACCACCAAAAGTTCCGCATTCACCGCAACGTGGAGCAAACACGGTTGGATTGGTTATAGAATACCCGAGAGAAAAAGGAGTGCAAGATGCCTTACTTTGGTTCTGTGAAAACTGTACTACCAAATTGTACGAAGAGGATTTTACCGTTGAAAATATCGAAACGGATATGCCTGTAATTTTCGACAAATATTACGGAGACAAGGACAAACGTAAGTGTCCGAATTGTGGTGCGGTAATGGAACCCCCTAAGAAGGTTCAGATTGAAGACTAATTTCTGTGAAAGGAGTAATCTGTGAGCTTTAAATAACTATTAAGCAATAGATAATTGCCTTTACAAGAAGTAAAAAATAATTACAAAAGAATTCAAGATTAAATTGAATTCCAATTAATAAGATTCCTGCTTTCGCAGGAATGATAAAACGAGATGCTTCGACTGCACTCAGCATGACAACTAAATATGACAAAAAGAAAACTTAGAATAAACGGTCATTCACATTTACTTCCTTATCCAGAGGAAATACCTCAGTTTATGCAAGACAAAGGTATTTTTTGGGTAGATAAAGACCGAAAATTCATGCTTCAAAAAGATTGGAATCGCCCCATTACAGATTCTAGTTTTTTCTTAAATGAAAAATTGGCATGGATGGAGCGTTTTAATATTGACCACGCCGTTGTTTTAAACCTGTCTCAACTTTATGGTAACGGGTTACGTGTTGAAGAAATGAAACAAGCGTTACGTTTTCAAAATGATTTTAACGCCAAAATTCAACACAATCACCCGAGTAAATTTACGTGTGGTTTTGTTGTTCATCCTGGGTTTGTCCGTGGGGCTTGTTGGGAAATTGAGCGCTGTGTTGAAGTTTTAGGCCTTCAACTTTTATGTTTACCGACGCATTACATGGATACCATCGGAACTTGGCGTTGTATTTTTGATGAAGAAAACGAACCTATTTTTGAGTTAGCAAACAAATACAATCTTGCTGTTGAAATTCATCCTTACGATGGAGAAAAATTCATAAAATTAGAAAATACCTCTTGGAGGTTTCACTTAATTTGGATGCTGGCACAATGTGCCGATGCGTACCATTTCTTAACTTTAAATGGTTACCAAGACAAATACCCAAATATGCGCACGTGTTTTGCACACGGAGGACAATTGGCACAAATAAACTTAGGTAGACGTATTCAGGGTTTTGACGGGCGACCAGATTTATTTGAAGGTAAAAGTCATCCTAGAAAAGCAGTTGGTCATAAAAATATATTCTTTGATACGCTAGTACACGATACTGGTGGTCTAGAACTATTAATTAGAAATCAAGGTTCCAAACAAGTCTTAATGGGGTTAGATGATCCTTACCCACTTGGCGAAATGGAGAGCGAAAAACAATCGTCTTACCCCGGAAAAATACTGGATTTAGCGGTAGATAGAAAAATTATAACCGAAACCGAATGTGATGCCATTTGGGAAGATAACGTCATTCAATGGTTGTGCGGAGATAATGAAGACTCGAAGCAAAAATTAGTTTCACGTATCCTATCTTAAATAATTTATGTTAAAAGTCCTTCAACCTTAATAATTATGAAAAGAATTGGCGCTTACATAGCTTTGGCTGGCATCCTACTCATCGTATTACCCTACTTTAATCTTACAATTATGTTTTTAAGTAAAATTGATGAATTAGGCCAAAACACAGCTTTAACTATTAAAATTGGTCTTATAATCATAGGTGTAATTCTCTTTTTTATGGACAAATTCACAACTGACAAACAATAATAACTACAAAAGTGTAAGTTGATTCATTCAGCACTTTTACAATAGAACTATTTATGTATTTCTTACCTGAGGATTTAGATAATTACATCGTTGCCCATTCTGAGCAGGAGCCAGAATTACTACAGCAACTCACTAGAGAAACGTATCAAAAAATATTACAACCTATTATGCTTAGTGGTCCTTACCAGGGTCGTGTCTTGAGTATGATATCAAAATTAATTAGACCTCAATCAATTTTAGAACTAGGTACTTTTACAGGCTATGCAACGTTATGTTTAGCTGAAGGACTTCAAAAAAATGGTCAACTTCACACCATTGATATTAATGAAGAATTAGTTGATTTTCAACGAAAATATTTTGATAAATCCGATTACGGAAAACAAATTATTCAGCATACAGGCAGTGCATTAGATATCATCACAGAACTAAACCAAACGTTTGATTTAGTTTTTATCGATGCCGATAAACCCAACTATAGTAATTATTTCCATTTAATCATAGATAAGTTAAATGCGGGAGGCATTATACTTTCAGATAATGTACTGTGGCATGGAAAAGTAGTGGAGCCTGTTGGCGAAAAAGACACCTCAACACAATCTATTTTAGTTTACAATCAATTATTAAAATCAGACAAAAGAATAGAAACCGTTGTGCTACCGATTAGAGACGGCTTAACCATTAGTAGAAAATTATAATCTACCCAACATGAGTGAAATTGATATAAGGACCGTAGATGTTGTTAAGTACATTACTCCATTAAGAGAAGGCGGCTCACTTCCTGCTATTGTAGAAGCTAGTGATGGTTTTCTTTACGTTTTAAAATTCAGAGGAGCCGGACAAGGTACAAAAGCATTAATCTCAGAATTTATTGGAGGAGAATTAGCAAGAGCCATTGGTTTAAAAGTGCCAGAATTGGTCTTTATGAACTTAGATGATTCGTTTAGTAAAACAGAACCTGATGAAGAAATACAAGACCTACTTAAATTTAGTATTGGTTTAAATCTAGGCTTACATTACTTAAGTAGCTCTATAACTTTTGATCCTTTAGTTTCTGTTGCTGATGCTATGACATCCTCTAAAATTGTGCTTTTAGACAGTATCATTAGTAACATTGACCGAACCGTAAAAAACACGAATCTATTAAATTGGAATAAAGAATTATGGGTTATAGATAATGGAGCCAGTTTCTATTTTCACCATAATTGGGATACGTGGAAAAATCATTTAACCAGAACCTTTCCTCTTATTAAAGATCATGTACTTTTAGAACGCGCATCACTTTTGAGTGAGGCCTCTAAAAGCATTGTTAACGCACTTAACAAAAGGACAATTGAAGATATCATTTACAATATACCCAAAGACTGGCTCATAAATGAATCCGATACTCTGACACCAGACCAAATGCGGAAAGCCTATATTGAATACTTAAATTCAAGACTTTTAAAAATAGATACCTTAGTAAAAGAAGCTAAAGATGCAAGATAGAGTGACTTTTGAATATGCCATTATTAGACTTGTTCCTAGAGTTGAGCGCGAAGAGTTTTTCAATATCGGAGTGATTTTATTCTCTAAGCGAAAAAAATTTTTAGGTGTAAAATTTAAAGTCGCCGACGATAAGTTGAATGCCTTTTCTTGCGAGTTAGACCTAGACGCCATAAATTGTTATTTAAAATCTTGGGAATTAATTTCTAAAGGAGAGGTCTCAGGAGGTGCTATTGCTAAATTCGAATTGTCAGATCGATTTAGATGGTTAGCAGCGTCACGTAGCACTATTATACAAAGTTCAAAAACACATTCTGGTTTAACGGAAAATCCAGAACTTGAATTACAATCTATTTTTGAAAAATATGTTTTAGACGCAGATTAACATTATATAATAAAAGCCTCACTATATTTAATGAGGCTTTAAATTATATTTTAATTAAAAAAAATAAATTACTGTACTGCTTGCAAAGCATCAATATTACCATAACCAAAACTGCTATTTTTATTTGGATAAAATTCAGCAGATTGTTTTAATCTGTTTAAAACTTGTGTTCTACTCCAACTTGGATATCTCGACCAGATTAAAGCGGCTATACCAGCTGTAGTTGCTGTAGCTGCAGAAGAACCACCTGTATAGCGTCGTTCACCATCATAGAATCCTAAAACAGGAGGTGCTTTACTTGTATTATTATCTCCTTCCATGATAATGGTAAAGTCTATTTTACTACCGCTATGGCATGTCTCACAACGCTCATAACTACTACCATCGTTTACACCTGTAACTGCAACGGTTTCGCTCATGGTTGCAGGAAATATAACTCCAAATCCATTTGTAAAACTTGTAGAAGTTCCACCCGCAGCAAAAATCAATTTATCTTTACTATAAGCATACTTCACCGCATCTTTAATATTACCGATAGACCACACATAACCTATTGACATAGAGATAATTTTCACATCACTTCTATTACCTAAATCCTTTAGAGCCTGTGACACTCCTTTTCTTTCATGATAATCATTTAATAACACATCTTCAGTTGCTCTGTACGCTACCAAATTTGCATTATAAGCAACACCAACTGGCATGCCGTTATCGTTTCTTGGAGATGCCATTAATGAGCCCATTGCAGTGCCATGACCACATTTATCATCAGGTCCATCATAATTGCTAGACCACCACCAATTAGAATCAATAAAGGTCCCATATTTCTGAACAAAACGACCAGAGGAATAGCCATCATTGATCCCTGTGGAATTTAATAAAGACTGTGTTTTTGAAACCCCTGTATCTATTAAACCAATGGTAACACCAGATCCTGTAGAATAATTCCAAGCACTCGGTATGTTGTGTTCATTAAAGTGCCAAGATACTTGTGCATTATTAGGAGCTATTGTTGAATAATGTGTCGAATTAATTGCATCTCCGCTGGTATCACATCCTGAGCTTGACTTTTCTTCAGCGTTATCAGTATAATGGTTATAACCATTAGGCTCTAAATATCTGACATAATCACTTTCTCTCAGAGCAATAATAGTTTCAAGCTTGGTTACTTCTGCATCAAAAACAGTTAAAACATCATCTGCTTTATATCTTAAGTCCCCTTTAGTAACTTCCTCCCTATTAAGAATCGTAGCAATTAAATCATTTCTTTTAATTTGAAGATCAGTATCACCTGCTTCACCAAAACTCTGACCTTCCTTTCCGTAACCCACAGTCAGTACATTTCGTCCATGGGTTAAGGCACTCCATAAAAAGTGTGCATTTTCAGTATTCCAATCAAAATCTCCCGTAGTTCTAATACTCTCGCTAATTCGTTGATTAATTTGCTCTATAGTTAAAGGGTTTTCAGAGGGTTCAGTGACTTCTGTTTGATTTTCAATAACCGTATCTTTAGAACAAGATATTGTGGTAATTGCTATTAGAAGCATTACTAAGGTATACGTTTTTTTCATATAATAAAATTTAGAAGATTATTAATCCTCTAAATATATTAAATAAAACGCACAAATAACGACTTAAATTTATGGTTATTGTAAAAAACGAGGTCTATTTGTAAGAAGTACACAATTACTTATTGCGTTTTAACGATCCCGTAAAGTCCTCGAGGTCGTCTTTAACTTTTTTTAATTCGTCGGTAATATTTTTAGTTACGTCTGAATCTATAATGTTACTTTCCTTAGCACTTTTAGTCACTTCGTGCTTTATATCGTTGGTTGCATCTTTTAATTGACGCATACCCTTAGCTAAACCACGCGCAATTTCAGGTAATTTATCTGCACCAAATACTAATACCACTATTAATAGTATTACCATTATTTCGGCAGCTCCGATAAACAATATTATAAGTTGATGTATCACAATGCAAATATAAAGTGAGTTTGTGGATTATACACTTCAAATTAAAAATAAAAAAAAAGCCGACTTCAAATAAAGTCGGCTTTAATATATAATATTCTAATTATTAATCCTTTACCGTTTCTTTAAATTTATCGAAATCACTTTCTTTAACTTCTTTAGGCCAGGCGTTATTAGTTGTATCGACATCAGCTGTTTCTAAATCTGGATCGACTTGAACTGATACAATTTCTTTATCGCTAGCAATAGCCTTCGTAACTTCTTTGTCATTTAACCTCCATACTTGCGCAGGATAAGTTTCTCTAGAAGTAGTACCATCTGCATACGTAAATTCTACGATTAGCGGCATTACCAATCCACCTGGCTTATCAAATGTAATTTGATAAAAATACTTCGGAGCAATTTTTATGTCCCTCTGTTCTTTTGGCGTAAAATTATCCATGATATATTCTTTTACTGTAGGCAAATCGTCTATTGATTCATTTGTTTTTATAGCATCTTCATATCCTTCAGCACCTTCTTCAATAAAATACACTAAGCTTTTAGGATCTCTATTATAACGTTCAGCTAATCGTTTACCATTTTCATTTGGAGTTCCTGTTACAGCAAAACGCTTTACTTCTTTTATACCAATATCTGTATAATCTGTGGTATAGAACCAACCTCTCCAGAACCAATCTAAATCTACCGCAGATGCATCTTCCATTGTTCGAAAGAAGTCTTCTGGCGTTGGGTGTTTAAATTTCCAACGGTTTGCGTATTCTTTAAACGAATAATCAAATAGGTCCTGTCCCATTACCGTTTCTCTCAATATATTTAAGGCTGTAGCTGGCTTACTGTAAGCATTATTTCCAAATTGATATGTATTTAAACCTTTGGTCATTATAGGTGCAATATAGTCTTGATCTCCTCCCATATACCTTACGATGTTTTTAGCAGGCCCTCGTCGTGATGGAAATGCTTTATCATTAGGTGATAAAGCACCAGGATACCATTTTCCAAAATCTTGTTCGGCAACATATTGTGTGAATGTATTTAAACCCTCATCCATCCATGTCCATTGGCGCTCATCACTATTTACAATCATTGGGAACCAGTTATGCCCAACCTCATGAATAATAACTCCAATCATTCCATATTTTGTTCTATCTGAATAATTTCCTTCTTTATCAGGACGACCAAAATTAAAACAAATCATCGGGTACTCCATACCCATTGGCGCATGTACTGAGATTGCTTTATGGTAAGGGTAATCAAATGTCATTCTTGAGTATGTTCTTAACGTACTCGCAACAGACTTCGTTGACCATTGCTCCCAAAGAGGATTTCCTTCTTTAGAATATAAAGACACGGCCATAACATCTTTTTCTTCTAATTTCACAGCCATCATATCCCATAAAAACTTACGAGAGGTTGCAAAACCAAAATCACGAACCATCTGTGCAGACAGTTTCCATGTTTTTTTATTTTTACTTTTAGATTTCTCGGTAACTTCTGCTTCTGCCTGTGTTACAATCATTACAGGTTCATCGTAAGATTTTTTCGCCTTATTAAAACGCTTCATCATATCTTTAGTGAATACTTCTTCTCGATTTACTAAATGCCCTGTACCATCTAATATATGATCTGCAGGCACTGTAATATTCACATCAAAATCACCAAATGGTAACGCAAACTCATCACGTCCCCAGAATTGAGAATTTTGCCAACCTTCTACATCATTATAAACAGCCATACGTGGGTAAAACTGAGCCATTACATAAATACGATTATCGTTTTCTTCAAAATATTCATAACCTGAGCGTCCACCATCTCTTACGTGGTCATTAATGTTGTACCACCATTTAATTTTGAATGAAAATTTCTCACCAGATTTTAAAACTTTCGGCAACTCTACACGCATCATTGTACGGTTAATAGTATGAGGTAAATCCTTTCCATTAACATCCTTAACATGCTCTATATTAAAACCTCCATCAAAAGATCCCTTTAAATACGACGTAACAGCTCTAGACGGTGCTGTAGCGGGAGAAATACCAGAATTGCTAATAAGTGGCGTTTTAGAATCTCTTGCTCGCATATTCTGATCTAATTGTACCCAAAGGTATTTTAGATCATCTGGTGAATTATTGGTATATGTAATCGTCTCATCACCATACAATTTTGCATTGTCATCATCGATTTCAATATCCATTTTGTAATCTGCTTGCTGCTGGTAATAGCCAGGTCCCGGAGCCCCCGAACCAGTTCTAAAAACATTGGGCGTTGCAAATTCTTCATATAATTGCTTGAATTTGTTTTCATTAGTGTGACCCTGTTGGCGTTCTGACTTTGCACCATCTTGAGCGTAAGTGCTAAAAGACGTAAAAAGCAGAGCACATAGGATAAATTTAAAAATTTTCATAAAAATTAATTGTTGTTAAAGTGGTGACTAAAGTATGAATTTATAATTGCTTTAATATTGTATTACTCAAAATTTAACACGCAAGTGTCATTCTCTGGCACCAATAAAAAGCTCTTATTTTTGCTTTTTAGTTTTAGTCGTAAAATATTCTGTTGGTCTGAAAACACATCAAATAAAACTTGATTTGTAACCGCGATAGATTTGATACTTGAAACATGTTCTACTTCTAAATAACAATAGGTAATATCGTCTTTATATTCTTTTCCTATAAATTTAAAATTTACATCAGCTCCATTAACTTTAATTTTCAATTTGTCTGATAAATACCGACTCATGTAGGTTTCTACGGTTTCTAACTCGTCTTTGCCAGCGAGTGTTATCCGTTCATCGTAACGCTTTCGTAATAAAGTTTCGAAATCATCTATAAAAATCTGACTTATGATTTGAAGAGACTGTTGTTCCTTAGCATATTCTACTTCTGTGACACTGACGTAATATTCGTGCGAATTAGAGTTAGAGATAAAAAATGGAAGGATAAAAAGAAGGATAAAAAAATTTTGTAGCTTCATGTTTTGCTTTTGGGATGTATTATACGTTTACAAAACGCAGTCCAAAGTTAATCTTTAGTTACTGATTTTCTATTTTCTTGATATACTTTTAGCTTTGCCTGTAAAAATTCTAGCATTGTAATATCATCATTTTTATTGCATAGTGTTAAGAATTCATCGTCTTCTTGACAAAATAGAAAATACTCAGCACGTAGATTTTCTGCTAAAGAATCATTTTCAAAAATATAATTTTCATAGTTGTTTTTCATGCGTTCTATACACGCACTGCGATCGTCTAGTTCTACAATAGCTTTTAACTTTTTTGTTCGTCCACTGATAGTATTGAGTACCTTAAAGAAATTAACGCTAAACCCCAAACCTACACTACCCCAAGATCCCCCATCTGCATCGTATAATTTTCGTTCATTTTGTGTTAATGGTTTCCCTTTATAGCCAGGAATACCTAAATCATAAAAATTAATTTCTGGTTTCTCCTCTGAATTTTGAAGATCGGACTCTAAACTTCCTGTTAAAATTTTACCGACAATGACTTCATTTAACTCGCTTACATTTTCAATCATCTGAACATACAACTCCCCTGAGTGCATTACCGCGTCAGAAACTATAATCTCTTGTGTTTGATATTTTACTCCTGAAATAACTAGAGTGTCTAAGGCTTTAGCTAGAATAATGAAACTTCCGTCATCTTCAGAAATGGTATATTTTGCTGCTGTTTTGTTTTGGACATGCAGTCCTTCAACCTCATCGTTTGCAATTAACTTACCATTTAAATCACTTCGCTGAGCGTTTACAAAAAACATGCTAAAAAAAGCAATAACACCATAAAGAATTCTACTCTTTTTCACTGATACCTTTTAAAAACACCTTGCTTAACTGAGAAATACGTTCTAAAAGTTGCATTTCCTTATTTTCTTCAAATAAGCTATCCTCTACTCCTTCCTCCTCAACGTAATCAATAAATGCTTCGACCTGATCTAGAGGAATTTCAAAATTATTATGAATATAATTAACGCTATAAATATCTAATGCTTGCTTAAATGGGGTCTTTTCGATTAATTGATTTTTCTTAGTCTTAGACTTCTTGTCATCAATATTAACGACTTGCTTTATTAAAAAACCAGCCACGTTAACCAAATCAAGCATGTTTCCAACATAAGGGTTATACTCAGTAAAGGCCAAATTATCAGCTTTAGTTTTGTAATCGGCAGAAAACTCAAAATCTTCAATATTATCTAATCCAAAATAAACAGCATCTAAGCTTACATTATAGGTTCTAACATTTTCTAAATCGGCTCCTAAGTTACCCGTTAGGTCAAATGGTAGTAAAACAACCTCATCTAATTTATTAACCTCTTCCACAAGAATTACCGTTAAACGTTTAGACAATATCACCTTATCCGTAATTACGACATTAAAATCCTTAAATTGAAGCGATCCAAATTCTACAACATCATTCAGAGCTACATCTATTTCAAAATTTCCATCGGCATCTGTATAAGTTCCTTTATTAGAAGACGAATTATAGACAGTAACTCCTTCTTTATCTTCGGATGACACGACGACTTTACCATTAACGGTAATCCTTTCAATATCCTGACTAAAAGCAGTTAAAGTAACAATTCCGAATATTAAGAGTAGTATTTTTCTCATATGTTTTAACTATTTTTTTATTATTGTCACATGCTGTTAGCGATTAATCATTTCCTTAACTGAAAACAACTTTAACATGCTCATTTCACGATTTTATTTCTTGTACTAAATTTCGGGTATATTCTTCAATTCTCATAGGAATTGACTAGTAAATGTTTGTTAAATTAGAAAATAGAAGAATTCATAAAGATTAACGTTCTTTGTAAAACTGTATAATTAAAATATTACTATTTTGAAATCAATTATTATTGCAAGTACTTCTACAATCCATGGTAGTGGTTATTTAGACTATTTATTAGATGAACTTCGAGGTCATTTTAAATCTGTAGATGAAATCCTATTTATTCCTTATGCTAGACCGGGTGGTATTTCGCATGATGATTATACAAGTATAGTTTCTAAAGCTTTTAAAACCATTCAAAAAACAGTAAAAGGCATTCATGAATTTAAAAATGCAGAAGAAGCTGTTAAAAACGCACAAGGTATTTTCGTTGGCGGAGGTAATACGTTTGTACTGGTTTCACAGCTTTATAAAAATAAAGTATTACTACCTATAAAAGAAGCCGTTAAAAACGGAACACCCTATTTAGGTACAAGTGCAGGTAGTAATATTTGTGGTTTAACGATGAATACCACTAATGACATGCCAATTGTATATCCTCCGAGTTTTAAAACCTTAGGATTAGTCCCGTTTAATATTAATCCGCATTATCTAGATCCTATTGAAGGTAGCACCCATATGGGTGAAACGAGAGAAACTCGAATTAAAGAATTTCATGCGTTTAATAACCAACCTGTGATTGGGTTACGTGAAGGTAGTTGGATTGCTGTTGAAGGAGACAAACTTACATTAAAAGGAACTTTAGAAGCTCGGATTTTTGAACACCACAAGGAGCCTTATGAAATTGCTACCAATGCCGATTTAACTTTTTTAAAATAGTTTTAAATTATAGTCATTCACTTTAATTAAAAACTTAAAAAATAACCAGCAAAAAACAAAAAAGCGTCCAATGGACGCTTTTTTCAACTAACTAACTCAAATAATTGTCTACTCCTAGACATTTTTGTTTTTAAAACGCTTAAGAAACATCTCTGCTTCTTTTGCATTAGATTTTTGTGCGTGTCTTACTGGGGTATAACCCTTATCGCACGATTGGTGAATTTTGGAACCTGCAGTGATTAATACCTTAATTATTTCTACACGATTATATTTTGCAGCGTAGTGAATTGGCATCATACCATTAGACTTTGCATTTACATTTGCACCGGCTTTTATAAGCTTATTGACTTCTTCTAAGTTTCCTGTTGCAACAGCCCTAGACAAAGGACTGACATCAACTGTGTTTATGATAACCTCATTTAAATCTGAAGTTAAAATGTCATTAGATGCATTTCCGTTTGAAATTGAGAAACCTAATGCTAAGGCTAATACGATTACTGATTTTTTCATGATGAAAGATTTTAAATTTGATTGATTGCTTTTTGATTATACTAAATAGACGACATATTCCTCAAAGTGTTACACTAAAAAAAAATTTATAACGTTTCTTTAACGCTTTGAAAACAAATATGTTAATACCATCATAAAACGTAAAGAGATCTTTACGAACAAATTAGAAAGACTTAAAATAGCGTTAACATATTAAATTTTTTTACCATACCGATTTGTTGTAGCGTTGTATGTATTATCTTTGATACTCAAAATATTTCACATGAATAAAAAGGTTATTTTAATGATTTTAGATGGTTGGGGAAAATCGCCCGATCCTAAAGTTTCAGCTATAGACAATGCAAACACTCCATTTATAGATTCGCTTTACACCAAATACCCAAGTGCCAGTTTAAGAACTGATGGTTTACATGTTGGTTTACCAGAAGGACAAATGGGAAATAGTGAAGTTGGACATATGAATTTGGGTGCTGGACGAATTGTATATCAAGATTTAGTAAAAATTAACCTTGCTGTAGAAAATAACACCCTTCGTGAAGAGCCTGTTTTAAAAACAGCTTTCGAGTATGCTAAAGTCAATAATAAAAATGTACACTTTTTAGGCTTAGTTAGTGATGGTGGCGTGCATTCTCATATTAATCATCTTTTTGGACTCTTAGATGCCACACATGATTATGGTCTAGAAAACGTATTTGTACATGCTTTTACAGATGGAAGAGATGTAGATCCAAAATCTGGATTTAGTTTTATTTCTAAATTAGAAGACCACCTTATAAAAACCTCTGCAAAACTCGCATCCGTAACTGGTCGTTATTATGCCATGGACAGAGACAAGCGTTGGGAACGTGTGAAGATTGTTTATGATGCATTGGTAAATGGAGAAGGAGAAAAAACTAAAGATGCCTTAAAGTCGATTCAAGATAATTACGAAAACGACATTACAGACGAATTTATAAAACCTTTAATTGTGACCGGTGATGAAAACCAGCCTGTGACCACTATTAAAGAGGATGATGTTGTGATCTTTTTTAATTTTAGAACCGACCGGGGAAGGCAACTCACAGAAGCATTGACACAAAAAGATTTTCATGAGTACAACATGCACAAAATGAATCTTCATTATGTGACCATAACAAATTACGATAGTACTTTTGACGGAATTAATGTTGTTTTCAATAAAGACAACCTTACAGAAACCTTAGGTGAAGTTTTAGAAAAACATCATAAAAAGCAAATCCGTATCGCTGAAACTGAGAAGTATCCTCACGTTACTTTTTTCTTTTCAGGTGGACAAGAAAAACCATTTGAAGGTGAAACTCGAATTTTAAGAAACTCACCAAAAGTAGCGACCTACGATTTAAAACCAGAAATGAGTGTTTATGAATTAACGGATGCACTAGTTCCAGAACTTAAAAAAGGAGACGTTGATTTTGTATGTCTTAATTTTGCGAATGGTGATATGGTTGGCCACACAGGCGTTATGCAAGCAGCGATAGAAGCTTGTGAACATGTAGATAAATGCGTTAAAGAAGTTGTAACTACAGCCTTAGAAAATGACTATACCACTATTTTAATTGCTGATCATGGTAACTGCGAAACCATGATAAATCCTGATGGCACTCCAAATACGGCACACACCACAAACCCCGTACCTATTATACTAATAGACAAAGACTTAAAACACATTAAAGACGGTGTTTTAGGAGACATAGCCCCAACAGTTTTAGAGTTAATTGGTGTACCTCAGCCTAAAGCAATGACTAGAGAAAGTCTTGTATAAATATCTTAATAGTGTAACTTTGCCCTAGATTATAATAAATAGCATGAATTTTCAAAATAGATTAATAGTGGCCGTAGATTTTGATGGGACCATTGTAGAAGATGCCTATCCTAAAATTGGAAAAACGCGCATCTTTGCTTTTGAAACCTTAAAGCGTCTTCAAGAAGATGGTCATCGCTTAATCCTTTGGACATATAGAAATGGTGCTAAATTACAAGAGGCTGTTGAATTTTGTAAAGATAACGGCATTGAATTCTATGCCGTAAATGCTAGTTTTCCTGAAGAAAAATACGATTACAGTAGAAGTCGAAAAATCCATGCCGACCTTTTTATTGATGATAGAAATATCGGTGGTATTCTCGGCTGGGGCGAAGTTTATCAAATTATCACAAATGAAGAACCAAAAATTCCTGTTGCTAATAAAAAGTGGTGGCAATTTTAGTAGGTCTTCTCTTTTATTAGATTAAAATAAGATTTTTCAATTTCCTCTCTGTGATCTGGGTGCGCGATACTGACTAAAGCTTTTACTCTGTTTTTAATTGTTTTACCATACAGATTCGCAATGCCGTATTCTGTAACCACATAATGTACATGCGCTCTCGTTGTTACAACACCTGCTCCTGGTTTTAATATAGGAACAATTCTACTGATTCCATTTTTAGTTACCGATGGTAATGCAATAATAGCTTTACCTCCATCACTTAATGATGCTCCTCTAATAAAATCCATTTGTCCACCAACACCAGAATACATATCAGAACCAATAGAGTCTGCACATACCTGACCTGTCACATCAACCTCAATTGCAGAATTGATGGCAACCATCTTAGGATTCTGTTTAATATATGCTGCGTTATTTGTATAATTTGAAGCGCGCATTTCTACAAACGGATTATCATCTACATAATTATACAAGCGTTTAGAGCCCATTAAAAATGTTGAAAGCGCTCGTCCACGATTAATCTTTTTATAATTCCCGTTTATAACATTATTAAGAATTAAATCTATGACTCCGTCTGAAAACATCTCCGTATGCAAACCTAAATCTTTATGATTCTTAAGCTGTGTTAAAACGGCATTAGGAATAGAACCAATTCCCATCTGAAGTGTACTTCTATCCTCGATTAAACTGGCTACGTATTCTCCTATTTTAAGTTCTATAGTATTAGGTTCAGCCATGAGATGTACTGGCAGTTCTTCATTCGACTCTACAAAGTAATCGATTTCTGAACTGTGAATAATTCCCGCTCCATGTGTTCTTGGCATTTGCGGATTTACTTGTGCAATAACAACCTTAGCATTATCTATAGCAGCCAAAATCGCCTCAACAGAAACACCCAGAGAACAATAACCATGGCGATCTGGAACAGAAACATGAATCAAAACCACATCCAATTCTAAAACACGTTGCTGAAAAAGGCGCGGCAATTCACTTAAAAAAACTGGAGTGTATGATCCGTTACCTGCTTTTATAGTATGTCTTACATTTTTCCCAAGAAAGAAGGAATTAACATGAAAACTGTCTCTCAAATCCGGATTAGCATAAGGTGCAACTCCTTCTGTATGTAATTGACAAACCTCAACATTACGAAGTTCTTCATGTCTTGCCGACAAAGCCTTAATAAGGACTTGAGGTGCTGCAGCTGCTGCTTGAATATATACACGATCATTAGACTTCACAACCTTTAAAGCCTCTTCTGCCGTTGCAATTCTATACATAGTTATTCCATTTAATACAGCAAACATATAACAGAAAACTTATTTATAAACTGTTATATATCATGTTTTAGAAATACTTAGGAATTGTTATAATTCCCTATCTTTGCCGCTCAATATTTTGAATCATGATTATAGTAAAAACAGCAGAAGAGATTGAATTAATGCGTCAAAGTGCGCTCATTGTATCTAAAACCTTAGGTATGTTGGCTAAAGAAACAAAAGAAGGTGTAACAACCAACCATTTGGATGCCATCGCGGAAGAATTTATTAGAGACCATGGTGCTTTACCTGGTTTTAAAGGCCTTTACGATTGTCCATCAACTTTACTTTGTAGTGTTAATGAAGCTGTAGTCCATGGTTTACCAACAGACACTCCTTTAAAAGATGGTGATATTGTTTCCATAGATTGTGGGTCATTTATGAATGGCTTTTATGGAGATCATGCTTATACTTTTGAAATTGGCAATGTTGCGGAAGAGACTAAGAAACTCATTCAGATTACTAAAGAATCACTTTACAAAGGTATTGAGCAATTAAAAATTGGCAATCGTGTTGGTGATGTTGGTTTTGCAATTCAACAATTTACTGAAGCAGAAGGTTATGGTGTCGTTAGAGAATTGGTTGGCCATGGTTTAGGAAGAAAAATGCACGAAGATCCTGAAATGCCAAATTACGGAAAACGTGGTCGTGGAAAGAAATTTATTGAAGGTATGGTTGTTGCCATTGAGCCTATGATTAATTTAGGAACACACAAAGTAAAACAATTGAGTGATGGTTGGACGATTGTTACTCAAGATGGGAAACCAAGTGTGCATTTTGAACACGATGTTGCTATTGTAGACGGAAAACCAGAAATACTTTCGACTTTTGCCTATGTGCATGAAGCTTTAGGTATTGTGACTAAAGAAGAAGAACCTTTTAGACAAAATGCATTAGTACTTTAATTATGAACATTGCACACTTAGAAAATGAATTAAACTCTTTAAGAGCAGAACTCAACGCTCATAAATTATACAGCTCTTTATCATCGATTAATGATATAAAAACTTTCATGGAGCAACATGTGTTTGCGGTATGGGATTTTATGTCTTTATTAAAAGCGCTTCAAAATCAATTAACGAACACTAAAGTGCCATGGACTCCTGTTAAAAACCCATCGACTGCTCGTTTTATTAACGAAATTGTTTTGGGTGAAGAAAGTGATGTTAATGAGTTGGGTGAGCCTAAAAGTCATTATGAAATGTATTTGGATGCCATGCACCAAGTTGGAGCAAGCACAATATCTATTGAACAATTTGTAGATTATATCAGACATGGGGACTCGGTTTCTATTGCTGCAGAAAAAGTAACATTGAATGTTGAAACCCTAAAATTCGTGGATTTTACATTTAAGATAATTGCAACAAATGAACCTCATAAAATTGCATCAGCATTTACATTTGGACGTGAAGATGTGATTCCTGATATGTTTTTTCAAATTATCAATCAGTCTAAAACCAGCGACAATACCTATAGTAAATTAACCTATTATTTAAAACGTCATATTGAATTAGATGGCGATGAACACGGCCCACTTTCATTAAAAATGATACAGGAATTATGCGGTGAGAATGAGCAAAAATGGAATGAAACTCTAGACGTTGCCAAAGCCGCTTTACAACATAGAATTACACTTTGGGATGGTATTTATGATTTAATTTCTAGTCAGGTAGACGCTTAAGAAAACAATTTGAAAAAACTCTTCAAACTTATATTAAACACTATACCCAGACCTTTACTCATAAGATTAAGCTACGTGGCACGCCCCATTTTAGCTTTCTTTTTAAAAGGAGATACATTCACGGATCCCATTGACAACAAAAGCTTTAAAACATTTTTACCTTATGGTTACGGTAATCAAAGGAACAATGTATTATCGCCTTCTACGTTAAGTTTAGAGCGTCACCGTTTATTATGGTTATATCTCAATCATAAAACCGAGTTTTTTACTGCGGAAAAAAAAGCATTGCATTTTGCGCCTGAGCAATGCTTTTTAAAACGTTTTAGAGCCCTTAAAAACCTAAAATATACCACTACAGATTTATTATCGCCTATTGCAGATGTTAAGGCTGATATTTGCGATTTGCCTTTTGAAGATAACAGTTATGATGTAATTCTCTGTAACCATGTTTTAGAGCATATTCCAGATGATACTAAAGCCATGCAAGAATTATACAGAGTTATGAAACCTGGTGGTTATGGTATTTTTCAGATTCCACAAGAATTAGATAGAGAAGTGACTTTTGAAGACGATTCTATTACAGATAGAGATGAGCGTGCTAAAATTTTTGGACAATACGATCACGTTCGTGTTTATGGTCGCGATTATTTTGATAAGCTTCGTTCTATAGGTTTTAAAGTTGAAGAAGTAGACTATACCGCTTCGCTTTCTGAGGAAGACATTGAAACATATTGCTTGGCTAAAGGTGAAATTATCCCTGTAGTTTATAAATAAAACAATTTGCTTAAATGACTCAACACATTATAATTGCCACAGGTGCACTTTTTGGCATGTTAGCTGTAATCTTTGGTGCCTTTGGGGCACATGCTTTAAAGAAAATCTTATCTACAGATCAATTGCATAGTTTTGAAGTTGGTGTTAAATACCAAATGTATCATGCCATTGTTTTATTAGCTATAGGTCTAAGCGCTACCAACGTGACCTCAGCAACGTATTGGTGTTTCACAATTGGTATTATATTATTCTCGTTTAGTATTTACGGTTTGATTTTATCGGATGCCAAAGGCAAAAAACTTCGGTTTTTAGGACCTGTGACTCCGATTGGTGGTTTACTTTTAGTTGTTGGTTGGTTGTTGGTATTGATAAATGCACTTCAATAAAACTTAAAGTCAAAAAAATTACTGCTTCACTATTTTAGAGGTAAATTCTCTTCCATTACTAACCACTTTCATTAGATATAAACCTGTTGTTAAATTTGATACATCTAGTGTTTTAGATTTACTTTCTAAAACGAGTTCACCTAATAAGTTATACATTTCAATTGTATCTATTGTTAAACTAGATTGAATGTGTAATTCGTTTTGTACAGGATTAGGATAGATATTAATTTCAGAAACTTTAAACTCTGGTGTAGACAAATTACCATCTTGTACTAATAAATCAAACCATAACGAACCTCCTCTATCAGTAGAATCATCATTCCAAGCTTGTAAATAATAAGATGTATTAGGAGATACAGAGACATCTTCTAATGATGCATTACTGCACCCATTGTCTAAGGGAACTAAATCATAACAATCTCCTTCCCATAATTGTAAATTGTATCCTGAATCTATAATAACATCAACCGTTAGATTTTCACCTGAATTAAAGGCAAACCAAACATCTTTTCTATTAGCGACATCACTGCAACTAGGTGTTTGTAAGGACGTCGTGGCAAATTCATTATTTGCTGTTATCATTTCACCGAAGGTCAATAGATTAATGGTATATCCACAATTATCATTTGAATTGACTCCGCAAACATTTTCTACTTCAAAATTACTATTACATCCAGGTGCATTATTTTCAAAAATACCTGGAAGCATAACACCTTCTTCTATATTACTATCTATAAAAAAACAGACTTGATCTGTACTACAAATTGATAAATTGGGATTGTTTCTTATAATTAAACCATCATCAAAATAACTTCCTGCAAAGATTGCACTAATATCTGTTAAGTTCTGATTGCCTTCTATATATAAAAAATCATCAAAACCACTGGACACAAGACCATTTAAACTTTGAAGATTATTGTTATTAGAAATATGAACTGTTTCTCCATATATTTCATCAAGACCTGTTAAATCTATGAGACTGTCATTATCAGAGATACTTGTATATTCTGCTGCTGCATAATTTTCTAATCCATTTAAGTTTAAAAGGGCATCATTGTTTTCAATATAAAGCCAAGTAAGTGGACTAAAAGAACTAGGTGCACCATCTACACTAAGCAACATAGGGTTATTAGTAATAGTAAATGAGCTTTCAAAATCAGATTGACTTTGAAAATTTTCTAATCCATTAATCGTTAATAATGATGCGTTATTAGATATAGAAAACGTCGTGCCTGTACCTTCAACATATTGTATAATTATATTAGGGTTTAAGCCATTTGTATTTTGTAATATTAAATTATTACTAATTGAAAAACTCGTACAAGATTCTATTTGATGAAGTCCGTTTAAATCGGTAATATCATCTCCTGAAATAACAAAGCTATCAACTTCTGTACAGTTTGGATAGTTGGTAGCAAAGGCATCTATTTCTGCTTGTGAAATAAATATGCCTCCTGTTGGTGGACATTGACTAAAACTTAGTATTGGTAATAAGAAAAAGAAGAGTAGTAAATGTTTCATTTTTTGGCATTTACTCTAAAGGTAAAAAAAAATTTAGAATAATAGCAATAGAACTATTCCTATGATGATATAGAATAGCACAAGAAAAAGTTCTAATTTATTTTGCTTTAAATACTTCATAAATGATAAAAAAAGTTGGACTAAAATTAATTAGTCCAACTTTTCGAAATTTTAGAATTAATTTTACTATTATTAGTTTACGTTAACCGTATTACCACAACCCGAATTTTTGCGGTACACTTGTACATTAGTAGAATCATAAGCATTACTTCCACCAGACTTCGTTATTTTTTGTAAATAAGCATCTTGATCACAGCTCCATCTGGCTGTTCCACCAGCACTAATTCTTGTTCCTGGATTACTACTTCCAGCTCTACCTACATAAATTTCATTATTCGAGTTATTACGAAGTGTTACCGTGTTTTTTAACTCTGATGCCTGATAGTTTGCCTCATTTTGTTTTATTCTTCTTTGCAAGTCTTTATACTCTGGCGTAGCCTTGATTGAATCGTTATAACGTTTTATTTCTTCGTCTCCAGCTTCTCTTGCGCGTTTAATTTTGGCGATATCTGTTTTGTCTTGGGCCGTTATTGGACTCGCTTGTTTGGCTTTCATAGCCGTGACGTAATCGTTAAATATCTTTTCAATATTTACAGTTTGAATATACTTATAGGTTGGTGATTGTCCTGTAGCTTCTAACTTTGCTTTCATGCGTCCTAAAAAACCACCTTTCTTCTTTTTCTTCTTTCCTGTGTCATCTTTTGCTTCGCTACGGTCTTTAACCATAACATATACAGCAGTGACATTTTTCACTTCTGGAACACCGTCACTTGGTATGTAACTAATCTTAAATAACAAATCGTCGATTACCATATAACCATCGAGTCCTCTTTTGTAAGTGTTTTTTATGGTCATTACATTTGGGTAACTATCTACTCTATCATAATCGCCTAGTTCAGACGCTCCAAAACCACCATAACTTTCTGAAACGGGTTTAGCTTCAAAACCCACAGGTTGTCCTGTTGCCAATTTTTTTACGGTTATTGTTACCACTGGTTTTCCACTTACAATAGCTATAGTACCATCGTCATTTATAGATATGCCAGAAAAACCTTCGTAGGTTGCTGTCTCACCATTAGCCTCTAGAGCTTCGTAAAAGGTTTTTTGAGCTTGCGCTATGGTTGCTGTAAAAATTAGAGCAACCGTTATCATTATTTTTTTCATAATAGGTTAAATTTTAAGTTTATATAGTGTCAAATATCGAATATGACAGAGCTAAAAAATGAAGTAAGTTTCTGAAATGCCGTTTTTAACTTCTAAAAAATAAGGACTTCTAAAAATTTGAATTACCCCGAAATTTATTCAGAAACCGCTACAACAAACGCTTTAATTTTTTGTTGTGTCATAGCAATAACCTTCGCTTCATTTTTGCTGTAAAAATTACTATAACTAAAGTCCGTCCAATCTTCGCTATCTGCATCTGCTGCTTTTACCATAACAAAACTTTCGTTATCGTAGGTAATAACAAAAAGTCCGTAATCGTTGTAAAAAACAGGAATCCCCAACTCTTTACTTTCGTCTTTTTGATACTTATAAATTGCAGGCATACATTGAGCACAAGCCGCAATTGCTAATACCTTATCGCCTGCAAACTCTCCGTATTGAAAAAGTTTAGATTTGGTTGGCTTATTGCCTATCCCCTTTTCGGCTTCTAACAAATGGTAAGTACCGTTAATGGCTTCTGTAGGAATTTCACTTTGAGAAAAAAGTACAGATGATGTAAATGCTATAATAAGGTAGGCTATAATTGTTTTCATAATTAGGTTATGTTTTAGATTTATGACACAAATATCTATGATGCTGTCGTTGGTTTAGTGTATCAGTTTCTAAAACACCACTTTCAACTTCTAAACAAAAAAATCTCGTAAGCCTTACACTTACGAGATTTCTAAAAAAACACAACTATGTATTATTCCTTGATGAAACGTTTGGTTGAAACGTTTCCGTTTACATCTTCTATTTTAATTAAGAATACTCCGTTTGGTAAACGAGAAACATCAATCTGTTTATTTTCAGTTCTAATCACTTCTTTACCTAAAATAGAATAGACGCTTGCTTGTTTGATGTTTTGAGTCATTTCTATGTTTAATATTGAATTTGTTGGATTTGGATATAGTTTGATTTCATTTTCATTTAGTTGAAAATCATTTGTACTTAAAAATGGTGCTCCAAACTCATAAACTCCCATATCTACAGTTGTATTAAAAACACGTTGGTTTCCTAATAAATCTGTGGATTCAAAAACAAAACTGTTGTCTCCTGTATCAACCGCAGGCGAACCAGAAGTTAATGTAAAGTCCCCATTTGCAGCATCCGTAAATAGAGGATTAGAGTTAGTTGTATTACTTGTATTTGTAATTACAGCATCGTTAAAATTGGCTTCATCTATAGAATTTAAAACATTTACAGATGTAGGTGGCTGTTCATATAAATCTGTTATAGAACGTGCAGTTAAACCACCAGTAGCTGTATTACCCCAAAAAATAGAATTAGCTACTGTTGTATTTACTGCCCCTGCATTTCCACTTCTACTTATAGCTAACGTTGATCTACTAAAGTTATTTAAATTTTGCTCTGTACCTGTATCGCTATTACTAACGAATGTAGAATTAATGATGTCTATATTTAAAGTAGAACTGCTACTAATACTTAAATTCCTAAGCCATGCCGAACTACCAGCATAGCCTTGTGCAGTTGTACTATTCAAATTTCCTGCAATATTACCATCAAATAAACTATTGGTAATATTTATATTTGCATCAGTATCGTCACGAACAAAGCTATATATAGCTGTTGCCCATCGAGCCATATTATTAGAGAATATACAGTTTTCAATATTCAACTCACCTAATATCCCTGTTCCATTAAGATCATATTCAGCTAATAAACCTGCATTGCCGTTTCTTGAAACATTATCTTTTATAATACAATTTTTAAGGGTTAGCTTAATAACCCCAGAATCTTTTACAATTGCACCACCACTCTCAAAAGCATCTAAATTATTATGTGCATCACTTACTATTATACCTTCTAATAATAAATTATTTCCGTATTCCGTAATATTTATGACATGGTAACTATTATCTGCATTTCGAGTTGTGTTTGAATAGCTAGAAATAAAATCGGTTATATTTACATCATTATCTTGTAAATCTCCTGATAAAATAGTCGTATTTAAAACATGATCTGCATCAGATTCCTGAGTTTCTGTTCCATTAAACCCTCCGATAATTTTTAAATTTTCTTTGTTTACTGTAAAATAAATGCTTCTATCAAAAGCATGTGGTTTATAATTACCTGACGCAACCCAAATATGATCACCAGAGTTTGCCAAATCTAACGCTGTATTTAAATTAATATATGCATCAGACCAGCTACTACCATCATTATTTCCTGTTGCATTATAGTTAACATAAGTTGGTATTCCTGTATTCTTAAAAATAAGGGGTGCAGACCATGATGAATAACTACCATTTCCACAATCTTTTCTAACATAAACTTTATAAGTTTCTGGCGATGTTCCAGTAATAGTTGTACTTGCTCCTCCTGAAACACTTGAAACAACTGTAGCAGAAGAAAAAGGTTGAGAAACTTCATGATACGCAATATCCACAGTTTGTGTACCTGGTACATTTACATCTATATTTGTAGCTGTAATATTAGAAGTAAATAACTGATTAGTAATTCCTACACAAAAATTATAGTCACCAATAGATGTTATTTCTGCAGCTGATATCTCTCTATCATAAATTAATATATCATCAATAACGTCTCTATAACTGCTTGTAGCCGTCGGGTATGAAGATCTATTTCTTGCTAAACCAACAATACCGTTACTATCAAATCCTCTATTACTATAACTTGAGGCACTTGGATTCCCAGTCGAATCCACTAATTGCCCGTCAACATAAATTTTTGAAATTAACATATGTGTTGTAATAGCAATATGATGCCATTGATCATCACTAATATCCATAGATGTTATATTATAAACAATATAGTTAGAACCCACATTAAATCTTGAATAGTGGTTTATCTCTCCATCTTTTAAATAAATATGGTAACCTTTGTTAAAAGTTCCTCCAAGGTCATAAATTATTGTTCTTTCATTATTATCATTGGTTGCCGTCTTAATCCAAAATGACAAAGAAATATCATCATAAGAAGAGTCGTGATCTAAGTTTACTCGTTGAAAATCATCTCCATTTAACTGTAAAGCTCCATTAGCTGTACCAAATCTATCATTAACAAATAGTGAAGCTGATCCATGTTGAGAAAAATTAGCGCCATTAGCACCATCTACTAAAGACCCATTATCAAATCCATACTGAGCTATTAAATTAGTAGTAGGAAATTGGGCGAAAGAAAAACTACATATAAGTAGTAATAAATAAAATAATTTTGTTTTACTCACGAGACATTTATTAATTATGTGTTCGTTAAAAAATGTAATTTTTTTCATAATTGGTTTTTATTAAGATTTAGAAAACAAATATCTACTATGAAGCTTCATTAAAATGGGGTGGGTTTCTGAAACACCATTTTCAACTTCTAAACAAAAAAAATCTCGTAAGCATAACACTTACGAGATTTCTAAAAAAAACAAAACTATGTATTATTGTTTGATAAAACGTTTGGTTGAAACGTTTCCGTTTTCATCTTCTATTTTAATTAAAAATATGCCGTTTAATAAACGAGAAACATCGATCTGTTTATTTTGGGTTTTTAATACTTCTTTACCTAACATAGAATAGACAGTTGCTTGTTTGATGTTTTTAGTCATTTCTATATTTAAAATTGAATTTGTTGGGTTTGGGTGTAATGAGATTGTGTTTAGATTAAATTCATCTACGCTTAATGCTGCGCAATCTTCGCTATAACTTGCTGTTGCATCTTTCTGCCAAGTTGTTGGTGGTGTGAAGGCTGCGTCTATTTGAATGCACGTTAAATCTTGGTTGTTAAGTGCATTAAATTGAACAAAATTCGCATTGTTTCCATTTGCAACGTTTAAACTTGTTAAGGAATTGTTGTTCGCTTGTAAAACATTTAAAAAGGTGTTGTTTGATATATCTAAACTTGTAAAACTATTATCATCAATCTGTAAAGATTCTAGAGCTAAATTTGACGAGACATCTAAACTTGTTAAACCATTATTTATACCCTTTATATTTTTTAAAGCTGTATTGGATGACAGGTCTAAATTTGTTAAAGCATTAGATTGAAAGGATAGATTTTCTAAAGCAGTATTTGATGATATATCTAGATTCGTTAAACCATTAAAGTCTAAAACGACACGTACTAAAACGGTATTATTAGAGAGATCTATACTTGTGATACTATTATTATAACAACTTAAATAAACTAAAGCCGTATTAGAAGATATATCTATACTTGTTAAATTATTGTTACCAGAAGATAATACTACTAAAGCTGTATTAGATGATACATTTAAACTTGAAATACTGCTATTATCATCACACCAAAGACGGGTTAAAAGCGTGTTTGTTGAGACATCTAAACTAGACAATGCGTTAGATTGACAAAGCAATTCTAACAAAGCTGTATTTTGAGAAATATCTAAACTCGTTAATGCATTATCTCGACAATTTAAAACTGAAATATTTGTAAAGGCCTCTATACCTGTTAAATCTGAAATATTTAAACCATTAACAATTACGGCTCCCGTAAAAGCACTAGCCTCACTACACTGTATTTCTGTATCACCATTGGTATTTATGGCAGTATTACCAACTAAGTAAGCTTTAAAGTTTGCGTCTGGGATGGTTACTGTGCAAGGTGTATAAGGTGAAAACACAATATCATCAACTCCAAAATTTTGTGAGCTTCCATTAGTTGCTGTTATATCTATTATACTAACATTAGTCCAATTTAAGTTCACTGTAACAGCATTTTGAGCAACATTCGCTGTTACAACGGCATTACCTGGACTATTAACTGGTGTAAAAGTCCAGTTAACAGTACTAGCATTAGCAGAAAAAGCTTTGAGGCTTTGAATATCTACTGCAGGAAAAAAAGCTAATCGAACAACTTGTTCAGGTTGCTGATTCATAACAGCCTTGCCTGTAGTACCTTGATTAAAAGTGCCAAGCAGAATAGGTGTACCGCTACCACTGGCAGAAAAGTTAACCTCGTAACCATTAACAATTTGCTTTGCAATAATGTTTTGATTAGATGAACCAAAACTTAGTAATGTTCCTGTCTCCCAATCAAAAGTCTGTCCATAACTCAATGCAGAAATTATAGTAAATAAAAAAAGTAATTTTGTTTTACTCACGAAACATGTATGGATTAAGTGTTTGTGAAAAAATGTAATTTTTTTCATAATAGGTTAAGAATTTTAAAGTTTATAAAAACAAATATCTTAATCCAACCTACTAAAATTGTAACTAAATTTCTGAAACAGCACTTTCAACTTCTAAAGCAAACTACCCTATATTCTGTACAATAGTTAAAAACTCTTCCTTTTTATCTTTTGAGACAGAAACCGTTTCATCATTATCCATAATAATATAGCCTCCATCTTTTTTATAATATTCTTTAATATACTTTAAGTTGATTAAGTACGAACGATGTGGTCTGTAAAACATAGGAATAGTATCTAATAATTCTTCAAAATGTTTTAATGGCTTACTGATTAACAGCTCTGAAGCATCTTGCACATGAACTTTGGTGTACATACCATCTGCCTTTAATAGGATGATATCATCAAAATTTACAAACTTGATACCGTCGGCTACTGGAAGTGCTATTTTTTTAAAATTAGACGATTTTAAACTTTTCTGAAGCTCATCTAATTTAATGTTAATATGAGATTTACCGATATTATCAATTGCTTTCTCTATGGCTTCACTAAGCTTATCTAACCGCAATGGTTTTAATAAATAATCTACAGCCGAAAGTTCAAAAGCCTTAACAGCGTATTCGCTATAAGCCGTTGTAAATATAATTTCGAAATTACGATGTGTTTCCTCCAAAAAATCAAAAATTTCTAAACCCGAATGCTCTGGCATTTCAATATCTAAAAATACAATTTGTGGTTGTTCTGCTTTTATAATTTCAACACCACTTAACAAATCTTCAGCCGTGAAAATAACAGCAACTTTTGGGCAATTCTCCTCTATTAGTATATTAAGCAATTTTCTTGCTTTAGGTTCGTCGTCTATAATTACTACTTTCATATGTGTTTATTTTATTAGAGCATGTTTAATGATTAACCTGTAGTGTATGGGATTGTAATATCAACTTGCGTACCTACAGGTATATCTTTATCAAACAGATCGGTAATAATGACACCAACTTGTTTTTCCTTTCCGTAGTTTAATAATGCTAATCGATCTTGAGTAGCTTTAGTAGCAAAAGACGGATGACTTTTACGACTTCTCGATTTAAACTTTTCGGCTTGCGCTCTACCAACACCATTATCTACAATAATACATCTCACCGTTTTCACTTTATCATTTATAAAGAAATTGATTCTTAAATTACGATCTGTTTTACGATGTAACAACCCATGTTTTAAGGCATTTTCTACATAGGGTTGAATAAGCATGGTAGGAATATAAGCTTCGTTTGGCTTTAAACTGCCAGATGTTGAAATGCTATAATGTAATTTATCCTCAAAACGTAACTTCTCTAATTCTAAATACATTTCCAAACAATCAATTTCTTCTTGTAAGGTAATTTTCCCCTTGGTGCTATGGTTTAAGTAAGTTCTTATTAAATTTGCGAACTTTCCCAAATATATAGTTGCTAATATTTTTTGGTTTAAAACAATATATTCTTGTATCGAATTTAAAGCATTGAATATAAAATGCGGATTCATCTGCGAGCGTAAATTTTCTAGTTTTAAAGCGATTAACTCATTATCTAAAGAGAGTTGTCTAATCTCTAATTCTTTCGCTATTTCCTTCTTTTTTAATTTCCTTTTGTAATACAAAATAATGAGACCTACAAAAGATAAACTGTAGGCTAAAATAAACCACCACTTTTTCCAATATGGCAATTTGATATTCAATGTAATACTCTGAACGTTACTTTCAGTCCCGTCAATAATCGATGTAGGCCTCACCTGAAATGTATATTTCCCCACTGGTAGGCTACTATATTTTACGGTATTCACACCTAAATCTGTAGTAATCCAGTTATTATTATAACCAACTAAACGGTATTGATAGGTTTTATTTATATTGTATAAAATCCCGTTAACATTAAAACTAAATTGTACTGAATTCTGATTATAATCTAAATCATAATCTGTTCCTAGATTGGTCGATTCTTCATTAATTTTTATATCGTTAAAATAAATTTCGGGTTGCGACGTTTTTTTAAACACCTTCTCTTTATCAAAAGAAAAAATCCCCTTATTTGAAGACAACACCACGCGATTCTTTAAGACTTCGATTCCTGAAATTTTATAAGATAAAATACCATCTGTCTTGTTTAAATTTTTAAAATCCTTCCTATCCGTATTGAACACTTGCAAACCTTTTGGTGTCGCTATCCAAACCGAATTTTCATCAGCCTTTAAATATTTAATCTGATCAGACAACAAGCCTTCTTTTGTAGTGTAATGCGCAATAACTTGATTATCCCTTATTGCAAAAATTCCATTTTTAAACGTTCCCACCCAAACGATGCCATCTGCAGTTTCCGTAATAGAAATGGCTAAAATCTCTTTCTCGTGATAGCGTATTGTAGTGGACTTAAGATCGTTATCTAAAACTAATAAATCATCGACATACCCAATAAAAATAGTATTGCTATTTTCACTGTAGTAGGTTGTATAGATCCGCTTGTTATCAGAAAATGTTTTAACTAACTCTGCATTATTATTCAAAAAAGCCAATCGGCTATACGTTCCAAAAAGTGTCATCGTTTCATTAACACGAGAAAAACTTTTCACACCAAGAAATTCATGTTTTTTTATGGTTTCTAATGTCTTGTTATTTACAAAATAAGCACCATCGTCGATACTTACATAACTATATCCAATGTTAGAATTATACTGTATTGCAGAGACTTTATTACCCAGGTTAGCAGATGCTTTATAAGTAAAAGCATCAACGTTTAAAAACCCTACGACTCCACTTTTAGAACCAAAAAACACAAGCGAATCATTCACCTTATCGATAGCCATAATATCATCGCTGTTTTCAGGTAATTTATGTTTTATAACCTCTATATTCGGAATTAAATGAACACCATTAGTAAGTGTGGACACCCAAAAATTTTGATCTTTATCAATGATAACGTCAGTAACGATTTCATCTTCTAATATTTGGTTTTTAAGTGTGAATTCATTTTTATCGTTTTCATAAATATAAATTCCGGTATGGGTTAACACCCACATATTGTCCTTTATGATCTTTATCCTAATAATCCTTTTATTTTTCAGAAGTTCTAATCCTATTGTAGCATCCGTAGTGCCTGTATTTAGGTTGATACTTCTAAACATGTTTTTATACTTAAACTGTTGAGAAAAAAATAAAATCTCGTTTAATTTAAAAACTTGAGTTTGACCTTGTGCTGTAGTCATACCTTTAGAGCCACGGTAGTGAATATTGAGCAAAAACTGATTGGTCTCCTTTAAGACTTTATTAAATAGTTTTACAGTATAAAAACTGATTATCATGTATGAATCCTTGAGTGGCATCAATCTAATACCACCATCATCACTAACTTCTTTTAAAAGTATTTTCTTGGTAAATAAATCAATGACATATATCGAATGACTTGCGGTTATTAAAAGTTTGTTATCTCGTATAGTGTAATTTGCTAACTTCCCTTTTAACTCCTCTTTTAAATCTATAAAGGTGATGAGTTGGTTGTTTTCAACATAAAAAAACTGTCCTGAAATATTAGTGCACCAAATGCGACCTTTTTCATCTTCAAAAAGTTCAAAAACGGATAGGCCTCGTTTTTCTGCGTTAGTATATTGGGTATAGGTTTTGCCATCATAACGATATAAACCCGTATCTGAAGCCAACCAAATAAACCCTTTACTATCTTCTAAAACATTATAAAACTCAATATCTGGTAGGCCATCTTTTTCAGTAAGATGAATAGACACAGGTTCTTGCGCACACAAAAAATGCAAGCCTAGTAGCAATACAATAAAAAGTAGTGTTTTCTTCAACATTTAAAAATTGTAGATAAAACTACAATAAATTACAAATTGTAAGCCTATAAGCTTTTAAAAGTGTGTTTTTGACTGCTGAAGGTCCTTGTTTTTATTGTGGAAAGTTATTTAATGAAATGCTTTCAAATTCTTTTGCTTCATTCTCAAAAATAATAAACACTTTTAATTCCGGGTGTCGCTCTGCAAATGCCTTTACTTTATCTATTCCCATAGCCTGAAATGCCGTGGCATAAGCATCTGCCGTCATACAATCTTCTGCCAATACAGAAACACTAAGAATATTTGTTTTTGAAGGATAACCTGTTTTCGTATCTATAATATGAGCATAACGGTTTCCGTTGTCATCAATTTTAAATTTACGGTAGGTGCCAGAGGTTGCCATCGCTTCATCTTGTAATGCAATCACTTTAGAGTAGGATTGTTCTCCTTCAAAATTTGGATCATCGATACCAACTTTCCATGTTGATTGCTTTTCGACATTCAGCCCTCTTACTCGAATTTCACCTCCTATTTCAACTATATAATCAGTTATATTTTTTTGTTCTAAAAACTCACCAATCACATCCACACCATAACCTTTGGCAATGGCATTAAAATCTAAAAACGAAGCATTATTTTTTATAATCTTATGGTCTTTTAACCCCATTCTATTGAAACCGACTGACTTCATTAGACTATTAATAGCTGTACTGTCAATGTTTGTAATTTTACCTTCGGGACCAAAATCCCATGCGTTTACGACCGCTCCAATAGTAGGATCAAAAGCACCTTCTGTGGCTCTGTAAATTTGCTTGGCATTATTAAAAACACGTGCAAAATGTGCATCAACTTCAATAGCTTCTCCTTTGTTTAGTCTTGAAATTTTAGAATCCGGAATGTATGTTGACATCGATTGATTCACCACATTAAAAAGGCTATCAAACTGTTTTTGGTAGTTCACATCATTTTCAGAATGGTACTGAACACTGTACGATGTTCCAAAAACCGGACCTGATAATTTGATGTTTTTTGGTTCGTGTTCACAAGCAAATAATGTAGCAATAAAAATGAGATAAAATATATTTTTCATAGGACTTCAAATAGGGATTTGACGGCATTCAGCCAGACATTGAGATTAGTGAATTAATTTAAATTCATATCAAGAACCTGAATACCGTTGTATTCAATGAGGTATTCTTCGTTTAAATAAAGAGGTAAATCTTCACCGTCAGGATTTCCTAATCCTACACCCGCATACAATACTTTAGCATCCTTTTCAAAAGCATGTTTCTTAAAGGTTTCCATCCAAACCACATCATAATTATTGGGGTTATCTGGTAAAATCACGGCACGGACTACCACAAAGTAATATTGACTATTCTTATCGATACAGACAAATTGTGGATGCCGTTTCAACTTAGAATTAATAGCTATGAACTCGAAACCACGCGCCTCCAGGTCTTTACCAACATGGTTCATGGCGAGATTATGTACTTCTTGTGGTGTTAGTGGTTTACTCATATAGCAAAAATACAAACTTGCTATTTAAAACGCACAAATTTCGAACTACTAAACCTATAATTTGAAACAGAAATAGCCGTATCATCTTCGAGTTGATACCATGGAGAAATCACTGCGTCTTCAAGATTCTTTACTAAATGCACACTTTGGGCTGGTGTATTGCCTTGAAATAATAAAAACAATTTATCTCCTTGCACGTTAACAACCTCATCTGCGACCATAACTATATGTCCTGGTGAACCACCTTTAATGAGCATATCTCCTATTTTTAAATCTTTCGCTTTAACGGCTTCTAGCTCATTGTACAATGATAACGTCCCAGAATACATATATATTAAATTTAAGTATTTATAGAAGTTGTCTTTTGAAGTATTGGCACTTGCCGTTTTATGAAACGTGACTTTATTTCCGTTAATTTTAGGTCTATACCCTTCAGCATATTTGGTCCAAGAACAATAATGCCCAGATGTAAAGTTAAAACCTATTTCGTTTTTTCTATTGTTGTCCCACAGGTATTCACTTCGTATTCTAATCAATGCATCTGCACATTGTTGTAGTCCATTTTTAGGTACAGGAATCTCTAAAACACCAATATGGCCGCCTTGCCAGAAATAGTTGGTGTCATCGTAATTAATGATTTTACTTCCAAAGGCTTTTAATTTGTAATTCCTGAGATACGCTTCAAAACTTCCTTCGGTATAATTGACACGTTTATAACCTTCAGGAATATTAACTCTAGATGCAATCGTTAAACTATCTTTATTAATAAGACTTGGTGTTTCAATACTTGATATAACGATACTAACCACTTTTTTTACTGGTTTAAACTGAAACGCTAAAACAGCAAGTGATGTTAAGATTAAAATGGCGAGTAGAACTTTTTTCATATTTTAAATAACGACAAAAAAATTTAGTTTCGTATGTTGAAGACTGAATTATAGTTTGTTAATGTAAGATTTCCGAATCAATTCGGCTTTACTATTAATATCTCAATCGAATTATTGTTAGCATTTAAAAACAGAAATAGAGGATAAATCAGAATTGATTCATAGCGAAATAATATACTACATAATTATATTATTACCTTGCCCGAAAATATTTTAAATGAGATGTAATATCTTAATTCTCGCTATAGTATTACTTTCCGGCTGTAAAAACAAACATCCATTACCAAACCCCTTAGAAGCAGGTTGGAAAGGCCATGCAGTTTGCGAGGTTTTAGAAGATAATAAAGAACTAAGAGTACTTAAATGCACTTTTGAACCTGGCGTTGGGCACGAGAAACATTACCACAATCCACATGTTGGTTATACTTTAGTTGGAGGAAAATTTAGAATTACAGATCACACAGGCACACGAGAGGTTAATGTACCAACTGGTTATACCTTCAGTAAAGATTCTATCACCTCTCACGAAGTTTTAAATATTGGTGAGACAACTTCTGTTTATTTAATTATGGAATACAAGTAAATTCTCTCAAGATAGATACTTTTATCGCCGAATAATGCCGACAAATATGAAGCAAAGTCAAATTAAAATTTATATTTGTCAATTAACACCCCAAACTCATCTATTTTGTCTATCCCTAATACACAAAAGAAGAGTAGTATTGATTTGTTAGATTTCATCCAAGAACGAGCCTCGATAGGCACTTGGGAGTATAATCCTACATCTACTATTCTTAATTGGAGCACTCAAACCAAGAAAATTCACGAAGTTCCCCTAGATTATAAACCTAATGTTGAAATGGGTCTCGCATTCTACAAAGAAGGTTACAGTAGAGATACCATTAGCACATTATTTACCAATTGTATTGAAAATCACGATACTTTTGATGTAGAAATACAAATAATAACTCACACCGGAAAAGAAAAATGGGTGAGAACCATTGGTACGCCTATCGTAGAAAACCATAAGTGCATTCTAGTTCAAGGTTTGTTTCAAGATATAGATAAAAAAGCAAAAAACTCAAAAGAGTTGGCTTACAAAGAACTCTTACTCAGAAAAACCTTTGAAACGGCATTAGTTGGTATGGCCATTGTTGATTTAGAGGGTAATTGGATTGATATTAATAAAAGCTTATGCAATACCTTTGGTTATAGTAGGGAAGAAATCGAGAACCTCTCCTTTATGGATCTAACGCATCCAGACGATCTACGAAAGGACTATAAAGCCATGATGAAGTTAATAAGTGGCAAAATTGATCACTATGAAGTTGAACAACGTTATATCTGTAAAAAAGGTAAAACTATTTGGGCGAAATTATCAACATCATTAGTAAGAGACGACCACGGAAAACCTGTGCATTTTGTAGCTCAAATCAATGATGTTTCGCAGATTGTAGAAACAAGTAAAAAAGTAAATCAGCTTTTAGAAACTACAGAAGATCAAAATAAACGTCTCTTAAATTTTGCTCATATTGTATCTCATAATTTAAGATCTCACTATGGTAACTTAGACATGTTACTTGATATTATAAAAATGGATCTGCCGGAAACCACCGATAACGAAATATTTCCTTTAGTAGAGCAAGCCGTCAGTCATTTAGGTGAAACAGTAGCTAACTTAAATGAAGTGGCTGCCATTAATATTCAAAAAGATTTAAATACAGAACCGCTAAATCTATCAAAATGTTTGAATGGCGCGATTTCTAGTATTTCAGCTATGATATTAGAGTCTAAAACAACACTCTCAGTAAACATTAACCCAGAGCAATATATCATTGGAGTACCTGCCTATTTAGATAGTATTATATTAAATTTTCTAACCAATGCTATTAAGTATAAAAAACCAAATGTTCCTGCTAACATCGAAATAAGCACAACAATTAAAAATGATTTTGTAGTGCTACAAGTTAAAGACTACGGACAAGGTATAGATCTCAAAAAATATGGTGAAAAACTTTTTGGCATGTATAAAACATTCCACAAGCATGATGACTCTCGTGGCTTAGGTTTATTTATAACAAAAAATCAAGTTGAAGCCATTGGTGGAAAAATAGAAGTGGAAAGTGAAGTTCAAGTAGGTACAACCTTTTATATATATTTAAAAACGCATGAATAAAATTGACGTAGCATGTATCATCGATGATGATCCGATATTTATTTTTGGTGCAAAAAGAATGATGGAATTATCAGATTTTTGTAAATCGTTTATGGTATTTAAAAATGGACAAGAAGCCTTAAATAACTTAAAGCCAATAATGATTTCTGGTGAAGATGTTCCAGATATCATACTATTAGATATCAATATGCCCATAATGGATGGTTGGGAATTCTTAGATGAGTTTGTTAAAATTGCATCTCATAAATTGATTACTATATATATCGTAAGTTCTTCTATTGACCCTGTAGACCTAAATCGTGCAAAACATTATAAAACGATATCTAATTACATTATAAAACCAATATCTACAGATACACTAAAGGAGATATTAGAAATAGAATTGTCCAAATAAAAATAGGCCATGTCTTATCTTTATGTAAACTAAATTCAATCGTGAAAATTCTCCTAAAATTTAGAAATTCGATATTTACTCATTTAAAATTTAAACAATAAAAAACCAACTCATATGAGTTGGTTTTTATTTTATAGACTTTCTAACTAAAAAATTAGAAAGACAATTTTAATATGGTGACTTAGGATTACCCCCCAAAGTCATCAAATCTAATATGCTCATCTGGGATTCCGAAATCCTCACCCATTTTTTGAACTGCTTGGTTCATTAGTGGAGGTCCACAGAAATATAATTCTATATCTTCTGGTGCTTCATGAAGACTAAGGTAGTTATCTATTACACAATTATGAATAAAGCCTACAAAACCATCACCTGCCTCGTCATTGATATCTTTTTTAACTTTCCAATTATCACTTTCCAAAGGTTCAGATAGTGCTAAATAGAATTTAAAGTTTGGAAAATCTTTTTCTAAAGCTCTGAAGTAATGGATGTAGAATAATTCAGCTTTAGAACGTCCACCATACCAATACGTTACTTTACGCCCTGTTTTTAACGTTCTAAATAATTCGTATAAATGCGATCGCATTGGAGCCATACCTGCTCCACCACCAACATATAACATTTCTGAATCAGATTCATTAATAAAGAACTCTCCATAAGGTCCAGAAATAGTAACTTTATCTCCCACTTTCTGATTAAAAATATACGATGAAGCAATACCTGGATTAACGTCCATCCAACCGCCTTTGGCGCGATCAAAAGGAGGAGTTGCAACCCTAACGTTAAGCATTATTTTTCTTCCTTCAGCAGGATATGAAGCCATAGAATAAGCACGTTCAACAAGCTCATCGTTTTTCATCACTAAAGGCCATAATCCAAACTTTTCCCAATCTGCCTTAAATTTATCTGGTTCTCCTGGGTGTGCAGATACATCCATATCAGCATACTTTATTTCACATTGAGGAATCTCAATTTGAATATAGCCACCTGCCTTATAATTCATATCTTCTGGAATTTCAACAACAAATTCCTTAATAAATGTAGCAACATTATAGTTTGAAACTACAGTAGCTTCCCATTTCTTAATACCAAATACTTCTTCAGGAATGGTGATTTCCATATCCTGCTTTACTTTAACCTGACAAGATAAACGTGCACCATGTGCCAATTCTTTTCTAGAAAAGTGAGGTGTTTCTGTCGGGAGCGCTTCTCCTCCACCAGATAACACGTGACATTCGCATTGAATACAAGTTCCTCCACCACCACATGCAGATGGTAAGAAAATCTTGTTACCTCCTAAAGTGGATAATAAAGTGCCGCCGGAAGCGACTTCAATTTCACGCTCACCATTAATAGTGATTTTAACTGGTCCTGATGGAGACAGTTTTTGTTTCACTACAAGTAAAAGCGTTACTAATAATAAAGTAACTATTAAAAACGCGACAACTGTAGCGATCACCGTTTCTATTGGGGTTGCTGCTAATACCATATTCCTTATTATTTTTTTTCTGTATCGTTTATTGTTTCAATAACAAGACTAGAAGCCTCGTCGCTCTCATCAGCAATGTTTGTTACCATGCCAACCGTATTTTCTACTGTTTCTTCAGTTGCTTCCTCTTCACCTCCTGTTAACATCCCACCAAAACTCATAAAACCAATCGCCATTAAGCCAGTAATAATAAATGTAATTCCTAATCCTCTTAAAGGTGCCGGTACATTACTATATCTAATTTTTTCTCTAATTGCTGCAATAGCTACAATGGCTAAAAACCAACCAATTCCTGATCCAATACCATAATTAAGTGCTAAACCTAAGGTTTCTATTTCTCGAGATTGCATAAATAAAGAACCACCTAATATGGCACAGTTAACTGCAATTAGCGGTAAAAATATACCCAATGAATTATATAATGATGGCGAAAATTTCTCTACAATGATTTCAACTAACTGAACCATTGTTGCAATAGTTGCAATAAACATAATGAATGATAAGAAACCTAAGTCGTACTCTGCATATTCTGGTCCTAACCATCTTAAAGCTCCTTCTTGTAACAAATACTGATCTAATAACCAGTTTAAAGGTACTGTAATTGCTAATACAAAAATTACAGCAGCTCCTAGACCTACTGCTGTAGATACTTTTTTAGACACAGCCAAATAAGAACACATACCTAAGAAGTATGCAAAAACCATGTTGTCTACAAATATCGATTTGAAAAATAATTCTATATGTTCCATATATTTTGTTTTTAGTTGTTAGTCCTTAGTTGCTGAAGAGTAATATCTACAAACAATTAGTGACCATAAACTAATTTAGTCTTCTATTAATTCTTTATTTCTACTACGTTGTACCCAAATTATTAAACCTACTACAATTAAAGCCATAGGAGGTAATACCATAAATCCATTGTTTTCATAGCCAATTGCATATAATCCTGTTTTCTCAACAGAATCTCCAAGAACTTTAAATCCAAATAAAGTTCCTGAACCTAAAAGTTCTCTAAAGAAACCAACGATTACAAGTATTAAACCATAACCAGCTGCATTACCAATACCATCTAAGAATGATTGCCATGGTTTGTTTGCTAATGCAAAAGCTTCAAAACGTCCCATAATGATACAGTTGGTAATAATTAAACCAATAAATACTGAAAGCTCCTTACTTAAACTATAAGCAAATGCTTTTAACACCTGATCTACAATAATCACTAAGGTTGCTACAACAATTAATTGTACAATAATTCTAATCTTAGATGGTATAATATTTCTCATTAAAGAGATTACTACGTTACCAACACTTAGTACAAAAACTACAGAGATTGCCATTACAATAGACGGCTTTAATTGTGCCGTAATTGCTAATGCTGAACATATACCCAATACCTGAATAGTGATAGGGTTGTCATCCGCTAATGGATCTAAAATTAGTTTACTATCTTTTTTTGATAAAAGTCCCATACATTTTTATTTTAATGTCTTGAAATAAGGCACATACATTTTTAAATCTTTCTTAATCATTGCTGTTACACCATCTCCTGTAATGGTAGCACCTGCAATTGCATCTACGGCATTATCCGTTTTTCTCTCGTTTTTAGGATCGGCATTACCTTTTGCGACAGTGATCCCTTTAAATGCATCAGCATCTCCAAAAATATGTTCACCTGCAAAATCATCCATAAAATAACGCTGCTTTATCTCTGCACCTAAGCCAGGTGTTTCACCAGCGTGATCAAAAAAGACACCTTGAACAACCATTGCTTTATCAACAGCTACAAATCCCCAAATAGCATCCCATAATCCTTTACCTCTAATTGGAATAACATAGATTGGTTGGCCATCTTTTATACCTTTAAACAAAGGTAATTTCCTAGTATAATTAGGATCTTTTGCTTTTGTTTCCTCTTTTTTAATATCTATTAAATACGCTTCTGAATTTAATGAATCTATTTTAGAACCTTCAATAACATATTGCTTAGTAATAGTGTTAGTAAATTCTTCTTCTACTTTATCTGTAGAAATGAACGCAACATCACTTGTACCCTCATTGGCATTAATGCCCATGGCATACAATATATTCTGTTGTTTTTCAAAACGTTTATTAGCATCCACTAAAGGTTTTAAGCCTGAAGCAAGTCCTGCAAGTATAGAACCCACTACTAACACCATAACAATGGCAAAAATAATGGTGTAACTATTTTTTTCTGTATCGATTGCCATAATTTAAGCTGTTTTTAATTTTGCTCTTTTTAATCTTCTTTTCACATTGCCCTGCACTACATAATGATCTATCGTTGGTGCAAACACATTCATTAACAATATCGCTAACATTACTCCTTCTGGATATGCAGGGTTAAAGACACGAATCATAATAGATACGAAACCTATTAGAAAACCGTATATCCATTTCCCTTTATTAGTTTGAGATGCCGTAACAGGATCTGTTGCCATATAAACAATACCAAATGCCATACCACCAATTAATAAATGATGCCAGAACTCAGTACTCATTAGTCCGTAAAATTTACTTGTATCTGTGATCCATCCTGCCGCTACGACTAGGTTAAAGATATACCCCATTACTAAAGCACCAATAACAGAACTTAGCATTATTCTCCAGCTTCCAATTTTTGTAAAAATCAGAAATAAGCCACCTAACAAGATTAATAATGTAGATGTTTCACCTATTGAACCAGGAATAAAACCGAAAAACATATCCATTACAGAATAGTCAACACCATGCGATTGGGCTAAACTACCTAAAATAGTTTCACCTGATATAGCATCGGCCGTTGAACCATTTGCAATTTCTTTAGTTCTTTGTACAGCTCCTTCTACCCATACTTTATCACCACTCATCCACGTAGGATAAGCAAAGAATAAGAATGCTCTAATAGTTAATGCAGGGTTTAAAATGTTCATCCCTGTACCACCAAATACTTCTTTCCCGATAACAACACCGAAAACAACTGCAACAACTAGCATCCATAACGGAATATCTATTGGAACAATTAATGGTACTAACATTCCTGTTACTAAGTAGCCTTCTTCAACTTCGTGTCCTTTTATAACTGCAAAAAGGAACTCAACACCTAAACCAACACCATAAGAAATTAGTAGTATTGGTAGCACTTTCCAAAATCCTAAAGAAAAATTCTGTAATGTCCAGAATTCACTACTAAAGAAACCACTTGTTACTGCTTCTATTTCGCCTGCTGCTACATAATGCTGATAACCGGCATTGAACATACCAAAGATTAGGCACGGAATTAAAGCCATAATTACCGTGTTCATCGTACGTTTTAAATCGTCTGCCGCCTTAATATGTGTACCGCCATGTGCAGTATCATTAGGCGTATAAAGAAAAGTATGTAAAGCATTGAAGGCTGGTGCCATCTTAGTTCCCTTATATTTTTCTCTTAAGCTATGTAAGTTTTGTTTTAAACCCATTATCTATTTTTTAACCGATTTCTTCTAACATTAAATCCAAGCCTGCTCTAATAATCTGCTGATGTGGTTGTTTAGACACACATACAAATTCTGTTAAAGCAAAATCTTCAGGAGCGACTTCATACATGCCTAAAGCCTCCATTTCATCTAAATCTTTATACAAACATGCTTTTAAGATTTGCATTGGATAGATATCTAATGGAAAAACTTGCTCGTAATTACCCGTAAGCACAAAATTTCTATGCTCACCATTCATGTTAGTGCTTAAGTCATATTTCTTATTTGGTGTTAACCACGAAAAAGTTAAAGCTCTTGTGTTAGAGACTTTATCAAAAACGGGCTTATTCCATCCAAATAATTCGTAGTCGTTACCTTCAGGAATTACAGAAATTATATTACTATAATAATCTAAGTAACCATCTGGCTGAACACGTTTTCCTGACAATACATTCCCTGAAATAAAACGATCGTTACCGTCTCTTTCAACTCCGTTATCATAAACCATAGTTGCAATTTCAGAACCTAATTTTGTTCTAAAATACCTTGGTTTTTTAACTGAAGATCCTGCTAAGGCAATGATACGTTCCGCGTTAAACTTCCCTGTTAATAATAACTCACCAATAATTACTAAATCTTGCGCATTAACGGTCCATACAGTTTCACCTTTATTAACAGGGCTAACCTTATTAATTAAAGTTCCAACATTACCTGATGGATGTGGGCCAGAAACGTTATATGTCGTAACATTTTGCAAATTAGCTAAAGGTGACTTAGAACTCCCTATAGAAACATGCACTCCACCATCCGTTAATTTGGATAATGCAGTAACTGCTGCTTGCAATTCAGCTTCCTTACCAGCTAAGGTAAAGTCTAAATCTGCTGCTAAAGGTGCACTTGCATAACCAGAAACAAAGATAGCTTTTGGCGTACTGTCTGCTTTGGCGACAACATCGTAAGGACGTTGCTTGATAAAAGCCCAACAACCTGAAGCCAACAAATGAGCTTTAGTTTTTTCTGCATCTGAAGTCAAATCAAACTTCCCATGATCTACATAAGTTTGCTCTTTATCCGCTGTTATTTTAATAGCGTCTATACGACGCCTTGGTCCACGCTGTACTTCCGTTACCTCGCCAGAAACTGGGGAAACAAATTTCATCGTTTCGTTATCCTTGTTATAAAACAAAGTTTCACCTGCTTTTACACGTGCCCCTTCTTTTGCAACAAGTTTTGGAATAATACTGTGGAAATCTTCGGGTCTTATAGAGTAGAAATTGCTAATAATAGCATTCTCTGTAGTATGCTCGGCTTCACCGACCAACTTTATATCTAAACCCTTTTTAATTTTGATGTCTTTTGACATATACTTAAAGATTAGTTACCTAAAAATCGCTGCAAATTTACGAATTAATGCTTAAAAAAGCCCCAAATTAAAGCATCTTTTTTATTTGTAATGATTATAAATAAGAGCCTTGCGTTAAGGCACAGATTTTGATTATATTTATACGCTTAGATTTTAGATAAAATGAAAAAAAACTTTTTTTGCCTTTCAGTACTTTTACTTTTTCCAATAATTCTGCTTTCCCAAGTTGTTTCAGAACTTAATCCTCCTGATTTTATAAAAACAGTAACTTTTAAGAGCAATACCACACAAGGACAATTGCCTGTTTTAAAGCTCGGTGAATCTTTAATGCTAGAGTTTGATGCCTTAACGGGCGAGGAGGAGGACTTCTACTACGTTATTGAGCATTTTAATTTTGATTGGACGCCATCTAATTTAGTAAAATCAGAATACCTCAGTGGCTTGGATAATCAGCGCATTTTAGATTACGAAAATTCTTTTAATACGTATCAAATTTATTCTCATTATAATTTAGTCATTCCAAATACCCAAACCCGTGGTTTATTAAAAAGTGGAAACTACATGATCTCGATCTACGATGATTACGATGAACTGATGTTCAGCAGAAAATTTATGGTTTATGAGAGTTTAGCTAGTGTTGGGGTCAGCGTAAAGCGGTCGAGAGATGTAAAAGTTATTGCTGAAAAACAATCTGTAGATCTAGTTATAACAACTAATGGCATGAACCTGAATAATCCACTAGAAACCATTAAAACTGTTATTATTCAAAATAATAATCTTAATACCGCGATTTCTGATTTAAAACCACAATACACATTGGGTAACGAACTTATTTATCGTTACGATACTGAATCTGCATTTTGGGGAGGAAACGAGTATTTGTTTTTTGAAAACAAAGATGTGAGAGCTGCGAACGTGGGCGTTCAATTTATTGAGTTAAGAGATCTTTATCACAACTTCTTATACACTAACATTAATCGCAAAGACAGACCCTACACTTACAATCCGGATATTAATGGAAACTTTTTAGTTACAGTATTAGACAGAGACAATCCAGATATCGAAGCGGATTATGTTATGGTTCACTTCTCTTTATTGCAAGAAGAACTTAAATCTAAAGAGGTGTATGTCTATGGCAATTTTAATTATTTTATGCTTGAGCCATTAACCCAAATGGTTTTCAATTCGGAAAGCAAACATTACGAAACTACACTATTGCTAAAACAAGGGTTTTACAACTATAAATTTGTCACTGTCGATAAAAAGACTAGAGTCTTAGACGAAGGAGCTATCAGTGGTAATTTCTGGGAAACTGAAAACAATTACAAAGTTTTAGTTTACTACAAAGATCTTGGGGCACGTTACGATAGGCTTATTGGTTTTGGAGAAGCCACTTCTGTAAATATTACTAATTAAATTTTTTCTAGCTCTTCAATTATTAAAATAGAAAATAAAAGCAAAACTATTAACACATTCACAGCACCTACCTCATTTATAACCAATTTGTTAAAAATGACATCCTCTCATCCAATTTATAATGCTTCATTCAAAAATTATGCTATTTTAGCATAGAACAACATCATAATCATGGTACAACAAGTAACTAGCGGTATAAAAATCAGTGTAGAAACCAACTTTGAAGGTACATTTTATAAAAATTATAAAGTGCATTTTGCTTTCGGCTATAAGGTCACTATTGAAAACCAAAGTAAAGATTCTGTTCAGCTTAATTCTAGACATTGGAGAATACTAGACGCTTTAAATAACGAAGAGATTATTGAAGGAGAAGGGGTTATTGGCAAAAAGCCCGTATTAAAACCGGGAGAATCTCACACTTACAACTCTGGTTGTTTACTAACATCCCCTTTCGGTGCGATGAGTGGATATTACAACATGATTAACTTATCGAAAACCAATAAATTTAAAGTCTATATTCCTTCTTTTAAATTAAGCGCTCCTTTCGCCTTAAACTAAAGCTTTACAAATCTTAATTAGACCACTCTATTAATAGATTTTTATTTCACATTATAGACTCTAAAGCTGAACTATGTTTTGTTTTATCAATAAAATATTGAATAACAAATTATAAAAGCGCATTTTTAATCTTCACACAACTATAACGTTTCAATAAATTATTTTCCTATAAAAATTGTAACTTTACGCTTTCAAAATTTAAACTAAAAAATAAATATATTATGGGAAAAGGATTCTTTAATGTACCAGTCGCAGTTAACGAACCTGTTATGTCTTACGCCCCCGGTTCTGCTGAACGGAAAGCAGTTTTAGAGGCCTACAAATCAATGTTTAACTCCAAGGTTGAAGTTCCTTTATACATAAATGGAAAAGACGTAAAAACTGGAAATACCAGAACCATGTCTCCTCCTCACGATCACCAACACATCGTAGGTGACTATCATTTAGCAGAGAAAACACATGTTGAAGATGCTATTTCTACAGCATTAGAAGCACGTAAGTCTTGGTCACAAATGCCATGGGAACAGCGCGCAGGTATTTTCTTAAAAGCTGCAGAATTAATTGCGGGTCCTTACAGAGCAAAGATCAACGCTGCTACGATGATAGCGCAATCGAAGAATATATATCAAGCTGAAATTGATGCGGCTTGTGAACTTATAGATTTCTTACGCTTTAATGTTCAGTTTATGTCAGACATTTACATGGAACAACCAGAAAGCACAAGTGCGGCATGGAACCGAGTAGAATATAGACCTCTTGAAGGTTTTACGTACGCTATAACACCTTTTAACTTTACAGCAATAGCCGGTAACCTACCAGCATGTATGGCTTTAATGGGTAATGTTGTCGTTTGGAAACCAAGTGATAGCCAAATTTATTCTGCAAAAGTAATTATGGATATTTTTAAAGAAGCTGGTGTACCCGATGGTGTTATCAATGTGGTCTTCGGAGATCCTGTAATGATTACAAATACAGTATTAGCGAGTCCTGATTTTTCTGGTTTACACTTTACAGGGTCTACAAATGTATTTAAAGAATTATGGAAACAGATTGGAAACAACATTCATAACTATAAAACATATCCAAGAATTGTTGGCGAAACAGGTGGAAAAGATTTTATCGTCGCACATAAAACAGCAGATGCAAAACAAGTAGCAACAGCTATTGCACGTGGCGCTTTTGAATTCCAAGGTCAGAAATGTAGCGCAGCATCTAGAGCTTATGTTCCTAAAGGAATTTGGGCGGATGTAAAGAAGTTTTTAATTGAAGATATGGAATCTTTCAAAATGGGGTCGCCAGAAGATATGAGCAACTTTATTACTGCAGTGATCCATGAAGGTTCTTTTGATAAATTAGCTAAATATATTGATGCTGCTAAAGCAGATAGCGATGCAGAAATCATTGCTGGTGGTAACTACGATAAATCTAAGGGCTACTTCATTGAGCCTACAGTCATTGTAACTACAGACCCTAAATACACAACAATGTCTACAGAATTATTTGGCCCTGTAATTACAATATATGTGTATGAAGACGAAGCCTACTCTAAGACTTTAAAACTCGTAGATGAAACAAGCGAATACGCATTAACTGGTGCTATTATTTCTAGAGACAGATATGCTGTTGAAGAAGCTACAAAAGCGCTTCAGAATGCTGCGGGAAACTTCTACATAAATGACAAACCAACTGGTGCTGTTGTAGGTCAACAACCATTTGGTGGAGCTAGAGCTTCTGGAACAAATGACAAAGCCGGAAGTCCTCAAAATTTATTACGTTGGGTATCGCCAAGGTTAATCAAGGAAACGTTTGTAACTCCAACCGATTACAGATATCCTTTTTTGGGATAGAATTCATAACCGATTAAAATTTAAATCCTTAGAAGTTTTATGCTTTTAAGGATTTTTTTTGCTTTTAATAGAAATCCCATTTATAATCAACGATTTACAAATCAAAGTTTGTATCTTTTCAAGATAACAATTCAAATTCTGCACTTATGAAAAATCATTACTTTATTCTTTTATTATTGTTACCTTTTCTAAGTTTTGCTCAAACTTGGATAACTTCTGGCGTTACTCCAGATCTATCTGCTTATGGAGAAGCCACAAACTATCCTGGGGAAGGCGAATATCAAATATTTCTAAGTCCGGATGGTATTTTAGACAAACCTATAATTGTTGTGGACGGTTTTGATACCGGAGACTTAAGGGACATCAATGGGATTTATAGCCTTTTAGACTTTGTTAATAGTTCTGGAACTGAAAATTTAGCAGATCAATTACGAACGCAAGATTTTGATGTTATTATTCTTAATTTCCCTATTTATACACGTGCTGCAGATTCTGAAACTATAGATGGTGGCACTGATTTTATGGAACGCAACGCCATGCTTTTAGTAGAATTAATTACAATTATTAATGCAGATAAATCTTTAAATAGTCCGGATCAAAATGTCATTATTGGCCCAAGCATGGGAGGTTTAATTTCTCGTTATGCCCTGAATTACATGGAAGCCAACTCCATGGACGCGGACACAAGACTCTTTATTTCTTTCGACGCACCTCATCTTGGGGCTAATGTCCCTATAGGTCTACAACATCAATTAAATTACTTAGCTAATAATCCATTGAGCCCTGTAGCAGAACTACAACCATTTATTGAAAGTTTATTAAAATCGCCTGCCGGAAGACAATTGTTAATAGATCATTTTGAATCGCATTTAACAGGTGACGACCTATTTACTTTTGATGATAACCTCACGCTACCTGAACCTCATCCATTCAGAACAACGTTTAACACAAATATTAATAACTTAACAATTAGTGGTTTCCCTGAAAATGTTCGTAACGTCGCTATTGTAAATGGAAGTGGTACCGGAAGCTCATATTTTGCTGCAGATGGAGTTACACCTGTGACCAATGGATTTGCTATAGTAGACGCTATACTTCCTGTAGACTCACCACTTGGAACAATTGATGTTGAAATTGACATACATATGACACCAGCTGCTGGCACCCCACGCCAAGTTAGTCGATTTTTCGCACCACTTTTACCTCCATTTATACCCGATATAGAAAATACTGCTAGTGCTGGGACCGTAAACTTCGATGGTGTAGATTCGGCTCCAGGTGGATTATTTGACTTATCTGCTTTAACAGACTCTTTTGGAACAGGTGGTGGCATTGGTGACGCTTTTTTTGCTGCCTTACAAATTGACAAATTCAGTTATATACCCACAGTTAGTGCACTTGCTCTAGATATCACTGAACCTGATACAGGTAATGAGATTAATTGGCACTATAATGGTGATTTTTCAAGCGCATCGCCATTTGCAAACATCTATAGTCCTGATGCCAATGAACCTCACGTTCTTCTTACTGAAGCTAATGTCGCATTTGCTCTAGATGAAATATTAAATACGCCATTAAGCATTTCAGAAACTGAATTACAATCCGTAAAACTAGAAAAGAATCCTGTTAAAAATGAATTGATATTACGATCTGATCTAAATAGTAAAGCTACTATTTTAATCAGTGACTTAACAGGAAAAATCGTTCAACAATCATCTCAAAAATTAACAGGTAGAGATATTATCTCTATAGATTTAACCAATGGATTCTACATATTAAATATCATTAATGAAGTTAATACGTTTACAACCCGATTTATAGTTAGCAAATAAAGTTACTATTTCCACTAAAAAAAGACCGTTTAAACTTATTTAAACGGTCTTTTTTTCTCTAGAAACTATATTAGTATAATGATTCTGGGTGCAGGTAATCGATGTAGACATTTAATTTATCAATGTATTTCGTGCCGTAACCTTCTTCTACTTTTTCTTCAGCGTAAAAGAGCGTTTCTTCTTTTTCGCCTACTAAAGTTAATTGTACGATATCCTCTTTTCGTTTTAAGATGATATAGGCCACCCTATTATCATATAAACTATGAGCTGACAAATAAATGACACCCGATTCTAATTTATAGTTTTTTACGACACCACGATGTTGTTCCTTACCGTTTTTATCATAACGAATAACTTCGCCATCAATATAATTTTTATTTAAGGAATATTGTAATCGCTTATGATTAGAATCTATATGATATGCTATCGTTTCAACAAGCTCTCCATCTTTATAGGTTGACACATTTTTACCATGGAGATCATGAGAAATACGTGTCGTCATAAGACCATTTTTATAAATTTCTTGAGTCGACTTACTATTATAACCTACGGGTAGTATTTTAGCACCTTCAAAAGGCTTTCCGTCTTTATAAATAATGCTTGAGATCTCTTTTCCGTCCTCGCTATAATTAATAGATTTCCCATCTAAAATATCATTCTTATACGTGCTTGTTAATTGCAATAGACCAGATTGATTGTAACTATTAAAGGCCCCTTCTTTTTTATCATTCACATAATAGCCCTCTTCTAAAACAATCTCATGATTATAATTAAACTTCTTATAAACTCCGTTTCGTTTTCCTTCTTTTACAGTGTACATAACTCTTGAGACCATATCGTACATTTCACCATCCCAAGGTAATTTATTTTTAAAATTAACTTTAGCTAAAACCTCTCCATATTTATCAAAGAACGTAGCACAACAATTAACATCAATATCTTCTATTAATACGGGATCAATAACGCCGTAAGCTCTTCCCACACCATAATCAAACCGTTTGGACGCCACTAAATCACCATTTTTATCCTCTTTAATTAATCTTATTTCATCTGAGAGATTAAAAAACTCATATAATTTACCATGCTTTTTATCGTAATCGTAAGTGCCTATTAATTCGTTTTGGTCGTTGTAGAACTTCCCTATTGTTTTATCATAATCCGTGTATGTGATATCACTTTGTTTAGCCCCATTACTGTAATAGGTAACCTCTCTTGTTTTACTATACTGATCAGCATTATAATATTCGGTGACCTTAAAATCGACCAAATTATCTTTCCCCACTAATTTCGTTATAAATTTAGTCCGCTCAATAACGTTACCATCTTTGTAGGTTTCAATTTTAGAAATTTCAGAATCGTAGCCTATTTCATAACGTTTACCACTTAAAGGTTGCGCATATCTATTTTTGTACTCCACTTTTAAGATTCCCAATACATCACCATCTTTATTATAAAAGACCTCTTCTTCTTTATTCTTTTTACTAAAGAGAACATTAGCATCTGTATAATATTTTAGTTCCTCTATAAGTTCCCCTTCTTTGTAAGTTGATGTTTTGTTTCCTTTAATTTCTACACCAGTATATGGGTAATAGTTTTTATAAATCATTCTAGACAACTCATTACCTGCTTCATCATAACTAACTTGAAGCTCTTTAGTGTTGTTAGTATATGTTGTTAGAGATTTTATCTTACCGCCATCATAGTATAGCTCTTCTTTTTCAAGTAGACCGTTATTGTAGGTTCTAGAAGACAAAATATGCCCCATGACCTCTTCCTTATAACTGTACGAAAATACAATTTCGGTGCCTTCCATCGGTTTTAAATAGTCATTGTGAAGATTGTAAATAACACTTCCTATTTCGGTTCCATCCTCCGTAAAATATGTCTTTTTATATTCTGGTTCAGTTTGGAATTTTGTCCGAATCTGACCATTAGGATAATAATCCTCATGCCCCAACAACCTCTCAAACGGATAATAGTTAATTTGCTTCACTCGCATAGGGTCAAAATAATAGAACACTTCAACCCCTTTTCGATATCCATTTTTTAGAGTATTAATTTCACCAATGGTATCCCCTTTTTTATCGTAGTATTTCGTTCTAAAATGACCTTTTTTTAGAGTTCTGAAACTTTCGTAACGAATTCCGTTTATATCGTTTTCATACACCACTTCTTTTACCGTATCATTTTTAACCTCAGTATAAATACGATTAGTCAATTGAGTATTATTCTGAGCTCCAGATTTGATGAGACCATTTTTATAAATAGCCGTTAATTTCTTATCATTTAAAAACGTAATAAACTCTCCATCTAATCTATTTTTGGTGTAATTACCTTGTTGGTATAATTTACCGTCCTCCATAAACCAGCTCACTTTTCCTATCCAATAATCCTTGTCTTCATACTTGGACAATCCGCTCATTTGTTTTTGGCCAGAAATGTAATAATCTTCAATTCTATAAAAATCACCCTCTTTTTTAACTGGTGGCCTAAAAAAAGCAGCACTATCTTTTGTTGTGTGTTTCCAAGCCATGTTGTAATAAATGGTATCTTGTTGGGCGTCCAAATTTAAAGGCATAAAGAAAACGCTGACCATAAATAGAAGTACAGCAGTTTTAATAGAATTTGATAAAATCATTGTTGAATAAATATTAAAATGAGATAGATATAATTTAAAAGACACATCTATTTGAGTAACGCATTTCAGCGTCATAAATTTTTAACTTGTGAATTTCTCAATACTAAATATAGGTCAACAGACTATTTCTAAAAGTAGTATTTAGACAACTCCAAAGCTATCTGCTTATTAAGCTTTGAATTTTAATGGTAAATGAATTACTTTTTTAGTTTCAAAAAATGCTTCATCAAAATAATCAGAAAGTAAAAATGCTTTAACCGTTTTGTACTGCTTTAATTCCTCTGTTAAATCACCACCTTTTAGATAAAGGATACCATTTTTTAATTCATTTTTCTGAGTTCTTGCAACTTTTCCTTTTACCCATGTCGTAAATTCTGGCATCGTCGTTACAGCTCTACTTACAATAAAATCATAGGTTTCATCTATAGCTTCTACTCTACTGTGCGTTGTTTTGATATTGGTAAGTTCTAATGTTTCCGCAACGGCGTTAATTACTTTCAGCTTTTTATTGATGCTATCTACCAAATGAAATTGACATTCTGGAAACAAAATGGCCAATGGCACCCCCGGAAATCCTCCACCTGTACCCACGTCTAATATTGAAGAACCTGGTGCAAAACTGATTACTTTAGCAATACCTAAGGAATGTAAGACGTGTCTTAAATATAACTCATCAATATCTTTACGAGAAATCACGTTGATTTTACTGTTCCAATCTTTATATAAGGCTTCTAAAGCTTCAAATTGTTGAATTTGAGTTTCTGTTAAATCAGGAAAGTATTTTAGGATGAGTTTCATTTTTTAATTTTTTACAAAAATACTTATTTTTAATCTTCATAATTTAACGTTAATCGATAAAGCTTGCTTTTTATTTATTAACTATCTTTGCATTGTTATAATGATTTGCAATCCCTAACGTTATAATTAAAAAAACTAATTAAATGGCACAACAAACCGTCAAATTCTCTCGGACTGACTCTGCAAAGTTCTTTAGAACCCTTAACAAACGCGTTAATAGTTACTTTAAAGACAATAACATAAAAAAGACAGGAAACTGGAAGCTGTACATAAAAGCTATAATAATGTTTTCATTATTACTTGGGCCATTAGTGGTATTGTTAACGGTTGACAATATTCCTACATGGGTTCAAATTATATCCATGATGACTATTGGTGTAGGTATGGCAGGTGTAGGTATGAATGTTATGCATGATGCGAACCATGGTTCCTTTTCGAGTAAAGAATGGGTAAACAAACTTATGGGAAGCAGTATCCACATCTTAGCTGGTAACGATTACAATTGGAAAGTACAACACAATGTTTTACACCACACGTATACAAACATTCAAGGCCATGATGAAGACATTGATGCAGGACGAATCATACGTTTTTCTAAACATGCAAAATGGCTAAAGATTCATAAGTACCAAAAATACTATGCTTTCTTACTATATGGTCTATTAACCGTAAACTGGGCAATCACAACGGACTTTAAACAAACGTATCAATATCTTAAAAGGAAATTGTCTTATGGCGAATTTCCTAATCCTGCTACACAATGGACCAAGTTAATTATTGGTAAGATATTATACTATTCTATTTGGGTTGTTTTGCCTCTAGTTCTAGGTTATACGTGGTGGCAAGTTTTAATTGGGTTTTTAATTATGCACTATACCGCTGGTATGATTCTGAGCGTTGTGTTTCAATTAGCGCACGTTATGCCAAATACAGAAATGCCTTTACCAGATGAAGATGGAAATATGAAAAATACTTGGGCAATTCACCAATTGTTTACCACGTCTAACTTTTCACCTAAAAGTTGGATTGTTGAATTTTATACAGGTGGTTTAAATAGACAAGTTGAACACCATTTATTTTCAAATATTAGTCATGTTCATTATAAAAATATTGCCAAAATAGTAAGAGAAACGGCTCACGAGTTTAGTTTACCCTATAATGAATACAATTCCATATGGAAAGCTATTTCCGAGCATTATCTACAATTAAAAGAATTAGGTAGAAAGCCAAGTTTGGCATAATACAATTTCCAGTTTAAAAACAACCAACTACTATGAATCAACTATCGGATAGAATTAATAATCTAGCCACCTCAGCAACGCTTGCAATGGCAGCAAAGGCTAGAGAACTTAGAGCAGAAGGAAAAGACATTATTGGATTAAGTTTGGGAGAACCAGACTTTAATACACCTGATTTTATTAAAGACGCTGCAATTGAAGCCATAAATCAAAACTATAATAGCTACACTCCTGTAGATGGTTATGTAGAATTGAAAGAAGCTATTATAACAAAATTTAAACGTGATAATAACCTTAACTACACCTTGCCACAAGTTGTAGTTTCTACTGGTGCAAAACAGTCATTAGCTAATATTGCTGCTGTAATGCTTAATCCTGGTGATGAAGTTATTTTACCTTGTCCGTATTGGGTAAGTTATAGTGATATTGTAAAGTTAAGCGATGGAGTGCCTGTAGAAGTTCAAACGTCTATAGACACAGATTTTAAAATGACAGCCGAACAATTAGAAGCGGCCATTACTCCAAAAACGAAAATGATTTGGTACAGTTCACCTTGTAACCCAAGTGGTTCTGTGTATAGTAAAGCAGAATTAAGAGCTTTAGCAGATGTGCTTAAAAAGCATCCAAATATTTATATTGTTTCAGACGAAATATATGAACATATTAATTTTAAAGGAGGTCATTTTAGTATGGCTGAATTTGAAGACATGTTTGATAGAACAATAACCGTAAACGGTGTATCTAAAGCCTTTGCTATGACTGGTTGGAGAATTGGCTACATCGGAGCACCAGATTGGATTGCTAGAGCTTGTAATAAAATGCAAGGTCAAATTACTAGTGGAGCCAATTGTATTGCGCAACGTGCAGTAATTACAGCTTTAGAAGCAGATCCATCAAGCATTAAATATATGGTTGATGAGTTTAAAGAAAGACGTAAGCTTATCTTAAATTTGTTAAGTGAAATCGAAGGTTTTAAGACCAATGAGCCTGAAGGAGCATTTTATGTCTTCCCTAATATCTCTTCATACTTTGGAAAGACAATTAAAGGAAAAACGATAAACAACGCCTCTGACTTTTCTCTATTCTTACTTGAAGAAGCTTTAGTTGCTACAGTTACAGGGGAAGCTTTTGGAAATAAGGATTGTATCCGAATTTCTTATGCAGCCTCACAAAAAGAGATCATAGAAGCTATTAAACGTATTAAGACAGCTTTAAGCTAATTTAAAATCGTTATATTTTTACGAAAAAGTTGTAACACTAATTGTTGCAACTTTTTTTTATGAAAAATTTTCACTTCAAAAATCACATGGATTACTCATATAAATTTAAAAAAGCTTAGACACAAGCCGCAAGTGTAATAGCAAATGCAGATACTTTCAATACCATAGACGTTGTATGGGTTGTATTACACATTTTTGGTGATTTAGCGCGTTGCTTAATCCCGAATAAGGACTTCCGACATGCTTTTTTAAAATTGTCTTTTACAGTGCGTTTATACCTTGAATTCAACAATCCTCTAGTTGTAAAATGCGAGCGCCTATTCCGTACTGTTTTAGCTTCTATATTTTTTGTTATTCTTGATTTCATATATAAAATTATTTTAGTAATGAAATTATAGTTAACGTTGAAAATACAAATTATTTTATCAAATAATCAAAATAATGGAATAAAAATAGGATTCCCACCACAAATTTCACGAAATATTACGAATACTAATTATTATATAAAATCCGTTAAACTTAAGAGATTTGCCTCTCATTATTAGTTAAAATCTAGCTTAATAATTCTATGATACCATCCATAGAATATACTAAGACGCAATAAAAAACAAGTAATAAAACAAAAGTAACTACGATTACTTTTAGCATCCTCACTTTTCGCTCTTCTCGTAATCTTCTCCCTATTTCCTTTAACTGCTTCGTAGTCGCTTTTGGTAAATAATATTCCGTTTTACGACCTGAATTATAACCACCAAGCACAGTCTTAAACCTATCGCGTTGTGGAAGTTGATTGCGATTATAATTAATGACATTCATTGAGTTAGAAGGCATAATTCTTTAGGTTTTAAATTCAAAACTGAGATATAAAGACTCACATCAATATATAGTATAATATGTGATATAGGTTGTAAAGGACACGAAACTGTGTCAGTTAAATGGACCAGTGTATACGATTAAAACAAAGCGATAAGCGTGATGGCAAACACAGATAGTTTTAAGATAACAGCTGTATGATTTACCGTATTGAATTGACTAGACTTTGAACGCTGTCTAATTCCGAATACAGATTTTGAAGCTAAGATTCTAAAGTTCTGTTTCACTATGGATTTGTAATTTGAATTTAATATTCCTTCAGTTGTAAAATGAGATACCTCAATGGGTTCTGGTGCAAATTCTAATGGGGTGTTTAATGCTAATTCCATGATTGATAATTTAATTGGTTATACAAATAAGACGTACAATCCATATAAATGTTACAGCTTGTGTTTCCACTATAGCGGGAATTTAAGCTTTAAAAAATCGAAAAGTATTAGTGAAAATATAGGCTAGCTATGTTTTGAAAAAATCTTAAAAAAGTTAAAAATTTATCTATTCCTCCAGAAAAAAGGTGTCAATAATATCAGAACGGTAAACAATTCCAATCGTCCAATAAGCATTAAAAAAGAAGCCCACCATTTACCTAAAGGTGGTAATGCGGCATAATTATTTACAGGTCCAAAATCACCTAAGGCAGGTCCGACGTTTCCTAAACTAGATGCTGACAATCCGATTGCAGACGCAAAATCCATATTAAACATAGAAAATACCAAAGCACCTACAATAAATGATAGCATATAGAGTATAAAGAACCCTAAGACATTAAATACAATATCTTTAGATACTGATTTGCCATTATAGCGCACAGGAATAATAGCATTAGGATGTAAAGCACGTTTGAATTCTAAAAAACTATTTTTAATTAAAATTAATTGACGCATTACTTTGACACCCCCAGAAGTACTGCCGGCAGAACCACCTAAAAACATCATCCCAAAAAAGAAAACGGTTAAGAAAGGAGTCCACATGGTATAATCTGCACTTATAAAACCAGTTGTAGTAATTACAGACAATACCTGAAACAAGGCATGTCTAAGGGCGCTTTCGGCTTCGCCTAAAACCATAGGATGCATAATGGTAGACTGAGATACATCAGCTTTAAAATAGATCAAAACGGCCGCAACTAGTGTAAAAATGATGATAAACTTAAAGTAGAGCTTAAACTCTTCATCTTTTAAAATTTTGGAAACTTTTCCCTTAAACAAATAATAACTAAGCACAAAATTAGTACCAGCCAAAAACATAAAGAATATAATAATATATTGTATTAATGGATTATCATTCCAATAAGCAACACTGGCATTTTTAGTAGAAAAACCACCCGTAGACAAGGTACTTAATGCATGGTTAATTGCATCGAAGAAAGACATTCCCGCCAACTGTAATAGTAAGGTTTCAACGACTGTATAACCCACATAAATAAGCCATAATCGCTTTGCGGTATCTGTTATTCTTGGGTGTAACTTATCTGCACTCGGCCCAGGTGCTTCTGCAGTAAACAATTGCATACCACCCACCCCTAATAATGGTAGTATTGCTATCGCTAATACGATAATACCCATACCACCAATCCAATGTGTCATACTTCTCCAAAACAACACACCTTCAGGAATAACTTCAATATCATTTAAAATACTCGCACCTGTTGTGGTATAACCAGACATGGTTTCAAAAAAAGCATCCGTAAAAGAAGGAATAGCGCCGGTAGCTACATAAGGTAATGTCCCTGTCAGCGACATTACAATCCAGCCAAAAGCCACAATAATATAACCTTCGCGTTTATTCATCTCCTTGCGATGGCCTTTTGTTCTATACATGGCCAAAACCCCTATTAAAAGGGTTGCGATACCCGCTAAAAATAATTCTAAAGTTACTCCGTCTTCGTAGATAAGGCTTATTAAAGTTGCTGTAAGCATAAAGCCACCATTAAACAACAAAAGCAGTCCAAAGAAGTGAAAAATAATTTTATAATTGAGTTTTATACGAGACATATAGTTATTAAGAGAAAAAGCGTTCTACTTCAGAAATAGACCGAGGCAAACAACAAACCACAACACGATCCTTAGGTTGAATTTTGAAACTTCCCAATGGAATTGAGCCTTTCCCATCTCTAATCACCCCACCAATAATAGCAGATTTTGGGAATTTCAAATCTTTAATAACCTTATTTGTTATTTTAGATTTTGGTTTCACGACAAACTCTAAAAGTTCAGCATTCATGTTGGTTAATTTAGTCATGGCAACCACTTCTCCCTTTCTTATATACCTAAAGATATTATTTGCTGCTAATAATTTTTTATTGATTAAGGTATCAATTCCAATAGATTGTGATAATTGATAATAATCCATGTTTTCAACCAAAGCAATGGTTTTCTTTACGCCTTTTGATTTCGCTAATAAACAAGACATAATATTGGTTTCTGAATTACCCGTTACAGCAATAAAGGCATCCATATCCGATATATTTTCTTCATCCAAAATATCTACATTTCTACCATCACCACAAATAACTAATGCATTAGGAATGTCTTCAGCTAATTCTTCAGCCTTCCCTCTCCTACTCTCTACCAACTTAACATTAAACTTGCTAGAACACAGGTCTTTAGCCGTTTGAAAACCAATTTGACTTCCGCCCAAAACCATAACATTCTTAATCGCAACTTTAACTTTTCCAGATAATTTAAATAACTCATCATCACCACCCTTAGACGTCACAAAAACAACTTTATCGCCTTCCTTAAATATGGTATCCCCTCGTGGAATGATAGTATACTGTGTCCCTAGACGCTGAATTGCTATTGGAATAAAATTTAATTCTGGATATATCTCCGCAGCCTCTTTTACCGTTTTATCAACAAAGGTTGCTGTTCTAGACAAACGCAAACCTAACATGGTTAATGCTCCGTCTTCAAACTCGTACGTATCATTAAAACCGTACTGATTTAGAAGCAATCCTATTTCAGAAGCGGCCAACGATTCTGGCGAAATTAATTCATCGATTCCAAATTTCGAAAATCCAACTGTTTCTTTATTTTCAATAAATTCAGTATTAGAAATACGAGCTATAGTACGTTTTGCTCCTAGCTGTTTCGCCAATACACATGCGGTGATATTTGTAGTTTCTGAAGAGGTTACAGCAATAAATAAAGCGGCTGTATCGATACGCGCATCTTTTAAAATTGAAATAGACGTAGCATCTCCCTTAATAGTTCTGATATCCAAATGTTCAGCAGCATATCCTAAACTATCTTTTTTTGTGTCAATTAAAGTAATTTCTTGAGATTCGTAGGATAAAAGCTTGGCTAAATGAAATCCTACTTCACCTGCACCAGCGATAATAATTTTCATTGTATTTCTTTGAAATAAGCGTACAAATATACTTATAAGTTACAAGTTATAAAGTTCCTATGGTATTTAAAGTTAAATACACCTACAAAACCTATAAGCTCATAGCTTCTAATAATATATTAGTGACCGGAATATAGTACTCTTTCTTAAATCATTACGAAATGGCAAATTTTTATTTTAACTTTAAATACTTCCCTCTTTAAGTACTTATAACTTATCCATATATTTGCTAAAAATTTTTATGGCTGAAAAAGTAAACCCATATAAGGACAGCGACCAATCTAAGAAAGATCAGGTTACTAAAATGTTCGATACTATTTCTAACGAATATGATGGCTTAAACCGTGTAATTTCTTTTGGAATAGATGTAAAATGGCGAAATAAGGTTGTAGAAATGGTGGCCAAGGCCAAACCTAAAAACATCTTAGACATTGCCACAGGGACAGGAGATTTAGCAATTAACTTAACATCTACAAACGCTAAAGAAATTATTGGTTTAGATATCAGCGATGGTATGTTAGAAGTTGGTCGTAAAAAAATTAGCTCTAAAAACTTAGATGGTATTATTTCTATGGTTATTGGAGACTCTGAAGATTTACCTTTTGAAGACAATACCTTCGATGCCATAACTGTAGCCTTTGGAGTGCGTAATTTTGAACACTTAGAAAAAGGACTTGCCGAGATTTTAAGAGTATTAAAACCAAATGGTATTTTTGTTATTCTTGAAACTTCAGTGCCCACAAACCCTATTTATAAAGCAGGCTATAACGTACATTGTAAATTAATTATGCCGACCATAGGGAAATTATTTTCAAAGGATAAAGTTGCCTATAATTATTTAAGCGAATCAGCTTCGGTTTTTCCTTATGGAGAGGCCTTAAACAATATTTTAAGAAAAATTGGGTTTATTAATGTGGAACACAAACCACAAACGATGGGAGTGGCAACTATTTATTCAGCATCTAAAGTACAATAATGAAGCGTTTCTTTTTCCTTTTAGTATCTATACTAGCATTTCAAAGCATATCCGCTCAACTTTTCACAAAAGAAAAAGTAGCAAATGCTGTTGATAATATTGACCAAAAGTTTTTGACTTGGGGTTACTTTTTAGGTTTCAATCAGTACGACTTCAATTTCGACTATAATGAAAATTTAGAAGATGTTTTAGTGGATGAAACGTTTGGGTTTCATTTAGGCCTTATTGGAGATATGCGTATTAATGATTACATGAATTTAAGACTTGAACCTGGTGTCTTTTTTACTACAAGAAATCTAAATTACAGCGAAAGCTATTTTCAGGGCACTGAATTTAATGACTCTGATTTATTAAGAGAAGTAAAATCTACATATGTGCACATCCCGTTATTACTAAAAATATCCACAAAGCGTATAAACAATTTTAAACCCTTTATTGTGGGAGGCTTTTCAACAGCTTTAAACTTATCTAGCAATGAAGATAACCCAAATGATAATAGTTCTGGTGAATTTAGGATGACCAAAAACACCTATTTCTATGAATTGGGTTTTGGTATTGATTTCTATCTACAATATTTTAAATTTACACCGTCTATACGTGGTATATTTTCTTTGAATGACGAAATAATTCAAGATGTTGATCCTAATAGCCCGTGGACAAGCAATATTTCACAAATGCAAACTAGAGGTGTTTTTATCAATTTTACGTTTCAATAGTCCGACGCCTAAACTCACTTAACAATATTGCTGTAGCATTGGCAACATTTAAGCTTTCCGTTTCCTTAATTGTACCAAACTGAGGAATAGTAACTTTTCTATCCACTCTACTTTTAATGGCTTCTGAAATCCCATTAGCTTCATTTCCTAGAATTATAATACCTTCATTTGGTAACGTTGCAGTGTAGATGTTTTCACCCGCCAAAAGCGTACCAAATACTTCTGCCTTACTAGATTCTAAATAGTCTTTCAATTCTAAATATTGCACATTTACACGCGTTAAAGACCCCATTGTTGCTTGCACTACTTTAGAATTGTAACAATCTACAGTATTTAGACTGCATACTAAATTCTTAATACCGTACCAATCGCAAAGTCTAATTATAGTTCCTAAATTCCCAGGGTCTCTTACGTCATCTAAAGCTACAATCAAACCATTTCTTTGAAATGGAATTTCATCAGGAATTTCAAAAATGGCTAAAGCAGTATTAGGGTTTTTGAGTGTTGAAATTTTTCTTAACTCAACTTCTGAGATTTCTGAGGTCAAATCCGCTGAAGCATCAAAAACAGATTCTGTAGTATAAAGGTGCCTCAGGATATAGTCTGACTTTAGAAATTCTGAAATTCCTTTAATCCCTTCAACACTAAACAAACCATTTTGTTGTCTACTCTTTTTTTGACTTAAACTTTTAATTAATTTTATTTGATTCTTTGATAACATTAAAATGTCTTTACATTTGTTAGACGAAACACTTAAAACACAAAGTAAACCTTTTTTGATTTAAAATCGTTTCGAAATTAAAGTGACTATACTATTTCTAAAGAAGAAATGGTATTATTTTTGTTTCATAAACAAATCAATTAAATAAGACACCTCTTTTAAGTTTGCAAAAGTTCACTTTAATATCAGTTACAACCACCGCATCTTTGTATCGCTATGTGTTTGGCTTGCTATGTGTACTAATTATGAGTTCTTGTAATGTTGTAAAACGTGTTAAAGCTGGAGATCATCTAATTACGAGTAACACAATTTTAGAGGATAGTGTTCGCGTATCTAACGAACGCATTAACAATATAATCGCTCAAAAAGTAAACTCTGGTATGCGAAAGTTTTTAGGCTTTCCATTAAAACTTCACGTTTATAATTTGGCTAGACCAAACATCGATTCTATTTTAAATGCTAACGTTCTAAGTGATTCTACTAAGGTTAAGCGAAGAATAGCGCTACTTTCAAAAAAGCAATTTGATAAGCAAATAGAATCGCGACGCGATTTTAATGCTTGGCTAAAGCGAACTGGTGAAGCCCCTGTTCTTTACAATGAAGACCTAACTATCAAAACAGCTAAAAACTTAAGAAAATACTATTATAGCAAGGGTTGGTTTAACAACGAGGTTACTTACGATGTAGAAAAAGACAGTACTAAGTTGGCAAAAGTTACTTATAATGTCGCCAAGAAGAAACCTTATATTTTAGACTCACTAAAGCCCTCAATAAGTAGCCCTGCCATAGACTCCATTTATAAAAAACTAATTAAAGCTACCTTATTAAAAAAAGGAGAGCAATATGATGAACAGAACTACGAAAACGAACGAGAGCGCATCAACACGTACTTAAGAAATACTGGTTTTTACTATTTTGGGCAAGATTATGTTCGTTTTGAAATGGATACCATTGACACCAATCATAAAATAAACACTGATTTAATAATAGCGAATCGAACTATTAGAGGTGACGATTCTACAACAACGACACCTTTTAAAATATATAAAATTAAAGAAGTCAACATTTTTACAGATGACAATTTTGAAAATCGCTTTAGAGGGGTAACAGACACTACAGTTTACAAAGGTTTTACCCTTTACAGTAAAGACAAATTAAAATTTAGACCTAAGGCATTAACTGATGCTGTTTTTATAAATGCAGGTGACAATTATAGCGATTTAGCAAGAAGTAGAACATCGCGTTATCTCAACGATTTACAAATGTTTAGATACCCAAATATTGACTTTATTGAAAACGAAAATGATACGACACTTACGGCTAATATATTTTTAGAACCAAAAAAGAAATATGCCTTAAGTTTTGACCCTGAAATCAATACGAGCAACATTCAAACAATCGGATTTTCATTTAGTACAGGTTTAAAAATAAGGAATATTTTTAGAGGAGCAGAATCCTTAGAAATATCCGGTATCGCCGCCATCGGCGCATCCAAAACAAGAAATGTCTTAGATGATTCTTTCTTTGACATTAATGAGTTTGGGGGAAACATCCGTTTAACGATTCCGAGATTATTTAGCCCATTTAATACGGATAAAATCATTCCTAAATACATGTCTCCAAGCACTACAATAAATTTGTCTGCAACGAGCCAACAAAACATTGGGTTAGACAAACAAGCGCTTTCTGGTGTATTTAGCTATAATTGGTTCCCCTCTAGCACTGTGACTAATTCAATAGACTTATTTAATATTAATTTTGTAAAAAACTTAAATACAAGCAACTATTTTGGTGTTTATACCAATTCTTTTTCGAGCCTAAATTCCATTGCCCGAGACATAGGCTATATTGATAGTAATGCTAGCCTTTTTGATAGCAGTTTAGCAAATCAATACTCACCTGCTGATGTGTTCATCAATAATGTTTTAACGGGCAATACCAGTTTACTTCCTAATGATGATGATTATGCGTCTGTAAATAATATCGAAGAACGAAAAGAGCGTCTTACAGAAAATAACCTTATCATCTCTACAAGTTTTGACTATAAAAAAGATAAAAGAAAAAATATTTTTGATAATGATTTCTCCGTTATCAAATGGAGAGTTGAATTGGCGGGAAATATGCTTTCTAGTATTTCAAATATCTCTGGTCATACTAAAAACGACGCCGGTAATTACGAAGTATTTGGAGTCGCCTTCTCTCAATACATTAAAACCGAATTAGATTATGTAAAGTATGTAGATTTGGGTGACAAAAATGTTTTAGCGTTTCGCAGCTATGCTGGTATTGCTATTCCATATGGAAACTCTAACAGTATTCCTTTTGCTGAAAGTTTTTTCGCAGGAGGCCCAAATGACAATAGAGCTTGGACCGCCTATAACTTAGGACCAGGAAGCTCCCAAACCACTAATGAATTTAATGAAGCTAACTTTAAAATTCACTTAAGTGCAGAACAACGCTTTAGTTTACTTGGATCTTTTCAAGGAGCTGTTTTTGTAGATGCTGGTAACATTTGGAATGTCTTAGATAATGTCACAGAAGATGCTGCTATGTTCACTGATTTCAATTCTCTAAAAGATATTGCTATAGGCTCTGGTTTTGGAATCCGTTATGATTTTGATTTTTTTGTATTACGCTTTGATATTGGTTTTAAAACTTATGACCCTTCTCTAGATGAGAATAATAGATGGTTTAGAGATTACAACTTTAGAAATGCCGTCTATAACATTGGTATCAATTATCCGTTTTAAGCTATCCGTTTATAAGTGTTACGGAATAAAACATTAGGTATATTATATAATAAACACTACAACGTTTTCGACATTTTATAACTGTTTAGGCATCATAAATACTGAAATTTTACGTATTTTTGATAACATAAAATTTCAATTCAAAAAATTATGAGTCATAATATTAAACCTGGAGTTGCCACAGGAAAAGAAGTTCAGAATATTTTTAAACATGCTAAAGAAAAAGGCTATGCTTTACCAGCTGTAAATGTCATTGGCTCTAATACTATAAATGCTGTTTTAGAAACTGCAAAAGCGTTAAATGCACCAGTTATTATTCAATTCTCTAATGGTGGAGCACAATTTAATGCGGGTAAAAGCTTAAGTAATGAAGATCAAAAAGCAGCTATTGCAGGTTCTGTAGCAGGTGCTAAACACGTTCATCTTATGGCAGAAGCTTACGGTGTACCTGTAATTTTACATACAGACCATTGTGCTAAAAAATTATTACCTTGGATTGATGGTTTACTAGATGCAAGTGAGCAGCATTTTAAAGAAACTGGAAAATCGCTTTATAGTTCTCACATGATTGATTTATCAGAAGAACCAATTGAAGAAAACATAGAAATCTGTAAAACATATCTTGAGCGTATGAGCAAAATGGGTATGACTTTAGAGATTGAATTAGGTATTACTGGTGGTGAAGAAGATGGTGTAGATAATACAGATGTAGATGATTCTAAATTATACACACAACCAGAAGAAGTGGCATATGCTTACGAAGAGTTAAGTAAAATAAGTGATCAATTTACAATCGCAGCTGCCTTTGGAAATGTACACGGAGTTTACAAGCCTGGTAACGTAAAGTTAACTCCAAAAATTCTAAAGAACTCACAAGAATTCTTATCTAAAAAGCACAATTTACCTCACAATCATATTGATTTTGTATTTCATGGTGGATCGGGTTCTACAGTAGAAGAAATTAGAGAAGCAATTGGTTACGGCGTTATTAAAATGAATATTGATACCGATATGCAATACGCATTTTTAACAGGTGTTAGAGACTACGTACAAGATAAAAAGGACTATTTACAAACTCAAATAGGGAACCCAGAAGGAGGTGATGTACCTAACAAAAAGTACTACGATCCTCGTGTTTGGTTGCGTAAAGGTGAAGATGCATTTGTAGCAAGACTTAAAAAAGCATTCGAAGATTTAAACAATGTAGACACATTATAAGTATATTTTATTAAATATTTATTGACCCATTAGGACTCACAATCAGAGTTTTAATGGGTTTTTATTTACTTTACAAAACTCTAATTTTGAGATACTTTTCTCTATTTTTGAGTTATATTTAATAAAATAGTAATTTTGTACGCTTTCTAATAGCAAAACAGAACTAACTAAAAATACCGATTAAAGATTAAAATCATTAATCGTAAACTTGTCCTGAGACTCTCATTAACTAAAGCTTTTGCTAATTACAGTAAAAAAATTAAGTAGTGTATTGAAGGACTAAAATCGTAACCTAATATGGCTTGGTTTAAAAGAAAAGATAAAGGTATCCATACCTCAACAGAAGAAAAAAAAGACACACCTAAAGGACTTTGGTACAAATCTCCCACAGGTAAAATAATAGATACGAAGGAACTTGAACAAAATTTTTACGTGAGTCCAGAAGACGGATACCATGTAAGAATTGGAAGTAATGAGTATTTTCAAATTCTTTTTGATGATAATAAGTACACGGAATTAGATGCCAACTTAACATCTAAAGATCCTCTTAAATTTGAAGACACAAAAAAATACCCAGACCGTCTAAAAGCTGCTCAAGCAAAAACAAATCTTAAAGATGCCGTGCGTACAGCTGTTGGCAAATCTAATGGTGAAGATTTAGTTATTGCCTGTATGGATTTTGCCTTTATTGGTGGTTCTATGGGAAGTGTTGTAGGTGAAAAAATCGCTAGAGCAGCAGATTATGCTATAAAAAAGAAAACACCTCTGATGATTATTAGTAAATCTGGTGGTGCACGTATGATGGAGGCTGCCTTATCATTAATGCAACTCGCTAAGACCTCTGTGAAACTTGCTCAAATGGCAGATGCTGGCATTCCTTATATTTCTTTATGTACAGACCCCACAACAGGAGGTACAACAGCGTCTTTCGCTATGTTAGGAGATATTAACATTGCAGAACCAGGCGCTTTAATTGGTTTTGCAGGCCCTAGAATTGTAAGGGACACTACAGGTAAAGAATTACCAGAAGGATTTCAAACTTCAGAGTTTTTATTAGAACATGGATTCTTAGATTTTATTACACATCGTAGAGATCTTAAAAAGCGCGTCAATTTATATATTGATTTGATAAAGAATCAGCCGGTAAGAGCTTAAATAGAAAAGAAATAAAGAGGTGTAATAACCTCTTTATTTTTGCTTTAGTTTAAAATATTGAAACGACACATTACAAGAGCTAAGCAGTAGTTAAGCCACTTAAAAAGTAAACAGAAAAACAAGTGCCTTCATTAACTTTACTTTCTACTTCAATTTTACCTCCTATACTTTCAATATGATTTTTAGTTATGTATAAACCAATTCCTCTCGAGTCGGGATGTTTATGAAAAGTACCATTTAATGTAAAAAGCTTATTATAATTAGATTTTAAATCAATTCCTAAGCCATTATCTCTAATCTTAAGCACAACGAATTCATCTATTAGACTACTAGAGAGCTCTATAGTAGCTGATCTCTCCGCTGATTTATATTTAATCGAATTTGTAAGAAAATTGAGAATAATACTATCAATATAAGCTTCAATTCCCATAATTGAAAATCCTCTATCTACTTTATTTATAATTTTACATTTTTCCCTTTTCGCTATAGCACTAATATTATAAATAGAATTTTCGATGTACTTGTGCAAAGACAGCTTGTTTAAAATATTAAATTTTTTGGGCTTATCTAACCTCATTTCATTCAGATGATTTATGGTCTCATCAAGATTAGTCAAAGACCTCTTTAACATCTTATAATTTTCACTAGATTTTAAAGTGTCTTTAAATTCTTCTTCCAGAAATTCGGTAATCGAAAATAAATTACCAACGTGCGTTCTTATATCGTGAGTTGCAATATGCGCAAAATCTTTTAACTTTTCATTTTGGCCTTTAATAACATTCATTAAAAACTCTAGATGCCAAGTTGCCGATTTCTGAGTCGATATATCTGTTATTTGAGCAATAAAATAAATCGGAGCATTAGCTTCATCTCTAACTAATGAAACAGATAATAGTGCCCAAACCACACACCCATTTTTATGAAAATACCTTTTCTCTATTTGGTAGTTCTCAATTTCCCCATCAATTAATTGCTGCATATGTGCTAAGTCCGATTCCAAATCATCACGATGCGTAATATCTCTAAAATTCAGCTGATACAATTCGTCTTTCTCATAACCTAATAAGTCTACAATACTTTGATTAACTTTAATCCATACTCCGTCGGGACTCACAATGGAAATCCCTCCATTGGCATTATCAAAAATATTTTGAAATACTTGGTTTTTTAAGCGATCGAGATTTTTTGGCATGGAACAGCGTTGAGTATTGAATAACAAAAATAAATCACACCATAATTTAATTTTAACTCATTAGATTATTATGTTACCATAAATGCTGAAATTTAACAGCCATAAATGATCGGAATCTAAGGTTTCTTAAAATAAACTGTAAATTCTGTACCTAAATCTACTTCACTTCTCACTTCGATTTTCCCACCTAAAGACTCAATATGGTTTTTAGTAATAAACAGTCCAATACCAATCGCATCTGAATTACAATGAAAGGTATTATATAATTGAAAGAGTTTGTCTCCATATTTTTCTAAATCTATACCTAAACCGTTATCCCTAATCTTAAACAATACAAAATCATTTTGAAGTTCAGAACTCACCTCTATAATGGGCTTTCGTTTTTCCGATCTGTATTTAATGGCATTCGTTAAAAAATTAAGAATTATACTATCTAAATAAGCAGGGATACTTTTTACACAGGTGTCTTCATCGATAAGGTTATATATAACAGCTTCTGCATTTTGTGCTAATGCTATAATATTATAACTAGCTTTTTCTGTAAAATCATATAAATTTAAGGTTTCCATTTTAGATTCCTCAACCTCCTTAATTTTAGCAACCTCAGTTAAATGCGAAACGGTTTCTTGCAAATTATCAATAGCGTGCTTTAATAATTGAAAATTCTCATTTTCCTTTAGATTAGAAAAATCATCCTCCAAAAACTCTGTTAGGGACAATAAATTACCCGAATGTGATCTTAAATTATGAGTAACGATATTGGCAAATGAAGTTAACCTATCGTTTTGTTCTTTGGCAACACTTAGCATGGTTTTTAATTTGTCTTCACTTTTCTTACGATTAGTAATATCTGTGAACTGCCAGATCATATGTGGTCTTCCTTTTTTAAAATAGACCAAGGAGACAGAGATTAGCATCCAAATAATAGAGCCATCTTTACGAAAATAGCGTTGCTTTACACGGTATTTATCAATGCTACCGTTAATTAAGTATTCAAATTTTTCTTCGTGAACACCAAGATCTTCCGCATAGACAATATTATTAATGTCCATATTAAAAAGTTCCCATCGCGTATATCCAAAAATATCACATACGCTATCATTAACTTTTAACCAATTACCGTTAAAATTTACTATAGCAATACCATTGTAAGTATTGTTAAACGTGCGCTCTAAAACGTCGTAAGCGTTCGAGAAATTCCGTAAATCATTTGAAACTTTCATATATATCGTTTAATAAGGATTAATCTACTGAAAGCTATTTTGTTATTAGGGAAAATTCTTATTAGGACATAATTACATTCTTTAGGATATCAAAAAGTTACGAAAAAAATTCCAAATCACAAAAAAGTAGTATATTTGCCGCTCGAAAGAGAGGCTTTCGTGTACATAAAAATCATTTACAATAATATTAGCATGTATTTAGATCAAAAAGCAAAAGAAGAATTATTCACTAAACATGGTGGTAACGCAAAGAACACTGGTTCTGCAGAAGGACAGATTGCATTATTCACACATAGAATAGAGCACTTAACACAACACTTAAAGAAAAACCGTAAAGATTACAATACGGAACGTTCGTTAGTAATGTTAGTAGGTAAAAGAAGAAGCTTATTAGATTACTTAACTAAGAAGGATGTCTTAAGATATCGTGCGATAGTTAAAGAATTAGGATTAAGAAAATAATCTCAATATAAAGGCCACGCATTTAGCGTGGCTTTTTGTTTTTATATAACTCAAACGTAAGAGTAAAACAATCGTAAAAAAATAGCAGAAAAATCCTAAAACGATTTTAGGGTTCGCGGTTTTTCATTGGTCACCAACAACAACTACACAACAACACAGCGACCATTGTTTAATTAGAATTAAAAAATTTATGATTCCAAAAGTTTTTAGAGAGGTCATTGACCTTGGTGATGGTAGAGAAATTTCTATCGAAACCGGAAAATTAGCAAAACAGGCTCACGGTTCTGTTGTTGTGCAATCTGGAAAATGTATGTTATTATGTACAGTTGTTTCCAATTACGAACAGAAAGATGTGGACTTCCTTCCACTAACTGTGGATTACAGAGAAAAATTTGCTGCTGCAGGTCGTTATCCTGGTGGTTTCTTTAAGAGAGAAGCAAGACCAAGTGACGGAGAAGTATTAACAATGCGTTTAGTGGATAGAGTTTTACGTCCATTATTCCCAAAAGATTACCATTCTGAAACGCAGGTGATGATACAGCTAATGTCTCACGATCCTGAAGTTATGCCAGATGCTATGGCAGGATTAGCCGCTTCGGCAGCGATTCAATTATCAGATTTCCCTTTTGAATGCGCGATTTCTGAAGCAAGAGTTGGCCGTGTAAATGGTGAATTTATCATCAACCCTACATTTGCTCAATTAGCAGAATCTGACATCGATATGATGATTGGTGCTTCTGCCGATTCTGTAATGATGGTAGAAGGTGAAATGCATGAAATTTCTGAAGAAGAAATGGCAGAAGCAATTAAATTTGCTCACGAGCATATTAAAATACAATGTGCTGCACAAGTTAAATTAGCAGAAGCATTTGGTAAAAAAGCAACTCGTGAATACCAACCAGAAAGAGAAGATAAAGATTTAGAGAAGAAAGTACATGACATGGCTTACGATAAGGTTTATGCTATTGCAAAAGCCGGATCTGCTAAGCATGAAAGAAGTGCTGCTTTTCAACAAATAAAAGAAGATATTAAAGCTACTTTTTCTGAAGAAGAATTAGCAGATTACGGAGGTTTAGTTTCTGACTATTACCGTAAAGCTGAAAAATCTGCAATTAGAGACTTAACTTTAGATGAAGGTTTACGCTTAGATGGTCGTAAGACTGACGAGATTAGACCAATTTGGTGTGAGGTAGATTATTTACCATCAACACATGGGTCTTCAATCTTTACGCGTGGAGAAACGCAAGCGTTAGCTACCGTAACTTTAGGTACATCTAGAGATGCTAATCAAATAGATATGCCATCTCAAGAAGGTGAAGAGCGTTTCTATTTACATTATAACTTCCCTCCATTTTGTACAGGTGAAGCAAGACCAATCCGTGGAACATCTCGTAGAGAAGTTGGTCATGGTAACTTAGCACAACGTGCTTTAAAAAACATGATTCCTGCAGATTGTCCTTATACAGTAAGAGTTGTTTCTGAAGTTTTAGAATCTAATGGTTCTTCTTCTATGGCAACGGTTTGTTCTGGTACTATGGCTCTTATGGATGCTGGTGTGCAAATGATTAAACCTGTTTCTGGTATTGCAATGGGATTAATTTCTGATGCTACTTCTGGAAAATACGCTGTATTATCTGATATCTTAGGTGATGAAGATCATTTAGGAGATATGGATTTTAAAGTTACTGGTACTGCAGATGGCATCACAGCTTGCCAGATGGACATTAAAGTAAAAGGATTGTCTTACGAAATTTTAGTAAATGCTTTACAACAAGCGCGTGCTGGTCGTTTACATATCTTAGATAAATTAGTTGAAACTATTGCTACACCAAATGTAGATGTTAAAGACCACGCACCTACAATGGTAACAAGACGTGTTCCTAATGAATTCATTGGAGCTTTAATTGGACCAGGAGGAAAAGTAATTCAAGAAATGCAAAAAGAAACTGAGACTACTATCGTTATTAACGAAGATCCAGTGACTGAAGAAGGTATTGTTGAGATTATGGGTGTTGGTAAAACAGGCATTAACGCTGTTATGGCAAAAATTGATGCTATTTTATTTAAGCCAACTGTTGGTAGCGTATACGAAGTAAAAGTAATCAAAATGTTAGATTTTGGTGCTGTTGTTGAGTATATGGATGCACCAGGAAACGAAGTATTATTGCATGTATCTGAGTTAGCTTGGGAACGTACAGAAAATGTTTCTGATGTTGTAAACATGGGTGACGTTTTTGATGTGAAGTATTTCGGACAAGATCCAAGAACACGTAAAGAGAAAGTATCTCGCAAAGCTATCTTACCTAAACCAGAAGGTTATGTAGCAAGACCACCAAGAGATGATAAACGTTCTGGTGGACGTGATAATAATAGAGGAAGAGATAATCGTGGACGTGATAACAGACGTGATGATCGTAAGCCAAGAGAAGACAAGAAGGAAGATTAATTCTGAATTCTAAATTTTAATATAATAAAAAGCCTATCAAAATTTGATAGGCTTTTTATTATATTTATAACGACATCAATTTAATAATAATTCACACATATTCCCTGTAAATCTTAAAACAAAAAGGACTTATTAAAAAATCCATAAGTAAATTTCATCTGAAACACTGAGATAACAGATAACAAGTGTGATTATCTTTAACAAATTAAATATATTAATAAATCAAATTAACTCTATATTTATATCGAGAAAGACTTAATGTGCTATTTCATATTTTCAATAGGTAGGTAAACTATCCATATAACCCAAAGATTAAGATAAAACCTCAATTTATAGACGTATTTTTTTTTAGAATAGGACAATTAAATGATTTCAAGAAACACATCTATAGATATACTCAAAATATTTTTAACAATCTTTATCGTGTTAATTCATTGTCAGTTTTATAATGAATATAATGAAACAATTTATTATTTAACTGCTCAAGGAATATTTAGGATGGCAGTTCCTATATTCTTTTTAATAAATGGATATTTTTTTAGTTATATAATCGTAAATAAAAAAATAAAAAAATGGACATTAAAAGGAATAATACTGTATTCTGTTTGGATGATTATTTATTCACCCTTTTGGTTTAGTTTAAACATTAAATTGAATATTATTTTCATTTTATTTGGATATTATCATCTATGGTATATCAATGCAATGATAATTAGTGGAATATTACTATATATACTAAAAAGAGTAAAACCTAAAAATTTACTCATCTTAGCCTTTCTTTTATTCTTAGTTGGAGTTATTATTCAATATTTAGCAAATTATCACATACTCAAACTTAACATAATATATAGCTATAGAAATTTCCTATTCCTAGGTTTACCTTTTTTTATTATTGGATATTTAATTAAAGTACAAGGTTGGAAAAAAAGAATAACTTGTAAACAAGTTGTTTTTTTAATTTCTATTGGTAGTATAATTTTAATTGCCGAAAGTTATTTAAACTTCGTTCATACAAGGACAGGAATAGATAATTTATTTTCTTTAATTATTATAAGCCCGTTAATTTATATTTATGTCTTGAAACTAAACATTAAATATAAGGTTAATTCGAAAAATTTATCGCTAATATGCACATCTGTTTATTTAGTTCACCCTTTGATAATGAAAGTTTTGACTAAATTTCATCAATTCGATTCAACTTTATCAGCATTGCTAACGCTAACTATTTCAGTTACGATTTCTTTTATTATCTTAAAAATAAATAAGAAAATAAACATACTACTTTAATAAGCGCTAAAACAATCGTGTACAAAAAATCAAAATATACACTTAAAGTTACACAATGTTAAATAAAACTCAAAAAAAATCTAAATTGTAATATAGCACGTACATCTGTTTTAATCAATCACAAAAAAAAGGATATATGGCTTCAAAAAACTCACCCTCAAATACTATATTTTCAAACACTAAGAGCAAATCTAAAAAACTATCTAACCAATTCAATTTATTTTTTACCAGTAAATCAAAAACAGAAAACCCTAATAATAAAATTGTGCTTTTTAGTACGTTTTTACTTATGTTATTAGGTGTTTATTTCCTCTCTGTCTTTTATGGTGATTTTGAACAATTAAACGCTAGCAAAATGAGTTCAACGATAGGATTAACCTTTATCGCTATAGCAACTACTCTTATGGCCTTCAAAGTCTCATTCTTTCTTTATAAAGCTTACAATTATTTTAAATATAAACCCATCGCATCTGTATCCGACAAAGAATTACCAACCGTTACAGTTATCGTTCCTGCTTATAACGAAGGGAAGCAAGTTTGGGACACCTTAATGAGTTTGGACAACAGTAACTATCCTAAGCATAAAATTCAAATTATATCTATTGATGATGGAAGTAAAGATGATACTTGGGATTGGATGCTTGATGCGAAATCAAAATTAGGAGATCGTTTAGAGATTTATCAACAACCTAATAATCAAGGAAAGCGTCATGCACTCTATCGTGGATTTAATTTAGGTACAGGTGAAATATACGTTACAGTAGATAGTGATTCAATCGTTACCGAAGATACCCTTAGAAATTTAGTGAGTCCTTTTGTCAAAGATGAAAACTGTGGTGCCGTTGCAGGAAACATTAGAGTTTTAAATAACAAAAAGGAGATGCTGCCTAAAATGTTAGATGTGAGCTTTGTGTTGAGTTTTGAATTTGTACGTTCTGCAGAAAGTAATTTAAATTCTGTTTTATGTACACCGGGAGCATTGGCAGCCTATAAAAGTACAGCAGTTCATGAGTGTTTACCACAATGGATAAATCAAACTTTCATGGGACAACCTTCAGATATTGGTGAAGATAGAGCCATGACTAATATGATCTTAAAACAAGGTAAGCACGTATTATTTCAAAAGAATGCTGTCGCTTTTACTAATGTTCCAGAACAATACATGGGACTGTACAAAATGTTTATCCGTTGGGGTCGAAGTAACGTCAGAGAGAATTTGGAAATGGCAAAATACGTTTTTACAAATTTTAGAGCTAAAGGTAAATCAGGAACTAGAATCTTATTTATAAGTCAGTTTCTAAAGATATTAATGAGTTATCCATTATTAATTTCTATGCTGTTCTTTGTGATAGTGCACCCTTTACTATTTATTGGCTCTACCCTGGTTAGTATCCTGGTGATTTCAACATTTTCAGTATTGTTTTTTGCTAGTCAGTACAAAACTACAGAAGGTTTCTGGGCATATTCTTACAGCATTCTATTTACATTTGGACTGTTTTGGATTACACCTTATGCCATTGCAACAGCTAATAGAAGAGGTTGGTTAACACGTGGATTAGAAGAAAAAAAGTAAATATCACCTATTTTTAGTATAACAATTAAAAGCCTACAAAATTTTAAATCTTGTAGGCTTTTTCTGTTTTAACCTCCATTTTGTCACCGACAGCCTGTCAGAATTACAAGTTTCCTAATTTTGAGAAATTTCAATTTCGGAAACAATTGCCTCAAAAATTTTCAATATCACAACATATTACACAAAACGCTTAGAATATCTAAAATCTTTAAATGATAATTCCATTTTGGCACTATCGCACAGTAATTGCGGCTATTAACACGACTGACAGTTAGGTTAGTTAAAATAAAAACAGATTATGAGAGTATTAGTAATTGGAGCGGGAAACATGGGTTTAACATATGCAGAAGGTATGGCTGAATCACCACTCCTCAGTAAGCATAACTTGAGAATTTATGATACAGATCCTAAAAAAATAGAAAGTTTAAGTAAAGATTCAAGATTTAATGTTTTTGATAATTTAGACGATTGTCTACCAAAAGCCGATATCGTATTTATAGCTGTAAAACCTTACCACAGCGACGGTTTATTTGAAGCTATGAAATTAATGATTAATGATAATCAAATTTTTGTATCACTAATGGCAGGTGTTACCATAGACACCATTCAACAAAAATTGAATGCAAAGAAAGTGATTAGAACAATGCCAAATTTACCAGCACAAGTAGGTAAAGGAGTTACATCTTATACCGAATCTAGCGACGTTTCTAAAGTAGAAATGCTAATGGTAAGAAATCTATTGGATACCACAGGAACATCCATACATGTAAACACAGAAAAATTCATCGATGCGTCAACAGGAATTTCCGGAAGTGGCCCAGCTTATGTCTTTTATTTTATGCAATCGATGTTAGAAGCTGCACAAAAAATGGGATTCTCAGATTACGATTCTAAGATTTTAGTAAGTAGCACATTTGAAGGCGCCATAGAACTCTTCAATCAAAATAGTATATCTCCTAAATCTTGGATAGAAAAAGTGGCTTCAAAAGGTGGTACAACCCAAGCTGCAATTGATTCTATGGATGATAATAATGTAAAACAACTTATTCAAGATGCGGCTTATGCGGCTTTTGATAGGGCTGTTGAATTAGGTAAAGAGAAATAAAATTTATGGATAAAGAGATAAAACGTGTGGTCGTAAAAGTTGGCACCAACGTATTAACAAATAAAGATAATAGAATTTTAGGTCCTGTTCTTAGAGAGTTGGTAAGGCAAATTGCCGTCCTATATGAAGAAAATATTATGGTTATCTTGGTTTCATCTGGCTCTGCAATGGCAGGCATGGAAATTTTAGGTGAAACTAATATAAAAGACAAATCTATAAGACGACAGGTCTATTCTGCAGTAGGTCAGCCACGAATGATGAGACACTACTATAGTCTTTTTCACGACTATGGTATGCGATGCGCCCAAGTATTAGCAACAAAACGCGATTTTGATATCGGGAAGCACCGTGAAAACATGATTAATTGTTATGAAGGTTTACTTGCTGAAGGTGTCATTCCGATTGCTAATGAAGATGATGCTGTATCGCTTACAATGTCAATGTTTTCCGACAATGATGAATTGGCAAGTCTGGTAGCAGAACTTATTGATGCCGATCGATTAATTATTCTATCGGATACAGACGGCCTTTATGATGGACACCCAGATGATGATGACTCAAGGATTCTGAATACGGTAATTACTAATCAGAATGTTGAAAAATATGTTCAAGATTCCGATAAAAAAGAAGGTGAAGGTCGTGGAGGAATGGCTTCCAAATTGAAGATTGCTAAAGGCACTGCCAATAAAAATATTCCTACGTATATCGCTAATGGTAAGAAAGCAAATGTAATTGTAGATATCATTAATAATAAAGAAGTGGGAACTAAATTTATTTGTGCCTAAATATTTATAACATAAACAGACAGGCTTTAAACATTATCATCCAAATAGATGATTCGAAGTGAATGGCATGTAATAGTTTATAAAATTAAAACACATGAAACTTTTAAATACAGAAATAAAGAATAACGTCTTAAAATCAATGCTTCAAATTTTAGAGCGCGAACGCAACGCTATTATAGAAGCAAATAAAAAAGATTTGGATGCTTTTAAAAAAGAAGATCAAGCGCTATATGACCGTTTAATTGTTAATGATAAAAAGGTTGATGAAATGATAGCCGCCGTAAAAGCGGTGATGCTCCAAGAAGACCCTGTTGGAAAAGAAATAACTAACAGAACTCTAAAAAACAATTTAAACATCGTTAATACCACAGCCCCCTTCGGTACCATTTTAATAATATATGAATCTAGACCAGATGTTACTATTGAGGCGGCCGTTTTAGCATTTAAAGCAAACAACAAAATTTTACTAAAAGGGGGAAAAGAAGCCTTAAATAGTAATCTTATTTTAGAGAAATGCTGGCACGAAGCTCTAGAAGACAACGGACTTTCTAAAGATTGGATTAAACTTTTACATTTAAAACGTGAGGAAACACAAGCCTTCCTTAAAAATCCTACAGAACCATTAGATTTAATTGTTCCTCGTGGTGGTGAGCGGTTAATTAACTTTGTAAAAACGCATGCAACCTGTGCGGTCTTAGTTAGTGGACGCGGCAATAACTTTTTATATGTATCTGAACATGCTGATTGGAGTAAAGCCGTCAACGTTATTATTAATGCGAAAACAGATAAAATTTCAGGATGTAATGCATTAGACAAAGTTCTAATTAATAAGAACCTACCTCAATACGAAATTAAACTTAAAATGCTTCAAGAAAAACTAGAACAGTATAAAGTTGAAATCATAGTAGATAACAAAGTGTCTCAAATTTTACCTGAAAAAGAAATCGTTTCAAATTCTGATATTTGGCATGAAGAGTTTTTAGCTTTAAAACTTCTTATAGGTGAAGTTGCATCAATAGATGAGGCTATCGAGGTCATTAACACCTATTCAGGGAAGCATTCCGCTTCAATTATAACAGAAGATAAAACCGAAGCCATGCAGTTTATGCATAATGTAGATAGTGCAGCTGTATATCATAATGCCTCAACTAGATTTACGGATGGAGGCCAAATGGGAGTTGGCGCAGAATTAGCAATTAGTACGGATAAATTACACCACCGTGGTCCGCTTGGTCTAAACCAATTAGTGACTAATAAGTATTACGTTTATGGAGACGGACAAGTCAGAATTTAGAGTCGAAAAACGAATAAAGCAATCTCAATCCTAAGTTTTTAGTCTGACAATTAGGATTTTACACTAAAAAATCTTATTTTACTGGCTATGGTTACACAAGATAAAATTAAATACGCAGAAGAGTTGAGTACCTCAATATCATATCTCGAAAATTTAGGCTATTCTAACATAAAGGCTGATTTTGAAGGTTACGAATCCCCTAAATCCTATCATAAAAAAGGGAGTGACATTGATGTTACTCCAGATATTGTGGCAGAAAAAGAAGGACGAAAGCATATCTTTGATTTGAGTTTGAAGTCTGAAAAACCGAGGTTATTAAAGTCGAAATGGTTATTTCTTAATACGTTGAGTCAAATTAAATCGTACCGTTTTAGACTCATCACAATGAAAGGTCATTATAAATTCACTACTGAAACTATTGATGCGATTAATCTTGATACCGTAAAACTGCTTAAAATTTAAAAGTTTTTTTTAATATTGTGTAACATTTTGTTGCTTCCGTACGTATAATAAAAGCAGCACGTTGTTGTGTTTAAATTGCACAAATCTTAAAATTAAATGAGACAACTAAAAATTACCAAGCAGGTTACCAATAGGGAAACCGCATCCTTAGACAAATATTTACAAGAAATTGGTAAGGTAGATCTTATTACAGCAGACGAAGAGGTAGAATTAGCTCAACGTATTAAAGCTGGAGATCAACTCGCTTTAGAAAAATTAACTAAAGCTAACTTACGTTTTGTGGTTTCTGTTGCAAAGCAATATCAAAATCAAGGTTTAACATTACCCGATTTAATTAATGAAGGTAACTTAGGTTTAATTAAAGCTGCACAACGTTTTGATGAAACACGTGGTTTTAAATTCATCTCTTATGCTGTATGGTGGATTAGACAATCTATATTACAAGCCTTAGCAGAACAATCGCGTATTGTACGCTTACCGTTAAACAAGATTGGTTCCATAAATAAAATTAATAAAACGTTTGCCTTTTTAGAGCAAAGCCATGAGCGACCACCTTCTGCAGAAGAAATCGCGAAAGAATTAGATATGACGATCAACGACGTTAAAGAGTCTATGAAAAATTCTGGTCGTCACGTCAGTATGGATGCTCCTCTAGTTGAAGGTGAAGATTCTAACTTATACGATGTACTACGAAGTGGTGAATCACCAAATCCAGATAGAGATTTATTACATGAATCTTTAAGAACGGAAATTGAACGTGCTTTAGAGACTTTAACACCTCGTGAAGCAGATGTTGTGCGTTTGTATTTTGGATTAGGGAATCAACACCCAATGACATTAGAAGAGATTGGTGAGACTTTCGAATTAACTCGGGAGCGTGTAAGACAAATTAAAGAAAAAGCGATCAGACGTTTAAAGCATACGTCTAGAAGTAAAATATTAAAAACATATTTAGGTTAGGATTCCGTATTTTTAACGACCAACCTATAAAGGTAACAACAGTTACAAACATAACTGTTCGTTTTTTGATTGATGAAAGAACCCACGGCTGATTACCGTGGGTTCACTTTTTTATTTTGTTTCGGTCTGTATTTAAATTAGAACAAATTAATCCTCACATTTTTAATACCTTTGCAGAAACCTTATAGAATTTCATTTAATGACTTCAAAATTAATTGCACCCTCAATGTTAGCTGCCGATTTTGGCAACTTGCAACGTGATACTGAAATGGTTAATAATAGCGATGCCGATTGGTTTCATATCGATGTTATGGACGGACATTTTGTACCCAATATATCTTATGGTATGCCAATAATCGCTGCTATAAAGAAACATGCCACCAAGCCATTAGATGTCCATCTAATGATTGAGAAGCCAGAACGTTATATTGAAGAATTTGCAAAAGTTGGAGCCGATATTATTACTGTCCATTACGAATCTACAGTTCATCTACATAGAACACTAAGGCAAATTAAAGATGCTGGTTGTAAAGCCGGAATTGTTCTTAATATTACCACACCACTTAATGTTTTAGAGGACATCTTACCAGAATGTTATATGGTTTTACTGATGTCTATAAACCCTGGTTTTGGTGGTCAAAAATTTGAAGATATCACCTATAAGCGTGTCAAAAATCTTCGCAAAATGATAGATGATCAAGGCCTAAATACCCGTATTGAAATAGATGGAGGTGTTACGGATCAAAACATAAAAAAATTAGTTGAAGCTGGTGCCGATACTTTTGTAGCCGGTAGCCATGTTTTTAAGAGTTCAAATCAGATAGAAACGATTAAAACACTTAAAGATTTAGCTAATTCATAATAAAAAAAGGTGCTAAATTAAAGCACCTTTTTTTTTATAGTTGTTTCAACAAATAGTTAATTAAATCTGTGGTCGTTACAATTCCGACTAATCGTCCATCATCGACTATGGGTAATGCATGAAATTCTTTTTGGGCTAAAATCAAGGCGACGTGTTTTATACTCGTATCCGACGGCACTGTAATGACGTTTTTAGCCATTACTTGCTCGATTGTAAACATATTGTAAACTAATGATTCAATCTCCATTTCGGTTTCATCTACAGCGTCGGCAAAGCTAATTCGCAATAAATCAGTATAACTCAACATACCTATAATAGCCTCGTTCTCAACGACAGGGATATGACGGATTTTATGTTTTTTAAATAATAATTCGGCGGTCTCTAGTTCATCATCCTTTTGAAGAGTGATTATTTTTGAAGACATAATTGTAGAAATTGGTTGAATACTTTTCATGACTTAAGCTTTATAATTCACTATTAAAAGTAACGTTTAAAGCCCTAAAGAAATATGATAAATATCACCTACAACAACTATAATAAGTAACTATAGATTAGTCTTTACCGCCGTAACCGTAATTATAACCATAATTATAACCGTAGCCATAAGAATTGCCTAAACCAACACTATTAATGACATAGGCCATATTCTTTAGCTTACCAGAATCTGAAAGGTCTTTAGAGAATTTCAGGAGATTCTTTTCTGTATAATTCGCTCGAGTTAAATAAATAGTCGCATCTGCCAATTGTGAAATCAACATAGTATCGGTAACTAAAATTGTTGGAGCTGTATCTACAATGATATAATCGTATTCCTCTTTTGCTTCTTCAATAAGTTTTGCAAAACGCCCATTTGTAAGTAAATGTGCAGGGTTAGGAGGAATACTTCCCGATAATATAATGTGATGATTAGGGTGTTTTTCAAAACCACTAATTAAGGCATCTTTCCAATTGTAGTTAATATCATGCAAATAATTGGATAAGCCTGACTTGTGTTTATCTTCATGAATATGGGTATGAATCTGCGGGTTTCTTAAATCGGCTCCAATCAATAAAACTTTTTTATTAATACTAGACAAGGCTAAAGATAGATTTATACTCACATAGGTCTTCCCCTCTCCTTTAATGGTAGATGTACAGTAGATCACCTTACCCTTCTTATCACTCTTCACAGGCAGAATATAATCAACATTAGAACTTAATATTCTAAACGCTTCAGACTGCGTAGAGTTATCCTCTGGATTACTGAAAATAAGTTGTTCCGATTTTGCTTTTGGTAACTCCCCTACAATTGGCACTTTAGAGTTTAATTGCATAACATCTTCACGCCCTTTTATTTTAGTATCCAAGAGTACGGAAGCATAAATAACCCCAAAAGGAACGATTAAACCTAAAACAAATGCGATTAGGTAGGTGCTTCTTGAATTGGGTGAAATTGGTCCACCACCTGAGATGGCATACTCCACGACTTTGATTGAAGGCTCTGTAATAGCCAAATTAATAGCTGCTTCCTCTCTTTTTTGAAGCAAAAACAGATATAACGTTTGTTTTATCTCACGTTGTCTCGTAATATCTGTTATTTTCTTTTCTTTACTTGGTAAGCTATATACTTGTGATGCAAATTTTCTATTCTTACGCGTTAATTGTGCTTTTGAGGCTTCTAGTTGTTTAGCATAGGAGTCGATAGACGCGAATATATTTGCTTTCAAATCTATAAGTCTATTATTTAATAGTATGACGTTTGGATTGTTCTCACCACCACTAATAATTAAGTTATCACGCTCTAAAACAAGTGTATTGTAATTATTAACTAAACTATTGATACTAGAGTTATTAACTCCAATATTAGCTGGTAATAATGCAGAGTTAGAATTGGGCTTCTCCAAAGTTTCCTTAAGTAATCCAGAAAGTATTAATTGGTTTTCAGTTTCAAACAACTCTTCTTCAGATAACGTTCGTTGTGAAATACCTAGCTCTGCATCTGATTCTAAAGTAATTAAATTATTTTTTTCCTTATAATCCTTTATACCAAGCTCAATAGAATCTAATTCTCTCGCTAAAAGCTTAAAACGCTCATCAATAAAATCAATAGTTCGCCTTGAGATATCTTGTCGGTCATTGATACCGTCTTCATTAAACACTTCAATAAGGGTATTAAGAATACGCTCATTCTTAGGTTTACTTTGACTTGTATAATTTAACTGCAGTAAATCGCTACCCTTACCTAGCATACTAATATTAATACCCCCTTTCAAACCACCTGTAACTGAAGCCACTGGTGCAAATTTAACAATATAAGATTTCCCTATAAAAGACTTATGCTTTGCTGACGAATCCCTGCTTAATTCAAAAGGTAAATTATGCTCGATTTGAGTGGTGTCAAAATTTGGAAATACTAATGTTTTTTCAGTACTCGAGGGGGTCACTTCATAAGCCTGAGACTTTACCTCTATTTTATAAGATGCTCCACCATAAATACTATCATTGCTTATTGTTTTTAATATACTAAAAGGTAAGTGGTTTATTTCTGTAGTAAGCACACTTCCTTCTTCAAAAAAACGCATTGTTAAATCTAAGCGATCAACAACATTCTCAATAATGCGATAAGACTTAAGAATTTCTATCTCATTTTCTAAGTTAATGTTTGAGCGGTTAAATATAAAGGCCGAAGAAGGTAATTCTAATCCTTTGGTTTTATTTAAAATCTTAATTTTAGCACTTGCGCTGTAAACTTTTGGTGTATATCTTAAATATATAAAGGCACCGATAAGTGCCACTATAATACCGAGAGCAAACCAATACCAATATCGTAAATATTTACGAACTTCCTTTTTAATAAACTCCCCTTGATCACCACTTTTTTGGTAGTTACTCTCTTCCATCTGACTCATCTTATTTCGTAATTAAGACCACTGTGGTTAATAAAATAGAAATCACTGATATAACTGTTCCAACATTACCAATGAAACCAGCGCTTTTAACTTTTGGGCTATTAGGATTAACGATGATAACATCATTAGGCTTTATAAAATTATAAGGTCCTTCTAGCCAATCTGCCGATGTAAGGTCTATATGTGTAATTTGTCTCACACCTTGCTCATCTCTCATCACAATTATATCTTCACGTTTACCATTTATAGTTAAATCGCCAGCATATCCTAGTGCTTGTAATAGTGTAATATTTTGTTCTGAAAAATTAAATGTCCCAGGTTGATTAACTTGCCCTAATACCGTCACTTTGGCATTAACTAACCTAACATCTACAGAAGGGTTTCTAAGATGGCCATCATTCTCTAGCTTCTTTTTAAGGAAATCTGCAAAATCTTGAGTTGTCATATTTGCAACAGGCAATATCCCTAAAACAGGAAAATTAATAGTCAAATTTTCAGATACCAAATACCCATCGAGTTGCAATAAATCAATACTAACACCACCAGAACCTGATGACACTTTATTATAAGGAATGACAGATTCGGGTACTAAAGCACTTACGGTAATACGCAGCACGTCATTTGGCTGAATTTTGGCATTAGAATAACTGATTTCTTTATTAGCATACTGTTCAGCATCTTGAAGATATAAAATTTCTTTAGGACTAACACATGAAGATATTAATATACAGCAGAATAAACTATAAAAGTATTTGGACATTTGTAAGTGTTTAATAAGGTGACAAATATAAGTGCAATAATGCTATTCACAAAGTAATACCATTACTACCTAATTAATTAGAAACATCTATACACTAATTTTTCTTTGACCTCTTATCCAGTTAAAGACAAAGTATAACGAATATAGAATAGTTCCACTAGCGAGGAGTGTTGCTAATTGCACATTAATATCCCAATTTCTAATCAAAAATGTTATCAGAATAAGAATACTATTGGTAACCACAATTATAGCTGTAGTTTGTCGATGAGAAAAACCTAAAATTAAAAAGCGATGATGTAAATGATTTCGATCCGCTGAGAACGGACTTTTTTTATGAATAACTAAACGTATAAAGAAGATACGTAAGGTATCTAAAAGCGGAAAAAACAAAAAGGCCAATACTAATATAGGCGACGAGTTATGGTAACTAGCATTTACAGACAATTCTGATAAGTTAATAAATCGAACCGCAAATAATGCGATTATAAAACCTAATATCATAGAACCGGTATCTCCTAAAAACATTTTATTTCGTTTTGAAAAATTCAGGTATAAAAACGGTATGAGCGCGCCAATTACGGAGGCTGCCAAAACCACCATACTAATGTCATTATATTTATAAAATACGTAAGCAAAAGACACAATAGCCATTAAAGCCAATGTACCAGCAAGACCATCTATTCCATCAATTAAATTAAACGCATTTATAATTAATATATATACAAAAAGTGTAAATAATACAGACACCCAATAGGGCATGATATTAATATTAAAAATACCAGATAGACTAACAATACGTGTATCCGTAAAAAGAATAAGCAAAATAGCAGCCAATAATTGACCCGTCAATTTTTTACGGGGAGACAGAACAAGAATATCATCTTTTAATCCTAGAAAAAACAATAAAGTAATACCGCCTAGAATTAACAATAACATTTTAGTATCTAATATTGCTCCAATTGTTGTGATGGTAACTACAATACTAAGAAATATACCGATACCCCCAAGATTTGGAACACTACCAGAGTGGCTACTTCGCCCGCCTGAATAAGCCATTAAATTTTTAGATTTCGCCACATTAATAATAGCAGGATAACTTGTACTAGATACAAAAAAGGAAATAAAGATAGCTAGTAAAAAAAGCCAGCCTATATGATCTTGTGGAATAAAATTTTCGAGCAATTCTTTTACCATTTTTGTTACTTCTACTATTTTTTAGGCAAATATCTGTTAAATAAATTAAACCGATGTAATTTAAGTGTTAGGATATAAAAACAAATCGTTTCAGGACTTAAACTGTTTGATTTTACTTACATTTTTCAGTAGAATCGTCAACCAATTACCTGTCTGATTGGCTTTTATTGCCCGGTAATCTTCTTTCGATTTTTGTATAATATTTTTTAAACTTTTATTACTCGCACCACCTACACGCATTTTAACAATGGTTTTTGGTAAATAGAAAAAGTTCAAATTGGACTGTTTAAATATACGTAAAATAAAATCATAGTCTGCTGCAATTTTAAAATTCAGATCAAACATACCGTATTTCTCATACAAACTCTTCTTAACGTATAGTGTAGGATGTGCAGGCATCCACCCGTCTTTTAGCAACTTATGACGAAAAGGTTTGCTAATCCAGTTTCTTATAATTTTATCTGTATTTTCTAAAGCCACATAATGTAAGTCTCCGTATACACCATCAACCTCTTGTGACTTGAATGCTTCAACAATTGAGGTTATAACAGTGGCATCTGCTAAAAAATCATCAGAGTGCACAAAGCCCACAATCTCACCGGTTGCTTTTACAATTCCTTTGTTTAAGGCATCATAAATACCTTTGTCGGGTTCAGAACTTAGTTTTATGTTTGGATACTTTTCAGCTGCGGCATTCAATTTACTTAGCGTTTCTGAATTAGAACCTCCATCAACAATGATGTATTCAATATTTGGGTAGGTTTGATTCAATACAGAGTCCATACAGACATCAATAGTTTTTTCACTATTATATACTGCTGTTATTATAGAGACTTTCATTTAGGGAGTATTAAATTGACGTGTTTTTACTTTCAAAGCTGGATTTCCACTATAGATACTATAAGCTTCGAGCTTGGTGGTTGCAACAGAACCCATACTTAATACCGCATGGCTTTCAAATATCACACCTGGTGCAACGCAAGATTTCGCACCAACCCAACTGCCTTCTTTTAAATGAATTGGAGCAATCATTAAGTCGAAACTTGGGGCTTTATAATTATGATTTCCACAAAGTAATAAAGCACCTTGCGATACACACACATGGTCACCTAAGGTTACTTGGTCTAGATTATCTATCCAAACTCCTTCGCCTAGCCAACAATGATTTCCTATAATCAGTTTCCAAGGGTATTTAATGGTGACTTTAGGTTTAATCACCACCCCCTCTCCTATTGTAGCTCCAAACCGTTTTAACCAGAATATTTTTAATGCCGAAGACAAATTCCAGCCACCTTCAAAAAACATCAAACTCACAATATACCAAAGTAAGCGCTTCAATTTAGAGCCTGGTTGGTACCAACTATTATCATATGTTGAAAGATCTGTTTTCACAAGTTTAAGCAAGGTTATGCTCTATCCGATTTAATAAGGTTATCAAAATAGGCAATTGTTTTTCCTAAGCCTTCTTTAAGATGCACATTTGGCTCCCATCCGTTTAACTCCTTTTTTGCTAAATCTATATTAGGCTGACGTTGCATAGGATCGTCTTGAGGTAACGGCAAGTGAATAATTTTAGATTTTGAGTTCGTCAACTCGATAACTTCCTGAGCTAACTCTAGCATCGTAAATTCTACTGGATTACCAATATTTACAGGCCCTACAAAACCATCTCTACTATTCATCATGCGTATCATACCTTCCACTAAGTCATCAACAAATTGGAAGCTTCGCGTTTGTGTGCCTTCTCCAAATATGGTAATATCATCACCTTTTAAGGCTTGCATAATAAAGTTAGAAACCACACGTCCATCTTGAGGGTGCATACGTGGTCCGTAGGTATTAAATATTCTAATAATTTTTACATCTACCTCATTCTGTTTATGATAATCCATAAAAAGCGTCTCGGCACAACGTTTCCCTTCATCATAACAAGAACGCAAACCTATAGGGTTCACATTTCCCCAATAACTTTCTGGTTGTGGATGTACACTAGGATCACCATATACTTCACTAGTTGAAGCCTGAAGAATTTTAGCTCCTACACGTTTTGCTAAACCCAACATATTAATAGCTCCCATTACCGATGTTTTTATCGTCTTGATAGGATTATACTGGTAATGTACAGGTGACGCAGGACATGCTAAATTATAAATTTCATCAACCTCAATCATATATGGGTTAATAATATCGTGACGCACCAATTCAAAATAATGGTGATCCATTAGGTGTTCTATATTTTGCTTTGATCCTGTAAAGTAGTTATCTAAACATATTACTTCATTTCCTTCATTAAGCAAACGTTCACATAAATGTGAGCCTACAAAACCGGCTCCTCCTGTGACTAGAATTCTTTTCATACTAATTAATTTTTTACGTGTTCAAAAATAAGGTTTTATTCTGTTCTATAAGTTCTGGATTTTCTATAAATGTTTTAGCATGTTGATAGGCTGACTCTGACCATTTAAAATAATCTTCGCTTTTCATACTAATAGCTACATTAAGCGCATTTAAAATTTCAGTTCTATTTTTTAAGTTTATATCCCAACCCAAATGTTGATTTTCTAAATTTTTCCACGGCGTTTTATTAGAAATCAGAACCGGTAACCCTGCGGAAAAGGCTTCCAAAATGGCATGCCCAAAATTTTCACCTTCAGATAATAAAGCAAAAAAATCATATTCAGTTAATGTTAAAGGCACCTCTTCGCTTTCTAATACTCCTTTATATGTAACTTTAATATAATTTGGTAATTCAGAAATTACAGTTTTACAATTATCCCAATACACTGAATCATATATTGGTCCATAAAGATCTAGTTCCATAGGTTCCTTTATATCTTTTAAAGCACTAAGTAGAGTTAGCGTTCCTTTTTCTACAGCGATTCTGGCAATATTAACAAAACGTGTGGGATTACTTTTATTTTTTTTATCAGTATGTTGGTTGCTTAATTTTCTAGGTAAATTTGGAGCAACCTGCACCGATGCATTTAAGCCAATCTCTGCTTTTATACATTTTGCTTCATCTAAATTCGTTGCATGAAATTTCACTCCCTTATAAATTCCTAATAACCTCGCTATTGCTAAATATATTTTTTTCTTCTTCCTTTTTACAGAAAAAGCCTGTGAATTAAGCATCCCTCTGGCAGATATAATAATAGGTTTGTGCTCTTTATTTAAAATAAAAATAGGGAGAATAGAAAAATACCAACTGTAAATGCCATTAATAAAAGCGATATCAAACTCCAGATGACTAATAATAGTCTTTAAATGTGCTCTATTTAATCTTGGTTCTGAGATGTAATATATTTTAGTACTTTCATTAAAGAACACCCACGTATTTGGGGTAATGTCTTTATAAGCTTCTGTAGAACCGTAATCGGTATTACGCGTAATAATGTAAAACTCAAAATCCTCTTTTAAATATTCAATTAAGTTTGCATAAGAACGCACAGGTCCGCCAGAAAGTGTACCTGGTAAAAACCAATCTATGGTAATTAATATTTTTTTTTTATTGGACATTAACACTTAATTCTTTATATAAATCATTGTACTGCTTAACTATTCTATTTAATTGAAACCTTTTAATGTTTTCAAATCCTTTTTCAATTAAATTATCTCTATATTCTTTATCTAATATTATCTGATTTATTCCTTTTTTAATTTCTAAACTGTCATATGGATTCACTAAACATGCAGAATCATTCGAAACTTCAGCCATTGCACCAATATTTGATGTTAAAACTGGCCTTCCTATAGATTGAGCCTCGATTATAGGCATTCCGAAGCCTTCGTATGTAGATGGAAAACAAAGCATATCACAGTTTTTATAGGCTTCAACGATTCCATTTAAAGGTAGGTTCACGCTGTTTCTATATTGAATTTTTAATTTCTCTAATTTCACTATTTGCTGAGGCTGCAATACACCTATAATGTGAAGTTGACAGTTCAAATTAGTAACAGCTACGAAAACGCGTTCAAGATTCTTATTTGATTTTGTACCTAAACATAGAATTGTAGGTTTTATGGTATTGAATTTATACACATTTTTAATGTAATCTTTCCCTACAGGATTATAAATTACTTTAATTTTTTCTTTTGCAAATGGAATAATTTGCTCTAATTCCTTTTTAGTGAATTCAGAGATAACTGTTATTCTTTTAACAAAAATAGCAGGAAACCAAAACCAAAATAATTTAATATATAACCTTTTAAATAAAGTCCCCTGAAGAGCAGACCCTATATCGTGTATCGTTAATATAGTGCGCTTACCAGTTACGAAGGCCATATAGTGTATATCACCAGTGATATGATAAATATTGTTTTTATCTCTTTTAAATGCTAACAAATTTTTAAGCAGGATTAAAGGAGAACCACCTGAAGATTTAGTACAAACTAACTCTGTTCTATAAAGTTTAGAAACTTCTACTTTTATATTAGAGAACAAAGTTTCTATACTGTGGTACTGCTTTTGAGGTTTACGTTTAATGTAAGTTATTATTTTATTCATCTTTAAACTTTATTCGTAATACTGTATTAGTAAACCACAAAAAACCAAAAACTAAAACTGTAGCTTTAATAATATGATTCAGTACTACTACCAACTCAGTTTCTGCTTTAACAACTTGTAAAAATAATAAAGGTAGAAAAAACAATATTATTTGATTTTTATTAATTCTTTTAAATATAAAATTCCAAAAACAAGCTATTAAAATTCCCCAAACACCCATAAAAATACCACCTCCAAAAGGGCCATAATTAGCATAGCCTTCACCAACGAGACTCATTCCCATAGAGGTATTTTCTTCAAGTTCTAAGCCTGTATATTTCTCAAAATTATCTACACCTCCAGCTATTTTCTTATTCGGACTTAAAAAACGAGGTAATATACTAGCAAACACTGCTTCATTAACTGTCTCTCCTTCTGCAAAAGGTTGCACTCTTGGAGTATATTCCATAATTGCACTTATTATCCAACCTTGATTTAAACGAACATTTAACTCCTCTTGCTCCTCTGAATTTTCAGACAACCCCCCAGATAATCTCTTATTCAATACATCTAAAAAGAGGCTTGCATAATTCCCTTGATATCCATTCCATATTAATGTTCTGTAATCCATCTTTACAGCCTGAATTACTGTACTAAGCATAAAACCAATTATAATTACAGTTATATTAATTCTAAATGTTGTTTTGTTTTTTAATGCCCAAAACATATAAAAAAAAGTACCCCACAAAATTAACTCATGAAACATAGCACTAACAAGAGATTTTACTAGAAGTAATAAAAGACCTATGTAGAATAACCTAACGTGTCTTTTCTTTTTAGAAAAAAATAATATTGTAACTCCGACATACTTAAATCCAGAAATTAAATAAACTATAAATTTCAAACTATTAGGAACAACATTACTAATTAAATCAAATGAAAAACCAAGTATAAGTAGGTAAATTCCAAATAAGGAATATTTACTGAGCTCACTAAGATTTAGAGAAACATCTTTCGTTTTTTTACTGATAACAAGTAATGTAACTACGAAAAAAATATATGCAGGAACCACGTAGGACATGTAAGTTGTTTCATCTACATACATGTAATATTTATAATGTTCAAATGACGTCCTATATTCTATAAAAGCCCCCACAACCCACTGGAGACCTGATATTAATAATAATAACTCTAAGATTGGTATACCTACACCAAGTCTCTTTAGGAACCTATACAACACCCAAAGCACTACAATAACACCAACATACGACCAAATTACCATCTTAACCTATCAATCTATCCATTAAATCCTTAAAAGCCTTTTCCGCTGTAAAGTTATCATAATTAATAGTATCACCTTCGCAATAGTCAGATACATTAAGTCTTAAAATATCTGAACTATCAAAATCGACCTCTCTAATTCTGGTAGATTTGTAGGGAGTTATGCCTAACATCACTTTTGGATACCAAACACTCAGCCCACAAGCCAAGTACTCAAATAATTTATTTGGAGCATTGTAGATGTAATTTTTTGTTAAACCTCTATATAAAATTATTCCAACATCATAATGACCAAGTATTAACGGCAAATCATTATATGCAAGGCCTGATTTAAATTGAATACGATTACTTAACCCCTTTGCGTGTATTTCCTTGACAATATTACTTGGCGTTTTTAACAAATAAAAATCCAAGCTAAAATCAGAATTTCCGCTAATCACATTTACCATTTCATCAATATACATAGAATAATTATCTATCGTATATCCGACATAAACGAATTTACATTTATTTTTTGTTTTAATTAAGTTCTTTGTACTAGACAACCATGATGATGGAGGGTAGTTTGGTAAGCAACTTATTTTATCTATAGAAATATCATAGTCTTTAGAGAACAGTTTACGTCTATCAGTGTTAGTATGTGATATCCAATTCACTTTCTCATAAGACTTAATCTCTAATTTATGAATCATTCTAACCAAACTTGGCCCTTTTAAATACTCTTCTTTTGAAGTATACTCGTGATATAAAACATACAATTGAGTACTTGGAAAAATGTATTTGTATAATAATGCCGGAAACGCAGAAATGGTCTCATAATATATAATACTAGATGGCCTTTTGTATAATAAAGAAATAAATCCAACAATATTAAATAATAGATAGGAAAAATATCTTTTTAAACTTTTAAATTTACCTGTAGCATCCGAATTCCCTAAATAAATAATTTTAATATATGGATTCTTGTAATTATAATTATGATTTCCTTTAGTTGTCATGCAAGTTAATGAAACCTTCTCCTGAAATCTTTTTAAATTTAATAAATTTTGAACGGGAGGATACCCCTCAATCGGATAATAATGAAAAACAACTATTTTTGAACTCATACTATTTAGATTTTAAATCTATCAGCTTTACTATTACAATAACTTTGTAAAGTATAATAACGCTTCTTTAGCTCTAGATTCGTAATCATAACCTCTTTCTTTAGAAACTTCTCTACAACGATTTCTTATTTCTAGTGCATCAGAGTAATCTAATGCTAAAATTTTTGATGCTTTACTTAGCATTTCCTCATCAGTAGAATAATAAAACACCTCTTTATCTTCCTTAAATAATAATTGATGCTCTTCGCTATTGGGAGCAAGAATTATACAACCTATACCTGGCATCTCAAAAGTCCTCATATTATGAGAATTATCGTTATGTGGTCTAAAAATATTAAGGTGTAATCTATATTTTAGTGCAACTTTATCAAAATCTGACTTATAAACGGGTTCATTATAATTGATATCTAAACCCTCCTTTGGCCTAACCCATTGGTTCCAATTATTTCCATATAAATCTAAAGGCAACCCACTTTCTGCTATTTTTAGTAATACCTGAGCTCTAAAAGCATCTGGATTCCCAATAAAGCAGCATCTTTTTAATTCTGTGTCTTCCGTTGGAAAACTGTCATAATCACGACGTTCAAAACCAAAAGGTAGCCACTCACACCAAACTCCAAAAGTATCTTCAATTTTCTTTTTCACATTAAGATTGTAACATAAGTGTAAATCAAAATGTGGAATACTATTCAGTACATTTTTATTGCCCGACCCTCTGAAGGTATGTACAAACGGGTGGTCTGGATTTAAATTAACCAACTTAATACCTCGTTTTTTCATCTTCACTAAAGTTTCCGGAAATATCTCCATGCCTTTAAACACCCAAACCACATCATATTTATTTTCGTCTAAATGACTTAAAAGGTTTTTGTTAATGGTTTTGTATATTGATGAAAATCTCGATCTAAATAATAGTTTATTTACTATAGATTTATAATAATAATCATAAAACATATCATGTGCAGCAAAAGTCTCTACTTTACTACACAGGGGCTTCAGGTGTTTTAAATAGTGATTTTCAAAAGCCCAGTCTTTTTTTGAACCTACAACTAATATCTTCATCTACCTTTTACTAAATTAATTGCTGATTGTAATGCTTCTCCATGTGCTAATTTCTGAGTATATCTCCCAATCTCAACCGATGCTTTAGAGAATTCACTCATCAACTTTGGGTTTTCAAATAACTGTTTCACTCTAGTTGTCAGTGCTATTATATCTCCTACAGGATATACAAATCCATTTTTACCTGGCCTAATATCATCTGTTGGTCCGTAACTTCCGCAAGCATCTGAAAGAATTACCGGACAACCAAAATAAATAGCCTCTGTAATAGACAAACTATGAGCTTCTCTAGATGAAGGATGAACATATAAATCACTAGCACAAAGTATATCTAACAACTCTATTGGTTTTACAAAACCTGTAAATGTAACCGTATTCGATTTTAATTTTTTCGCTTCTTGTTGTAAAAACTCTAATGCTTTACCACTTCCACAAATAAATGCATGTGCTTTTATTCCAATACTTTCCAAATCTGATAATAAAGCAATAAGATCTTCTTGTCTCTTAAAAATTTCTATTTTACCTATAGTCGAAATGACCAAAGTGTCTTTAGATATATTATATTTAGCTCTAATTAATGCATTTAATTCTGCTTTTTTACTATATTTTTCATCTGCAATAACGGTATCTATAGGAAAAAATGTTCTTACCATTTTATAATCAGGAACACCATAACCTCTATATACAGACTCATTAGAGTCTCCGACACTTAAACATATATCTATGGCTTTAAAGTAAGGCTTAAATTTTGTTTTTTTAACTTTATAAATTACTGGGTTTTGCTTTCTATGACTTGTAGAGTCCGATACATAGAATATTTTTTTACCAAACTTTAGAGCCCAATTATAAGCGTTTTTCTGAACCAACTGCGAATAACCATACACTATAATTATATCTGGATCTAGGCTATCTAAAACACTTTCTATACTATTTCCTTTTAAAAACTGGTATTTAAAGCTATCTAAATCAATATTATCCCACTTTATCTCCCTATTAAATTGTTCATCGAAATAAGATTCTAAACCTTTGTTAGTTTCAAAAATCACATCTAAATCTACATTGTCAAGTTTACTATAACTAGCAAATTGCGGGCAAAAATGCTGAATTGGATGCGTTTGTATTATTGCTATTTTAGTTTTACTCATTAGTTAGATACTGTATTTTTTTTCGATTTTAATGATAGGTTGTTCTAGGCGTTTAATAGAACCTGATATACACCATTAAATAATGAAACAAATATAATGTATATAAGAAACCAAACTTTTAAAACCTAAATATTTTCTTAGCCTTCAGTGTGTTTTTAAAACCTATTATAGATGCTAATTTCTTGAATTTATTACCACCTACAGGCCACATTTTATTATAGCCTAATGCAAAAAACTCTTGTTTTGCTTTTTCTACTAATTCCGGAAAATAACTGTGATATTGATATATAAATTCTAGAAAAATTTGTCCTAACCCCTCTTTTAGCTCTTCCAATTTATTATGTATTATAGCCGATGATTTGTATAAACTATAAGACTTTAATAAAGAAGTCGCTTTCTGTTCTGTAAATTTATTGGATTGAGAAATAGAACTACAGTTTCCTTTTCTGTAATACACTAATGCTTTATCACTAAATTTTATTTGCTTTGCTACTAACAAAACACGGCTAAAAAACTCGCCATCTTGATTAATTTTAAGGCTTTCGTCCCATTTACCAGATTTCTCAATGATAGACCGATGTGTTAACCAAATAGACGTTTGTCCCATACCTTTACCTAGCCAAGAATCATTTAACCATTGGTAAGGTTTTTTATAATCTTTATCAATGGCTTGCCGTATTATTTCTAAATCTATTATTTCATTTTCAAAATGCACCCAACTACAAGAATATACTGTTTCGGTACCATAAACTTCTGCTAATTTTAATTGAGTTTCAATTTTTGTTGGACTTAAAACATCATCAGCATCTAAATACTGAATATACTTACCTGTTGATAGTTCAAAACCGTAATTACGAGCTGAGCAAGCCCCTTTTCTTATATTTTTTGCATAAATTAAATTTGGCATATTAAGTGATTCTATATATTCAAATGAACCATCTGAAGAACCATCATCAATAACAATTATCTCAATAGCCTTATAACTTTGCTCCAAAATACTATTTAAAGTATCCTTTAGATAAGGCATGGCATTATAACAAGGAATAATAACGGAAACTAAACTCACAATTAGATTTAATTAAGGTAAACTCTTTTTAATTCTAAATTTTATTTTCTCTAGCAAAGAAGGCTGATTATTATCGGCATCATAATCTTCAACTATTATAGATTTAACCCATTCCCTTAGTGGCCCATGATAGTGAATCGCTGTTGGAATCTTTTCCTTAACTATAAATGTATTATTCTCAAAACGCGTGTCCTTTCTTTCTATGTGCGCCATATGTACTAATTCCTCTCCAAGTTCTATGTATGGAAAATTATAAACATACACTAAAATATTCATTAAAGGTTGATCACTATGAAAAGCTAAAATAGGATTTGATGATATCACTACAGCAAAATTAATATCTCTCAGAAAAACATCTATTTTACCAGCAAAAAAACCTGTACAAATATTAAATTCATCTTGAATATTTATTATATCTAAAGATTTAATCATTAAATGCTCTTTTGAAAACTTGATCCAATCCGTCATATAACTTGAATCACCTATTTTACTAAATTCATGATTTAGATAAATTTGATCACCATTAATTAAACCAAAAATTTTGCTAATATCTTTTTGTATGTAAATATCGGCATCAAAAAAAGCGACCTTTTCTACTCTATCTCTGTAGTTTTTAGCAATGAGGTAGCAATAAATATATTTAGCAGGATAAGCCCAATGCCCTGTCTTAATATTATCAAAAATTTCAGTACTAAAATTATTTTCTTTTAATAGTTTAGAAAAAACAACAACTTCAACCTTATTTTTATCAAAAAACTCTAATTGTTCTAAAGAAAAACTACCACCTTTCTTGAAAGAGCCTGGTTTATTCCATTTCCCTTTTATTGTATTATCACAAACTACTATAACAGTGTTGTCTAATTTATCATTTTCTCTAATACTAGTAATAAAAGGAACTAGATATTCGAAATAACCAGAATTACCTCCTGTAATAACTAAATTCTTCATAAAAAAACTTTATACCCTTGATTTTAATTTTTTAGCAGGTGTACCTGCCCATAATTCCATTTCTGGAATGGACTTATTTACCATACTACCAGAACCAACTATTGACCCTTCACCTATTCTAACAGAATGCAAAATTGTTACACTCGATCCAATCCATGAGTTTGAACCAATTACCACCTCTCCTTTTAATAACTCCCCTTTCCAAGCTGGCACGTTTATGTCGGTATAATCATGGTCATGTGTGTAAATGGTACAATTGGGCCCTATGGCTACTTTATCGCCTATCTCAATATCAGCGCTTACATCTAAAATTGTACCATTACCAACACCACAGCCTTCACCTATAAATATTGCTGCTTTAAGCCCTTCCCTTGAAAATATAGAAACATCAGAAGCTATAAATGAATCTTTTCCGATCTTACTATCTTTATTTATAAATATTCGAGAATTGGATTCTATTCTTGAATAATCTTCTATTACAAACGTACTATTATTTGAAACACTAATTTGTACATTTTTATGAATCTGAACTCCTTTTCCAATTTTTAAAACAGAACCATTTTGCACTTTCAGTTGCAAAGGTCCATAAATTTCAGAATCACTACCAATACTTATCCCCCCTTTACCTTCACATTTTATTGGAAAATGAAGTAAAACATTTTTACCGAAATCTATTTTAGTAAGCCTGTACAACCAATAAAGATATCTAAATATCCTATTAATTTTAAACTTTAAGTATTTAACAACTATCAATTTATTCTAAATTTTATAATTTCAACATAACTTAATTTTAAAAAACGTTTCATCTCAACGCCTTTACTCCAACCAAACCTTTTAAAACCAGAAAGTATTGCGTCTGACTTTTGTTTTAAAAATACTTTATCTAATGCTTCTTTTTCTAGTTTACTTAATGGAGAATCATCGGACACACAATGCATATGAGCTGCATGTATTGTTTTTGCGATATTCATTGGGTTTTTCTTCCTTATTGCTCCTTCTTGTCCATTAGAAACCCTATACCAAACAATACCATGCGGCATTAATAATACACTGTATTTTTGTGCCAATCTATGCCATAAATCAAAATCACCATAATGTCTCACATTACTGAAACCACCAACTTCATTAAAAATTTTTCTTTTAATAATTGAAGATAATGGAGCTTTATGAAAAATATGCTTTTTCTGTATATAATGCCTGTTATACGTTTCGTATGGATTTAATTCTATAGGGAACTTATGTTCATAATCTTGTTCAATAGAACATAAACCATAGTCCGCATTTGGAAAATGCAACATGTAATACACCAATAACTCTAAGCCATACGGATAAATCATATCATCTGCATCTACATATTTTAAATATTCCCCTTTAGCATAAGTCGCTGCCTTATTTCTATTTGGATAATCACCCAAATTAGTTTCATTAATATAAACTTTTATTCTTACATCAGTGGCTTCGTATTTTTTTGCTATCTCCAAAGAATTATCAGTAGACCTATCATCTACAATAATTAATTCCCAATCTTTATAAGTTGAATTTATAACTGACTCAATAGCTTCTGCTATATATTCTTCACGGTTATAAACGGTCATTAATACCGAAACCAAAGGTGAATTAGTGTTTATCATTTTTTAAATATAATTTAAACCTATGTGCAACGGTCATAGGTAAATAATTTAGGATACTTTTTTTAACTTGATATTTTTTCGGCATTGTACTATTGAATGCACCTTCATAATGCTTTGTTTGTGTTAATGGATTAAACATTTGTTCTGCTTTAAGAACACAAAGTTCACTCATTTTATTCAATAGTGACCTATCCAAGTGTAATTGCTCAATATATTTAGCGTAAGTTTCCACCTCTCCTATAGGAACCGTAAAACCATTAATTTCACCATCTATTAATTCTGGAATACCACTTTCCAAATTTGTTGTAATAGGTACTACCCCATATTTCATAGCTTCAACAATAACCACAGGTAAGCCTTCTCCTTTTGAGGGCAGCAAAATTATATCTTGTTCAGCATATAAATCAAATACCTCACTATTGTCTAATTTCCCTAGAAAAGTCACGCGACTATTCTTTTTCCATAGTTTTTTAAGCTCCGCTTCTTTATCACCATCTCCGATTATAGTCATTTTATAATCTATAGAAACTTTATCCAAAACAGATGTTATTCTTGCTAAATACAATACTCCTTTTCTATCACATAAAGAACCTACAAACACTAACCGAATTGAAGCAGCAGGTGTTCTTGTAAAAACTTTTGCTGAAGGTACAGGAAACTTAATACTCTCTACAGGTGTACTAAAATCCTCTTTAAACTTTTCTTCTATTTTAGTTTTTAAAAAATCACTAACCGTTATAACTCGTCCAATCTTATTTTGTTTTACTTTTAAAACATTAAAATAATGCTTAAAATCACCATGCATAATATAAGCAACAGGGATAGTAAATTTCATATAATCTAAAGTATCTAATTCTATCGCCCCGTCATTTGACACCATAACTGTATCTTTATCTAATTCATGTCTAATTTTTTTATACACTGAATATTTAGAGGACCATTTACCATTATAAGTAATTCTTACAATTTTATCGGCATTAAAATCATCTTTAACGCGTCTATTAGCATCATCGAGCAAATTATGAAGTAACAACACCTTAGTTCTAAACCGACTTGTTTTAAACCTCACAAGATTTCTTACCACTGATGCAACACCTGCATCTTTATCGGGTAATATATAAACTAAAGTTTTCATTTATTTTTGATTTATTATCCAAGACACCAAGTCAAAATCCTTAAAACATTTTATTTTATCATTATACATGTCACCAACACAATCTTTTCCTTTATAATATGAGATAACCTTTACATTATTACCTTGTCTTTCTTTAGAAGACAAAAATACTTTAGGATATTTAATCGCATCAAATCTAGACATTAAGTCATTAGAGAATCGATTTTGATCATTCATAATAATTAATAAATTCTTTAAATTGACACGTTCTTTACGTCTATTCCATTTACTCTTAGCCTCTTCTTCTGTCTTATAATGTAAAAAATGAATTTCAAGATTATTAGATAAAATTCCTATAGGATATCTATTGGCCTCATGCTCTGTATGACATTCTTCAAAACGACTTTTAGATATAAATTTTAAATCTTCTTTAAGATACAAATCTAAGTTTTCAATAAATTTCATATAATCCTCAGCAAAAAAATACAATCCCACTGTTGGGGTATTATAAGGTCTATTAGTCGCTTCATACAAATGCCCACCGAAGCAATTATTACAAATAATAGTAAACTCTGATTTTTTTAATTTATATGTAGCATACTTAGAATAAATACGGTTGACCAAATGATTATATATATATCTTAATTTAAAAGCGACTTTAGAAACTAATCCCATTGGTTTATTTTATAATTTTTAATTTAATTAATAAGCCTTGAGCAATATTTTTAAATTCATTAAACCCTTTGGATTTAAAAACAAAGGCATTTAATAGCATATAAAAAGTTACATAAATTGATGTCTTTAATATAATAGATAAAAAATGATTCATCTCAAAATCACCAAAAAGGTAATCAATACCTATAAGAAATATAAAAATTATTACATAATTTAAAAAGAGTTTTAAAAACTCTTTTATTCTATAATTAAAAAACTTTTGTACTAATCCTAGATTTAAAATAATACCAATAATAGCTGCTAAAACGGTCGCTAAAATATAAGCATACAATCCATAATATATTGCAACAGGAATAGCTAATAAATATAAGCTCTTTTTATATATTTCCACTTTTAATATAGCACCAGACTCACCTATACTTAAAATGGGAGAATTTAAAATTGTTGGTATAGTGTAAATAAATGAAAATAAAGCTAAAATTTTAAATATTGGCACACTTCCTAACCACTTTTCTGTAAGCAAAATTACAATTACAGATTTTGCGTTAACAAACATTAAACCCGAAAACAAAAACGTAGTAAAACAAACCAAATGTAAAATTCTAACTAGCACTTCTCTTAGTTTTTCTTTATCGTGAGCCAACTTAGATAAAGACGGAAACAAGACACCAGAAAATGACGAAAAAGCATATTGGACTACCAGTTTATTTAAGGACTGGGCCTTATAAAATAATCCTAAAGTTGCCGCAGAAAATAGTTTACCTATAATTAAAGTATCTAACCTAGAAAAAATAGAATCTATAAAGATGCTCAACGAATATTTATAGCCAAAACTCCATAATGACTTAACAGCTTTTAAACTAAACATAAAACTAGGTTTCCAAGTCGAAAAATACCATATTAAAGCAGTACCCATAACCCAACCTGCTATTTGAGAATAGATTAAACTGTAAACTCCATAACCTGCATACGCTAAAACAATACCTAAAACACCAGAAACTATACCAGAAAACAGACCAATTTTGAAAGGAGTTTTAAAGTCTAAGTCTTTTTTATAAAGTGCATTCTGTAATGTAGAAAGTCCTTTAATTAAAAAGGTTAAGGACATTAATTGTGTTATAGCTTCTAGCTTTGGCATTTCAAAATATGCTGCTACCAAAGGAGAACTAAAATACATCGTTAATCCTAAAAATGAAGCCATTAGCATGTTAATCCAAAACACTGTAGATAGTTGTAGCTTACTTACTTTTTGTTTTTGAATCACCGCATTACCAAACCCAAAATCCACAAAAGAATCGGTAAGGCTCGCAAATACCATAGCCATACCTAGCAAGCCAAAGTCTTCAGGCATTAATAGTCGCGCCAATATTGTAGATACAATAAAGGTTCTCACTTGCCCCACTAACATGTTAGAAAAATTCCAGCTAGCAGCGTTAATTGTGGACTGTTTTAGATTTTTACTCAATAGAAATAGATTTATTTAATGTGATTAAAATCTAAAAAAGATTATAGCTTAGTCTACGTTTTCTAAATACCACTCATAAGTATTAGTAATCCCTTCTTTCAAACCAACAGTAGATTTCCAACCCAATATCTCTAACTTAGAACTATCCATCAATTTACGAGGTGTACCATCTGGCTTAGAACTATCCCAAACAAGCTCGCCAGTATGACCAACAATAGATTGAATAGTCTCTGCTAATTCTTTTATAGTCACATCGGTACCTGTACCTACATTATAGAGGTGTTCTAGCAACACGTTTTCTACAGCAAACACTACGGCTTGTGCCAAATCATCTACGTGTAAAAACTCGCGCATTGGTGTCCCGCTTCCCCATAATGTTACTGAAGCATTGGTTGCTTTAGCTTCATGAAACTTACGTAACATAGCCGGTAACACATGCGAGCTTTTTAAATCGAAATTATCGAAAGGGCCATACAAATTGGTTGGCATTAAGCTCACAAAATCTTTACCGTATTGTTTTCTAATAGCTTCACAGGCTTTTACTCCTGCTATTTTTGCGATAGCATACCATTCATTCGTTGGCTCTAAGCTATCCGTTAATAAATACGCTTCTTTTAAAGGTTGTGGAGCGAATTTCGGGTAAATACAAGAACTTCCTAAAAACACAAATTTTGAAACTGCCGTCTTATGAGCTGTATCAATAAGATTATTCTGTATCTGTAAGTTTTCCATTAAAAATGGATACGGATTCTCGTTATTAGCGAGTATCCCACCTACTTTCGCTGCCGCATTTATAACAACGTCTGGTTGCTCTTTTTCAAAAAAATTAGCTACGGCTTGTTGATTTCTTAAATCGAGTTCAGCACTAGTTTTCCCTATAAGGTTTGTATAACCTTTTGCTTCTAATGCTCGCCAAACAGCAGAGCCTACCATACCACGATGTCCGGCTACGTAGATTTTTGAATCTTTAGCTATCTTACTCAAAATAATTCAACGTTTTATAGCCACCATCTTCAAGGTATTGCTGTTCTTTCATGAGTTTAATATCACTCTGCATCATATCCTTAACAAGATCATTTAGATCATATTGGCACTCCCATCCTAATTTATTCTTAGCTTTAGAGGCATCACCAATAAGTAATTCGACTTCCGTCGGTCTAAAGTAACGTGAATCGACAGCTAATACTTCTTTACCTATTTCAATTTGATAGTTTGGATTATTACATTTAGTGACAAATGCTTTTTCATTTTCACCTTCACCTTTAAATTCTAGTTCAATGCCGACTTCTGCAAAACTCATATGTACAAAATCACGGATTCGTGTGGTTTTTCCTGTTGCAATGACCCAGTCTTCTGCTTCTTCAGCTTGAAGAATCATCCACATCATACGAACGTAATCTTTGGCATGTCCCCAATCCCTTTGGGCATCAAGGTTTCCTAAGTAAAATTTATCTTGTAAACCTAAAGCTATTCGCGATACTGCTCTCGTAATTTTTCGGGTTACAAACGTTTCCCCTCTAATTGGTGATTCGTGATTGAACAAAATTCCATTACACGCATACATATTGTAGGCTTCGCGATAATTTACCGTTATCCAATAGGCATACATTTTTGCTACAGCATAAGGTGAACGCGGGTAAAATGGAGTCGTTTCTGATTGCGGTACTTCTTGTACTTTTCCGTATAACTCAGAAGTTGACGCTTGGTATATTCTCGTTTTATTTTCTAGGCCTAATAATCGTACGGCATCTAAAATTCGTAACGTTCCTAAACCATCTGCGTTACCCGTATATTCCGGAATTTCGAACGATACAGCGACATGACTCATAGCCGCTAAATTATAAATCTCATCGGGTTGAATTTCTTTAATCAACCGAATAAGATTGGTACTATCCGTCATATCACCATAATGCAGATAAAAATTACGATGATCTACATGCGGATCTTGATACAAATGATCAATTCTGTCGGTGTTAAATAATGAGGAACGGCGCTTTAAACCATGAACTTCGTAACCTTTCTTTAATAAAAATTCACTAAGATAGGCTCCATCTTGTCCGGTAACACCCGTTATAAAGGCAACTTTACTCATAAAAGCTATAAAATAAAATAGTTATAAAAATTATTTCGGTCAGCAAAGCTAATAAAATATAAGACTTGTCAGTCAATTTGAGGTGTAATATAAAATTACAACCTCAACAGTTGTGTCTATTTAAAAACTTAAGAATTCAATTTTAGTTAAAATTCATTTATTAAAACTGCATCCTCTTAAAACTTAAAGGGAAAAATAAGAATTCTTATTTTGCCAACACTTCTAAAATACGCTCGGTAGCATTTCCATCCCAAAATTTTGGGATTTCACCTTTCTTATAATCACTACTTTGGATCGCGTCTACATGCTGTAAAATGGTATCTATTTCAAAATCTAATAATGTATTAGATCCCAGACTTACCGTAATCGGACGCTCTGTATTTGGCCTCAAGGTTAAACAGGGTTTTTGTTTAAACGTTGTTTCTTCTTGAATACCACCACTGTCTGTAATGACTATTTTACAATTGTGAATTAAATTTTGAAAACTAAAATAATCTAACGGCCCTATTCTGATTAAATTTTTCAAACCTTCGTAACGATCTTGTAAACCAAATTTTCTAATATTGTTTACAGTTCTTGGGTGCATTGGAAAAACAATTCTATTCGTTTTCTCTAATTGCTTTAATAAACTATACAATTGAAGTAGCCCTTTTTCATTATCTACAGTTGCCGGCCTATGCATAGTCATTAAAAGAAAATCATTCTTTGTCAAGTTATAATCTTCCATTATGTGTTGCCCTTGTATTTGATCTTCAAAAGCAACAAGGGTGTCAATCATAGTATTTCCAACAAAATAAATCTTATTTCGTTCCTTTCCTTCGCTAATTAAATTATCAACTCCACTTTGTTCTGTGACAAAATAATAATCTGTTATCTCATCTACTAGAAGTCTATTAATCTCTTCTGGCATACTTCTGTCAAAACTACGTAAACCGCTTTCTAAATGTCCCAACGGCACACCCATTTTATTCGCAGTAATAGCTGCCGCTAGCGTTGAATTGACATCTCCAGGCACAATAATTAAACTTGGATTAAACTCGTTTACTACATTTTCGAGACGTATTATAATTTCTCCAATTTGACTATTAGGACTTTTATGCGGAATGTTTAAAGAAAAATCAGGAAACATATCTAGCTGTATGAAAAAATCATCTGCCATAGCCTTGTCAAAATGCTGACCAGTATGAACAATTTTTATATCAAACTTACCCCTAAACTTTTCATCAGCAACTTTCTTAAATTGAGTGACTTTTATATAATTAGGGCGTGTTCCCACTACTATTAGTAATCGCTTCATTGGTTTAATATTTTTATTTCGCCAATTTAAAATTAATCAGACAGAATATTGCTTGAAGAGCAAATAAAAATTAAAAGTCTTTCTTATATTAATGATGATTAGAACTCAGATTGAAAGACGTAATAGCTTGGTTTAACAGAAGAATAAACATTAAATAACCACTAATAAATTCAGTATATTAATTATACTCTCTTTACCAGAAACCAATTATTCAATAATTCTTTTCTATTATACAACATACGTTCTTTTGTAGCCCAGTCTATAACCTCAAAACCTGCATGTTCACAAATCGCTTGTCCTGCAGCTGTATCCCATTCCATCGTTGGAGCAAATCTGGGATAGCAATCTGCCTGACCTTCAGCAACCATACATAACTTTAAGGAACTTCCTTTAGATATTAGATTGACATCACCGTGCTTTTCTCGCATCTCCGAAACATAAGTTTCCGTTTCTGGTGACATGTGTGAACGACTTGCCACAACCGTAAAGGTTTTATCCTCTCGCTCTAAAGGTAATTTATGTCCTTCCTCTATTAAAGTATCAACGTTATAATCTTCAAGATTTACTGAGATTTTATAAGCACCAATTTCGCTAGTTGAAAAGTAAAGATCTCCTAAAACGGGCACATAAATAACACCTATGGTCGTTTTTTGATTCTCTACAAGTGCTATGTTTACGGTAAATTCTCCGTTGCGCTTTATAAATTCTTTAGTACCATCTATTGGATCTACAATCCATAATTGACTCCAACCTTTACGTTCTGAATAAGGCAAGGCTTTTCCTTCTTCTGAAAGTACAGGTATAGACGTGGAGTCTAAATACCCCACAATAACATTGTGCGATGCGACATCCGCTTTGGTTAAGGGCGAATTATCTCCTTTTAATTCTACACCAAAGTCATCTGAATTATAGATATTAAGAATTGCTTTTCCTGCTTCTAAAGCTGCGGTGATGGCTGTACGTAAGAGATACTTTGATTCGGTAATTTGGTGATTCGTTAGATTGGAGCTTTCATTATTCATTTTACCTACTTAGTTTTTTGTTTAAAGCTTATTTTAAACGGTATAATATTTATCTGATTGTAATAATGTGGTTTGGTAATGCCTCGCTAAACGATATATACCAGATTCGTTCTGCTATTACTGAGTGTGTTTGTATTTCGACTAATGATTCCGACGCCATATTTAAAAATCTGATAAAGTCCTATGTAGAACCTCCACTCGAACCCTCAACTATAATTAAGGGCAACGAAATAGCTACTCTTCTATGTTGAGAGGTCAATCCAAAATTTTCAGACGCAGGAAAATTCTTCGTAAGTTTATAAACATCCTCTACTAGATTTAAACTTAATTTGTAAATCCTTAAGAGACATTATTAAGATTATAAATTCCTTCTCTAAAGATTCACCGCATTACAGTCTCACCGTTTCACGGCATCTCTGTTATATAATCATCCCTGCACCAATAGTTTCATTGGTTTGTTCATCTATAATAATAACACTTCCTGTTTGACGATTTTTTTTGTAAGCATCATAGAATAAAGGCTTAGCAGTTCTAATAGACATGCGAGCGATATCATTCATTTCAACTTTATCAATACCTTCTATTCTGTGCAACGTATTAATATCTATTTTATACTTTAACTCTTTAACCATACCAATAGATTCATTTGTGGTATGTTTAATAACGACTTTAGTACGCGCTTGAATTGGTTTTGTGCTCATCCATGTTACAAGAACCTCTATATCTTGACTAATTTCGGGCACGTTGTTTTCGCGGACAATCATATCTCCACGACTATTATCTATTTCGTCCTCTAATGTCATCGTTACAGACATAGGCGCAAAAGCTTCGGCTATTTGCTCACCATTGAGTTCTATCGTTTTTATGGTCGACACAAATCCTGAAGGTAAAGATTTCACTTTATCTCCTGGTTTAAAGACACCACCATCAATACGACCTGCAAAACCTCTGTAATCTTGATTTTCTAACGTATGCGGACGAATTACTGACTGAATAGGGAAACGACAATCTACCAAATTATGATCGCTTGAAATATGAACTGTTTCTAAATGGTACATTAACGTACTTCCACCATACCAATCCATATGCTCTGAACGGTTAACCACATTATCTCCATTTAAAGCTGAAATAGGAATAAACTGAATATCACTAATCCCTAACTTAGAAGAAAACGCTTTAAAATCTGAAACTATTCCGTTATAAACATCTTCGTTATACTCTACTAAGTCCATTTTATTTACACAGACAATAGCATGAGGAATACGCAATAACGATGCTATAAACGCATGGCGATGGGTTTGCTCTAACATCCCTTTTCGTGCATCAATAAGTATAATGGCTAAGTTAGCTGTAGAAGCACCTGTTACCATATTACGTGTGTACTGTATGTGACCTGGCGTATCTGCTATAATAAATTTACGCTTTGGAGTCGCAAAGTAACGATAGGCCACATCAATTGTAATCCCTTGTTCGCGTTCTGATTTTAAACCATCTGTAAGCAAAGACAAATCCACATAATCAAACCCTTTAGATTTACTAGACTCCTCTACGGCATCTAATTGGTCTTGAAAAATTGATTTACTATCATATAACAAACGTCCAATTAGTGTACTTTTTCCATCATCTACACTTCCTGCTGTTGTAAAACGTAATAATTCTATATCTTGATATTCCATGTATTAAATTTTATAGCTGTTGACTTTCTGCTCTTAGCCCTTAGCTCAATTTTCTTTATTCTATTATCTTAATTTTAGTTTCTCACCTCTTAAAAGTACCCCTGTTTTTTACGATCCTCCATAGCTGTTTCTGCACGTTTATCATCTGCTCTACCACCACGCTCAGTTGTACGTGTTGTAGCAATTTCTTCAATGATTTTATCTAAAGTATCTGCTTCAGATTCTACAGCTCCAGTAATTGGCATATCACCACAAGTGCGGTAACGAATAGTCATATTTACGACCGCTTCATTTTCCTTTAATTTAATAAATTCTGAGTTTGCTAAAATCACACCATCTCTAACCACACAGTCGCGTTGGTGTGTATAATAAAGTGACGGTAAATCTATATTTTCAAGCTTAATGTATTCCCAAACATCCATTTCTGTCCAGTTAGAAATTGGAAATACCCTAAAATGTTCACCATAATTTTTACGACCGTTAAATAGATTCCATAATTCTGGTCTTTGATTTTTAGGATCCCATTGTCCAAATTCATCTCTATGTGAAAAGAAACGTTCTTTAGCTCGAGCTTTTTCCTCATCTCTTCGAGCCCCTCCCATTGCGGCATCTACTTTGTACTCTTCAAGTGTATCTAATAAAGATACGATCTGAAGTGAATTACGTGATGCATCTGCTCCAGTTTCTTCTTTTGCACGGCCTTTATCAATAGCTTCTTGAACAGAACCTACTATAAGTTTAACTCCAAGTTTTTCTACTAATTCATCACGAAACGCAATAGTTTCAGGAAAGTTATGACCTGTATCAATATGTATTAAAGGGAAAGGTATTTTAGCAGGAAAAAACGCTTTCTTAGCTAAATGCGTCAACAAAATAGAATCCTTTCCACCAGAAAATAATAATACTGGATTTTCAAATTGTGCTGCTATCTCTCGAATCACAAAAATGGCTTCCGATTCTAATTCTTTTAAATGATTAATTACGTAATTACTCATGTTATTTATTTTAATTTTCGAATAATAAAGTCTAAAATGGTTTGAACAGATGCTTCTATCGTTTTATTATCTGTTACAATCTCTAAATCTGGATTAACAGGCGCTTCGTAAGGAGCTGAAATCCCTGTCATATTTTTAATTTCACCTGCTCGTGCTTTTTTGTACAAGCCTTTTACATCTCTACGCTCACACTCCTCTAAAGATGTATTGACATATATTTCGATAAAATTCTCTTTACCAACGATGTTTCTAATATTTTCTCGATCCTTAATGTAGGGAGACACAAATGCGGCTAAGGTTACAATACCAGCATCTACCATTAAGTTGGCGATTTCTGCAATACGTCTTATGTTTTCGGTACGATCTTCAGGAGCGAAAGTTAAATCTTTATTAATACCTTGTCTAATATTATCGCCATCTAAACTAAAGGTTGAAATGTTTTTCTTGTGCAATTCAACTTCTACTAAATTAGCAAGGGTAGATTTGCCTGACCCAGACAATCCAGTAAACCAGAATAAACAAGAGCGATGATTATTTATGCGCTCTCGATCTGCTTTTGTTATTTTATAATTATGTCTAACCGTATTTAGACTCATAATTCAGTTTAATTTTTCAAATTATTTAATCGTTTTCTTTCATTCCTGCGATCCAAACCAAAATTAATTCGGTACCACAACTTTTCGTGTCCAAAGTACAATAACATTTTTGTTACCACCTCAGCACCTCCAATCTTAAGCCCTACTAATGGGTTTCCTGTAACTATCCATCCTAAAATGATAGTATCTAGTGTTCCTACTCCACGCCAAGAAAAGGTTTTAAGAATGTGTCTCTTATTAGATGACTTTATTTTCGATTTAAACCAAACCCTTTCATGTATATAATACAAAATCATTTTGGTAATCATTTCAAAAGCACCCATTTGCATGCCTATCACTAAATCACCAGAAATATACCATGACAACAGCAACGTATCTAGAGTTCCTATAATACGCCAAGTAATCGTTTTAGCTAAATGCCTTTTACTAAACTTCATTAAATCCGAATTGCAATTAATTTACAGACAGCCTCTTTAAAATTATTACTCTACCATATTAATAGAGTATCTCATTATAATTTGCAAATCTAAAATAAAATCTAAGACTATGTTAATCTAAATAAGAATTAAACGAAATTAAACAAAATTGCCTTTATAGCATAAAATATAATATTGAAGTTATTACACCTCTTTACAGCTCAAAAACTTACGATCTAAATTTACGTCTTTTTTGAAATCACTACTTCCGTTTTAATTTAGATTACGCTCTAAAAAAAATCAATATTAAAACAAATCCTTAAAAAGACTACTATTCACCTATAACCTTCTACTAGTAGATACTTAAACTAATATTCCAAACGTCACAACTCCATCTTGTCTAAAAAAATATGAACCAAGACAGCATTAAGAGGGCCAATTACGTAAATGAAATACGTATTTAATTTTCAAATAACTTAAAACGTACAGCTAAAAAAAGTTACAATATGATACGATTGATAACACATAGTATAGCCATTCATAAAACGGAGCAAATAAATAGTTCACCCATAGTAACCCTATAGATCCTCCATAGATACTTCATAGAAAATCTATAGTTAGTGTATACCATAAGCACCCATAATATGGATAAAATAAAAGCGACCAGCTGAAAAACACAATGAACAACCAAAGTGTAATTTATATTCAAAAAAAAAAAAAAAAAGAAAACATACAGACGTAAAATTTATGGTTTTGAAAGAAATGCCCTACTACATCGTAACCATCTAACAATAAACTACTTAAAACACTAATGTTTATACTATTTATTATGTATATTTGTGCTTAAAAGCGAACTTAACCCCTTAAAACATCCCCCTGTTTATATATTCAGCAACACTTTTCTATAACATTACCCCTATTCATACCTGAGAGATCATAATATGATTCCTCTTTTTTTAATTTTCACCCCCAAACAAATACCTACTATGAAAAATCTTTACCTTTTATTAATTGCATTATGTCTAAGTAATATCAGTTTTGCACAAACCACTGCTGATGCTTGGATAAATGAAATACATTATGATAACGTTAGTAATGACATCAATGAAGGTGTAGAAATTGTCATAACGAATACTACTACTTATCCTTTAGAAAATTGGTCAATTGTAATTTATAATGGAAGCACAGGAACTACCAATGGTACCATAAACTATACCATCTCATCTTCTACAAATATTGATAGTGCTTCAGGCTTCACAACAGCATGGCAACCGCATAGTGGCTTACAAAATGAAGTTGAAGCTTTAGCATTGGTTTATAATGGAACTACCTTAGTGCAATTTATTTCTTACGAAGGTATTGTTACCGCTACCGGTGGTATTGCTGACGGATCCACTTCAGTTGACATTGGTGTTTCTGAAACAAACACTACTGCATTAGATCTATCTTTACAATTATCAGGATCAGGAACGACATATTCAAATTTCACATGGCAAGCTCCCGCAACTGCCACAACTGGTACTATAAACAATGGTCAATCGTTTGTTCCTTGCACTACACCAATAAATGTTTCTTCGTTTACCGCAACAGGTGGTGATCTTGAAGTCGATTTAGATTGGGTTAATGGAACCTGCTTTGACGAAGTCATGATAGTAGCGAAAAATGGTTCAGCTGTTACCGCAGTACCGACAGGAGATGGCTCTTTATATAATGCAGATGCCATATTTAGTTTTGGAACCGAAATTGAACCTGATGAATATATTGTATATAAGGGCACGGGGGTTTATGAAGAAATAACAGGGTTAATAAACTCAGACACTTATTATTTCAAAATTTTTGCACGTAAAGGCACATCGTGGAGCACAGGAATTGAAGCAAATGCAACACCAGACCTAATTGTTTTAAGCAACAGCATAATAATTACCGAAATTATGATAAACCCAGGATATGTTGGTGATACAAGCGGTGAGTATTTTGAAGTTTACAACACAACAGACACAGATATAGACATGGCTGGTTGGACTATTTCAGACACACAAACTCCTACTCCGAATGATATACACGTTATAACTCCAGTTATACCCGCTACTACCGTTATAGTGCCAGCTTATGGTTTTGCCGTATTAGGCCGTAACTCAGATAGCGCAACAAATGGTGGGATAGTCATAGATTATGAGTATAGTGGTTTTAACATCGCTAATGACCATGACGAAATTGCCATATCGGATTTAAGTGGCACCCTAACAGATGTTGTAGAATACGATGATGATGGAATTTGGCCAAGTATAAGCACAAGTGGTCAAGCAATGATATATACAGGTAGCAATATTGAAGATAATAATGATGGGTCACTTTGGACTTTTGCTACAGTGTCTGAAGGTATTGATGTCGATCACGGATCTCCGGGTATTAATGGTACAGACCAGATTGTATCCTATTTGATATATGTAAATGCTGCATGGAATTTAACACCTTCTGAGCTTACGGATACAAGAATAGCTTATATCAGAAAAGATGAAAGCACTACTTTCTCTACTGACGTAGATTTAAATAATCTTTTTATTGAAGAAGGTGCCAGTTTAACTATAAACACAGGAGTTACCTTAACAGCAACTACTGTAACATTAGAGTCGGCTTCAGATCGTTTTTCAAGTTTAATTTCAGACGGTACAATTTCAGGTACCGTTAACTACGAACGTTTTGTAAACACACTTAGTACAGGTACCGGAGGAAACGATTTAATCTCACTTCCTTTAATGCCAATAGGTCTAACATTTGATACCTTTATTACAAATGGAGATAATGCTACTGAAATAACAGATAATAGTACATTTTATGCTTTTGCACCATATAATAATACAAATGTAGCTTATGAAAACTTCCTTATGAACGCAACCGATGTTTTACTGAAAGCAAAAGGTTATAGAGCTGCTACAGATAGTGGAGATCTTTTAACATTTTCGGGTACACCTGATACCGGTACTGTAAATATTACGATAGATAAACCTAATTTAGGAAGCGAATGGAATCTTATTGGTAATCCATACACAAGTTATGTAGATGCAGATGCATTTTTAAGTGATGCAAATAGCGCCTTATTAGATCCTTTTGCAGTCGCTATATATGCCTACAACAGTGGAATCTATGGAGGAGAAGCACCAACAATTAGTAACTTTACTGTTATTAATAAAGCAACGATATCAACATTAACTGAAGAAAACTTTAATATAGCACCAGGTCAAGGTTTCTTTGTGGCGTCAAACGATACTGGAGGAAGTATAGCATTTACACCTGATATGCGCACATTAAGTGGAGATGATGATTATATTGCTGGTAGAACGTCTAATGAAAGTGAATTCTTTAAGTTAAATTTAATGGGGTCTCAAACCTATTCTACAAGTATTTTCTTTAATTCTAATGCTAGTTTAGGTTTAGATCCTGGATATGATGCGGCAGTTTATGGTGAAGATTCTGAGAATTACCCTATATTTTCTCATTTAGTTGAAGAAAACACAGGGAGAGCAATGGCTTTACAAGCTATCGATAATACAGATTTAACGTCTGTTTCTATTCCGTTAGGTGTAAATGCGAACCAAGGAGAAGCGATTACTTTTAGTATAGACGCTTCTAACCTATCTAATACAACACTAGTATACTTAGAAGATACGGTTGCTAATACCTATACGTTACTTAATTCTGGAGATTATACATTAACACCTAGCATTAACTTAAGTGGTACAGGTCGTTTTTACTTACAGATTTCCAATAGCACACTATCTACAATAGATAATACCTTAGACCAATTAAATATTTACAATAACAGGGCAGATAAAACCATTATTATTGCTGGTCAATTATCAGAACCGACTACAGCATCTGTTTATGATGTACAAGGACGCATAGTGTCTACAACAAAATTACTAACTGCAGATAGCACACAAGCTATAAATGTGAGTCAATTAAATAATGGCATCTATGTTGTAAAGGTGCATAATGCAACTCAAAATAAAATCCAAAAAGTGATTTTGAGATAAGTTCTCTAATTAACATCGCTTACCGTAAAAAATGCGCTAAACTAAGTTTAGCGCATTTTTTTATCTTAAGAATATATTTTAAAAGCGAACACTGCTTGTAGAGCACCTAATGTAAAACTAAGTTGTTACTCTTTTATAGATATACTATTACGGTTGTTATTAGGTAGTATATCCAAAGCGTACTTGCTATTAAGCATTTAGCACCTCAAACTTTTTTGAACTAGCCTATATGATTATACTTATATACTAGTAATCTTATTAAAAACATACCATCAAGATTTAATTAAAATTATCTTACATAGACTAAAAAACAATGATTACAATATACAGTTTCTATTTACAATTTGTAAACTCTTCTATTTTCTAAAACACATATTAATAGGGCTACATCCATATGTAAATAGCTCTATTTTTAGACTTATGCCTATAAGTATGACGCTATGATGCAACGTGACGAAAAAAGTAATTATACGATTCGTATTTATGGATATTTAATGATATATTACATATCTTGCGCCTGTAGTTGATTACAAGTAGGAACTATTTCACACGTTACGTTTAGAGTATTTTAAATGCAACATGAACAGAATACCACTTTAAATTAAAACCATTATATTAAAGTCTATTTTTTTAATTTTTGAAGCCTAAGATTTTAAACATCAATTATTTAAAAAAAATAGCATTTTAACGAAAAAACTATTATTTAAGATAAACCTTTTCACATTATAGGTTGATAACTAAATAATTTTATTATTTTTGAACTCAAATTTAGGGCAAGAGCCATGAAGAAAGAAAACAATACAGATAAAATCACTCGTAAGCAAGCCATTTCAAAAATGGGTAAATATGCAGCAATAACTGCTGTAGGAACATTTGTGATTTTAAATCCGCTTAAGTCGCAAGCACAGTCACCACCTGATGCAGGAGGCGATCCTTTCAGTTAATTTTTTAAGTATATTTTGAATAGTGATTTAGCACCAACATACAAGAGGATGTTTGGTGATTATTGGATATTATGGTATTCAATTTCTAATAGTTACAGTGTTATAAATTCAGATTTCGAGTTACTTTTAGATACTTACCTTACCTCCAAAACGCAGACCGAATTTTCAAATTCCATTTCTAATTATATTTCTGTTTCCGATAGCTTAAACCTTTCTGAAACGATTCATAATTACCTCAAGGATTGCAACAATCCTTACAGTCTACCCAATATAAGCTCAGAGACTTTAGACACGTCTCACCGAAATATTTCTAAATATTATTTATTTGGAACTAAGAGAATTCTAATTCACTACAGCTCTGAATTAGTACTAAAAACAGTTCATCCTGCTATTGCTCATTATTGCAAAAAGCACACAGAAGCGCCAGATGTAATATTCGATATTTTTTTAAAGCATAACAATTTACACCTCTTTAAGAATGGGAAATTATTATCTTGTGTTCCGAAAAGAGAGTATCATCATATGCAGGGTAAATTTATTATGCATTTACTCTGTTCTTTACATCACAAAACAGAACAAGATTGGATTGGAACACTTCATGGTTCAGCCATAACAGATGGTAATACATCTATTCTTTTTGTAGGAAAATCTGGAAAAGGAAAAAGCACCTTATCAGCATTGTTGGCAACCAATGGTTTCGAACTATTAGCTGATGATGTATCTCCATTACTTTCCGAAAACGAACATATATATTATAACCCCTCCTCTATTTCCATAAAAAAAGGTGCTTTTGAGCTACTACAACCGCTAGTTAACAATTTTGACAACTTACCCATAGTGGAGTTCAATGCCACTAAAGGCCAATTAAAATATATGCCCTGCGCAAAACCGAAATACAATCATTACCCTTGTGGTGCGATTATGTTAGTGAATTACCAACCACAATCAGAAACCATAATAGAGCCTATTTCTATAAAACACGTTTTAGAAACTATTATAGAAGACTCTTGGTTATCACCAAACCCTAAACATGCTCAACAGTTTTTGGACTGGTTACAAAAAGTTAAATTATACCAAGTAACTTATAGTAATACGGATTGTGTATCTTCTGAAATTTCAACTTTATTCAAACAATTAAATCACGAAAATTAATAGCTTATATTAGTCTCCTGTATTAAAATCTATGGACAGCTTAGCTACTACATATCAAAATATCGCAGATATCCTGAGTTTTGAAACTCCAAATTCTAAACTAGAAAAAACGATTAGTCACCCTTCTTTTGATTGGGACATTATAGTTATTGAAGGCAGCAAGAACTTAATGTTACCCGCGCTATATTGCAGATTAAAAGCAAAAAAACTTCTTCATTTATTACCAGAAGAATTGACTAATTACCTCAAAGAAATTACCAGTATAAACAGATCGAGAAACCTAAGAATACTTAATCAAGTACAGACCATATCACAAATACTAACCCAACATAATATAGACCATGTGTTTCTAAAAGGCACAGCCCTATTAGCTTCAGGATGCTATAATGACCAAGGAGAGCGTATGGTCGGAGATATTGATATATTAGTTGAAAAATCGAAAGTGTATAATGCATTTGATATACTAAAGAATTCAGGTTATGACAAAACCTTCGGTTATGCTTATAATAAAAAAGACTTTAGACATCTTGATCGCTTAATGTCAAAAGACGAGCTAGCAGCAATAGAACTTCATACAGAACTTTTAAATAAAAGACATTGGCCCTTAATGAATATACCATCAATTCTCAATTCTAAAAAAATTAAGAACTTGATTCCTGTTCCAAATACATACGACTTAAGCAAACACCTCATATTGAGTTGGCAGCTAAATGATAAAGGTCATTACTACAATGCAATAAGTTTAAAATCGGTTTATGACCTTATTTCTATAGAAACAAACAAAAATAAAAAGTGCATAGACATTTTGTTAAATTTAAAATATGGACAATCCTATTTGGAGTTGGCAAAATACTATTTTCCTGAGTTCGCTGATATTACTTCTAATAGTTATATGAAATACAGAGTTTTTTGCTATAAAATGAAACTGTCCTTTAGACCTCTACGAATAACTATTAATAGCGTCAAAAGAACTATTCAATTTATAAAAAGTCGCTTTTACTTAATTTGCACTAATAAAAGTTATACAGAACACATCATAAAAGAGAAATTTCTTAATAAAAGAAAACGTTTTGATAATTCTTAATTTCTACCCTCTCATTATCGCATAATTTATCAAAGTCTTCATTCTTCGAAATCCTGATATTTCAACCTAAAATCAAACCATCATTTTTCGTTATTAAATAAAATAACGGCGCTTTTATTCCTGATAATCAAATAAAAACATTTAATAATTTAATTTTCTATTTTTTTTAAATCCCATTAGCTTTTTTTGATTATTATTACAATAAGTTTACCCCTATATTTGTTTTATAATCTATAAAGTTTACCTTTGGACAAAATTATTTTAGTATGAAAAAAATACTTTTACTAGCATTAATAACATTTTGCACATTCTCTTTTGCCCAAAGACGAAACGACGATTGGTCTCTTAGTGTTGGTGTTAATGCTATCAATAGTTTAGGGAGTCGATCACCATTTAAGAGTCCAGGTGACTGGAGCTTTCAGACCCCATTTTCTGCTGCAGCTGAATATCGTTTTGCTTACCAATTTGCAATAGAGCAATCCATTACGTTCAATGGGTTTAATGATGATGAAAGTATTGATTTCATCCCAACAAATGAAGACTATAATTATTTATCTTTAGATACCCATGTTAAATATTATTTTGGCGAACTTATTTTTGGTCGTGGTAGAAATGATTGGTTTGACATATATGCCAATGCAGGTTTAGGTTTCTTTAATATAGATGAGACTAACATATCTGTAAACTTAGGTGGTGGTGTATTATTTTGGTTAAACGAAAATAGAACTTTTGGCTTAAGAGCTCAAACAATAGCTAAATTTGCTTATGACTCCTCTAATAATGGTTACGATAATAATCATTATCAATACCATTTGCAGGCTGTATTTAAGCTTTAATATTGTAATATAAGATTAAAAAAAAGACTCACAATAGTGAGTTTTTTTTTGTACCTATTTTAAAATAGCATTCTCTGTAAATTAATAAAAAGACAGGTTCATTTTTATTCTTAGAATAACATCTAATAGCCTTTAAATTTAAAATTAAGCATTTGCTTCATACACTGGTATAATTCCGGAAATTGAGATTTAAATTCTGAAGGGGTTTCTATAAAGTTTTCGAGTAACACAGCAAAAAATTCATACTGGTTGGTAAACGCGTATGCTCTAAAATATTTTGAAGTAATTAAGTTTAGTCTAACAGACTCATGCCTTTGTAAATAGGTCGTTAATCTTTTAAAGCCTTGATTAAATATTAAACTACTTATATCATTGTTTTTAGACGCATTTAAGTGTATCGCATGACCAAACTCATGAATACCAAGATTAAGATTATCATCACCGATATCATACCCTTGTTGAAAATCTTCCCACGAAAATACAATAGTCTTTAGATGAGGATTTACTTCTCCTTTATGAAACGATTTATTAATTTGAGAGAAATATGCCTTAGGATATATAATAACCGTATCGAGAAGATCCAATTGATATTTTTTGAACCCAAAACTTAACATGGTTGCGGTAGCAGCAATTGCGACTTTCATGTCATCTGTGATGATCAAATTTTGTTTGCCTATAAATGTATTTGTTTGAATAAATTTAGAAACTCTATGCTCAAATTGACGCTGATGTCTTAATGACAATTTCCTAAAGAATGAATTCTCATTTTTTAAAATCTCAAACTGTACTTGTGATAACTTATTTAGTTTTAAATAACGCTTTATAAAGATGGGCTTTCTATATACTGATGCATAATAAAATTGAAAAATCTTTAACAATCTATAAATTATAAAAAGAGCTATTAAAACAACACCGAGTGGTACTATATAATTAGAGATTAACTCCGATTCAAAAATTTGTTGCTCAGTCTTAGATACCATTAATATACTAATTATGAATTCTAATTTTCACTTAAAAACATAAGTCTATGTTCATAACATGTAATTCATCCTTAAATATAAAAATTTAATGATACATACCAATTTTTTAAATATGAGTGTTCATTTATTATTCATACAATTTAATATGCGAGGGTAACAAAATTATAAACAAAACTATTATCTTAACACCTAATTTTATCGCAACAACTAAATACAACTTAAGTTCTTATGAGCACCAACTTAAAATCAGAAAATAACCTCATTCCAATTATAATTATCGCAGGACTCTTCTTTATTTTTGGCTTTGTAACCTGGATTAATGGGGCGCTCATACCTTTTATGAAAACCATTAACGAACTTACGGATGCTCAGTCTTATTTAGTGGCATCAGCGTCCTACATATCGTTTGTTGTTATGGCACTTCCTGCATCATATATTCTAAATAAAATAGGTTATCGAAAAGGCATGTCACTAGGTTTATTTATTATGGCCATTGGTGCTTTAATATTTATTCCGGCTGCAGAAGCAAGAACCTATTGGGTGTTTCTAACCGGAATTTTCATTCAAGGTATTGGTATGACTATTCTACAAACCGCTTCTAATCCATACATCACCATTTTAGGACCTATTGAAAGCGGAGCAAAACGTATTGCTATTATGGGTATCGCAAATAAAGTCGCTGGCGCATTAGGATCTTTAATTTTTGGTGCACTCCTGCTTTCAGGAATTGATGCCGTGAAGGAACAACTAGCAACCGCCTCTGACTCTGAAAAAACTATACTTCTAGATACTATGGCAGATAGTGTCTTTGTACCCTATGCTATTATGGCGATTGTTTTAATTGTTTTAGGTGTGTTGATTAGAAAAGCACCCTTACCACATGTTGAGGCCATAGAAAATGAAGCAACGATACGAGAAGGCTCTTCTAATAGAACGATTTTTCAGTTCCCGCATTTATGGCTGGGGGTTTTAGCTTTATTTGTATATGTAGGAGCTGAAGTTATTGCTGGCGATACCATCATCGCCTATGGTATTTCCTTAGGTTTTACAGGTGAAGAAGCCAAATATTTCACAACCTATACTTTAATGGCAATGGTGGCCACATATGCCTTGGGTGTCTTTTTAATTCCAAAATATATTAAGCAGAAAACGGCGTTGATTATTAGTGCTATTTTAGGAATTATCTTTAGCATTATAATTTTATCAACTTCAGGATTAACTTCTGTTTTATTTGTAGCTGCTTTAGGAATTGCAAATGCATTAGTATGGCCTGCTATTTGGCCATTAACTTTAGATGGTTTAGGTAGACACACAAAGACAGCCTCTGCATTACTAATTATGGCTATTTCTGGTGGGGCAATAATCCCACCTTTATATGGAAAAATAGTTGATAGTAAAAAGTTAGACCTCATCAGTTCAGGAGTTAATGAATCGGAGGCTTTGGCAAATGCTTCAACAAATAGCTATTGGATACTTATTCCTTGTTATGCTATGATTTTATTCTTTGCAATATGGGGTCATAAAATAAAAGGTCGTTCTAAAAAATAACCTGTGAACTGCACTCGTCATCGGGACGAATCAGTATCAATTAGACTTCACATTTGTTCTTTTTTAATCGTCAATAACTAAGACTATTATACACCATAAATAAAAAGCAAGTATCCTTATGTGAGAATACTTGCTTTTTTTATATTAAACTAAAAAATCTAAAGTCTATGGGAAAATACCTCTTTGTACATAGGCTTTTTCAATACGCTCTATTGCAATACAAAATGCTGCGGTTCTCATATCTACACCTTCACTTTCTGAATAATTATAAACCTTATTAAATGATCCATTTAGCTTCTTAGTTAACTTCTCCATAACTTCTTCTAGATGCCAAATCTCTCCACTTCTGTTTTGTAACCATTCAAAATAACTACCAATAACTCCTCCCGAATTACATAAAATATCTGGTATGATAAAAATGCCTCTATCCTTTAGTATTTTTTCACCCTCAACGTTTGTCGGGCCATTAGCACCTTCAGCAATTAATTTTGCTTTTATCTTTGGAGCGTTTACCTTTGTTATTTGATTTCCTAATGCTGCAGGAATACAGATATCACAATCTATTGAAAAGAATTCACCTTTTTCAACTGGTTTAGAGCCAGGGTAATTTACAATAGTTCCTTTGTTGGCTAAATTATATTTAAAAAGTTCTTCAACATTTAAACCACCTTGATTTTCAACACTTCCTTGCGCATCTTGAACTCCTACTAATTTAGCACCATCTTTTTCTAAAAAGTGAGATGCCCAATAGCCAACGTTACCAAAACCTTGAACAATAAACCTTTTACCTTTTAAGTCCATATTGTTTTTTTCAGCCCAAAACTTAATGGTTAAATACACACCAAATCCTGTAGCTCTATCCCTACCTTCTAATCCTCCGCTACCATCAGGCTTACCAGTAACAACATGTTGATTTGCGGAACGCTGTGCAGGTGGTCTCGTACTCATATAGGTATCTGCAATCCATGCCATTGTTTGGCTATTGGTATTTACATCTGGAGCAGGTATGTCGTGCTCTGGACCAATATTATCAGCTAAAGCATATGTAAAACGTCTTGTAATACGTTCTAATTCGTTTTCTGAATATAATGCTGGATCAATTTTTATACCTCCTTTTGCACCACCATACGGTAATCCAGCTAAAGACGTCTTCCATGTCATCCACATCGCTAATGCTCTTGCCGCATCCAAATCTACCGTAGCATGGTAACGTAAACCTCCCTTATAAGGTCCTAAAGCTCCATTATGCTGAACACGATACCCCGTAAAAACCTCAACTTCTCCGTTATCCATTTTTACTGGAAAATTCACTAAAATTTCATTATTAGTGATGCTTAATATTTTCCTAATATTAGGGTGTAAGTTAATGTGATCTGCAGCACTATTAAACTGCTCCATTACATTATCCATCATTCCTTTCAAAGGCACTTTTTTAATTTTTGGCTTAGTGTTATTTTTTGAATTTCCCATTTATGTGGTCTTATTTTTGGAATTATATATTTTTATACCGCAAAAATAATACTTTCAATAATATAAAGCGGTTATATTATTAAATAACTAAATTAGATTTTACGAAATAATTACTATTATTTCAAAAAACAATGATTAGCTACTAAATAATTGGTTTAAAGTAAATAACTCTACAATATTTCAATTTTTGAAACATGTTACACCTAATAAAAATCGTTCATATTTACGATATTAAAACGGATAAAATATGAGTTCTAACTTGTATAAACAATTGAAGAATAATTGAAATAAATAATGCCTTTATAATAAATTAGACTCATTTAATATAAAGGCATCAATCAAAAAATTCGTTTCGTTCTATAGGTTTGCAACGAACCAATCAGCATCACTAATCCTTAAGTTTAATTTTCTTTGAGGTAGAACTCAAAATTATATAACCAATTATTGCAGAAATTAATGAACCTATTAGAATACCAACTTTAGCCGAATCAATAAATTCGGGCGTCGATGCAAATGCTAAACTTGCAATAAAAATGGCCATAGTAAAACCAATACCAGCAATAAACGAGACCCCTAGGATATGTTTAAAACTAATTTCACTTGGCACTTCTATCAGTCTAATTTTTTTCGCTAAAAGCACAATTAAACTAATACCAATTCCTTTACCTAAAACTAAACAAATAATAATATTCGTCACTAATGCTATTTCTAGGTTTTCTGTACCGCTAATTAAAACTCCTGCATTTGCAAGTGCAAAAATCGGAATGATAAAATACGCTACCCAACCATGTAAATTATGTTCTAAATGTTGCAACGGTGATTGAAATTTAGAAGACCAATCTTCTAAGTCATCTATATGCTGAATTTGTTCTGTAGAGAGAATTGGTTTTTTTAAGATACTGGCGCTCTTAATATCATTATAAACGTTTTCTAATTGCACTAAAAACGTCGATGTATCTATTTTCTGTCTTATAGGGACAGAGAACACTAATAAAATACCTGCTACGGTAGGATGAATTCCTGCTTTTAAAAATAAAAACCAGATAATCACACCTAAGAAAAACACTAAAAATCGAGAATAATATCCTTTAAAGGATAAAAAATATAAAACAGCAAGCATAGCTAAGGCTATTAATAATAAAGTAATATTAATACTTCCACTATAGAACAAAGCAATAACTAAGACTGCACCTATATCATCTACAATTGCAAAAGCAGTTAAAAACACCTTTAGACTCAGAGGCACCCGATTTCCTAAAACATTTAAAATAGCGAGTGAGAATGCAATATCTGTTGCCATTGGTATCCCCCAACCTTTAGTTGTTTCTGGATTTTGATTAAGTACAAGAAAGAAAATTACAGGCACTAGCATACCTCCTAAAGCACCGACTAACGGAAATGCAATTTTCTTAGGAGTGTTGAGTTCACCAATTAAAAGTTCACGCTTTATTTCTAATCCAATTAGAAAAAAGAATACCGCCATTAATCCATCATTAATCCATAGAATTAATGGTTTTTTAAATTCAAATGTTTCGGTTACAATTCCTATATCATATTGCCATATTTCTCTATAAATATCACCGTAAGGCGAATTAGCCCATGCGAGAGCTACTAAAGTAGCAAACAGTAATAATATACCACTGAAGCTTTCAATTTTTACGAATTTTTGAAATGGTGTGAGAAATACTTTTTTAATCATATAGTTGGATTTTTTTTCGGAAAAGTTTAACTCCAAATATAAGATTTACAGATTTAAAACTTTAAAAACAAATGTTACATTTTTGTGAAAACTCATCATAAATTCTACAAAACAAACTTTAAAGGCCTTTCTGTTTATTGACGCCCATATTTTACGAGATTTTTAAAAAAATCTGAGTATAATTATCAATTTAAAATAATAATCATCAAAAAAAGACAAACCATTCAATTTTAATTTATTATTTGACTGGGTAATCCTATCTTTGCCAATTAATTTAAAATTATCACTATGAAAGTCCGTGAATACTTTATTATAGTTTCTATCATTCTTACTTTGGCTATTATCGGAATAGCTTTTGTTTGGCAACCTATTTTATGGGTATTCCTGTTAATAGGGCCACTCATTATTATGGGTGTTTTTGATATTTTACAGACTTCTCATACCATACGACGTAACTTCCCCTTGATAGGACGGTTTAGATATATGCTGGAATCTATTCGTCCAGAAATTATGCAATATTTCGTCGAAACAGATACAGAAGGAAGACCGCTTAATCGTATTTTAAGATCTTTAATTTACCGAAGAGCAAAAGGTGAAAATGACACGGAGCCTTTTGGTACACAGATGGACATTTATCATTCTGGATACGAATGGCTAGAACATTCTATGTATGCCAAAACAAATCCTAAAAACATAGGTGAATTTCAACGTTTATTAATTGGAGGAAAAGATTGTAAGCAACCTTATTCTTCAAGTTTATTAAATATCTCAGCGATGAGTTTTGGGTCCTTAAGTAAAAATGCTGTAATGGCATTAAACAAAGGTGCCAAAATGGGGAATTTTGCCCATAATACAGGTGAAGGTGCTATTAGTGATTACCATTTAAAACATGGAGGAGATTTAATTTGGCAAATTGGTACAGGATATTTTGGTTGCCGACATGATGATGGCACATTTAACGAAATAACCTTTAGAGAAAATGCGCTAAGAGAAGAGGTTAAGATGATTGAGATTAAATTGTCTCAAGGTGCTAAGCCTGGTCATGGTGGAATTTTACCAGCTTCCAAAAACACCGAAGAAATTGCAAAAATAAGACACGTAAAACCTGGTATTGCGGTACACTCGCCTCCATCGCACTCAGCATTTTCGGATCCTATTCAATTTATGTATTTCATAAAAAAACTTAGAGATCTTTCTGATGGAAAACCTGTTGGTTTTAAATTATGTTTAGGTAGAAAGCAAGAATTTATGGACTTCTGCGAAGCTATGATTTTCACAGGGATTCTTCCAGATTTTATTACTGTAGATGGTGGAGAAGGTGGTACAGGTGCTGCACCTGTTGAATTTTCTAATTCTATGGGTATGCCTTTGCGTGAAGGCTTAATTTTTGTGCATGATACTTTAGTTGGTTTCAACTTAAGAAAAGATATCAAAGTAATTGTTGCCGGAAAAATAATCACAGGTTTTCACATGGCAAGAGCTCTTGCTTTAGGTGCCGACGGATGCAATAGTGCACGCGCCATGATGCTGTCTATTGGATGTATACAAGCCTTGCAATGTAATACGAATACCTGCCCTGTTGGTGTTGCGACACAGAATCCTTCTTTAGTAAAAGGATTAGTTGTTGAAGACAAGGCACCACGAGCAAAACGTTATCACGAAGCTACAATTCACAGCTTCTTAGAACTTGTAGCTGCTGCCGGACTTAATAGTCCTGCGGAATTAACACGAGATCATATTAGCAAAAGAGTTGGTCTCTACGTGGTAAAAACTTACCATGATATCTACCCACCTATTGAAGAAGGTTCTTTATTAAACATTGACACCATACCTCAGGAATATAAAAAGTTTTTCCAATTGACGCGTATCATGAAATAAATTGGATACTCATTATATATTAAGAGCTGTTAACTTTTCTAAACATAAGTTAACAGCTTTTTTTTACATCGCTGTTTTATGACTTCAGATAATTAACGACAATGATCTCTATTCAAATCGTATCTTTACACAGAACCATTAAATCATTAATCCAATTTTAGCTTCCATCTCAAAACCCGCTAAAGAGTTAATAGAATTCTTTAAAAGCACTAGCTTTTCAAAAGCCGTTTTAATTGGTATTGCTGTTACTATACCCATTGTTTTAGGGATTGTAACTGATCATTTTGAAATCGGCTTAGCTCTTTGTTTTGGTGCGTTTTGGTGCTCACCGAGTGATATTAGTGGCCGCTTAAAACACAAACAGGTTGGGATTCTTTTTTCTGCTGTTTTAGTCGTCGTTATTAGTTTTATTGGTGGCTATCTCAATATTTCAAACTTTTTACTCTTCCCTATTTTAGGTCTATTAACATTTAGTATAGCCTTTCTATCTATCTATGGTTTTAGGGCATCTCTAATTAGCTTTTCTGGATTATTGGCATTGGTTCTAAGTTTTGCGCACACTTCAAAGAACTTAGAAGTTTATGAATATGCTTTATTCATTGGGCTTGGCGGTTTGTGGTATTTATTACTATCTACACTATGGTTTCTGCTCAATCCAAAAGCTCAAACTGAACAAACCTTAAATGAAACTTTTCTGCTCACCGCAGATTTTTTAGATACTAGAAGACAACTCATTGGTGACCAACCAGATCGAGAAAGCCTGCAAACACAACTAATGACCTTGCAAAGTGCCTTAACTGAACACCACGAAACTTTGCGAGAAATATTAATTTTATCTCGAAAAAGCTCAGGAAAATCGAATTATCAAAGTAGACGTTTGTTAGTTTTTATCCAACTTGTAGAAATATTGGAAACAGCTATTGCAAATCCAGTAAATTACGAAAAAATGGATGTGCTTTTTAGAAAATATCCAGAGTTAAAAGCCGACTTCCAAAAATTGATTTTAGAATTATCATATCAACTTCGATCTATTGCAGAGCACAGCAACAAATCCAAACGATTTCCATCTAACAAAGTGCTATCTGATGCATTAAAAACATTGGAAAATGACATTTTAAAATTTAAAAATGAAAATCAAATTGAAGATTACGACCGTTATTTAATGCTTCAAAACCTGCTGGATTACCAAAAAAAACAATTTGAAAAATTAAAGAAAATTAAATGGCTATTAGGTAATCCCGAACTCTCATCAGATGACTATATTAAAAACGATAAACTAAAGCGTTTTGTAGCTTCGCAAGATTACGATCCTAAATTAATTCTTAGGAATTTAAGCTTTAGATCAACGATTTTTAGACATTCTCTCAGATTAGCAGTTGCTGTAATGCTTGGTTACGGGATTGGTTTATTCTTTGATTTTCAAAACCCATACTGGATTATACTTACCGTAATAGTTATTATGCGTCCTAGTTACGGACTAACAAAAACACGTTCTAAAGACCGAATGATAGGCACACTAATTGGTGCAGCTCTAGCAAGTGGATTAGTGTTTTTAGTAAGTGACCCATACATTTATGGAGCATTAGGGATTTTATCTTTAGTTGTTGCGTTTTCTATGGTACAAAAAAACTACAAAGCGTCCGCAACCTTTATTACGTTAAGTGTTATATTTATTTATGCTATCCTTCAACCTGATATCTTAAAAGTTATCCAATTTAGAGTCATTGATACCTTGATTGGCGCTACGCTTTCTTATTTAGTAATGCGTTGGCTTTGGCCGGCTTGGTCGTTTATGGAAATCGGTGATACTATTAAGAATAGTTTAAAAGCGAATACAGACTTTTTTAAATCCATTACTACCTTTTACATAAAAAAAGGAGCTGTACCAACAAGCTTAAAAGTTAACCGCAAAGAAGCCTTTTTACAAACGTCTAATTTAAGTTCTGCATTTCAGCGAATGGCGCAAGAACCTGAGTCTAAACAAAATCATATAGAGGACATTTACGAATTAGTGGTGATAAATCATAGTTTCCTGTCGTCTTTAGCTTCTTTAAGTTCCTATATACAGAATCACAGCACAACGGAGGCTTCAGAAGATTTCATCGTAATTTCAGAAAAGATTACGGAAAATCTAGACAAGATCTGTACGCAATTAATGGATATAAATTTTGAAGATCCAATTGAAACAGCTTCTATTTATGAACCTATACCTTTTAACTTTCCCTTTAATCGTATTACAAATGATACAATTTCACAAACCAACAGCGAACAAACGCATAAGGAAGCACATTTAATTTGGGAACAATTCTATTGGCTATTTTCATTAAGTGAAAAAATGCTAAAACTTACCTATAAGTTTAAAGTACATTAACCCCTGTCAGAACATTTTTCACTTGAAGCATAGTGATAAAAAAAACTTCTTTCTAAATTGATTTTGAAAGAAGTTTTTTTTTAAAAAGATATAATAGGTTACGATTAAGCCACAGCTAATGCCTTATCCCCTTCTTGTGATGCAGCCTTAATTGCTATAAAATTGTTTACATAATCTTGCCATTTTTGTGCTATGGTAATTTCATTATTTAAAACCATTTCATCATCATTGTTGTATAACATAAAATCCGTAACATCCTTTAAATTGTGATGAACAAATGACAGTTGCAATTTATCAATAACATCATAGTCTTTTGTTTTGTCCTTTACACGCTTGTTTTCTCTTAGAGTTTTACAAGTCACTATCGATTTTAAGTCTACAACTTCCGCAAACGAGAACTCACTTGTTTCTTTATAAAAAAATAATTTTTGTTCTTCCTCATCAATTCCTATTGCAAAATTACTATCGATTTCAATCTTAGTTAATTTACAATTGCTTTGTGTTGCTTCTAACTGAAGTGCTTTTCGTAATTTTCGTTTTCTTTTTTTACTTCCGTTTATAAATAAAACAAACGGTAAAATAACGATAGCGATTATAATCGCATCGATAACAAATAATCCTGTTCCCATGATTTTTTAATTTTTTTTGATATTAATTTTAAATCTATAATAAACGCGATGACAGTATTATGTCATATACAGACATCATCTTACATGATGTTATTACATTTAATTTACCAAAAAGAATGAAATGGAAAAAGAATCTCCCGTAAGTAGAGAGTATTAAAATTCTGTAGGGCTGCATTACTAAATTGAGAGCTTAATACAGCAGAAAGTTGTTGGCTTCGATTGATAATTCCATTAGAATTTTCTAAAACTCTGTCTATCCGAGAAGGCTCAGTATCACTGAAGAAAACAACATTATAATTTTCTGATTGAATATCGAAAAACGAATGATGTGTGGTAGAATACTTCACAACTTCATTAGAACTATCAATAATACTTACCGACAATTCTAAATCACTATTTAGCAATTGCATATCGCAAGCATGAGCAAAAGTACCCAAACTAGCAAGAAACAATAATATACTAAAAAGTGTTTTAATCATTTTCAACCTGAATTATAGTACAAAGTAAATCTATAATTTGGGAATCACTTACTAAATGACTGTTAAATTATTGCCGCTCTTAATATTTAGATTTTTATTTACTAAATACCACAGATACTTAATATCACATAAGTCTTGTTATTTGACAGCATTTTGAAAATCGTTTTTTCTATAAGACTAAATAAAGGTTAGAGTTGTACCATTACCCCTTAGAGCTACGTTTTAGAAATAGTTACACCAGAAAAAACGCTCAAGCGAGCTTACACTCTCTTTATGTCCATAACAAAACGAAGCTTTAAAGGATTGCTACGCATCCTTTAAAGCTCCGCTTTGAAAATAGTTTCAACGAAAAAACGCTCAAGCAAGCTTGGCGTTTTTTCTTATGAAACTATTTATTCGTGACCGCGAAGGGATTCGAACCCCCAACCCTCAGAGCCGAAATCTGATATTCTATCCAGTTGAACTACGCAGCCATTAATTCCTTAAAAAACAGGAATATCTTTTTTATTGTCTTATGATAATTTCGCTTTTACAATACTCGAAATAGTTTTTCCATCAGCCTTACCAGCTAATTCCTGACTCACCATTCCCATAACCTTACCCATATCCTTCATACCTTCTGCACCTGTTGCTGCGATAGTTTTCATCACTACAATGGTAATTTCTTCTTCCGAAAGTTGTGTTGGTAGAAACTGACTAATTACTTCAGCTTGCGCTATTTCTGGCTCAGCTAAATCATTACGGTTTTGTTCTAAGAATATGGCGGCACTATCCTTACGCTGTTTTACCATTTTAGATAAAATCTTTATTTCTTCTTCTTCAGAAATATCTTCTTTAGAACCTGTTGCCGTTTGTGCTAATAGTATTTCTGATTTTACCGCTCGCAATGCAGCTAAGGCTGTTTGGTCTTTCCCTTTCATTGCTGCTTTCATAGCAGTCATAATATCTACTTGTAAACTCATAATCCTGTTCCTTTAAATAAGACTGCGAAGATACTAAAAAGTTCGTCTTAGCTTACAGAAGAATAACAGATACCTATTAAATTTTATTCAAAAAAAAAGTCCAAAAAGCTAAAGGAGCTTTTTGGACTAGTTTTTAGTGCTTTAACACCATAAATTAAATTTGCTATTAATCTACATTATCGTGTAAAAATGAATTATTACTTCTTAATTGAATATCGTCATTTTCATCGGTGCCAACGGACATTCTTGAAGCTTTTGTTTCAGAAGAATGCTGAGCATCTTCTAAATTAACACCCTGTCTTTTGTAAGCAGGTACTTTCTCGATTTCGTTTATTTTAGCATCATTAAACTTATAATTGAAATCTTTCATTTTTCTTCTGCGCTCATCTGCACGTGCAATAAGCAACTCTGAGATAGGACTGTTCATTGGATCAATCTCTTCTTCTCTAACTTCAGGTGTATCAACCGCAGGAACTGTTTTCTTTTCAAAAACAATTTCTTCCTTTACTTCAGTTTTTTCTTTTTTAGTGTTTATAGACGATTGAAACGTTTCAAAATCATCTAAAGCATAGCGCTTTTCACCTTGTTCATTAACTTCTGTTACTGCAATGATTTCAACTGGCTCATTAACATCAATAGACTTAACCTCTTCATCTAAACTAAAAAACATCTTTTCTTCTTCAGCTTTTGGCTGCTCTACTTTTTCTGGTTCTTTATTTGTTAAAGGTAAATCGAATGAAAATGTTATCTGCTCTTCTTTTACTTCTTCTATTTTTTCTGCCTTATTTACAATTGGTGTAATAACAAATTCTTCAGGTTCTATTGTAGCTTGTGGTTTTGTGTCTAAAACTTCATCGTATACTACATTCATATTTCTTAAGAAATCTGTAGTTGCAATTAAGTTTGTTCCATCATTATCTTCTGCTTTTGGCACATCTTTAACCTCTTCTTCTTCTTCAAGTAATGTATGACGAACAATTGGTGCTTCTTTTTCTTTTTCTAAAACAATATCTGGAGTGATAATCGCAGGCTCTTTTTCTTGAGTACTCGTCTCTGTAGTTTCTCCTAAAGCATGAATTACTTTCTTAGTCTCTGTATTAGAAATTTCATTCTGTTGATCTAAATCAAATCCTGTAGCAATGATAGTTACAGAAATAGACTCTTGCAATTCAGCATCTTCACCAACACCCATAATTATATTGGCTCCATGACCAGCTTCATTTTGGATATGATCGTTAATTTCCCCGATTTCATCAATAGTAATTTCCTGTGAACCAGAAACGATTAGCAACAATACGTTTTTAGCTCCTGTAATTTTATTATCGTTAAGTAAAGGTGAATCGAGGGCACTCATAATAGCTTCTTGAGCTCTGGTTTGTCCAGACGCAGTAGCAGATCCCATAATCGCTGTACCACTATTACTCAATACGGTTTTAGCATCACGTAAATCAATATTCTGAGTGTAGTGATGTGTTATAACTTCCGCAATACCACGAGAGGCTGTGGATAACACTTCGTCAGCTTTAGAGAAACCTGCTTTAAACCCAAGGTTTCCATAAACTTCACGAAGTTTATTATTGTTAATCACAACTAGCGAATCGACATGAGAACGTAGTTTTTCGATACCACGTTGCGCTTGTGCGTTACGCATTTTTCCTTCAAATTGGAATGGCATAGTTACAATCCCAACCGTTAGAATATCGAGTTCCTTAGCCATTTTAGCAATGACTGGGGCAGCACCTGTACCTGTACCACCTCCCATTCCTGCAGTTATAAATACCATTTTTGTATTGGTATCTAACATTCTGCGAATGTCTTCTAAACTTTCTATTGCTGCTTCTTCACCAACATCGGGATTTGCACCTGCTCCTAAACCTTCTGTTAAGGCAACACCTAATTGTATTTTGTTTGGAACGCCACTATTCTGAAGTGCTTGCGAATCTGTATTACAGATTACAAAATCAACTCCTTTAATACCTTGTTGAAACATGTGATTGATGGCATTACTTCCACCTCCACCGACACCAATTACTTTGATGACGTTTGATTGATGCTTTGGCAAATCAAATGAAATATTTCCAAATTCGTTGCTACTACTCATTTTATTATGGATTTACTATTATTCTATTCTTTGTAAGTAAAAACAACTTACGAGTTGTCCTTACAGTTTTATTTATTTTATTCTTTCTAATTTGAATTTAAGCGAAATTAAAATGCTTTGCACTTATTCCGCATTATCCAAAAAATCTTTTACACGCTCTGTTAATTTATCTAAAAACGAACGACGTTCCTTTATTGGCACTTCTTCTCTAACTTCAATTTCTGGCTCTGGGACATGCTCTTCTTCAACTGCTTCTATCACCTCTTCTTCGATAGCTTCAACTTTTTTGCGTTCTTGTCGCTTTAAGCCATCCATCACTAAACCAACAGCTGTCGCAAATAAGGGACTCGCTATATCTTCATCGCTATCACCAGCTAAATGCTCGTTTGGATAACCTATCCTCGTATCCATCCCTGTGATATATTCAACCAATTGTTTTAGATGTTTTAGTTGTGCACCGCCACCTGTTAAAACTATACCTCCAATCAATTTTTTCTTCTGTTCTTCGTGACCGTAATTTTTTATTTCAACATACACTTGCTCTACAATTTCCACAACTCTCGCATGGATAATTTTAGACAAGTTTTTTAATGTGATCTCTTTTGGCTCTCTTCCTCTTAATCCTGGAATAGATACAATTTCATTGTCTTTATTTTCTCCTGGCCATGCAGAACCGAACTTCACTTTTAAAAGCTCTGCTTGCTTTTCTATAATTGAACAGCCTTCTTTTATATCTTCTGTAATAACATTTCCACCGAAAGGAATTACAGCAGTATGGCGAATTATGCCATCTTTAAAAACAGCTAAATCTGTTGTACCACCCCCTATATCAATTAACGCAACACCAGCTTCCTTTTCTTCTCTGCTCAATACCGCATTTGCAGATGCTAAGGGTTCTAATGTAATCCCTTCAAGATTTAAACCTGCACTTTTTATACAGCGACCAACATTTCTAATTGAGGACACCTGACCGACTACAACATGAAAATTAGCTTCTAGTCTCCCTCCATACATACCGATTGGCTCTGTAATTTCGGCTTGACCATCAATCTTAAATTCTTGTGGTAATACATGTATTATTTCCTCACCCGGAAGCATCACTAATTTATGTACTTGATTGATTAAACGATCTATATCATCTTCATCAATGACTAAATCAGAATTTGGGCGTGTGATATAGTCACTATGTTGTAAACTACGGATATGCTGACCAGCAATACCTACAGTAACATCAACAATCTTCTCCCCTGCTGCTGCTTCCGCTTCTTGCACCGCTTGCTGAATAGACTGAATCGTTTGGGTGATATTATTTACCACACCACGATGCACACCCATACTTTTAGCTTTTCCTAAACCTAAAATTTCAACTTTATCATACTCGTTTTTGCGACCAATCATGGCCACAATTTTTGTGGTTCCTATATCAAGACCAACTGAAATATTTTGTTTGTCCATAGCTTACTTTTTGGTGCAAATAACTTGTTTGTCAAATTTTAGATTTACCACACTGTAGCTATCTAAAATTTGGTCCTTTATAGCCTTTTGGTAAAACGCCTTAAAGTTGTTTATTTTTTTTTCGAGTTGTTTTAAAGTCCCTAAATGAACTATAAAATCACTTTTTCTAATTTTAAAATCAATTGTATTATCTCCGTTCTGACGAATCTCAATAACATGTTTCTTCAAAAAATCATCCTCGTCTGCAAATTTCGCAAATTTGAAGACAGTTTCAAGCTTATTTTTCTTAATATTTCCGGTAACGAGTGGAACTCTTGCAGCATAATTATGAGACAACGGCATAAAACCACCTTCATCGTCTATATAATATGATGCATTTGTGTTGACTCTTGCTATAGGTCTCTTTTGTTCGATTTCAGCCGAAAGCCTTCCGTTTACTGACATAAACACCTCGGCTTGCTTAATCATTGGATTAGAATTCAGGGCAATTTCTAATTCGTTCAAATCTATAATATCTTTAGGTTGCTCCGAAACAGGTTGTTGATTTAGTATTAACAATTTACTAACATTCGCTTCTGTAATAAACAAATTATTTTCACCTAAAAATTTTATATCAGGCTCACTTACTTTTCGAACCTTATTTCTATGACTAGAAAAGGCAAACAAAAAGCCCACTAAAACAATCAATCCTATGACTTTAATATAGTTATAATTAATTTTCGACATAAAACGCTTCTTTTATATGTTTTACCTCTTCCCCAATATCTCCTGCTCCAATAGTTAATATAATTTTGGCATCAGATGCTTTTATTTCTTTAATTAAATTCGATTTTTGAACTAGTTTTTTATTTGAATTTTCAACCTTATTTAAAAGCCACTCCGAAGTCACTCCTTCGATAGGAACCTCTCTTGCTGGATAGATATCTAACAGCAATAATTCATCAAATTTTGAAAGACTTTCCGCAAAACCATCTATAAAATCTCTTGTTCTACTGAAGAGATGTGGTTGAAATATCGCCAACACTTTTTTGTCGGGATACATCTCTCTAACCGCCTGATGTACTGCGTTAATTTCTTCAGGATGATGTGCGTAATCATCGATAAAAACAAAATTATCCGTTTTAATTTGATATGTAAATCGTCGTTTCACACCTTTATAAGTCTCCAAAGCTTGAGATAGATCTTTATAAGAACAGCCATACTCAGCAGCCATTGCTATTGCAATAATAGCATTAGAAAGATTATGCCTACCTGGCAAACTAAATTTGAAATCCTTATACGTGCCGGTTGGTGTTTTTACATCGAACACGTAACAACCATTTTCTATAGAAATATTTTGTGCACTATAGTCAGAATCATCCGCTATACCATAAGTGATACCTTTTAGCGGCAAACCATTTTTTACAAATAACTTTCCGTTAGGCTTAATACACTCTGAAAAATCCTTAAAAGTTTTCACCAACTCTTCAGCATTGCCATAGATATCTAAATGATCGGCATCCATAGACGTAATACACGCTAAATCTGGAGATAAGGTTAAAAACGATCGATCAAACTCATCAGCCTCTACCACTGTGACTTCCGTTCCGTTGAGAATTAAGTTAGAATTATAGTTTTCACTAATACCACCTAAAAATGCCGTAACAGGAATATTACAGGCATTTAACAAATGACCTAAAATACTAGTCGTTGTTGTTTTACCGTGTGTACCAGCAACCGCGAGACACACTGTTTGCCTTGTAATTTCCCCTAAAACTGCTGAACGCTTTAAAAGATAAAAACCATTATCTTTAAAATAGTTAAATTCAGAATGTCCCTTTGGAATTGCGGGTGTATAAACGACCAAGGTTGATTTTGAATCCAAATACGTCGCATCGATTTCTGAAACACTATCATTAAAATGAATAGCAACACCCAAATCTTGAAGCGATCTTGTAATATCTGTTGCTGTTTTATCGTAACCAGTAACTTGCTTACCATTGGCTACAAAATAACGCGCAAGAGCACTCATACCGATTCCTCCGATACCAATAAAATAGACGTTATTTACAGTTTCTAAATTCATTTATTTCTCAATAGTTTTTCAACTTCATCAACAATAGCATTCGTAGCATTCACTAAAGCTAAGGCTTCAATATTTTTACTTAATTCTTTTTGTTTTTCGTCATTAGACATTAATTCTGAAAATTCGGTTTGAAAATCAGTATCTAAGTCATTTTCTCTTATTAAAATAGCCGCATTTTTATCTGCAACCGATTTCGCATTTTTAGTTTGATGATCTTCTGCCACATTTGGTGACGGAATAAAAATCACAGGTTTACCCACAATACATAATTCTGAGACCGAAATGGCTCCTGCTCTAGAAATAATAACATCTGCCGCAGCATATGCCAAATCCATTTGGTTTAAAAATGCATGAACTTGCACATTTTGCAAATCATTATACTGCTTGTATTGATCGTAATACAATTTTCCACATTGCCAAACCACTTGTATGTCCTGAGCTTCAAAGAATGCAATATTCGCCTCTATTAATTGATTGATACGCCTTGCACCTAAACTCCCTCCTAACACTAAAAGTGTTTGTTTGTTATGTTTTAAATCAAAAGCATCTTTACCTTCAATATGTTTATCCTTTACCTGCAGCAAATCCTTACGAATTGGATTTCCTGTTAATCTAATTTTAGCTTTTGGAAAGAATTTTTCTAAACCTTCATAAGCTACACAAATTGTATTGACCTTTTTAGCCAATAACTTATTCGTAATTCCCGGAAATGAATTCTGTTCCTGTATTAAACTTGGAATTCCTTTTGAAGACGCCACCTGTAATAATGGCCCACTCGCAAAACCACCTGTACCAATAACAGCGTCAGGCTTAAAGGTGTTTACTATTGCCCTAGAACGCCATAAACTACTTATTAATTTAAAGGGAAAGGCTAAATTCTTCAACGTCAATTGGCGTTGAATTCCTGAAATCCATAAACCTTCAATGGTATAACCTGCTTGCGGCACTTTATCCATTTCCATTCGGTCTGAAGCTCCAACGAATAAGAATTCCGCATCAGGATAGCGCGACTTTAATTCGTCTGCAATTGCAACTGCAGGATAAATATGTCCTCCTGTTCCTCCTCCTGATAATATGAATTTGTATTTACTCATTAAATTGCTTCACTTAAAATAGCCAATGGATTATCATCCAAATCTTCCTGTTCTTTTAATTCTTCGCGCTTTGCGCTTACACTTAATATAATCCCTATTGCTAAACAGGTCATCCAAATAGAAGTCCCACCACTACTAATTAATGGTAATGTTTGACCAGTAACCGGAAACAACTCAACGGCTACAGCCATATTTATTAAAGCCTGAAATACAATGGGCAGACCAACAGCCAAAACCAACAATTTTCCAAAAATCGTATCTGACTTATGACTTACAATTACAATTCTAAATAACAACCATAAATATAAAACCAATAGAAACACACCTCCATATAAGCCGTACTCTTCAATAATAATAGCAAAAATAAAATCCGATGAGGATTGCGGTAAAAAGTTTTTTTGAATACTTTTTCCAGGCCCCAAAGGTGTTATCCCCGTAGCGATTGCTATTTTTGCTTTTTCAATTTGATAATCGGCTTCTGTATCTTCACCATTTGAAAAATTTTCAACACGACTTATCCAAGTATCAACACGGTTGGGCATCGCATCAGGAAACGCTTTTGCAACAAGAATAAAAATCGTTAAACCAACCAATCCTGACACTATCATTAATGCCAAATACTTTAAAGGATAGCCTCCTATAAAAGCCAACATCATAATCATGGTAAACACAATTGCTGTTGTAGAAAAATTAGCAGGAAGTATTAAGATTAAAATTAAGAACACAGGTGACCACAAAGGTAAAATCGTTTCTTTAAACTTAACTTCTTTATCCTTAATTTTTGATAAATAACGTGCTACATAAACCATTAAAACCACTGCAGCTAAGGTTGACGTCTGAAAAGACATCCCAACAATAGGGATTTGTATCCAACGACTTGCGTTGGCACCATCTATAGTTGTCCCTTGCAACATCGTCACTACCAATAGCACAAGCACAATTGGAATCATAACCATAGACAAACCACGAAAATATTTATAAGGCACTTTATGAATACCAAACATAATTGCAAAGCCCAAAAACAAATGCATAAAGTGTTTTATAAAGAAAGAAAACGTACTACTATTCCCTCCATGATATGCTAAATTACTTGCAGCGCTATACACAGGCAAAAATGAAAATATAGCCAACAGCGTGACTATAGCCCAAATGGCTCTATCCCCTTTTATCTGTTTGAATAAATTTTGCATTTTACTTTTTCTTACTTCTGCTCGTACAGAATTTAATTATGTATTCATTATGTTTTAGAATTCAGGCTTTCACAAGAATTCCACCGCGCTATAAATTACGAACCGCATTTTTAAATTGTCTTCCTCTATCTTCGTAGTTTTCAAACAAATCGAAACTAGCGCAAGCAGGAGATAACAACACATTATCACCAGCATTAGCCAGTTTGTATGCAATCTTCACCGCCTCACTCATATATTGTGTTTCAACAATAACATCTACCATATTCTCAAAAGACTCCATGAGTTTTGCGTTATCTACACCTAAGCAGATGATAGCTTTTACTTTTTCGTTTACAAATTTGAATAATTCCCTATATTCATTTCCTTTGTCTACTCCTCCTACAATCCAAACTGTTGGCGCATCCATACTTTCTAACGCGAAATATGTTGCATTAACATTGGTTGCTTTTGAGTCGTTAATATACTGCACCTTATTAATCTTTAAAACGTGCTCTAAACGGTGCTCAACACCTTGAAAATTCTCAAGACTTTCGCGTATCGTTTGTTTTCTGATTTTTAGTAAATGTGCCACAGTAGAAGCTGCCATTGCATTCTTCACGTTGTGTTTCCCTTCTAATGCTAAATTATCTGTTGGCATAATGATTCTATTATTATCTATTGTTATTATTATATTGTTATTGTCTAAATATGCTCCTTGCTCAATAACTTTTGTTAATGAAAAAGGTAATTTTTTCGATTGAATTTGATGCGATTTCATATACTCTAAAATGACCACATCATCCGCATCGTATATAAAATAATCATCTTCGGTTTGATTCTCTATCACTCTAAATTTTGAAGCGATATAGTTTTCAAATTTATAATCATAGCGTTCTAAATGATCTGGTGTAATATTCGTTAACATTGCAATTTTTGGTTTAAAATCGATAATATCATCTAATTGAAAACTGCTAATCTCCATTACATAATTATCATGATTCTTCTCCAAAATTTGCTTTGCGAAACTATCACCGATATTACCCGCTAATCCAACATCTAATTCTTGCTTTAAAATATGATGTGTTAAGGTCGCTGTTGTCGTCTTACCGTTACTACCTGTAATAGCAACTAAAGTTGCATCCGTAAACTTCGAAGCAAATTCTATTTCAGAAACGATTGTTATTCCGGTGTCACGAATTTGTTTTACCAAAGCCACTTTATCTGGAATCCCAGGACTTTTCATGATGATGTCTGCATTCAGAATTTTTGATTCTGTATGCTGTTCATCTTCAAATTCAATCTCATTATTTAAAAGAACGTTTTTATATTTTTCTTTAATCTTTCCCTTATCTGATACAAATACCTCGTATCCTTTTGCTTTTCCTAAAAGCGCGGTTCCCACTCCACTTTCGCCACCACCAAGAATTACAAGTCTTTTCATTTTATTAATCCTTTTTGTCATTCCTGCGCAGGCAGGAATCTACTATATTACTACTCTTATTGTGGATTCCTGCCTGCGCAGAAATGACAAATTGTTTTATCTAATTTTCAACGTAACAATAGTTATTATCGCAAGAAGAATTCCAATAATCCAAAAACGAGTGACAATTTTACTCTCGTGATAACCTGATTTTTGATAGTGGTGATGCAACGGCGACATTTTAAAAATGCGTCGGCCTTCACCAAACTTTTTTCTGGTATATTTAAAATAGCTGACTTGTAAAATAACCGATAAATTTTCTGCTAGGAATATGCCACATAGTATCGGAATCAACCACTCTTTTCTAACTGCAATAGCAATTACAGCTATTATTCCACCAATGGTTAAACTCCCTGTATCTCCCATAAACACCTGAGCCGGATAGGTATTGTACCACAAAAATCCAATTAATGCTCCCACGAATGCCGCGATGTAGATTGTAATTTCTTCTGCCCTTGGGATATACATAATATCTAAATATCCTGAAAAAACGATATTACTAGAAACCCATGCAAAAATCCCAAGTGTCAATACAATTATGGCTGATGTTCCTGCAGCCAACCCATCGATACCATCTGTAAGATTTGCACCATTTGATACTGCTGTAATTATAATAATACTAACAAGAATGAATACGAGCCATGTATACTTCTCTAAACCTGGACTAATCCATGTAATTAAATCCGAATAATCAAATTCATTATCTTTTAAGAATGGAATGGTCGTTTTTGTCGATTTTTCTTCATCTTTAAATAATTTTGCCGCTTGCACATCTGGGTTTTCAGCGCGTAATTCGAGTTGCTGCGCAATTGGCAATTTCTCTTTAAGCGTAACATCTTGATGAAAGAATAATGTTGCACCAACAATAATCCCTAAACCAACCTGTCCAAGCACCTTAAATTTCCCTTTTAGCCCATCTTTATCATTTTTGAATTTCTTGATATAATCATCTATAAATCCAATGGTTCCCATCCAAAGTGTGGTCACAATTAGTAAGATGATGTAGATATTTTCAAGCTTCGCTAATAACAACACAGGAATAAGGGTCGCTAGAATAATAATAATCCCACCCATTGTTGGCGTACCTGCTTTTTCAACTTGACCTTCTAATCCTAAATCACGAATCGTCTCTCCGACTTGTTGCTTTTGCAAAAATCGAATGATGCGTTTACCAAAAATTGTAGAAATCAACAATGACAATATAATTGCCACAGCAGCTCTAAAGGTTATAAACCCAAAAAGTGATGCTCCAGGAAATTGGAACTGTTGTTCTAAATATTCAAATAAGTAATACAGCATTCTTAATTATTATTTATTTCTTTAATCGTTTTAAATAGTCTTGAACGATTTTATAATCATCAAAATCAAAGCGCTCACCTTTAATCTCTTGGTATGTTTCATGCCCCTTTCCTGCAATAAGAATAATATCATTTGGTCCAGCCATCTGACAAGCTGTTTTAATTGCCTGATTCCTATCTGTTATAGATAAGGTTTTTTTAAAATTTTGAGGCTCCACTCCTTTTTCCATTTCTTCAATTATGGTTTCCGGAACTTCATTCCTTGGATTATCACTTGTTAAAATCACTTTAGTACTTAAAGCAGAAGCGATATGCGCCATTTTTGGTCGCTTTGTTTTATCTCTATTTCCACCACAACCTACAACCGTAATCAGATTTTCGTTTTTAGTTCTGATGTCGTTTATTGTTTCCAAAACATTCTTTAAGGCATCTGGTGTATGTGCGTAATCGACGATCGCCGTAATTTTTCCTTCAGACATAAAATATTGAAAACGTCCTGCTACATTTTCGACCTCACTTATTAAGCGTAATATCTCAACTTTATCTAACCCTAATAATTCAGCGGCTCCATAAATCGCCAGGATATTGTAAGCATTAAAACTCCCTATTAAGCGCGACCATAATTCACTTTCATTCAGCTTTAATAACAGACCACCAAATTCATTTTCTAAAATTTGCGCTCTATAATCCGCATAATTTTTTAAAGCGTACGTATGCTTTTTGGCTGCCGTATTTTGAAACATCACCAAACCATTTTTATCATCAATATTGGTTAGCGCAAAAGCATCTTTCGGCAATTGATCGAAAAATCGTTTCTTTACATCTCTATATTCCGCAAACGTATTGTGATAATCCAAATGATCATGCGACAGATTTGTAAAAATGCCACCTTCAAATTTTAGACCCTCAGTTCTACTTTGATGAATACCATGAGAACTCACTTCCATAAAACAAAACTCAACACCTTCGTCGTTCATTAACTGCAAATAACTATTAATAGTTAAAGAGTCTGGTGTGGTATGAGTCGCCTTATATTCTGTATTATCTACCATAATTTTAACGGTGGATAACAACCCTACTTTATAACCTGCTTTTTTAAACAACTGATACAATAAACTTGATACTGTTGTTTTTCCATTTGTTCCTGTTACACCAACTAATTTGAGGTTCTCAGATGGGTGACCATAAAAATTAGCCGCCATATAAGCCATAGCTTGGTTAGAGTTAGCGACTTTAATATAAGTGACACCATCTTCCAAATCCTCAGGAAGCGCCTCACAAATTATTGCCGTAGCTCCATCCTTTATCGCTTTTTCAATAAAATTATGACCATCTGTAATCGTACCTGATATAGCTACAAAAATGTCATTGACTTCTATTTGACGTGAATCAAATTCGATTTTACCCACGGTAATACTTGTGCTGCCAACAACTGCGTTAATAGTAACCTTATATAATATGTCTTTTAATACCATCATGACGCCTCTAAAACAATGGTTTGATTCGTTTGTAATTTTTGATGTTTTTCTACAGACTGTTTTTTAATCACTCCATTTCCATTTAGCTTCACTCTAACATCCACCTGCAAATTCTCTAACAATGCCAACGCATCCATTGCGGACATCCCAACGACACTTGGCATTAATTCTTTATACTTGCGAGCATTTTCATAATAACTCTCAAAATCTTTATTAACTACACTACTCTTGAAGTTTTGCATCTCAACCTCATAGATAATTGGCGTATCTGTATAGATCTTTTGAGCAATTCTTTTAAATACTGGACCAGCCACATCAGAGCCGTAAATACCTACTTTTGTGCTAGGCTTATGAATAACTACAATGCAGGAATATTTAGGATTGTCAGCAGGAAAATAACCTGCAAACGAAGAAATATATTTCCTATTCTTATTCCACTCTTCAGTATTTGCATAATCCGTTCTCGCTGTACCGGTTTTTCCCGCCATCGAAAACGTCTGAGAATACATACGCTCACCTGTACCACGAATGACAACATTCTTTAAAATATCTCGCATTTCATTCAAGGTCTTGTTAGAACAGATATTTTCAACAAGCACTTCTTTTTTAAACACTTCAATATTTTTATCAAAAGATTTTACTGATTTCAGAAACCTTGGCTTTATCAATTCCCCATCATTAGCAATCGCATTATAGAACGCTAAGGTTTGTAACGGTGTCATCTCAAGATTATAACCATAAGCTATAGATGGTAATGCATTTCTGCTCCAGTTCGGTGCTCCCGGCTTTGGGATGTCTGGCTTACCTTCACCTATAATAGCAACCCCTAAAGGTTTATCCAACCCCCAAGAACTTAACCTATTTAAAAACTTCTCAGGTTGTTTTGAATAATGCTCATCTATAATGGTCGCCAAACCAATATTTGAAGACACTTCTAGCGCACGTGCTGCAGAAATCTCCCCATAGCCGTTACCCGAATCCGTAATAACACGACCATAAAAAGACTTTCTTCCTTTTTTGGTATCAACAACAGTTGAGGTATCAATAACTTTATCCTCTAATGCCGCCATCAATGCCATCACTTTAAATGTAGAACCCGGCTCATGACTTTCTCCAACCGCATAATTTAAGCGCTCGTAGTAGTTTCCGTTTTTACTTCTTCCTAGATTAGAAATTGCTTTAATCTCTCCTGTTTTCACGTCCATCACCACGACACAACCATGGTCTGCTTGGTAGATTTCTAACTGCTTCAACAATGAATGATGCGCTATATCTTGAATATTAACATCTATAGTCGTATAAACATCGTACCCATCTTGTGGCTCTATTTGATCGAAATCAGCGATAGGCTTCCATTGCCCATTACCAATCTTTTGTTTTAAACGTTTTCCATTTTTACCCTGTAAATATTTTACCCCAAACGCTCCATCAATACCTGGCCTTGTAAAATTACCATCTTCATCTTGTCTCTCATATCCTATAGTACGCTCCGCAATACCACCCATCGGATGCTCACGTCTTGTCGTTTGCTCCACAATTAATCCTCCTTTAATTGCTCCTAGATTTAGTAAAGGAAAATTGCGCATTCTGATATAATCGGAATAGCTAATATTTCGAGCCAACAGGAAATATCTGTTTTTATTTTTTCGTGCTTTACGAATTACATTTTTATAATATGAAACTGGCTTTCCCTTGTACGCATGAAGCGAATCTGCCAAAGCTCCTATGTATTTTTCGAATGTGACGTCCTTAGCCTGAATGGCATCAATTCTAATATCATATTTTGGAATCGAAGTCGCTAGTAAGCTCCCATCAGCAGAATACACATTACCGCGATTTGCAGGAATTGGAAAATCTCTAGTTGTGCTCTTTTCTGCAAGTGCCCTATATTCATCACCCTGAATAAACTGAATACTCACCAACTTGAACACCACAGCCAAGGCGAATACAAACATGCAGCCTGCTACGAAGTACAATCTGTTTAATATGTTTTTTTCTGTTATTGCCAAAGCTTCTTATTATTACTATTGTGATTTTACTCGATAACCGAGATTTAATTATATTTAAGCCTATTTTAACCCTGCCTAAAATCACCAACCTCTTTAATCAATTGATCTAGATGATTTAACTATTATTTTTGTTGGTGGATTTAAAGAAATACCAATACCTTTTTCGTTCATTTCCGCCTCTACAAAAGATTCTTTTTTGAGCTGCATCAATTTTCCTTTTTTATCTACGAACGCCGAGCGTAATTCCTTAACCTCATTCGTTAAATTTGCAATCTCATATACTTTTTGATCTGCACTATGCGAGCTTGCAATCATTATGATAGCTAGAAACGAAATAAAAATGATGATACGCCAATTTTTGAACGAATCATCACTGACTAGAAACTTACCTCTTAATATTCTATATATGTTTTTTTTCATATTTTTTTGGCAATCCTCAGTTTTGCACTACGCGCTCTATTGTTTTGTTTTATTTCTTCTTTAGAAGGCACAATTAAACCTCCAACTTTTTTCAACGGCACTTCAAAGTTCCCAAACACATCTCGTTCTGGCTCACCTTCAAATAATCCATTTCGAATAAAACGCTTTACTAAACGATCCTCTAAAGAATGGTATGAGATAAAACTTAAGCGACCATCTTTCTTTAAAACCTCAGGAGTCTGAAGTAGTAACTCTTTCAAAACTTCGATTTCCTGATTTACCTCAATTCGAATAGCCTGATAGATTTGTGCTAAGACTTTATTTTCTTTTTGATGATTTAAAAATTGTTTTAAAGCTGCTTTTAATTGCTCACTCGTTTTAATTTCAGCATTCTTTCGCTCCTCAACAATTACCCTTGCCATTGCTGGCGCATTTCTTAATTCACCATATTGAAATAAAACAGCTCTTATTTGCTCTTCATCATAATTATTAATAACCTCAAAAGCAGACAATTTGCTATCTTGATTCATTCGCATATCTAAATCTGCCTCAAATCGTGTTGAAAATCCGCGCTCAGCAACGTCAAACTGATGAGACGATACACCGAAGTCTGCTAAAACACCATCAACTTCTTTAGCACCATAAAATCTTAAAAATCGTTTTACAAACCTAAAATTCTCATTAATCAACACAAAACGATCATCATCAATTGCATTTGCTAAAGCATCCTTATCTTGATCAAAAGCATATAATTTTCCGTTTGGACCTAATCGCGATAAAATTTCCCTACTATGACCCCCACCTCCAAAGGTGACATCCACATACACTCCATCTGGCTTAATTGCTAAACCATCAACAGTTTCTTTAAGTAATACTGCGTTATGATAATCCATTCTCGTCGTCATCTTGTCCCATTACTTCCTCGGCCAAATCAGCAAAATCTTCGGCCGCATCATCAATAGCTTGTTCGTATTTATCTTTATCCCAAATCTCAAGAATATTCACTGCAGATGCTAAAACCACTTCTTTAGTAATACCAGAAAAACCGATTAAGTCCTTCGGTATCAATAAACGACCAGCACTATCTACTTCTACAATTTTAACACCAGCTGTAAAACGTCTGATAAAATCATTATTCTTTTTCTTAAAGCGGTTAAGCTTGTTTATTTTCTCCATCATTTTGTTCCACTCGGACATAGGATACAGTTCCAAACACGACTGAAACACAGCACGCTTTAAAACAAAACCATCTTGCAAAGCCGCTGACAACTGCTTTTTAAGCACAGCAGGTATCATTAGCCTTCCTTTGGCATCAGCTTTACATTCGTATGTTCCTATAAATGAATTCAAAAGGTTTTGTTTACCACTATAACGGTTAAGATTCAAAGATATTGAAAAAATCACCACTTTTTACCACATTCTACCACATTTGTTAATAAGTTTTAGTTTAAAATTGCCCCAATTTATTTTCACGTCAATGAATATCACTTTTAAGCAATTATTTTTAAGTGGGAATTATTAACAACTCCCCACATAACATCCATCTCATAAAAAAAGTTGATATTTATTCCATATTATTTATATTCTAAAGGATTTAGTTATATTTGTTTCTAACACATAAGCACGAACATGCACATGGCACACCTTTTAAAGAAAGAAAAGGATTTTAGATATATTGAAGTAGGCGAAGGCACACCAATTATTGTGTTGCATGGCTTAATGGGTGGGCTCAGTAATTTTGACGGAGTCACTAAATACTTTAGCTCTAGAGGCTATAAAGTCATTATTCCAGAACTCCCTATTTATAGCATGTCGTTATTAAAAACGAACGTCAAAAGTTTTGCTAATTATCTAAAAGATTTTATTGAGTATAAGGGCTTAGAGAATGTTATTTTGCTAGGAAATTCTCTTGGTGGACACATAGGACTTTACCACACAAAATTATATCCTAAAAAAGTAAAAGCCTTAATTATCACCGGAAGTTCAGGACTTTACGAAAGCGCTATGGGTGGTGGCTACACCAAACGGAGCGACTACGAGGTTATGAAAAAGAAAGCACAAGAAGTCTTTTACGACCCAGCAGTAGCAACCAAAGAAATTGTAGATGAAGTCTATGAAACTGTAAATGATCGTAATAAATTGATTAAAACCTTGGCAATCGCCAAAAGTGCCATTAGACACAACATGGCTAAAGATTTACCAAACATGACAACTCCAATATGTATTATTTGGGGGAAAAATGATAGCGTCACTCCGCCTGAAGTTGCTGAAGAGTTTCACGAATTATTACCAGATTCTGAATTATATTGGATAGATAAGTGTGGACATGCAGCCATGATGGAACACCCAGAAGAATTTAATACAATTTTGATGAGCTGGCTTGATAAGCGCGAATTTTAGAGTAAGCAAAAAGCTCGAAGACTGAAGTTGAGAGCACGAAGTAAAAAACATCACTAGCCTATTTCCATTATACCCCTATTTTACTTCACAAAAAAATAAGTTTAATTAAATAAGATTCCTGTTTTCACAGGAACTAAAGATGAAAATAAAATCAGCTGAATTTATCGTTAGTAATTCTGAAGTGGCAAAATGCCCGAAGAACAACCTACCCGAATATGCCTTTATAGGGCGAAGTAATGTTGGAAAGTCATCATTAATCAACATGCTAACTGATAGAAAAAGTTTAGCGAAAACGTCTGGACGACCTGGAAAAACACAATTAATTAATCACTTTCTTATTAATGAGAATTGGCACTTAGTAGATTTACCAGGTTATGGTTATGCGCGCGTTTCAAAATCCTCTAAAAAGAAGTTTCAAAAATTCATTACCGATTATTTTGAAAAACGCCAACAATTGGTTTCTGCTTTCGTACTCGTAGATATTAGACATAAACCGCAACCCATAGATTTAGAATTCATGAAATACATGGGCGAAAGCGAAATTCCTTTTGGTATTATATTTACCAAAGCCGACAAGTTAAAACCAAAAGCTATTGAACGTCACGTAGATGAATACTGCCAAGAGCTACTTAAATTCTGGGAAGAATTACCACCTTATTTTGTGACGTCTGCTTCTAACTACATAGGCAAGGATGATGTACTAAACTTTATTGAAGACACTAACGAAGAAATTGAACAACTAAGATCTCAAAATTAAATTAGGATTTCACATCCAAAGCATCACGCAAAGCATTACCCACTAACATAAAAGCCATAACCAATAGCATAATACACACTCCAGGAATGAGTGCTAAATAAGGTTTACCCAAAATAATATAATTGTAATGATCTTTAATCATGGCTCCCCAGCTTGCCATTGGCGGTTGTGCTCCAATACCTAAGAAACTAAGGCCACTTTCTATTAAGATAGCTGCTGCAAAATTTGCTGCAGAAATAACGATTAATGGTCCAAAAATATTGGGTAAGATGTGTTTTGTGATGATTCTATAATCTTTATAACCTAAAGCTTTAGCAGCTGTTACGTATTGCATTTCCTTAGCACTGATGATTTGCCCTCTTACCACTCTTGCTACTTCTACCCACATAGTTAAACCTACGGCTATAAACACCTGCCAAAAGCCTTTTCCTAAAGCCAAAGTAATGGCTATAACCAATAATAAGGTTGGAATTGACCACGTTACATTAATAACCCACATAATAACAGTATCCACCTTCCCGCCATAATAGCCCGCTAAACTCCCCATTAAAACCCCTACAATTAGTGAAATAAAGACAGCTACAAAACCAATAAAAAACGAGATACGAGAACCAATTAATACACGACTCAAATAATCTCTCCCATACTTATCTGTACCAAAAACAAAACTTTTAGTTTCTATATGAGATTTATAATTTGAATTCGGAAAACGCGACACCACTATTTGTTTTTTTTCACCTTGTAAGCCATCTGAAGCATATTCTACATAGTGTAAAATATCATTTTGAAGATTATACGACTGAATAGGAATCTCTGTATCTGTATTATTATAACCAAAGAATAATTTAGAAAAAAAGTTTTGTTCCGATTCAATACCAGATGGAATCGTTAATATCTCCACTTCAAAACCAGGCGATTTTGAATGAATAGCTAAATGCATTTGATTGGCGTTTTTTGAAGCATCTGGCGCGAATACATAAGCAAACACAGAAACCAAACCAATACAAGTAATAGTACTCAAACTAAAAACGCCCCAAAAGTTTTTCTTAAACTTTTGAAGCGCTAAGCTTGTTAATGAATTATTTTGATTAGACATTCATCTTTATTAATTAGCAGGCATCTTGTTTCAAACATTTAGATTTCACTAAGTAGCAAAAAACAAGGCTCTTTTATTACTTTAATTCTTTACAGAATTAGCAACTTTATTTTTTATCTCGTAAGTCATTTTTAAATCATGAAGCACATTAATTGCTTCCTCTACATAAACATCCTTTGCTAAAGCTTTATGCCAACGATCACGTTTTTCTAATAACACAGAATCTTCGTTCATTAGTTTCACTTCGTAAGGTAGCGAGGTAAATGTTAAATTCGTTTGATATTCTGAAAGTTCTGTAAAACGTTTCGCCTCCTCTTCGTTAACCTCCATTTCCTTTTTATAGATATTATAATTTAGCGAGTAAGACTCACGATCTCTTATTTTCTTTACCCATTGTGCATTGGCATCGATAAGCTTTAACTGCTCATTAGCAGCCATTCTTTCTTTACTTTTACTGATTGTAGTATCGTAATCAAAATAGTTATCCCAAATTTCATAATCAGCGGCATCAATTTTATCCCATGCTAATGGGTTGTCCTGATCTTTCTCTCCAATATTAATATAACTGTAACGGTCTGGTACAACAACGTCACTTTTTACACCTTCTAACTGTGTTGAACCACCATTAATTCTATAAAATTTCTGAGTAGTAAATTTTAAAGCACCCATATCACCTTTGGTATTATTTTTTACCATTCGGTTTAAATCCATCACAGTTTGCACTGTTCCTTTACCATAAGTTTGCTTGCTACCTATAACAATTCCTCTTTTATAATCTTGCATTGCTGCTGCTAAAATCTCAGAAGCAGATGCCGATAATTCATTTACCAATATCACCAATGGACCATCCCAAACTATAGAGGCATCCTTATCACTAAGTACCTCCTTGGCTTCTCCCGTTGTTTTTACTTGTACAACTGGACCTTCTTCAATAAATAAACCAGCAATATCTACAACCGTTTGCAAAGAACCACCACCGTTATTTCTCAAATCCATTACTAAACCTTCTACTCCTTCTTCTTTTAATCTTAAGATTTCTTGTTTAATATCTGAAGCAGCATTTCTTTCATTATAGTCATCAAAACTGATGTAAAATTTAGGAAGATTAATAACTCCGAAGGTTTTTCCATCTTTTTCAACGATTGAAGATTTTGCATATGTTTCTTCGAGTTCCACGATATCTCTTTTTATAGAAACATCCTGAATCGTTCCATCTACCTTTTTTAAGGTTAGTGTCACCACAGTTCCTTTTGGCCCTTTTATAAATTTAATAGCATCATCTAATCGCATACCAACAACGTTGATAGCCTCTTTTTCATCTTCTTGTTTAACCTTAAGAATTTGGTCACCCACTTCTAACTCATTAGCTCTCCATGCTGGTCCACCGCTGATAATTTCATTAACCATAATACCGTCTACTTTCTTTTGTAAACGCGCACCAATACCTTCAAATTTACCTGAAATATCTCTATCAAAGCGCTCCTTATCTTCTGGTGCGAAATAAAATGTATGCGGGTCATACCCTTCTACAATAGCATTTATGTACATCGCAAACCAATCGTTACGTGTTCTATCATCAATATAATCGTAAAGCTCATCGAGTGATTTTTTTGTCAACAAACGTGCGTCTACTTCTAATTCTTTATCTGATTTTTTAGCTTCAGATTTTTTAGCCTTTGGTTTTTCATTAGCTTCTGAAAAATCAAGATCTGCAGCTGTTTCCGAATCCCCATCAATATCTTGTTGCGAAACCACATCATCAAAATTAACGATGGTAGAAAATTTCAATTGTTGTCTCCAACGCTCTTTCATTTCGCGCTTATTAGCCACATAAGTAAGATTTTCATAATTCGCATTATAGTCTTCGTCTTTAGAAAAATTAAAAGGTTTATCTAACAAATCTTTATACAATTCTTTAGACTCAGCGATACGTTCAAGTAAGCGTTGGTGCGTTAGGTTAAAAAACGACACATCGTAAGCTTTAATTTGATCATCAATTTTATTCTTGTAAGCTTCGAACTCTTTAATATCCGACTCATAGAAGTAACGCTTAAATGGATCTAAATTATTTAAGTAACTATCGTATACATGTGATGAAAAATCATCATTAATGTCTTTTGGTTCAAAATGGCCTTGATCAAGTAGATAAGAAATAAGTTGAATTAACAATTTATCTTTATCTGGATCTTCGAATTTTTTACTCGTAAAACTGCATGAGGCAAATGCTATCAATAAAGCGAGTAGCAAAAATTTATAATTCCCTTTCATCTTTCTTTTTTGTTTTTTTTTTAATACCGAAAAATGCTATCACCAATAATCTTCATTCTTTTACTTAGAAGATAATGCTATGGTTTGGTCCATCTCTCTTTTTACTTATTATTAAGTAGGTTCTCAATTTTTCACTAAAATAGAAGAAAAAACCGTGCCATAAAAAATAGGTACCCTATTTTTTTGTTAAAGGTGAGTTTACTTATAAATCGATACCTTTTTTAGTATTTTTACAATTCATTAAATTTTTTAAACATAATGTCTACACGTCCTTTAATTTTAGTTACGAATGATGATGGAATAACCGCACCAGGAATTAGAATGCTAATTTCGGTAATGAACAAAATTGGAGATGTTGTAGTTGTGGCTCCAGATAGCCCACAAAGCGCCATGGGACATGCCATTACCATAAATTCAACTTTACATATGGAGAAAATCACTGTTGATGGTAAACAACCAGAGTATAGTTGCTCTGGAACGCCTGCTGACTGTGTAAAACTCGCTGTAAATGAAATTTTAGAAAAGCGACCAGACATCTGTGTTTCAGGGATTAATCATGGCTCTAACTCATCTATCAATGTCATTTATTCTGGCACTATGAGTGCTGCTTTAGAAGCTGGTATTGAAAGTATTCCTGCCATTGGGTTTTCACTACTGGATTATAATTGGAATGCCAATTTTGAACATTGTACATCGTTCGTAGAAACGATTACTAGACAAGTATTAGAAAATGGATTACCTGATGGAGTGGTGCTAAATGTTAATTTACCAAACCTAGAAAAAGACGCTATAAAAGGCATTAAAATTTGCAGGCAGGCTCGTGCCAATTGGAAAGAGGAATTTGACAAGCGAACAAACCCGATGGGTAGAGACTATTATTGGCTTAGCGGTAAATTTGTAAATATGGACAACGGTGAAGATACGGATGAGTGGGCCTTAGAACACGGCTATGTTTCCGTAGTGCCTGTTCATTTTGATTTAACCGCACACCATGCCATACAGAATCTAAATACATGGAACTTAAATAATAAATAGCGATTATTAAACGTAGAGATGCTTTTATGAAAAAAGAAATTTTAATAGGTTTTATTGTTGGTATTATAGCTAGCATTTTCGGGTTTATTTTTGCTATTCAGATTTTTGGACACTCAGACGACTGGGGTGATGTGATCGAAAAATCTATTTCAGGAGGTTTTTTAGCAAAATTAATAAGCCTTGGCGCACTATTAAATTTGGGAACATTTTTTCTCTTCTTGAAAAAAAATAAAGATGATAGAGCTAAAGGAGTTTTAATATCTATAGTTGTCGTACTAATTGCAACAATGATAATTAAATTAGTAGATTAAAATGAAGTATTATATCATTGCTGGTGAAGCCTCAGGCGATTTACACGGCTCAAATCTTATGAAAGCTTTGTTTATAGAGGATGAACAGGCTGATATTAGATTTTGGGGTGGAGACCTTATGCAAAATGTTGGAGGAAACTTAGTAATGCACTATAAAGAACGCCAATTTATGGGTTTTGCTGAAGTGATTCTAAATCTCAGAAAAGTTTTAGGACAAATAAAATTTTGCAAATCTGATATTGAAAAATTTCAGCCAGATGTGATTATTTTTATTGACAACTCCGGCTTCAACCTTAGAATTGCCAAATGGGCAAAAGCACTAAATTATAAAACGCATTATTATATATCACCGCAAGTTTGGGCCTCTAGAGCTCATAGAGTAGAAAAAATAAAACACGATGTTGATGCGATGTATTGCATTCTTCCTTTCGAAAAAGCATTTTACAAAACATACAATTACGACGTGAATTTTGTAGGTCACCCATTAATAGATGCCATTGCAGATCGGCCACAAATTGAAGACAGTGTTTTCAGAAAAGAACATCAACTTAGCGACCAACCTATCATTGCGTTGCTGCCTGGAAGTCGAAAGCAAGAAATAACTAAAATGCTTGGCATAATGCTTAGTTTGGTTGATGACTTTAAGGACTATCAATTTGTTATAGCAGGAGCGCCTAGTCAAGATTACGAATTCTACCAAAGCTTTATAAAAAAGAAGAATATTAAATTTATCTCTAACAAAACATACGATTTACTAAGTATTTCTACTGCTGCCTTAGTTACTTCTGGCACTGCTACATTAGAAACAGCTTTATTTAAAGTACCACAAGTAGTATGCTATAAAGCGAACGCAATTTCATATCAAATTGCAAAACGTATTATAACCTTGAAATATATTTCATTAGTAAATTTAATAATGGATCGCGAAGTGGTTACAGAACTTATTCAAGGTGATTTAAATAAAAAGCGACTAAAAAAAGAATTAACGGCTATTTTAGATTCCAAAAAAAGAGAACAACTCTATTTAGATTATTACGAATTAGAAAAACTATTAGGAGGACGTGGAGCTAGTGAAAATACGGCAAAGTTAATTTACAACTCTATTAAAAATTCTAAATGAGGACGACCTAATTTTAATTATATATAACAAACAGCCACCAAATCTAAATAAAAAATGAAACGACTATTGCCCTTTATTTTATTACTCTTTATTGCTAGCAGCTGCAAATCGAAAAAATCAAATTCTAGCAAAAAAAACCAAACACATTCTGTAAAGGTTAATACAACCGTAAAGCCTACTGCTGAAGCTGAGCGAATCGTAAAATATGCTAAAACTTTTGATGGTACACGTTACAAGTACGGCGGCACCACTAAAAGCGGTATGGATTGTTCTGGCTTAATTTACACGAGTTACAAAAAACATGATGTTAGTTTGCCGCGAACAACCTCTGGACTAAAAGGAACAGGAGAGTGGGTTGATTTAAAAGAAGTTAACGTAGGGGATTTAGTGTTTTTTGCTACTAACAAAAATAGCAGAAACGTAAATCATGTTGGTATTGTAACCAATGTACGAACTGGTAATGTTGAGTTTATCCATGCCTCAACAAGCAGAGGTGTTATGATTTCTTCTATTGCAGAAAAATATTGGTACTTCTCTTTTGTACAAGCAAGACGCGTATTGTAAATACATTTTAATTATCTTAGTAACTCAAAATCATGAAGTTACTAAATTTTACCATTATAAAATTTACCATTTGTTTGGTTGTCGGTATTCTTTTGGCTCATTACCTTAAGCTAAATTTCTACGTCATTTTATATACAACTATTGGTTTCGTTATTTCCTTAGGCTTGTCCTGGTTGGTTATAAAATCTAAAATTAATCGTTCAGTATTTTATGGAATGTTTGCTTACCTCAGTATGGTTGGTGTTGGAATGACTTCTTACAATCTTCAAGATGACACCTTAAGGCCTGAGCATTATACAAATCAAAATTCAACTGACGATTATGATGCTATCATTTTTAAAATTGAAAAACGACTAAAACCAGATACTTATAATGATAAATATATTGCCTCTATATTAACTTTTAATGATAAAGAAGCAGTTGGACAGGTATTGATTAATATTAGACGAGATAGTGTGCCTATTCAATTTAATGTTGATGATGTATTTTATACTAAAACGGAATTAAAAACGATTCAAAAACCTTTAAATCCATATCAGTTTGACTACAGCAAGTATTTAGAATTAGAACAGATATATCATCAGGTGTACTTAAACGCTGAGAATATCCTTCAACTTTCAGATTCTAAATCTACTATTTATGGATATGCGGATGCCTTAAGAAAAGAAATTAACACCAAACTTAGAGCGGCAGGATTCGAAAATGACGCACTCAGTATTATGAACGCGCTTTTGCTTGGCCAACGACAAACTATTGATAAAGCTATTTATAATAATTATGTTGACTCTGGTACTATCCATATCTTGGCAGTGTCTGGGCTCCATGTTGGTATTATCTTATTGATTCTCAATTTTCTTTTTAGACCACTACTCTATCTTAAAAATGGCCATTTTATTAGACCTTTTATTCTCGTCTGTATATTATGGAGTTTTGCCGTAATTGCAGGTTTGTCTCCTTCTGTTACACGAGCAGTAACTATGTTTAGCGTTATAAGTATTGCTATGCACCTTAAACGACGTACTAATATTTATAATACTCTCGTCATTTCTGCTTTTGTAATCCTATTATTTAAACCTACATTTCTATTTGCTGTAGGATTTCAGATGAGTTATTTAGCGGTTTTAGGCATTGTGAGTGTTCAACCTATTATTTATAAACTTTGGAAACCCAAATATTGGATTATAGATAAACCTTGGCAAATATTTACAGTCACTTTAGCCGCACAAATCGGAGTTGTTCCGATAAGCTTATTTTATTTTCATCAGTTTCCGGGCTTGTTTTTTATCTCGAATCTAGTCGTAATTCCATTTTTAGGATTAATTCTAGGTTTTGGAATGCTCGTTATTGTTTTAGCTTTATTGAACGCATTACCAAATTTCTTAGTAATCGTTTATAGTTTTATTATTGATAGCTTGAATGATTTTATCGCTTGGGTTGCTCAGTTTGAAAATTTTCTATTTAGGGACATTCCGTTTACGCTACTTCAGGCTATTGTGTGTTATATAATTATTGTGGCTTTGATTCAGGTTTACAAATTCCGAAATTTTAAATGGATAGCAATTAGTTTAATCGCTATTATCGGACTTCAAGGTGTATACTTTTATAATAGGTATCAAACACAACATAATACTTTAGTGGTATTTAATAAAAGTCGCTACTCAATGATTGGATTAAAGACAAACAATAAATTAACCCTCTATCACAACCTCGATTCGGTAAAACTAAAATCGGATTACGCCGTAAAGAATTATAAAGTAGGTGAATCTTTGGACATTATTGTTTCGGACAGTTTACAATCTGTTTACCAATATAAGGACAATATTATTTTAGCCATAGACAGTTTCGCAATATATAAAGGACTGACGTTTAGACCCAATTATATTTTGTTACGAAATTCCCCAAGACTGAATCTCAATAGAGTTATTGATAGCCTAAAACCACAACTGATTATTGCAGATGCGAGTAATTATAAATCGTATTTAAAACGTTGGAAGGAGACTTGTGAGCATAAAAAAATCCCTTTCCATCAAACGAATGAAAAGGGAGCTTTTATTATAAAATAATGTGATTTATTACTCTTTAAATGTTGGAGTAAACGACTTAAAATATTCATTAAACTGTTCTTGTGATGTCATTTCCTTATGTTTATCACTTTCAAAAAGCTTTAAATACAACTCTAATTGCTGTGGTTTTAAATATCCAGTGATCGGAGAAATAAATCCTCCTTCTTCATCAAAAAAGACCATAGTTGGATAGGCTTGTACCTGCAAGAAGCGTGAAAATTCGTGAGAACTATTACGTCTATTTGCTTTTGTAGCATCGTAATTAGGATTCTTAAATGTTTGATCCTTGTAAGTCACTTCATCATTACCTTCTGCATTGAATTTTACCGCATAATAATTCTCATTAACATAAGCAGCTACATCTGGATTTTGAAATGTATTCTTATCTAACATTTTACAAGGTCCACACCAATTGGTGTAAACATCCATAAATATCTTTTTTGGTTCCTTTTTCTGAAGTTCTAAAGCCTCATCTAAAGTTACCCAATTAATCTCTTGTGCTACTGCTGTTAATGAAAAAGCAAAAACAGCGATTAATCCTAAGGTCATTTTTTTCATCATATTCGATTTGTTGCAAATAATAAGCCGAACTTACAAAAAATGCTCCTAAACAGGAGCATTTTAGATATTTTTAACGGTTTTTGTTAACGTACTCCGTGCATTAATTTTTTCAATACTGGGTTTAACACAAATATAAAAAGTCCTGCAATAACCGGTACAATTGTAAATATTAAGAAGAAGGTAGATAAGCTATATTCCTTTGTAATATTTTCGATTTGTCCACCAACTACTGCTGCCAACTTATTACCAATGGCAATGGCTAAATACCACATACCAAACATCAGTGCAATCATCCTACCTGGCACCAATTTACTTACATAAGATAAACCTACAGGTGATAAACAGAGTTCACCGAGTGTATGAAATAGATATGCTAAAATTAGCCAAACCATACTTACTTTTACACCATCGACAAGACCAAAAGCACCAAAGGCTAATAAGCCAAATCCAATTCCCATAGTACACAAACCTAAGGCATATTTTGTTGCTGCACTTGGGTTGTATTTACTTTCCCACCATTTAGAAAAGAATGATGCGAATACGATAATAAAGAATGAGTTTAGAATACTAAACCACGACACTGTTATTTCAACCTCGTTATCTCTAACCTTTGTAACTGTTGCATCCACAAAGCCAGTATCTCTTCCTAAGGTCTTTGCATTAGCAACTAACTCAGCTTGTTTCTCAACGGTAGACACAAATGAGAACTCTGTTAATTCTTTATTCTTATTAATAAGCACCTTACTATCACCTACTTTATAATCGGCGTAAGGCTCCCCTACAGTGATTGTTTTTGTTACAATTTTTTGTGATGAATTAGTAACTGTACTTTGAGTAACAGGTATATATTTAAATTGCAATACTCCTTTATCATTTTTAACCTGCTCACCTTTATCATCGAGTTCTGGCTGCTCAATAGCACTATAACTTACATCATAAGCTGTAGTATTAAAATCTCTATTTAACATCCAACCTACAATGGTCCACATTAATAAGAAACAAATAACTAAGACGATATTAGAACCTGGTATTTTCTTAAATGTTTTCTTCCATAGAATATAAAGCACATAAGAAATAATAATCAATGGTATAACCGTAAGTAAGGTATTTACAATATTGAATATCGTCGCAGAATTCCCACTTAATAAGCGATCAACATTATCTCTAGCAAAAATCACTAATGAAGATGCCCCTTGCTCAAAAGACATCCAAAAGAATACTGTAAAGAACGCAAATATTATAAAAGCAATCATTCTATCTCTTACGACAGCTGTATATCTTAAAATACGACCTATTACTAATACTAAAAATAGTGCTAAAGCAAATAAAACTGCCGTGTATTGCCCTTCGAAATCACCTATTTGTAAAAAAGCGAACATATCAATACCAGCAATTTTAGACATTGGATCGTTAACGGCATAACCTAAACCTATGACTGATGCTATAACGATTAATACTTTGTCTAAAGTGGTAAAAGGATTAGGACGCTCTTCTATTTCTTCTTCTGAAATTTCTACACTTTCTTCATTGATGTTTTGCGGTAATTCGACCTCATGAACTTTCGATGGCTTAGCACCGATTTTTCCGAATAATGGACCTGCCAACCAAAACTGAATGGTTCCTAACAGCATAAAAATCCCTGCTAATCCAAATCCATAAGCCCAACCTACTTTTTCAGCTAAGTAACCACATAGCATCATTCCGAAAAATGCACCTGCATTAACACCCATGTAATATATGGTATAAGCACCATCTTTCTTTTCTGGGTTCTTTTTATACATATCTGAAATAATAGACGTCATTGTTGGCTTAAAGAAACCTGTACCCACTACTAAAAGAAACAAACCAAAATATAATGAGAATTCAGTTTCTAAAGCCATGGAGGCATGACCCGCTGTCATTATTAAAGATCCAATAATCACTGCCCAACGATACCCTGTATATTTATCTGCTAGCCAACCACCTATAATTGGTGTGATATAAAGTAACATCGCATAAGTTCCGAAAAGGGCACCTGCATTCTCTACTGTCCATTCCCAGCCTGGATTATAGCCAATAGCAGCCATAGTAAGGAAATTAACAAGTAATACACGCATTCCGTAGAACGAAAAGCGCTCCCACATTTCAGTAAAGAACAATACAAAAAGTCCAGCAGGATGACCAAGAACTTTGTCTTTAAATAGATTTTCGATGTCAGTATTCATAAAAAATAATTTAGTTAGAGTGAATTCTTAAGGGAGAATTCTTTTTTTTAGGAGTTTAGATTATTTGTTAAGTTCTGGATTTGCTAACTCGAACTCTTCTGCTTCTAAAATTTCATGTTCGTTATCTTCTGCTCCATGTGTTAATTTCTTCAATTTCTTTAAGAATAAAAGCAGTAATAATCCAAATGCAACAGTAAATATAGTTAACCACATAAAGGTTGCATACTCTTGCTCACTTTGCTCTTCTTCTAACACAAAAGACACTCCATAATCTTTTCCGTCTCCTTTATTTTCTGTAATTTGAGCTTTGTCTTTATCTTTTTCAAATACTAATTTTGCATGATATGGATTTGAAGCCGAAACATTATTCTCAGTTAAATCTTCCAATAACTGTTTCGTATTTGAATCCTCACCTTGAGACATTTTGAATAAAGAATTTAAGTCTTTACCTGTTTCAAAATCCTTGAATACCACTTCTCCATTTTCAGGATATACCGTAGATCTTATACTAAAGTTTTTATCTTCATTAATTGGATATTCTGTTATTTCAACTACTTTTTTATTTTCATTTTTAATTTTAAATGTTTCTTTTGAAATAAAAGGCAACATCTCTTGTTTGCTAACAATCATTTCGCCTGTGAACGATTCAAGCTGAGAAGACTCTCCAATTGTACCAGCTAACTTATTCCCAAAACCTGTGGCAGCAAAATAAACCCCCATCATAATGGACGCATATTTTAATGGAGCCAACTTAGTAATAAATGATAGTGATACAGGAGATGTACATAACTCACCAATTGTATGGAATAAGTACGCTAAGAAAATCCACATCATAGCTGCTTTTCCAAACGTTTCTGCACTAGCTTCTTGAGATGCAAACATCATAAAGACATAACCTAGACCCATAATGATAGTTCCGATTGCCATTTTGAATAATGAAGAAGATTCTCTTCCACTTTTCTTCCACCAAATCCAGAAACCACCTATGATAGTTCCGAATATAATAATATAACCTGCATTTAAAGATTGGAAAACAGCTGCAGGAATTTCCTCCATCCAACTCCATCCTGTAGTTCTATCGACCTTAGCATCCGTATATAAGTTCATTAATCCTCCGGCTTGCTCAAAAGCTCCCCAAAACACAACAACGATTAAGAATGAAATCAATAAAACAACAACTCTATCTTTTTCAATTTTACTCAACGGACGTTTTGAAGCTAAGCGTTCTGCTTCTGTAGCCTGACTACCACCAGTAAATTCACCAACTCCTTTTAAGAATTTTTGTCCCCAGATAAATACAACTTGCCCAAGTAACATACCAATACCTGCTAAACCAAAACCATAATGCCATCCGTAATAATAAGCGACTAAACCAACAGTAATACTTGCTAAGAACGCACCAACATTGATGCCAATATAAAAAATTGTAAATCCACTATCTCGTCTAATATCTCCTTCTTTATACAGACCACCAACCATTGTAGATATGTTTGGTTTAAGACCACCAACACCTAAAATAATCAAGCCTAAACCTGTAAAGAAAGCCCAACTCTGAGGTATCGCTAGAATACCATGACCAAAACATAACAAAAGTCCACCGAGCATAACAGTTTTCTTTTGACCTAAAAACTTATCGGCTATCCACCCCCCAGGTATAGAAGCGACATAAACTAGCATAGTATACCAACCATATAACCAAATCGCATCTTTATTAGACCAACCTAGACCTGGATCAATTGCAGTTGCAGAAGTTGCCATGTAAAGCACTAAAATACCTCGCATTCCATAATAAGAAAAACGTTCCCACATTTCTGTAAAAAACAAAATGAATAGACCTACTGGATGCCCAAAAAGTTCCTTCTGATGTGCATGTTTAATTGTTGTTGACATAATATTATTAGTTAGTGTTAGTTAGTTTTGACTTCATTTATCTCAGCATTTAATCTTCTAATGATTACAATTTATCACCCAATGTTCTATGGATGAAATCTGTCATCTTTTTATATAAATGCAATCTCGTGTTTCCACCGTAGATGCCGTGATTTTTATCTGGATAAATCATCCATTCAAATTGTTTATCGGCTTGGATTAAAGCTTCGACCATTCTCATGGTATTTTGTACATGGACATTATCATCACCTGTACCATGAATTAAAAGGAAATCTCCTTTAAGTTTATCTACATGATTTATTGGTGAGTTCTCATCATAACCCGTTGGATTTTCTTGAGGTGTGGTCATATAACGTTCAGTATAAATAGAATCATAAAACCTCCAGCTCGTCACTGGCGCGACCGCAATTGCCATTTTAAAGACATCATTTCCTTTAAAAAGTGCATTACTACTCATAAAACCGCCATAGCTCCAGCCCCAAATCCCAATTCTTTCAGCGTCTATATAATCTAACGTCCCCAATTGTTTTGCAGCTTCTATTTGATCTTCAACTTCAAATTTCCCTAATTCATTTTGAGTAACTTTCTTAAAATCGGCTCCTTTAAAACCCGTTCCTCTTCCATCAATACAAACTACAATATAACCCTGTTGTGCTAACATTTGATACCAATAATCATTTGCACTATTCCAACGGTTAGCAACTTGCTGAGAGCCTGGACCAGAATATTGATACATAAATAATGGATATGTTTTATTCGGATCAAAATTAGAAGGCTTAATTGTCCACATGTTCAAATCATTCCCATTTACAGAAATAGTACTAAATTCTTTTTCAGACATCACATAGCCCTCGAGTTTCTTGGCTAATTGATCATTATCTTTAATTTGTTTAACAACTTTACCAGATTTAGAACTGTATAACGTATATTCTTGAGGTGTTACTGCACTTGAGAACGTATTAATAAAATAGGTGAAGTCAGCACTAAAAGAAGCACTGTTTGTTCCGACTTTTTCCGTCAGACGCTTTTTGTTTTTTCCGTTTAACTGTATAGAATATACATCTCTATTTATTGAACCATTTTCTGTAGATTGGTAATAAATAGTATTTGCTTTTTCATTAAAACCATAGTAGTCGGTAACTTCCCAATTGCCTTTAGTAACTTGATTCATAAGTTTACCGTCTTTTGAATAATGATAGACATGATTAAAACCATCTAACTCACTCGTCCAAATAAAACTATTATCTTTTAGAAAGGTTAAGTTGAAAGTGACATCGATATAGGCGTTATCTTTTTCTGCTAAAACTACTTTTGAAGAGTTCGCTTTGGTATCAATCATCCAAAGATCTAATTCATTTTGATGACGATTCATAAACTGAACACTCAATACATTAGCATCGTTCGTCCATTCTAATCTTGGAATATAGAAATCTACATAGTCTTTCGTAACACTTAACTCAGTAAGTTTTTTGGAATCTAAATCAAATAAATGTAAAGATACTTTAGAGTTCGCTTCGCCTGCCTTTGGGTACTTAAACACATGTTGTGTCTGGTATAAATCTGAACCATAGACGTCCATAGAAAATTCTGGAACATCAGTTTCATCAAATCTAATAAAAGCAATTTGGTTACTATCTGCATTCCAATCAAAAGCCCTAACAAAGCTAAATTCCTCTTCGTAAACCCAATCCGTAATACCGTTAATAATCTTATTCTTTTCGCCATCTGTAGTTAACTGCTCTACATTTCCAGATTTTAAATCCTTTACGAATAAATTATTTTCAAATCCGTAAGCCACTTTAGTGCCGTCTGGAGATAACGTTGGTTCTTGCACTAAATCATCTGACACTTTAGTTACTTCTTTCGAAGCTATATCATATATGTAATATTCACCCAATGTAGAACGTCTAAAAACAGGTTGTGATTTTGTTGTTAAAATTATTTTAGATTCATCGGTATTAAACGAATAATCAAAAAAACCTTGAATCTCAGCGATATCAGCTGATGACACTAAGGTTTTTACTTTTTTTAATGTTTTATAGTCATAAATATCTATGGTAGATGTTCTGCTTTGCCTATCAAAATTCAAAACTGAATACTGATTTCCATTCTCCATCGAATGCAAAGCTTGCATTCCTTCAGTTCTAAAAGTTCCACCCCAAATGTCCTGAAGCGTAATTTGTTTGTCCTGACAAAAAACTAAAGAGGTCATTAAAAAGCAAAAAACAGCTACAAGAGGTCTCAAAGTCATGTGTTTATATTTATTATTTATATAAGGCTAGATCCTGCTCGCTATGGATCACATTTACTATCCACACCATTTTTTACAGGCGATTTTCTTAAATTTTACGTTTTAATAAAGCAATGCCAAGTTTACTAAAAATTATGCAAAAAATCGCTATTATTAACAGTAAATCGGCATTTAAAATCGATTTTGCAGACATTTTACGCCAATCCTAGTATCTTTGTTTTTACAAAAATAAGAACCAACATGCCTAATACTATTTCTGGCTTTTCTAAGCTTTCTAAAACTCAAAAGATTGAATGGCTTTTAAACACGTATTTCACAGATAAAGATAGCGCGAGAGCAATTGTTAAACAGTATTGGAACTCAGATGATAAACTTCAGAATTTACATGATGAGTTTATAGAAAATACTATTACTAATTACTATTTACCATTAGGTGTTGCACCAAATTTTTTAATTAACGAGACCATTTATACGGTCCCGATGGCCATAGAAGAAAGCTCAGTTGTTGCTGCAGCAAGTAAAGCTGCTAAATTTTGGCTGGATCGGGGAGGCTTTAAAGCTGAAGTATTATCTACCGAAAAAATAGGTCAAGTTCATTTTATATATAACGGTGAATTTGATAAACTTGAAGCATTCTTTAAAGCTGTAAAGTCAAAATTGATTAGTGATACAACTTCCATAACTAAAAATATGGAACGCAGAGGTGGTGGTATTTTAGATATTCAATTACGTAACAAATCTGAAGATTTACCTAATTATTACCAGCTACATGCCACGTTTGAGACTTTGGATGCGATGGGAGCCAATTTTATTAACTCTTGTTTAGAACAATTTGCAACAACTTTTAAAAGTGAAGCCTTAGTGTTTAAACGCTTTACCGAAGACGAAAAGCACATTTCTATTATAATGAGTATTCTTTCCAACTACGTACCACAATGTTTGGTGCGTGCGGAAGTCTCTTGTGAGATTGAAGATTTAAAAAGTAAGGACATTCCTAATCCCGAAGAGTTTGCAGTTAAATTTAAGCAGGCAGTTAGCATTGCAGAGATTGAACCGTATAGAGCTGTCACACACAATAAAGGGATTATGAATGGCATTGATGCTGTTGTTTTAGCTACTGGAAATGATTTTAGAGCCGTTGAAGCTGGCGTGCATGCTTATGCTGCAAAAGACGGCAAATATTCTAGTTTAACACACTGTACCATTACTGATGGTATCTTTAAATTCTGGATTGAAATCCCGTTAGCATTAGGAACCGTTGGTGGCTTAACAAACTTACATCCTTTAGTAAAATTTTCTATGGAAATGCTTCAGAAACCAACAGCAAAAGACTTAATGAATATTGTTGCAGTTGCTGGATTAGCTCAAAATTTTGGCGCTATAAAATCTTTAACCACTACCGGAATTCAAGAAGGACATATGAAAATGCATCTCATGAATATTTTGAATCAGTTTGAAGCAACAGAGAATGAGAAAGTGATGCTTGTTGAACATTTTAAGACTAATGTGGTAACTCATAGTGCGGTAGTTGAGGCAATAAAAAATATAAGGCCATAAAGTAATCCCAAAATAAAAATTTTTGAATTCAAAGCCTAAAACATATAGAAGTAACGGAAAACTCCTACTAACAGCTGAATATGCTGTTTTAGATGAAGCAAAAGCTTTGGCGATACCAACTAAATACGGACAGAGTTTACTTGTTAAAGCAAATGATTCTAACATTATAAATTGGAAGAGTTATAATGAACTGGGAGCAATTTGGTTTGAATGCCATATATCATTTAATGAGATTGCTACGACAGACTTAAATAGTCCAGCTCTCAATGACGTTAAAGAACGTTTGTTACAAATTTTAAAAGCAACTCAAAGCTTGAATTCTGAGTTTTTAGTTTCAAATCAAGGTTATGATATCACAACGCATCAAGATTTTAATAGACTTTGGGGTTTGGGTACATCGTCTACCTTAATTAATAATATTGCAAATTGGGCAAATGTTGATGCTTACCAATTACTTAAAAAAACATTTGGTGGTTCTGGTTATGATATTGCCTGTGCTCAAAATGATACTTCAATTACATTTCAATTACAAGCAGATCAAAATCCACTGGTAACCTCAGTCAATTTTCAACCCTTATTTAAAGACCATCTCTATTTTGTATATCTCAATCAAAAACAAAATAGTAGAGAAGGGATTTTAGCATATAAATCATTAGGTAAAATTGATTCTAAAATCACGTCTAAAATCGATGCTATAACTGAAGAAATGATTACGTGTACTTCACTTTCAGAATTTGAAAACTTAATTGAAGCTCATGAAAAAATCGTTTCTAATCTCATAGAACAAGACCCTATTAAAACGAGACTTTTCTCTGATTTTAAAGGCGCGGTAAAAAGTCTTGGAGCTTGGGGAGGCGATTTCGTTTTGGTAGCTTCTAATACTAATCCTACCGCTTATTTTAACGCAAAAGGGTTTGATACCGTTATTCGTTATGTGGATATGGTTTTAGTTTAAATAATACTTACACGGTTTCAAAAACATTGCAAGAAAATAAAATTATTACCAATCTTATTTAATTCTATAGATGCTGAAACAAGTTCAGCATAAAAAAATGGCTTCACATTTCTGCAAAGCCATTTATAATTATATTTTAAACGCTATTGTAAGGTTAGTAAACCGTTCTAGCTCTGTTATCTTCAATTTCTGCAGCTTCTTCTAACGCCGTAAACACCTTAGTTTGAACCGTATTTCTACGCTCTGCATTTAATCTATTTACAATAGCTCCGTAGTTGTCTAACTTAGTAGCTTCGTTAATTTTATCTAGTTTCACAACATACACCCCTTTTTCACCATCAATTGGTTTAGACGTTGCGCCTTCAGCCAATCCGAATGCTGCACCTACAACTTTAGGCTCAACACCAGCGCCTGATAACGTTGTATTTTTAATCGTAACTGCTGCAGCTGTTCTCACAGTCTGACTTTGATTTTTAGCGATATCAGCTAATGTAGTCGCTGTAATTTTCTCACGAATCATTTTCGCTTTTTTCTCTTTTCTTATTTCTGGCAAAGCAGTAATAGAAGCATCTTCAGTGCTCATTAACCCCTCTTCTTTCTTCTCTACAACCTTAGCCACTATAAAACCAAAATTAGAAATTGGGAAGTTCTTAAAATCACCTGCATCAGTATCTTCATTAAAAGCCCAACGCACTACTTCTCTTTGACTTCCTAAACCTGGAATATTTTCATCTAAAGCTTCAAATGAAATAGGCTTTACTGTTAAGTCACGTTCTTTAGCTAAGGCATTAAAATCACCATCTTTAGCCGCAATTTCAAATTTAGACATTACGTTAAACACATCTTGAAGTGTTTGATCTGAAGGCTCAATTTTACTTGCTATTGTTGCTATTTTTACTGCACTATTAAAACTCTTCTGCTCTAATACTTCAATAATATGATAGCCGAAAGATGTTTGAACAACATCAATATCACCCTTTTTATTATCAAAAGCAAAGGCTTTAAATTCTGGTGCCATTCCTGCTAAATAATCAAATTCAATTTCACCATCTTGCTCGTTACTTACTTTATCAGAAGATAATTCTAATAAATCCATAAATTTAGTACCAGCCTTAATTTGTGCAAAAATACTATCTGCTGTTTTCTTAGCTTCTTCTGGTGTTTTAGTTACAGAAGCATCTGCTCTTTGTCCACCTACAAAAGGAACTAATATATGACGAACTTTTACTGAATCTGGTAATTGCTGACTTGCAACAATCTTAGATAATTTATAAAACCCACCATCTTTATAAGGCCCATAATAGCTACCAACACCTAAATTCATCAATGTGTCCTTAGCTACAGCTGGTAATTGTGCCGCTCTTAAAAAAGTATCATTATACTTTATTGCTGAGTTTGAATTTACAAATTCTTCTACATCAGTAGCAGAATCAAATCCTGGAATCGTTTCTGTGTTCTTACTGTTTTCGTTATATTCTGTTCTATCAGATTTTAAAGCTAATAAATCTGCTTTTATTTTATCTTCATCAGCTTTAGACGCCTCTTCCTTAAACTCAACATAAACAACTTCTGTCGTTGCATCTGTTTTATAAGTATCCTCATGCTTCTTCATGTAAGCTGTGATTTCACTTTTAGAAACAGGAACTGAGCTATCTTCAATAGTTGTGTATGGTACTTGAACATAACTAATATCTGCCGTCTTAGAATCACCGAAATAATCTTCTTCTGCTTCAGAAACCGTTGTTCCAATGCCAGCTTTAATCATATTATAATACGTTTGCTGAATTGCGTTCGCAGCAATTGTTTGCTCATTGTTTGTCCAACTTTCGTAGTTTACTAAGAAGTTTCCTAAAGGAGCAGTGTCACCATTTAAATCTCTTAAATTTGCAATAAATGCATTTAAACGATTAACATCAAAGCTTCCGTTTGCATCTTGAAATTCTGGATATGAAGAAAAACTAGTTTTCAATAAATCTCTCATTTCATCTTTTTCGACAGACAATCCTAATTCTTCAAATTCTGATTGTAATACAATTCTACGAACTTCTTGGTTGTAAATAGCATTCATAGACTGTGTGGACGTTTGTCTTCCACCAGATCTATCTTGGTAATTTTTTACTTTTTGCTGAAACTCATTTCGGTTAATATCTGTTCCGTTAACAGTAGCAACCACATCTAGTGATCCACCTGTTAAGGCATCAGAATTTTTGAATAAATCTCCAATTACGAATGAAAATAACGCTAATGCAATTACTAATATTAATACTAGTGAGCGTTGTCTAATTTTATTTAAAACTGCCATAGTCTATTGTAATGTCTTTAATTTGGTGTAAATAAGTCTGCGAAAATAGTATATTCTACTAAATAATAAAAGGAGAAGCGTAGTTTTTATAAGTGCAGGATACTTTATTCAAAATTTCATTAAAATGCACTTAAATAATAGCTCTACAATATGATGAAATAACTATGAAATTCTAACTAATGACGCTCTAAAAGTTAACTAATCTACATCTAGAACCTTAAGTATAACCTCATCTATTTTTGTTGAAGATACTTCTGTAATTGTAAACTTAAAGTTTTCGATTTGTACATCATCATTTTCTTGAGGAATACCTTCAGTAGCGTGAACTATTAATCCTCCTAGGGTTTCATAATTTTCACTTTCTGGAAGATTTAACTTATACGTTTCGTTAATATAGTCCACTTCTAATCTTGCCGTAAACTTATAGGTGTTATCACTGAGTTGTTCTTCTACCATTTCTACTGTATCGTGTTCATCTTCAATCTCACCGAAAAGTTCTTCAACAATATCTTCCACGGTCATAATCCCTGAGGTACCACCATATTCGTCAATAACCACTGCCATACTTCGGCGTTTTTTAGTTAAAATATTCAACACGTCTTTAATAAGTATGGTTTCTGGCACAAAGGCCACACGGATAATTATGGACCTAATCGTTTCGGGTTTTTTAAACAGCTCAAACGAATGCACATAGCCTAAAATATCATCGATACTATCCCTATAAACGATAATTTTAGTTCTACCTGTTTCAATAAATAGTTGACGCAAGTTTTCAATGGAATCTGAAATATCTACAGCCGTAATTTCTGTTCGTGGCACCATTACCTCGCGTGCTTTTACTTCCGAAAATTCTAATGCATTCTGAAAAATTTGAATTTCACTATCAACATCGTCATGATTTTCAACAGACTCCATTTGCTCTGTAATATAATTACCAAGCTCTACTTTAGTCATGGCTAAAACAACATCTTCTCCTTCGGCTTTAAATATATATTTTAAAACGGCATCCGATATCCAGATAATAAAATCTGAAACCCACGAAAACAAGATATAGAAAATGTAAGTTGGAAAGGCTAGTACTTTTAATAGGGTATTCGCATAAATTTGAAAGAATACTTTTGGTAAAAACTCTGCTGTAATTAAAATTACTAAAGTTGAAATTACGGTTTGTGTTAACAATTGCAAATCAACAAACATATAATTTAAAGCGGCGCTATCTGAAGGCAGCATGGTTTGAAACCAACGCACCAACACCTCGCCCATTTTAAACCCATAGATAACCAATGCTATATTATTCCCAATAAGCATGGTTGCAATATATTTGGAAGGCTTGGCCGTTAATTTACCCAAGATTCTCCCTAAAAAATCTCCTTGTTTCTTCTCTAATTCGATATGAATCTTATTAGAAGACACATAAGCAATTTCCATACCAGAGAAAAATGCTGAAAGTATAAGTGTACTTATGATTATGACTATGTCAGAAGTCATAAATTATTGGTTGTTTCGGTCTTCAAATTTTTTACTGAAACGCTTTCTGAAGAAAAACATAAACGTTGCTAAAGCTGCAAATACCAATGACATGTATGCACCATCTCTATTATCGGTCCATTTAGTAATGGCGTCATATACAAATAGTACGGCGAAAATAATATAAGCGTAATGAAAAATTTTCTGTATTTTCATGTGATAATATTTATAGTTTTTTTACGTATTGCATACCGTACACACTCCATATTTAAAAAGGCTTGAAGTTATGTTTTTTACGTGGCTACGTGTTAAGCAAAATGATTATTGTGCAAAGATAGTTAATTATCAAATTGAAAGTCCCCTCCCATTTCTAACATCTGAAAATTGTTAAATTCCTTATTAGAATCAAACCCAATACCGTGTGTATTATTTGTTAAACTCTTAAACACAAAAGGCATATTGGTAAATGCCCATTCTAGCTTTTGATTGTAATATAACTGCTCTGTAAACAAAGTGTCTTTTTGATGCGTTGCTATTATTACATTACCTCGTAGATCAATAATATCTGTATCAGAATAAATGATAGCATAGTTTGAAGTAATAGTTGTTTTATTCTTTTCATCATCAAAAATTAAAAGCTCGATACCTTCTGGAAATTCATTAAATGCAAAATTTCTATTAGAATAATCTAACATTTTAGGGCTTATTAAATTTGCAATTAACCTAATGGTATCTTCCTCTAACTCGGTATATTTTAAATCTATATTTTCCGCTTCACCAATGGGCTGATTTTGTAGCACACCCACTTTTTGAACTTCGTTAAAGTCATTATTACATGAAAAAAACAAAGTCACAACGATTGCTGTGACTAGGTTTTTAATATTATGTGATTTACTTTTTATCATTAATTACTAGGAACGGTTACTGAACGTCCTATCCAACAACCAATAGATATAGACTCTCCTTTATTTCCTTCCTGAAATATATCCGTTTTAGAGGGCGCACTTGCTCTATAACTCGTTGCCGTTTGAGTTGCTGCACTTCTTAGACGTCCATCTACTCGACCAGCCTTTTCTGCTTCGAGAGCAGCTAACCAAAATACAGCTCTTTTATTAAAGTTTGAATCTCCACAGCTGTTTGCACTCTTAGCATACATATTAGCAATTGATAAATGCGGAGAACCATCTGAAGGGTTAAGCTTTAACGCTTCCATATAGTATTGTCTTGCTTTTCCGTAGCTTCCTTTATCTTTAAGTTCTTTTGCTAACCCCTTGTATAGTTTTGCCTTTTTTAATGGATCTGTAGACAAAGCAATGGTTTGATCCACATATTTCTGCTCACCTGTAAGTATGTATAAATAATATGCCGTATCAGCATTTGGCTCAATAGTATTCTTTTGTTCTACTAATTTTAAAAATAAAGGATCTCCCTTACAATCTTTAGCATACATTCTATTCATTGCACGTTGCAACCACTCTCCATTCGTTTTATTTGCTTCAAAATCCTTTTCGTATAATGGCACTAAAATCTCACAAGTTGCTCTTTCTCCAACTTTATTATCCATACTAGACTTTACTTTATCAAAAGCTCCCAAATTAGCTTCATAATTAGCTTTATATTTTGGTTCATTCTTAGTCAAGGCCGTACCAGCTTCTTCTTTCTCTACTAATTTGTTTAGTTTCTCTGTATAAGATTCCTCAATAGATTCAATCATCTCCATTACATCGTCATACTTATCAAACATTTGTTGCGCAGTTTTCTTTTCAGCATCGTATAAATCCACAGCTAAAGAAAAATATGTGTACAAACCTATTGAACTATCAAAGTTTTCAGGATCTTTTGTAAATGCTTCATCAAACATATTATAAACTTCCTCATCTGACTTGTTTAACTCTTTTCTGTATTTGTAAGCTAAATTAGCTTTATCCGCTAATATTTCACCTAAATCATATCTAGATTCATAATGCACTCTACTCTGATCATATAAAAGCATTAAATCATTAAGGTGTGCTACTTGCTCTTCTCCAGAAGAGTTTTCAATTTTATGCTTTAGGATTTTTTCACCATGAACATAAATAGCTCTATTAAAATTTGGACATTTTTCTCTAACTATTTTCCATGGTCCATAAGCATCATCATACTTTTTACTCTTTACATAACTATCAAAAATTGATAGATTGTTTCCACATTCTTCATCTTGCTGAGCAAACCCAAAATTAACACTCATGAAAAGCATTAAAAGCAGTAAGGTAATTCTCGTCTTCATCTTTAAGTTGTTTTTTTTATTTATACTTCTTTTGTTCAAACCATCGCGAGTTCAAAGATAAACTTACATTGAAGTTTATGAAATTCTCTTGAATTAAGTTTTGATTCGTTGTTCCTCGCTTTCCAAACTCTAAACCTAAATTGGCATTAGAGAACAAGTTTCGATTCCCAACTGGTAAACCTAAACCAAAAGATATGCCAAACTCATTTATAGATTCATCTTTTACAACTAAACCTGTGTTAGAAAAGTTAAATCCTGCTCTATAAACTACACGTTTTAAGTACCCTGAGAACGCACTGTAATCTGGGATAAAAAAACCACCAACCGCAATCTTTGAAGAGTTTTCAAATGTAGAATTTTGATTCGGAAAGACAGGATTGGAAAAATCGGATGAATTTTGATAAGTATATTCAGTACCTACAAACCATGATCTTGGACTTCCAACACCTACACCAAAAGACACAGTTCCTGGCAAGGTTAATTTTGTTTTTTTAAGATTTTGCCCTTCGAGGTCTGCCTCAATTGTATTAGAAGTCGATGTCGTCTCAAGCGTTGAACCACTTACGGTAACCGTTGAAAACGTTCTTGTATTATCTGAGTTAAGTTTACTTCCTGGCGCATAAGTAGCCGATGCTGATAGTTCTAACTTATCAGTTATCATGGTTTTGTAATTCACCCCAAAGTTAACGTTTAAACCACTTAAGTCAGATCTATTAAACTCACGTGTTTGATACTGCACCACATCACCCTCTGGAGTATATTCAATTTCTAGAGCAGAATTCTGGATATTCCCAAAGTTGTAGTTAAAGTTGACACCAGCACTCAATTTCTCTGTGATTTGATACCCTACACCGGCAAAAACCCTATTTAAACCTCCTTCACCACTGAAACGGTTCTCTATAACATTTTCATCATTGAGATCATCTAATCTATAGCCAACAGACGTGTATGGCACTAAACCAAATCCCACACCAAATTTACCAATTGGTACTGCTACAGCTAAATAATCAAAAATAGTACTATTGGTATTTGCTTCACCAGAGTTACTTTTCAATGTAGATTCAGTCATAGTTCCTGCAACTGTAAATTTTACTGGTCGACTTTCACCATTAAAATAACCGCCCTTCAAAGGGGCTCCTGCGTAAGACGCGGGATTTTTCAAATTAAAATGTATACTATCTAAGTAAACACTCATGCCCCCCATACTACGGTTCTCTACAGTTCCTTTGAACTTTAGACTACCAATACCGTAAAAAGAGTATGGAGAACCTGTTCCTTGTTGTGCAAAAGCTGCAGAACTTATAATTGTAATACAAATTACAATAAAACGTTTTATCATTATTTTGAATTATATTCTAGAATGAAATTCAAACCTTCTAAAAGAAAATTTGATTTCGCAAATATGGTATTTTTTAATTGGTTTGACAAAAATTTACTATCTCCTCCTGTTAAAATAACTGTTAAATCTGAGTAATCTTCTAGATATCTATTAATAACCCCATCAATTTCATTGATTGTGCCATAAACAACACCTGAATGAATTGATGTGTCTGTTGAATTGCCGATAACATTATCGGGCAACTTGGTTTCTAATAACGGAAGATTCGCAGTTAAATTATTTAAAGACAAGTATCTCAATCGCAACCCTGGTGAAATAGCACCTCCTTTGTAATGATTTTCTTTAGTTACAAAATCGTACGTAATGCACGTGCCTGCATCAATGATTAATACATTTTTGTTAGCAAACTGATGTACTGAAGCACAAACTAAAGCAATACGGTCTACACCTAAGGTTTTTGGCGTTTGATAATCATTATTGAATGGAAATTTTAGTTCTGATGTTAATACCAAAACATTTAAATCCGTTTCTAAGATTTCAACTTGCGCTTTTGACAAGAGACCAACCGAAGAAATGATTGCTTTTTTCAACTTAGGGAAGTCTTTTTTTACGATTTTATACTGTTTTTCAAACTCATTAAGCTTAAAATTCAATTTATAAATTAAATCTGCGTCATAAAAAACAGCAAACTTAACATACGTATTACCCACATCTACAATAAGATTCATATTAATTTTGATTAGTTGCAAATTTATAAAATCAAATTTTATCAAATTCTTTTTGTTAATAATAAAAATGCTTTTATATTTGCACCCGCTTAACAAAGCAATTGGTGCCTTAGCTCAGTTGGTAGAGCAAAGGACTGAAAATCCTTGTGTCCCTGGTTCGATTCCTGGAGGCACCACCACCATAACCTGTAACAGTCTATTTATTAGAAAGTTGCAGGTTTTTTGGTTTTATCATATACTTATATGTTTGTTATATTAAGCTATCCTTAATTTCTTATATTAAAACAATCTTGTTATTTCTGCTGCTGACAAGTACTTCCTAACAAGATATTATCTCATTAAGAATCTAAAAAAATTACGTTAACTTTATAATTAGCACAAATTCTGCTTTAAGATTATCGCATCAAAACCTTTGAACTGCCAGAAAAAAATTTAAAAATGAAAATTATTTAATCTTCCCTCTCTATTCAAAGCTTATTAAGATAGAATCCACACTAAACCCATTACAACTCAATCACAAACCGAAATTCCTTCACCGTTATATATATTGAGAACGTAGCATAAGCTTCACTTTTAGTCCACCATACATCATCTAAATTACATTTAAAACTACGGGTTAATTAAAATTTTTATCAGCATTCATCAATGCCAACGTATCGCTTCAGCAGTTATAATTTTTATAATTCAACCTGTACATCATAATTACTAATGTTACATTTTCAACTGACATTTATCATAGTTTAAAATGTATTTAATCTATAATTTTACACCATAGACCAACAGATAAAAATATATAAACCAGAACATTACATATCAAATATTATAAAACACTTAGTAAAGATAACGTAGCATTCTAACCTTAATATAAATAAGTAATTATGTCAAAAAATATTCTTTTACCAACGGATTTTTCAGATAACGCCTATAGTGCTGCGATATACACATTAAAACTATATAAAGAAGAACAATGTACATTTCATTTTTTACATTCCTCTAAGCTCAATGCTTCTTCTATGTCTAGCATGTCTAATAAATTAGCACGTGTTTTAGCAGAAAAAGCAAGACTAGACTTAACTGATTTAAAAACCAAGATAGAAAGAGACTATGCCAATGATAATCATACTTTCGAAATTATATTAAGCACTAATGATTTGCATAGTTTAATTGATGTTGTCGTGGAAAAAGAAAACATAGACCTTATTGTTATAGGCACAAAAGGGGAAACTAAAGCTAAAGAAATACTTTTTGGAAGTAACACCGTGAATACGATTAAACAGGTAAAAAACTGCCCTATTTTGGTTATTCCAAATAAATTTGATTTCGTAAAACCTGAACAAATTGCTTTCCCCACAGATTTTAACCGCGTTTATGGCGATGAATTGTTACCTCTAAAACAATTAGCAGATCTCAATAATTCTAAAATTAGAATCGTACATATCAATAATGAAAATGATATTTCAGAGCCACAAAAACAAAATTTAGCTTTATTAGAAACAACCTTAAATCAATATAATTATAGTATTCATTGGATGTCTAATTTTGATAGAAAGGCAAAAGCTATTCAAGAATTTACCGAAGAGTTCCGAATTGACATTTTAGCCATGGTAAATTATAAGCATAGCTTTATAGAAAACATAATGAAAGAACCTGTAATTACTAATATTAGTTTCCACCCAACTATTCCTTTTTTAATTATACCTCAAAACTGATATAAATCATTTTTCTTAAAACCATCATACTTTAAATTTGCTTAGATATAAACGACTATGAGACACCACATATTACTTCCAACAGATTTTTCAGAGAATGCATGGAGTGCTATACTTTATGCACTACAACTATACGCTAACAAACCGTGTACATTTTATTTGTTACATACTTGGTCTTTTAAAAACCCAACTTCTAGGACCTATATCACTTCAACTTTTATTGATTTAAACAAAGAAGAAACTACACAAGATTTAGTTGACTTAAGAGATAAAGCGAAGGCTTTAAGAACAAATCCTGATCACAAGTTTGAAACTGTTTTTAGCACAGAGCCTTTATTAGATGCGATTAAAAACACGATAAAGAACTATAACATTAACTTAGTCATTATGGCCACTAAAGGTGCCACTGGAGCTAAAGAATTTCTTTTTGGTAGTAACACCGTTAATATCGTTGAAAAAATAAGATTATGCCCTGTTCTAATTGTGCCAGATGCTTATGACTTTATTGAACCAAAGCAAATTGCTTTTCCTACGGATTTTAATAGATTTTATGGGGATGAATTACAACCGTTATTAGAATTAGCTGAATTATATTCATCTAAAATACAAGTTGTTCACGTTAATATCAAAGACAGCTTAACAGAAAAACAAAGTTATAATTTAGCAATGCTGAAAGCGTACCTTGAAGATCACCCAAGTGCTATTAATTGGAAGCCCAATTTTGGCACTAAAGAAGAAGCCATCACTGAATTTATTGATGAATTTGATATTAATATACTTACTATGATAAATTATAAGCATAGTTTTATTGAAAGCTTTTTAAACGAACCTGTTATTCAGAAAATAGGATTTCATGCAATGATCCCATTTCTAGTTGTTCCAGAATTTAGATAACCTCTATTAATTTTCACACTCACTTAGCCCTAGTTTTGGTTCTAACATAAAAACCCGATTCTAACGAATCGGGTTTCTTTATATTTAAAATTTCAGGATAATACTTACTTCCAAAAGCCTTCAATCTCCTCTAATGACTTTCCTTTAGTTTCTGGTATAAACTTATAGGTTACAAAGACTATGATTAAGATAAATGCTATAAATATATAGTATGGCAATGATCCATTCCAAGGCGCACTATTATTTACGTCACTTCCCATTACAACAGGAAACGATTGTGAAACCACATAATTAGCCGCCCATTGTGCTGCAACAGCTACAGACATAGCAGCACTTCTTATTTTGTTTGGAAACATTTCTGATAGTAAAACCCATACTACTGGCCCCATTGACAATGCGAAGGAAGCAATAAATAGCAATACTCCAATTAAGGATAGCACTCCTACGCTTTCTTGTTGTAACGTAATCCCTAAAAGTAAGAACCCTATTATCATACCAACAGATCCGATATAAAGTAATGGTTTTCTACCAAACTTATCTACTGTAAACATCGCTACGAATGTGAATACTAAATTTACAAACGCCAACAATATTTGTTGCGCAAGGACATCTTCTTTTCCAAATCCAAGTGCTTTTTCAAAAATATCTGCACCATAATATAATACAGCGTTAATTCCTGTAAATTGTTGTAACATCGAAAGCACCGTACCAATGGCAATAATAGCTAATATCCCTTTAGAAAAATAGCTTACTTTAATACCATCGTTAGTTTTATTTAGAGACTCCTTAATTTGAAGCATCTCTTTTTCAGCAACTTCATCTCCATTAATTTTCTGCAAAACAGCTAAAGCATCAGCATCTTTACCTTTTAAAGCTAACCACCTCGGACTTTTAGGAACAATAAATAATAAGATTAAAAACAGAAGACTTGGTATTAATTCTGACCAGAACATTCTTCTCCATCCAAATTCAATGTTTTCTTCTACAGTTAAATCATTACCTATAAAATAAGTCGCTAAGAACACTACAAAAAAGCCAATTACAATAGCCAACTGATAGTATGTGACCATACGCCCTCTAATATTTGAAGGTGCAATTTCTGCGATATACATGGGAGCATTCATAGATGCCACACCAATACCTAAACCACCAATAATTCTAAAAACTACTAGCATACTAACAGTCTGAGGAAATAGTTCTGGTAAACCCGATCCATAAGCGGAAACGGTAAAGAATATTGCGGAAATTATTAAAGATTTTTTTCTACCTATTTTAATGCTTAAAGGTCCGGCAATAATAGCTCCAACAAAACACCCAATAAGTGCACTACCAACAACCCAGCCTTTTAAGGCATCGCTTAAGTCAAAATACTCTGTAAGATAAAATTGGGCACCATTAATAACACCTGTATCATAACCAAAGAGCAAGCCACCTAAAGCCGAAACCGCTGCGATTAATAATAAAAAAACACTTTTTTTCATTTTATAAATTTATTTAATATTAGTTAGAGTTTTAGTCTATTTAAACTTTTATAGCTGCAATGTAATTAAAATTGGTAAATGGTCTGAAGGATAATGTAAATTCCAGTTATCACTTAATACGGCGTATTTTTTTACTTCAATGTTATCGCTTACAAATGCAAAATCTATTCGTCTAGTAACCGGTTTATTAAAGTCAAAACCATTATAAGTACCTTCCGGACCAAAAACAACATGCGCTATATCTTTTGAATCTTTTAAGTACTCTTTGATATAGCTTATACTAGCGTGATTGGGCTCCATGTTAAAATCCCCCGTAAGAACAATAGGATACTCGGCTGTATTGAGTTCTTTTATTTTACTAAGTATAACAATAGCACTATTTTTTCTAGCTGCTTTACCTACATGATCAAAATGGGTATTAAACGCCCAAAATAATTGACCCGAAACTTTATCTTCAAATAAAGCATAAGTACAAACCCTATTACAAACCGCATCCCAACCCATGGAAACTTTCTCTGGTGTTTCAGACAACCAAAAGGTTCCTGATTTTAAAACAGTGAATTTATCTGTTTTATAAAATAGTGCTGAATATTCTCCAGCATCTATGCCATCGTCGCGACCAACACCAACATAACTATAGTCAACCAAAAGACTATCCATATCTTTCATTTGATTTGGCATTGCTTCTTGAACTCCCAAGACATCTGGCTCATAAAACTTTAATTGATTAATAAAAAATGATTTTCTATTTGTCCAGCTATTTTCTCCTTCTATTGGATAATCCAACTTTATATTGTAGCTCATTATAGAGAAATCTTGAGCAAAACATAAACTAGAAAAAGCAAAACAGACGACTAATAAATACTTCATATTAAAAAAAAATTTAATGTTATAACCGCTTATTTTAGGGAAATAATTTTCAAGGCTTTTAGATAGAAATAGACACCTCTTTAATTGTTAGTCATTGCGAAATAATTTATTTGTATTAATCACAAAGCACCAACAATTAAAGAGACCTATTTTATGATTAATAGTTATTGTGGCGTTATTTTCATTGCGTTTATATAGTAAAATTGATTGCTGTTATCATTAGAATCACCTGATGAAACTTTCAAAATAATTTTGCCATCCGCATCAGGCTGAACATTAGAGATGCAAACTGTGTTTGTAGCATTATTTGCAGCATCTAAAGTAGCAGACTGCTCAGTAGCACCAACAACTGTATATTTTGTATCTCTATTATCACTAACACCATTTCTTGAACCATAGAAGCAAAGTTCATAGGTATCATTCGACTGAAAACCTGTAAATTCTATCACACTCTCTTCCAATCCAGGATTAGACCCCCAATCTAATGCATGAGAATAAAAATTAGAACGTGATACTTCATCTGGCATATTTAAATCTGTTGTTGTTGAACTTGCACCCGAAGTGTTATTTAAACCTCTAAATCGGGCAGTTGTAGTCGCTGCTACACCTGTAAACCCACCACTTGGGTACAAAATATTAGCGATACCAGATCCTTCTAAAAAGCTTGAATAAGCATTCCAACCTTCAGGATTACCTGAGCTAGCGAAATTAATAAATACTGGCTCTGAAATAATACCGTTACCTCCCGCAGTTGCGAAGTCGGTTAAAATCGTAATTTCATTAGGACTCAACACAGCCTCGTGTGCTGCATGTTGTGCTAATTCTTTATAATAAGGTAATATCCCATCAGGCTCATAAGCATTTCCTATTACCGACTCACCAAACATCATTTCAAACCAAGTACATGATGCTGCATATTGACCTAAATCGTTTAAGTGATATCCATCACGTGTAAAACCATCACCTAAAAAACTAGTTCTTGCATTTTGTATTGCAGTTGCTGTAGGCACTACCATTGCTGTAGGTATTAAGTTTTCCGCCTGACTATAAGCTTCAATAATCCCATTAAACATTGTTGTCTGATCATTATTATAATTCACAAAACCTGAATGGGTTGAGTTTTGAGCATAAGCCCAAGTTTTGTGTAATATATACTTTGTACATGGGTTAGGATTCTGCCCTTTTACAACGTTATAAAGTGTTTGAAGCGGATTTATAAATGTATCAAAAAGTCCAGATTCGTAACTCGCTTGCTGAAAACTTATATAATCCCAATCTTCATCAGCTATTGCCTCAGAGATTGAAAAACTTGATGTAACAGTACGATTTCCATCTAAGTCAATTTTTCTATAGCTGTAACTATTTGAATTGCTCGTTGCATTGGCAGCGTGGGTATCTAAATTTGCAGAACCTACATACATATTACCAACTACAACTTGTTTACCAGCAGCATTAGCCAAACCCCAAAAATTAGCTTCTAAAGCATCTTCTGAAAAACTATTACCTATAGCTAAGATTTTTAGAACACCATCATTTTCATCATCTATAATGACCTCAACAGAGGCGGAGACCTCACCATCATCTGACTCTAAAGTCAACGTCACATTTCCTTCCGAGATTGTTTGAACTGTTACTGCAAAAGTTAAAGGATCTACTGCAAGCTCTACTAATTCAGCTGGCTGTGCTGACCATGTATAATTCCTTGCCGCAAAAATAACACTATTAAATTCTGGAGTAATTGTGTGTTGACAGCCTGAAATTAACGTAACATTATCGGGTACTAATGCTTGGGTTTCGACGTTTAGCGTCTCCTTACTCCCTAAAGGAGTAATATCATCTTCTTTAGTACATGAATTAAAATTAATCAATAAGAACACGCAAAAGCAAAATTGCGCCAACTTAATCAATCTGTTGGTTGTTAGATTTTTCATAATTATATTTATTTAGTTAAAGTTTAGTTTAAATCCTAATAAAAACCATCACTCGCGTTATGGTTAAAATATATCACATTATTACTCAACAAAAATCACTTCACTTGACTCAGAAATACCGTTTTCACTAAATGCTTCTATCGTAAAATAATACGGTGTATCACGATCTAGAGAGCGCATAAAATGTTCGTTAGTATCATAAACTTGCCAAGACTGATACAGCTTATCCTCCGCTATTCCCCAACGGATATTATAACCTTGGGCTCCTTCTACAAGATTCCAAGTCAATGACACATCTCTTCGGTCTTCCTCTCTTTTTACCTCGAATTTAGAAACATTCGCTGGCTGCGCTCCTAATCCTAAACCAAACACTCTAAATTCTGACATTGCAAAATTCGCGCCAGGTACTTTTATATTTTTATAACGTACATACTTTGCCTGTACCGCTTCGTCTAATACAATATAGGCATTTGGAGTATCCTTTTCGCTATTGCTTCGATCCACTACAGTTTGCCATTTAGTTCCATCTTCTGAAACCTCTATAGTAAATTGATGTTTTAATTCTTCGACACGTGTGTAAATTCCAGATTCATGGTCATGAAAATTAAGTTGAAAAGCCTGAATATTCCCAAGGTTTTGCATTTCAATTGTTATCCATTGCTTATTATCATTTGCTTCTGCAACCCAAAATGTTTTAGGGTTTTCATCGGTCAATATTTCAGAAGTTATTAGACCGTTCGCATCTTTTTTGAGAGGTAATTCGGTGACTTTTACTTCGTCATCATTCGATGTAAATTTCATAATTTGCATTAACGACGATGACACTGTAACATCTCCTTTATAAGAAAGTAACATCCAACCATTGTGTTGTCCTGCTTTTGTAGGATGACTAGAACCAAAACGCGGATAATCTCCATAAGCGGTATTAGTGTACATTAAACCATCGGCATCAAAATAAGTTGGAAACATGCACAAACGACGTTCCCATTGTGCGTTAGATGCTAGTGCCATAGTACCAAAATGCCAATATTGCCCATTAGTTTGTTTAACCGTTATGCCGTGTCCCGCTCCATTTGTAAATCCACCAGGCTTAAAGCTCATTGGATTATTTTTCATATATGTGAAAGGCCCAAGAGGTGTATCTCCAACATAAACGCCATCTGCATACACATTAAATTGTGTGCCAGGTGCTGCATATTGCAAATAATATTTTCCGTTGTGTTTGGTCATGGAAGCACCTTCCATATATCCTTCTTTTAAAGTCGGGTGAAAGTTATTCTCCCCAAAACGTTCCCATCCGTGTTCTTCTTCAATAAGGTTGAATAATTCTTTCTGAACTCCTGTTTCTAAAAAGCGATCGTCTTTATTCAACATTTTTACACGAAGTGGATTTATGTTAGAGGAACCCCAATATAAATAGGTCTGTCCATCATCATCAATAAATAATTCCGAATCCTGAATATTAGTAGATATAGACGCAGTTGGTTCCCATTTTCCACTTTTTGGATCATCTGTGTACAAAATACTTCCGTAACCAGCAGGATTACCAGCAAAGTACACTAACGAATCTTTGTAATTAAAAGCTGTTGGCGCATTGCTACCTTCAAAAAACCATTGTTGCGGCTTAATAAAATTCCAATTAATTAAATCGGTAGAATGCCAATAACCAAAAGAGCGCGTTACAAACATGTAGTATTCTCCTTTAAATTCTATAACCGCAGGATCTGCACCGGAACGGTACGATTTGTTTTGGCTAGAATTATAAACCATATAAGTATAATCTATATCTAATGGATTAATATAAGTATCAAGCCCTTTTATTAATTCTGCTTTTTCTTGAGTATTAGAAATTTGTTCTGAATGCTGACTCTTCTCGTTATCACAGGAGAAAAGAAATACTATTAAGAATAGAAAAAGTATGTTCTTCATGATTTATAGTTTGGTATCTTTATCTGTTATAGGATCGTAAGACGTCCCCGTCTGACCTCTTAATCTTTTAAATTGTTTGTAACCGCGTTGTACTTGTTCTTCAGAGGCGCGTTCAAAATCTGTAGGTGTTACCTCGTATTTTTCTTGAAGCTCTACTAATTTAATTCTGAGATTTTCTTCAATTGTATCATATTCAGGATTATCAATTTGGTTATGTATCTCTTTTGGATCTTCCTCTAAATCGTATAATTCCCAAGTATCAATATCATCATAAAAATGCATTAACTTATAACGTTTAGTGCGCACTCCATGATGTTTCTTTACCATATGAAATGCAGGATAATCGTAATAATGATAATAAACTGCATCTCTAAAATCAGTACCTTCAAAGTTATTCTCTAACAAAGGACGCAAGGATTTACCTTGCATATCCTTAGGAATATCAACTTGCGCATAATCTAAAAACGTTTCCGCAAAATCTAAATTCTGAGTCATCTCCTCTATGACAGTTCCAGGCTGAATAATATTTGGATACTTAACAACTAAAGGCATTGCTAGAGATTCTTCGTACATATAGCGTTTATCAAACCACCCTTTTTCACCTAAATAAAAACCTTGATCTGTTGTATAAATCACAATTGTATTTTCATCCAATCCGTTTTCCTCCAAATAATCTAAAACCTCACCAACGCCCTCATCTAGAGAAGCAATCGTTGCCAAATAATCTTGTAAATAACGTTGCCCTTTATATTTTGCTAAATCTTTGCCCGATAAATTTGCATCATGAAACGCATCATTTTTTGCTTGATAAGCCTTATCCCAAGCCATACGCTGTTTAATCGTCATACGTTCAAAATCAGATTTCCATGGATTATGAGCCAATTCTGGACTTCCTTTCGTTTTGGTCAATTTTAAATCATGACCTTCGTACATATCCTTATAAATCGTTTGTTGCTGCTGTTGCGAGCTTAATGAACCTTCATGAGCCGTGAAATAGCTCTCTGGCAATTCGAATTCGATATCATCAAATTTATTGGCATGTCGCAAGGCTGGCATCCAATTTCTGTGTGGTGCTTTGTGCTGCAGCATAAGCATAAAAGGTTTGTCGCTGTCCTTTACAGAATTGAGATAGGCAATACCATTTTGTGTAATAATGTCTGTAGCATAGCCTTCAATTCGAGTTGTATCTGCTACTTTCGTTGCGTCATTGATTTCTATAAAATCTGGATTGTAATAATTGCCTTGGTCCGTTAATATTTTCCAATAATCAAAACCCTGTGGCAAATCATGTAAATGCCATTTACCAATAACAGCGGTATTGTAACCTGCTTTTTGAAGTAGCTTAGGAAAGGTTTGTTGGCTACCATCAAATTGGTCGCCATTCATTCTAAAACCATTGGCATGGCTAAATTTCCCCGTTAAAACCACGGCTCTACTAGGTCCGCAAATAGAATTAGTACAAAAGTTATTCTTAAACAAAGCACCCTCTACTGCAATACGATCAATATTTGGTGTAGGTGCTAATTTACTTATCGGATGACCATAAGCACTGATGGCTTGTTCAGCATGGTCGTCTGCCATAATATAAACGATGTTTGGTCGTTTTTTAGGCACCAATTCTACCTTCTTTTCTAGTGAATTATTCTTGCACGATTGAAAAGCAAAAAGCATTAATAAAATAACAACTAAGTTTCTCATGTTATTTAGTTCTTATAATTTTAGTTTGAATAACGTCCTTATTTAGCATCGCTCGCTCAAAAAACTGAAATATCATCTCTAAATCTTCAAATGGAATTCGGGCAATCTCGTGGCCACCACCTTTAACGATATTGAACGCATATGCGGTATCAAATTCTTCGAGTTGATTTACTATAATTTCAGAACCATCTAACATAATATAACCGTCTTTCTTCGGGTCGCAATAATGATGTGATGCACTACCAAACGGCACTAATTGATCGTCTGTTCCATGATAAATAACTGCTGGAACTGCATTTTCTGCAGTAATATATCGTGCATCAACTACAGCACCTGCACAAGAAAACACACCTGCAAATGACACGTTATTATAAGCGTCTTTATTCGATACAAAATAATCCTTCATATACACGGCATTTAGTATGCCCTCTGCTCCAGCACTACTCCCACCTGCTATAATTTTGGTAGGATCAATTTGAAGACTTTTAGCACGTTCAACTAAAAATTTTGCCGCATCTAAATAATCAATTGCAGCTTGTTTAAAAGTTTCCATTTTCTCGTCTTTGGTGCAATCACAACCAAAACCTGTAGCTTTATTTTTTCTAAGTAAACGGTAATCGATAGAAACCCCTATATAATTTTGTTTTTCGGCAGCGTACTTAACCAAACTACCATCATCTGGATAGGCACGGTGACTGCCCGAAAACCCACCACCATGCATCCAAAGTAATACAGGAAGTGAATCGGTTTTATTAATATTTTCTGGAGTGAACACATCCATTCTCAAGGTATCTTTTCCTTTAATAGAATAGATATAAGTCTCTTTTTTTTGAGCGGAAAGACTAAACGTAATGAGGATTACAAGCGTTGTTAGTATATTTTTCATTTAGTTTATGTTCTCAACTAAAATTCCACTTATGAGAGTTTCACTTTCAATTGAATTAAGAGTAATTGGTAATCTTATATTGCTTACAGCGTATTAAACTGAGTTACAATTCTTTTATTTTCTGCACTGTCAACTAGATTGTACTTTTTATAGCAAAATCACTATTCCACCAAAAAAGCCATACTTAACAAGACGTAAAAGAAGAAAACTTTATATGTTGTTAGGTATGGCATAAATTTGACAATCAATCTATTGAGTTAAACTAAGGACCTCACGCCCTTAATTAAGACCTTAAAAACCTAAATTCTTAAGATCAGTAATAATTATTTAAAAATATATTCTTTGTTTAAACCATTTATTTATCCAAATTGGACTTATAATTTTATTGAAATTTTGATTTACAATACGAAATAGTATTACGTCTCGAAATATCGATTTCAGGACCCTTCTATTTCGTTAACACAAATTCTTTCATCATCTTAGTATCAGAATCCGTACCTACAAATACCTGAAAATCTCCAGGTTCGGCAACAAAATCTAAATCTGAATTATAGAATTTCAAATCTTCAACGGTCAGTTTAAAAGTAACTGTTTTCGTTTCTCCTTTTTTAATTTGAACTTTTTGAAACCCTTTTAACTCTTTAACGGGTCTTGTTACTGACCCAACTACATCTCTAAGGTATAACTGCACCACTTCTTTACCATCGTAATCTCCAGAATTAGTTACCTCTACAGAAACCTCTACAACACCATCCATAGCAATTGAAGATGTATTAATATTAAAGTTAGAATAATCAAATGAGGTATAGCTCAATCCATAACCAAATGGATATAATGGCTCGTTACGCACATCGATATAGTTACTTTTAAATTTCTCGAATTTACCGTCTTCATTTCCTAAAGGACGACCTGTATTTTTATGGTTGTAAAAAATTGGTACTTGCCCCACGTTTCTTGGAAAAGTTGCCGTTAATTTACCTGATGGGTTAACATCTCCAAACAATACATCTGAAATTGCTAAACCAGCTTCACTACCTGGAAACCAAACATTAAGAATTGCTTGCACGTTTTCATTCTCTTCAACTAAAACAAGTGGGCGTCCGGTAAACAGAACCAAAACCACAGGTTTTCCTGTTTTCAATAAAGCGTTTAACAAATCTTTCTGCACTTGGGGAATACCCAAATCAGTTCTACTACTACTTTCTCCACTGAACTCTGCAGATTCACCAATTGTTGCTACAATAACATCAGATTTAGCTGCTATTTGAAGCGCTTCATCTAATAACTGCTTATCTGTACGGCCATCGCGCGGAATATCTTTACCAAACATTGTTGCACGTTGCTCTAACTCTAAATCGTAATCAATATTGCTCCCTTTAGCATATAACAAAGTGGCTTTATCACCAATAACTTCGGTTAGACCATCAAAGACTGAGTTTGATTCTTCCTGTTTTGTGGCCACACTCCAAGTACCAGCCATATTATTTCCTGCTTTAGCTAACGGACCAATTAAACCAATAGTACCAGATTTATTTATAGGTAATAATTGCGCTTCATTCTTAAGTAATACCATAGATTCAGCTGCCACTGTACGGGCGAATGCTTTATTTTCTGGTGTAAATATTTCGGTTTCTGACCTATTAACGTCACAATATTTGTAAGGGTCATCAAATAATCCTAATTGAAATTTAGCCGTTAGCATTCGTCTTACTGCAGCATCAATATCATCCATTGAAACCTTTCCATTTTCATAAGATTCTTTCAAGGTTTTTACAAAAGCTGCTGGTATTGATGGCGAATCACCTGCCATATCCATATCCACACCTGCTTTTAAAGCTTGTTCTGAAACTTGATATTTATCTCCAACTCCATGTTCTGTCATTTCAAAAATTCCGGTGTAATCAGTTACTACAAAACCATTAAAGCCCCAGTCGTCTCTTAACAAATCAGTAAGCAACCACTTGTTTCCAGTTGCTGGCACACCATCAATTTCGTTAAAGGATGCCATAACAGAACCTACACCTGCATCAATGGCCGCTTTATAAGGCTCTAAATATTCGTTGTACATTCTAATTTTACTCATATCCACCGTATTGTAATCTCTACCAGCTTCGGATGCGCCATATAAAGCAAAATGCTTTACACAGGCCATTAATGTGTTATTTAGACTTAAATCATCTTGTTGATACCCTTTAATCATAGCTTCTGCTATTCTACTTCCTAAGAAGGGATCTTCTCCGTTTCCTTCAGAAACACGCCCCCAACGAGGGTCTCTAGATATATCAACCATTGGTGAAAACGTCCAATTGATACCAGCTGCACTTGCTTCATTTGCTGCTACACGTGCCGTTTTTTCTATCATCTCCATATCCCAAGAACTAGACAGCCCTAAAGGAATAGGAAATGTAGTTTCGTAACCATGAATAACATCCATTCCAAAAATTAAAGGAATACCTAATCTACTTTTTTCGACAGCTATTTTCTGAACTTCATAAATCTTTTCTACTGTTTTTATATTAAACAAACCTCCCACTCTTCCTTCTTCAATACGTTTTCCTACATCGGATCCTTTCGCTGAACCTGTTGTAATATCTCCTGAAGTTGGTAAATTAAGCTGCCCTATTTTTTCATCAATAGACATTAATTCTAAAATAGAATCCACTTTTGAGGCAAATGGATTCTCTGTAGTCATTTTGGATTCAGCCATTGTCTTAGTGTCTGAATTACAACTTGAAAGTAATATTGCTAAAAAAGCAATTGTGATTGTTTGAACGTTAATTAATCTCTTCATTATTTTTATTTAGTATTTGAAAAAAGCCAATTTAAAAGGTCTGGTTCTGCAAAAGCTGGGTCCCAACTGTTATGATTTGCAAAGTCATATAAAGTTAGTTTAGGGAAACCACCTGCACTAATTATTGCAGATGCCATATTTAAAGATAATTTGGGATCAACTACATCATCTTTTGCTCCATGTAAAATCCATAACGGAATAGTTTTAGCGTAGGGTGTCACAGATTCTGGATCTCCACCTCCACAGATAGGTATTGCCGCAGCGAACATTTTAGGGTTACGGTGAATGATTTCAAACGTTCCCATACCTCCCATTGATAATCCCATTGCATACACCTGATCAGTCTTTATGTATGGCTGAGCAACCATCTCGTCCATTAAATCCATCACTAAGGCCATTGCAGTAGTCGGTACATCTTTGTATTTATACTTAAATGTTATAGGTTTTGTTGAGCGGTCTGCTTCCAATTTAGACCAATAATCATCTCTAGGGCATTGCGGAAAAATCACAATGGCAGGAAATGCATCTCTTATGGTATCATTTAAAAATAATTTGCTGCCATGAGCGAGTTGTTTTTTATTATCATTGCCGCGTTCACCCGCTCCATGAAGCATTAACACTAATGGATAGGTTTTAGACGCATCAAAATCCTTAGGTAAAAGCATTCTGTAATTGAGCGTATCTTCATTTACAATATGATTTTCGTATGAAAATAATTCCTTTTGAGATTCAGTCTGCTGTGCTTTTACAACACCTGAACTAAAAATCATAATACTAAAGATTAGAGTTAACATTTGATGTTTCATATTCTATATTTTTTTTAATAATTAAAGTCTAAAGCATTCAAGCCATTTTGAACATCTTCATTTTGCATAAAAAGATTCCAGAATAAACCAGACCTATAATTTTCAATCATTATAATTTCTGGCCCTTGGTCAATAGCCAAATATTGCTCAGTTACCCAATCATTATACTGTGGACTAAAGGCATCGTAAAATCCTGCTGTTCCCATTAAAATATCTTTTTTACTATAAAAATAATGCATTGCTGCTAATGACTTCTCTGGCGTATAAGGAATAGAACTTATGGCTGCTGTTGGAGAAATAACGCCTAAATCATTTTCAGGACTGTGTGCTGAATACCCTGTTGATCCATTTGAATTTCGGCTATAACTTGCTGTTAGACCCCAACAATTCTCACCATAATCAGCATAACTATTGGGATTGCTAACACAGTGTTGATAATTAATATTAGTATGGTTTACATTTAAATCCCAATAATTGGCATACTGGTCAGAAAGATTTGTAGGATTTAATCCTAAGAACGAATAGTGCGCCCAAAATAGAGGGCCTGTACCATTACCGGCATGATCTAATATCAATGGAATACCATATTGACTTGAAGATGACACTATGTTCCCATTATTAGCCCAACCTTGATGGTACGCTTCTGCCGGAATAGGGAAATCCGGCGAAGCTGCACCTAAGATAAACGCTATTAGCGTTTCATTATATCCTTTGAGTTCTAAATTTATTGAAAAACCATTTTCTGGACTCCAATGCCAATACAAGGCATTCTGGTTTTGAGTATACCAATCCCACTCTACACCTTTCCATAATTCATCTGCTTGAGTCGCTAAAGCAATTTCTTCATCAGTTCCGTTTTTAAAATATTCTTTTATACAAATTAGACCCTGTGTAAAAAGTGCGGTTTCGACCAAATCACCTCCATTGTCTTCACTACTAAAAGGAATGACATTTCCGTTTGTTCCATCAATCCAATGTGGCCATGCTCCATGGAAGCGATCTGCACCTTCAAAAAAGTTTAAAATTTTACTTAATCTAGTAATAGCTACGGCTTTTGAAACATAACCGCGCTCTATTCCTACTAAAATAGCCATTAATCCAAATCCGCTTCCGCCCGTGGTCACAACATTTTGACTATTTGAAGGATCATTTGGATGGTAACGTTCTTTAGCGCCGCCTGAATTAAACTCTGCGTAATCCCAAAAGTATTTAAAAGTTTTCTGTTGAGTTAAATCTAACAGTTCTTCATCCGTTAAGGTTTCTACTATAACAACTGGACCGTCATCATCCGTTAAGTCAGGTTCATTAGGCTCTTGAAAATTTGAGCTGCTATCGTCCGTACCACAACTAAAACAAATTAATGCGACTATGAATAGATTAAAAAATCTCATAATTAATTCTTTTTATATTTAAAACCCAGCTTATCTAAACCTGATTGTACCTCTTTATTTTTCATGAATAAATCCCATAATAAGCCTGTTCTATAATTCTCAATCATTACAGGAATTGGACCTTGATCTATGGCCAAATAGCGTGGTGTGTACCAATTAGATTCAAAACTAAAAGCATCATAAGGTCCATACCTACCTACTAAGCTATCATGATTTTTATAAATATTTTTTAAAACATTCATACTCTCTTTTGGAGTGTATGGAAATGAGGATAGCGCTGCTGTTGGAGATATCACTCCAACATCACTTTCAGGTCTATGACCATGGTACCCTTTTATGGAGTAGCTAGAGGTTAATCCCCAAAGACTATCACCATATCCTTTATATTGCATTGGATTGTCTACAGCATACTTATAATGAATTTTGGCTTGGTTCTGAGTTAATTTCCAATAATCTGCATATTGATCGGATAATCCATTTGGATTTAATCCTAAATATGAATAATGAGCCCAGAATAGCGGTCCAACGGAATGATTATCATGCTCATAATAATTTAGTACAAGATCTTCTCCGTAATATTTTTTGTTAGATACGATTTTACCATTTCTAGCCCAACCTTTTTCGTAAATGGATTTACTAATTGGATGTGTTGGTGAAGCAGCTGCAAGAACATACATAATTAAGCACTCATTATAACCACCAACCGGGAAATTCATATCCCAGCCATAACTTGGTGACCAATGCCAATACAATACATCTTCACCACCTTTAGTATACCAATCCCATTCTACACTTTTCCAAAGTTCATCTATTTTGAATACTAATTGTTTTTCCTTTTCTGTATTACCATCGAAATATTCTGCAACGGTTAACAAACCTTGTATTAAAAATGCTGTTTCTACTAAATCTCCGCCATTGTCTTTTTTGCTAAATGCTAGCACCTTACCTGTCTCCCCATCTAACCAGTGCGGCCAAGCACCATGAAAACGATCTGCTTTTTCAAGAAAATCTACATTTTTAAGAAATCTATCTAAAGCCTCTTCCTTATTAATAAATCCTCTTTCTACACCCACTAAAATCGCCATTACACCAAATCCACTGCCACCAATAGTAACGGTCTGTTTTGGTGATAATGAATAATCATCATCTAAATGCAGACGTTCTGTTGCTAAACCAGAGTTAGGTTCTGCACCCTCCCAAAAGTAGTTGATGGTTTGGTACTGAATAGTATCTAAGAGACTGCTTTCCGTTAGTTTAATCTGAGATCCTGACTCCTCTTTTGACGTGTGCTTTTTTCCTTGTTTACAAGCAAAAAGCGACAAGGCCATGATTAAAATGGTAATATAAAATGTCGAAAATTTCATATGTGATTTTTATAAATTTAACTGCACCTAATTCGTTCTAGATGCAGTTAAATTAAAGACTAATTCAAATAATAAAGTGTTTTAATTCTTATGTCTTCTCATCCTAAAGTTACCAATTAGGATTTTGCGTCATCTCTGGAGTTTGATTGATTTGTAATGATGGAATTGGGAACAACTCATGCTTACCTACTTCAAATGTTTTTCCATTTGCAGCCATTGCGCTTTGAGCTTCACCAGTTCTAACAAGATCAAACCATCTATCATGTTCAAAAGCCAATTCTAAGCGTCTTTCTTTCCAAATATCTGCAAAAGTTGGAGATGTCACAGACCCTAAATTAACTCTATTTCTAACTCTATTTAAAGGAGTCGCTGCATCAGCACCAATACGAAGAGCGGCTTCGGATTGAATTAATAAAACTTCAGAAAAACGAAGGATTCTAACATTTTTATCTCCATCACTATCACCTGCATTGGCGCTAGAGTATGCCTTTTCACTGTACATTGGGTTTTCTGCAGAAGCACTTACTTCTCTTCCATCCCATAGTGTCTCGCCTGCAAAAATAATAGTCGCATCTCTTCTAATTGCGTCACCTTCAGCATTAAAAGCATTTAAAAGGTTTTGTGATGGAATATTAAATCCCCAGCCCCATCCACCAGTACCTCTGGCACCTTGAACTTGTGAGTATTGCTGTACACCATGCGCTATAGACTCACCTCTTCCTTGCACTTCAAAAAGAGATTCTATCCCATTTTCTTGAGACGCCCTCCATACTTCTGCGTAATTAGGGTGTAAATCATAATTACCACCTGTAACTACAGCTGTAGCCATATCATAAGAATCTTGCCATTTCTCTTCATATAAATACACTTTAGCCAATAACCCCTGAGCTGCACCCTGGGTAGATCTTCCTAAATCAGCGCTAGCATATTCATTTTTACTAGGTAACAATTCAATTGCATCCAATAAATCTTGCTCAATAAAAGCATAAACATCTGCTTTAGGTTGACGTACCACATAATCTAAATGTTGCAATGGTACATCTCCAAAAGAACGTACTAACCAAAAATAGTTTAGAGCTCTCAAAAACTTTGCTTCTCCTATAAGTCTATTTTTATAGGCTTCATCAGTTAAGCCGTAATCTGTTGTATAAGTTATAGCGATACTCGCTCTACCAATACTTTTATACCAATGTTCCCACATGGCTAAAACTGAAGGTCCTGTAGTTGTATGCTCTAAAGCATCTAATAAATGCTTATCTGCACCTGTATCTGATGCTGAACTTCCTTTATCCGCATTATCTGAAATAATTTCTGTTACACCTAAATAAGAGAACGAATAATCCCAATCTGTAAGCATTCCATATACTCCATTTACAAGTTCCTCTGGTTCAACCACCTCTCCACTATCAGCGGCATCTATTTCTGCCCTGCTGTCTACGTCTAAATAATCATCGCTACAATTTGCCACTAAAAGCAAAGTGAAAAGCAACATTCCGAATTTTATTGTTTTTAGTTTCATCTTCAATTTTTTTTATAGTTCAATATTAACACCGAATAAAAATGTTTTAAGGGTTGGATAAGCTGATAGCTCTATACCACCTGTACCGGCAGAAGAACCAATAATTTCTGGCGTAAATCCTGAATATTTAGTAAACATGAATGGATTTTGTGCTGTAGCATATAATCGCACTGAACTCACTCCTTTTATAACATCTTTTAATGTATATCCTAAAGTGATGTTATTGATTCTGAAATAATCACCATCCTCCAAGTAATAACTAGACGCATAAGAATCTCTATTAGCACCTGGATTTGTATTTGTAGAGCCTTCACCTGTCCATCTATAGTTAAAGACATCTGCTGCTATATTTTCACCACCATTAATACGTGTTCCTTTCAATCCATTATATATTTTATTACCTCCAGATCCATAGCCTTCAATAATTAAATCGACATTTTTATAATTTAAACCTAGAGAAAGTCCGTATGAAAATGTTGGTAAATAAGATCCAAAAAATTTCTTATCCTTATCATCAATAATACCGTCATCATTTAAATCTGAATACTTTAAGTGCCCAGGTAATGCCCCTGAAATACTGGCTCCATTATCAATCTCTTCTTGATTTTGCCAAACTCCTTCAACATCATACATCCACCATGAATATAGAGGCTGCCCTTCTTCCAAACGTTTTGTAATTTGACCATTACTTAAACTTCCTCCCACTTGTCCGTCATAAGCAGACTTAACATTTTCAACATTATTTTTATTTGTAGAAAATATAGCTCCAATGTTATAAGATAAATCATCCGTAATATTATCTCTCCATTTTAAATCAATTTCGATACCTTTATTAGTCACTTCTGCACCATGATCGTAAAAGCTACCCGAACCTTCTGTTGTATAAATAGGAGTTACTAATAAAATGGCATTTTTAGTGTTTCGGTCGTAATAATTAAATTCGGCATTTAACCTGTTATCAAAAGCCGTTAAATTTAGACCAGCATTAAGTTCTTCAGTAACCTCCCAAGAAATCGGAAGAATTTCTGCTCCATATGCAGCACCAAATACCAAGTCTTGATTTGCTCCAAACACATAATTTACACTATTACTACCTGTATCAGTTGTTATAGTAGATTGATTAAATGGCACCCTAGAATTACCTACTTGTCCCCATCCTGCTTTTAGCTTAAGAAAATTAATAAATGGAACATTAAAAAAGCTTTCATCAGAGATTGTCCACCCTGCACTCAGTGCTGGAAAGTTGTCAAAATAATCTTCATTACTATTATTTTTAAAATTACTTGTACCATCTCTTCTAATATTTGCTTGCAAGAAATACTTCCCGTCGTAATTATACATTACTCTACCAAAATAAGATTGTTCTCTTGTTGGAGTAGAATAAAATTGAGATACCACTTTTTCATAACCATCATCAGCAAAATTAATACTCCAGTAATTTTCTTGAGAAGGCACCCCATAACCTAAAGCATACATTGTAAAGACGTCATTTCTCTGTCCTCTAGAAAATCCTGCAACAGCATTAACGTTATGTACAGAGTTAAATGTTTTGTCATAAGTTAAAAAACCTTCTAAATTATATCTATAACTTTCTGAACTTGTATAAGACAAACTATTATTTGCAAAAGTTGTTACTTCTGGATTATTATCTTGATTAATTTGAAATTCCTCATCCGTTCTCGTTGGGTCACTTATTAACCAAAGTGCTCTTGTATCGTTAAAGCTTCTGTTTTTAGAGTATGATTTTGTACCTGTATATCTACCAGAAGCCTTTAAAGCATCTGTAATATTAAAATCTGCCTGAAAACTACCTTGTAAATCCGTTGTGTTATTTACCTGATTTGTATACTCTACTGCAGCTATTGGATTACCTACTGAATTTAGAGACCCAATAACGTCTGTATTAGCCCCTAAATATGTTGCAATACCTGTTGTTTGGTTCCAAAAAGATTGACCATATTGCCCACTTTCATAAAACACAGGAACAATTGGTGCTTGTCTATAAGCTGAATTAAATGCATTAAACGGTTTAGGTAACGCTTTTATAAAAGATGCACTTACATTAGTACTAATAGTCATACGATCGTCAAACAAATCGATACTATTGTTGGCTCTAATTGTATTTCTACTATAATCATGATCCTCTAAAACACCATCTTCACTATAATTATTAAAACTAAAAAAGTATTTTATATCATCACTCGCGCCAGAAATAGCTACGTTATTAGAATTACTAAATCCAATATCTGTCAATTCATCATACCAATCTGTATCATGCGGTTGATTAGGTGATAAGAATGTTGTTTCACCATTCATAAATTGATTTTCGTTAAAATACCTTACGTACTGGCTAGAGTTAGCCATATCAACAGGATTTAACATTGATTTAGCTCCGTAATAAGAAGACAATTCAACTTTCATTTTTCCTTTTTTACCACTTTTTGTTGTTACAATAACAACACCATTAGCAGCATTCATACCATAAATACTTGCAGACGCAGCATCCTTAAGGACATCAAAAGTTTCGATATCTTCTGGGTTAATATTGGTAATACTATTCACCTGTATACCATCTACAATATAAAGTATGTCACTACCAGCAGACGCCGTACCTATACCTCTTATTGTAATATTAGGCTCACTTCCCGGTGCATTGGTGTTTACAATATTTACACCTGTCATTTTTCCTTGAATAGACTGAAGAGCATTTGCTGCAGGCTGCTTAGTTATTTCCGAACCTGAAACGCTGGCAATTGCCCCAGTTACTTCTTTACGTTTTTGAGTACCGTAACCAATAACAACAACTTCGCTAAGGCTTTCTATATCATCAATTAGTGACACGTCAATTTTTGATTCATCCCCAACCGTAACAACAATTGTTTTAAAACCAATATAACTGTATTCTATTTGGTCTCCTTTATTTACTACTAAAGTATAATTACCGTCAAAATCTGAAGAGGTACCAGTATTTGTACCCTTAATTATAATACTGACTCCTGGCAAAGGCATTGCATCATTTTTACTTGTTACCACCCCATTAATTTCAATTTGCTGTGCCATAGCACAAATTGAAACAAAGAGCATCAACAATAGACTGATTTTTGTTTTCATAAAATTGATTACTATTTAAGTTAGACTGTTAGTTTATTTAAAAGACCAAGTTATAATCAAATGTTAAATGATATTAACATCTATTTACATTTTAATTACGTCATGCGTAACCAAGAATGTTAAAAAGTCTTAAGAAAACACCGTTGACGTACTATAAAGCTATAAAAAAAACGTTGTAGTTAGAAACAAAATCTTAAAATGACGTATAAATGACGTAGTAGATAACATGAATTAAGTAATGAAACACACCTAATTTTTAACATTTAATAAATAATCGACCAAAGAAATGTCATTTTCTAAATTTAATTTCTTTTTTAATCGATATCGATGTGTTTCGACCCCTCTTACTGAGATATTCATAAGTGGTGCAATTTCTTTTGAAGATAAATTCATTTTGATGTAGGCGCAAATCTTTAAATCCTTCGATGTAAGTATCGCGTGCTTCGCTTTTAGAACTTCAAAAAACTCATCGTGAACCTGACTGAAATTATTTTCAAAAACCTCCCATTCATCTTTTAACACAATCGAATTATCTAATTTTTTTACAATCTTTTTATACGAATAGTAGTTATTAAATCCTTCTTTGTTCACCATCAAATCTTTTTTGATGTCTTGAAGTGTTTCATTTTTCTTAACTAATGCCATTGCATTATTGGCCAATTGCTTGCTTTTTAATTTAATCTCATTCTGTAAGGATTCATTTTTAAGCTGAACAATTCGCTTCTCGTTCTCTAGAGTTTGTTCGCGAAGTAATTTTTGTTGCTCTTTCTGGTATTTGATTTTAATGATGCGCTGTTCTTTGGCAATTTTCTTATTATGTAACGTATAAAATACAACTATAATTACTCCCGCTAAAAGTGCATACAATATATACCCTAATGTATCTCTATACCATGGAGGGTAGACGTCGACTCTTAATGACTGAACAGGAGAAACATTTCCGGCATTATCACTAGTTCTAAAAGCAATGGTATAATCACCATCTATAAGGTTAGAAAATTCTACCTTATTACCTTCAACAGCATACCAGGGCTCATTTTCTTTAACTGCCGTTGTCTCTGAGATACGATACTCAAAAAAATGATTAAGAGATTTTGAAGACGACAACTCTACTGCCATACTTTCTTTAAATTTAAAATTCGCCGATTTATCGTTAATAGCAGCAACACTTAGAGGAACACCACTAATAGAAATTGTCTCTATTTCTGGCTTAAATAAACTGACACTTGCAATAGACGTATTATCTATCATCATAAAACCGTTATCAAGATTTAGCGCATAAATTGAATCTTTAATCTTTGAAACATTTTCGTAGCCAACAATATACCTATTCTTTAAAAATATGTCATTCAAGTAAAAATCACCTTTAGAATTATCAAAAGATTTGAACTCTATAAAACCACCTTTATTTTTTAAGGCAAAAACATCTGTATTATCTTCTGAAATAATATAACTATTCTTACCTAATAAATCATTGAGCAACTCATAAGGCACTATAGAATCTAGAATCGGTTCATATTTTTGCCATCCTTCATTAGTTTTAAAGCTGATATTATTTCGAATGTTATAAACGCGCACATTATAATTAGAACTTAAACCTTTATCGTGATACTCCTTAACTTCAGTAATCGCATTATAATTCTCGTCAAAACTAATCTTAGAAACACCTTTAGTGGCATGTGCCACCCAAGCCGTATGTGGATTTTCAAATACTAAAAACCGTGAAGGAATTGTAGTTTTACCAAGATATTTTACCTGCCATTCCCCAGATACTTTTTCAAATCGTACCAATCCAGAATACGTCCCTTGTATATAGGTCTTTTCTCGTTCTGGCACTTTTTTAATTGTCCAACCACCTGTATAGGTAGAAATATTAATCATTTTATCTGCGCTTACAATAAATGTACCTTCGTTATGACCGCAAAAGAGTTCATCTTCAATAATCTCTAAATCCCATACCTGACCTTGAGACCCTTCTATGAATTTCAATTTATCGTCTTCATCTAACCTAAAAAGTCCAGTATTTGTTCCAATATAAATAACACCTTTATACTTCACTACATCATAAACAGCACCTAATTTACCAGAAACATCGTTAAAAAAATAATTGCTATTATTAAGTTCAATATTCGCAATACCATTATCCAAACCTAACCATAGATTATCCGATTTATCTATAGACTGACCTAAAACAGTATTATTAAGTAAGCCATTCTCTTTACTAATATGAAATTTCGTATTCCCATTACTATCTGTTAAAAACACTCCATCCTTTATGGTTCCGAATACCATATCTCCATTACCTAAAATTGAAAATGCGTTTAACTGATGTAGTTGTATCTGTTTATTTATTTCAAAATCTGTTGGAATTAGCCGACCTTCATTCAAGAAAAAGCTACCTTTCAGCGAGGTCATAAGTAAAAGCCCGTCCTTATACTTATTAACGGAAACAATTTTAGTATCTAATAGTGACTCATTAAAGTAATAAGACTCTAGCTCCTTTTCTTTTAATAAAAAGACACCTTGATTTAAGGTGCTTATATATAAGTCATCTTCAACCTCACTACAAGAGATTATAACAGAACCAGGCGTTAGCTGAATGACCTTCTCAAAATCATAGATATAAATATTTAGGAAGGATCTAAAAATAATTTTATCCTTAAAACTAACAATTTCCCATATTTCTTCGTTTGGAGATATTAAGTCAAGTACAGTATCACTTAATGAATAATACTTAAGATATCCAAACTCATCTTTTTTCCAATATCCAAATTCCTCATAAGATCCAGTATAAACAATAGCATCAACAGCCAAAACAGATCTTACAATCGTTTTATTGGGTAACTGATGAAATTTCCAAATCAAACCGTCATATTCTAATAATCCACTATTATTAGCAACATACACTTTACCATCGTCAGCTCTAGAAATACCCCAGTTTTGGTTACCTGCTTTATACTCTGCTAAAGTAAAGTTATGGATGTTTGGAGAGAATTGACTATAACAGTCTGAAGAAAAAACAATTAAGAAAAATAAAAAAATTAATATTTTTTTCATGCAACAACAATATACAAATTTTACGAAAACGCTTTAAAAATAAGAATTTCATTCAACGTAACTATACTTCCGGTAATAATTCGTGAAACAAAAAAAGACCCAACCGAAGTTGAGTCTTTAATCAATTGCTTTTTAAACGCTATTATTTCTTAGCCATCAAAACATCATTAATAATATATACTATTCCATTTGATGCATCAATATTTCCTTGAACAACTTGAGCTTTTTTACCTCTTGAATCCTGAATCACATATTGATCTCCATCCATCATAGCCGTTAACTCTTCACCCGTGACAGTTTTAAAGGTGTATTTCCCTTTTCCTCCTTTAATAGCTTCCATCAATTTATCAGAAGTTATTTTCCCTGGCACCACATGATATTGCAAAACGCCTTGAAGACTTTCTTTATTTTCAGGTTTTAATAAATTATCTACCGTACCTTCTGGTAATTTAGAAAAGGCCTGATTAGATGGCGCAAAAACAGTGTAATTTCCAGGCTCTGATAACATTGTTGCTAAATCAGCAGCTTTCAATGCCGCTACCAACGTTGTTAAATCTTCATTAGACATTGCTTTACCTGCAATACTAATTTCCATTGCCATGGCCTTTCTTTCTTCCTCCATCTTTTTATCTTCCATCTCTTTTTGCTGATTAGCCTCCATTTCAACTTTTTCAGCTTCCATCTTCATCTTTTCCTCTTCCTTTTTGCCATCGTTACATGCTGTAGTTACTACAAATAACATACATGTTACGATTCCTAATATTCTATTCATTTTTAATTTCATAATTAAATTTTATTTATTGGTTATGTTATATACACTGTAATACAGCAGTATGGATGTCATCAGCGCTAGGTTTAATATAACTTTAACAAAAAGTATATTCTTATTTAGTGCACTCCTTTAATAACATCTAGCTTCTTTAATTTGGATTCTAAAATAAAATGTATAATATTTGATTTTAATATGAAAAACCAAATTATCAATATCATTTCTATTATTAGCATCGTGATTATTTCGCGAAGCCAAGGAATGCTATGATAAATTAAAATATAGATTTATTTAAAGCCTTCCTTTTTTCGGAAGGCTTTTTTTATGTAAAAAATTCACCTACTTGAACATCATAATAAACAAAACTTATATCTTTGATTTTAAGCACATTAAACAACTGTTTAGAGTATTGAATTTAGAATAAGAAATAGAATATTAATAACTAAATATAGCATATCAAGTAATTTAGATTTAGCAAATCGATGTTGCACAACTATTATTATGAGCGAATTAAATAAATACAGTAAAACAGTTACACAAGATCCAACACAACCAGCTGCTCAAGCCATGCTGCATGCTATTGGATTAACAAAAGAAGATTTTTTTAAACCAATCGTCGGCATTGCAAGTACGGGTTATGAAGGCAACCCTTGCAATATGCACCTTAATGACTTAGCCAAATTGGTTAAAGAAGGCACAAAAAATGAAGATGTTATTGGATTAATTTTCAATACTATTGGTGTAAGTGACGGAATATCTATGGGGACCCCAGGCATGCGTTACTCACTGCCTTCTCGAGACATTATCGCAGATTCAATGGAAACCGTAGTTCAGGCCATGAGTTATGATGGCTTAATCACCGTCGTTGGATGTGATAAAAATATGCCAGGTGCTTTAATGGCCATGATTCGTTTAGACAGACCAAGTATACTAGTCTATGGTGGCACAATAGATTCTGGCTGCCACGAAGGAAAAAAATTAGATGTTGTTTCTGCCTTTGAAGCATGGGGAAGTAAAGTTGCCGGAACCATGGACGAAACTGAATATCAAAGTATCGTTGAAAAAGCGTGTCCTGGAGCTGGTGCCTGTGGTGGTATGTACACTGCAAACACAATGGCTTCAGCAATTGAAGCTTTAGGAATGACCTTGCCTTTCAATTCTTCAAACCCTGCCTTAAGCGACGCTAAGAAGGAAGAATCGGTAAAAGCTGGTGAGGCTTTACGTTTATTATTAGAAAAAGATATAAAACCTTCAGATATTATTACTAGAAAATCTTTAGAAAACGCAGTAAGATTAGTGACTATTTTAGGAGGTTCTACCAATGCCGTATTGCACTTTTTAGCTATCGCACGAGCGGCACAAATAGATTTTACACTAAAAGATTTTCAAGCAATCAGCGATAATACACCATTTTTAGCCGATTTAAAACCGAGTGGAAAATATTTAATGGAAGATGTTCATACTGTTGGAGGTATTCCCGCAGTACTAAAATATCTTCTAAAGAAAGGTATGATTCATGGAGATTGCTTAACCGTTACAGGAAAAACAATTGCAGAAAACTTATTAGATGTACCCGATTTAAAAGAAGGCCAAGACGTTATAAAACCAATTGAGGAACCAATAAAAATCTCAGGACATTTAAGAATGCTTTACGGGAATTTAGCAACCGAAGGAAGTGTCGCTAAAATCACAGGAAAAGAAGGATTGTGCTTTAGAGGAAAAGCTAAAGTGTTTGAAGGAGAATATGCCGCAAACGATGGTATTAGAGATGGAAAAGTTGAAAAAGGAGATGTGGTCGTCATTAGATACGAAGGTCCAAAAGGTGGACCAGGTATGCCAGAAATGTTAAAACCAACTGCTGCAATTATGGGAGCAGGTTTAGGTAAAGATGTAGCTTTAATTACAGATGGTCGTTTTTCAGGTGGAACACATGGTTTTGTTGTAGGCCATATTACACCAGAAGCACAAGAAGGTGGCACTATTGCCGTCGTAAAAGATGGAGATATTATAACGATCGATGCCGAGACCAATTCTATTTCATTAGAGGTCTCAGAAGCCGAACTTCAGAAAAGACGTCAACAATGGAAAGCACCAGAATTAAAATTTGAACGTGGAGTTCTATATAAATATGCTAAAACCGTATCATCAGCATCTAAAGGCTGTGTCACTGACGAATTTTAAAAAATTTATTTTGTAAGAAGTAACCTCTTAAGCGAGAGAACATAAAGCCAATCGCTTAAAAATTGAATTAAAAGATAAGTATTGAATAACCCGTCTAGTATCCAAAAGGATAACAGATTTTAAAATGAGATTCCCAATTTCACGGGAAGTAAAAACATGAAAGAAACTCAAACCATACAAAATAACACTAAAAGCACCGAAACTACAGAACGTATTTCTGGTAGCGAAGCCGTAATAAAATGTTTATTAGCCGAAGGTGTTGATATACTATATGGATATCCTGGCGGAGCAATTATGCCAGTTTATGACGAATTATATAAGTATCAAGATAAAATTCATCATGTCTTAACTCGTCATGAACAAGGCGCCACGCATTCAGCACAAGGTTATGCTCGTATTTCAGGTAAAGTAGGAGTCTGCATGGCAACTTCTGGCCCTGGAGCAACCAATTTAATTACTGGTATTGCTGATGCACAGATCGACTCTACTCCAATGGTATGTATTACAGGTCAGGTAGGCTCACACCTATTAGGAAGTGATGCTTTTCAAGAAACTGATATTGTCGGAATCTCTACACCGATTACCAAATGGAATTGCCAGGTTACTAAAGCGTCTCAAATTCCTGAGGCTTTTGCAAAAGCATTTTACATTGCTAGAAGCGGAAGACCTGGACCTGTGTTAATTGATATTACAAAGGATGCTCAATTTGAAGAATTCGATTTTAAATATGAGAAATGTAAAGGTATTAGAAGCTACAAACCGATTCCTGACACGGATGCAAATTCGTTAAAAGCAGCAGCGGAACTCATTAATAATGCTAAGAAACCATTAGTAGTTTGGGGACAAGGGGTTATATTAGGAAAGGCTGAAGAGGAATTTAAAGCTGTTATAGAAAAAGCCGGCATTCCTTCTGCATGGACAATTTTAGGTGCTTCAGCGATTCCTACGTCACATCCATTAAATGTTGGGATGGTTGGTATGCACGGTAATTACGCACCTAATGTCTTAACTAACGATTGTGATGTATTAATTGCTATTGGAATGCGATTTGATGATCGTGTTACAGGAAATTTAGAAACTTATGCAAAGCAGGCAAAAATTATTCATTTTGATATTGATCCTGCGGAAATAGATAAAAACGTAAAAACAGATGTCGCCGTTTTAGGAGACTCAAAAGCTAGTTTAAAAAGCTTGTTGCCATTATTGAATGAAAATTCTCATAGTGACTGGCATCAAAAGTTTAAAGATTTATATAAAATAGAATACGAAAAAGTCATTAAAGACGACTTGCACCCTACTAAAGAAGGCTTAACGATGGCTGAAGTGTTGAAAGAAATCAACATTCAGACAAAAGGAAACGCTGCTATTGTAAGTGATGTTGGTCAACACCAAATGATTGCCTGTCGTTATGCCGAATTCAACAAAACCAAAAGTAATATTACATCTGGCGGATTAGGAACAATGGGATTTGCGCTGCCAGCGGCTATTGGCGCAAAAATGGCAGCTCCAGACAGAGAGGTCGTAATGATTGCCGGCGATGGAGGTTACCAAATGACAATTCAAGAATTAGGAACTATTTTTCAACAAAAAGTACCTGTAAAAATTGTGGTATTAAACAATGAATTCCTTGGTATGGTACGCCAATGGCAACAGTTATTTTTCGATAAACGCTATGCCTCTACCGAAATGACTAACCCAGATTTTGTAGCCATTGCAAAAGGATATTCTATTGAAGCCCAAAAAATAACCGAACGCAAAGATTTAAAAACCGCTGTAAAAGAAATGATTGACTGTGAAGGTCCTTATTTCTTAGAAGTTAGAGTAGAAAAGGAAGGTAATGTATTCCCAATGATTCCAACAGGAGCAAGTGTTTCAGATATACGATTAGAGTAAATAAACAGAATACAGAGAAAAGAATAAAGACCAATGAGAGAAAAAAGTAAGATAGAACGAAATAAGATTCTGTTTACGATTTTCTTTTATCTATAATCTCAAAGAAATGAGTACAGAAAACAAACAATATACCGTTTCAATTTATACGGAAAACAACATTGGGTTGCTGAATAGAATTTCCGCAATATTCCAAAGAAGACACATGAATATTGAAAGTTTAAATACGTCACCATCAGAAATTGAGGGTGTTTCAAGATTTACCATTGTCGTCAATATTACCGAATCTCAAATGAAAAAGATTCAGGGTCAGATTGAAAAACAAGTTGAAGTTATAAAAGCATTTTATCACACAGAAGAGGAAATCATTTATCAAGAATCTTGCATCTTTAAAATGAGATCTAACCTCTTGTTTGATGAGCGCCAAATTCAAAATATTATAAAAGAAAGTAATGCTAGGATTGTCACTGTAAATCGTGATTTCTTCGTTATAGAAAAGTCGGGTAAAAAGGAAGAAATAGATTTACTACATAGAGAATTAACTGTTTTTGGAATTATGCAATTTACACGCTCAGGGCGCATTGCTGTCACTAAAGACGAAATGAAAATATCAACAATGCTTAAAGCGTTGCAACACTAAATAAATAAAATAAAGCGATTAGAAAATAGTGTTGAGAGACAAGAAAATTACGGAAAGTATATAGCGTCTATTTTCTCTTTCTCAATTCAGTTTTCTTCAAACAAAAACAACTAGAAACAATGTCAAATTATTTCAACACATTACCATTAAGAGAACAATTAGATCAATTAGGAAAATGTCGTTTCATGGACGCTTCAGAATTTGAAGATGGCGTAAACGTATTAAAAGGAAAGAAAATAGTTATTGTTGGTTGTGGTGCTCAAGGCCTAAACCAAGGATTAAATATGAGAGATTCTGGATTAGACATTTCATACACGCTACGTCAGCAAGCTATTGATGAAAAACGTGATTCTTACAAAAACGCAACCTCTAACGGATTTACTGTTGGTACGTATGAAGAATTAATACCAACGGCAGATTTAGTGTTAAACTTAACACCAGACAAGCAACATACCAATGTTGTAAAAGCGATAATGCCTTTAATGAAAAAAGGAGCAACATTAAGCTATTCACATGGTTTTAATATTGTTGAAGAAGGCACAAAAATCCGTGAGGATTTAACCGTAATTATGGTGGCACCAAAATGTCCAGGAACTGAAGTAAGAGAAGAATACAAAAGAGGTTTTGGAGTTCCGACATTAACTGCAGTACACCCTGAAAATGATCCTGAAGGAAAAGGTTGGGCTCAGGCTAAAGCTTATGCTGCTGCAACTGGTGGTCATCGTGCAGGTGTATTGGAATCGTCTTTTATTGCAGAAGTGAAAAGTGATTTAATGGGTGAACAAACTATTCTTTGTGGTTTATTACAAACCGGTGCCATTTTATCTTTCGATAAGATGGTTGAAGAAGGTATTGAACCTGGTTACGCTGCTAAATTGATTCAGTTTGGTTGGGAAACGATTACCGAAGCATTAAAGCATGGAGGAATCACTAACATGATGGATCGTTTATCAAATCCTGCAAAACTGAAAGCTTTCGAATTATCCGAAGAGTTAAAAGGTATTATGCGTCCGCTTTTCGAAAAGCATATGGACGATATTATTTCGGGTCACTTCTCTCAAACTATGATGGAAGATTGGGCAAATGACGATATCAACCTATTAACCTGGCGCGCTGAAACAGAAGAAACTGCCTTTGAAAAAACAGAATTAACTTCAGATCACATCACAGAACAAGAGTATTTTGACCACGGTGTTTTGTTAATTGCATTTGTAAAGTCTGGCGTTGAACTCGCTTTCGAAACTATGGTAAGCGCAGGTATTATCGAAGATTCTGCTTATTACGAATCTTTACATGAATTACCGCTGATCGCCAACACAATCGCAAGAAAGAAATTATTTGAAATGAACCGTGTTATTTCTGATACAGCTGAATATGGTTGTTATTTATTTGATCATGCTTGTAAACCATTATTAACTGATTTTATGAAAACAGTGGATACGTCGATCATTGGAAAGCCATTTTCAAAAACAACAGGAGTTGACAATATAGAATTAATCGCTGTTAATGATGCGATTAGAAACCATCCTATCGAGGCTGTGGGTCATCGTTTACGTGCGGCAATGACTGCTATGAAAGTGATTAAAACTGATGATGTAAAAACATCTGTATTAGCGTAACAAAAATTATCCTGTCAGGTTTTATGATGGCTGAGCGCAGCCAAAGTCAAAACCTGATAGGTCTAATAAATAAGAGATTCCCTTTTTCAAGGGAAGTGAGCATGGAAGAAACAAAAACTACATACAGACCAACATTAAAAGCTATTGAAGCTGCAGCAGAAAAATTAATTGGGATTGCGTCAGTAACACCTTTAATTAAAAATGCGAGATATTCTAAAGACTTTGATGCTAACATTTATTTTAAAAGAGAAGATCTACAAGTTGTCCGTTCTTACAAAATTCGTGGTGCATATAATAAAATAGCCTCTTTGAGTCCTTCTCAAATTGAAAACGAAATTGTGTGCGCCAGTGCAGGAAATCATGCCCAAGGTGTTGCAATTTCATGTAAGCTTTTAAAAATAAAAGGCACTATTTTTATGCCCTCTCCTACTCCAAATCAAAAGATTGAACAGGTAAAAATGTTTGGGGAAGACTATGTTGAAGTTGTTCTAGTTGGTGACACTTTTGATGATGCTTACCATGCAGCAATGCAACAATGCAAAGAATTCAATAAAACGTTTGTTCACCCTTTTAATGACGAGAAAGTTATCGAAGGTCAGGCGACCGTTGGCTTAGAAATTATAGACCAAGCTAAAGTACACCCTATTCATTACGTTTTTGTACCCGTTGGTGGTGGTGGATTGGCGGCAGGATTATCTTCAGTCTTTAAAATCTTATCTCCTCAAACAAAAATTATTAGTGTAGAGCCAAAAGGCGCACCAGCGATGTTAACGTCTATTAGAGAAAATAAAAACACAGAATTAAAGACCATTGATAGTTTTGTAGATGGAGCTGCAGTAAAACGTGTTGGAGATTTAAGTTTTGCTATTTGTAAAGAGACATTACATCGTGTCGTAACGGTAGACGAAGGTAAAATTTGTCAGACCATCTTAGACTTATATAACAAAGATGCTATCGTTGTTGAACCTGCAGGAGCTTTAAGTCTTTGTGCATTAGACCAATTTTCTGAAGAAATTAAAGGTAAAAACGTAGTTTGTGTTATTAGTGGTAGCAATAATGATATCACTCGAATGGCAGAAATTAAAGAACGTGCCCTTCTCTATGCCAATCTTAAGCATTACTTTATTATTAAGTTTCCGCAACGTGCGGGTGCTTTGCGTGATTTTGTAGTTGATATTTTAGGACCAACAGATGATATTACCCATTTTGAATACACAAAAAAAGTCAACAGAGAAAATGATGTGGCCGTCGTTGGTTTACAGTTAAAATCCCCTGATGATTTAGAGCCATTAATTACTAAAATGAAACTCCATAATTTCTATGGAGATTACCTAAATGACAAGCCTGATTTATTTCAGTTTTTAGTATAGGTTAACATATACTTAACCCTCTTAAAGGATACAATTAAGTATCTTTATTACTTACAATTAATAGTTCAAAACAAGTTATTATGACTTCAACATTTGTGAATATCCCAGAACAGTTTCAAATTAAAAATTTAGTCGACCAGAACACCTATTTAGTAGACGGCGCTCTGATTCCTTGGCGAGGAGAAACTTCTAAAGTATATTCCACAATTTCCTCCACTGAAGACTATAAACCTACACTACTTGGAACGATTCCCACTTTAGGAAAAAAAGAAGCCATTAAAGCATTAGATGCTGCTGTTTCCGCATACGATAAAGGACAAGGTTTATGGCCAACTATGAAAGTTGTGGATAGAATTGCCTGCATGGAAAGATTCGTAGTTCAAATGAAAACTAAGCGTGAAGAAATTGTAAAACTTCTCATGTGGGAAATTGGTAAAACTCTGCCTGACTCTGAAAAAGAATTTGATAGAACCGTTGAATACATTTATGATACTATCGAAGATTATACACAAATGGATCGTGACAGCGCTAAATTTGTCAAAAGCTCTGGTGTTAATGCACATATTAGAAGAGGACCTTTAGGTGTTGTACTTTGTTTAGGCCCTTATAACTATCCCTTAAATGAAACCTTTGCGCTTTTAATTCCTGCCTTGATTATGGGGAATACAGCCATTTTTAAACCTGCAAAACATGGTGTACTTTTAATTTCACCATTGTTGGAAGCCTTTAGAGATAGTTTCCCGAAAGGAGTTGTAAATATCATTTATGGCCGGGGAAGAACAGTTGCTGCTCCAATTATGCAATCTGGTAAAGTTGATGTTTTAGCTTTAATCGGAAATAGCAAATCCGCAAATGCGTTACAAAACCAACATCCTAAAAGTAATAGACTACGTTTAGTGTTGGGTCTTGAGGCTAAAAACCCAGCAATTGTATTACCAGATGCCGACTTAGATTTAGCAATAGACGAATGTATCGCGGGAACAACCTCTTTTAATGGTCAACGTTGTACAGCATTGAAAGTATTATATGTGCACGAAAATATCATTGAAGAATTCAACAAACGCTTTTCAGCTAAAGTTGATGCATTAAAATTCGGAAATCCATGGGAAAATGGAGCAAAATTAACACCATTACCAGAACCAGATAAGCCATCGTATATTCAAGATTTAATTGACGACGCTACGGAAAAAGGTGCAAAAGTAATTAACGAAAAAGGAGGCGAAACAACTGAAAACTATATTTTCCCTGCCGTTTTATATCCGGTAACAAAAGACATGCGTGTTTTTCAAGAAGAACAATTTGGACCTGTAATTCCTGTAGTGCCTTTTTCAGATATAGAAGAACCTTTAGATGATATGGCAGAATCTAATTATGGACAACAAGTAAGCTTATTTGGCAAAGACGTTAAAACACTAGCACCACTAATTGACACCTTAGTGAATTTAGTTTGTAGGGTAAACCTTAATAGTTCTTGTCAACGTGGACCTGACGTTTATCCGTTTACAGGTCGAAAAGATTCTGCGGTTGCTACATTAAGTGTTCATGATGCATTACGTTCATTTTCAATTAGAACATTTGTAGCCTCTAAAGACAATGATTATAACAATGCTATTTTAAAAGATTTATTAGACTCTAGAGCTTCCAATTTTGTAAGTACAGATTATATTCTCTAGCAGATAGTGTCGTAAAGTGGTTCATATTGAATTATTTAAAGTTTTATTACTAAGAATTAAGAATTTCATAAAAAAATCAAAAAAAGCACAAACTTTAAGATATTTATTAAATAATAATTCTAAATTTACACTATGTTAAGTCAAAGAAATAGAATTGAAAGACCCACACGCTTGTTTTTAAACAGGCGACGTCGCTAATGGAACTACTTAAAACCATTCAGTTAATCAATTTTAATTTTTTCACATTGAACAATTCAACACTTTTATTTCGCTTTTCAATTTTTTTAGTAAATACAGATACTAACATAGATGCTGTACGCCATATTTTGAATCGTCGCCCGAAAGGGTACAATCTTCATTAGGAACTTAGGTGTGTCCAGTTCTTCATTTCAAAAAAAATCAAAAATTTTATAATCTATAAAAAACAATCACAATGAAAATTGTTATTGCTGATAAATCACATAGCATTTACGCAGAACTCATTTGCGAAACCATCGCAGAAGCTGCTAAAGTTAGAGGCACAGGTATCGCAAAACGCCAACCCGAATACATCATTACAAAGATGGAAAATGGTAATGCCGTTATTGCATTAGAAGGCGATCAGTTCGCTGGCTTTTGTTATATCGAAGCTTGGAGTCATGGTAAATTTGTAGCAAATTCCGGATTAATTGTACATCCAGACTTTAGAAATTTAGGGCTAGCCAAACAAATTAAGAAAGTGATTTTTAATCATTCCAGAACCAAATTTCCAGAGTCCAAGGTTTTTAGTATCACAACGGGTTTAGCGGTTATGAAAATGAATAGTGAGTTAGGCTATAAACCAGTTACATTTTCAGAATTAACAGACGATCAATCCTTTTGGAAAGGGTGCCAAACATGCAAAAACTTTGATGTTTTAACAAGAACAGAGCAAAAAATGTGCTTATGCACAGGGATGCTTTACGATCCGGCTAAAGCTGAAATACCAAAACCACAAGAACACATTAAAGAACGTGCTTATGATAAAAAAGTGTGGACACGATTAAAACTTATAAAACAGAATATGTTTTTAAAAAAAGACAATAAAGATGAAGCGAGCAATTAAATGCGAACACATTTTACAATTGAAAAACAATAAAAGCGAAAAATGAATAAAAAATTAGTTATAGCATATAGTGGAGGATTAGACACATCTTACTGCGCTGTGAGTTTAAGTAAAGCCGGTTACGATGTACATGCGGTGAGCGTAAACACAGGTGGCTTCACAACCGACGAAATTAAAACGATTGAAAGTAATGCCTATAAAATGGGCGTTTCGACATATAAAAATATTGATGCCATTGCATCATATTACGATAAAGTAATTAAGTATTTAATTTTCGGAAATGTATTGAAGAACAATACATATCCTTTATCTGTAAGTGCAGAGCGAATTATTCAAGCCATTGAAATTGTTCAATATGCGAAAAGTATTGATGCCAAATATATTGCTCACGGAAGTACTGGCGCAGGAAATGACCAAGTGCGATTTGATATGATTTTTCAAACCTTAGCACCAGAAATCGAAATCATTACTCCTATTAGAGATGGGAAATTAACCAGACAACAAGAAATTGATTACCTCGTTGAAAATGGTATCGATATGTCATGGAACAAAGCCAAATACTCAGTTAATAAAGGCCTTTGGGGAACGAGTGTTGGCGGAGAAGAAACATTAACGTCTGAAAATCCTTTACCAGATTCTGCTTACCCTTCACAATTAAAACATTCAGATCCTGAAAAAGTGGTTTTAGCCTTTTCTAAAGGTGAATTGGTTGCTATAAATGGAGAAGAAAACAGTCCGGAAGTTAATATTGAAGTTTTAAACAACTTAGCTTCAGCTTATGCTATTGGCAGAGATATTCATGTAGGAGATACGATTGTTGGTATTAAAGGCCGTGTTGGTTTTGAAGCTGCCGCAGCTTTAATTATCATCAAAGCACATCACCTCTTAGAAAAACATACCTTAACGAAATGGCAACTACAACACAAAGATTATTTATCTAGTTTCTACGGTATGCATTTACACGAAGGCCAATATTTGGATCCTGTAATGCGAGATATGGAAGCCTTTTTACAGAGTAGTCAAGATAAAGTTTCAGGAGAAGTTATCGTAACACTTAAGCCTTATCATTTCTCATTAGATGGTATTAAATCTGAACACGATTTAATGAATGCGAAGTTCGGAAGTTATGGTGAAGAAAATAAAGGTTGGACTGCAGACGAAGCCAAAGGGTTTATAAAAATATTTGGCAATCAGAATAAGATTTATCAGCAAGTCAATAACTAAATAAGACCTCGCAGGTTTTTAAAACCTAGCAGGTCTGAACAAAGTGTAATCAAATAAAGATAACCGTTTTCACGGTCACTGAGATGAAAAAACTAAAAGTAGGAATAATAGGAGGAGCTGGTTACACAGCTGGCGAATTAATAAGATTATTGATTCATCACTCTAAAGTAGAAATCGACTTTATTTATAGTACATCTAATGCTGGAAACAAAGTAAGTAAGGTACATCAAGATTTATTAGGTTCAACAGATTTAGTCTTCTCAGATGCTACAAATCCGGAAGTTGATGTATTGTTCTTGTGTTTAGGCCACGGCAACTCGAAAGCTTTTTTGGAACAAAACAGTTTTTCTGAAACGACAAAGATTATCGATTTAAGTAATGATTTTAGATTAACGGGTGATTCAAATTTTGATGGAAAACCGTTCATTTATGGACTTCCCGAACTGAATAAAACAGCAATTCAAAAAGCGAATTACATTGCTAATCCAGGTTGTTTTGCTACTGCTATTCAAATGGCATTATTGCCTTTAGCAAAAGCAAATTTATTAAAAAATGACGTTCATATTAATGCTGTAACAGGCGCAACTGGCGCAGGAACCTCATTATCAGCTACAACACATTTTACCTGGAGAGATAATAATTTTTCACATTACAAAGCCTTTACACATCAGCATTTAGGCGAAATCAATCAAACGGTAAATGGGTTACAATCGGATTTTAGTTCAGAAATCATTTTTATGCCAAATCGTGGTGATTTTTCAAGAGGAATTTTCGCTACACTTTACACCAAATTTGAAGGTAGTTTAGAAGACGCAAAAACATTGTATTCAGGTTTTTATGAAGATGCTGCTTTTACATTTGTTTCTGACGAAGAGATTCATTTAAAACAAGTGGTTAATACTAACAAATGCATCCTTCATTTACATAAACATGAAAACAAATTATTAGTTACAAGCATCATTGATAATTTATTAAAAGGCGCATCAGGACAAGCGATTCAAAATATGAATTTAATGTATGGTTTTGAAGAAACTGAAGGTTTACGATTAAAAGCTAATTATTTTTAACAAACATAGACCTTGCAGGTTTATAAAACCTAGCAGGTCTAAACCAAAATATAGATTCTTCCCTTCGCAGGAATGACAAAAAATAAGATGAACCGAGCATTTTTAATGCGAACACATTTTACCATTAAAAAACAATAGAAAAGCAAAATGAAAATAGCAATCATAGGCACAGGCAATTTAGGCAAGTCCATAGCAAAAGGACTCATCACTAATAATGCTATCACAACATTATACTTAACTAAACGAAACTTAGATGGTATTCAAGATTTAGACGGCTATAAGAATGTAGTACTAACAACCGACAATATTGAAGCGGTTAAGCAATCTGACATTTTAATATTCGCTGTTCAACCTGCCCATTTTGAAAAAATTTTAAATGATGTAAAACCTCATTTAACAGAAAAACATGTTTTAATTTCTACTATAACAGGATTTTCAATTTCACGCATTGAGGATCAAGTTGGAAGCGATCAATTTATAATTAGAGCCATGCCAAACACAGCCATTGCTGTTGGTAAATCTATGACGTGTATGTGTAGTAATGAATTAGGAAAAAAACGTATTCCTATTGCCGAAGCTATTTTTAACCGATTGGGTCATACATTGGCGATTCCAGAAACGCAGATGCAAGCAGCCACCGTAGTTTGTGCGAGCGGTATTGCGTTTTGGATGCGACTAATTAGAGCGACGACGCAAGCAGCAATTCAGTTAGGTTTTGACGCAAAAGAAGCGCAAGAGTTAGCCATGTACACTAGTGAAGGAGCTGCTAACTTGCTGATAGAAAACGGCAATCATCCAGAAGAAGAAATCGACCGTGTTACCACACCAAAAGGTTGTACCATTGAAGGGTTAAATGAAATGGAACACAAAGGATTGAGCTCATCTTTAATTCAAGGTATGGTCGCTTCGTTTAATAAAATTAGCAATATTAAGAAAGAGCAAATCTGATATGATTTTCCTACAAGGTTTTTAAAACCTTTCAGGATAAAAAATAAAAAATATGAGTTTATTTAATGTATATCCACTATTTGACATCACACCTGTAAGTGCAAAAGATGTTTACGTTTACGACGACAAAAATGTTGAGTATCTAGATTTATACGGAGGACACGCGGTGATTTCTATTGGACATTCACACCCAAAATATGTATCAGCTATTTCTAATCAAGTTGAAAAACTAGGTTTTTATAGTAATGCGATTCAAAATCCATTACAAGTTGAATTAGCAGATAAATTAGAAGCGCTTTCTGACTGTAAAGATTACCAATTATTTTTGTGTAATTCTGGAGCAGAAGCGAATGAAAACGCTCTAAAACTAGCGTCATTCCACAATGGAAAACAGAAAGTTTTAGCGTTTAAAAATTCATTTCACGGTAGAACATCTGCTGCAGTAGCTGCCACCGACAACCCAAAAATTGTAGCTCCAATTAATGCACAACAACACGTTGACTTTGTAGAATTAGGCGATTTAGATGCTGCTGAACAAATTTTGAAACAGAACGAAACTTGCGCTATAATTGTCGAATTTATACAAGGAGTTGGCGGTTTAGATCAAAGCACTACAGAATTCTATCAAGGTCTCGAAACACTTTGCAAGCACTACAACACAGCCTTAATCGCTGACGAAGTACAATCTGGATTCGGTAGAACTGGCGACTTTTTCGCTTTTCAAAAACACAACATTACACCAGATATTATCTCAATTGCCAAAGGGATGGGAAATGGGTTTCCAGTTGGAGGGATTTTAATACACCCTTCAATTAAAGCCTCTTTTGGTTTATTAGGAACCACATTTGGAGGTAATCACTTAGCATGCGCTGCAACATTATCTGTTTTAGACGTTTTAGAAGAAGAAAACTTAATGGAAAATGCTCATAACATTGCAGATTATTTTCAAGAAAAAGCCAAAGGATTACCCAACTTAAAATCGATTAAAGGTCGTGGTTTAATGATTGGATTGGAATTTGATTTTCCAATTTCCGAATTGAGAAAAAAATTAATTTTCGATCATCATATTTTCACAGGAAGCGCAAAGAATCCAAATTTGATACGTATTCTTCCTCCATTAACGATTCAGAAAAAACACATTGATGTCTTTTTTGAAGCGTTAGAAAAAGAATTAGTTTAATAAAAAGAGATTCCCACTTTCGCGGTAAATGAATATGAAAAATTACACCAAAATAAAAGACATTTCAAACCTATCTGAAACCATAAAGGAAGCTATTTTACTAAAAATGAATCCTTTTGAATTTCAAGATTTAGGAAAACATAAAACCTTAGTCATGCTGTTTTTTAATTCGAGCTTAAGAACACGATTAAGCACAGAAAAAGCAGCAAAAAACCTAGGCATGGATGTCATGATTTTAAACGTGAATGACGCCTGGAATATTGAGTTTGAAGATGGCTCAATTATGAATGGGAACTCATCGGAACACATTAAAGAAGCCGCACAAGTGATTTCGCAATACGCAGATATCATTGCTGTAAGAGCATTTCCAACATTACAAGATAAAGCTAAAGATGAATCAGAATACATTCTCAATAACTTTAAAAAATACGCAACTGTTCCAATCGTGAATATGGAAAGTGCCACAGCACATCCATTGCAAGCTTTAGCAGATGCAATAACTATTTCTGAACTAACTGAAAACGCTAGACCAAAAGTGGTTATTTCTTGGGCACCGCACCCAAAAGCATTGCCACAAGCCGTCCCAAATTCGTTTGTAGAAATGATGCAACATTTAGAGGTTGATTTAACCATCACACATCCTAAAGGTTATGAATTAAGTGAAGACATCACTAAAGACACACCAATAAATTACAATCAAGAAGACGCTTTAAAAGATGCTGATTTTGTTTATGTAAAAAACTGGAGTAGTTACAATGACTACGGAAAAATATTGAGTCAGGATAACAATTGGATGATGACCAAGTCAAAATTAGGTCATGCAAAATTTATGCATTGCTTACCTGTAAGACGAAATGTAATTGTTGAAGATGCGGTTTTAGATAGTGATCAGTCTGTGGTGATTAAACAAGCGAACAATAGAACTTATGCTGCCCAAGTTGTTTTGAAACAAATTTTAGAGGATTTATAATCCGGCTATCTGACCTAGCAGGTTTTAAAGCCTTCCAGGTCTTAAAAAAAAGTAGAAATCAAAAAGATACTCGCTTTCGCGAGCATAAGATGAAAACATTAAAAGTCATAAAAATAGGAGGAAACATCATCGATAATGAAGAAGCATTAGCTGCATTCATTAAAGAATTCTCAACTATAGAAGGACCAAAAATTTTGGTTCATGGAGGGGGAAAATTGGCAACTAAATTAGCTAGCCAAATGAATATCCCTGTACAAATGAACGAAGGTAGACGTGTCACAGATGCAGCAACCTTAGACATCATCACTATGGTTTATGCTGGAAAAATTAATAAAACTATTGTGGCTCAATTACAAGCTAATAATTGTAATGCTATCGGATTTTCTGGCGCTGATGGCAACACCATAATTTCTGAAAAACGCCCATTAAAAACTATTGATTACGGTTTTGTTGGAGATGTTATAAAAGTAAACACAGAAACTTTACAAATCTTATTAAACAACCATATTACACCTGTTTTTTGTGCCATTACTCATGATACAAACGGACAATTACTGAATACGAATGCCGATACTGTAGCTTCAGAATTAGCCATTGGTTTATCTTCAATTTGTAACACCGAATTATATTACTGTTTCGAAAAAAACGGTGTATTAGAAGATGTTGACAATGAGCATTCAGTCATAGAAAATATCAGCACAGAAAGTTACAAAACACTAAAAGCTAATAATATCATATTCGAAGGCATGTTACCTAAATTAGATAATTGCTTTCATGCTATAAATAAAAATGTTCAAAAAGTTTGTATCGGAAAATCAGACATGCTTTTCAATACAAATAGTAAACACACAACCATAACCCAATGATTGAAAAACTAACCCAAGAAGCCATTGCTTTATTAAAGCAACTTATAGAAACAGAATCATTTTCATCAGAAGAAGACGACACGGCGTTACTTATAGAAGATTGGTTTAAATCACATAAAATTCCTTTTAAGAGAGATCATCACAACATTTGGTCGACGAACAAATATTTTGACGAGAGCAAACCAACCTTATTACTAAATTCCCATCACGATACGGTAAAACCTAATAATGGTTATACCAAAGACCCGCTTAAAGCTATTGTTGAAGATGGTAAATTATACGGCTTAGGAAGTAATGATGCTGGTGGATGTTTAGTCTCTTTAATTGCGACATTCACTTATTTCTATGACAAGAAAAACCTTAACTATAACTTAGTAATTGTCGCTTCAGCTGAAGAAGAGAGCAGTGGTCCAAACGGATTGAATAGCATGCTCAGTATCATTCCAAAAATTGATGTTGCTATTGTTGGAGAACCCACATTAATGAATTTAGCTATTGCAGAAAAAGGTTTAGTTGTTTTTGATGCTAAGGTAAAAGGTACAGCTGGTCATGCCGCTCACCCAAATAAGGATAATTCGATTTACAATACTATTGAGGTTTTAAAATGGTTTAAAGATTATCAGTTTGCACGAAACTCACCTGTTTTAGGTGATGTAAAAATGACCGTAACTCAAATCAATGCAGGCCGACAGCACAATGCCATTCCTGCTGAAGTTGATTTAGTCATTGATGTCCGCGTGAATGACAAATACACCAATCAACAAATTGAAGAGATTTTAATTAGAAAGTCACCATGCACAAGTATTAAAGCCCGTAGTTTGCGATTGAATTCCTCTTCAATTCCTATTAATCACGAATTAGTTGAAGCAGGTATAGAACTCGGAAGAGAAACTTACGGTTCACCAACATTATCAGACCAATCCGTATTAACTTGCCCTTCACTGAAATTAGGCCCAGGAGATAGCACGAGGTCGCATACAGCCGATGAATTTATTTATTTAACTGAAATTGAAGAAGGTGTTGATTTGTATATTAAATTATTAGAGAAAGTATTGTAAAAAGAAAATAGACCTAGCAGGTTTTTTCAACCTAGCAGGTCTAAAATTAAAAATAGATTCCTGCCTGCGCAGGAATGACAAAAACAAGGAATGCGTATGAAACTTTGGGACAAAGGATTTTCAATAAATAAAAAGATAGAATTATTTACCGTTGGTAACGATAGAGAAATTGATATGCATATTGCTAAATATGATGTGGAAGCATCACGAGCACATGCTGTGATGTTAGAGTCTATAGGGATTATTACTTCGGAAGAATTGATTCAACTAAAATCAGGATTAAAAATCTTAGCTGACTCTATAGACGCTGGAACGTTTAGTATTGAAGAATCATTTGAAGATGTACATTCTAAAATTGAACACGAGCTTACCAAAACTTTAGGCGAGGTCGGTAAAAAAATTCACACAGCACGCTCTAGAAATGATCAAGTTTTAGTGGCCCTTCAACTCTACTATAAAGAGAACCTTGAAATTATAAATTCTAAAACAAAAACCTTTTTCGATACACTTTTAGATTTAGCAGAAACACACAAGACTCAACTTCTACCTGGTTATACCCACTTACAAGTTGCTATGCCTTCCTCATTTGGTTTATGGTTTTCTGCTTATGCGGAATTGTTAATTGATGATGTATACGTGTTGAATGCCGTCTCAAAAATTACAGACCAAAATGTGTTAGGTTCAGCTGCTGGTTACGGAAGTTCATTTCCAATTGACAGAAATATTACAACTAAAGAATTAGGCTTTTCAACCTTAAAATATAATGTAGTTGCGGCACAATTAAGCAGAGGAAAAAGTGAGCGCGCTATCGCAAGTGCTTTAGGTGGCTTATGTAACACTATGGCACGTTTTGCTATGGATATTTGCTTGTATATGAGTCAAAATTTTGGGTTTATTACGTTTCCAGATGAGCTAACCACAGGAAGTAGTATAATGCCACACAAAAAGAATCCTGATGTGTTTGAATTAATACGAGGTAAGTGTAATAAAATTCAAGCTTTACATTCTGAAATGTTATTAATCACTAATAATTTACCAAGTGGTTACCACAGAGATTTCCAATTGTTGAAAGAAAACATCATCAATGCTTTTGAAGACGTAAAGGACATTTTAGACATCTTTAATTATTCCATTCAACAAATCATCGTGAAGGATATTGACCTCACTGACGAAAAATATCAATACCTATTTACAGTAGATAGCATTAATAATTTGGTCGTAGAAGGCATGAGTTTTAGAGAAGCGTATCAAAAAATTGGAGGAGAAGTACAAGCAAAAACTTACAAACCAGATTTAGGTAAAGAGCACTCTCATATTGGAAGTATTCATAATTTATGCCTAGATGATATTCGGGCTAAGTTTCCTATAAAAGACCAATCTTAATAATACCAAATCCTGCAAGGTTTCAAAACCCTTGTAGGCCTAAAAACGAAAACAATAACTACAAGATCTACAAAACCTTGCAGCATAAAAAACAAAAAAGCATCTGTAAAACAGATGCTTTTTATTTCTACTCTAATAAAAGACTACCCTAGAATTTATAGCAGCAGAAGTATTGTTAAATTATAGCCCCACTAAATCACCATCTTCACTTTTTGTTGCTAAATCAGACTTACCCATTAAGTAAATATCAACCTGACGAGCAGCTTCTCTACCTTCAGAAATTGCCCAAACAATTAAAGATTGTCCTCGTCGCATATCTCCTGCGGTGAATATATTTGGAATATTAGTTTGGTATTTACCATATGCTGCTTTATAATTAGAACGCACGTCTCTTTTTAAACCTAATTGATCTGCAATTGTAGATTCGGGCCCCGTGAAACCTAGAGCTAATAATGCTAAATCACATTTCCAGGTTTTTTCTGAACCTGCAACTTCAACTAATTTAGGACGCTCTCCTGGCACCATTTCCCACTCAACATTTACCGTTTTTAGGGCGGTTAATTTCCCCTTAGCATTCGTTACAAATTCTTTGGTATTAATTAACCAATTACGCTCAACACCTTCTTTATGAGATGTAGATGTTTTTAATTGCAGTGGCCAGTATGGCCATGGTGTTGCAGGCGAGCGATGTCCTGGCGGCTTTGGCATAATTTCAAAATTAACAACCGATTTTGCACCTTGACGATTCGATGTTCCAATACAATCTGAACCTGTATCTCCACCGCCAATAACAATTACATTTTTACCAGTCGCTAATATTTGATCTTTTACCTTTTGTCCAAAAACAACTTTAGTTTGTTGGGTTAAAAAGTCCATGGCTTGCACAACTCCATCTGCATCAATTCCTGGTGTTGGCAAACTTCTTCGTTCTGTTGCGCCTCCGCAAAGTACAATGGCATCAAACTTTTTTAATTCTATAATATCATAATTAACACCAACGTTAACGTTAGTTTTAAAGACAATACCTTCGGCTTCTAAAATCGCTAAACGACGATCAATAATACCTTTTTCCATTTTAAAATTAGGAATTCCGTAACGTAGTAATCCACCTATAGCATCATCACGCTCGAAAACAGTAACGCTATGGCCTGCTCTGTTTAATTGTTGAGCAGCCGCTAAACCTGCAGGACCAGAACCTACAATCGCAATTGTTTTCCCAGTTCTTATTTTTGGTGGTTCTGGTTTAATCCAACCTTCTTTAAAAGCGCGTTCAACAATGTTTTTCTCGATATTTTCTATTGAAACTGGATCTTCTATAATACCTAAGACACAAGCTTGCTCACAAGGAGCAGGACACAAGCGCCCTGTAAACTCCGGAAAGTTATTTGTAGAATGCAGAATCCAGGAAGCTTTCTGCCATTCTCCTTGGTGTACCATATGATTAAAATCTGGAATTAGATTTCCTAATGGACAACCACTATGGCAAAATGGGATTCCACAATCCATACAACGCGAACCTTGCTCTGTCATATCCTTATCCTTCAAAGTCACTGTAAATTCATTATAATGCTTTACACGATCCTTTACCGGCTTGTAGGATTCATCTTTTCTTTCGAATTCTTTAAAACCTGTTACTTTTCCCATTGTCCTATACTGTTTCTAATTCTTCAAACATTTGTTCTTCTGTCTCTAAACGTTTTAAAGCACGTTTGTATTCTGTTGGCATCACGCGAACAAAATTGCTTAAGCTTGTTTCCCAATCACCCAATAATGATTTTCCTAATTCGCTATCTGTATATTTTACATGCTTTTCAATTAAAGTTTTTAAATCGTTGGCATCTTTCTTCAGAATTTTTTCAAATTCTATCGTTTCGATATTACACAATCCGTTAATAAATTTACACTCGGGATCATATACGTATGCAATTCCCCCACTCATACCTGCAGCAAAGTTTCGTCCTGTTTTACCAAGAACAACGACTTTTCCTCCTGTCATATATTCGCAACAATGGTCTCCTACCCCTTCTACAACTGCTGTTGCACCTGAGTTTCTAACCGCAAAACGTTCTCCTGCAATTCCATTAATATAAGCCTGCCCTTCAACCGCTCCAAAGAGACAAACATTTCCGATGATAATATTATCTTCTGCTTTAAAATCTGCTCGCGTTGGTTTCTTAACAATAAGTTTTGCTCCAGACAATCCTTTTCCTAAATAATCATTTGTATTACCTTCTAGTTTAAACGTTAATCCGTGTGCTCCAAAAGCTCCGAAACTTTGTCCGGCTGAACCTTCAAAATTGATATTCAACGTATCTTCTGGTAAGCCTAAATGACCATATATTTTTGAAATTTCATTACTCACAATAGCTCCGACCGTACGATTTGTGTTCTTGATAGGATATGCCAAAGTCATTTGCTCTTTTCTATATAAAGCGCGATGCGAATCTTTTAAGATTTTAAAATCGAGAACATTATCTAAATTATGCTCTTGTTTTTGTAAATTCTTAACTGGCATTTGACTGTATTCTGCTGGTCGATGTAATATCGAAGACAAGTCTAAACCTTTAGCCTTATAATGACTTATAGCTTTATTGGCATTAATTTTATGTGTCTGCCCTACCATTTCTGACATAGACCTAAACCCTAGTTCTGCCATAATCCCTCTCAGTTCTTCCGCTATATAATAGAAGAAATTAATAACATGCTCTGGTGTGCCTTTAAAGTTTTTACGCAATTCTTTGTCTTGCGTTGCAATACCAACTGGACACGTATTTAAATGACATTTACGCATCATAATACAACCCGAAGCTACAAGAGGTGCTGTTGCAAAACCAAACTCTTCTGCGCCTAATAATGCTGCAATAGCGACATCTCTTCCTGTTTTTAATTGGCCATCACATTCAACAACTATTCTACTTCTTAAGTTGTTTAGCACTAGCGTTTGTTGCGCCTCAGCTAAACCAAGTTCCCAAGGTAAACCTGCATGTTTTAATGAGGTTAAAGGAGATGCTCCTGTTCCTCCATCATAACCTGCAATAAGAACCACATCGGCTTTTGCCTTAGCGACACCTGCGGCAATAGTTCCAACACCAACTTCTGAAACTAACTTTACATTAATTCTAGCTTCACGATTGGCATTTTTTAAATCGTATATTAATTGTGCTAAATCTTCAATCGAATAAATATCGTGATGTGGCGGTGGCGAAATTAAACCCACAAATGGTGTAGAATTTCTCGCTGCTGCAATCCATGGTAATACTTTTTCACCTGGCAACTGACCACCTTCTCCAGGTTTTGCACCTTGAGCCATTTTTATTTGAATCTCTTTAGCATTAGTTAAATAATGCGACGTCACTCCAAAACGACCAGAAGCCACTTGCTTTATTGCTGAGTTTCTACTATCCCCATTGACATCTGGCTGAAAACGTCTTCTATCTTCTCCTCCTTCTCCAGAATTAGATTTCCCACCAATTCTATTCATGGCAATCGCTAAATTTTCATGTGCTTCTCTCGAAATTGAACCATAAGACATTGCACCTGTTTTGAAACGTTTTACGATTTCGGTCCAAGGCTCTACCTCTTCGATCGGTATGGGATCTATATTATTAAATTCGAATAACCCACGAATGGTCATTAAATTTTCAGATTGTTCATTTATAGTTTTAGCATAAACATCATAACTAGCCTGATCACTTAACCTAACAGCTTGTTGCAATTTCGCTACCGTTGTTGGGTTAAATAAATGCTTTTCTCCATTACGTCTCCATCTGTAATCTCCACCAATATTTAAACCCAAACGTTTGTCGAGTACATTACTCGGATAAGCATGCTGATAACGTTTATCTATTTCTTTTTCAATTTCATATAAACCAATACCTTCAATTCTTGATGTGGTATAAGGGAAATATTTTTCTACAAATTGAGAATTGAATCCAACGATTTCAAATATTTGAGACCCTCTATAAGATCGTAAGGTTGAAATTCCGATTTTATTCATCACTTTTAGAATTCCTTTTCCAATAGCTTTATTGAAATTATCAACCGCTTTTTGTTCATCCATATCCGTAATGAAGCCTTCTTTAACTTGCATTCTGATAATTTCATTTACCATATATGGATTAACTGCACTTGCTCCGTAACCAAATAAAGTTGCGAAATGATGTGGCTCACGAGGCTCTGCAGATTCTATAATAATATCGAAATACGAACGCTTACGCAAACGATTCATTTGATGACTCACGTAAGAACACGCTAGTAAAGGCGGAATTGGAGCCATATCCTTACTTACACCTCTATCTGATAAAATGATAATATTTGTTTTTCGGACTAAGGCTTTTTCAATTTGAACAATGATATTATCTAAAGCATCTTCAAGCCCATTTAAACCTTTGTCTTTTTGATATAACATTTCAATGGTTTCGGCTTTAAAACCTTCAACATCAATATGCCGTATTTTATCTAAATCATCATTTGAAATTACAGGATTCTGAATTTTCAATTTTCTACATTGTCTTTCAGTAATACTAAAGATATTTCTATCCTTACCTAATGCCAAACTAATATCTGTTACAATTTCTTCTCTAATGCCGTCTAAAGGAGGATTGGTAACCTGTGCAAATAATTGTTTAAAATAATTTGAAATTAATTGCGGTTTATTTGACAATACAGCTAAGGGTGTATCTGTTCCCATTGAGCCTAAAGCTTCTTTGGATTTTTGAGCCATTGGCGTGATGACTTCCTGAATATCCTCGTATGTATAATTAAATAGACGTTGTCTTGTTTTTATATCTAAAGATTCTATTGGACACGTTTCTCCTGTGTATGGAATATCTTTAAGATGTAATCTTGTTTTATCTAACCATTCTTGATATGGTCTTTCTTTTACAATTTTACTTTTTATTTCTTCATCATTGATAATTCGACCTTGATTCATATCTACCAAGAACATCTTTCCTGGCTCTAATCGCCCATGACTTTCGACATCTTCTGGTGCAATATCAACCACTCCAATTTCTGAAGACATGATCAATTTTCCGCTTTTAGTAACTGTATATCTTGACGGCCTCAATCCGTTTCTATCTAATAAAGCTCCAATATAATTTCCATCTGTAAACGGCACAGAAGCTGGTCCATCCCAAGGCTCCATAATACAAGAATTATAATCGTAGAATGCCTTACGTTCTTGAGACATTGTCTTATGTTTCTCCCATGCCTCTGGAATCATCATCATCATCACTTCTGGCAATGAGCGCCCTGTATGCGTCAACAATTCAACGACCATATCCATTGAAGCCGAATCAGACTTTCCTGGTAATATTATTGGAAATAATTTTTCTATCTGCGGACCAAATACATCACTTTTCATGATTTCCTCACGAACACGCATTCTACTGACATTACCCCGAAGTGTATTAATTTCTCCATTCTGACACATAAATCGGAATGGTTGTGCTAACTCCCAAGTTGGCATCGTGTTTGTAGAAAAACGCTGATGAACTAACGCTAAGCGCGTTACCAAATCATCTTCTTGTAAATCTTTGTAATAAGGCCCTATATCTTCGGGCATAATGATACCCTTATAGATAAGTGTATTCATTGATAAACTAGACACATAGAAATAAGAACTTTGTGACATCTTAGATTTTCTGACCGTGTGTTCTGTTATTTTCCTAGCAGCGTAAAGTTTAGCTTTAAAATCGGGCTCAGAAACCTCATTAGACTTCCCTACAAAAAGTTGTTCTATATTTGGTTCTGATGCTAATGCTATCTCACCCAGCTGCGTTGAATCTACAGGAACTTCTCTCCACCCTATAACAGTTAGCCCTTGAGCAATGATTTCTTTTTCGAAAGTATCTTTGCAAAATTTATACTGATTTCTGTTTTTTGGTAAGAATACCATCCCAACCGCATATTTTCCTTTTACAGGCACTTTAAAACCACAAACGCGCTTAAAATAAGCATGTGGAATATCGATTAATAAACCTGCACCATCTCCTGTTTTTCCATCTGAACTCACACCACCTCGATGCTCTAATTTTACTAGGATTTCTAAGGCATCATGTATAATTTGATTTGTTTTCTCTCCTTTTAGATTACAGATAAAACCTGCACCACAATTTTCGTGTTCAAACTCTGGCGAATACAGCCCTTGCTTCTTAAACATATTTTAAAAAAATTTAAAGGTTTTTTACACCTTATTACTCCTCTAATATATATTCAAAAAATTGATTTAGAAAATAGTTGAAACACTTTTCCCATATCGATAGATAAGTGCATTCATAATGAAAATATTGCAATAATAACAAGATATAATGACGAATAAACAATTATAAATATGTAACAAAATTCACACTTTATTGCGAAAACATCTAAAACCAAGATATAGAACTAACTATAATCTAAATTTTAGATGTTTTTTATCAATTTATGAAAATTCCAATTATTGATATAATAAAAAAATCACTCAATTTAATTTTAACCCTAAATTTTATAGGGTATAAAATTGAATATTCATAAAAATCACATTTAAAACCCAATTTTTAATAGGGTGTAAACAAAGATTATATAGATTTGACTCGAACTAACTATTACTAAATATATTATTATGAAAAAAATTTTTACATTAAGCTTACTATTAATGTCAGTAGTATTAACAGCGCAAGACTCTACAGAAGTTGCTAAGGAACAGAAATTTACATTATCAGGAAGTGTAGACGCTTACTACCAAACCTTAATAAATGCTTCTGATGATTCAGGACAAGCCTTCGGAACTGCTTTTGCAAATCAAACCGGTTTCGCTTTCGGAATGGGTAACATCATTGCGAGCTACGAAAGTGGTAAAGTAGGCGCTGTACTAGATTTAGTAACAGGACCAAGAGGTGGTGCGGCTACATTCAACACCGACATTGTTGATGGTATTGTAAACCAAGCTTATGTTTATTGGAATGTTTCTGAAACAACAACTTTAACTATGGGACGTTTTAATACGTTTTTAGGATATGAAGTTATTGCACCAGCAGCAAATTTTAACTACAGCACATCATATTTGTTCTCTAGCGGACCTTTCTCTCATATGGGTTTAAAAGCTGATTTTGCTTTATCTGATGATTTTAGCTTAATGTTAGCAGTTATGAATCCTTGGGATACTAACGACACTTCTACTACAGGTGAATATTCATTCGGAGCTCAATTAGGATACTCTGGTCAATATTTAAATTTATACTATGACAGTGGTAACAATGGCGGATTAGGATTTGAAGTAGACTACACAGGTGGATTCGATATTGACGATACCTTATTCTTAGGAATCAACGCTGCGTATAATGATAATGACGGGAGTGGTTTTTACGGTGCTGCACTTTACCCACAGTACTCGCTATCTGATGATTTCGCTCTTGGAATAAGAGGAGAATATTTCTCATTACATGATGATGATTTTGATGATTTACCAAGCGTAATTGGACTAACTGTAACAGGTAGCTATACTGTAGACAGCAACTTAATTATCAAGCCAGAAGTAAGGTTAGACTCTTGGAGCAATAACGATGATGCTTTCTTTGATGCTGACGGAGAAGACATGAGTAGCTTACAAGCTTTTACTTTAGCTGCAATCTACACATTCTAAACCACAACACTAACTAACACATTTATTATGATACATAATTTTTTAACAATACTCCCAACTCTAGCAGCAGTACAAGATGCTGCCGAACCTACTGAAGTCGAAGCTGCAGTTGCCGCAATAAATGGCGATATGGGAATGCTTTGGATGCTGATCTCTGCAATCTTAGTATTCTTTATGCAAGCTGGTTTTACTCTTGTTGAAACAGGAATGACACGCTCTAAAAACGCGGCTAATATCGCAATGAAAAACCTACTTGATATTTGCGTAGGATCACTAACATATTGGTTTGTTGGTTATTCTTTAATGTATGGAGATACTTCAAACGGATGGTTTTTCTGGAGTGGTATAATGCAAGGCGAAGGAGCTGATTTATTATTCCAAACAATGTTTGCTGCTACAGCTGCAACTATTGTATCTGGAGCTATTGCAGGTCGTACTAAATATTCTACCTATGCTATATTTTCAATCGTAATGACAGCATTAATCTACCCTATTGCTGGTGGATGGCAATGGCAAGGTTCGGGCTGGTTAACAGAACTCGGATTTATTGACTTTGCAGGATCTTCAATTGTACATTCTGTTGGTGGATGGGCAGCTTTAGTAGCAGCTTACATGGTAGGACCAAGAATTGGAAAATACATAGATGGAAAAGTAATGCCAATACCAGGTCACAACCAAGTACTTGCAACTTTAGGTGTTTTTATCTTATGGTTAGGATGGTTCGGATTTAACGGTGGTTCTCAACTTGCTTGGGGAGGCGCAGATTCTATCGCAGCTTCTAATGTTGTTTTAATAACAAATTTAGCAGCAGCTGCAGGTGGTTTAGGAGCATTAATAACGACATGGATCTGGTACGGAAAACCAAATCTACCACAAACTTTAAACGGAGCTTTAGCTGGTTTAGTAAGTATTACTGCTGGCTGCGGAAACATGTCTACATTAGGTGCCATTTTAGCCGGATTAATTGGTGGTATCATCGTTGTATTCTCTATAGAGATTATAGAGAAGAAACTTAAAATTGATGATGCTATTGGTGCAGCCTCTGTTCATGGTGTTGCCGGAGTTTGGGGAACACTTGTTATTGGCCTTTGGGGAATCGATGGCGAAACAGGAATAGGCCTATTTAATGGTGGTGGATTTTCACAATTAGGAGTTCAAGCAACTGGTGCTTTAGCTTACGGCGTATGGGCAGTTGTCCTATCATTCATTATTCTAAAAATATTGAAATCTACAATGGGTCTTCGTGTTAGTGAAGAAGAAGAACTAGTTGGACTTGACCTTTCTGAACACGGTGAAATTGCTTACCCAGGAAAAAGAGAAAGATAATTAACTTGTAATATTCTTGCACATAAGTTTAACTTGATAATTAATTTAATTTGTTAGAATAAAAACCTTCGAAGCCTAACCTTCGAGGGTTTTTACTTTAATACGTTTTAATAATTGCATAAAAAAAATCCTCAGAAGTTTTAACTCCTGAGGATTTATAATATTTCTAACTAATTGTCTTATGCAGAATTACGACTCGCGTTTATATTACCAAACAAAGATCTAGTTACCATCTTCTCAAAGATCTTTATCTGTTCCTCATCTCTAACCTCAGCTTTCTCTAGCTCTTGAATTTTCTTTAAAGCATATTGCTGAATTGTTAATAATGGTAAAACAATAGATTCCCTAACTGCAATCGATGCTTTCCCTGAAGGCTCCTCTTGCATTAACTCACTATAACCTGTAAGTTTTAGAATCAGACGCTTTGAGGTTTCGTATTCTTTATAAATCACATTCCAAAAACCACCGTACTCTTCATCTTCTGACATATAACGCGTTAAGTCAAAAAATGACTTAGATAAAGACATCATACTATTCTCAATCAATGTTTTAAAGAACGCAGATGTTTTAAATAAATGCTGAGCTTTTTCAAACTCACCGATATCTTCATAATGTTTCAATGCCGTACCAACTCCAAAAAAACCTGGTACATTTTGCTTCAATTGACTCCAAGATCCTACGAATGGAATAGCTCTTAAATCTTCAAAAACTAAACCTTCAGATTTACCTCGCTTAGAAGGACGACTACCAATATTAGTTTTAGCATAATATTTAAGCGTACTCATATGCTCTAAATACGAGATAAATTTAGGATGCGCTTTAAAATTTGCATAGGCCTCGTAACTACGATTCGCCAAGTCAGTCATAACCTCCCTGTTCTCTGGTTGCATACTTAAATCTACATCGCTTAAACTATTTCCAATACCAGAACTAATCAACTGTTCCAAATTATATTGTGCTGATTCTAAAGTTCCAAAATTAGAACTTATGGTCTGACCCTGTATCGTTAACTGCACCTCTTCATCCTCTATTGTCGGACCTAAAGACGCATAAAAATTATGTGTTTTTCCACCACCTCTAGCAGGTGGACCACCACGACCATCAAAGAAAATAACTTTGATCCCATGATCTCGAGACACTCTCGTTAAATTTTCCTTAGCTTGATAAATCGCCCAATTTGCCATTAAATAACCACCATCTTTGGTTCCATCACTAAAACCAAGCATGATCGTTTGCCTGTTCCCTCTAGCTCTTAAATGTTCCGCATAATCAGGATTCGCATATAACTCCTCCATCACTTTTGGCGCATTCTCCAAATCGGTAATAGTTTCAAATAATGGTCCAATATCAACTGTTAAATCATCTTGGAAAGCCACTAATTTCAGCATTGCAAACAATTGCATTACATGCAATGTAGATTGATTATTACTAATAATATAACGGTTTGCAGCCTGCTCTCCATTGGTTTGCTGTATGGTTTTTATCGCTTTAATAGTCTCTAAAGCCTTTAAAGTTTCCTCATCTTTTATTAGAGATAGATCGACAGAACCTTCTACTTTAGAGAGAATTTTAATTTGCTCACTTTCTTGTAAATCATGATAATTTTCAGGAAATATATGACTTCCATCCGCAATTAACGCATTCACCATATCATTAAAAAACTGCTCATGCTTCCTACTATCTTGCCTGATATCTAAATTTGCAAAATGAAACCCAAACAAATGTGTTTTATTAATTAAGCTGTTCAGCTCATCCACATATAAGGACTGATGCTTATCTATAATTAGTTGCTTAACAGCCTTTAATTCTGAAACAAAATACTCTAAAGTCAAATCAGACCCTTCATTGGTAATAATACTATAAAGCTCGCGCTCTAAATTACCCATGCGATCCTCAACTCCCTGAAACGTTAATTTTCGTTTTAATTGTCTTACGTTTCTATAGTAATTTTTAATAATTGAAAGTCGCAATCTCCCTGCCACTTTCAACGTAATTTCAGGTGTTACGAAAGGGTTTCCATCTCTATCACCTCCTGGCCAAAAACCAATATTAATAATATCATTACTAATAGGTTTTCCATCAAATATATTCTGCTGAATATAATCGTATATACCTCCAAAGGATTTATAAAATACGTTTTCTAAATACCATATTAAACTTACTGCTTCATCAAAAGGTGATGGTTTTTCATGCTTAAAGAATGGTGTTTTTCCTAATTGCGCTAACAAATCATTTATTCGTAATAAATCATTTTCACGAATAGCTTCCGTTAAATCGGTAATAATCCCTAAAACAGAACCAGGATAAAACTGTGTTGGGTGTGCTGTTAGAACAATTCTTACTTTAAATTCTTCTAAATATTTCTGAAGTGTCTCCAACTTATTGTCTGCAGAAACAGTTTCTTTCAAACTTCGCAACGTTCCGATACCATCCATATTATTTACAATAGGAAAAGCAGCATCTTCAATAGCGTCAAATAAAACGACTTGTCTTTCGATATATTGAATAAATCGAAATAACAAATTTATCTGACTTTCAGACGAACGCCTAGCTTGGTATTTATTAAAAAACGAATCGACAATTGCCGTTGGGTTATCTTGATTTGCGAATCCTTTTTGACAAGTTTCGTGAAATAACGGCAAAAGTGCTCCTGTTTTTGTAACGGCATCAAAAGGTAACGTCATAAATATACTATTGTATATCTGATACTTTGACAATACGTTTTGATTAAATCGAGTTAATTTTGGTTGTGTGGGCATTATCTTAAATTATATTATTGTGGATTGCCCTAAGTGGATATTCTTAAAATTGAGATTCGTATCTTTTGGATTGTAAATAAAATCTTCAATAAAATCACCAACGTTAGAGGTTGTCACAGTATTTACCACCGAATTTATATCTGGTGTTGTAATGTTTAATTTTAATGATTTTTCTACAGCTAACCTAATTAATTCGGCTTCATTATGTAACTCAAAATGACTCAACAACATAGCAGCGGATAAAATTGATGCAATCGGATTTGCAATTCCTTTATCAGCAGCTTGAGGATAAGATCCATGAATAGGCTCGAACATCGCATATTTGTCTCCAACTGAAGCTGAAGCTAATAGCCCTATAGACCCACCAATAACACTGGCTTCATCACTAATAATATCTCCAAACATATTTTCCGTTAAAATAACATCAAATTGTTTGGGGTTCAAAATCATTTGCATGGCTGCGTTATCAACGAATAAAAAATCTAGAGTTACATCTGGGTACTGCTCCGCAACTTCTTTCACTACTTTTCTCCAAAGCCTAGAAGTTTCTAAAACATTAGCCTTATCCACTAAGGTAACTTTATGACTTCTATTTTCAGCAGCAACAAATGCTAAATGCGCAACACGCTCTATTTCTTCTCGAGAATACCCACATAAATCCGAAGCGTAATCACCATCCTCTGACGTATGCTTTTCTCCAAAATAAATACCTCCTGTCAATTCTCTATAAATAGAAATATCTGTACCCTGAATGATATGTTTCTTTAATGGCGATTTATCTAATAAAGTTTTATAAGCTTTTACCGGCCTAATATTGGCATACAAACCTAATTCTTTACGCAATTTAAGTAGTCCTTGTTCTGGACGTACTTTTGCCGAAGGATCATTATCATACTTAGGATCACCAATGGCCCCAAATAAGATAGCATCACTTTTTTTACAAAGCTCTAATGTTTGACCTGGCAAAGCATCATTATGTTTATCAATGGCAACAGCACCAACATCTGCCGTTGTAAATTTAAAATTGTGATTAAATTCTGAAGCAATTGCTTTCAAAGCTTTTACAGCTTGATTCGTTACTTCTGGACCTATACCATCACCTGGTAAAACTGCTATATTTAATTTCATCGAAGAAAAATTAACTCTCGAATTAACGAAAATCTTATTTTTAATTATTAGTATATTTTTTGAGCTTCAAAAGCCTCAATTTGTTCTTTATTATTAATCAAATAGTCAATATCATCATAACCATTAATCATACAGGTTTTTTTGTAGGCATCAATTTCAAAATCTTCAGACAATTCTGAATCTTTTACCGAAATGGTCTGTTTTTCGAGATCAACCATTAATTCCGTCTGTGGATTAGACACGATTTCTTGCATTAAGTCACTCAAAAATATTGGTGAAACCTGCACTGGCAACAACCCGTTATTTAAAGCATTACCTTTAAATATGTCAGCAAAAAAACTAGACACTACCACTTTAAATCCAAAATCTGTAATGGCCCAAGCCGCATGCTCTCTACTAGATCCGCAACCAAAGTTATCTCCAGCAACTAAAATTTTTCCAGAATATTTTGAATCATTAAGTACAAAATTCGTGTTTAGTGTTCCATCTTTATGGTATCTCCAATCTCTAAACACATTGTTTCCAAACCCTTCTCTATCTGTCGCTTTTAAAAAACGAGCAGGAATAATTTGATCCGTATCTACATTCTCAATATCTAATGGAATGGCTCTAGATCGTAATGTTGTAAACTTTTCCATTAATTTAATTGCTTTGAAATATCTATAATTTTACCTTCTACTGCAGTTGCTGCTGCTACTAAAGGACTTGCTAAAATAGTACGTGAACCTTGTCCTTGTCGTCCTTCAAAATTTCTATTCGAGGTAGACACACAATATTCCCCCTGAGGAATTTTGTCATCATTCATTGCTAAACACGCCGAACAACCTGGTTGACGTAATTCAAATCCTGCATCATCAAAAATAGTTTTTAACCCCTCTTCTATTATTTGAGCTTCCACCTGTTTACTTCCTGGCACTAACCAAGCGGTAACATTTACAGCTTTCTTCTTTCCTTTTATATAATCTGCTGCCACTCTAAAATCTTCAATTCTAGAATTAGTACAACTTCCTATAAACACAAAGTTAATAGGCTTATTGATTAAACTTTCACCAGCTTCAAAATTCATATATGCCAATGATTTTTTAAATGACGGATTTTCATCAACAGGAATAGATTCAGAAATTTTAATTCCCATACCTGGATTAGTTCCGTAAGTAATCATCGGTTCTATATCCTCTGCATCAAAACTATATTCTTTATCAAATTTAGCATCATCGTCTGTGGGTAACGTTTTCCAATAGGCTACTTTCTTTTCAAATGCTTCACCTTTTGGTGCAAATTCTCTTCCTTTTACATATTCGAAAGTCGTTTCATCTGGTGCAATCATACCACCTCGCGCTCCCATTTCTATACTCATGTTACAGACGGTCATTCGACCTTCCATACTCATGTCTTCAAACACATTTCCTGCATACTCGCAGAAATAGCCCGTACCAGAATTGGTTCCTAATTTTGAAATGATATATAAAATAACATCTTTTGGCAAAACACCATTTTTCAATTTACCATTCACTGTAACTCTTAAGCTTTTTGGTTTTGTAAGCAACAAGCATTGGCTCGCAAAAACTTGTGCCACCTGACTTGTGCCAATACCAAAAGCAATGGCCCCAAACGCACCATGTGTAGACGTATGACTATCTCCGCAGACCATGGTCAAGCCTGGTTGTGTCACCCCTAACTCTGGAGCCATTACATGCACAATACCGTTATATTTATGCCCTAATTGATATAGGGTTATATTATTTTTTTTGCAATTTTCAGATAACTGCTCCAATTGATTCCTAGATAACGCATCTTTTATCGGTTGATCTTGATTTAACGTGGGAGTATTATGATCTGCTGTAGCCACAATTTGATTGGGTCTAAAGACAGGAATGCCACGATCTTCCAACTCATTAAAAGCCTGTGGACTTGTTACTTCATGTATTAAATGTTTATCTATATATAATATTTGTGGGCCGTTTTCTATAGTACTGACCACATGCGAATCCCAAACTTTATCAAATAATGTTTTACTCATCTATCTTATGCTGAAATTATTTGTTGATACACATTACTCGTTTCTATAATTTGATGAATATCATTATCATTGATTTCCTTCTTGCGATCTGCAAAACTCAAAAAATTAGCATACACATCATCTAACTGCAACTTCGTAAGTTCGTAACCTACAATCTTCGCCCTGTAAGCCAATGCCGCTCGCCCACTTCTTGCGGTTAACACTATAGCAGATTCTGTAACACCGACATCCTTAGGATCTATAATTTCGTAGGTTGCTCTGTTTTTAATCACACCATCTTGGTGAATTCCTGAACTATGCGCAAAGGCGTTAGCTCCTACAATTGCCTTGTTGGGTTGTGTATAAATACCCATACTATCACTGACCAATTGGCTCATTCCGAATAGCATCGATGTATTAATATTTGTATCTAAGTTTAGGTAAGGATGTTGTTTTAGCACCATGACGACCTCTTCTAATGCCGTATTTCCTGCACGCTCACCAATACCGTTGATGGTGCATTCAATTTGACGTGCTCCATTAATAACACCCTCTATAGAATTTGCTGTTGCTAATCCTAAATCATTATGGCAATGACAAGACAAAATAGCCTTCTCAATTCCCTTTACATTTTCTTTTAAATATTTTATTTTTGCACCATATTCACTTGGCAAGCAATATCCTGTTGTATCCGGAATATTCAATACTGTAGCACCAGCTCTAATGGCTGCTTCGCATACTCTTGCTAAATACTCATTATCAGTTCTTCCTGCATCTTCCGCATAAAACTCTACATCCTCTACAAAAGACTTAGCATATTTAACAGCCTCAAAAGCACGTTCTACAATCGCTTCTCTGTTCGATTTGAACTTATGAAGTATATGCGAATCCGACGTCCCAATCCCTGTATGAATTCTAGGTTTTTTCGCATATCTCAAGGATTCTGCAGCTACTTTTATATCATTTTCTACAGCTCTTGTTAAACCACAAACAGTAGCATTTTTAACAATTTTTGAAATCGCTTCTACGGATTTAAAATCACCTGGACTAGAGACCGGAAATCCTGCTTCAATGACATCGACACCAAGCTGATCTAACTGCTCTGCAATAATCACTTTTTGTTCCGAGTTAAGTTTACATCCAGGAACCTGCTCTCCATCGCGAAGTGTTGTATCGAAGATTTGTATGTTGTTATTTGACATATATCAAAATATATTTTATAGTATTGTCTAACGAATGTATGTTTTGATTTAGATTTAAACATTATTGATATAGTTAGTTTACGATGTTCAGTCGCCAAAATATAACTCAAATAACTGATTAACAGATTTATAAACCTATTTTCTATTGATAACTAAAGACCAAAAAGATAATTTATTCTCATTAGTAAAGTCCTTAACAAAATCCGAAAAACGGCAATTTAAACTTTACGTAGGGAGACTTGGGGTAAATTCAGATTCTAAATTCTTGAATTTATTCAATCTTTTGGACAAAGCTAAAACTTACAACGAAGCTTTCATTATCAAAAGCGGCATCGTAAAAAAGCAACAACTTGCTAATGTAAAAGCACATTTATACAAACAAATTTTAATCAGCCTTAAGCTCAATCCATCTCATCAAAATGTGCGTTCACAAATTAGAGAGCAACTTGATTTTGCATCCATTTTATATCATAAAGGTTTATATAAACAAAGCTTAAAGATTTTAGACAAAGCCAAAGAGTTAGCCATTATCAACGAAGAGAAAAATTCTGCTTTTGAGATTGTTGAGCTAGAAAAAGTAATTGAGTCACAATACATAACACGAAGTATTAGTACTAGAGCAGATGAATTAGCTATACAAGCTAAAGAGTTGAGCTCCCTCAATGTTATTGCGAGCAAACTCTCTAATCTATCCCTTCAACTTTACAGTACTATTCTAAAAACAGGCTACATCAGAAACGAAGAAGAGGCCAATATGGTCATTAATTATTTCAATAAAAGCCTTCCAAAAGTTGACATTGAAACATTAGGATTTAGAGAAAAATTATGGCTCTATAAAGCGAATTTATGGCAAAGTTTTTTACTCCAAGATTTCCTGAACTGCTATAAATACGCTTCAAAATGGGTGGATTTATTTTACCAGAATCCAAGCATGATTAACTTGAATCCTGTATTTTTTTTAAAAGGGAACAACTACCTTTTAGAAGCACTCGTTTTCATTGGAAACAAACAAAAATTCTTAGAAAAATTTTCAGAATTTGAAGTGACTGTTCAAGAATCTAATTTTCCGCAAGATGAAAATGTTGCGACCTTAGTTTTTCTCTACACTAATTTTCACAGTATTAACCAACACTTTATTGACGGGAGTTTTGAGGAAGGATTAGATTTAATTCCTAAAATTGAAAAAGCTTTAATTCCCTTTAGCGACCGAATTGATCCGCATCACAAAATGATATTTTATTACAAGTTTGCGAGTTTACAATTTGGAGCTGGCAACAATAAAGCGTGTATAAAATATTTGGATAAAATTATATCAAACAAAACACTTAGCATGCGCGAAGATTTACTCTGTTTTTCACGAGTTTTAAATTTAGTTGCGCATTACGAAGCCGGTTTAGATTATCATTTAGAAACGCTCCTACGAAGCACATATAAGTTTTTAATTAAAATGAATGACCTTCACGAAGTGCAAAAGGAAATGATAAAATTCATTAGAGGTCTTCAAGATATTTACCCACACGATCTTAAAAATGCGTTTAAAGAATTGCACAAAACATTGAAGACTTTTGAAGATCATCCATACGAGCGACGCGCATTTTTATACTTAGATATTATTTCTTGGCTAGAGAGTAAAATCGAAAATAAACCGGTAGGCGAAATTATTCAAACTAAATATTTAGCAAAGAAAAGTTCGTAATTCTACGAAATTCACAAAAAACTCATAAAATTGACAATTTATTTGGAATTGTAGTTTTTGTATTGCAATATTTGTGCTCACAAAGTTCAAACACTTACTGAAATGTTATCAAGAAAGGCGGAGGGAATGACCCTATGAAGCCTTAGCAACCCTTAGATTTACTATGAAGGTGCTAAATTCTACTTAATTATTTGATTCATTAATCGAAAAATTGGATAGATAACTCAAGACTAATTACCCATCTGTAATTAGCATTTTCTTTTTAATATTTTTCTATTAAGTACGCTTCACTCTTCGACTACGGTCAAGGAACAAAGAGGCTTATTTGGCTTTTGGTTTAATCATTTATTAACTCAAAAACTTAGAAAAATGAGTACACAAAAATTTGCAACACAAGCGTTGCACGCAGGTCACGACACAACTCAAACAGGAGGCACAAGAGCTGTTCCTATTTACCAAACATCATCGTATGTTTTTAAAGATTCGGATGAAGCCGCAGGACGATTTAACCTTTCGGTCCCTGGCTTTATTTACACACGTTTAAATAACCCAACAAACGACATTTTAGAGCAGCGATTAGCAGCACTAGAAGGCGGAATCGCAGCCGTTGCCACAGCATCTGGTACTGCAGCAATTTCCACTACACTTTTAACACTTTTAAGAGCTGGAGACCATATTGTTGCATCGAGCAGTTTGTACGGAGGAACGTACAACTTATTGAGTGTGACGTTACCAAGACATGGTATTACTACAACATTTGTAGACGCTTCTAACCCGGAAGAATTTGCAAAAGCTGCCCAAGAAAACACAAGAGCCTTTTTTGTAGAATCTTTAGGAAATCCGAAGTTAGACGTTTTAGATCTTCAAGCAATTTCTACAGGAGCAAAAGCACATAAAGTACCATTAATTGTAGATAATACAGTAGCAACTCCTTATTTATTAAATCCGATTGCACACGGAGCAAACATTGTTATCCATTCTTTAACAAAATATATTACTGGTAACGGAACATCGCTTGGAGGTATTATCATTGATGCAGGTACCTTTGACTGGACCAACGGAAAATTCCCTGAGTTCACAGAACCATCTGCAGGTTACCATGGTTTAGTGTACAGCGAAGCTATAGGACCAGCTGCATTTATTGCAAAAATTAGAATAGAAGGCTTACGAGATTATGGTGGAGCTTTAAGTCCGTTTAATGCGTTTCAAATTATTCAAGGTTTAGAAACTTTAGAATTACGTATTCTAAAACATAGTGAAAATGCGCTTGAATTAGCGACGTGGTTAGAATCTCAACCTGAAGTCAAATGGGTAAATTACCCAGGACTAGAGTCTAGCAAGTATAATACATTAGCTAAAAAATATTTACCAAAAGGTCAGAGTGGAGTGGTAACTTTTGGTGTTGACGGTGGCTACGAAGCTGCTAAAACTATTGCAGACACTACCAAATTATTCTCATTGTTAGCTAATATTGGAGACACAAAATCTCTTATCATACATCCTGCAAGTACTACGCATCAACAATTAAGTGATGAAGCGCAAGAAACCACAGGAGTTACTAAAGATTTAATTCGTTTATCTGTAGGTATTGAAAATATTGAAGATTTAAAAGATGATTTAAAAGAAGCTTTCGCTGTTGTAAAGCAGAAAAAAGCACTTCAGAATTAAAATTTAATTAATAGCGAAGTAGATGCCTTTGTAATGAAGGTGTCTACTTTAAATTTTCAAAAACTAAAACAGACGAATCAATGAGTGATTTAAAATTCTCAGTTGTAGGCGAAAGTGCTTCTGCAACTCAATTTATAGGAAAAACAAGACAATTTACTTTAGTTGTAGACGAACCTGAAGCCTTAGGAGGCACAGATGAAGATGCCAATCCGGTAGAATACATTTTAGCAGGCTTTGCTGGCTGCGCAAATGTTGTTGGACATCTAGTAGCCAAAGAATTAGGCTTCACAATTAAAAATTTAAAGATTGAAGTGACAGGTGAATTAAATCCCGATCGATTCTTAGGTACCTCTACCAAAGAACGTGCAGGTTTTAAAACGATTAACCTCAACCTCGTTCCAGAGACTGATGCTAGTATTGAAGTCTTAACAAAATGGCTTCAAATTGTGGAAGAACGCTGTCCTGTTAAAGATAATTTACAGAACAAAACACCTTTAAAAATTTCCGTAGAAAAAGAATATACGGCTATATAAAAATTTGTAATGGCACATTTACACTATATAACACTAAATAATTACACAGCCGAAAGTGGTAAGACAATCAGCGTAAAATTGTCTTACCAAACTTTTGGTAAAACGCTACATTCTGCTCCCATAATTTTAGTCAACCATGCCCTTACTGGAAATTCTAACGTGATTGGAGATAACGGTTGGTGGAATGATATTATTGGTGAAGACAAATGCATAAACACAAATAATTACACCATTTTAGCATTCAATATTCTTGGTAACGGCTATGATAATTTAGCTGAAAACATTATAGAAAATTATAAAGATTTTACAGCAAGAGATATTGCAAAACTATTTGCATTAGCTATAGAACAATTAGAGATTCAAGACTTATTCGCTGTTATTGGAGGATCTGTTGGAGGTGGTATAGCATGGGAATTAGCAGCATTAAAACCATGTTTAATTCAACATTTAATCCCTATTGCGACCGATTGGAAATCGACGGATTGGGTGATTGCTAATTGCCACATCCAAGATGCTTTACTAAATAACTCCTCAAAACCTTTAGCGGATGCAAGAATGCATGCTATGACCTTGTATCGCACACCAGAATCTTTAACTCAAAAATTTGAACGTACCAAGAAAAATGATGCACTTTATAATATTGAATCTTGGTTGAGTTATCACGGTAATGCACTCGAAAATCGTTTTCAAGTAGCCGCTTATAAATTGATGAATCAGATTTTGCGTACTATAGATATTACAAGAAATAGAACTGAATTCATAGACGTCGCTTCAAAAATTGAAGGAGACATACATATCATTACAATTAATTCGGATTTGTTTTTTAAAGCTGATGAAAATTGGAACACGTTTGTTGACTTAAAAAGTGTGAAAGACAATGTACATATCCACGAAATTAAATCCATACATGGACACGATGCTTTCTTAATAGAATTTGATCAATTGGCACGTTTTTTAAAACCTATTTTTTCAACGCAATTAAAAGAAAAAGAAAAGCTAGAACAGCAAGTTGCCTAAACCAACTATGCTGTTTTTTAATAAAAAGCCGAACGACACGTTCGGCTTTTTTAATTTTAAGACCATGTATTTTTAGTATATTTAAAACAAAAACATGGCTTCAGAGACTTTAAATTATAAATACAATTCCCAATCGTGCATAACATCTACAAAAGGAAAAGAAAATTTATTACTCTCAAAGTTTAACGAAGTAGAAAAAGGCAATTCACCTTGTTTTTTCTGGGGAAAACTGAATAACCCTTACGAATTATCGCGCTGTTTAATCACGCTTTCCAATACCGTTCAATCCAGTTTTAATCTGTCACCTTTTCAATTAGCTTTATTAAAAGATCCAATTGTCACTGCTGGAAACAATCAAATTCGATTCGAAGGTTTTTCGCATTGTGCTGGTGTTTATGCTAGAGTTGATGTTTTAGAAAACGGACAAGATGGTGAATTTATTGAAAACGGAACCACCAACGTCGATTTCAACACTCCCTTAATTTCCGAATTAGGAAAAATAAAGAAGAACGACGACCTCGTTTTGTCTGTTGGAGAAAAAGAAGTCGGTTTTCATAAAGAAGGTGAAAGTTTTATAGAGCGCAAAGTACCTTTACCAAGTAAATGGATTAAAGGCTTAACAACCGTTCAACATTATTTTTCAGAATCAGATTATGCGTTATCCTTAAATAAAATTCAGGCACTTCAATTATTTAAAACCATTCCTAACGGCAAAGTTAAAACCGATTATTTTTTAATTAAACGCGGCAGCAAATACTTGTTCAGCCCTTTAAAGTCGAATTCTGCCGTTTGCATCGGAGGTATTCATCGTCTAAAATTATTACAGCCTTTAATTCCTTTAATTAATGAGATGAAAATCTATCCTCAAAAGGATATGCAATCGGTGACATTCATTTTGTGTTTTAACGACTTAAATTTTGTGTTTTCAATTTCAAGAGATTTTTGGCGTGGTTTTTCTGGAGAAGGAGCGGCTTTAGAAGCTTTAATAGAAGATCTTCCTGAAAATTTAATAAAGGCTTTTGATAATTATTCTTATACCAATCAAACCTTCAATCCTACCTTAATGTCTTTTGAAGAACATATTGATGTGTCTAAAATCGATAAGCTAGCAACCAAACTATCAGCCATGGGATTATTAGGTTACGATCTAGAAAACAACGGTTTCTTTTACCGACGACTACCTTTTGAATTAGATAGAATCATGTCTTTAAACCCGCGACTTAAAGGTGCTGAAAAATTACTTTTAGAGGGTAAAGTTGAAATTATCTTAAAAAAAGACAATGAAATTGAAGCTAGAGTTGAAGGTTCTGGGGTTCAACATTATGTTATCATAAAAGGAGATACACAAAAATGTACGTGTACATGGTTTAGTAAAAATCAAGGCGAGCGTGGAGCTTGCAAACATATTTTAGCCGTAAAGAAAAAAGCAAAAGACAACTAGTATGCTAAGCCAACAAATTGAAGCTATTGTAGAAAAAGAAGGAGATATTATTCCGCTTTTAAAAAGTTTAACACCAACTCAAAAACGCGAACTTGTTCCTTTTCTCAAAACATTGAGAACGAAAATTTTTGAGCGTTATGATATTCATGATAAGACAAAATGGGGAGTGTCTTATTCATCAAAGCCTGTGCATTCACAAGCTAAAATGGATATTGTAGATAAAGCTTGCTATGTGTGTTTCAACAAAACAGACACTAAAAAAGCATTTTTTCAGGTGAGTAGGCTTTCTATAAGTAACGATTATCTCGAGAACATCATTCCTTGGTATAAACCCAAATGGTTTGGCGATTTAATAAATGACGAAATGCCTTGGGATTTAACCTATGAAAAACTCATGGATTTAGCTCAAAAAGAATTATTTGAACCTTCACAAGCTTTAATATTAGCCAGATTGCCTAATGCCATCGTTGAAAGCTCATGGAATAACAACGTGAATAAAAGTATTTACAAACCTGAAGTTTTACTAAAACACAAAACAACTTTAGACCAACATATCTGGTTTTTATTTGAAGAAGCATCTGGAATCAACAACTATTACAATTATTTACACTTAGATAATTACAAAGGAGGCAATGACATTTGGATTGACACGTTTGTAAATTTAACAGCAACCGAAAAGCTTGATAGACACAAAGTTTTAATAGCCACACTATACACCTCAACAAAAGGATTTAATAAAACATTAAGCGGCTGGTTTGCGGAATTATTATTAAAACTAAATCCAACTTTAGAGGAAGTTCTAAGTTTACAAGACGCCTTTTTTGCGGCACTGAACTCGCCACATTCCAAAGTGGTTAATTCCGTTTTAAAATATTTTAAAGTTGCCGCAACTCACAAAATTTTTAAGCATGCCATTTTCATAGAAAATGCATCAATACTTTTAAATTCTGAAACAAAATCTGTGGTGACTTCCACATTAATGATTTTAGATAAAATTGCAAAAACTCATAAAACGTTGCAAAATTCAGTGTGCTTAAAAACCACAGAAGCTTTAATAAATGTCGATGAAAAAATACAGATAAGAGCCGCTAAGATTATTGAAAAATATGGCAAGCCTAAGAATGAAGAATTAGTAGATGAAATTAGCATGTATGCAGATAATTTATTGCATAATTCTAAAGACTTACTAAAAGATTACCTCGTTGCTGAAACAGAGCAAAACGGCAATATAGAGGAACCTGAAACCATAGAACTCACTAACGTTTTAGCTAACGACAATAAAATTAAAACCTATAACACGTTTGACGAGCTCATCTTTTTTGTGAGTCAGGCCATTGACAATAACGAGGTCTACCATATCGATTTATTGCTAAGTTATTTACCAAAACTCAATGTACTTTTAGACAAAACGAATGTTGAAAAACTAGAACCGATTTTTAAACGCGCTTTAGATTTGTCTTTAAGTTATGATTGGAATAGCCAAATAGGAAACCTTGAACATGAGGCTGCCTATTATATCAATGATTTTTCTGAAATTCTGATAAAACGGTTTCCCATTGAACTTACCAGTTTTAAAAAGAAAAAGCAATCTAAAATTCAAAAACTTAAGGATGATAAATTCTACTCTAGTCACCATAAGGAAAATTTAAAACCTATAGAACAGCAAAGCATTCCGGATTACATTTATCAAATTCACCATGCGTTGCTTATACAATCTAAATCATTTATTCAAAAAAATGCAACTTTAGATTTACTTTCTAAACCCACGCATGCGCCTTGTTGGATAGACCCAACAACATTAATTGAACGAATAGTAGCTTACGAAAAACAGAGCGAAACCATTATCCTTTATGATTTTCAAATTGCTATGAGTCGATTGCCTTTTAATTATAATCCTGAAAATATTTCAAATCAGATTGAACTCATCACAGATTTTGAACTTAGACAAGTACTCAAATACCATTTTAATTTCATTAAACTTGAAGATGTTAAACTCACTCAACCTGAATTATGGTTACAATCTGTACTCATAAAAAACAATAAAAATGAACTCGATTATTTTCAAAATAAGCTTTCAACCAATCTAAGAAAAGAGATAGGGAATTACACTTGGGATTGTAAACTAAGAGATCATTATTACTTGGAATACGATTACCCTTCGCAAAAACAAATCCGAAAGAAAACCATAAAGAAAGAGTTAAAACTTCATGATTTTCATGCTCAAAAAAAAGGACCTGAATCACTGTTAGATAATCTGAAAGGAATTTTTAAGTTCAATAAAAACACCGTCAAAATAAAAAGCATTTACAGTTTTATGTATTTCAAAAAACAGAAATACTATACGACCATTCAGCCTCACGACGATATTAAATTCTTGTATTTATCACCAAATAACCCAAGCATGTTATTAAGTCAGGTGGTGCATTACAACTTAAAAGAATCAACGTTTTGGGATGAATCGAGCAAAAAAAACATGATTAATCTGCTCAAAGGCCTATATAACATTTGGAATCGGCCGGATTATAATGAAGGTGCCTATTTATTTTTAGCTACAGGTCTTTTATGTAGTGATAAAATATCGCGAGAATTGGCGGCCGAAATTTGGATTAAAGCCAATTACGAAACCACATTAGATAATAATTTATTAGGAAGTTTTATCGGACGATTAGAAGCTGGCGAATACGCTCCATTAAAAAGATTCACGGATTTATTAACTAATAATTTATTTAATATTTCTAAAACACATAATGACTTTTTGTTTCAACTTTTAAGTTCTGCTGTTAAAGAAATGAATGACATTCCTATTCGTGGCAGTAAAAAATTATTAGAGATTTTACTAGAACTTAAGCACAGCTCTAATGCAGCTAAACTTGAAGATTCAACAAAAGAAAAATTACTTAAATGGCAAAACGTAGCTTCCGTAAAACCAGTGATTAAAAAAATATTAGATATTAAATAAGTGGGGTAAAACACACCAAATATTTACACAAACCTAATTACACCCATGACAATCAGCTAATTAATACAGTTACACAAATATACATCAGCTTTATTAACCCTTCAATTTTAGTTAAAAATAAACGTGTGAGCGTTAATATTCTTAGCAATAACGACAATTGTAATACTTTTACTCGTATATTTTTACGTATTGAATAAGACAGAAGACACAGCACCCCAAATACCAAGAAAACGAAAGTTTCGTTGGCTTCGCAGAACATTACGCGTTCTGTTAGGCATTCTTGTGTTTTTATTTTTGGTGATTCTTTTTGTTCGCAGTCCTTGGGGACAATCTATTATCGTAGATAAAGCTGTCAATTTCGTCGCTGATAAAACAGGAACTAAAGTTGCCATAGAAAAACTTTTTATCACATTTGATGGAGATGTACAACTCGATGGTCTGTATCTCGAAGACATTAAGGGTGATACTCTCGTCTATTCCAAATCCCTTGAAGCTAATATTCCATTATGGAAAATGATACGCGGAGAAGGCGTTGGTGTTGATGCTTTAGATTGGGATGGTTTACGTGCCAATATTATTAGAAAAGATAGTATTACAGGTTATAATTTTCAGTTCTTAATTGATGCTTTTGCCACAACAGATACGACAACCGTTGAAACAGACACCACCTCTACTCCATTGAATCTCGTAATTGGCAGCTTAAATTTCAATAATTTCGATATTGTTTTTGATGATGCGGTTGCAGGCATCGATTCTAGATTTAAAATTGGCGAATTGAAAGCCGATATGGAAACCACCAATATTGAGGACATGATTTTTGAGGCTTCAGATATTGAGTTGAATAATGCTAACATTAAATTCATACAAAAGCCTGCTGCCATTGACACTACATCCTCTGACGCTCCATTACCAAAATTAGTTTTCGAAAATATAGCGCTCAATAATGTGGTTGCCTATTACGAATCACAACCCGATCGATTAATTGCAGATGTCGATATTTCAGAATTTGAAACACAATCACCGAATATAAATTTAGCGGATAGTGATTTCCGTCTTAAAAAAATCACGCTTAAAAATTCAAGAATTAGCTTAACAACCGAAGCTGAAATTAATGGTTTAGCTCCAAAAATTAAAGACGTTACTGAAGATTCAAAAACAAATAACAATAGTTTTGAATGGCCTCAACTAAATGTTAATGTTGCGGCAATTGATTTTGAAAACAACACTATCGATTATCGTGTAGGCAATGCAAAACCGACAAAAGACGTATTCAATCCTGATGCGATTGCACTGACAAATTTCACACTTCAAGCGAAGGACATTTTATTAAAAGATAAAAACGCAACTCTGAATTTAGAGCAGCTCAACTTTAATGAAGCTTCAGGATTAAACCTAAATCAATTGGCTGTCAATTTCAACGCAACAGACCAAAACATGCGTTTAGACGATTTGAAATTTAAATTAAATAATAATTCAATTTCAGGTTATGCACACTTAGAGTATCAATCACTTTCAAAATTAATAGACGCGCCTGAAACCACTAAAGTCAACTTAAACTTACCGTCGTTTCAACTTTCACTAACAGAGATATTCAAATTTCAACCCGATTTAAAAAATAACGAATACCTCAATAAATTAAGCAAAAAACTAGTTTTAGGAAACTTAAATGCTTCTGGAACTTTAGCTTCAATAAACTTAAATAAAGCCGAGCTTAATTGGGGAAATTCAACACGAATTTCAACCAACGGAACGCTTCAAAATATAACAGACACCGAAACACTGGCCTTTAACATTCCACAATTTACTGCAGTTACAAAACGATCAGATTTAATTCAGTTTGTTAGTGAAAACGATTTGGGAGTTAGCTTACCTAATGATGTAAAGTTTGTTGCACAATTTAAAGGGAATCTTGAGGATATTTCTGCTAAAGCCAAATTAACCACAACACAAGGAATCGCGACTGTTGATGGGAATTATAAAAACACGGAATCAATTGCTTTTAACGCTGATATTAGTATTGACGATTACAAGATAAATGAATTACTAAACAACCCACAATTTGGCGCATTAAGTCTTAACATTACATCACAAGGAAGTGGCAGCACCATCAATACGCTTAATGCCAATTTAGAAGCGAAAATTTCCGAATTCCAACTAAATAATTATGACATTAAAGATCTTAATATTAGCGGAGATATTGTCAATGGTGCAGGAAATATTAATTCAAAATATAAAGACGACAATCTCAACGCGACTTTAGAAGCTTATGTCGTTTTAGATTCTATAAACCCTGAGATTAAAGTAAATCTCAATGTTATTGGTGCCAATTTAGAAGCACTCGGTTTAATGCAGCGTAATGTTAAAACAGCAATGCATATTAACGCCAGTTTTAAAGGTAATGCAGACAGCTATGACGCCAGTGCAAAAATGAACGATGGTGTTGTCGTTTATGACAATAGAAGTTATTTAATTGGCGACTTAGATGCCGTTGCGCATGTAGATAATGATACAACTTCTGTAACACTTCAAAATAAAATAATAAATTTAAATCTACAATCTAACACCAATCCTCAAACCTTTAGCAAAGCGATACAAAGACATATACAAAGCTATTTTTATAGAGATGAAAATGTATCAGATACCATTACAGATTTTGTAAACTTAAAACTTGAAGGCAAAATTGCTGAATCGTCTTTACTCAATGACGTCTTTTTGGTCAATGTAAAGGACATGGATACAATTGATATAGCTGTCGATTTTAATGAAAAAGCACGAATTTTTAAAGCAAACATCACCGCTCCACACCTTAATTATAGCGGAAACACCTTAGACAGTCTTGCGTTTTCAATGAATACAGACCAAAAAAATTTCAACTTTAATTTTGGTTTTAATAATATCAATGCTGGTCCTTTAGACATTCCGAAAACGGTGATTACAGGTAAACAAACGAATCATGAATTAGCACTCAATTTTTCAGGCTATTACGACGATGAAACTTTAATGAATGTCAATACTAAAATCACAGGTAATCGTGAACAATTACGATTTACAGTGAATCCTGATAGTTTAATTTTGAATAAAGAAAAGTGGATCATTCCATCAGCCAATGAAATGATTCTAACAGACAAAAATCTTGAGTTTAATGACTTCAAGATTACAAAGAACAATCAATCTATTGAACTCACTGATAAATTAGAAAACATCACTAAAAAGCATATGGCTATAGCTTTTGAAAATTTTGATATTAACGAATTTTTTAACTATTTAAGTCCAAAAGCAGAATTAGCAACCGGAAAATTAAATGGTGATTTTATCCTTGAAGATCCTTTTGAAAACGCAGGTATCATTGCCGATTTAAGCATTAAAGACTTTTACACACTACAAACGAATTTAGGTACGCTAAGCATTAACGGGAATTCTCTTGGCGCAAATAGTTACGCTTTTAATGCTGGATTAAAAGGTGGTGATATTGATTTTGATCTCACCGGAGATTACACGGTAACGAACACGATAGCGAATTTAGATCTTGATTTCAAAATCAATGAATTTAAAATAAAAGCGCTAAACACGTTATCTCAAGGTGAAGTAAAAGATTCTGAAGGGAGTTTCTCTGGTGCTTTTAAAGTTACAGGCACCACTGCAGATCCGAAATACGACGGGTATCTAACATTCAATAATACCAGTTTTAACATCGCTAAACTGAACTCTAAGTTTAGCATGGCCAATGAAAAACTAAACATTAACAATAGTGGTCTTTCAATGAAAGATTTTACCATTCGCGATGCAAATGATAATGCCTTGGTGCTTTCTGGTAAAGTTGGCACCGAAAGTTTTATCAATCCAACATTCGATTTAACTGTAAAAACTAAAAATTTTCAAGTCTTAAATGCCACTAAAGAAGACAACGAAGAATTTTACGGCAAAGTGACTTTTGATGCTAATGCAAAACTAACGGGCGATTTACAAATCCCGAAATTAGATGCTAAACTTACCTTAGGCTCTGATACAGACTTCACCTACATATTACCATCCTCTGTTGCTAGTGTTGAAGAACGTGACGGTGTGGTTGTATTTGTAAATCGCGAAAATAGAGATGCTATTCTCACCCAAACAGAAGAGCAAACAGCAACGATAAAAGGCTTTGATATTTCAGCATTATTTAACGTCGGTAAAAATGCTGCAGTTACTATAATTATTGATGAAGAAACTGGAGATAATTTTAAAATTTCGGGCGAAGGCGATTTTGTTTTTACCATGAAACCGAACGGAAGAATTACATTAACAGGTGCTTATGAAATTTCAGAAGGCCATTATGAGCTCAACCTTTATAATTTAGTTAATCGAAAGTTTTTAATTGCGCAAGGTAGTCGTGTTACTTGGTCTGGTGATCCATTTGATGCTAAACTAGATGTACGCGCTATTTACAATTTAGAAACCTCGGCATATGGACTGATGGCATCTCAAATTTCTGGTTCAGATTCCTCCGTAAAAAGCAAATATCAAGAAGTCTTACCTTTTAATGTATATCTCAATATTGACGGCGAACTTTTGCAACCTAAAATTTCGTTTGGCTTAGATATGCCAGAAGAAGAGCAAGGCGCAGTAAGCGGACAAGTGTATAGCAGAGTACAACAAGTTAACCAGCAAGAAGGAGAACTGAATCGTCAAGTCTTTTCATTATTGGTACTTAATCGTTTCTATCCAGATTCTGGCAGCGATGGTAGTGATGGAGGTTTTGCAACGATTGCAAGAGACAATTTGAATGATGCAGTTTCTGATCAACTGAATGCATTTTCAGACAAACTTTTAGGTCGTTCTGGTATTGAACTCGATTTTGGATTGAACAGTTACACAGATTACCAAGGAGATTCACCAACCGACCGCACAGAATTAGAAATTGCGGCAAAGAAAAAATTGTTTAACGACAGATTAACGGTTAGCGTTGGTAGTGATGTGGATATACAAGGCAGCAGCAGCACTGATGAAGAAACACCTATTATTGGTAATGTAAGTTTAGAATACGCATTAACAGAAGATGGCAGATACCGACTTAAAGGTTTTAGAAAAAGCGAATTTGAAAATGTTATCGATGGTCAAACCATAGTGAGTGGTATTAGCTTAATATTCACTAAAGAATTCAACCAATTTAACGACCTTTGGGATGCTATTTTGCGTTCTAAAAAAGAGAAAAAATCAACATCCGAAGCCGAAAAAGAAACTCAAGAGAAACAAGAAGCTACGGATAAAAGTATCGAACAGAAAACGAATTAAACTTGAAAAGAACTTTAAAACATAGTATTGCTTTTATAGTCTTCGGAACGATTTTGTGCTCATGCAGTATAACAAAACACATTCCTGAAGGAGAACGTTTATATACAGGTGCAAAAATTGAAATTGAATCCGACTCTATTATAAAAAACGAAAAGGAACTAAAAACTGAATTAGAAACCATTTTGAGACCTGAACCCAATTCTAAGTTTTTAGGAATGTATTTGGGTTTATATTATTATTACAAAAACCAAAAAGAGAATCCAGGATTCCTCAATAAATGGCTTTTCAAACAACTTGGAGAAAAACCCGTTTATCAATCTAACGTAGAACCTTTTGAAGTTGAAGCTGTCTTAAGAAATCGATTAGAAAACAAAGGTTTTTTCTATAGTTCTGCAACATCTTCTTTTGAAGAGAAGGAGATTGAAGCCTCTATCAATTACAAACTAAATGTCACGGAACCTTATAAAATGGAACGTTTTGAGATTGATTCTATGCCTTCACCACTTTATGAAGTCGTAAGACAAGAAGCCGATGCATCCCCTTTTCAAAAGAATATGCGTTTCGATTTATCTAATATGAAATTAGAGCGTCAACGAATAGATACGCAGCTAAAGCAAAAAGGCTATTATAATCTTAATCCAGATTTTTTCATTTTTGAAGCCGATACGACCCAATATGATAAAAAGCGATTTGATTTATTCTTAAAATTGAAATCCGAAGTCCCTAAAAAGGCAACTATTCCTTACCAAATTTCCACAATAAATATCTTTTCAAATTACGACTTACAAGATTCGACTTATGTAGAGCCCGAGCGATTCAACAATAAGAATTACATACAAGACACACTATTTATTGAACTGAAATATCTTGATGAATTTATCACACTAAATGAAGGCGATCTGTATAGCCCTGACGAATCTAAAAACACTGCCAGAAGACTTTCAAAAATAGGAGCCTACAAATATGTGAACATTCAATATAAAGAAATCGATTCATTAGAAACAGATAGTTTAGGTTTGTTAGAAGCCAATATTTTCCTATCACCATTAACCAAACGTGCGGTTCGTGCAGAATTACAAGGCGTTACAAAATCTAATAATTATACAGGGCCACATTTAGCATTAACTTATAGTAATCGTAATGTTTTTAATGGCGGAGAAACCTTAAACATTAGCACTAATGTCGGTTATGAATCGCAGTTTGCCAGTGGTGATGACGCAGGAAATACGAGTTTAGAATTAGGCTTAACTACCGAACTTATTTTTCCACGTGTTTTATTTCCGGTAAAAATTAATACGGATTTCTTTAAATATTCTATACCCAAAACCAAAACAAGCATTGGCCTTAACTATTTAAGCCGAAGCGAATTGTATACTTTACTCTCTGCAAATGGTCAATTTGGGTATTCTTGGAATGCTAATAAATATATCACTTATGCTTTCAACCCTATATCGGTGAGTTACACAAGACTTTCAAATACAACTGCTGAATTTGATGCTATTTTAGATGAAAATTTATTTCTACAGCAAAGTTTCGATCAGCAATTTATATCAGGAATGACATTTTCATTCACCTATAACGAAATGGTAGATGCTAACGATCCTAACCAATTTTATCTCAACACCACTTTAGATGTTGCCGGTAATTCCATTAGCTTATTAGGACAAGAAACGACCACTGGTGAACCCAAAGAATTTTTAGGTTTGGAGTATGCACAATATGCAAAAGCTGATCTCGATTTAAGATTTCATCTTAATTTTGGAGAAGATAGAGCGCAAACTTTAGCAACACGTTTATTTGCTGGTTTTGGCTTACCTTATGGAAATTCGGATGTAATTCCGTATGTTAAACAATATTTCTCCGGAGGACCTTATAGTGTTAGAGCTTTTAAAACACGATCTCTAGGACCCGGCACTTACGACGACGATAGCGATGAGGATAGCGATGTGACCTACTTTGATCAAACCGGAAATATTAGACTCGAAGCCAATGTAGAATATCGTTTTCCATTATTTTCATTTTTTAAAGGTGCAGTATTCGCAGATGCAGGAAATGTATGGAACTCTAAAACGAATTCAGTGTTTGATGGAGAAGATAAATTCACCTCTAACTTTATCAATGAGTTAGGAATGGGAGCTGGCTTTGGATTGCATATAGATGTGCAAGGTTTTGTAATTCGCTTCGATTTGGCAGCACCATTTCACGATCCCTCTTTAGCAGAAGGTCAACGATGGGATTTTAAATATGATGAACCTGTACTTAATTTTGCTATTGGGTATTCGTTTTAAGTTGAATTGAGCGCAAAATAGCTCTCTAAAAACCTATATCTGCAACCAAAATTGCAGGCAAATAACTTCACTACGAAAAACTCACACGACAACAATTATCTCATTATTTCAAAATTCAATATCTTTAATCACACTAAACTAAAAAACAGACACAAATTATATATGGCAAATAAAGAACAATTCATGAAAGAAGCAGTTAATGCTGCTCTTAAAGGAATGAATAATAATGAAGGCGGACCATTTGGTTGCGTCGTTGTAAAAGACGGAAAAATTGTAGGACGCGGAAACAACAAAGTGACTTCTACTAACGATCCAACTGCACATGCAGAAGTTACCGCCATCAGAGATGCTTGCAAAAACTTAGATTCATTTCAATTAGATGGTTGCGAAATTTATACCTCTTGCGAACCTTGCCCAATGTGTCTGGGAGCTATTTATTGGGCACGACCAGACAAAGTTTATTATGGAAGCAACCAAGTAGATGCTGCTAATATTGGCTTTGATGACGAATTTATTTATAAAGAAATTCCATTACCCTATTCAGAACGAAGTATTCCTTTTGAACAATTAGCGCGAGAAGTGGCTTTAGAGCCGTTTCAAGAATGGACTAAGAAACTGGATAAAACAGAATATTAAGTAACCTATTACGTCAGTTGGAGTGTTTCGACTTTTGGGTCGAAATGTATCGAGAACTTTAAGTATTTCATAGCTTCTCGATACAAAATCCCGAAAAAGAAATTTCACTCGAAGTGACGCTATCATTTCATTTTTAATTCCTTTATAATTGAAATAACTAACATGATCACCTTCATCCTAAATAACAAAACCATTAAAACGTCAGAACATTCTGGTATGACGCTATTGGATTTTGTACGTTACCAACAACGCTTAACAGGAACCAAAATTGGATGTCGTGAAGGCGATTGTAGTGCTTGTACACTTTTGGTTGGCACACTAAAAGACGATGCGATGGAATATCAAAGTATCACCTCGTGTATTTCACCTTTAGGAAATGCGCACGGCAAACATATTGTAACGGTTGAAGGCACAAATCTAAAAGACAAATTAACAACTGCCCAAGAAGCCATGAAAGCAAATTACGCCACGCAATGCGGTTTTTGCACACCAGGCTTCGTGGTGGCTTTAACAGGTTATGCATTATCCAATTCTGAAAACAACTATGAGAATGCATTAAATGCTATTAGTGGAAATATTTGTAGATGCACGGGTTATAAAGCCATTGAAAAAGCGGCACATCAAGTGGTTGAAAAACTAGAGCATCAAGAAAAAAATTCTTTCAAATGGTTAATTGAAAATGGATTTATTCCAGAGTATTTTGAAAGTATTCCACAACGTTTAAAAAATATTGAAGCTAAAGACTTAAATCAACCCAAAGGAAAATATGTTTCAGGAGGCACCGATTTATATGTGCAGCAAGCTGACAATTTAATAGATAATGCCGTCCATCTTATTGCTGAAAAAGACTATTTAAAAGGAATTACAATTGAAAATGAGATTTGCACGATTGGTACAAATGCGACCGTTTCTGATTTATGGAATCACAAGGCACTGAACACTTATTTTCCAAACTTAAAGAAACATCTAAAACTAGTCTCTTCTGAGCAAATTAGAAATATGGCTTCCTTTGGTGGAAACCTGGTTAACGCTTCACCAATTGGAGATATGACGATTTTCTTTTTAGCATTAAATAGCGACATCTCAATTACTAACGAAAATCAAAAAGAACGAACCCTCGCTCTTAAAAATTTCTACCAAGGATACAAAACATTTGATTTAAAAGACGGCGAACTTCTGAAAGTCATCAGATTTAAATTGCCAACAAAACAATCATTTTTCAATTTTGAAAAAGTCTGTAAACGTACCCATTTAGATATTGCCAGTGTCAATTCAGCTATACATTTATCTGTTGAAAACGACATCATTTCAGAAGCTCACGTGTCTCTTGGTGGTGTTGCTGCTATTCCGAAATATCTGCACGACACCTCAGCTTTTTTGACAGGAAAACCATTGACTTCAAAAGCGATATTGGACGCTAATGAGATCCTTCAAAAGGAAATTGAACCAATAAGTGATGTTCGCGGTACAAGTGATTATAAACGTTTGCTTGCTAGACAATTATTTTTCGCGCATTTTACGGAATTGTTTCCAAAGCATTTCACTTTAAAAGACTTTATTCAACATGCATAAGAACAATGAAAATATAGTCTTAGACACAAAGTTAGATGCAGTTTCAAAATCTTTAAAACAGAGCATTAAAAACTTAGATTCTTACACACATGTTAGAGGTGAATCTCTATATGTTGATGATGTCAATGTCAGACAAGGCACCTTTCACGCAGTAGTTTTTGACTCACCAAAAGCGCACGGAAAAATAAAACATATCGATTATTCTAAAGCAGAAACTTTGGAAGGTGTTGAACGTATTTTCACTTATAAAGATATTCCTGGTAAGAATGAAATTGGCGGCATCATTGCAGACGAACCATTATTTGCAGAACATGAAGTGCACTTTTGGGGCATGCCAATCGCTTTGATTGTTGCCGAATCGGAATTTATTGCTCGAAAAGCTAGAGGTTTAATCGAAATAGAGATTGAAGAACTACATGTAATAACCACAGCAAAAGAAGCGAAAGCCAAAGGTAGTTTTATTAATGCACCACGTTCTTTTAGTTTAGGCGATACTAAAAAAGCATTCGCGGATTGTGAGTACGTTTTTGAAGGTGAGACTTTTTCTAACGGACAAGAACATTTATATATTGAAGCACAAGGAGCTTATGCTGAACCTTTAGAAAATGGCAATATAAAAATCACATCATCTACTCAAGGACCAACAGCTGTTCAAGCAATTACCGCAAGAGTTTTGGGAATTGCCATGCATAAAATTGAAATCGACGTTACGCGACTTGGTGGTGGATTTGGTGGAAAAGAAGACCAGGCAACACCTTGGGCTGTTATGGCTGCATTGGCGACGTATCATTTAAATCAATCGGTAAAGTTAATACTGAATCGTCATGATGATTTACGCATGACAGGTAAACGTCATCCCTATGAAAGTTCGTATAAAATTGGTTTATCAAAAGACTTAAAAATTCTATCCTATGAAGCTGAATTTCTTCAAAATTCTGGAGCTGCAGCTGATTTATCACCTGCCATTGCAGAGCGAACCTTATTTCATGCTACCAACAGTTATTACGTTCCTAACGTGAACACAAAAGTTCTGAGTTGTAAAACCAATTTACCACCAAACACAGCTTTTAGAGGTTTTGGTGGACCACAAGGTATGTTTGTCATTGAGTCTGCGATTGCAAAAGCTGCTTCTGAAATTGGAGTTTCTGCTCGACAAATTCAAGAAGCGAATTTGTTAGATGAAAACGACTCGTTTTCTTATGGACAAATTGCGAAACAAGTTGAAGCTAAAAATTCATGGAACTCAGCAAAATCCCTATTTAATAGTGAAGCATTAGAGCGCGACGTAGAAGTGTTTAACGAAAACAGTTCAAACTATAAAAAAGGTATCGCGTTTATGCCTATATGTTTTGGAATTTCATTTACAAATACCCCCATGAATCATGCACGTGCTTTGGTTCATATTTACTTAGACGGCAGCGTCGGAATTAGTACAGCTGCTGTTGAAATGGGACAAGGTGTGAACACTAAAATGATGCAAATTGCAGCACAAGTATTTTCAATTCCTATTGAAAAAATTAAGATTGAAACGACCAATACCACGCGTGTTGCCAATACGTCGCCGTCTGCTGCAAGTTCTACAGCCGATTTAAATGGAAAAGCCACATTAATGGCTTGTAATTCGCTATTAGAACGTATTACAAAAGTAGCTTCAGAAGAATTAAATATTTCAGAGAAAGACCTTACACTAAAAGATGAATTCGTTTATATCAATGATAAAAAAACAGATTTATCATGGACAGCACTTATTAGTAAAACGATGTTAAAACGTGTAGCTTTAACTGAAAATGCACATTACGCCACACCAAAAATTCACTTTGATAAAACCAAAGAAAAAGGACATCCTTTTGCCTATCATGTATACGGAACAGCGATTACTACGGTTACTGTTGACTGTATGCGTGGCACTTACGAATTCGATTCTATAAAAATCGTCCATGATTACGGAAAAAGTATGAGTGAAGGCATTGACTTAGGTCAGGTTGAAGGTGCGTTAATACAAGGTATTGGCTGGATGACTATGGAAGAAATTGCTTATAACGACGATGGTAGATTACTATCGAATGCTTTATCGACTTACAAGGTTCCAGATCTGTTTTCTGTTCCTAGGATTGTTGAAACTGTACCATTAGAAACTAAAGGACATGATTTGGCTATTTTGAAATCTAAAGCCGTTGGAGAGCCGCCTTTAATGTATGGTATTGGTGCTTATTTTGCACTTCAAAATGCGATAAAAGCGTTTAACCCGAACTATGATTTAAAATTTCATGCACCGATGACGCCTGAGAAGGTTTTGATGGGGTTGTATAAAAAGTAAAATAATAATCGTAAATATCCTGCAAGGTCTTTTTTTGCATCTTGTAGGTATAATTACTCATTAAAAACGATACCTACAAGGTTTTTAAAACCTTGCAGGATAAAAACCTAGATTATAGCACTTCATTTCAAAAAACAAAACATCCTTAAAGGCGCACTTATCTACAGTGCTGGTGATACTATTGCTGCACTTTTACTCAATGAATTCTCAATATATCGTATATTAGGAATGATGTTTATTGGTGCAACGTTTTACGCTTTTGAAATCCCAAATTATTTTGATTGGATTGTGAAAACAACTAAGTTTAGAAAAGGAGCTAAAGCCACTTTAAGTAAAACTATTTTAGCAATAGCCTATTTTAATCCGTTGTGGATTGCCAGACATTTGTTGTTTATTAAATTATTTTCTGGTCAGTTTGATGACATTGGTATTAATCTTTTAGAGATTGCTTTTTGGTCGTTTTTGGTGAATATTCCTATTTCCTTTATGGCAAATTACATAATTCAAAATCGATTCCAGCTGAAATGGAGGTTTCTTGGATCGGCCGTATTTTCTGCTTTAATGGCGATTTATTACGCTTTGAGTGAGACTATTTTTTCTTAACCAATTCCTGCAAACGCAGGAATCTCGTTAATGAGAAGAAAATTACTATCGTACATATCCTGTAAGGTTTTTAGAACCTGACAGGTATAAAAGCAAATTAACAGCAGCAAAGTTTTTTAAAATCATATCAGGATAACACCCGCCGAACAGATTATATGATCTGATTTACCAGACCTGCTAGGTTTGAAAAACCTTACAGTACTAATTCAGTGTTTCTATATTTACTTTTGTGAGAATCCTATATTCTTCTATCGAATAATGCGTCAAAAGAGCCTCCAATAAATAATCTCTAACAACAAGAATTAGATGCTTGTTTTCATTAGTTTCATAATTTGAAATCAATTTTCTCGCAGAAGGATGTAAACCTTCATTCTTCAATTCCAACTTCCCTAATTCATCAACAATAAGATATCGAGATTCATTTTCAGAAGCAACAGATTGCAAATAACTATTCGCTTTTTCAAAAGCCGATTTTAAAAACTTAAAGTTTCCTATTTCGATGATGGCTTCAGTTTCACGTTCTGTTTCAAGTTCAAATTCATTCTTAGATTTTACTTCCAGAAAATAGCGCTTTCCTCTTGCATTATCCGGACACAGTAATCCATCAATATCGTCACGGTTTTTACACCACTCTAATAAAGCTGATGTTTTACCAGATCGAATTTCACCTGTGAGAATATATATCATTCTGAAGGCACTTTAAAATGAATACAATTAGAAATGCTATTCGCCATAAAATATTGGAATCGTGTATAGCCTTTTAAGTGCTTTGTTTCTTTCCATGTGAATGCAATAATTTGTCGGAAATATGGAAATAAGTCTAGAGCGTTGGTGATGTCTTCTTGATATTTCGATTCTTTTTTTCGAAGATATTTCTGAACCACTTTCAACAAAAAAGGACCAATCACTACATACCAAAGCATTAAAATTAAGAAGCTTCGCAATACGATATAAATGGCTTTTTGCCACCCAAAAAGAGGACCTCTAAATATTGAAAAACTTAAAACTATAATCGCAATCGTAACCAACCACACCCAAATGATCTTAGTTTTAAAAGCTACTTTTTTGGTTTTCTTATCGAGTTTGTCCGTTTCAAGATGAAGATAAAAATCAGTTTCTTTTTTATTCGAAATAATCTTAATCATGTTTTTAATAAAAATTCCTACTAAAATTCCACAAATACCATAAACTAAAAGATAAGTGGTGACTAAAACCGATGTAGTAGAGGTTTCTAAAACAAAATCTAATTTTTTCTGAACCCAAGCACCATAAATATCAATGGCTTCCCAGAGATTTGTTCCGTAAACAATGGTAAGTATAATTAACTTTTGAAGGGCCGATTCTAAAAAGGTCACCATTCCTAAAACCATTACCGTCGCACCTTTCCATGAGAAATTAGAAAACAAAATCGCACCCAAAACCGCTTGAAAACTCACAGCAACATAAGCGCCGAACGGTGAATATGGGCTCACTGCCATTTTAATTATCAAGACAATCACCAGTGCTTTTAAGATGGCTTGCCATTTATTTTCGGCATAATAAGCAATTAAACTAATCAGTAAAATAGACACACCACCAACAATTAATCCGGTGAATGGTGAATTAAACACATGCAGAAAACCACCTAAACCGGACTCATTTAAAGCCCAAAGTGCTGTTAGTTTTTCTATGATGGATTTGTTGTTTTTCATGCATACTTCCCGTGAAAACGGAAATCTCTTTTAATTTTCAACTGTGTCTTTATAATGCACTTGAAGCAATTGTGCAACCACACTAATTGCTATTTCCTTTGGTGCATCTCCTCCAATGTCTAAACCTATTGGACAAACGACATTACGCATACCTTCATGAATATGCATCTCGTTAATAAGCATATTATTAAATCTGACTTTTTTTGTTTTACTTCCTATTAATCCTAAAAATTTAGTTTCATTTTGCAATGCCATGCTAATGATATCAAAATCAATAGCATGATTGTGTGTCAACACTAAAACATAACAATTAGGTCCCCATGTTACAGCATCCTTAAAGGTTTTAAAATCGGTTTCATTGGTTTGATGCGTCGTAACATTTTCGTCTAATTCTAAGTTAGAAAACCAATCTTCCCTCGAATCAATAAGGCGCACTTTAAAAGGTGTATCGACTAAAAGTTTACTGATTTCAATACCAATATGGCCTGCTCCGAACAAAAATAATTCTGGTGATTGATTCATAGGTTCTATGATAAATTCCACTTTTCCACCACAACATTGTTCAAATTCTGGACCTAATGTATATGTAGACTCAATGATTCTGTTTTCTTTAATGGAGAGTATAGCCTCTTCTATGGCTTTAAACTCAAGTTTCCCACCTCCAATAGTGCCATGGATATCTTTGTTTTGAGTGACGAGCATACGCGACCCAACAACACAAGGTGCTGACCCTAAACACTTAATAACTGTTATAAGGGCTACAGGTATTTGCTTTTGTTTAAATTCAGAAAGTAATTCAATCCAGTTTTGCATTTCTAATAAAAAAAGAGAATTTAAAAGTAAGGTTTTTTTGATATAAATGATATTCTCTTCTAAAATCAGAATCAAACCTTTTAATAGTAGTCAAACTTTTAAAATTTTCTGTAATCTTTAAGATTTAACTTCGACTTAATCGTTATATTGATTTTTCTAAACCAAAAAATAATTTTATGTCGAAACCATATTACGATGCTGCGGATTTACGCAAATTTGGAAAAATCACCGAATGGAGTGAAGAATTAGGAACTAAATTCTTTGACTATTACGGTAAAGTATTTGAAGAAGGCGCACTAACAGCGCGCGAAAAATCATTAATTGCCTTAGCTGTAGCACATACAGAACAATGCCCATATTGTATAGATGCCTATACAAAAGACACATTACAACGTGGCATTACTAAAGAGCAAATGATGGAAGCCATACATGTTGGCGCAGCAATAAAAAGTGGTGCCACTTTAGTACATGGTGTACAAATGATGAACAAAGTAAACAAATTAGACGGTTAAGATAAAAACCTTACCCGTATTAATTTCGTAAGAATTACAAATAAGAGCAACAATTAATGGCAACAAAGTCCCTAAAAAAACTCGGAAACGATTTAGCACAAAGCAATAAACAAATAGAGATACTCTCTAATGGTATTTTTAAAACTGGTGAATTACCAACCTTTAAAGATAAAATTTCAGAAACGAGTCAATTTCCTATAAAAGCAAAAAAATTAGAAATTTTACAAATCAATGTTGGTTACATGTGCAACCAAGTTTGCGACCATTGCCACGTAGATGCAGGTCCGGATCGAAAAGAAATAATGACCAGAGACACCATGAGACAATGTCTTGAGGTCATAAAAAACTCAGGTGCACACACGCTAGATTTAACTGGTGGAGCACCAGAAATGAATCCTGATTTTAGATGGTTTGTAGAAGAAGCAGCGAAAGTTGGTATTACAGATTTTATTGTGCGTTCTAATTTAACCATTATTAGAGCCAACAAAAAATATTATGACTTGCCAGATTTTTTTAAAAAACACAATGTACATGTGGTAAGCTCGATGCCACACTGGACACGTGGAAAAACAGACAAACAACGTGGTGATGGTGTTTTTGATAAATCTATAAAAGCCTTACAAGAATTGAACGCTGTTGGCTACGGAATGCCAGGAAGTGACTTAAAATTAGATTTAGTTTACAATCCGTCTGGAGCCTTTTTACCAGGTGATCAAGTGGCTATGGAAAAAGATTTTAAAAAGGCATTGATGGACGATTTCGGAATTGAATTTCATAATCTATTTGCCATTACTAATTTACCAATTGCTAGATTCTTAGATTACTTAATCGCTTCAGAAAATTATGAAGATTATATGTATTCTTTGGTCGAAGCTTATAATCCTTCTGCTGTAGAAAACGTAATGTGTACTAATACACTGTCTATTAGTTGGGATGGGTATTTATTTGATTGTGATTTTAATCAGATGCTAGAATTACCCGTAAATAGTAAGTCTAGGCATATTTCAGAATTTAACGAAGAATTATTAGAAGGACGGAACATCGTTATTTCTCAACATTGTTACGGTTGTACTGCTGGTGCAGGTAGTAGCTGTCAAGGTGTTGTAGCATAAACAAATTCCTGCCAAATCAGGAATCCTAGATTTAAACCAATTAATATTTCTGCTTTCGCAGGAATAAAATATGAATAACAAAACCGCCATATTAATCTTTGCAAATTCTGCAGAAAAACAATTGACGTCAAAATCAGTTGCTTCTTCTGACTTCTTTAATTTGCTTGATTCCGATACTGTAAAAACAGTAAAAAAAACAGGTTTACCTTATTTTCATATTTCTGAGAAAGCACAAAAAGGACATTCTTTTGGAGAACGTTTTACCAACGCTATTGAAACCGTTTTTAATGAAGGGTTTCAAAATGTGATTACACTTGGTAATGACATTCCCAACCTTACCGCTAATCTCATAGTAAAAGCCAAAGATAAATTAGAGAATTCAGATTATGTTTTAGGACCTTCAACCGACGGAGGATTCTATTTAATGGGTTTCAAAAAAGCACATTTCAGTAAAACTGACATCCAAAATTTACCTTGGCAGACGTCTAAATTAAGCCGTTGTTTACATCAAGAATTACAACAACAAAACGAGAACGTTTCTTATTTAGAAACACTAACAGATATTGATACTACTTCAGATATAGAATTGGTCTTAAAAAGCTTTAAATCTTTAGATTTCAATATTAAAAAACTGCTTTTAAAAATTTTAAAAAAAGTAAAAACAATTGCAATAGTCGCTTCTGTTTTTCATGGTAGAACCGTTTTCAACAAACACTACAATAAAGGCTCACCTGCCTTACTTCATATTTAAAATTGGGTTTTAACACCATTAATACCTAAAGATTTTTTCAGCTAAATAATCTCAAATTTTAAAAAACAGCCACGTTTTGTGGTCTACATATGAAGCACATTTACTTATGCTTACTGTTATGCTTTTGCTTTTTCAGTAATGCCCAAATTACAATTACCGGAACAATTACTGATGCTAGTTCAAAAACACCTTTGCCCTTTGTTAATATCACATCTAATTCAGGACGAGGAACGACCTCAAGCGATGATGGCACCTACACAATAGTCGCTAATTCAACTACGGATAAACTCACCTACTCATTTTTAGGCTTTAAAACACAAACTATTGAGGTAGCAAATCAAACAATTATCAATATTGAATTGCAAGAAGATTCTGCTGCTTTAGATGAAGTCGTAATTACCGCACTAGGTTTAGAACGCGATACCAAAGAATTAGGTTATGCTGTCCAAGCCATTTCTTCTAAAAAATTAACGGAAGTAAAAACAGTTAATTTTTTAGACAACTTACAAGGTAAATTAGCTGGAGTGACGGTTACACAGGGAGCAACTGGTGTTGGTTCGTCTTCTAAAATTACGATTAGAGGCGAAGCTTCCTTTTCTAACAACAACCCTTTATTTGTGGTTGATGGTGTGCCAATAAACAACGAAACCGTTTTTAACTTCACCAATGAAGCTGCTGCTGGATTTCAAGAAATTGATTTTGGAAATGGCGGCATGGAAGTGAATGCTGATGATATTGGCTCTGTAACCGTTTTAAAAGGACCAAGTGCTGCTGCATTATATGGCACAAGAGCATCTAATGGTGTTATTGTTATTGAAACCAAAAACGGAAAAAACAAAAGAGGTTTAGGTATTAGTTTTAATTCCTCGCTTTTTGTGGACACTGCTTTTAGGTTGCCCGGTTTTCAAAATTCTTACGGTCAAGGTAATTCTGGTCAGTTTGAATATGGTGACGGTCTTGGTGGTGGTATCAATGATAATATCACCTATTCTTGGGGACCACGCTTAGATGCTGGACTTTTAATTCCACAATTTGATAGTCGTGTGCAATTATCAAACGGTACTTTTGTGAGAGGCGGAGACACGGCACTTTATAACGGTTTAGACATTACTGCGACACCTTTTGTTTCTCATCCAGATAACTTGAAAGATTTTTATGAAACTGGAGTTACAACCATTAATAATATTTCAGTTTCTAATGGGTTCGATTCTGGAAATTACCGATTATCTTTTACCGATTTGAGAAGTGAATCTATTATTCCTGGTGTTAATTTAGACCGACAAACCATTTCTGCTAAATTAAACTTTCGACCAAGTGACAATACCGAAATCAATTCATCTTTCAGTTATATAAATTCTAATAGTGACAATAGACCATCCAATGGTTACGGAAGTGAAAACGCGAATTACTCTTTAGTTGCCTGGGGACCACGCTCTTTAAATATAGAAAACTTAAAAAATTATTGGCAACCTGGTTTAGAAGGCACACAACAATACTCGTTTAATTACACGTTTTTTGATAATCCGTATTTCATTCTAAATGAAAACACAAATTCCTTTAATCGCGACCGTATTTTTGGAAATTTATCCATTAAACAAGAGCTGACTAAAAATTTAAGTGTTTCTCTTAGAACAGGAATGGATTACAGCACCGAAACTAGACAATTACGAAGAGCCTACAGCAGTAATCGTTTTAGTAATGGTGCATATGCAGAACACGATGTAATGTTTAGAGAAGTGAATACCGATTTTTTAATCAACTATAAAAATCAGTTTAATAATATTTCTGTAGATGTGTTTTTAGGTGGAAATAGATTGAACCAAATCGCAACCACTAAACAATCACAAACGGTTAGTTTGGCACAACCCGGAATTTACAATTTAAACAATGCAGCTTCACCTATTGAAGTCTTTCAATTTGAAAGTGAAAAGCGTATCAATTCATTTTATGGTATTACAAAACTGGGTTATAAAGACTTTTTATTCTTAGATATTACAGGACGGAATGATTGGTCTAGTGCATTAGCCACACCTTTTTCGGTAGATGGCACTTCGTTTTTCTACCCTTCTATCTCTTCAAGTTTTATTTTATCTAATGTTGTAGAATTACCAAATGCTGTATCGTTTGCAAAACTGAGAGCGAGTGTGGCACAAGTTGGAAACGACACAAGTGCTTACCAAACTTCTGGTGCTTTTGTATCACAAACCCCTTACAATAGCCAACCTACGTTTAGCGACCAAGACTTTATTCCCAATGCCAATTTAAAACCAGAAAGCACCACCTCTTATGAGTTTGGTACAGATTTACGATTTTTAGATAATAGACTACGATTCGATTTTACGTATTACAATGCCAATACAAAGGACCAAATTATTTCTTTACCTGTTGCCATTTCTTCTGGTTACAGCCAACAAGTAGTTAATGGCGGAAATGTAAACACACAAGGTGTAGAAATTGTTTTAGGGATTACACCAATTCAAACGGATAACTTCAATTGGAATAGCACGTTTAACTTCGCCACTAATCGCTCTGTTATTAAAAACTTACCTCAATCGGACGGAAGACTAACCTTGGCTTACAGCAGAATTTATGACAGTGCAAATCAAACCGTTTGGTTTCAAGTAGAAGAAGGTGGACGTGTTGGTGATTTCTACGGAACAGGTTATCAAAAAAATGATAATGGAGAATTTTTAATTGATGATAATGGTAACTATATAGCTGATGATAATTTAAAAAAATTAGGAAATTCTAATTCCGATTTCACATTAGGATGGAGCAATAATTTCAATTATAAAAATTGGAATATGAGCTTTTTATTCGATTGGAGACAAGGAGGCGAAATCGTTTCTAGAACACGTGCCTTAGGAAATGTTGGTGGTCAACTAGCTGAAACGAGTTACCGACCAGATGCCGGAATTGTTGCACAAGGTATCAATGTAAATACTGGACAAGCAAATACCGTTGCGATTACTGCAGAAAGTTATTACCGTCAATTTTATGATAGAAATCACGAAGAAAATAATGTTTATGACGCTTCCTTTTTGAAGCTACGCCAATTCGCTATTGGCTATACTTTTGATATAAAAGATGGATTTTTAGGTTTGAAAGAAGGTGCTGACATTAGTCTTTCCTTAGTTGGAAACAACTTATTTGCCATAACCGAAAATCCGCATTTTGACCCAGAACAATTAGCCGTTCAAGGCAATGGATTTGTAAGTGGTGTTGAAGACATGAGTTATGCTACAACACGAAGTATTGGTTTTAAAGCCGGATTTAATTTTTAAAAAAGCAACATGAAAAATTTGACATATATATTTTCTGTTTTATTTATTGCAACAACGATGAGTTGTACCAAAGATTTTGAAAACATAAATACCAACCCAAACCAACCAAGTTCGGTCCAACCATGTTTGTTGCTAAGACAGGTTATTTACGATTTTGGAGAAAACATGAGCTACGAAGGCTTTGTTGCTGGCGATTTATTAGCACAACATAGAACCGCTTTAGATTTCAATTTATTTGATAGACATGCTTTAAAATCACCACAATTAGGAGGTAATCCTTGGCCAATTTTTTATACCAATTTAAGAGATAATGAGATTATACTAAATCAAGCTAGAACAACAGAAACCTTTGCTGTTTACGAAGGTCCTGCTTTAATTCTTAAGGCTTATATGGCTGCTGGTTTGACGGATTTATTTGGAGACGTTCCCTATTTTGAAGCGTTCAATGGTGTTGAAGGCACCGTAACACCAGCATACGATTCACAAGAAGACATCTATCTTAATGAAAACGGTATATTAGATAATTTAGATAAAGGTATTGCGGCAATTGAAGCCTATACTGATGTAATTCCATTGGAAGGCGATATTTTATTTGATGGCAATTTAGAGGCTTGGATAAAATTTGCGAATGCTTTAAAAATTAAACATTTGGTTCGTATTTCAGATAAAATAGATGTTTCTAGTGATTTACAATCCCTTTTTGATGAAGGTAATTATATCACTTCAAACAGCGAAAATGCTATTTTCAATTTTACCAACACAGACCCAAACAGTTTTAGATTAGCACAATTACGAATTGGAGATTTCAACAATTTTGTATTGTCCGAAACTATGGAAGATATTTTAATTGGCTTGAATGACACGAGACTTTCAAGTTTATTTCGTCGGTTTTCAAATTCAAATACTAATGAATTTAATGGTTTGCTAAATGGAATCGATGCTTCCACTACCTCTATTGCTTTAGCAGATTATTCTTTAGCAAGTACGACTTTCAGAGAAGATACTTCAACTTTAGATGCTAATTTTATAACCGCTTGGGAAGTACAATTTGCCTTAGCCGAAGCGGCTGCCAAAGGTATTATTTCTGCAGATGCACAAATATTATACAACGCTGGAGTTACGTTAGCGTTTGAGTATTGGAACACGGAACTACCTACAGATTACCTCTCTGGTCCTGCCGCTTATGATGCTATTGGTGCAAATCCGATGGAACAAATTTTAACACAGAAATGGATAGCCAATGTCATTAATGGTTACGAAGGTTGGATAGAATACCGGAGAACTGGCTTCCCTGAATTGCAAACGATTTCAGCAAGTTTAAACAACGATTTAATTCCGATAAGAATGCCTTATCCTGCAGAAGAAGCCGCTTTAAATTTTGAAAATTACAGTGTTGCAACCAACGCAACCGACAACAATAGTATAAACGTGCCAGTTTGGTGGAATGAATAATGGAATATGGATATAATTAACTGGCAATGGACATTGATAATTGCATCGAGTTTACTACTCTTTATATTATCGCCATTAGCAAAGACAACAGAAGAATTTTTTAAGGCGGTTCATAAAAGGAAAGCACCAAACAGCTTAGTGCTTACTGGAAGCCTTATTATTTCTTGGATTTTTGCCAAGAGCATTACCAATGCAGCCAATTTAGGTTTAAGCTTTGGTATTGTTGGAGGCGTTGCTTATGCTGGATATTATGTATCGTTTGCTGTCGCTGGTTTACTAATTTACAAAATGCGCGTTGTTGGCGGATTTAAAAGTATTCATCAATTTTTAACCACCAAATTTGGAAAAGGAGCTATGGCTTTGTTTTCAATTTTAATTGCTATTCGTTTATTTAATGAAGTCTGGAGTAATACCATGGTTATTGGTAGTTATTTTGGTGAAACAGGAAGTTCTAACTATTACAAAGCCATAATAGTTTTCACCATATTGACATTAGCTTATGCGATAAAAGGCGGTTTGAGTAGTTCTATTTTTACTGATGTGATTCAGATGGTATTATTTAGTATTCTACTTATGGTAATTCTATGGAATATCTTTTCAATAGACACTTTTAGCGTTACTGATGTCGTTACTTCTGGGACTTGGAGTTTTGAGTTAGGTTTAAACCTTTTCTTCGCTGCCATTATTCAATCGTTTAGTTATCCGTTTCACGACCCAGTTTTAACCGATAGAGCCTTTATTAGTTCACCCAAAGTCACGCGTAAAAGTTTTTTATGGGCAAGTTTATTAGGTGCGATTTGCATTATACTATTTAGCGTCATTGGTGTTTATGCGCAAACCCAAGGTTTTAAAGGACAAGCAGCCGTAGAAGTTGGTAAAGCTTTTGGAGTGGTTATTTTATTAGTCATTAATTTTATAATGATAACCTCAGCAGCATCCACTCTAGACTCAACATTTTCATCCTTTTCAAAATTATTAGCGATTGATTTAGGCATGGTTAACGATTTAACTTTTGGAAGAGCATCTATGGCTGCCATAGCGATTTTAGGCACACTACCTGTTTTTCTTGAAGCCGAAATTTTATCAGCAACCACCATATCTGGCACCATGGTTATTGGTTTAACACCCATCTTTCTCTTTTGGAATATTAAAGTACCCAAAATGAGTTTCTATTTAAGTGTTATTACCGGATTAGTATTTGGATTTACCCTGGTTTTTAATGTGTTTCCGGAAGCCTTAATTTTTACAAAAGGTAAGTATGCTGATTTACTTTGGGTGAATATTTGGGGAATTTTAAGCTGTAATATTTTATATTTCATACCGAAATGGTTAGCATCGAAAAACATCGTATTAAAAACAAGTTCTGTTTCATAAATTACACAAAAAATAAATTTTCACTTTAACGTGAAACACTATGAATAAAAATATAACAAACATCGGGACCTTAACTGGTAAAGTACTACTCTTTGGTGGTGTTTACAGCAACCTTCAAGCGCTTGAAGCACTAATTGCCGTGGCAGAATCTGAAGGTATTCCACCTGAAAACTGTATCTGTACTGGTGATATTATTGGCTATTGTGCCCAACCAGAAGAAACCATGCAAACCTTTAAAAACTGGAATGCTAAAAGCATTGTTGGTAATGTAGAAATACAATTACGTGATGATGAAGACGATTGCGGTTGCGATTTTACAGAAGGGTCGCGATGCGATGGTTTTTCGCAACAATGGTATCCGTATGCTAAGAGTAAATTGTCTAAAGATTCTCTTAACTATCTTGAAACGATTCCAGATCATATAAAATTCACAATTGGGAATCAGGAGGTCACTGTCGTACACGGTTCGTATTTTAATGTTTCAGAATTTATTTTTAAGTCGACACCTTGGGCTACTAAACACTCTAATTTTGAAGCTACAGAAAGCGATATTATTATTGCTGGTCATTGCGGTTTACCATTTATAGATGAACAAAATAATACATCTTGGATAAACCCAGGTGTGATAGGTATGCCCGCCAATGATGGAAAACCGAATGTTTGGTTTGCTGTTTTAGATGATTTGGTAAAACCGTTACAGGTAAATTTTCGTAAGTTAAATTATAACCATACGCTCACCAATAAATTAATGTTAAACGGATTATTGCCAGAATCTTATGCAAAAACAATCGTTTCGGGCATTTGGGATAACATGGAAATTTTACCTGAAGCCGAAAAACAGCAACAAGGAAAAGCACTAGAGTTGTAAGGTATATCAAATAATTTATACTAATTAGACATGCGAAATCTCTTTATTTTATCTTTTTTGCTCTTAAGTTTCTTTGGAAATAGCCAAGAAACTCTTCAAGAGTTATTAAAAACTCATAATAAAGAACGCATTCCTTATATTTCTGTTCAAGAATTGGCCATGCCGAAGACGGATGCTATTTTATTGGATGCTCGAGAGATTAAAGAATACAATGTAAGTCACATTCCAAATTCAACGTATGTTGGCTATGATAATTTCGATTTAGATACCGTTATAAAGTCATTTCCTGATACTTCAAAAACGATAGTTATCTATTGTTCTGTTGGCATAAGGTCCGAAGTGATTGCTGAGCAGCTTAAAAAGGAAGGTTACAATAACGTATTCAACTTATTTGGTGGTATTTTTGAATGGAAGAACAACAATTTACCTCTGTTAAACTCAGAAGGAAATGAAACAGAACACGTACACACTTTCTCTAAAGATTGGAGTAAGTGGTTATTAAAAGGCATTAAAATCTATGAATAAATCACTTGTTATTGTGTTTGTCAAAAACATAAAATTAGGAACTGTAAAAACGAGACTTGCTAAAACTATTGGAGATTTTGGTGCATTTGAAGTTTATACGGAACTCGTAAAAATCACAGAAAAAGCAACCGAACGATTAGACATAGATAAACGTATTTATTTTTCTAATGCCATTGTAGATCATCAATGGGAAGGTGAACTTAAAGCAGTGCAACATGGAGCTGATTTAGGTGAACGTATGCTCAATGCCTTTAAAGAAGGGTTTGAGGCTGGTTATGAAAAAATAGTTTTAGTAGGTTCTGATTTACCAGATATAGATGTCGCTCACATAAAAAATGGATTAAATGCCTTAACTATTAATGAAGTTGTTTTTGGTCCGGCAGAAGATGGTGGGTATTATCTAGTGGGCATGTCTAAACTGAATGCCGAAATTTTTATCAATAAGCCATGGAGTCAACCAAATTTATTACAATTAACGTTACAGGAGTTACAGAGTAATCAAATTTCAGTTAGTACCTTAGAGACTTTAAATGATATTGACACTTATGAAGACCTAATTGCTTCAGAATTTTATAAATCAAACATCAAATTACAAGAAAAAATACAGCAACTCAATGATTAAATTAATTACAGAAAGCACAGAATACTTACAAAGCAAAGGTTTTGAAAAGCCAGAAATCGGTATCATTTTAGGTACAGGATTAGGTCAACTAATTAATGAAATTGAAATTTTAGCCGAAGCAAGTTATAATCACATTCCAAACTTTCCTACGGCAACCGTAGAGTTTCATAAAGGCAAACTTATTTATGGCCTTTTAGAAGGTAAAAAGGTGGTTGTTATGCAAGGTCGTTTTCATGTGTATGAAGGCTACACATTGCAAGATGTAACATTTCCTGTGAGAATTATGGAGAAGCTTGGTATTAAAACGCTATTAGTTTCTAATGCTGCTGGCGCCGTAAACTTAGATTTCAAAAAAGGGGAATTAATGCTCATTGATGATCATATTAATCTTCAAGGAGGTTCGCCTTTAGCTTTTAAAGGAGTTTCAGAATTAGGAGAACGTTTTACAGATATGAGTGCGCCTTATGATGCAGACATAAATTCAAAATTCGAAAGTATTGCGAAAGCGCATAATATAACTTTACACAAAGGGGTTTACACGAGTGTGGTTGGTCCTCAACTAGAAACACGTGCCGAATATCGCATGTTAAAGATTATAGGATCTGATGCTGTTGGTATGAGTACAGTACCAGAAATTATTGTGGCTAATCATTTAAATCTAAAAGTCGCTGCCGTTTCTGTTTTAACAGACGAGTGCGATCCGGAAAATTTAAAACCCGTTGATATTTCTGAAATTATTGCCATGGCCGGAAAGGCAGAACCAGATATGATTACGTTGTTTAAAGAATTGATAAAAAGTTTGTAAGCTCTCACGAACTTTAACAACAAAAGGGTAAACAACTTAAGTTTCTCATTTTTTTTAGAGAACTAACATGGATAAATATATAGACCTCATATTAAATTCTTATTCCGGATATTGGAATTATCTAAAATATGAACTCATTGATTTGTATCACTGGGACAATTATTTTTATGGTCTTGTACTTATTTCTGTTATAGTGTGGATTTTAGAAATTGCCTTTCCATGGCGTAAAGAGCAAGCTTTATTTAGACAAGATTTTTGGTTAGATACGTTTTATATGTTCTTTAATTTCTTTCTATTGAACCTCATTGTTTTTATTGCTTTAACTAATACTGTTGAAGCCTTATTTAATGATGTTTTAGGATTAGTAGGGTTATCTGTTTCTAGTTTTCAATTATTTGATGTAGACGAATTACCAAGGTGGCTAGGTCTTTTTATCTTTTTTATAGTTTCTGATTTTGTGCAATGGAATACACACCGCCTTTTACACCGTTTTGAGTGGCTTTGGAATTTTCATAAAGTGCATCACAGTATAAAAGAAATGGGATTTGCCGGGCACTTGCGTTACCATTGGATGGAGCCGGTAATGTATAAATCATTACTCTATATTCCTATAGCGATTATTGGTGGTTTTGATGCACAAGACGTTGCTATTGTACATTTTTTCAGTATTGCTGTTGGCCATTTAAACCATGCCAATCTGGGGTGGGATTACGGTATTTTAAAATATATTTTTAATAATCCTAAAATGCACATTTGGCATCACGTTAAAGAATTACCAAAAGGAGAACGTTTTGGAGTTAACTTTGGTATTACACTTAGTATTTGGGATTACCTTTTTAAAACAGATTACATTCCGCATGACGGCAGAGATATTGAACTAGGATTTGAAGATGATGATATTTTCCCTAAAGATTTTATTGGTCAATCTGTATATCCTGCATTTTCAAAGAAACGAGCATCTAAAACCTCGATATAAATTACCTTTATAAAATTAAATAACATATGAAATATTTATCAGCTTTAATAATTATTATGCTTTTTGCTACTCCGACTTCAGGTGCACAAAATGCCACTCAAGACATCATTAATCCGGCAGAAGGAGGTTCAGATATTTTCGATATAGGAACGACGTATGGAGCGCGCATTACTAAAATGAGTTATACAGAAGCTTTTGACCATACAATCTTCAATTCATTGTTAAAAAAACACGTTTCAGAAAATGGAAACGTCAATTATAAGGGTATAAAAAGTGATTCTAAAAAATTACAAAGTTATATTGACATAATAAAATCACATCAACCTAACGATGATTGGTCTAAAAATGATAAACTCGCCTATTGGATAAACGCCTACAACGCTTTAACCATAGATTTAATTCTTAGAAATTACCCAACAAAAAGTATAAAAGACATTAAAGATCCTTGGGATCAACGTCTTTGGAAAGTGGGTAATACTTGGCAAAATTTAAATGATATTGAACATAAAATACTTAGAGAAATGGATGAGCCTAGAATCCATTTTGCTATCGTTTGTGCTTCTGTATCGTGTCCTAAACTTCAGAATACAGCATTTACAGCTTCAAATTTAGACGAACAATTAACGAATGCTACAAAAGAATTTTTGGCTGACACCTCTAAGAATGAACTTTCAAAAGACAACATAAAAATTTCAAAAATATTTAAATGGTTTAAAAATGATTTTGAAAAAAATGGAAGTTTAATTGATTTCCTAAATCAATATTCGGACGTTACTATTTCAGAATCTGCTAAAAAAAGCTACACCGATTATAATTGGAATTTAAATGAATAAAACTACGATCATTAATTTATCGTAAGTAATATATGATTAGTATAATTATTCCTGTTTTAAATGAAGCCGACAGTATTGGTCATTTGTTAACGCATATAATTGTGAATTCTACTTCTGATAATATTACTGAGGTTATAGTCGTGGATGGCGGAAGTACAGACGAAACAGAAAAAGTAGTTTCTAATTTTATTACTGCAAATAATGCCAAACCATCAGATCCAAATGTCGTTGTACTCGATACTGCATTTTTAAGAGAACATCTTATTCGTACAAATGTAAAATTAGTTTCGTCTAATCGCGGAAGAGCAAAACAAATGAATACTGGGGCAAAACATGCCCAAGGAGACATTTTACACTTCCTTCACGCCGATTCTTTTCCTCCTAAAAATTTTGACCAACTTATTATTAACGAAGTCCAAAAAGGTAACCAAGCAGGTTGCTTTAGAATGCGGTTTGACAGCAACCATTGGTGGCTACGTTTAGCAAGTTGGTTAACCCAATTTTCTTGGCGTGCTTGCAGAGGCGGCGATCAAAGTCAGTTTATAACTAAAGCACTATTTGATGAGGTTGGTGGTTATAATGAAAACTATATTATATACGAAGACAACATGTTGATTAATGAACTCTATGCTCGGAAGCAGTTTGTGGTTATTAATAAAAAGTTGACCACCTCAGCACGACTTTATCGTAAACATGGGATTTGGAAACTACAACTTCATTTTTGGACCATTTATGTAAAAAAGTGGTTTGGTGCGTCTGCGGAGGAATTATTAGCTTATTATAAGAAGCACATCTGTTAACTACTTCTTATTTCGTCCCAATTCATCAGGATACAAATCCATTACCTTATCACTTTGAAAAACTTCTTTTGTATTAATATCAATTGCAGATAATTTTCCTGTAAACGTTGCGCCTGTATCTACATTCCAAACGTTACCACAATTCATCGGTTGGTCTTCACTAAAATTAATTGTTGGCGTATGACCTATATAAATTTCAGAATAATGTTTTAAACGACTTGGATAAAGGACTGAATTTTGTTTCATAGTTTTATCCATAGTCAATGCCATTTCCCAAAGCGTTCTATCAAAATAAAAATTTTCTTTATGTAACTCGTTTTCTACTCCTTTCATAGAAGTAAAACCAGCATGCACAAACAATCGGTTTTCAGTATCTAGATGATATAAGGGCATTCTTTCAAAAAAATCGAGATGCATTAATTTTTGGTCTTTAGAAAACCCTTCATAACTCTCAATGGTTTCCTTGCCTCCATGTTTAAACCAAACGTCGTTTATAATACCCGAAGCCAACCATTGCTCACACCAAACATCATGATTTCCTTTCATAAAAATGCAGGTGTTTGTTTTAGACAATTCAATTAAATACTGAATAACTTGTGCTGCGTCACTCCAACCATCAACATAATCTCCTAAAAAAATTAACGAATCCTCAGAGTCCACCTTTGCTCTATCTATAATTTGAGTTAAACCTCTTAAACCTCCATGAATATCTCCAATAGCTAATGTTCTCATACCTTCATTTTTCATCAAAGCTAAAACTTAATTTCTAATAAATACGCTCTAAAAATAAATTCTTAATTTTTCGTAAAGGTGTTAAACTTAGTATAAAACTTACTTAACAAAAGATTAAATTGGCACTACAAACCCTGATAATCACATACTTTGGCAGCAATTAACCAACCAATACATCATCATGAAAATCAATCAAATCATCGTTGCTATGACATTATTTGTTGTGGCAGCGTCCCACGGACAGCAAACATTTACTTCAACTCTCTTAGATAAAAACACGGAGGCACCAATTCCTTTTGCGACCATTCAGTTTAATTCAAAAGCAGGAGTCATTAGTAATGATAACGGTGAATTCAACATCACTATTAATCGCGCTATTGTAGAAACCGATTCGCTAATGATAAGTTGTTTAGGTTATGAAGAAAAGCGAGTTCCCCTTTTTCACTTTAACAACTCCCCTATTTATTTAAAATCTAAAACTGTGGATTTGTCGGAAGTGTTAGTCACCAACAAAACTTTCACCGTCGATGAAATTTTAGACAAAATAAAAGAAGGCTTAACTGTGAATTACGATTATAGTTATCATAAACGAAAGCTATTTTATAGAACATCTTATTACAATCTAATGGACAAGTATGATATTAACTTAGAAAAATCAACAATACCAGAATTTAATCAGCAATTTATTGATAGCCTCCTTCAAATTATGCCTAAAACCAATAGCAGTCATACTGAAATTTTAGGTGAAATCTATGGTGAAATTGACCCTAAAGCCTATCAAAAAATGGACATTTTAAAAGCCTGCCATTTATATGATAAATCTAAAGACATTAACTTAGATAATTATGAAAAGCGCTTTAACGATATCTTTAAAAAGTATGTAAAACGCGATTCGTATTTTAAAATAAAATCGGGTTGGTTAAGCGTAAAAGAAGAAATAGATTTGTCATTATTTGGCGATGCTAACGTAAAAGAGAAGGTCGCAACTGATGCTTTACTTGCCGAACAACAAAAAAAAGATTCTATACGCAAAATTGGCTTTTTTCATTGGCGAAAAATAATGATTCATAATTTTGAGAACAACAATTTTATTGATGATGATAATGACCTCAACTTCATTCATAAATCTAGACGTTACGAATTTGAAATTGCAGATTATGCGTATATCAATGATATGTTTGTGTATGTCATTGCCTTTAAACCCAAACGAAGCGAAGACTTTTCTGGAACCATGTATGTTAATACTGAAGATTTTGCAGTTGTTAGAGTTGATTACAAAAATGTAAAGCCACTTAGTAAGTTTTCTCTCTTGGGTATCTCAATGAAAAAGTACCTAAAAGAAGGCACTATTATTTTTCAAAAAAATAATAATGAAAAATACACTTTAAAATATAGAGATGAATCTTTAGGAGAACAAGTAGGCATAAAACGCCCTATAAAAATTGTTGAAAAGAACAAAAACGTAAGAGGAAGGCGCAAACAAAATGAACTAAAAGGCGATATCCATTTTATCGTTAGAAATATTGAAAAAACAGAACTTATAGTTTTTGAAACTGATGCAATTTCTGAATCTGTTTTTAAGAATTTCAAAGAAAAATCACAGGTGACACCCACACAATTAAATCAATATGATCCTGAGTTTTGGAAAGGCTATAATATCATAGAGCCTAATAAAGCTATAAAAGACTTTAAGGTTCTTGCAGGTGAATAAGCTGTAATATGACCGTCACTATTTTTTATAATAGTGTGCTTTTATAATTTGCTCTACAGGCTTATTTTGTGGCGTAAATTGGTTGTCTTCCAAACCACCAACCTTATGGTGGTCTATAAACCATTTCCATAAGTATCCACCAGCAAACCAATCTTCTTGCCACACCGCATCGAATAAGGCTTGGGTAGCGTTGTTTTGTGCCGTTAGATTTACAGAAGTCATAGAGCGATCATAACGCCAAGGCTCTTTACCAGAATAATCGACGCTTCTATACCCAAACTCTGTAAACAAAATCGGTCGATCCAATTTTTCGGAAAAGGCCTTTAACCCCGGCTTATGTTTTTCCCAACCCTTTATACAATCCTCAATCGTTGGAGTTTGCATATCACTCACCGGAAAATAAGCATCTATGCCTACGAAATCTAATTCTGACCAAAAAGGCGTGGTCCAAAATTCATCCCAATTGGCAGCATAGGTTAGATTCCCTGTATAGACTTTTCTAATTTTCTTTATTAATTGATGCCAATACTGTGGTCTATTTTTTATAAATGCCTCAAGCTCTGTTCCAATACAAAATACTTCCACATTTAATTCTTCTGCCAATTCAGCATATTCTATCACAAAATCGGTATATGACGATTCTAACAATTGCCAATCGGCTTCAGAAGACGCTTTTAAAAAACCTGTGAATTCTCCATGAGAAATCCATAGTTGCGGTTTCACCATGACGTTAATACCTTCCTTATGAAGCGCATCGATATACTGCCCCGCTCCAGACCGTGTTTCGCCAAACCATTGACGCTTTGTATTATGGACTATTTCAGGGTGATTGATATCTCTAATAAATCCAAAAGGCATTACGGCAGCTGCATTGGCATTTATATTCACTATCGGTTTCACATGTGACGAATCTACGACACCTCTAGAAGCAACAAAACTAACTCCGTTAATTTTGGAAGATTGATGCGGAACTGCAGCACAACGTACAAATAGGATACTTAAAAGGAAATAGAAAAAATAGCGCATACTCCAAATTTATGTCTAAATTTAAAAAAAATCGACTAATAGATTAAGGTTTTAACAAAAGCTTCGACCTATAGTCCATATCAACAATCTAATCATATGGAACACATCGTTATTATTGGCAACGGCATATCTGGCGTCACCCTTGCGAGACACGTAAGAAAATTATCTGACAAGAAAATAACTATCGTCTCTGCCGAAACCGATTATTTCTTCTCTCGTACAGCATTAATGTACGTTTATATGGGGCATATGAAATTTAAACATACCCAACCTTATGAAAATTGGTTTTGGAAAAAAAACAGAATTGAATTAAAAAAAGGATACGTAAAGCAAATTGAAACAGAAGATAAAATGCTTCATTTTGCCGAAGGAGACACGCTTCAATACGATAAACTAATTATCGCAACAGGAAGTAAACCTAATAAATTTGGCTGGCCAGGACAAGATTTAAACGGAGTTATGGGCATGTACCACAAACAAGATTTAGAATCTTTAGAGACCTACGCTCCCAATAATGAGGTGTGTAAACGTGCCGTGATTGTTGGTGGGGGATTAATAGGTATTGAATTAGCTGAAATGCTCAATAGCAGAAAGATACCTGTAACATTCCTTGTTAGAGAAGACAGCTTTTGGAATGGTGTATTGCCTAAAGGCGAGAGTGAAATGATTAACGAGCACATTAAAAACCATCATATCGATCTACGCCTTGCTACAAATCTTAAAGCCATTAACTCAGACGAGCACGGCAATGTTAAATCGGTTATTATTGAAGAAACAGGAGAAGAATTAGAATGCAACGTGGTTGGATTAACCGCTGGTGTTGCACCAAATGTTGATTTTTTAAGAGATTCTGGCATTGAAATAGGTCGTGGAGTAAAAGTGAATCGTTTTTTAGAAACAAACATTCCAGATGTATATGCTATTGGTGATTGTGCCGAACAACACGAAGCTATTGGAAACAGAAGACCAATAGAAGCCGTTTGGTATACTGGCCGTATGATGGGAGAAACCTTAGCGCAAACGATTTGTGATAATAAAACAGAATACAAACCAGGTCATTGGTTTAATTCTGCTAAATTCTTAGATATCGAATATCAAACCTATGGTTGGGTATTTGCAGAACGGGGACGACCAGAATACGAGCAGCATTTTCATTGGAGACATGCCAAAGAAAATATTTGTATTACAGTTGCTTTTCATAAAGATAGTAATGAATTTTTAGGCATCAATACGTTTGGAATTAGAATGCGTCACGAAATTTTCGATAAGTGGTTAACCGAAAAAAGAGATGTAGATTATGTGATGAGTCATTTAAAAGATGCCAACTTCGATCCTGAATTTTTCAAAACTTATGAAAACGATATTCTAACACAATACAACAACACATTTAACACCAATCTTACTGCACATAAAAAGAGTTGGAAACGCATTTTTAGCAAGGTCTAATTTTAACTTTTTCAATTCAACAAAACACAATACATATACATGAAAGCAATAAAAACTATAGGATTGGTAATTTTCTTAATTGGATTGGCCATTTTCACAGCTTTACCACTATTAGGAACTTACAACTTAAATGAAGCAGATTTTAATACTATCGTAAAAGAACAGAATATAAAGAGTGACGTTTTTATAAACGAATTAAAGTCAAATATTATTGGTACCGACTTTAATGGAATGCAAACCCTATCACCTAAAATATCCGAAGCCTTAAATAATGCAAACGAATCGCATATAAAAAATAAGGAATGGGATAAAAAAATCTATACTAGCTCTAGTGATATGGCAGCTGTAATTGGTAAGAAATCGGCTAACGGATTTATTGCTAATAACAAAGGCTTCATGTGGTTTCTTACTTTTGGTTTAGGTATTATTGGTGCCTTAATGTTTATTTTACCAAACGTTATTTTATTAGGTAAGAAAGGTATTAAAAACGATGGTGTCTACCATGAAAGCGCGACTAATCGTGGTTGGATTGGCTGGATGGTTTTCATCTTTTTGGTGTCATTTTATTTAGTGCTTTATTTTGCATCAGAATACGCAACCAATTGGACGCTTATAGTTGATCCTATAAGTGAATCATTAAGTGGAAATCCTGCAGGACATTGGTTTGTGTACGGCTTTATGTATTGTACCGTAATGACCGTAATGGCCGTTAGAATGTATATAAAATACCGTCACAATATCTATCAAGTATTTAGAACGACTTCTGTTTTATTTTTTCAAATTGTATTTGCATTTCTTATTCCAGAAATTATGGTAAGACTGCAAATGCCTTACTACGATTTTAAAAATGCTTTTCCTTTAGATTATGATTTCTTTTTTCAATGGAATTTAAAAGATCTCATTAATAATGGAGGTATCGGAATTTTCATCTTGGTTTGGGGGATCGTTCTAACTTTAATTGTTGTACCTGTAATGGTTTATTTCTTTGGAAAGCGCTGGTATTGTTCTTGGGTTTGTGGTTGTGGTGGTTTAGCTGAAACACTTGGTGATCCCTACAGGCAACACTCTGATAAATCATTATTTGCATGGAAAGTAGAACGTTATTTAATTCATGCTGTTTTACTATTTGTTTTAATAATGACAGGTATGACTCTATATAGTTTCTTTACTGAAACAGGCACTGTTTTAGGCATAAAAACAGCAACCGTTCAAAGTATCTATAGTTTAGTGATTGGTTCAATTTTTGCAGGAGTTATTGGTACAGGCTTCTATCCTATTTTTGGAAATAGAGTTTGGTGCCGTTTTGGTTGTCCATTGGCAGCTTATTTAGGATTTGTTCAACGTTTTAAATCTCGATTTAGAATTACAACTAATGGTGGCCAGTGTATTTCTTGTGGTAATTGTTCTACCTATTGCGAACAAGGTATTGATGTAAGAGCATATGCTCAAAAAGGCGAAAATATTATACGCTCTAGTTGTGTCGGCTGTGGTATTTGTTCTGCTGTTTGCCCAAGAGGTGTTTTAAAATTAGAGAATGGACCAGAAAAAGGACGTATTAACCCTACTGAAATTCTTCTAGGAAACGATGTTGACTTAATGGATTTAGTAAATCAGAAATAAGAAAGTTATTTTTACACTTTGAAACGCACTAAATGCCCAATATAAAAGTTATTATTCCTGCCTATAATGAAGAAGCGTCTATTCCTCTTGTAGTTAAAGATGTTCCCTCTATAGTCAGTGAAATTATTGTAGTTAGTAATAATTCTACCGATAATACCGAAATTAATGCCAAAAATGCAGGTGCAACGGTTTTAATTGAAAATAGAAAAGGCTATGGTTATGCATGCTTAAAAGGCATGGATTATATTTCAAAATCAGAAAAAAAACCAGATATTATTGTTTTTTTAGATGGTGATTACAGTGATTACCCCGAAGAATTAACTAAAATCATCCAACCAATCCTAGAAGATAATGTTGATTTTGTGGTTGGTGCTCGTGTTAAAAAATTACGAGAAGAAGGTTCTATGACGCTACCACAAATATTTGGTAATTGGCTAGCAACAAACCTAATGTCCTTATTATTTCGTTCAACATTTACAGATTTAGGACCTTTTAGAGCAATTAAATACAAGACGCTTTTAGGCTTAAACATGGAAGACAAAACCTATGGTTGGACGGTAGAGATGCAGCTTAAGGTTTTAAAACAAAAATTAAGCTATAGAGAAATCCCTGTTAATTACAGAAACAGAATAGGTGTCTCAAAAGTTTCAGGTACGATAAAAGGTGCTATCTTTGCAGGCATAAAAATCCTAGGTTGGATTTTTAAATATAGTTTTAAAGAATGATTCTCGAATCAATTATTATTGTCATTTACACCATTGCCATTGTACTAATATTTATGTATGCTTTGGCGCAACTCAATCTACTTTACAATTATTTGTCTTCAAAAAAGACAAGGAAAGATTGCGAAACCTTTGATTTTTCAAATCCTGAAGAAATCCCTTTGGTGACCATTCAACTTCCTGTTTTTAATGAAATGTATGTAATGGAGCGCTTATTAGATAATATTGCTCTGTTAGAATACCCTAAAGACAAATTAGAAATTCAGGTATTAGATGATTCCACAGATGAGACCATCGCAACTACAAAAGCGCATGTAGATCAGTTAGCAAAAACAGGCTTAGATATTACACATATTACTAGGACAGACCGAAGTGGTTTTAAAGCTGGTGCGCTCAAAGAAGGCTTAAAAATTGCAAAAGGTGAATATATTGCCATTTTTGATGCAGATTTTTTACCACAACCTAACTGGCTAAAACGTACTATTCCTTATTTTAAAAATGAAAAGATTGGCGTTGTTCAGACACGATGGGGACATATCAACAGAGACTACTCTTTACTTACTAAAATCCAAGCCTTTGCTTTAGACGCTCATTTTACTTTAGAGCAAGTAGGGCGAAACAGTAAAGGGCACTTTATTAACTTTAATGGTACAGCTGGCGTATGGCGTAAAACCTGTATTATCGATGCTGGAAACTGGGAAGGAGATACACTTACTGAAGATTTAGATTTAAGTTATAGAGCACAATTAAATAACTGGGAGTTTAAATATTTGGAAGATGTTGAGACTCCTGCAGAACTACCTGTAGTTATTAGTGCAGCACGTTCTCAACAATTCCGATGGAATAAAGGAGGGGCTGAAAACTTTAGAAAAATGCTTTGGCGTGTTTTAAAATCTGATAATATTTCTACAAAAACAAAGGTTCACGGTTTACTTCATTTATTAAATAGCACAATGTTCTTAAGCATATTTACGGTTGCTATTTTAAGTATTCCAATGCTGTATATAAAGAACGAATATGACCACTTAAGAAACTACTTTTATATTATGAGTTTCTTTGTAATGAGTACCATAATTTTCTTTGTATGTTATTGGTTTATGTATCGCAGCATTTATGGTAGTGGTTTTAAGAAATTCTTTAATTATATAGGGATGTTTTTCACGTTCTTCTCTATAGCTATGGGCTTTTCGCTTCATAATTCTATTGCTGTAATTGAAGGACATATTGGAAAACGTAGTGAATTTGTAAGAACACCAAAATTCAACATTAGTACGATTAGAGATTCATGGAAAGGCAATAAATACATCATGAAAAAGATGTCACCTCATGTGATCATCGAAGGTATTTTAATGCTTTATTTTGCGTTTGGTATGTACAGTGCTTTTGTTGTTGGAGACCAAGGTGGTGATTTTGGATTATTCCCGTTTCATTTAATGCTATTCATTGGCTTCGGTTATGTATTTTTTAAATCACTTAGCTCAAAAGTGTGATTGCTATTTGGAAATATCAAAAAATTCCATTTCTATTTTTTAGTTTTAGTTGTATTCTATATTTAGGGTTTGCTTACTCCATAACTCGAATTGAGACAACCAAACTTCTACTTTTATATCTTGCATTATTTGCATTTGCCTATAAAATCATTAAGACTTCTGGATTTAACTTTAAATTATTAGTTCTCTTTTCGATAGTCTTTAGGGTGTTATTGCTTTTTGCTATTCCGAATTTATCTCAAGATTTTTATCGATTTATATGGGATGGACGACTAATTCTTGAAGGTTTCAACCCCTATCTCTACACTCCGGATTCGTTTATTAAAAATGGCGTTTTTCCTATTGTTCAGGCTCAAGAATTATATAATGGTATGGGCAGTTTAAGCTCGTCCCATTATTCTAATTACCCTCCTTTAAATCAATTGTGCTTCGTTATTGCCAATCTATTTCCGGGTCAAAGTATTTTAAACTCTGTAATTGGTTTAAGATTGGTTATTATAGCCGCAGATATTGGAACGCTATACTTTGGAAAGAAACTTTTAGAACGCTTAAAATTACCTGCGAGTAGAATTTTTTGGTATATTTTAAATCCGTTTATTATAATTGAATTAACAGGAAACCTTCATTTTGAAGGAGTGATGATTTTCTTCTTAATAGTGGCATTATATTTATTACATTCTCGTAAATGGCAATGGGCTGCAGTGATTTTAGCTTGCTCTATTTCAGTGAAGCTAATCCCATTAATGTTGCTACCTCTATTCTTTTGGTGGTTTACTTCTACATCTAATCAGTTGAAAGGTCGAACTAAAAAATTAGGCCTCTTAAAATTAATCCTATTTTACACGATTACAATTGCTACAACACTGTTATTATTTTTACCATTCTTTTCAATGGAATTTGTAACAAATTACTCTAAAACAGTTGGGCTTTGGTTTGGCAATTTTGAATTTAATGCAAGTGTTTATTATCTTTTAAGAACAATTGGATATGCAATAACGGGCTATAATGAAATCGCTATAATAGGTAAAATTCTACCTCTAATTTCCGTCGTTATTATACTCGGATTTTCATTTTTAAGGCAGAACAATAGCATGTCCAAACTAACAACATCCATGCTGTTAGCACTAACATCCTATTTATTTTTAAGCACAACAGTACATCCCTGGTACATTGCGACATTAGTTATCTTAAGCATATTTACTAATTACAAATTCCCACTTGTTTGGTCCTTAGTCATTGTGTTAAGTTATTTAGCCTATTCTAATAGTACGTATTCCGAAAACCTCTGGGTCATAGCCTTAGAATATGCCATTATCGGATCCTATTTTATCTGGGAGGTTTTTATAAAAAAAAGACCACTAGTTTCCTAGCAGTCTATTTTTAGAAATTAAAGTATGTAGTTACACCTTTTTAACTTGCACTATTTTATAAGTTTCATATACTTCTGTATATCCATTTTCATCTACTTCTTCGAACTCTGTAATTTCGTAAGTAATTTCAAACCTTTTACCAACCATATCCTTAGATTTAAGATTTATGGACTTTAAAGCTGCTTCAGAAATATCAGCGAAATACACGGTTTCTTCACTGTCTTCATCATCTGAATCTTCGTTTATTAAAAAAGCATAACCATCGTCTGGATCGTAACCATCAAAAACACCCGTAGTTACTATTTTTAACTTTTCTTGAATATTTTCATTCGATATAGAAAATGCATTCGCGCTTAAAACCATTACCAGAAGCACAAATACTGTAATTTTTTTTGTATTCATTGCGTTTAATTTTTATGCTGAACGTTATCAGCATGTTTTAAATATAGATTGTGGTTTTGGGAATTTGCCACCTCAAGCCCAAATGCTTTTAGATTACAACCTCTGGGTTATAATTACGTGGATATGTGTGAAGTTTATTTTTTCGTTATCGTACTAAAGAAATAGTAAGAATTATATATTAAACATGTGCTTAGAGTCTTTGAAGCTCTTAAATTCTAACATGTAATCATTTGGATCTTTGATAAAAAAAGACAAATGTTCACCTATTTTATCTTTCAAAAATGTGGTTTGTGTTACCACTTTTAAATTTAAATGATTTAGTTTAGCATAGAGTTCTCCCCATTTTTCAACATCGATAATAACACCAAAATGGAATGATGGTAATAATTTACCTTCAAACACATAATTTGGACTATTAAAGTTGAATTTTTCGGCTTGAATAAATGTGAGTTGATGATTAAATAAATTTATATCTAACCAGTTTTCATTACTCCTTCCCAAAGAAGCACCAATATTGTTAGTATAAAAGTTTTTGGTGTCTTCCAAACTTAGGCATGGTAACGACATGTGAAATGATGATTCCATAATTCAACCATTTAAAATTTATACAATTTTAATTTAAAATTCAACTTAACTTTTGGTAGCCCAAAAAGTTAAGTTGAAATCTTATAGTAAATTACAAAATTAGTTTTAACTAAACTAAGTTTTAATCAAAATCTTCGTCCTCCGCTCCAGGCTCTAAATCTGGGTCAACTACAGCGTCTGGATCATCATCTTCGAAGTCTTCATAATCCTCTTCGTCATAATTTTCCATAGTTTGCTCTAGTTTTGTACTTACTTTTACCAAATACTTGGTATCCTCTGTAGTAACTTCTACGGCTTCGACTGTTTCGTTTTTTGCATTTTTAAACGAGATAACATTATCGTCGTCATATCCATCAGGATATTTCTCTACCAGAAGTGCTAGAATTTCTGGTGTCAATTTTTTAAAATCAACTATAACTCGTTTTAAATGTGCGTCTTTTGGTTTCATTAGGTAAATTCTATTTTTTCTATATGTCAGATGTTATAGTTATTTCAAAATGAATTTCCCGTGATAAACATTTAGCAGCGGTTATTTCATTTTGAAATTCTATTTCTGAAGCTAATTTTTTTTAAATATAATACTTATTTGTTTACTCGTATAACATCGTAAAAATCTTTTCTACGATCTTTTAAATTTTTTACCGCTCCAAAGGAATGTAATTCTCTTAATAATCCTAAATCCACATCTGCTACTAATATCATTTCTGTGTTAGGCGTGGTTTCTGCTTTTATACCATTACTAGGAAATGAAAAGTCACATGGCGTAAACACAGCAGATTGGGCATACTGAATATCCATATTATTTACATTTGGCAAGTTACCCACACTTCCTGCAATTGCCACGTAACATTCGTTTTCTATAGCTCTTGCTTGTGCACACAAACGCACTCTAGAATATCCATTTTGAGTGTCTGTTAAAAACGGCACGAATAAAATATCCATACCTTCATCTGCTAATAATCTTGATAATTCTGGGAATTCAGAATCATAACAAATTAAAACTCCAATTTTTCCGGCATCGGTTTCGAAGGTTTTTAATTGATGTCCTCGTTGCATTCCCCAAACTTTAGCTTCATCTGGCGTTACATGAATCTTCTCATATCGCTCTAAACTTCCATCTCTACGGCATAAGTAACCGACATTATAAAGTACATCGTCCACAACTTCTGGCATACTGCCTGTAATGATGTTGATATTGTAAGAAATTGATAACTGCTGCATCTTCTCTACGATAGTCTGCGTATAACTTGCTAGTTCTCTAATCGCTTGAGGCTCGTGCATGTGATTGTACTTTGCCATTAACGGTGCATTAAAAAACTCAGGAAATACTGCAAAATCTGAGCGGTAAGCAGATACACTATCCACAAAATATTCTACTTGCTGCATTAAATCATCTAAGCCATTATACGGACGCATTTGCCATTGAATCAATCCTAAACGCACCACCGTTTTTACACTGCTCGCCTTCTTATTAGGTTTGGTATAATAAATATTATCCCATTCCATTAAGACCGCATATTCACTAGATGCTGTATCCCCTTCTAAATAGCCTTTAATAATCCTTATCGGATGAAAATCATTAGAGGTTTGAAAGTTTAAAACCGGATCGTGAATTTCCTTATGTTTAACTTTCTGAATGTACTCCTTTGGTGAATATTGATCTTTATACTTGTAATAATTTGGCATTCTACCTCCAAACACAATCCCTTTTAGATTTAGATTTTCGCATAACTCTTTTCGGTAATCATATAAGCGACGTCCCAATCTTAAACCTCTAAATTCTGGTTTTATAAATACATCAATGCCATAAAGTACATCTCCGTCTGGATCGTGATTTTTAAACTTATCACCTTCAATAATATCAGCGTAGGTATGGTTATCATCAATCTTATCGTAATCTACAATTAAAGACAACGCACAGCCAGCCAACTGACCGTCGATGCGAATAACAACTTGACCTTCTGAAAAAATAGAAGTCAAACGTGCGATATGGTCCTTTTTCCAATAGGAATTTAGAACACCACCATAGGCTTCTAAGGTTGCTGATTTCAATTCTTCAAAATCACCAACCGTTAAAAAGCTTAATTCTATATTATCAATTTTATGCTCTTCCATTACATATCTAAAAGATAAGCAAAAATTAAAGGGGCTACAATAGTAGCATCACTCTCAATTATAAATTTTGGGGTATTGATATCTAATTTACCCCAAGTAATTTTCTCATTTGGCACCGCTCCGGAGTATGATCCATAACTGGTTGTACTATCGCTAATTTGACAGAAATAGCTCCAAAAAGGTGTTTCCGGCCGTTCCATATCTTGATATAACATTGGCACAACGCAAATAGGAAAATCACCAGCAATACCTCCACCAATTTGGAAGAAACCGATACCTTTTTGCGAATTATTAGTGTACCAATCGGCTAAAAATGTCATGTATTCAATACCAGATTTCATAGTACTAGCTTTCAATTCACCTTTAAGCACGTAGCTTGCAAAAATATTACCCATAGTACTATCTTCCCAACCTGGACAAATAATAGGTAGATTTTTTTCAGCTGCTGCATACATCCAAGAATCCTTAAGATCTATTTCGTAATGCTCTTCTAGAACACCAGATAATAACAATTTGTACATATATTCATGCGGAAGGTAACGCTCGCCTTTAGCTTCAGCATCTTTCCAAATCTTAACAATATGTTCTTGAATACGTCTAAATGCTTCCTCTTCAGGAATACATGTATCTGTTACACGATTTAGTCCTTTTTCCAATAAATCCCATTCATCTTGAGGTGTTAAATCTCTATAGTTTGGTACACGTTTATAATGGCTATGCGCCACTAAATTCATGATATCTTCTTCTAAATTCGCACCTGTACAAGACACGATTTGCACCTTATCTTTACGAATCATTTCTGCAAAAATCTTACCTAATTCTGCAGTACTCATAGCACCAGCTAGAGACACTAACATCTTTGCACCAGAATTTAACTGATCTTCATACCCCTTAGCTGCATCAACCAAAGCCGCTGCATTAAAGTGTAAATAATACTTTTCTATAAATTTTGAAATTTCTCCTTTATTAGTAGTCATCTTCTGTATCAAATTTAGATTTTTTATTTCCTGAGTTTGTTGAATCGTTGAAGTTACTTTCAAAACCATCTTCAATATTTTGATCTTGAAATTTATAACTCAACATCTTATAATACAATTTGGCCGCTAAAAAATCTGAAGATTTTTCATTTTCATTTGGGCATAATTCTACGATGTCAAATCCAACGACATTCTTTTCTTCGAATACTTGCTTTAAGAATTCGAGTGTTTCATAATATAATAAACCTCCCGGCTCTGGTGTTCCTGTGCTTGGCATTATTGAAGGATCAAAAGCATCCAAATCAAATGTGATAAACACGTTATCTGTCATTTGGTCAATTGCAGAATCCATCCAACTATCATCAACAGCCATTTCATGAGCGAAATAAGTTTTCTCCTCATCCATAACTGTTTTTTCAATGATATCCATTGAACGTATGCCAACTTGGATTAAGTTCGTTGTTTGACTCGCTTCATAAACAGCACATGCATGGTTACAGGCTGTACCTTCGTAACTTTCACGTAAATCTGCATGAGCATCGATATGCAACACGGTAATGTCATCGAACATTTCATTGAATGCTCTAATAGTTCCGATAGACACCGAATGTTCCCCACCAAAAACAGTTACAAATTTATTTTTTTTAATGTATTTTTTAGTCGCTTGATGAACTGCTTCAACCATAGCTTCTGGCGATGAATTTTCAGTAACCGCATTAGCTAAAAACACACCTTGTTGGTACACTTCAGAATCTGTTTCAATATCATAGAGCTCCATATTCTCTGAAGCATCTAAAAAAGCATTAGGACCCTTATCGGCTCCTTTTTGCCAAGTACTTGTACCATCATAAGGTACAGGAATTAATACAATTTTAGCCGTTTCTAATTTTGCTAATTCTTCTGGAATACCAGCGTAAGTTTTTGTTTTCATATCATTTCCCGTAAAACGGAAATCTTATTAAATTATACTTATTTTTTTTTGAAAAAAGGCCTCTAAAATTCCTCAATAGGGTTATTTAAATAAAGAACCTTGGCTTTCGTTTTAATTTTTATTCTCTAAAACGTCTTTAGCCTTTTCAACTTTTGTTTCAGGTTCATATCCTAAAATACCTAGCAGGTTTTCACTCTTTTGTTGCTCTGCAAACACTTTAGTGTTTAAGTTTCCATCGGCATCACGCTGAATTAAAATATGCTTTGGTGTTGGAATTAAACAGTGTTGCAAACCTCCAAAACCACCAATAGTTTCTTGATAGGCTCCTGTATTAAAAAAGCCAATATATAAATGCTTATCTTTATTATATTTAGGCAGATAAATAGCGTTAGTATGTTGCTCACTATTGTAATAATCGTCACTATCGCAAGTTAAACCTCCTAAAAGCACACGCTCATAACTATCATGCCAACGGTTAATTGGCAACATTATAAAGCGTTTATTAATTGCCCATGTATCTGGTAATGTTGTAATAAAAGATGAATTAATCATGTTCCATTTTTCACGATCATTCTGTTGTTTTTGATACAAGATTTTATATAAGGCTCCACCACTTTCTCCAACCGTAAAGCTTCCAAATTCCGTAAAAATATTTGGTGTATCTACCTCTTCTTCCTCACATACTAATTTAATTTGATTTACAATTTCATCAACCATATATGCATAATCAAAATCAAAAGCTAATGAGTTTTTAATTGGAAAGCCACCACCAATGTTTAAACTATCTAGAGTTGGACAAATTTTCTTTAAAGCCGTGTAAACCTTTAGACATTTGTGTAATTCATTCCAATAATAGGCATTATCTCTTATCCCCGTATTAATAAAAAAATGAAGCATCTTTAACTTTACTTTTTTATTATCCTGAATTTGAGACTTAAAAAATGGTACAATATTTTTGTAACCAATACCCAAACGCGACGTATAAAATTCGAACTTAGGCTCTTCTTCTGAAGCGATTCTAATTCCAACTTGAAACTTTCCGTCTATTTCTTCTGATAGCAAATCGATTTCTTCATAATTATCAATTATCGGAATGCAATTTTGATGACCACCATTAATAAGATCGGCAATATTAGTAATGTACTGCTCACGTTTAAAACCGTTACTTAGTACGAACGTTTTATCTGTAATTTTACCCTCCTTTTTAAGTGCTTTTACAATATCGATATCAAAAGCCGAAGAGGTTTCAATATGAATATCATTAGTTAAAGCTTCATCTAAAACATGCTTAAAATGTGAGCTTTTAGTGCAATAGCAATAATTGTATTTACCCTTATAATCATGCTTTTTAAAGGCATCAGCAAACCACGTTTTTGCACGTTGAATGTTATTAGATATTTGCGGTAAATATGTAAATTTTAATGGCACCCCATGTTCTTCAACCAATTTCATTAGGTCTATATCATGGAAATGTAGCTGTTTATCCTCAAGTTTAAACTCGTCTTGTGGAAAATGGAAGGATTGATCAATAAGATCAATGTATTTATTGTTCATGTGTAAATTAAATATTCAAGTGTAAATTAAAAAAATATAAGCGCAAACTATGTTAAAGTAACGTTATATCATACCTGAATTTGGCTTTGTGTAGTAGGTACAAAACCATATATATGCTGACTAGCAGCAATCGAAGAAGCGGAAGTTAGCTCTAAAATTCGGTTACTTATCTTATAAGCAGCTTTTGAAATTGACTTCCTAATTTTCAAAAACCCGAACATAAAAACATATTTCAATTGTTCAGCTAAAATTGACTTTATAATCTTGTTAGATAGACACCAATTTCAGTACAAATGTATATTATTTTTTTATACGTTAATCATTTTTTTTATTTTTTTAATTTTTTTCATAAAACGCAATAAAACAATTAATTACGTACAATTATTGATGACTAATACTATTTAAAAGTACATATAGAAGTTAAGCTATTGAAGAAAAAAATAAGAATTTATGTCGAATGCACTAATTACATTAAACATGATATAATAGCTGTCAATTAAAACTATATTTTGAGTATAAAACAGGCTGTATTAGATGCTGTAAACAGTTTATTATTTCATATTTCACCCTTAAGTTTAAATCCAAGCCATTTAAAAAATGGTATTCAATTTTCTATTTTAATATTGACTTAACTAAACAATCTAACAAACTAATATTTTTTTAGAACTTAAGTAAGTATACGAAAAAGCACCTTATCCAAGGTGCTCTTTATAATCTTTAGATAGAAATGCCTAAAACCTCGATGCAGAATTTTAAGCTTAATATATTAATGATTATTTACGATGCTTCTTTTTTAAGGAGCAACAGAATTTCATTTATATATGTCGGAGTTTTAAATACCTGAAAGTATTAATTCATTATCAACGTCGATCTCGATTTCAATAATATCGCACGGCAAAAGTGTTAATTCCATTTTTTGCCCGTAAACAATGTTATTCGATGCGACTACAATTACCTCACTATTGGACAATTCGAGCCAATCTGTTTGCTCCGACATGGATAATGTCTGTGAATGCAGTTGGCTATAATCTTGTCCATAGATAGCAAAATCAAAACTATCTGTACCGTTGTTCGTAAATTTAATTTGTGGTAAATCATCGATACAACTGAGGGTTTGATAATTTAAATCATCAGGTGTCTCTTGTACTTCTGGTGTATCCGTGGTACAATTTGACATAAGTAATAGCAATAATAAAAGTCTAACATTTTTCATAAGTAGGTTATTTTTAATTGATTGGGGCGGCAATATATAAAAATCCTACAGGCGCTCGACAAAACAGAGTATTTATTCGACGAACGGTAATTGAAAAATGTAAAAAGCTGATTATTAAGACAAGAACTATATCATTTTTAGCGTATTTACTTCTTGTTCTGAAAGATGCTTCCAATGACCACGAGGAATATCTTTTTTAGTTAAATGACCAATTGCTACGCAATCAATTTTTACAATATCGTAGTTAAGTTCTTCAAATATTGTACGCAAAATGGTATTACCTGTATTTTTAATTTTGATTCCGACTTGGCTTTTTGCTTCACCTTGGATGTAGCTTATCTCTTCTACGGCAACTAACTTTCCTTCAACTTTAAAACCTTCTTGAATCTTTTTTAAGTCTTCAAATTTTAGATTCTTATCTAATTCAACTTGAAATAATCTTGGTACTCCACTTTTAGAATTCGTGAATTTTTGAACCACTTTATCATCATTTGTGAATAATAATAATCCTAAAGAGTTTCTTCCTAAACGCCCAATAGGTTTAATACTAGCATTGGTTGCATTAGCTACTAAATCCATTACGGTTCTTCCTTTTCCTTCCGCTGTAGTTGTTGCAAAACCTTTTGGTTTGTTTAATAAGATATAAACCGGCGGCTCTGGTGTAACACGTTGTCCATCAAAACGAACATCGTCTGTACGCTTAACTTTGTAACCCATTTCGGTAACAACTTTACCATTAACCATTACTAAACCAATGGCAATATTCTCATCGGCCTCACGACGCGAACAGATACCACTATTGGCAATATATTTATTTAGACGAATTGCATCAGGGTTTGATGGTTTTGAAGACGACGACGTCTTGCCTTCGGTTGCTGATTTCTTTTTAAAAGGAGCGTTCCCTCTAGCAAAACTACTTGTTTTGCTATTAGCATTTCCTCTTCCTGAAGTCTTTCCTTTTCCTTTGCTATCTTGATTTCTGCTCATGTTTCAATTTTTCGCAAAGATAAACAATAGTTTATATCTAGTGCTTAATTATTTAAGATGTTTAACACCTTAGTCTTACAACACCTTATAACGCAGGAAAATAATATCTAAATTCTATTTAAAACAACAGATATATCAATTAAAAGAATAGAAAACACGCCTAGTACAATGATAAACTTTAATATATTGTGTAGAATGAGATAATGATTTTTTTTATTGGATTTAAGTAAAATCATGAGATAAAGCAAAAGCAATACAATACTTAGATAAAAGAAGTAATACATATAACCAATCTTAAAAAATAGAATAAGCATAATTGCAGAAACAACCGTTGAAACAGCAACAATAGTCAACATCAATTTAGAAACCTTCTCGCCATAAACCACGGGAATTGTTCTATAATTGAGCGCCAAATCTCCTTTTAAATTCTCTAAATCTTTTGTAAGTTCTCTCATTGATATGAGCAAAAACAAAAACAAACCGTGTGCAAAAATTACAGGTTCGAAATTTTGATAGTAGATAAAAATAACAAAAAATGGAGTTACCGTTAAAATAGCTGAGACCAAATTACCCACCATTGGTAATTTTTTTAAGCGATGCGAATAAAACCAAATAGCAAAAATGTAGATTGAAAAAAACAGAACTGCTTTAAACGCTACATAGCTAGCAAAAACAACCGCTAAAAAATTTAAAACAAAATAAAAAGATAGTTTTGTGTTTTGACTTACCAAACGATCTAGCATAGTTTTCCTAGGCTTATTGATTAAGTCTTTTTCCGAATCGTAAAAGTTATTAATGATATAACCTCCTGCTATTGTCGCGGAAGATGCCAGTACTAGCATTAAAAGATTAAGATCTAAAAGAACCGATTTAACAGGCTTATCATGTGCAAAAATATATACTGACGCTAAATATTGCGCTATTACGACGACTAAAATATTGTAACCTCTAACTACAGAAAATAGGCTGAAAAATTTGAGTAGAATATGTTTCTGCCGTCTTGATAACATTATTTTGAAGATGTAAAAGTCTGAACCAACAGCATATTTAAACTCAGTATGACAAAATCAAAAGTTTAGAAGTTATAAACCACCTCTAATTTCTGACCTATAAGTGCTTCTCGTGCTTTGTCTATATTTTCTGTAAATCCTAAAATATAACCGCCACCACCAGAACCACAAAGTTTTAAGTAATAATCGTTTGTATCTAATCCTTTTTTCCAAAGTTCATGAAATTGAACAGGAATCATAGGTTTAAAATTATTTAAAACCACTTTAGACAATTGCTTTGTATTTTTAAACAATGACTTCATATCTCCTTTTAAGAAATCATCTACACAAGCATCTGTATGCTTTATAAATTGGTCTTTAAGCATACTACGGAACCCTTCATTTTTCATGTTTTCCATAAAAATACTCACCATTGGTGCCGTTTCCCCGACAATTCCACTATCTAATAGAAAAACAGCTCCTTTTCCTTCTGCCTTTTGCGATGGAATGCCTGTAGCTTCAATATTATCTTTAGAATTAATTAATATAGGAAGACTTAAATAACTATTCAACGGATCTAAACCTGAGGATTTTCCATGAAAAAACGACTCCATTTCAGAAAAAATAGTTTTTAACTTTAATAGTTTTTCGCGCGTTAAATTTTCTAAAACTGTGATTTTATCACTAGCATATTTATCATAAATAGCAGCTACTAATGCTCCACTACTTCCTACTCCGTAACCTTGCGGAATTGAAGAATCGAAATACATACCTGAATCCACATCGTCTTGCAATTTATTAATATTAAAAATCACCAAATCTTTATCCAACCCCTTTAAATACGTCGCAAAACGTTTTAGGCTTTCATTAGATTCTTTTGCCTCCTCAGTAGGATTCTCATCCCTCTTTAACGCTCCGTTGTAAAAATTATAAGGTATAGATAAGCCTTTAGAATCTTTAATGATTCCATACTCTCCAAATAGAAGTATTTTAGAATAAAATAGTGGTCCCTTCATGTATTATTAGTAATAGCTTTAACAAATATACGTATTAAAATTATATTTGGTTGGCGCCTTGTCCAATTTGATCACAAATATAATGTCCGTTTTGGCAACAGCTAACCAATTCATTCTTAATAAATTCTAAGATGAATGCTTTTTCATTTTCCGGGTATAAGACATGTACATTGGCTCCTGCATCGAGTGTAAAACAAACTTTTGAATCCGTTTTTTGTCTGTAGGCCCAAATCTTATTAATAATTTCTAATGTATTTGGCTTCATTAATATAAAGTATGGCATACTCGTCATCATCATAGCATGAAGCGTTAAGGCTTCACTTTCTACAATTTTTACAAATTCATTTACATCTCCAGATGCCAAAACGGTTTTTAATTTTGCTAAATTATCATGAGCTTGTTTAAAACGTTTTTCTGCAAACGGATGACCATGCATTAATTGATGCCCAACGGTACTGCTCACCTGTTTTTCACCTTTATCAACTAATAAAATAGTGTCCTGATAATTTTTAAAATTGGAATGTACCTCTCCTTCAAATTTTACTCCATATAAATCTGAACTTGCCTCAATACTTTCATTTTTTCCCCAAACTACAAGCTCTCCTTCTATGCTTCTACAAGCACTTCCCGAACCTAATCTTGCTAAAAATGATGCTTTTTGACTAAAAATCTTATCGCTTATGTCCACTGTGCTCAGCGAGCGTTCTATACTCATTAAACATAAAGCAATCGCACTCATTCCTGAGGCTGAAGAGGCGATACCTGAACTATGTGGAAACGTATTCGACGTCTCTATTTTAAAGTGATAGTCCTTTAAAAATGGCATATATATTTCTATTCGTTCAAAAAAGGTCTGAATCTTTGGCTTAAACGCTTCATTTTTTTTTCCTTCAAAATAAATATCAAAACTAAAATCTTTACTTTCTTTTTTAATAAAAGTGATTTCTGTGATAGTTTTACAATCTGAAAGCGTAAAGCTTATCGATGGATTTTCTGGAATTTGATTATCCTTTTTTCCCCAATATTTTACCAAAGCTATATTGCTTGGTGATTCCCATTTTACGGAACCACTCTCTAATGTTGAATTGTAACTTTTAAGTATAAAGTCTTGTTCTGTCATGTATTAATCTTGAATTGCCATTGCGCGTTCAATTATATATTGCAAAAATAAGAAATATCTCATGGTCTTATCTTTATTCTTCTGACAATGCCAACAGTTTTACCGTTGTTTTATAATTTCTGGCTGTGGCCACGACACTTAATTTTTTTTCAAAATAATTAAGATTAAATTTTGAACGTCCGTAACCTTTAGGACAAAAGAGATAAATACAATCATTGACAATTATATACACGTCCTCAGGATACGTTTTTTTTGAAACCTCTTTAACTAAAGTGTCATCTGGAACCTCACTTAACAATATAAAATAACTTTGCGCTTTTATAGCATCTGCAAAAGGACAAGCATTAAAAATTATGGACAACTCATCTTTTGTTTTTAACAAAACAGGAACATCAAAACCAAACTGGTTTAAAATATTTTTTTGAATTTTATTTTCTAAAGTTTTTGAATCGCTGTCTGAAGATTGAAAAATAACATTCCCACTTTGAATATAGGTTTTTACATTTATCAATCCTAATGTTATAAGTAACGCCCTTAGCTCAGCCATTGGCACTTTCCTATGTCCGCCAACATTAATTCCTCGTAAAAATGCAATATAGGTTTCCATCTAAATAAATTACTATTAGTGTAAATATAGTTAAAACAAGAAATTTTATTAAAATCGCGAATGAAAAAGTTCGTATTTCACATAGCCCTTAACTCTTTAAAATGCAAATAAAACCGATTAAATGTTGTTTGATTTGATAAAAAGATTAGTTTTGTGTCATTAATCCCCTAACAACATGTGTTTCCCCAAATTGAACACTGTTATTATTTTGTTTGTAGCCTTGGTTACTAATGGATTTTATGCAAACGCGCAAGAATCCCTTATAAACATTGATAGCAGTTCTTATACTTTTGACAGTTACAAACTAGATTTCCTCGTTGAAAACGACAGTCTTTACCAAGCAACAATTCTACTAAACGAAGCCATAAGTTATTCTAAAAAATACAATTTAAAACAAACAGAAGCCAAATCTTACAATGCCTTAGGCGATGTTTTAGTTAAAATGTCTAATTTTAATAAAGCTGAAAATTATCATCATAGAGCATTAAAAATATACGATTCACTTAACGACAATAAAGGTAAAGACCTCTCCTACTCTGGTCTACTTAACACCTACGCTTCAGGAAAATATTATTCTAAATTCGATAGTACCTATCCCAAGGCTCAAGAAATATCTAAGACACTTAATAGCGAAATATATTTTATTAACCTCGAATATAAAATAAAAAAAGACTATTACAGCTTCGATAATACCACGATGTTAACATCGAGCAACATTGCTTTAGAGGCTTTAAAAAACACAAACTTTGATAGCCTAAACTACTCTAAAAGTTATAAAACAAAAAATCTAAAGCAGACTTTACATACGTCTTTTGAGTACTACAATGCTATTGCCCGTATTAAAGCATCAGACTTTAAAGAAGAAGATTATGAACCTTTATTTTTAATCAATGAAGCTGAACTTGAAGCCGCAAGTTTTACAGATGTTAATTCTTATAGAAAATTATCTTCTTTGAATTATTACAAACACCTCTATTATACCAATACTAAGAAGAATTTAGACTCCGCTAATAAATATCTCTTAAAATCTGACACTTATAAGTACAGAGCACTTAATAATCTTGAGAAACAAAACACTAGAAATGGTGAATTAATATATAAGATTATTAACGCAGAACAAAAGTTAGCATTAGTGAACGAAACGCGTAAACAAGATGCACTTACTTCAAAAATATTCTTAGCAAGTACTATAATTATGAGCATTACTCTTGCTGTTATACTCACTAGTTTTTATTTTTATTTTAAGGCTAGAAAGAATATTTGCGAGATTAATGAAGCCTTAACAGCTTCAAATTCTAAACTTCTTGCCATAGATAAAGACCGATTAGAGTTCTTCTCAATACTAAGTCATGAGTTACGTACGCCTATTTATGGCATCAGCGGTTTAGCAACTCTTATTGACCAAGAGATTGACAACACTAAAAAGCAGTCCTATTTAGACTCATTAATATCATCTAGTAACTACTTATCGATATTAATTGACAATATTTTACAAGCTAATAGACTAAAGTTTGAAGACAAAAATCTTCGATTAAAACCAGATAAAATCGAAAAAATTGTGAGTCATGTTGTTAGTACGGTTGCCATTGCAGCTCAAAACAAGGGCTTAGAACTTAATGTTCATATTGATAAGTCGGATGAAGAAGAAAATATTTTAGTAGATAAGGTCGCCTTTAGTCAAATTTTAATCAATTTAGCATACAACGCCATTAGATATACAAAAAAGGGTCATATCTCTATTAATGTGTTTGAGCAGAGCAGAAAAAATAATGAAATCACTTTACGTTTTGAAGTTAAAGATACGGGTATCGGGATAAAAGAAGAACACCGATCTGTGGTATTCAGTGCTTTTGAAAACAAGACGTTCTTAAATAAAAACAGCAGTGGTTCTGGTTTAGGGCTATACATCGTTAAAACATTACTAAGAAGCCACAATTCTGATATCGATTTTATTTCCACACCAAATGAAGGAACCTGTTTTTTCTTCGAAGTAACATTTCAACTATCAATACAGGTTGAGAGCCAACGTACAATCACGGTTTTACCGCAACGCGATATGCATGTTTTAATTGTAGATGATAATAAAATTAACCTATTAATTACAAAGAAGAATATCGAAAAAATTGAAGGTTATAGTTGTCAAACAATTTCTAATGGTAAAGAAGCGATATCTCTTGTAAAAGCAAAAGATTTTGATTTAGTCCTAATGGATATAAATATGCCAGACATGGATGGATATGAAGTTACTAAACACATTAGGATATTTAATCCTTACATTCCTATTTTAGCATTGACAGCATTAAATTCTAATGAAATTTCTACTAAATCCGAAGCTGCTGGTATCGATCAAATTATTACAAAACCTTATATTTTTGAAGATTTTAAAACTATAATTACCTCGTACGGTAATAATCTAAATCACTGCAACATTATGGACTCAGAAGCAATATAAGCTCCTGTCCACGCATTCTGAAAATTAAAACCACCAGTAACTGCATCAACGTTGATCACTTCTCCTGCAAAGAAAAGATTTGGAATACGTTTACTTTCAAAGGTTTTAAAATTAACATCTTTTAAGTCAACACCTCCTGCTGTTACAAATTCATCCTTAAATGTACTTTTACCTGTAACTTGAAATATAGCAGTAGTTAATTGATTCGCTAATGCTTCTAACTGCTGTTTATTTAAATCTGCCCATCGTTTCCCTTCATCGATATCTGAAGCTATAACCAATTGTTTCCATAGGCGTTTTGGCAAATCAAATTGCGACAGTTTAACCACTGTCTTTTTTGCAAATTCTTGTTTAAAATTCTTTAGTTCCTCCAAACAAGATTCAAAATCTAATTGAATAAAATTAATCTCAATTTCAAAGTGATAATTTAATTTTGCCAGTTCTACAGCTCCAAAAGCAGAGAGTTTTAATATGGCTGGCGCACTCATGCCCACATGTGTAATTAACAATGGTCCATGAGATTCTAAATCGGTCCCAACTACTTTAATTTCTACATTCTTTGCCACCACACCAGGAATATCTTTAATGCGATTATCCTTTATATCAAAAGTAAAAAGGGATGGTACCGGGTCTATAATGGAATGTCCTAAATCTTCGAGAAGTTTCCATACCTTGGTATTACTTCCTGTAGCTAACAATAATTTTTGAGACTGAAACCCTCCTTGCGATGTTTCAATTATAAAGTTGTTTTCCATAGCTTGAATCGACTTTACCGAATGGTTATAAAACACTTCAACATTATACTTTTCGGCCTCATTTAAAAAACAATCTATAATCGTTTGAGATGAGTTTGAAACCGGAAACATGCGACCATCTTCTTCAATTTTTAATTCCACACCACGCTCCTCAAACCAAGCAATAGTATCTCCCGTCATAAAACTATGAAAAGGCCCTAAGAGTTCTTTTTCACCTCTTGGATAATTTAATACTAATTCTGACGGTATAAATTCGGCATGCGTCACATTACAGCGGCCACCACCAGAAATTTTCACTTTCTGCAAACCTTCTTTTCCACGCTCTAAAATGGCAACTGACAATTCAGGATGTTTTTCTGCAATGTTAATAGCAGCAAAAAAACCTGCAGCTCCACCACCAATAATTATAATATCTTTTTGTGTATTCAAACTATTATATTAAGAAGATTTTGTGATTTTTAATTTGTGTTATTTGATAACGAGTACTACTTTGACTCAAAGTATAAAATTACAATGATATACATCAAAAGACTAATATTTCTATCGTTTATTGTGAGTTCTTGTCAATCCATAGGGCAGCTAAAAATTGAGTCGCGCATTGCTAACGAATTAAAGGAGGTCTCTGCTGCAGAAATAAGTACAGATTCTGACATCATTTGGGTCATCCAAGATGCTGGAAACGACAATAACCTCATTGGGCTAGATAAGAATGGACATATCGCTAGAAATATATCTATCAGTAATGCTAAAAATAAAGACTGGGAAGATTTAACTTCTGACAGCCAAGGAAATATTTATATAGGTGATTTTGGAAACAATAATAAGAAGCGAGAAACATTTAAAATTTATAAAATAAATCATAATGATTTAAATGAAAGTTCTACTATCGCAGAGGTTATTGAATTCACCCTCCCTAAAAATCAAAAAACTGAAGATTTCGAATCTTTTTTCATTTACAATAACGCCTTCTACATTTTTAGTAAAGAGAATAAAAAGTTTGTTGTTTTAAAAGTAAAGAATAGCGAAGGAAAACATGTCGCTGAAGTACATTGCGAATATAAATTCGATGGTAAAAACAATAAAATAACCTCAGCCGATATTAGCGGTAATGGTGAAACTATTATTCTTTTAAATCATGATAAATTATGGAAAATCACCAATTTTGAGCATGATGATTTTTTCTCTGGCGACATCACTGAAGTTGCATTTGGTCATGATTCACAAAAAGAAGGCATATGTTTTAAGACAAACTCAACCATTATCATTACAGATGAGAGAAAAAATTCTGAAGGAGGCTATATCTATTCTTTTAATTTGAATTAACTTTTAAATTTTACACCCTGAGGTATTAACGTCTTGCAACCTTTTTATACAAGACTTTATGACTGCAATGTCTGCTTCATTCTTATGATTATCTAATGCGTCTTTTTCTAGATTCTTTATTTCCTTAACTACAACTTCACTATAGCTCTCATGAAGCACGTTACTATTTTGAAGTAAATATTGCAGCATTAGAAATAATTTCTGTACAATAATAATATCGTGTTTACAGTAGGTTCTAAGGGAAGCCATCACGTTATAAAGCAACTGTTCAAAACTTACTGTTTTTATAAATATAAGTGCAGTCTCATCCTCATTAAAATAATAACTTTTATCCTTCTTAGTCATCCGTAATGCGAATAATTCTGTAAGGTAATCAATGCTATTAATGCATGTTCCGGGGTCATTAATACCAGGAGACATTGCTTTTAGAGCAATTTCAGTTATCTGTTTAAAAGCAAGAACATAGTTATCTTCTATAAGCTCACTATTAGAAAAGGTTATGGCTTTAGCTAATTGTTTTTCTAACTCATCATTACTATCACCTTTATATTTTAGAATTGGGATGCCTTTTAAAACATAAGCTCCTTTAATAGGCACAATCTCTATTTTTAACTGATGCTCTTCTGCTAAATCGGCTAAAGAATTTAGACTTACATCTTGCATATAACCCGTTGAATCTGCCATAACATGGTTCCAATTTGAAGTATCTTCAAACGCTGTGTCATTATGTTTTTCGTCTTCAATCAATTTATCTAATCGAACCTTAGCTTTCTTAAAAATTTTATCCATTATGGTATTAACCTGAATTTCTTGAGAAATTGAGTGAATAAAATAAATGAAAGACCCTAAACTCAAGGTCATAAAAACAATGCTTAGTAACACCGAAAAACCAGGCATTTGGTATTTATCGCCTTGAGGTGTTATGGACACCAAAGTGAAAATGCAATACAATAATGTGGAATTATAAATCCCTAAAATAATTTGATGCCGTCTATTGGAAATTAATCCTGGAAGTAATCTAGGCGAGAAGTTACTAGAAGCCTGATTAAGTAAAATCATCACCAATGAAAAACTAAACACCATTATTGAAATTAGTCCAGCAATAAATGTGGTGAGTAGGCTTCTAGCTGTTTCCGTATTATTGACCACTAAAATTGGTGCATGTTCAACGAGGTATTTAGAAACACCTATGCTCTCTAAATAAATCATGAAGAATGCAAAAAGCATCCCAAAAAGACTAATAATAGAGGGATAAAAAGCAATATTACTTTCTAACTTATCTAATGATTTTAGGATTTTGTATATGTACTTCTTCACGCTTATGAGTTATAAAACTAGTCATTATTGAAAAGAATATTTCAATTCAGCCTCAAGAAACACCTTTATAAGTGAATCACTTAACCCAAACGCATTAGGTTTTAATCGGTATCATTTTGTCCACAAACTATCTGTGAAGTAATGTTTACAATCTAAGAAGTTGTTTTCTACAGTAAACTCGGCATGGTTTGCTAACTCGTTAATCTCTTCTAAGGCATATTTTTTAGACAGTTCGGTCCAGATTAATTCGTCATAATCCAAATGAATAACCTCGTTTATGGCCTTAAGGTGCACCGTTTGTTTTCTAAGACTAACGATGTAGCTTTTTACATTTCCGGTGGTTGGATTGTAATAGCAGTAAAAATCAAAATCATCAATTTTGAAATCGGCATCTAACTCACGGTTTATTCTCACCAATAAGTTGAGATTAAAGCGCTTTGTAATCCCATGCTTATCATAATAGGCATTATGAATAATAATTGGATTTTTCTTTAAGTCAAAACCGATTAACAGTTTGTCACCAGATTTCATGTTTTTATTAAAAAGCTGTAATAATTCCTCAGCCTTATCCTGCAAATAGTTCCCAATATTACCACCCAAAAACAATAATAGACTAGGATAATCACTTTGTCTGTTATCTTTCAATATTTCAAAATAATCACCCACTTTTGGATGAATTTTGAGAGCTGGTAATTTTTCTTTTAAGCGCTGTGTGAGAATATCAATGGCTTCTTGAGATATATCGATAGGGATATAATGGAAGTCCACGTTATTATTCACTAAATACTCTAAAAGCTTAAATGTTTTAAAACCATCACCTGCACCCAATTCTACAATATTAAAAGGCCCTGAAAACTTTAAGGCTTCACTAATTTGTTTGGATTGCATAGACAAAATCTCAAACTCTGAATTGGTTGGATAATATTCTGGCATATTCATTATTTCTTGAAATATGCGACTGCCATTATCGTCGTAAAAATACTTAGATGGCAAGTGTTTATTTTTGGCAGTTAAGCCTTTAAGCACATCTTTTGCGAAGTTATCTGTCATTTATTTTGCTAATCTAATTCCTGAAAATAGCCAACGCATGTCTGGCTGAAAAAAGTTTCTATATGTCGGTCTACAATGATTTTTTGAAGTCGCTACTGAGCCACCTCGCAATACCATTTGATTCACCATAAATTTACCATTATATTCACCAAGCGCACCGTCTACCTTGGTATAATTAGGATAAGGTAAGTACGCACTATTAGTCCATTCCCAAAGCTGGCCAAAACTAAATTTATGTGAGGCCACTTCCCATTCAAACTCGGTTGGTAAACGCATCCCTTTCCATTGCGCAAAGGCATATGCTTCGTAAAATGTGATATGAGTTACTGGCAAATCACCATCTACCTCAACAAAACCATTAAGTGTGTATTGCATCCATTTTCCATCGACCTTATGCCAATACAAAGGTGCTTCTAAATTGTTATTTTGAACATAGTCCCAACCTTCGGCATGCCAATGATTAAAATCTTTATAACCACCTGCATCTATAAATTCAATATACTCTGAATTAGTGACGAGTTGATTTGAGATTTCAAAATCATGAAGATACACTTTGTGCCTTCCTAATTCATTATCAAAACAAAAGCCTTCACCTTTATGACCAATTTCGTAAACGCCTTCTTTAATTTGAAGGAATTCTTGTGGTTCATTTTCGGCTTGTAATTGGATTTTATAATCTAAAACAGGAAATGAAGGTTGGTTCCCGAAAATATATTTGATATCGTAAATTAATAATTCTTGATGCTGCTGCTCGTGCTGTAAACCAATTTCGATAATATTTGAAATGTCTTCAGATGTTCCATTAGAAATAAATTCTGAAAGTTGTGCATTTACATAAGCTCTATAATCGAGAACTTCTTGTAATGTTGGCCGTGTCATTAAGCCACGTTCAGCCCGCATTACACGTTTGCCAACGTTATTGTAATAACTATTAAAGTAATAGGCAAAATCGTCGTTAAACACTTTATAATCTGCTTTATATTCAGAAAGTATAAATTGCTCAAAAAACCAAGTTGTATGTGCCAAATGCCATTTTGGTGGTGACACAAATTCTGCGGGCTGAATAGATACATCTTCCGCCTGAAGCGATTTACAAATCAGTTCTGTTTGATGCCTAACTTCTAAGAAGCGTTCTTTAGTTATGGTATGGTTTGTTATTGTTTCCACGCTAATTTATAATATTTCAGTTTCAAAAACGACTTCGCTTGCAATGGTTTTGTGCACAGGGCAACGCGAGGAAATTTCTTTTAAACGGTCTTTTTGTTCAGTTGTTAAATCACCAATCAGTTTTAATTTTTTGCTAATGTGATCTAAGTATTTTGGCTGCTCTGTAACAAGATTTAAATCGTCACTATGTTTTCTAGAGTGTGATATATAAACATAGACTTCTCTTAAATCCCATTTTTTTCGTTCGGCATACATTTTTAAGGTCATTACCGTACAAGCTGCTAATGCGGCATTGAGATATTCGTATGGTGAGGGACCAAAATCACTACCACCAACACTTGCAGGTTCATCGGCAATGAACGCGTGATTTTTAGTTTGGATTTCCGTGGTAAAGTTGTTTTCGACAATATTTAAATGACCAACTAGTTGCTCACCTTCGGTACTTAACATTTTATTTTTAGCTTTAGGGAAATAACGCTTAGCCCAAGTTCCTATAATTTCACCAACATATTGGCTATCTTCTTCTTTAGTTAGTAAATGATCCGCATTATCTAAAGTTACAAAACTCTTTGGATGGTGTGCCTTTTTGTATAATTTCTCAGCGTTTTCAATACCCACTATTTTATCGAAAGGTGCATGCATAATCAATAGCGGTTTGCGTAAATCTTTAACTATTGTAGGCAAGTCCGTTTTATCAAATTCTTCAACAAAATCTTGGTTGATAACAAATGGACGACCACCAATATTTACTTCTACATCTCCTTTTTCTGCAGAGTCTTCAACCTGATGCGAGAACAAATGTTTCACATGATTTACTGTTGATGGCGCACCTACAGTAGCAACTGCTTTTACTGTTTCAAGCTTTGAAGCCGCCACCAATACGGCTGCTCCACCTAACGAATGACCAACAAGTAAACTTGGTGCTTGGTAGTGTTCTTCCATATATTTATGGACATCTAATAAGTCATCTACATTTGCAGAAAAATGACTATCGGCAAATTCACCTTCACTTCTACCTAAGCCTGTAAAATCGAAACGCAACACCGCAAATCCGTTTTGGGTTAATGCTCTACTCACATTTCTAACAGCACTTAAACTACTGCTACACGTAAAACAATGTGCAAAAATGGCGTAGTAATTTGGTTTCTGATTGGCTGGTAATTCTAAATTGGCATTGAGAGTAATTCCTTTTCTATTTTTTATCTTGAGTTTTGTGCTTTTCATAACCTAATTTTAATCTTCAATTGTTACACCTCTCCAAAAAGCGACATGGTTTTTAATTCCCTTTGCCAATTCTGATACTTCTGGATAAAACCAAGCAGCATCCTTATTTTCCTTACCATCAACCTCTATCGTATAGTACGATGCTGTGCCTTTCCATGGGCATACAGAGTTTAAGTCACTTGGTTTAAAAAATTCCTTTTTTATACTTTCGTGAGGAAAATAATGATTTCTTTCTATGACTATAGTGTCATTACTTTCTGCTATGACTTTATTATTCCAAATTGCTTTCATCTTTATTGTTTTTTATCAAACAGAAACTTTAATCTCGCTCCATTTGTGGATGCTTAATTTCTATCTGTATTCTGGATTTTCAAAAGACCAATGTGTACCACTGTCCCATGCTTCTCGAGAATTACCGTAATTACTATATCCTTTATTTTCTTTCAATAGCTTTGCTAAATGTAAAAGGTTGTAAGTCATAAATGTGGTGTTTCTATTGGTGAATTCAGAATTGAATCCTACTGGGGGATTAATGCTTTTATCCTTCCATTTAGTATCACCATAACTTGGTCCTGGTCCTACTTCGCCAATCCATCCACAATCGGCTTGCGGTGGAATAGAATAACCGACATGCTGCAGCGAATACAATATTCCCATAGCACAGTGTTTTACCCCATCTTCATTACCAGTTACCATACATCCTCCCACTTTACCATAGAAAACATATTGTCCTTTATCGTTGGTTTCTCCGCTCATAGCATACAAACGTTCAATTAGCTTTTGCGCTTCAGAAGATTTTTCACCTAACCAAATTGGTGTTCCTACGATTAAGACATCGGCTTCACTCACTTTTTTATAAATACTTGGCCAGTCATCTTTCTCCCAACCGTGTTCTGTCATATCTGGATACACACCAACAGCGACATCTAAATCTATAAGTCGAATCGTTTCAAAAGATACGTTCTCCTTTTTTAAAATATTTTGAGAGACCTCCATAAGCGTTTCGGTATGACTTACTGCAGGTGATTTTTTTAATGTGCAATTGATGTATAATACTTTTAGTTTTGAAAAATCCATTGTTCTGTTTTTTATTAAAAATTAAGAGCTGCAACTCAACATAGAGCAACCTACTTTATGTCGTGCCCACTCTGGGCGTTTGGCAAACCACTTCTCGTGCTCTGGCTGCTCATCGTAAGGTTTTTTAAGTAGTTTAAATAATTCATCTACCAAACCATAATCACCCTCATCCGCTTTATCGATAGCTAACTGCGCCATATAATTTCTAAGCACATATTTTGGGTTTACAGCATTCATCTTTTGTTGACGTTCTGAATCTGTAATTGCATCCTTCTGCAATCTTTGGTCGTAAGCTTTGAACCAAACTTTCCATTGCATTAAATTATCTTCGGTTAATTCTTCAGGTTTATAGAATGCGTTTTCTATGATTTCTATACCATTGTCTCGATTATCTTTCTTGTAGTTCGCTAATAATCGGAATGCTATCGTCATATCGGTTTCAGACAACAATAAACAATCTTCAAAATCTTGTATCAATTTGGCATCGTCCTCAAGTTCTACTTGCAACCCTAATTTAGAGCGCATCATTTGAAGTGATTGCTTTTCAAAATCAACTTGATACTGATTCAGAATAGCTTCTATAGGTTCGGCTTCTTCAATTAACGGATATAAGGCATTGGCGAGTTGTAACAAATTCCAAAGTCCAATATTGGGCTGATTACCAAAACGGTAACGTTTGTTCTGTTTGTCTGTGGTGTTTGGTGTCCAGCCAAAATCAAAATCTTCTAGCCATCCATAAGGCCCATAATCTATAGTTAAACCAAGAATAGACATGTTATCGGTATTCATCACTCCATGAACAAAACCAACGCGTTGCCAGTGGATAATCATATCTAAAGTGCGTTGTGTCACGGCTTCAAAAAATTTGATATAGGTTTCTTTTGAAGGTTTACCCAATTCTGGATAAAAGTATTTTATAGTATAGTCGGTTAGTTTTTTGAGGTTTTTAATATCATTACGTGCTGCAAACAATTCAAAATTACCAAAGCGAATAAAAGTCGGTGCAACTCTAGCGACGATAGCTCCTTTTTCGTAATCGGCATTACCGTTATAAAGCACATCGCGTAAGACATCATCACCAGACAACATTAAACTCAGTGCTCTTGTAGTAGGCACACCCAAATGATACATAGCCTCGCTACATAAATACTCGCGAATGGACGATCTTAAAACCGCCAATCCATCACCTTGTCTTGAATAAGGTGTTTCACCAGACCCTTTTAGTTGAATGGCCCAACGTTTATTGTCTTGCTCAACTTCGAATAAATTAATCGCTCTTCCATCGCCTAACTGTCCTGCCCAATTGCCAAACTGATGACCCGCATAGGCCATAGCATAAGGTTTTGTTTTTGAGTAAATTTTAGAGCCCGAAAAAACCTCTAAAAAGTCTTTTGAATTGATATCTTCTTCCTCTAAACCAATGGCATTAGCCATCTCTATTGAAGCATGAATTAATTTAGGCTGTGATGGCACTTTAGGATTTACATAAGAATGCGTGGCTTCAGATACTTGCCGCCTGTTATTTTCGGTATTAGCATCTGATGGTAACTCTTTACTAAATGTATCCTTTATGTGTAACTTCATCTATCTAATTTAGCATTTGAGTGACTTAAATATGGTAAGTAATTTTAGCATTGCAATAAACCATTTAATATTACAATTGTTTATAAAAATACGATTTCATATTAACTCAAATGACAAATCAACCGATTAAGCCTTGTAAATTATAGTTAAAATTTTAAAATTACTTTAAAATCATTAAGTAAAAAAACAATACTGATAGAATTAGTTACGCTCTATAAAGATTAAATATTTAATGAAATTTAGATTTTTATTTTAGCTATTTCTTAATAAGGCTAATAGCAAAACCACCACCTTCGGCTAGTTTTACGCTTAATGTCGAACCCTTTTTAACTTCAATTTTTTCAATAGAAATATCTAACGGATTGTTATCCCAATGCGCCTTGTCTCCATCTTTATAGATAATCACTTCATAATCTTGATTGTCATCTAAGAAGTCAAAAACAACATCAATATTTCTAGAATTTTCATCCGTTATACCACCAACAAACCAATTCCCAGTCTCTCTTTCTTTTCTAGCAATGGTGACATAATCTCCAACTTCACCATTTAAAACCTTGGTAGTTTCCCAGTCTACTCCAACATCTTTAATAAACTGCAACGGTTCTGGGTTAGCTTCGTAATGCTCTACCAAATCTGCAGCCATTTGCACCGGACTGTAAATAACCACATACAATGCTAATTGCTGCGCAATGGTTGTATTCACTTGATTGTCCTTTTTGTATTCATCAAATTTTATATTAAAAATACCAGGAGTAAAATCAATTGGTCCAGACAGCATTCTTGTAAAAGCTACAATTGGTAGATGCTCTGGTGGGTTACCTCCATCTGTTGCCCACGCGTTAAACTCTTGCCCTCTTAACCCTTCTCTCGAAATTGTATTAGGATACGTACGTCTTAATCCTGTAGCTTTAATAGGTTCGTGAGCATTAATAGCCACTTCATATTTCGCGGCTTTCTCAACGGTATTATTATAATGATTCACCATATATTGACCATGGTGATACTCCCCTTTAGGCAAAATTTTACCAACATAACCTGTTTTAACGGTATGCATACCATATTTCTGCATTAAAGCAAAAGCCGTATCTTGTTGTTTGGTGTAAGTTTCTGTTGCTGCAGACGTTTCATGGTGCATGATAATATCTACGCCTTTTTCCTTTCCGTAACGAACGACTTCATCAATATCGTAATCTGGATATGTGGTTACAAAATCGAAAACACCTTCGCGGTCTTCAAAACCAATCCAATGTTCCCAGCCGGTATTCCAGCCTTCCACTAAAACGCCACCTATATTATTTTTAGCTGAAAAATCAATAAATCGTTTTACATTTTCGGTATTTGCTCCATGAGTTCCATTAGATGTTCCACCATCTGTCCATGTACTCATATCTTGAGTCATTCCGTAATCCCAAGACGATTTCCCTAAGTGCATTTCCCACCAAACACCTGTATATTTCATCGGTTTAAACCAAGACACATCACCTAGTTTGTTCGGCTCGTTTAGATTAACAATAAGCTTAGATTCAATTAAATCTGGGGCATTATCTGCAATTTGAATGGTTCTCCAAGGTGTATTGAAAGGCATGGTTCGTTTCACTTTGTAATCCGTGTTTTCTGAACCTACTAAATTACTTTTCAGGTTTAAATTTTCAGTATCAACTTTTAAGGTCATTCCAGAATAATCTACTAAAGCAGCTTCATGAAAACTTAAATGTGTTCCATCACTTCCCACCATAGTAACCGGTGTATTTACAGCATTTTCAGGAATATAAGTTTGTGCTAAATTTTTATGATTTGCAAATTGCAAAGCATCAATTTCAGACAATTTTGTTGTATTGTATAAATGTTCATAGATATCCCAATCTCCAGGAATCCAAAAGGTTTTATAGTCTTCTTTCAGGTTGAATTCAGTATGCTCTTCCGTTATGAAAACCTCTCCTTTTAATCGTGCTTGTTGTGGGAATTCGTATCTAAATCCAATACCATCATCATAAGCTTTAAACACGATATTTAAAAAACGTTCTGGACTTGTTTTTTCTTGAAGCTCAATCTTTAGTTCATTATAATGGTTAACCACATCTAATTGTTCTCCCCAAGGCATTTGCCAAGTTTCGTTAAACGTTGATGTGCTAGTGTTTTTAATAATAAAGTTCTTATTAAAAGCTGGAACATCTTTAAATTCAAAACCTAAATAAGAGGTATCAACCACCGTTTTATTATTGAACTGAACCGTGTAAAAAGGTCGTCCTTCATTATTAATATTAAAATCGACCATCACTTTTTCGTCTGGTGAACTGATTTGTGTGGTTTGTTTCTTTTCTGAATTGCATGAGACTAATGCTAATGCCATTGCTAAAATTGAAATGTAGATTTTCATGTATATATATTTTTGGTCCTATTAGATTTTGCGATGACTAGTTGTAGTCGAAGTCGAATAGGTTAATTTCAGTTTATTTATTTTGCCTATCTATGCTATGAGACATGCTAGGTCTTAATTTCTTCAATTTATGTTTAGTTTACACCCGTAAAGTCCCCTCAAGGGTACAGTCTTCCTATTCATCTGAGTGCATTGTCCCCTTGAAGGGACTTTACGGGTATTCTTTCTACTTTCAAGTCCTGCTGGTTTACAAAACCTGCCAGGTCAGTGTCTGTAATTAATTTATTCCTTCTCTAATAAAACAACTTCAAAATCGGAATTTATAGTTACAGTTCCATTTTCTACAGTAGCTGTTTCTCCAGAATAAGCATCACGCAGCATTACTCTCTCTTGAAAAACTTTAGAAACATCGATTACTTTTTTACCTTTTTCAAGATCTAAACCTATAATGACTTTATCCTTATAATTTCCTTTTTGGTAATTTCTATAGAAGTAATATGGCTGTTCTGTAATCATTTGATGTTTACCAGCACCTACGGCAGGATGATTAGCTCTAAATTTACCTAATTTTTGCCAATGCGTCAAGACTTCTTTTGTTCTTTTTTGTTTAGTAATAGAATCCCAGTTCATCATTGAACGCAAGGTCGCATCACCTTCCGTCCCGGATACAACAAGAGAACGCGACGATTCATCACCATAATAAACTTGCGACGTTCCTGGTGACAACAATAATTTATTAGCGGTTTCAAAAGGCTTTTTTCTCTGAGCATCAAAAGGTTGACCATCATCGTGCGAACTTAAATAATTCACGGTTCCGAATCCTTTTAATTCAGCATGTAAAATGGCATTGTAATGCGTGAATAAATCTTCATAACCTTTGTCTTTTGAATTGTATTTGAACTCAAAATTTATCAAACTCTGAAAACTTGGTGGATTAAAATAATTCACTTTTCTGTCCCCAAAATTAAATTCCTGACCTGTACTTGCGCCATAATTATAAACTTCACCAAGCAGATAAAAATTGTTATCATCTAACACTTGTTCAGGATTATTCTTTTTGTATTCGGCAAAGGCAAAATCACATTCCACCTTAAATTCCTGCCAAACATATTCTTCTACATGTTTTACCGTATCTACTCTGTAACCATCGACTCCAAATTCTGTGATGTAATCCGTTAGCCATTTCATGATGTAAAAACGAGGAGCTCTTGGATGTCCAGTACGTTCAAAAAATGCATCGAGTTCCTTCAATTCTTGTTCGTAGCGACCCTCTGCTTTCCACTTTTCTACTAATTGTGGTGGTAAGTCTACATTGTCATTACTTTCCGTTCTAATATCTGGAAGGTTAGCAACTAAGGTACAACTTACTGTATTTTCATAATTATCGTAAGAACATTGTTTATCTGTTCTCACCCATTCTTCTGGCCAAACTGGATCTTTTTCTGTTACTGGTCCAGTATGATTAATCACAGCATCTAATACAATTCTAATTCCTTTAGCATGTGCTTCTTTTACCAAATCATGTAAATCTTCTTTAGTTCCAAAGTTGGGATCAATCGCTGTCCAGTCTTTGGTCCAATAGCCATGAAAACCATAAGTTACTCCTGTGCCTTCATTTGTGCCTCCGTGGATTTGCTCGACAATTGGTGTCATCCAAATAGCGTTAATTCCTAAATCGGTAAAATACCCTTCTTTAATTTTTTGCGTAACACCCTTGATGTCTCCTCCTTTAAACCCTCTGAGTTTAGCCGTTTCTTTAGTTCTGTCAAAATTAATATCGTTTGAAGGGTCAGCATTATTGAAACGATCTGTTAATAAGAAATAGAGATTTGCTCCTTCCCAAACAAATGGTGTTTCTATAATTTCTGACGTTTCTATTGCGGCAGTTTGTTTTTCGGCGTCCTTATTTTTGCAACTCAAAGTGATAAGAATTATGGTAAATAAAAATAGTTTTTTCATCTTTTGTGCCCATGAAAATGGGTATCTTTTTTATTAGACTTTTGCTTTGAGACCTGTCAGGTTTTAAAAACCTGACAGGTCTAGACTCTAGTTTTTTTTGACGCGACTTTAGTTAATTTTTAAAATAAACGACTCTAAAGGTTTGATATCAATTCTCACTTCAGCCTTACCGTTTTCAACTTTTAATGTTGAAGTATAAGCGTTATACAATTGGTCTTTTACGTCGTATTCACCATCTTGAAGTCCTAATTTCTGAACCAAATCTTCTGGTAATTGCAATTCGAAGCCATAGGTGTTTTCTGCATTGAAATTTGAAATAATAATCAACTTCTCGTCGTCACTCCAACGTACAAATGACAATACTTTATCATTATACCATTCCGTATGTTGATGGTTGTAATGTTGAATATCTTGATAGTCGCCCATTAAAGCCGAACTATTAATGGTAAAATTCAACAGTCGTTTATAAAAATCACGAAGTTCTTTTTCTGCTTCTGTGGATTGCCCACCATCGAACTTTTTATCATTGACCCAACGCACCTGACTAGGCACTGAACCATAATCAAAAATTGACGTTCTCGTTGGATCTCCAAAGCCTAAATCTTCAGCGCCTGGTTCTCCGAATTCTTGACCAAAATAAATCATTGTTGGTGCTGTGGATGATGTTGCCGAAACCACCATGGCAGGTTTTCCTTTTTCAGCGCTTCCTGCAAAATCTGGACTGGCAATACGTTGCTCATCATGATTTTCTAAAAAGTGAAGCATGTTGTGCTCAATATCTCGTAAATCATCTAAAATTGGCGGCACATTGTCCGTACTTCCATTCCCTTGCATCACATGTTTTAAGGTGTCGTATAACTGAACTTTATCATATAAATAGTCCATTTTCCCTTTTCGGATGTAATCTCTATATAAACTTGGATTGTAAACTTCCGCTAATAAAAAGGCATCTGGATTTTCCATTTTTATAGCTGAATTCATGTAACTCCAAAATTCAACTGGCACCATTTCTGCCATATCATAACGGAATCCATCCACGCCTTTTGCGGTCCAATACAAAGCTATCTCCTTGAATTTTATCCAAGAACTTGGAACTGTTTTACCTTTCCAAAACTCGAAATGCTTTTTATAATCCTCATTGTCGAAACCATCTGGTAACTCGTCAAAATCTTTTCTACCCTCTGGTGATACACCATAATTCACTTTTACCGTTTCGTACCAATCATTCATGTCTGGTTGTGATGCTCGTGAACCGTTGCCTGTCCATTTTGCAGGAATTTCTTCAAACTTACTATCTGCTAATGGCTGCTGTTCCCCACCTAAAGGTTGGTAACCGTTTTTCAACTCTGGTACTTTAAAGGCTTCACCCGGATTGTAATAGAAATTATTATTAACGTCGTAGGTTTTTGTTTTATCATCGTCTGCTCCAAAATCAGTTGTCCCTTCAGGATTGGTTAAACTTTGATAATTACGAGCTACGTGATTAGGAACGATATCAATAATAACTTTTAAGTCTGCGTTGTGAGACCGTTTAATTAAGGCTTCAAATTCTTCTAATCGGTTGTCTACATTTACAGCTAAATCTGGATTCACATTATAATAATCCTTTACAGCATATGGTGAACCAGCACGACCTTTTACGATATCTGGATCGTCGTTAGAAATGCCAAATTCGATATAATCTGTAATGACATCGTGATGCGGCACACCAGTATACCAAATATGTGTGACACCCAAATCTTTAATTTCTTTTAAGGCTTTATCCGTAAAATCATTAAATTTCCCAACCCCATTTTCTTCTAAAGTTCCCCAAGGTTTGTTGGTAGTATTGGTATTGCCAAATAGACGTGTAAAAACTTGATAGACGACTTCTTTTTTCTTCATTTCTGATTTAATTTCTTCTGACTTAGGCAACTCTTTCACTTCGTTTTTACAACCCATAAATACAGTAAAACCTAAAACAATTAAGATAAGATATTTTATATGCATTGCATTATTTTTTTAGTTTGATTTTGACGGTTTTCATATTATTTATAGCAAACCATTTTATAGGTATTGTTAAGATATTCTTTTCTGAATCCCAATTAACTGGTTCTTTATCATTGCTCACCCTAATACTTTTTGGCCTTTTAGCGACATTGTGAATCACTAGCTTAATTGATTTTAGATAATCAAAATCTACTTTTGACATCATCTTAAATTCAAAATTTAGAACGTTGCGCTTACCTTTTGCTCTATAATTAATAATTTCATATGTTTTATTTAAGTTCTTGTTTCCTCTATCATTATAGAATTCACGATTGCTTTTAGGAATGGAAGCATCATAATAATAGTGTAATTCATAATTCACTGAATCATATTCATTTGTACTTTGAGTCACTTTGGTAAGTGGAACAAAGCTTCCGGCTCGCACATATGTCGGAATAGAATTTTCTTTGAGTGGAACCGTTTTTGTTTGTCCACCTTCCATCTTTTCATCCGTATAAAAATCGAACCATACATTATCCTTTGGAAAATAAACCTCCTGCTCTTTTTTACCAGCTTCCAAAACAGGTGATACCAAAATATCATTTCCCCATAAATAAGTTTTTGAGTAATTGAATAATTCAGGGTTATCAGATTCTTCAAAAAATAATGGGCGCATTAAAGGTTTCCCGAATTGGTTATTTTCATAAACCAAATTGTAATTATAAGGCAATAATTTATAGCGTAGTTCGATGGCTTCTTTTGCTAATGCTTTTGCTTTCTCGTTTCTAAATACAGGCTCACTTGGAACATCTTCTTGAGCATGTGGTCTAAAAATAGGATTAAACACTCCGTATTGCAGCCAACGCACATACAATTCATCATCTAAATTAGCGCCTGCAAATCCGCCTAAATCGGAATGCATATAGGCTAATCCTTGCATTCCCATTTGTAGGGCAATTTCTGGTTGAGACTGTAAACCTCCCCAAGTTCTATTCACATCTCCAGACCATGGAATCATACCATAGCGTTGTGAACCAGAATATCCAGCACGCATTAAAATGAAGGGTCTTGTATTTGGGAAATCACGTTGATAACCTTCATGGATTAATCGTGCCCAGTCGTGACCGTAAATATTATGAACCTCATCTGCAGAACCTGTATGATGTTGTACCCAACTTGGGTGCACTTCGGGTTCTCCTAAATCCCCCCAAATACCTGCAACTCCCATATTGGCGATGCCTTTATAAATGTTCCAGAACCACTTTTCGCCTTCAGGTTTGTAAATATCTATGAGTCCGGTGTTGCCAAAATAGAAATCGTATTTGGCCGGATTCCCGATAGAATCTTTAGCCAAAACATCTTTTTCTACGGCTTCATCCCATTTTTTAGACGTGGTTAAAACAAACGGTTCAGTAATCGTAATGGTTTTAACCCCTTTATTATTCAGACGTTTTACCATGCCTTCAAAATCGGGAAAGGAATCTCTAAACACTTCCAAATTTCCCATAGTGCCTTTTAAGTCTTTCCCGAACCAATATAAATCGAGAATAATAGCATCCACAGGAATTTCTTCTTCTTTAAATTTAGCGATGGTCATTTCGACTTCTTCTTGCGAGTGGTAGCCAAAACGACTTGAGAAATTACCCAACGCCCAACGTGGTAACATGGGTTGTTTCCCTGTTAAGTCGGTGTAATTATTAGTAATGTCGTACCAAGAATCTCCAACAATCACTTGGTAAGTTTTTCTGCCAGAAATGGTTTCATACTTCAACGTATTATCTCCTTTGCTATCCAAATCTAAAAAGCCGATAGGGGCGTTATCAAAATGGATCATGTATTTATTAGACGACAACACAATTGGTAAGGTAAAGTTCATTAATTCACTATGGGTTTCGTAACCGTAATGTGCTCTGTTATAGAGCTGCAGTCGATGTCCACGACGGTTCATACCCAAAGCTCTTGCGCCTCCTCCATAAAGTACCTCGTCTTTGGTAAGGTTGAATTCTATAGTTTCTAAACTGTCGTTTTTAACGTAACCTGCTTTTTCAGACGTGATGAGCTTGTCTTTGTAGTAGTAGGAAATTTGAAATGGGGTTTTGGTGATGGTAATGTTCACACCAGAAGTTTTCACTTGAATATCTTGAACACTTTCTATTACCTCGTAATTTGAATATTTTGGTTTTTTGACTACTGCATGCGAAATAGTGTCATAAGGGTTTTTATCCCATTTAGGTCGAAAAATTGTTTCCACAATTTCTGAACTATAAAATCTAAAAATATAAATACCGTCATTTACCATAACAACAAAATTGTTGTCTTGTTTTGCTGTTTCAATAAATTGTCTTTCTACATTTTGAGCCGTAATTGAAACCGTAAAAAATAGACTTAGGATTAAGAAAATATATGTTTTCATATTTAGCTTTTATACCTACAAGGTTTTGGAAACCTTACCGGATAATTTCAGTTGGGATATTTAGACCTATAAGGTTTTAAAAACCTGCAAGGTCTTTTTATTTCATATGCTGTATAAAAATTATACATGCAAGGTTATGTACTTCGTTTCTATATAAAATCAAATTCCTTGATATCTGTCTAATATCTTGTTTAAATCCAATACCTGCAAGGTTAGAAACCTTGCAGGATATCGGTATAACTATATTTTAAACCTGCTAGATCTTATTTAATTAAACCGTTACTAAATTATTAGCACTAATAGTAATTACTTTTCCATTAACAAGAATATCTAAATCAGCATCGCCTTCTAATTCAAATTGCGTTTCGCTCTGGTTAACAGCGACTTTAATAATCTGATGTCTAAAATTTACCTTAAACGAATAGCCTTTCCATTGATTAGGAATTTTCGGTTCAAATGATAATGTGTCATTTTTAATTCGCATGCCACCAAAACCTTCAACGATACTCATCCAAGTACCAGCCATAGACGTAATGTGTAGACCTTCGTGAACTTCGTGATTATAATCATCTAAATCTAAACGCGATGTTCTTAAATAGAATGTATACGCCTGATCCATGCGATCTAACTTCGCAGCTTGAATACTATGTACACAAGGTGATAATGAACTTTCGTGAACTGTAAATGGTTCATAAAAATCGAAATGACGCTCTAATTCTTCTGTTGTAAACTGATCTTCGAAAAAATACATCCCTTGTAGCAAATCTGCTTGTTTAATATAAGGTGAGCGTAAAATTCTGTCCCAAGACCACTTTTGATTAATTGGGCGTTGTGAAGCATCTAAATCAGCGACGGTGATTAGTTCCTTATCTAAAAAACCATCTTGTTGAAGATAGATATCATGTTCTTCCGAATATGGAAAATACATATTGTCTGCTACTTTTTTCCAAAGTGCTAATTCTTCGTGTGTAATTTTTGTTTTACCTGAAATTCTTTCAAAATCAACACTATGACCTTCTTTTACTTTTTCAATCGTTTCCAAGGTATAATCAATACACCATTTCGCAATGTAGTTAGTATACCAATTGTTGTTGATATTGTTTTCGTATTCGTTAGGTCCCGTAACACCAAGAATCATATATTTATTCATGTTGGTAGAGAAATTGGCTCTTTGATGCCAAAAACGCGCAATCCCGATTAAAACTTCAAGTCCCATTTCTGGAATGTAACTAAAATCGCCAGTGTATCTGTAGTAGTTAAATATAGCAAAAGCAATTGCTCCATTTCTGTGTATCTCTTCAAAGGTAATTTCCCATTCGTTATGGCATTCTTCGCCATTCATAGTGACCATTGGGTATAATGCCGCTCCATTAGTAAAACCTAATTTTTCAGCATTTTCAATTGCTTTTGGCAAATGATTATATCGGTATGCTAATAATTTCCTAGCCACACTTTGATCTTTTGTAGCCATATAAAATGGAATACAATAAGCTTCGGTATCCCAATAGGTGCTTCCGCCATATTTTTCACCAGTAAATCCTTTTGGACCAATGTTTAATGTAGCATCAGTACCAAGATACGTTTGGTTTAGGTGGAAAATATTAAAACGAATACCTTGTTGTGCTTTTACATCTCCTTCGATAGTAATATCTGCCATGTCCCAAATTTGAGCCCATGCCTGCTTTTGATTGTCTAAGAGTTTTGAAAAACCAGCCGTTTTTGCTTTATTTAAAGTGGTTTTTGCAGCAGCAACTAATTCATTTTTATCATGATTTCGATCTACGGTATAACCACCAAATTTATGGATAGAAAATGTATCTCCTTTAGTTACCTTTTGTGTATATGAAAATGCAATAGTCGTAGCAGTTTCTTCTTTTTCTGAAGCTATTTCTACTCGATTTCCATTATGAAATAATTGCGATTCCATAAACGTACAGGTATAAAACTCAGTTTTCATAGTTTTAGCTTCGATAAGTGCTTTTTCACCATCTTGAGATACTTTTACGGTATCCCAAAACTTATCGTCCCAATTGGTATCTTCATTTGTAATACCTGAATCTATATACGGCTCGAAAGTAATTTCGGCATCCGAATTTAAAGCTGTGATATTAAAATTAATCGCTCCAACTTCATCCAAATCCAGACTTAAAAACCGTTTGGTTTTAACCTCAACTTCAATATCATTTTGAAGCGTCGCCACAAAACTACGTGATAACCAACCTTCTTTCATGTTGAGTTCTCTTCGGAAGTCTTTCACGTTTTTACAAGCAAATAAATCGAGTTGCTCGTTATTAATAGTAACGTTTATACCTATCCAACTTGGCGCATTCAATACTTTAGCAAAATATTCTGGATACCCATTTTTCCACCACCCGACTCTAGTTTTGTCTGGATAATAAACGCCAGCAATATAGCTACCTTGAAAAGTTGGTCCTGAATATTTTTCTTCAAAATTGGCACGTTGTCCCATGGCACCATTTCCGATGCTGAACAAACTTTCTGATGCCTTAACCTGATTTGGGTCGAATCCTTCTTCTAAAATTGACCAGTTGTTTGGGATGATATAATCTAGGTTCATTATTATAATTGTTTAATAATCTCTAATTGAGACGTTTGATTTTGATTAATTTTCGATTAGAGATTTTATAAAATCGTCTGAGATTTCAGTGAAATCATTAAATACGTATGTGGCATGTCCTAAGACTTCTTTACTCCCGATTCCTATTGAAATCATATTTGCAGCATTAGCAGCAGAAACACCCGCGACTGAATCTTCAAAAACGATACAATCTTCTGGTGTTACATTAATTTCCTTTGCGGCAATTAAAAATACTTCAGGATCTGGTTTTGCTTTCGTAACATCGTTTCCATCAACAATGGCATCAAAACTCGATTTTAGATCAACGCGTTCTAAAATTGTTCTCGCATTTTTACTTGCGGAACCTAATGAAATCGGTTGCTGTTTTTGTTTTAAAAAGTTTAAAACCCTTGGGACATCTGGTAAGATTTCGTTTATATCCATTTCTGCAATAAAACTCAAATACTCTTCGTTCTTTTTGCCCATGAGTTCGTTAAACAAGTCTTGAGAAATAGTTTTGTTTCCCCAAGCCAATATTTTTTCTAGAGAGCGTACACGGCTAACCCCTTTTAACTGTTCGTTTTCTTCTTCTGTAAAATCGATATCTAAGCCTTTAGCCAGTCTTTGCCATGCTAAAAAGTGATATTTTGCGGTATCTACAATAACACCATCGAGATCGAATATGAATCCTTTTTTCTTCATTTATTTATTTTTGAATAACGTCATCGACGTCTTTAACTTTTGACACTAATGCTGCTGCGATTAAAAAACTAACACCACTCATCATTAAAGCAAATATGGCTTGATTTCCATAAGCATACTTAACTAGTGGTCCTCCAATTAAGGCATTAATTATTTGAGGGATTACAATGAAGAAATTAAAAATCCCCATATAAACCCCCATTTTTTTAGGTGAAATAGAACCGGCTAAAATAGCATAGGGCATCGCAAGAATACTTGCCCAAGCAATTCCGATACCTATCATTGAAACAATAAGCCAATTTTTATCTGGCATAATATAAATTGATAGTAATCCTAACCCACCAATAACTAAGGATATGGCATGTGTACGTTTCCTTCCAATCTTTTTAGCTATGTATGGAAGTGCAAAAGCGTAAAATGCAGAAATAAGGTTATATACTCCGAAAAGAATACCAATCCAATCTCCCGCATCTTGGTATGTTGAACTACTACTATCCGTAAATGGCAAACCATAAATGTGTTGCGCAATTGCTGGTGTTGCAAATACCCACATACCGAAAAGACCAAACCAAGAAAAGAATTGCACCCAGCTTAATTGGCGCATGGTAGTTGGCATTTTTCTGAAATCATCGAAAATATCGAAAAGACTCGATTTTTCGTCTTCACCTATTAATACAGTGCCAGAACTTTCATGTTGTTCTTCAAAGTTATTTAATTCTTTTGGTGAATACTCTTTTGTGGTTACTACTGTAACTAAAATAGAAATAATTAATATAGCTGCTCCAATAATAAAAGACCAAACTAAATTTATTGGCACTACACCTGCAACGGTTTCATTTGATACACCGAACCAATTGGTTAATATATATGGCAACCAAGACCCAATAACGGCTCCAAAACCGATTAAAGCTGTTTGAATACTAAAACCTGCCGTACGCTGATCTGTTCTTAAGTTATCACCAACTAAAGCCCTAAAAGGCTCCATGGCAATATTAAAAGAAGCATCCATAATCATTAGCATTCCTGCACCAACCCAAAGCGCTGGTAAAAATGCAATAAACATGTCTGCTTGTGGCATCAACACCAGACCGATAGATGATAAAATAGCACCTACAAGAAAATAAGGTTTTCTTCGTCCTAATTTACCCCAAGTTTTATCGCTGTAATATCCAACTATTGGCTGAACAATTAGCCCCATTAAGGGTGCAATGATCCAGAACCATGATAGTTCGTGAACATCCGCTCCAAAAATTTGAAGAATTCTACTTGCGTTGGCATTTTGAAGGGCGAAACCCATCTGTATTCCTAGAAATCCAAAACTCATGTTCCAGATTTGCCAGAAACTCATTCTACGCTTTTCCATTAAATAGTATGTTAAATTAATACTATTCTGACAAGCTTAGCTTATCAAAACTTATTTCATTGAGAAGTGAAAATATAAGTTTTGATTATGCAACAAAGATAAAAAAGATTTTAAAACAGCAATGAAAAAACTTTATTTGGTAGATTCTCGCTCTATTAGGTCGGTTGTAATAACAACAGTTTGAAATACCTCATCCGCACTATTAAATTCACTCTCTAATTTATTAATTAATAGTTCGGCTGCCTTTTCCCCCATGCGTTGTGCATGTTGACTCACAGTAGTAAGACTCGGTGTAGCGTGTTTTGACAACACACCATCTGTGAACCCAATAACCTGAACATCATTAGGGACATCGAGTCCTAATCTTCGAGCGACTTTCATAGCCAATAAGGCATAAATTTCATTCACCGCAAAAACACCATCTAACTTGGGATTGAATTGAAATAACTGCTCTATCTCTTTTTCTAATGCCTCTAAATGTGCTTCGTAATCTAAAGATTCGTCAATTTTTAAAATTAATTCTGCTTTTGGTGGCATTTGGTGCTCTTCTAAAGCTTCAAGATAACCTTGAGTTCTTAGTTTTCCGACACTTACATAATCCTTCGTAGTAATTAAAGCTATTGACTTACAGCCATTGTCTATCAATTTTTCAACTGCTTTTTTTGCTCCATTAAAATCATCAACTATAACTTTATCACATTTTACTTCTGACACCACACGATCAAACATTACAATAGGCATCCCTTGAGTCATTGTTTCATTAAAGTGGTGGTAATCTTGTAACTTTAAGGTTTCCTTAGACATTGATAAAATAAAACCATCAATACTGCCATTGGCAAGCATTTCCATATTAATCACCTCTTTAGAAAACGATTCGTTTGACAATCCAATAATAACATTATATCCTCTTTTATTAGCGACGAGCTCAACTCCACTAATTACTTTAGAAAAGAAATGATGCACAATCTCAGGTATGATTATCCCTATTGTGTTTGTTCTTCTGTTCTTAAGACTTAAAGCAATATTGTTAGGCCTATAGTTATAAAGTTTAGCAAATGCCTGGACTTTTTGTTTGGTATCCTCGCTAATTTCTGCACTATTACGCAAGGCCTTAGATACTGTAGAGATAGAAACATCGAGTTCTCTAGCTATTTGTTTTAATGTTATCTTTCGTTTCATGTATATATTAATTCTCTATTTTTATTATATCTTCTTTAATAATAATTACTCTCCTTAAGTTATAAAGCACTTCATATACTAGATTCTCAAATAAGACAAATATTAAACGAATATAAGTCAAATATTAAATTATCGAATTTTTGACTTCGCAATTTTTCGATATTTTTAATAAAAGATACTCAGTTATTTGCGATTTCACCACTAATGTTCATATTTCAAGAAAAGTTTTTAACACGAAAACGTTTTCGTGACTTTCGTCATCTTTTTTAAATCTCAATTCACATTAAATTTACATAGATTTAACCCGAGAAGTGAAAATATAAATCAATTAAATAAGCAATTAACTTAAATACACTCTATGAAAACAGTTTTAAATGCTTTACTATTCTGTCTCATTATGTTGCCAGCAACATTGATGGCGCAATCTACCGTAACTGGTACTGTGACAGACAAAGCAAACGCCATGCCTCTACCAGGCGTAAATGTTATTATTAAGGGCACTACCAAAGGAACCGCTACGGATTTCGATGGTAAATATTCTTTAGAACTAAGTCAAGGTGACGTTATTGTAATCTCATACCTTGGCTATACTACACAAGAAATTGAGTTTACAGGACAAACCATAATCGATATCGTTATAGAAGAGGATGCTTCTCAATTAGATGAGGTCATACTTGTTGGTTATGGCTCTGTAAAAAAGGATGATTTAACTGGAGCTGCAGACTTATTAAAGTCTGATGATTTCAATCAAGGTCCTCTTGTTTCTGCACAACAATTAATATCCGGTAAAATAGCTGGTGTTTCAGTTACTTCTGGAAGTGGATCTCCAGGTGATGGCCAGAATATTATCATTAGAGGAAATGGGTCTTTATCATTATCTAGTAATCCATTAATCGTATTAGACGGTGTTCCATTAGATGGAGGGGGTGTAGGAGGTTCTAGAAACCCACTTAACCTCATTAATCCTAACGATATTGAAAGTATGACCGTATTGAAAGATGCGTCTGCTACTTCAATTTACGGATCTAGAGGAGCTAATGGTGTAATTATGATTACGACTAAAAAAGGTAAAGACACTGATTTTAGATTTAGCGCAACAACGTCTACAACTATTCATACATCTATAGACAGAGTTGATGTATTAAGTGCTGATCAATTTAGAGGCATCGTCAATAGTCATCCTAATGCGAATGCCGCGACTATGGCACTTTTAGGTAATTCTAATACGAATTGGCAAGATGAAATATATCAAACGGCGTTTGGGCAAGACCATTCTTTTAGTGCGCTAGGTAGTGCATTTGGAGTACCAATGAGAGTTTCACTTGGTCACTCAGACCATGATGGTAATTTAATTGGAGATAATTTCCAAAGAACTACAGCGTCTTTAAATTTATCACCAAAATTCTTTGATGATCATTTAAAATTAGATATTTCTGCTAGAGGAAACTATACCGAAAACACCTTTGCAGACAGAGGAGCAATTGGTAGTGCTAATAGTTTTGATCCTACACAAGCAGTTTATGACCCAAACTCACAGTTTGGAGGTTATTTTTCTTGGATTGATGCTTCAACTGGTCAACAACCTAACTTAGCAGGAACCAATCCTGTTGCCTTATTAAATTTAAGAGATGATAGTTCGGAGGTTAGACGTTATATCTTAAATGCAAAAGCAGATTATAAGTTACATTTCTTCCCAGATATTACTGCAACTATAAGTACTGGTATTGATAAATCTAATAGTAATGGTAGAACTTTAGTTTCTGACTTAATACCAACTTCAGATTTAACATGGAATGGATCGAGAAATACCTATTCTAATATTTCTACAAATCAGTTATTTGATGCTTATTTCACCTATACAAAATCAATAAAAGACGTGCATAATATTAATGCCGTTGCGGGATATTCGTATCAATCATTTGAATATGATAATTTTAGTTACGACAGTGAGGCAGAGGAAGACGGAAATGACTTTGAATTTATAGACAAATCTAAAAATGTATTATTATCCTACTTTGGTCGTTTAAACTACGATTATGATGGGAAGTATTTAGTAACAGCAACTTTAAGAGCTGATGCTTCTTCTAAATTAAATCCAGATGACCGTTGGGGTTATTTCCCTTCTGTAGCATTAGCTTGGAATTTACACAATGAAGACTTTTTAAATGCTAGTAATAATGTAAATGAACTTAAGTTACGTGTTGGTTATGGTGAAGTTGGTAACGTCAATGGTTTAGGTGATTATTTATTTTTAACACGCTATACTGGTAGTCAGTCTACTGCGAATTATCAATTTGGAAATTCATTTTACCAAACGTACAGACCAGATCCTTTAAATGAAGATTTAAAATGGGAAATTGGTAACACCTTTAATATAGGTATAGATTACAGTTTGTTTAATAGAAGAGTTTCTGGTTCGGTTAACTTATACCAAAAACAAACTAAAGACTTAATCGCCTCAGCATCTGTAGATCCTTTTACAAATTTTGGATCTCAAATTGAAAAGAACATTGGAGACATGCAAAACCGAGGTGTAGAATTTACATTAAATCTAATACCTGTAAAAACAGAAGACTTTGAGTGGTCTATAAATTATAATATTTCACTTAATGAAAATGAAATCACTGATTTACCATTTGTACAAGAAACTGGTGGTATTAGTGCAGGAACGGGAAACAATGTACAATTGCACACTGAAGGTGAAGCACCTTATAGCTTTTACGTCTTTCAACAAGTATATGATACTAGCGGAAATCCAATAGAAGGCGCGTTTGTTGATAGAAATGGAGACAACGTTATAAATGATGCTGACAAATACATCTATAAAGATCCTTATGCTGATATCTTAATGGGATTAAACACCAACTTAAGCTATAAACAATGGGATTTGGCTGTTGTTACTAGAGCCAATATAGGAAACTATGCGTACAATGATGTATCAGCGGGAAACTCTTATTTAGATGGTGTAATACCAACAACTAATAACTTTTTATCAAATTTACATTCAAGCTATTTAGATAATGGATTTGTAAATCAATCTAATGAAAACACGTTTTTAAGTAGTCATTATATTGAAGATGCTTCATTCTTTAAAATTGATAATATTACCTTAGGTTATACCTTAGATAATGCTATTAAAGATGTATCCTTAAGATTGTATGGTTCTGTACAGAATGTTGCAACCATAACAGACTATAAAGGCTTAGATCCAGAAATCACTGGTGGTATTGATAGTAATTTCTATCCAAGACCTAGATCATTTGTTTTTGGAGTAAATGTAGATTTTTAAAAAATAATTGAATTATGAAAAATAGAATGAAACAAATTATTTTTATTGTTACTATCTCGCTTTTTATGACGGCATGTCATGATGATTTAAATCAAGATCCAATTGATCCAGATAGTTTCACCGAACAAGATGTTTTTGTAGACATCACTGAGGCTAAAGGTGCTTTAGCCAAACTCTATGCTAGTTTAGCATTAACCGGACAGCAAGGGCCTGCAGGTCAACCAGATATTTCTGGAATTGATGAAGGAGCCTCGCAGTACACACGTATGCTATTTAACCTTAATGAATTAACTACAGACCACGCTGTGGTAGGTTGGGGAGATCCAGGATTACCAGATTTACATGGTTTATATTGGTCTGCCGGAAACGATTTTACTGGTGCTATGTATTTACGTTTGGCACAAGAGGTTTCGTTTACAAATGCTTTTATACAAAATGCCTCGGCTTTATCTGATGATGAAGCTCAAAGCTATATTGCTGAAGCGCGCTTTTTAAGAGCTTTTGCTTATTATAACTTAATTGACTTTTATGCGAATGTACCTTTAGTAACACAAATTACTACAGATTTACCTTCTCAAAGTTCTAGAACAGATTTATTTAATTATGTAGAGTCTGAATTATTAGAAATTCAAGATTTACTATCAGAATCTAATGAATATGGTCGTGTAGATAAGGTGGCAGCATGGGCATTATTGTCTAAGTTATATTTGAATGCTGAGGTTTGGACAGGAACCGCTCGTTATACTGATTGTGTTATTTACTCTGAGAATGTAATGAACTCATCATATGTTATTAATACAACAGATGCAAATGGTAATGGTTCAGCTTATGATGAATTATTTTTAGCAGATAACAATTCTAACGGAGCTCAAAACGAATTTATTTTTGCCTTAAATTTTGACGGTATTCAGTCTCAAACTTATGGAGGATCAACATTTATAGTTCATGCAGCAACAGGAGGTAGTATGGATCCACTAAGTTTAGGTGTTAATGGTGGCTGGGGAGGCTACAGAACAACTAAAGCGCTTGTAGAAAAATTTGATTACAACTTAGTCGTTCAAGAACTCTCAGATATTAATAATGCATTAGGAGCTATAACTGATTGGGGAATCGTTGGTGATGGGACTCCAAATGGTTGGGATGGTCCAGACACTGAAATGTTTGAAATAGCTACAAATAAATTTGCTTTATATACTGAGTTAACAGATGGATTTTTAAAATTCAGGTTTAATGAAGATTGGGGAAATAATTATGGAGATACTGGGGCTGATGGAATTTTAGAAGCTGCAGGGGATAATATTCCTGTAACTGCAGGTGAATATTACATTACTTTTGACCTAGACAATTTAACGTACACTATTGAAGCTGTTAATTTTAACACATTACTAGAATCTTATATAGAAGGTGACCACAGAGCGATGTTCTATACCGATGGTCAAAGCTTAGAAATAGAGAGCATTCCTCCTTTTGATCAAGGTTATGCGGTAACTAAGTTTAAAAACATTGACTCAAACGGTAATCAAGGAAATGATAGTAGTGGAGAATTTGTAGATACAGATATCCCTATTATTCGTTTGGCTGAAATCTATTTAAATTATGCAGAAGCTAACCTAAGAGGTGGTGGAGGTGATAATAACAGAGCAGTTTCAGCAATAAATGAGCTAAGAGCAAGAGCTTATGGTGATGCATCTGGAAATATTTCATCTTCAGATCTAGACTTAGGTTTTGTTTTAGATGAGCGTTCTCGTGAATTATATTGGGAAGGTCAAAGACGTACTGATTTAATTCGTTTTAATTCATTTACAACAAATGCTTACTTATGGCCTTTTAAAGGAAACCAAGCCAATGGAGCTTCAGTTAGTTCATTTAGAAATATATTTCCAATTCCATCAAACACCATATCAACTAACCCTAATTTAATTCAAAATGACGGATATTAATAAAACATTCAAAACAATGAAAACTATAAAATTTATAGCGCTATTACTTATCACTGCAATTAGCTTTAATGCATGTGATACTGACGACAGTTTAACATATATTGCGCAACCTAATGGTGAATTAGTTTTTACAAATTCATTTCAATCAGAATATCTTTTAATACCTTCTATTTCAGCAAATCTAGGAGAACGTTTTACATGGGGTGATGCTGATTTTGATATAGAAACAAACATTAATTACGAATTACAAAAATCGATAATTGGTGATTTTAGCGATATGGAGATTGTAGGAACGACTAACGAAAATTCCTATGCTGTTACTATTGGTAATTTATTAGATTACGCAGAAGAAGCTGGTTTAGATGCTGACCCAAATACAGAAGATATACCAGATGCTGGTAGTGTATATTTTAGAGTAAGAGCTACTGTAGGAACAGATGCTACCTTAGAAATAATTTCTGAAACTGAAGCGTTAAACTTAAGACTTCTTGGGGGTGATATTGACGTTGAAGAAACTTTCAAAAATTTATTTTTAATTGGTGACGCTACTGCAGCAGGATGGGATAATTTAAATAACAACACCCCTTTAGTTAGACATCCTGATAATGAAAATATCTATAGTTATACAGGTTATTTTTCGCCAGATGCTACCAATCCTGAAGGCTTTAAATTAATTGAAGTATTAGGACAATGGCAACCACAATGGGGAGCTGGTGCAAACACAGGAGAAGCAGCTGTAAATGATGGTAGTACAGACGACCCATCAGCATTTGTAATCTCTGCAGATGGTTATTATGCATTTAATTTAAACATTGATGAAATGACCTATACGTTAGAAACTTATGATGCTTCAGCAGCTGCAACATATGCTACTATTGGTATCATTGGAGATTCAACTGCAGGAGGTTGGGATGCAGACACTGATATGACGCAAACAACGTTCGATCCACATATTTGGAATATGAATGGTGTAGAATTAGGTGATGGTTTCCTAAAATTCAGAGCAGATGATGCATGGGATATTAGTTGGGGTAGTGCAAATGCTATAAGTGGTTTTGGAGACCTAGGAGGAGCAGATATACCGGTTACGGCTGGAACTTATAACATTTGGTTTAATGACCTAGATGGTAGCTACATTTTAATAGCTGTAGAATAATAAACATATTTAAAAAAAAGGCTATGAATTATCATAGCCTTTTTTTAGCTTTTAAAAATCTTATTATGAAAAAAATCTTACTTAATTTGTTGTTATTACTTCCTTTAATAGCAATCGCTCAAGTTACAACTAGCACTAGTCCTATTTTAGTAAACGAAACGGTTACGATAACAATCGATACCAATAGTACTGAGACAGACTGTAATGGTTTTAATAACCCATCAAAAGTTTATGCACATTTAGGTGTGGGAAATGAAAGTGATGAATACGGAATTGCCGTTATAGGAAATTGGGGATTTGACGATGGTGTTGGTGAAATGACAAACAATAATGATGGCACTTGGAGTATTACCATTACTCCAAACACTTATTTTGGTCTAAGTACGGCTGAAGAAAATAGTGTAACCAAAATGGGAATGGTTTTTAGAAATGAAGATGGATCTCAACAATTTAAAGCTTCCGGATGTGCTAACTTTATTTTCAATGTTGGTGCTTTTCAGGTTACAATGATTAACCCTTCAGCAAGTGCAAATGGAATTGTTGTTGTTAATAATGGTGCTAACACTCAAATTTTAGCTCAAAACACAGGAGGACCTGCTAATTATGAACTTTTCGTAAATGGAACTAGTGTTCACACACAAAACAATACAACATTTTACAATGGCTATTTGTTTTCTAATTTAACTCAAAACCAAAATTGCGAATTAATTATCACACAAGGATCTTCAACGATCTCTAAGCAATTTTCAATAATTGTTAATAGTACAGTTATTGAAACATTGCCTGCAAATATGATAGATGGAATTAATTATAATTCTTCTGACCCTACAAAAGCCACTTTAGTTGTGGATGCTCCTAATAAAGATTTTATATATGTCGCTGGAAGTTTTAACGATTGGAATCCTACAAGTACATATGCGATGAAAAAAGATAACTCATCAACAAAATTTTGGATTGAGTTAACTGGTTTAACAGCTGGTGAAATTGAAACTTACCAATATTGGGTTGGCGATGCAAGTCCAATATCTGGATCGCCTTCATTGGTTAAAGTAGCAGACCCGTACTCTCCTTTGGTTTTATCTCCTTTTGATGATCCCTATATTTCGGCTTCAACATATCCAAATATGCCAGCTTACCCTGCGGGTCAAGAACGTGAAGTAACCGTACTACAAACCGGACAAACCCCTTACAATTGGGAAGTTACTAATTTCACAAAGCCCGTTAAAGAAGATTTAGTTATTTATGAGGTTTTAATTAGAGATTTTGATGCTGATCGTAATTTTCAAGATATTATTGATAGAATTGATTATTTCAAAAATCTAAATGTCAATGCTATTGAATTATTACCGATAATGGAATATGAGGGGAACGAAAGTTGGGGTTACAACACGTCTTTTCATATGGCTATTGATAAGTTTTATGGAACACGAGAAAAATTTAAAGAACTCGTTGATATTTGCCACCAAAACGGTATTGCTGTTATTTTAGATATTGCTTTTAATCATGCTTACGGAAGAAATCCAATGGTTAGAATGTGGATGGATGATTCAGATGGTGATGGTTGGGGAGGTCCTTCAACCGAAAACCCTTATTTTAATGTCTTACCTACACACTCATATAGTGTTGGTAATGATTTTAATCACAGTTCAGATTATACTAGAGACTATGTAAAACAAGTTGTAGAATATTGGATTGAAGAATATAAAATCGATGGTTTCCGTTGGGATTTAACAAAAGGATTTACACAAAATTGTGGGAATGGTTCTGATGGCGGAGATGAAGGCTGCACCGGAAACTACCAACAAGACCGTGTGGATGTTTTAAAAGAATATGCCGATCATTCATGGTCATTAGACCCTGATCATTATGTGATTTTTGAGCATTTAGGATCTGACAATGAAGAAAAAGAATGGGCTAATTACAGACTTAGTGAAGGGAAAGGTGTGATGATGTGGGGAAATATGAATAACCAATACGCAGAAATCACAATGGCTGAAAGTGGTAACAAAAACATCAACAGAATGGGACATAAAGCACATTCTGGTTTCAACGGACCAAGATTGGTTGGTTATACTGAAAGTCATGATGAAGAACGTCTAATGTACAAAAATGTAGCCTTTGGTAACACTAGCAATAGCAGTCATAATGTACGCGATTTAAATACCGCATTGTCTAGAATGTCTGCATTAGGTGCTGTTTCTGTAATGGTACCTGGTCCAAAAATGATATGGCATTTTGGAGAACTAGGAATGGATACTTCTATTTTTACGTGTAACGATGGGAGCTATAATAACGACGGTTGTAAATTAGATACAAAACCTCAACCACAATGGACAAATAATTGGTTAACCGATGCGCTTAGAAGTCAGATTTATGAAGACTGGTCTAAACTACACAAACTTAAAATCGAAGAACCCGTTTTTGAAGGTGATTACGAAATTACTTCAGGAGATTTAACTCCAAGAATTGATATTTTTGATAATTCAATTCCAACTTCAGAATTAAAAAATGTAATTATTTATGCTAATTTTGATGTTGTCTCTCAAAGTATTGACACCAATTTTCCTAGCGGTGTAACCACGACATGGTATGATCTTATGGACGCTACAGGAAACACAACCGTTAGCAACTCTACCTCAACAATTACAATACCTGCTGGTCAGTTTAGAATATTAGGAAACAAAGCTTCAGAGGTGTTACGTGTTAATGATCAGGAATTATTAGGATTCAGTATTTATCCTAATCCGTCACAAACAACATTTAGCATTAATGTTAATGTTTCAAATGTTGAAGTGTACGATCTAACAGGTAAATTAGTGAAATCATTTAAAGGAGATTTTACAAGGGTTGACACTTTTGATGTGTCCTCTTTAAATTCAGGAATGTATATGGTTAAGGTTCAAAATGACAATAACCAAATATTAACGACGAAACTAATTAAGCTTTAATTACTAATTTTTCATATTACATTTATAATAATAAAGGTGCTCAATTGAGCACCTTTATTATTTATAGTAACATCTAATTATGCGTATTCCATTTTCATGATACGTTACGATGCTATGAATTTGGTATAATAGCTAATTATGTATTCGAATCGAGTTGCGGTTGACTAGCGTTCTTAATCTTTCGTTGCCTATAAAGTAAAATTGATATGGCAATTATAGCCCCAGAAAAAGCAAGCGCAGCACCAACTAATGACGACGATGTTACACTAAAACCATAAGCAATTGGTAACCCTGCTAAATATGCACCCATAGCATTTCCCATGTTAAAAGCACTCTGATTCATGGAAGAGCCAAGCATTTCAGAGCCTTTAGCCGTATTAATTATAGCCATTTGTATTGGAGTTGAAATACTAAAAGCAATTAACCCTATTGTAAAAGTTAATACCAAAGCCAATAGTCCGTTAGAAGCAAGAAATGAGTTTACTACTAAAACAATTGCCATAGCTACGAGACTAATCATAACAGAACGCAAAGGCGTAAAAATACTAGCCATTTTTGCTCCTAAAAAATTCCCTACAAACATACCTAACCCTGCAACAATCATAGCATAACTTACGACGTTATCAGAAAAATGTGCCACCTCGGTTAATAATGGAGCAATGTAACTGTACCAAGCAAAAAAACCACCCGTTCCTATAGTTGTAAGTGCAATTAACCCCCAAAGCTCAGGATTTTTAAGCCCCTTATTCTCTTCACTCAAAGGCTGTTTCTCTTCTTTTTTAAATTGTGGCATCCAGTAAAAAATACTAGCTAGAGTTAATAGACCGACAACCCCAACCATTAAAAAAGAAGCACTCCAGTGGTATTGATTTCCTAAATAAGTTCCTATGGGAACACCTATAACATTAGCGACTGTAAGTCCTGAAAACATTACTGCAATAGCTTGGCCCGACTTTCCTTTTTTTGCCAATTTTCCTGCTATCACGGCCCCTACTCCAAAAAATGCACCATGTGGCAGTCCTGATAAAAAACGCACAACCAATAACATATTATAGTCTGATGCAAAAGCGGAAAGCGTATTAAAAACAGTAAACCATACCATTAGCAATAACAGCATACGGTTAGGAGATAATTTATGACTAAAACTCGTTAATAAAGGAGCGCCGACTACCACACCCAAGGCATAAGCTGAAATAAAATGACCAGCTTGTGGGATAGTAATGGCTAAAGAATTGGCTACATTTGGTAAAATGCCCATAATGACAAACTCCGTAAGCCCTATTCCAAAACCACCAATTGCTAACGATAGCAAGGCTTTTCTATTAGAAAATTCAACTTTCATAAATCACTTTTTACGACTAAAATTTAGAGTGCAAATTTCTAAACAAAACCTCAATCTCATCACAAGTTGTTTATCTTATATGTATGCCATTTTACCCTTCTTAATGTTATATTAAAACTCAATAGTTAATTTAGTATAGAAGAACGAATTAGTACAAAATAGAAAGCTAACTTTAACACTTCCAAATTCTTGTTCTAAAAAAACAAAAGTTTACGGCTCTTAGTCAGCCTAAATTATTATAAAAAAGGAAATGAAGACATCAAGAATTTTATCAATATCTTTAGAGAGCATAAGATCCCTGCACGGACTCCGAAAGAAATTAAAAAAAAAGACACAAACTTGTATACCTTTTAGGAACTACGCACCTCCGATTGATGTAATTGTATTAAATTGTCTACTAAATATAGAAAAAGATTAACGTTTATATCTTTTACTGTATTGCGTAACATATTTACCTAACGCTTTAAAAAATAGCCCATAACCTAAAATATTACACAATGGCTTTATGGATAATACTATAATTATCACATCTAGAATCTAGTTTTATTCCTAAATTCTAGATTAAAAAAGTTTTAAACTAAGCTTATGGTGAGTTAAAAACAAAATTCATTACACTTCATTTATAAAAAATGATAGTAAATATCACTTTATTCGACTATTAAAACAACGTAAATTTGTAATATGGAAGAAAATCTTTTATTCGATGTAGAAATATATGTTGCAGAACTGCTAAATAAGCAGTTAGCTTCAACCAACTATTATCACAATGCTATTCACACCAGAAATGTTGTCGCTAGTATTGCTGAATTAGCTAGTAACGAACAGTGTACTGAAAACGAGACTTTGGCCTTGTTATTAGCCGGCTGGTTTCATGATACGGGTTTCATTCATACAGATATTGGTCATGAAGAAGAAAGTGTTAAGATTGCTCACGCGTTTTTAAAGGAACGTCATCTTTCTGAAGAAACACTTAAACAAGTGGAGCAATTAATTCTAGCAACAAAAATTGAGCTTAAACCAAATAATAAATTAGAATCTATAATTAGAGATGCCGATTGTGGCCATATTGCTTCTAATAACTATTTAGATAGTTCAGAGAATCTGTTTAAAGAAATGAATGCAAAAAACGGCAATCATATTTCTAACATTGAATGGATGGAACAGAACCTTGCCTTTCTTAAAAAGCATTCGTTTTATTCCGATTCCGCGAAACAAATTTGGCAGCCTAAAAAGGAGCTTAACCTATTAGAAATTCAAAAAGAGATATATAAATTATCGCAGAAAAAGAAGAAGAAAAAAAAGAAGAGCAAAAAATTTGGTAGAGGTGTCGAAACCATGTATCGTGTACAATTAAAAAATCATATAGAACTAAGTGCTATTGCAGACACCAAAGCCAACATACTGCTTTCTGTAAACGCTATTATTATTTCGGTTGCTTTATCTAATTTAATTCCGAAGCTCGATAATCCTTCAAATTTATTTTTAGTTTATCCGACTTTAATCTTAACCCTTTCTAGTGTGGCATCTATAATATTATCGGTATTATCTACGCGTCCTAAAATATCTAATGTCGCCATCACTAAAGACATGATTAAGGAGAAAAAAACAAACATCCTGTTTTTTGGAAATTTTCATAAAATGAATTTGCAAGATTTTGAATGGGGAATCGACTACTTAATGGATAATGAAGACACCTTATACAATTCACTTACAAAAGATTTGTATTATTTAGGTTTGGTGCTTAATAGAAAATACAAATTATTAAGAATTACGTATACCGTTTTTATGTTCGGAATTATTATATCGGCAGCATCATTTATATATAGTTATTATATAAACATGCCTTTATAGTATAAATTTAAAATGTATGAAAAATAAAACTACAGGCCCCTTTAAGGTAAATATATCATTACGCTTACTAAAAGATAAGTTTACCCGTTTACTAGACTCAAATAATGTTGCAGTGCAAACACAGGCTAAGCAAGCATTAGAATTATTTGATAAGCACCCTGTTTTATCAGCCGGATCAACTACAACGGAAGATTTCTTAAAGAATAAGCCGATTATAGATCAGCTAATGTCTTATATCTTCCCTTCAGCTTTATCTGAAAATGAAATAAAAGCTGCCGTTACTCCGTATACTAGCGACGTTTTTTATTGCAGTTCAAGATTAGAACATATTATCAGCAATGCAGAAGTGAGCGATACTATTTTTAATGAATTGTATAAGGACTATGAAGATTCTTTTGATCTACTCACCTATGCTATTATATTAAATATCCATTACAAATTCAATGTCGATTTTGAAAGGCCAAAAACCTTATCTATTATAGACAAAAACGGAAACAGAAAGCGTTATCGTGTGGCTTTTAATGCTGATTTTCTAGACATCTATCCTAATGACAATGCTATTGAAATTACAGATGAAATATTAGACGAATTGTTAAGCAATGCAAATAGTCTTGAAATCTGGGAAAAGTACTTTCCAAAAGACTCTTGGACCATCGAAGGCTTTGGCATAGTGAATCTTATAGATACCTCTTTAGACGAACGCATCGATGATTTTAAAACCCACTTAATAGAACCTAATAGCGAAAGCTTTCAATATTTAATTGAAGATATTAGACGCATATTTAACAATCCGCAGTTACAACTTGGGAGCTATAGTGTAGAACATGATAAAATCATTTCTCCTTTTGATAGAAATTTTAATATGTTAACGCTAGTAGCGGATGAAGATGTTAATATTAATGAATACGCTTGCGGACACATTAACTGTCAGCTTTTTAAAGATCGTAAGCCTATTATTATTTCAAATGTAGAAACGTATCACAAAAAAAGCGGTGGTAACAGACTAAGTAATGCTTTATTAAAAAAAGGCTTAAAAAGTGTTGCGCTTATTCCTGTTCCTGTTAATGGAGAATTAGGTTTTATAATAGAGTTAGCAGCCTTTAAACCTAACCAGCTTAATGCCATTAATATGGTAAAGTTAGATACCATTTTGCCTTTCATTATAAGCTATTCTAAACGTACGTTTTCTGAACACCAAAATGAAATCAGTGCCATAATACAACAAGAATGCACGGCTATACACCCTTCTGTACAGTGGCGTTTTGAAGAAGAAGCTAGTAAATACATACAAGAACGAAATTTCGGAGAAAATCCGGTATTTAAAGAGATTGTATTTAAAGATGTCGTTCCTCTTTTTGGGCAAATCGATGTGGTTGGCTCATCTAATGCAAGAAATGAAGCCATTAGAATTGACCTCACAAGGCAATTAGAAAAGAGTAAAAACATTCTTAATAATAGGATTAAAATAAGTTTGCCTTTTTACGAACAGTTAATTTTTCAAATTGATAACTATTTAAGTGAATTAAAATTCAATTTCCACACCAATTCAGAACAAGAAATTAATATCTTTTTCGAAAAACAACTCTTTCCTTTATTCGAACATTTTCAGAATAATTCTAAAGGAGTTGAAGATGTTGAAGAATTTCTTAAAACGATTGATAAAGCAACAAGTAGTTTATATGATGCCCGAAAAGCTTATGATACTACTATTGAGAAAGGAAACAAGGCCTTGTCTTCATTTTTAGACCAACAACAACTTAGGGCTCAAGAAATATTTCCACATTATTTTGAAAAATTTAAAACCGATGGAATTGAGCATAATTTATATATAGGGCAATCTATCTCAAAGCATTTAAACTATCATCCAACTGTTTTGTACAATTTACGTTTGTGGCAACTTCAAGTGACTTGCGAAATGGAAGCGATGTACTACGAAAAGCAAAAAGATTTTCCTTTACAATTAGAAGTAGCATCCTTAATACTTGCATATGACATTCCCATTACAATTCGCTATCGTATAGATGAAAAACAATTTGATGTAGATGGAGCTTATAATGTACGTTACGAAATGATTAAAAAACGTATTGATAAAGCTCACATCAAAAACACAAACGAACGTTTAACACAACCGCACAAACTTTCTGTAGTGTACTCTAGCAATGCCATAGAAAAAGAATACTTGGCTTATTTTGAATTTTTACAAGCTAAAAATTATATTGAAAATGATTTCGAAATAGTAGAATTAGAAGAACTTCAAGGTGCAAGTGGAATGAAAGCGCTTAGAGTAAGTATAAACAGAAAGCTTAAAAAAGTATCGGATATTTTTACAGTAGAAGATTTACAAACCGCATAATAATTGATAAAAGAATGAAAGCAAAACTACTATTTAGTTTAATTAGCATGGGATTAATGATTAACAGCTGTGCGACTTATAATTCTCACAATGTTAATGCTAGTGCTAAAGAAATTAAACATATTGATAAGAACACTACCAACTTATTTTTAATTGGAGATGTAGGAAAGCCTGAAGAGGATGGCTCAGCACCAAAAACTCTATTAAAATTACAAAATCAATTTGGTAAAGCAGACAAAGATGATTTCCTTCTTTTTCTTGGAGATAATATATATCCACGCGGCATGCCTTTAAAAAATGATAAAGCCATTAAAGCGGCTGAACATGCCCTAAAGCTTCAGTTAGATGTTGCTAAAACATTTCCTGGAAGTGTTTATTTCATTCCAGGAAACCACGATTGGTATAGCGGTTTAAAAGGCCTAAAGGAACAAGAAAAAATGGTTGAAGATGCCTTAGGAAAGAATACATTTCAACCAGAAAACGGCTGTCCTATTGAAAAGATAGACATTAGTGATGATATTGTAATGTTGATTGTAGATTCGCATTGGTACGTTACCAACTGGAATAATCACCCAACAATTAATGATGATTGCGAAATAAAAACTAGAGCTGATTTTTTAGACGAATTTAGAGGGGAAATAAAAAAAGCGCGAGGCAAAGTTACTTTAGTTGCCATACACCATCCTATGTATAGTAACGGGCCACATAACGGACGTTATGGTGTAAAAGAAAACATGAAACCTTTACCTGTTCTTGGAACTCTAAAAAATATTTTAAGAACATCTACTGGTATTGTAAATGCTGATTTTTCTAATCCATTTTATAACGAATTAAGGAAAAATCTAATTGCGACGGCTCAACAAAATGAAAATGTAATTTTTGTATCAGGACATGAGCACAACTTACAATATCTAGAGTTCGATAATGTGTCTCAAATCGTAAGTGGTTCGGGTTCTAAAACTACACCTTTAAGAATCCGTAATTCTGATAATTACGGACATGCCATCCCTGGTTATGCTGTATTAAACATAGGAAATGATAAAGCCGTGGACGTTCAGTTCTTTAATTCAACTTCTGAGGAAGTGGAGTTTTATAAACAAATAAAACAACCCGAACAAGCTTCTGAAACTACATATGCCAAAATAACTTCAGATTCTATAAGTGCTTCAATTTATTCAAAAGAAGACACTAATAAATCTGGCTTTTATAAATTCTTATGGGGCGATCGCTACAGAGATGAATACAGTACAAATGTAAAAGCGAGGGTCGTTAATTTAGACACCTTAATGGGGGGCTTAAAACCTTTTAGAAAAGGTGGTGGTACACAATCAAAAACGCTTCATTTAACTACCTCTAAAGGAAAACGCTATGTAATGCGTGCTATGAAAAAGCAAGCAGACCAATTTATGCAATCTGCTATTTTTAAAGATCAGTATGTTGAAGGGCAATTTACAGAAACAGCATCCGAAGATTTATTAGAGGATATTTTTGCCGGTGCCTATCCATACGCCCCTTTTGCAGTAGGAGCATTATCTAATGCTATAAACCTATCCCATTTAAATCCCAAATTATATTATATCCCAAAACAAAGTGCTTTAGGGGTTTATAACGAAGATTTTGGAAACGAACTTTACCTCTTTGAAGAACACCCTTCTGATGGTCATAACGAATTAGCTGCAGGAAATTTTACAGGAGAGATTGTGAGCACCGTAGATATGCTGCAAGATGTGTTAAGCGACGAATCTAAAATTATAGACGAAAAAGAATTTATTAAAGCCCGATTGTTTGATATGCTCATTGGAGATGCAGACAGACATCAAGATCAATGGCGTTGGTTAGTATTTGAAAACGATGGAAAAACAATTTATAAACCCTTACCAAGAGATAGAGATTTTGCGTTTTCTAAAATGTCTGATGGTTTTTTGTTTGCCTCTGGCGTAGCACTTATTCCTGCGGCAAGAAAATTTAGAAAATATGAAGATGATTTAAAAGATGTCAAAGGATTTAATGTGTCTGGATTTTCATTAGACGTAGCCTTTATTCCAGAGTCTAGTAAGTTAGATTGGGATGAACAGGTGCAATTCATTCAATCTCAAATTACGGATGCCGTTATAGATGACGCGTTTAACGATATTCCTAAAGAAGTAGACCCGCAATCTATTATTGAAATTAAAAAGATTTTAAAAGAAAGGCGGGCTAATCTTCAAAAAATTTCAGATAGATATGTTAAACTAATTAGTCGATATGCTATTGTAACAGGAACAAATAAAGATGACTATATCCATGTTAAAGCTTTAGAAAATGGTAAAGTCGAGGTATCGCTATTTCGTAAAAAAGATGATACTATTAAAGATCGTTTTCATCATAAAATCTATGAACCAAAATCAACTAAGGAAATCTGGATTTATGGATTAGACGATGATGATAGCTTTGTAGTTGAGGGCAAAATCTCTAAAATTAAAGTTCGTTTTATTGGTGGACAAAACAATGATGACTACAAAGTAGAGTCGGGTAAAAACATAGTTATATACGATTATAAATCGAAGAAAAATGACCTATCACAAGCTAAAACGGCCCGAATTAAATTAACAGACGATTATAATACAAACGTGTATGATTATCGAAAAATTAAAAATAATGTTAATCAAATCATTCCTACCCTAGGTGCAAATCCAGACGACGGATTAAAAATAGGTTTAACTAATACCTACACCGTTTATGGTTTTGAACGCAACCCATTTACATCACAGCACCAACTTAAAGCCGCCTATTATTTTGCTACTGAAGGTTATGAACTAAACTACAAAGGTGAGTTTGCAAATGTAATTGGAAACTTAAACTTTGGATTTCAAGCGCATTTTCAAAGTCCTAATTATAGCGTCAATTTCTTTGGTTACGGAAATGAAACCGAAAATTCTGATGACGACTTTGGCTTAGACTATAACCGAGTTAAAACTAGAGTTTTTAGATTAAGTCCACAGCTTATCTGGAATTCTAAGCGGGGAAGCCTTGTTCATTTTGGTATCAGTTATGAGGTCAATGAAATTCAAAATAGTGATAATCGTTTTGTTTCAGATAACAATTTATTACCAAGCTATGTCTTTGATGAAGAGCACTTCGGGGGTATCAATGCAAGCTATACCTACTCTAATTACGATAATGAAGCTTACCCAACCAATGGAATGAATTTCTCTATTGAAACAGGTTATAAAGATAATTTAGAAGTTAGCAATCGTAATTTTGGATATCTTATAACTGATATAGCCTTTGCAAGAAAATTAAATCCATCAGGACGTTTGGTTTTCGCCACTAAATTAAAAAGTCATTTGAATTTTGGAGATGGTTTCGAATTCTATCAAGCTGCTTCCATAGGTGGACTCGATGGCTTAAGAGGTTATAGAAATCAACGTTTTACCGGGAAGAATGCCTTTTATCAAAATACAGATTTGAGATATAGTTTCAATCGTATGAAAACAAAACTAATTCCTATTAAACTAGGCATGTATGGAGGCTTCGATTATGGTCGTGTTTGGATCGACGACGACACCTCTGAAAAATGGCATAATGCCTATGGCGGTGGATTTTTTGTTAATGCTATAGATTTACTATCGGCAAATTTAGGAGTCTTTAATTCTTCTGATGGTATTAGAATCTCCTTTGGAATGGGCTTTGACTTTTAAAGTCTAAATTATCAACACTTTATGTAATAACAAATAAAAAGGTGCTCAATTGAGCACCTTTTTATTTGTTATTACAATTATAATCACGCTTTAAAATTATACGTGAAATGTATTTGTAAACACTGTTGATTTAATAAAAAAGCTTTTGAAGGAATTATACGAGCTCATAACACTAGACTGTAATTTTCCATTACGAGATTCCTTACCTGTTGTTTTAACAATCGAATCCTGGATTTTTATACGATTCGAATTTTCTTTTTTATCTGCGATATAAGCTGAATAGGAAATCGGCTGCCAGATCGTAGGGTTTATTGCTATATTTTTCATAATGTCTTGTTTTAAATTAATAGAAGAGAGTTATTTAATTTCTCTGGTACAAAATTCGGAAGAAAAATATAGTCACAGCATTACCCTTTTATCATATATATATTCTATATTAACAACGTACCCGAAACAAAACTATATTAAAGATAATATAACACACTTTTAAGGTAATTATATAAATAGTCACCTAATTTATTTTTTGATAATTCATCATACTTTTAAAAAATTACGATGTTAAGAAATGAAGTTAAATCTTAAGTGTTTCAGACCTTTTATTATAACACCATAGAAACAGAATTATAACAAACAAAAAAAGCCTCTCAAAAATGAGAAGCTTTTCTTACTTTGTACAGGCGGAGAGACTCGAACTCTCACACCTCGCGGCACTAGATCCTAAGTCTAGCGTGTCTACCAATTCCACCACGCCTGCATTCATCCAATAAATATTGGGTTGCAAATATAAACAATTGTTTGAATAAACAAATATTTAATTTTCAAGAATTCTAAATGATTTCTTAAAGTTTGTTCATGATTAACATATTCCTCTTTAAATTCCTACTTTTGATTAAAATCAAAGCGCTATTATGCAATCTATAAAATCTTATATCAACGATAATAAAGATCGATTTCTTAACGAACTCATCGACTTATTAAAAATCCCATCAATTAGTGCAGACTCTGTGTACAAATCTGATGTTCTAAAAACAGCTGATGCCGTAAAAATAAGCCTAGAAAAAGCAGGATGCAACCATGTGGAAATATGTAAAACTGAAGGCTACCCTATTGTTTATGGTGAAAAAATAATTGATAAAAATTTACCAACTATATTGGTATATGGTCATTATGACGTGCAACCACCAGATCCATTAGACTTATGGAATTCACCTCCTTTTGATCCTATCATTCAGAAAACAGAATTACATCCGGAAGGCGCCATTTTTGCCAGAGGTGCTTGTGATGATAAAGGTCAAATGTATATGCATGTGAAAGCCATGGAATACATGACAACTAATAACGAGTTGCCTTGTAATGTAAAATTTATGATTGAAGGTGAAGAAGAAGTTGGAAGTGTAAACTTGGCAAAATTTGTAGCAAATAACAGAGAAAAATTAGCCAATGATGTCATTTTGATTTCAGATACTGGAATGATAGCACCAGATGTACCATCAATTACTACCGGCTTAAGAGGTTTAAGTTATGTTGAAGTTGAAGTTACAGGACCAAACCGTGATTTACATTCTGGACTATACGGTGGAGCTGTCGCCAATCCGATTAACGTGTTAACTAAAATGATTGCATCGCTTCATGATGAGAACAATCATATTACCATTCCTGGTTTTTATGATAAGGTTGAAAACTTATCGGATGCAGAACGTGCTGAAATGGCAAAAGCACCATTTTCTCTTGACGCCTATAAGAAATCACTAGATATTGATGCAGTTTATGGTGAAGCAGGTTATACCACTAACGAACGGAACTCTATCCGTCCAACACTAGATGTTAACGGAATTTGGGGAGGTTACACAGGCGAAGGAGCTAAAACAGTCATTGCAAGTCAAGCTTTTGCTAAAATATCAATGCGTTTAGTGCCTAACCAAGAATGGGAAGAGATTACAGAATTGTTTAAAACACATTTTGAGAGTATCGCTCCAAAAGGTGTGACTGTAAAAGTAACGCCTCATCATGGTGGCCAAGGTTACGTAACGCCAATTGATAGTTTAGGTTACAAAGCGGCATCTAAAGCCTATGAAGAAACTTTTGGAAAAACACCAATTCCACAACGTAGTGGAGGAAGTATTCCTATTGTGTCCCTTTTTGAACAAGAATTAAATAGTAAAACGATCTTAATGGGCTTTGGCTTAGATAGCGATGCGATTCACTCACCAAACGAACATTTTGGAGTATGGAATTACCTAAAAGGTATTGAAACTATTCCATGGTTTTATAAATATTTTACAGAATTATCAAAATAATTAAGTGATTTAAAAACACTTATTTAATTTCAAAAAAGCCTTATGATTAGCACTAATCATAAGGCTTTTTCATTTTAAATCCCCCAAAACTAATCACTTAATAAAACTATTCACACACTTAATTCCTACTCTACATTTGTAGAATCAAAATATATACTCTACATTTGTAGAGTTAATTCTAAAAACGTAGAGCATGCAACTTTCTAAAACTGAAGAACAACTAATGCAACACCTCTGGAAACTCGACAAAGCTTTTATGAAAGATTTGCTAGAGAGTTACCCGGAACCAAAACCTGCCACTACAACCGTTGCCACCTTACTAAAACGAATGATTGGTAAAGGTTTTATTGATTATAAAACCTTTGGTAAATCTAGAGAGTATTTTCCATTAGTAAAAAAAGAAGATTATTTCTCTAAGCATGTTAATGGACTCATTAAAACCTTTTTTAATGATAGCGCTTCGCAGTTTGCGTCCTTTTTTACACGTAAAACGGATTTATCTACAGACGAATTAGAAGCGCTTAAAAAAATTATAGACACAGAAATTAAAAACCGATAATTATGGAAACGTACATATTTAAATTTTCGGTTTGCTTAGGTATATTTTGGTTGGTCTACGTTCTTTTTTTAGAACGTCAGAATAGGCATCATTTTAAACGTTTCTATTTATTGGGCGCATTGACTTTAGCTTTAATCATTCCAAAACTAACCATAACCGAATATGTTGAACCTATTGACACCACTTTTGAAACGGCACCAATATTCATGAATATTGATCCTGACTTAATTGAAATCCCGACTGAAGAACCTTCCTTTTTCGATTTAGAAACGACACTTTGGTTCATTTACGGCTTTGGTGTCTTATTATTCACATTACGTTTTGTTATTAATCTATTTAAAATGCAACATCGGATTTCTAAGAATGAAACCGTAAAAAACCAATCTTTCATTTATGTGTTGATGCAGGAAAATCTGATTCCACATTCCTTTTTTAGATATATCTTTCTTAATAAAAACAGATATGAATCTAATCACATTCCAAAAGAAGTATTGTTACATGAAGAAACCCATGCCAAGCAATTACACAGTTTAGATATTATTATTTTAGAAGTATTACAAATTGTATTTTGGTTTCATCCATTAATATACATACTGAAACATCATGTTAAATTAAATCATGAGTTTTTAGCAGACCAAGCCGTTTTAAAGCAAGGTGTAAGCACTAAAACCTATCAAAACATATTATTACAATTTTCATCAAACACTCAAGATTATCAATTCTCGAGTGCCATCAATTATTCATCAATCAAAAAACGATTTACAGTTATGAAAACACAAACCTCAAAAACCAGAGTTTGGCTAAGTACGTTATTAGTATTGCCAATTATTGCGATTCTTTTTTACAGTTTTGCTGAAAAGGAATATGTTGAAAAAGATAATATAGAAACCTCTGAATTATTGCAAGTTCAAAATAACTCCCAATCTGAAGAAGCGACAGAAAAATTAATGCAAGAATATCGTGATTTTATAACGAGATATAAAGAGACCAATACAGTACATTTTAATAAATACGAAAGAGCTATAATTATTTATAATGAACTTATGTCCGAAAAACAAAGAGCATCAGTTGAAAAATTTCCAGAACAACAAGAAAATTCACTCTTAAAGAATCACAATTTTTTAGAGGATTATATGAAATTATCTAAATCTAAAGTTGAACCAAATCAGCCAACTTCTGCTCAATTTGAATCTTGGAAAAACACAAAGGGATTTGCGATATGGTTAGATGGTAAAAATGTACCCAATTCTGAATTGGACAATTACTCCGTAAAGGATATTGTGCATTTCACAGAGTCTAAAGTCTATAAAAATGCACGTACAGCAAAATTTCCTCAACCATTTCAATCTAGTTTATACACAAAAGAAGGCTTTAGAAAAACATACGAAGAGGCAGATTTGACTAAATATAGAAAACTCACAAAAACTTATTCTGAAGCTATTGGAGCATACCTAAAAGGACCTCAGACAGATAATTCTGAACTTAAAATTTTAAAAGCACAAGCCGATAAGATTTATAATTCTTTTACAAAAGAAGAATTAGAAAAGCATAACATTTTAATGGCTCCACCTGTGCCAGCCCAATATACCAATTCTAATAGTCAAGAAAAACCAATTATGGTAATCCTTATTAATAGAAAAGGACAACTATTAGTTGATGACGAATTAGGGTCGCTAAAAAGCATAGAATTAAAACTAAAAACCTTATCGAAGTCCTTTGATGAATCTAACTCAGTTTCCGTCAGAATCGATAAAAGTGATGCTTCAGAAAAGACATTAGAAAACGTAATCGCTTTGGTTAGAAAATATGACTTTAAGATTATTCAAGCTGATGAACCCTTAATAGCACCACCTCCACCTCCTGCAAAACAAACATCTAAAGGAGGCCCCAACCCCGATAACACTCAAAGTATATACAACCCTTCCTTTTTAGAATTTATAATAGAGATGGAAAACGAAGGTGCTTCTTTCTATTTAGATGATGAAGAAATTTCTGCCAAAGAAGCAAAAGCCATTGCAGCAAATAATAAAGGTAAGCGCACAGATATCCTAACACAATTAGACGCTAATGAAAAGTATGTTGTAAAGCTATCTAATCGTAGAAATAATGTATCAACTGATAAAGAAGTAGGCGAAGACAAAGAAATCCAAGAAAAACCAACAGTAAAGGAAGTGACAGAATACAATGCTTGGGCTAAGAAACTAAATAGTACGAAAAAAAAGGCAGACGAAAACCCAAAGGAGTATACTTACCCTATAGTTAAATACAAGGATGTTGAAAAACACAAACGTATTTATAATTCTATGACAACAGAACAGCAGAAAAATACTGAACCATTTCCTAAATTTCCGCCACCTCCTCCTGAAAAACAAAACCAATCATTTACCAAGGGGGAAATCATAGAAGTGGTGGAAGACCCTCAGCTAGAAAAAAAAGAAAGCATCTTACCAATGATTAATGCTAAAACAATTAAAACAGGAAAAATAGCTTTAACAAGAAATGAGATTAAGGATATAATGCTCAGCACTAAAAATGGAAAAGTAACTGAATTTAAGTTTAAAATTCCTGGTCAACCAACGCAACATATAAAGAGTAATGTGCTAGATGCTGAAGCCCTAAAACATCTTGAAAGTGCAAAAAAAGATGATCAGCTTGTTCTGTTTGCGGTCAAAGATGGTTCTAACTCAGAGATAGCACCTATAGTTATTACTGTCACAGATTAAATATAATTACAGTACCCCTAATTTTTAAATTTTCATGACTAAAGCCTCTTAATTGAGGCTTTTTTCATCTAAACATGTAACAAAAAGTATGTTTTAGCGTTCTAATAGTCAATCAATCAGCCTAAATTTTAGGTCAATCAAAAAACAAACACTTATGTTAAAGCAATTCTTTATCCTTTGCTCTGGCGCTGACACCGACATTTTAAACGACTGCTCCATTGGCGAACAGAACAAATATGCTGGTATTGGAGCTACCGTTTTCTTTACCGCTGTTATGGCAACCATTGCAGCTAGTTATGCACTTTTTACCGTATTTGACAATCTCTATACTTCAATTTTATTTGGACTCATTTGGGGTTTACTCATTTTTAATCTCGATCGCTATATTGTATCAACGATTAAAAAACGCGACAATATTTTAGATGAAATCCTTCAAGCGACTCCACGACTCTTTTTAGCGTTAATTATTGCTGTAGTCATTTCAAAGCCTTTAGAATTAAAGATTTTTGAAAAAGAAATTAATCAAGTTTTATTAGAACAAAAAAATGATTTAACCTTAGCGAATCAGAATCAAATCGCTGAACAGTTTAGCCCTAAAATTGCTGCGCTTGACAATGAAATTTCAGGCTTAAATGCTCAAGTTGATACCAAAGAAGCGGAAGTCAATGGTTTATATGATACTTATATTTCAGAAGCTGAAGGCACAGCGGGCTCTAAACTCTTAGGCAAAGGTCCTGTGTATAAGGAAAAGCGCGACAAACATGATGCTGGATTAGCCGAGTTACAAGAATTAAAATCTGATACTCAAACTAAAATCGAAGCGCTTGAAACTCAAATAGCAACACTTCAAGACGATTATGCTGCTAACGTTGAAACCACACAACCTATTATTGATAATTTTGATGGCTTAATGGCTCGCATTACCGCTTTGGGTGAATTACCGTGGCTACCATCTTTCTTTATTTTTCTATTGTTTTTAGCGATTGAAACCTCACCAATCATAGCCAAACTATTAGCTCCCAAAGGTGAATTCGATTACAAACTACAAGATCAAGAAAGTACCATTCAAACCTGGACCATGCAAAAGGTTGCTGAACGTCAACTCCTTTTAAAAACCGATAATGAAATTAACAATAAAGTCTACACTGAAATCGCGGATGAAGAAGACGTGATGAACTATAAGCGAAAGCAGGCAAGAATTCTTATGCAAAATCAAGCCGATGCGTTTTTAAAACAACAAAAAGGTATACTTTAGAAAATTAGTTGTTATTTTTAAATGATAAATAACAACCAATTCTTATGAAATATATTCTCGTCTTTGCCATAGCCTTATCGTGTTTTAGCTGTATTAGTATTAAGGCAGACGTTACCACAGAAACAACGCACAAAAGCGAATCTAACGAACTTGCTGAAGCAGGCATACGCTTAGTAATGGAAGCACAAGAGATTGCGTGGAATAATCATGATTTAGAAGGTTTTATGCAAGGCTACTGGAAAAGCGATTCGCTTAAATTTTATGGTAGCAATGGACTTACTAAAGGCTGGCATCAAACCTTAGCTAATTACAAGAAAGGCTATCCGACAAAAGCAGAAAGTGGCACCTTAAAATTTGTGATTAATGATATTTCAAAAATTGAAGGTGATAATTATTGGGTAATGGGTGAATACCATCTAAAACGTGAAGTTGGAAATGCCAATGGTGTTTTTATGATAATTTTCAAAAAAATAAATGGTGAATGGAAAATAGTCGCTGATATGTCTTGTTAAAATTGAATTCGTCAAAATAATAAAAAAAAAACGCATCCAAAATAGCCAAGTGTAACACAGAATTTTGTAAACCATTTTCTCTTCTTTCTATGTTATGATAGAAATTTCTATCGTTTAGGCCGCAACAATTTCAAGGGAATCAACCATGGTCTGTTTTGATTCTTCAGATTTAAAATGCTCGTATAACTCTTTGCACCCAAAACCGATAATAGATAATTGTTTTGATTTTGTAATCGATTCATTATGCAATTTTGCTAATGCCATAACACCTGCTCTATCGATATTATTTACTTGCTCGATATCTAGTAGAATACTATCAAGTTTATCAAATACATTTGAAAAATGAGCATTGAACGTTTTTAAATTCAATTTATTTAAAGCTCCTTTAATCTGAAAACGATTGTTGTAGTTTGTAATCTGTAAGTCCATAATAAATAATGTTTAAGTGTTCATACTAATTGAGGCTATTAATCAGTATACTTTGTGCTATTATTTAGAGGGATGACCACAATATCAGACATTTATGCGTTTATTTTGAGATATATTCGACAAAGCGCTAATTTGCTTAGATAACTTGAAATACTTTGTTTATTCTTTCGACTAACAACACGTTTTAAAACTATTGATTTGTAGGAAAAATAAAACCTGAATCAATTAAGAATCAGGTCTTTGAAATATTATATATTATTAACTCAATGTTGATACTTATGTTCTAAAATTGATGCTTTCTATATGGTGTGGTTAATTGATTATAGTGGTCTTTTTTCAAAACTACATTCACAATCGTTACACCGTGCAAATTAAAATTAGAAACATACGTTGTAAGTAAATTATAATTTCTTTACAAACTTGGTAATAATTACGGTTAGAGTAGGTCCAACTTTCCCTTCAATATATTCCGCATTATCACGATCTAGTCTAATATTTCTAACAGCAACGCCTTGTTTGGCAACCATACTAGAACCCTTAACTTTTAAATCCTTTATTAAAACAACAGAATCCCCATTCTCTAAAATAACACCATTAACATCACGATGAATTACTTTATCTGCTTCAGGTTCACCATCACCAGATGCTTTGGCAAGTTCTAACGTATCTTCTTCCATGTACATCATTCCTAATAAATCACGCGTCCAGTCAGCTTTAATTCGGTTTAGCATTCTCCAAGCCATTATTTTCACAGCATCATGCTCACTCCACATACTATCATTAAGACACCTCCAATGGTTATCATCAATAGCATCTGCATCATTCATTTGTTCTATGCACGTTTTCGATGCATACAATGCTGTTTTTAACCCATTCTCTTGTACATCTGGAACGATATAAACAGATAAGTTTTCTTCACTTCCACTAAGCTCACATTTTGAGCCACTTCGTTGTTGTAGTTCTCTTTCTAATGACATAATAAATATTGTATTCTGCAAATGTATAATTATTATGATATTCTAATCTGTTTTTTAAGCAAACCTTTACGATCATAGCTTCAGACTACACAATAAACACTTCTAAAAGTTTGGCGTAATCTGAAGTAAAACGGACATCTGTGGTACTTGCAGGAATTAAAATGGTTTCTCCCATTTTAAGCTGTTCGGTATAGTTCGCTACAGAGACCTTAGCGCTGCCTTCAACACACATAAAAATCACAAAACTATCTCGATCTTCATATGTTCTCTCCATAAGAGTTTTAACTTCAAAAATATTAGTGGTAAAGTAGTCGCATTCAACAAGATTACTAGTCGTATTGGATTTTAATTTATAACTGCTTTTTCCATTTGAAGCAAAAGATTTCGTTGCCTTTTCAGCCAATTCTGTATGTAATTCTCTTTTAACTCCATTAGTATCTTCGCGGTCCCAATCATAAACACGATATGTAATATCACTTGTTTGTTGAATTTCGGCCGCTAAAACACCAGCACCAATAGCATGAATTTTTCCTGAAGGAATAAAATAACTATCTCCCTGTTTTACTTTTTCAGTATTAAAGATAGCATCTACATTTAAAGCATTAATATCTGCCAGCACCTTTTTCTCTATAGTTTCATTCTTTAAACCCAAAATAATTTCAGCATCATCATCGCTATCCATGATATACCACATTTCTGTTTTCCCAAAAGAATTATGATATATTTTAGCCATCGCATCATCTGGATGCACTTGTACTGATAAATTGGTTTTAGCATCTAAAAACTTTATGAGTAATGGAAAATTTTCTCCAAAAGTTGCGATATTAGAAGCTCCCAAAAAATCACTTTTATACGTCTTTATTAAGTCGTTTAATTTTTGTCCTTTGTAGATTCCATTTGCAACAACAGAAATATTATCGTCCACTCCAGAAATTTCCCAACTTTCTCCAACAGATTTTGAATTAGAATTTTTATTAAGAAGTGTCGCTAATTTTTCTCCTCCCCAAATTTTTTCTTTAAGAATAGGTTCGAATTTTATAGGATAAGCTTTCATATGTTTATTTAGTCAATTTATAAGTTAAAAGCTGAGGTTATCTGAGGGTGGATATAATTTAAATAGTCCAAAACAGAAAAGACCCTTTTAAATAGGGTTTTCTTTACCTCTTGAGTTTTTATTTTATGCAAATTAAAATCTATAATTTTATCTTTATGATGACAAAAACTTTCAATTAAAGCATTTAATTCCACACCCTGATCTTTAACTGCAGTTGTGTTTAAAAAGCCAATATGTTTTAAATTAAACTCATTAAACATATATCGTGCTCCGGCTCTATTTGCTGCTGTTTCTGAAATATTTCTTTTTATTTCTATAAGAGAAACATTAGTTGCACAAGCATCTTTTATATCTTCTAATAATGATAAAGTGGCATCTTTACTTTCGTTGTCCACGAAACAGAATTCAATATGTTCTGATGCCTTAATTTGATTTATAAAAAACAACGTATCGATATCCGCCTCATTATTATGAAATATGATGATAATTCCAATTTTCATTAGTCTTTATTGTTCGTTTATTTAGGCCACCTTTAAGCTTCTAATTGTTTTTAAATTTGATTTTTTAGATCTATAGACCCAAGCAATTTGTGCTAATTGACCAACAATTTTCACGGAATCTTTCATAGATAATTTAGAACCATCAGCATGAATCCAACGTTTTAAAGGCTGCTCACAAAGCATTGCTTTTGCTTTTTTAAGTCCGAAATGGATGGTCATTCTCTTAAAGATTTCTACATCAAAAATCCACTGCGTTACGAATTTTTCAGAGAAAGCGATATCAATAACGTCTTTGCTGAAAATTTTAGCACCACATTGTGTGTCTTTAAAATCCATTTTTAAGATTTTTCTAATAATAAAGTTGATTGTTAAACTGATTATTTTTCTAGCCGATTCTTTAGTGATGTTTGCCCCCATTCTAGAGATACGAGAGCCACTCACAATTTTAAAATCTGAGTTTTCAATCGTCTTTACCAAATCATCAAAATCAGATAAATCTGTCGACAAATCAGCATCTAAGAATCCGATATAATCTAAATCATCCTTTTTGGCCATATGAAGCATTCCTAAACGAACAGCTTCTGCTTTGCCTCCATTCTTTTCACAATCGTAAACCGTAATAAAATCTTCTCTTCCTTTTTGTAATTCATGGAGCACTTCTAAGGTTTTATCTTTACTACCATCATTAACAAAACACAAATGATACCCTGAGTTTTCATCAACAAAATTTAAAAACTCATCACTTAACAAACGCTCTTCTTCGTCATAACAAGGAATAACAACTCCAACACAACGTTGTTGAATCATCACATTGCTTTTAGAATGAATTGCATTATCGATTTGTGGTACACCTATTAATCGTTTTACTCTTGCGCAGATTTCGTTAAGGCTTAATGGCTTTTTCATATAATCATTAATTCCTAGTTCAAAAGCTTCAGTAATAGTATCATCTTTAGTGTTACCAGATAATATCATTATTGGGGTATCAGAATTTTTAGTGTTTCTAATATGTTTTACAACATCTAAACCTGAAACACCTGGCATATTTATATCTACAATAACTAAGTCTGGACTAAATGAGTCGTATAATTCTAATCCTTTTGACGCATCAGTTTCTATCTTCACTTCGTATCCCAACTCTAATAATCTTTTCTCAAGCGGAAGTAATACTAACTGTTGATCATCTATGGCTAAAACTTTCATAATAATTGTTTTTATTTGTTATTTACAGTACAAAAGTACCTGAGATGACGTCTTTATTTTTTTAATTTAGCCTAAGCCATAGATAAGTGTAGACGAATGGCAGATTACTATAGATAATTAAAAAACGAACCCCTATTTAAATTACATATCTTTACGGTATTGATAGTCCTGTCAAGGTTTTACATGAAAAACACATCAAACAAATATTTAATTGCAGCGTTACTTATAGGTATCGCATTTCATGGTACGTCTATATTTTTCACATTAGAAACTACATATGATGCCTTAATACATTTGTTTTTTGCAGATCACTATGCGACGAGCTGGTTTGAACCGTGGAACTATAAATGGTACACTGGTTTTACCGTAATGAGTTATCCTCCCTTGGTCCATCAATCTATTGCTGCGCTATCTTTAATTGGTGGTTTAAAGTTTGGGATGTTTACCGTAGCCTTACTCGCTATCGTTTTATTTATAACTGGTGTTTATCGCTTTTCGTTATTAATCACCTCTAATAGAACAGCTGCTGGTTATGCAGCATTACTTGCTGTGTTTTCTTCATCTTTTGTTGAAACGCTCCACGTGTTTGGTCAGCTTCCTAGTATCATTGGCATATCTGTATTAATGCATGCTTTACCTGAAATTTATTTGTGGTTAAAAACAGGTAAATGGCGCTATTTAGCCACCTCATTGTCCTTGATTGCAGTTACCGTAACATCACATCATGTAACCCCTATATTCGGTATGATATTCTTTATCTTCCCGTTAATAGGCATGGTGATTATGGATCATTCTAGAGACCAAGTAGATTCTGTAAAAGCCATCACGTTTAAAGTCTTTTTAAATAGTTTCTTTAAACTCTTTAAACGCATTATTAGTTTCGGAATGTTGTCTTTAGTCATCATTATTGGTTGTATTCTACCGTATTGGATTAACTCTAAAAACAATCCAATAACACAAGTCCCAATTCCACATGGCTCGAGAGATAATTTTTTAGAAATCACCTCTTCCGGATTGGTTTTCTTTTTAATTCCCTGGGGCATTTTACTCATATTATTACCGTACATTTTCTACAGATATTATACCAAACGCTATTTGTTTTTTGGCTTATCGATGACTATCCTTGTCATTTTAGGTACTGGTGGAACCACTCCCATTCCGAGAGTATTACTTGGCGAAACGGCTTTTAATATTTTAACCTTAGACCGGTTTACACTTTGGGCTTCTATTATGTCGCTGCCTTTATTTGGTGAGTTTACCTACCGGTTTGTTGAAGGAGATCTAAAAACCTTAATTCAAGATAAGTTTGGTGCTATTTACCATCGGTTAATTGGTGGACTTTTAGCTGGACTCTTTTTATTCATGACGATTTTCACCATGAGTCTCAGCTATTTTAAACCCTCGCAACCACAACGTATCGAGATGCTTCCCATTGTTAACTTCTTAAATCAAGACAACCACGACCAATGGAGATATATGACCTTGGGCTTTGGCGATCAAATGGCTTGGCTATCGGCACAAACCAATGCCATGTCTGTAGATGGAAACTACCATTCGGCAAGACGACTACCAGAATTAACCACAAGACCAATTGAGCGTTTAGAAAACTCGAAATTTAAAGGAGTTGAAGGGATTGGTTCATTACAACAATTTTTAACCACACCAGAGAAATATAACTTTAAGTATATCTTCTCTAACGATAAATTCTACGATCCCATTTTATATTTCTGCGGTTGGCAACGCTTACGACAACTCGAAAACGGTATAATGGTTTGGGAAAAACTAAACGTTCCACCTTTATCAACCATATTGCCCAAAGACGATGTGGCTACATGGCAAAAAATCCTCTGGGGAATTACACCATTTCTAACGGTTTTAATCGCTTTTGTCCTAAACATACAAATGCTTTGGATTAGACTTCTAAAAACGAAGGCTAAAAAACTTCCGGCGTATCTTAAGTTTCAAAATGATTACTCAAAATTTTCTAGTAGTGTTTTAAAAATCACACATATTTGGTCTTTCATTCTTGCCTTAATTGTATGTTATGGCACTTATATATTTTACATAAAAAATGAATCGCATTATTCACCAGAAAATGCCATACTTGCTTATTACGATGCTTTAGATTTTAAAGAATTTGAAACTGCACACAGCCTGATCAATCCTAATAGCGATATGCCCATAGCGCAGTATATGCTAGAAATATCGGTTACTGATGGTTTATTAAGTTCGTATGCAAAATTAGATGCCATTACCACAGAAATGTTAAGCAGAACTGATAGCCTAGCCAGCTTAAAAGTCTTTACAGATTGGATTACACCACTTGAAAAAATTAAACGTGTCGATTATAAAACTTTAGTCAAGCTAAATAACAAATGGTACATTCAACCCGAGGATATTGATTTAGATTTACCACCAGACCAATTGTATTCTAGTAATTCTACAAATTATTTTAATCAAGGGAGACGACGCATCACCACAGAAGAAACACATCACGAAGACATTTTAAAGCAACCCGTTTTAGAAATCTTAAAAGCTAAACTCGTTAAATTTGAAAATCATTATGCAATCATTGGTGAAATTCAGAATATAGACAATGTTCCAGCAGATGTGGTCTTAAAGGGCACCTTGTATAATGATGACAACAAATTTTTAGCCACTTACAATGCGAAATATCACGTTAATCATAAGTTGATGCCAAAAGAAGTCAGTTCATTTCGAATTAATTTTGAAGGTATCGCCTGGTCTAAAACACAAGATTCTATTCCAAAGACCTTTAATCCAGATGAGTTTACTCCAATTGAGTTAGAAGAACAACCGACGAAATTTAACCTACAAGTCGCTGGGAATGTTTCAGGGTCTGATTTATTTAAAAATACCACCATTACGATTTCGGAAATTGATGACACTCATATGTCCGGAACCTTGTTTAATACTGGTATTGAAGAAGTCACGATTCCGCAATTATTAATGTCGTATTATGATGCCGACAAAAATTTAGTTTGGGTCGATCACCTATTTGTAAAAGAAGGTATTAGGCAACAGCGTTCACAGACTTTTGATTTTCCCTTATTAACCAATGAAACCGTTCGAGTTATTAATACAGATATGAGTAACTGTTTTGTCAATGGCTTACCTAATTCTAATATTGCGAATAAAATCGTCCCGAATCGAATCCGCAATCATAATAATGACGAATTTCAGAACATAGATCATCCTATTTATAAATTTATAAAACTAGAAATCAATACTTATATCGGAAGCCCTAATTAATGTCTTTTAAGAACCTATACATATCGCTAATTTCTCTATTATTGTTAACTTCTACAGTAGTTTTTAACACTCGAAATAGCGATAGCACATACACGCTACTTACTATTAAAAGTGAATCTATCGCTGGTGAATCTATCTCATTAAAATTTGCCTTTACAGGCGACTCAGAAGTTTTATTATATGGTTCTAACAGTTACGGCTCTATTTTATTAGAACCTGAGGTTAATGATAAGGAACTCATATTTATATTACCTGAGGTTATGTCTAACAAATCGGGTGTGTTCAACTGGAAATTACAAACGACATCTCATCCAATTTCTGGGCACATAACCATTCAACCAAAATCAGAAATTAAAGCTATAGAAAGTTATTTAGGTCCACCAAGTATTGAAGCTGGTGGTACGGATTATACTATGCTCGTCGTTATTCCAACCGATGATTTAGACAATCCTTTAGCAGATAGTACCAGCGTTACGATTAAACATCAATTTTTAACGAATGCCTATGCTTCAGATGTTAGTACAGAACACGGTTTTGCTTTTAAAAATATAAATTCTGAAACAAAAAAAGGAAGAATACTGATCAGTTCGGAATGTTTAGACCTCAACTCAAAAGAATTTGATGTTAATGTGTTGCCCGCTATTCCTACGGATTTTAAAATCGCTTCGGAACGCATTCACAATTACGCAGATGGCAATCAGATAACGACTTTTAAAACATCCTTAATAAAAGATCGCTATGATAATACTGTAAGCGATGGGACATTTGTCACTTTTTTTATTACCAATAAGGCAGGATACAAATCAAAAACATCTGGTACAACTATTAATGGTATCGCAAGAGCAAAACTATTGCATCCCGATTTTGAAGACCAATGGAATATAAAAGCTTATGTTGAAGGTATGGCGAATAGTAATACTATTGTTTTAAATTACAAACAAGCCATTTCAGATTTTGAAGTCGCTTTTTCTGAAGATAACAGAACCGTAACGCTTGGACCTATACAGAGTTTTATGAGTCAACGTGTGCCAGATGGCTTAACGGTAAAGTTATCTATTTTCAAAGATGGTATGTTAATACACCAACTCATAAAAGATACGTTTAATGGTATGGCTGAATTTTATTTAGATAACGATCGTTACCCAAAAGGGGTGTATGACGTTGAGCTTAAAACTGCTGGCATTGTTAAATCTTACAAATCAATTAATCTATGAGTAAGATTAACAAAAACATATTAAGAGGCGCACTTTTGGTATCCTATGTTTTAATAATAGCATTGGTTATTTATGCTTTTGGTGCGATTTATAGTTATCTTAATACAGGTGCTGATCGCAGCAAAATGCTACATACTGAAGTTAAACAAATCGATCAATATCTTCCTGAAATTACATGGCAACCTTTAACCAATGAAGGCCGACCTATGGATGCCCAAACCTTAACAGCCATAGAAAATGATTATCTAGATGGTTGGTTTGTAAGACACGTGGCTTATAAAACCAATACGACTATTGGTATTGGTGATTATTATACTGAAAGTGCACGACAAAATCTATTTAATATTATCGCGCTTAATAGCGAAAATAAAACAACTGTTATTGGCACCACATTAGAACATCACCCGACTTTAGAGTTTTTTAGTGAAGACGGCCAACTTGCTGTGCTCACAGACAATGACGTTGTTGAATATAAGAGGTTATTTAAAGACAATCAACTGATCACTGAGATTACAGAAAAATCAAGTTATAAAATCACACTTTTATTAGAAGATGGGTTTTGGCGCGTACGTCATATGGTAAAAATAAAGTCGGAACCATATACCGCACAGGTAACGCAGCCCGTTAGCACGACCACAATAAACGGTATTAATTACTATCCACAAGCCACACCTTGGGCTATGTTTGGCGATCATTTTGACGCAGATATTATAGCTTCGGATTTTGAGTTGATACAATCAACCGGACTTAATAGTATTCGGTTATTTGTGCCTTATGAAGATTTTGGAAAATCGGATATTGACCAAAACAAACTAGACCAACTCATCACAATTTTAGATCTTGCAGAAAGTGCTAATCTGAAAGTTATGGTGACGCTTTTTGATTTCTACGGCGATTATTCTGTACTCAATTGGACACTTACGCAACGTCATGCCAAAACCATTATACAAGCTTTAAAAGACCATAAGGCACTGGCAGTTTGGGACATTAAAAATGAACCGAATTTAGATTTTGAATCACGTGGTACATCTTTAGTTACCGCTTGGCTAGCGCATATGATTGATTTTGTAAAAGCGCAAGATCCTAATCATGCCGTTACGATAGGATGGTCTAATGCTGAAAGCGCAACCCTTCTAAAAGACAAGCTAGATTTGGTATCTTTTCACTATTACGAAGATTTAGAGGCGCTTGATGCCACTTTTGAAACTTTAAAAAGTAACATTACCGATAAACCAATCGTCATTACTGAATATGGAATGTCGTCTTATCATGGTTTCTGGAATCCTTTTGGTAATTCGGAAGAAGGCCAAGCCGAATATCATAAAACAATACAATCTATATTTTCTGAACATGATATTCAATTTATGTCGTGGACACTTTACGACTTTGGTAAAATACCAAAAGAAGTCGTAGGGAGACTTCCTTGGCGCCAAAATGCTCAAAAGCACTTTGGATTTATAGATGAAAATGGAATTAGAAAACCTTCTTTTTTATTTATTGCTAATAAGAAACCTTCTGCGCAGCAGCATTAACATTAGGGAATGTTATGCGTTTTTCATCTATGATATCTTGAAAATGCTCTAAATACATATCTGTAATTTGAGACATTGGATGCGCTGTTGCAGCATCGTAATTAATTTTAGAAAGCTTAACTCTATATGCTTCATCTGTTACTATCGCTTCTATAGCAGAGGCCAAACTTTCAACACTTGTAGGTTCAAAAAACTCGCCTCTATAACCTTCGTCTTTCACTAACAAGGCTAAGTCACCTAAATCTGGCATCACTACTGCTTTTCCATAACTTCCGGCTTGGTGCAACACACCCGAGCTTCCTGTTGTAGACGTATAAGGGAAAACAACGACAGCACTTTCGTTAAATAAGGTTGGGACTTCGTGCTCTTCAACATAACCCGTAAAACGTACTTGAGGCACATGTTTATAATCTTCTTCTACTTTAGCTAAATATCCTGGTACATTTGGGTTATCTGTTCCGGCAATAACCACTTCTAAATCTAAACCTGTTTTAGCTCTCACCATTTCAACAGCTTCAATCATACCTTCTACTTTTTTGTAGGTTCCAAATTTTCCGAAGGTCATAATTTGTAATGGCCCTTTTGGCAATCTATAATTTGGTTCTTCTGGTATTTCAAAAGTGCCATGTGGAATTAATTTTACATTAGGTGACAAATATTTTATCTCTAAAATATTCACATACTTTTGCATAGTTACTGCAACGATATCAGCTTTTAAAATAAGCTTTGTCAAACTTGTGCCAATAAATCCGTAGATCTTCTGCATGATTTTATTTGAGGTAAACCCTGCACTTCCTAAATCGACTTCTTCTAAAATATTATGTAGCAACACAATGTTGGGAATCTTTTTCAACTTACACACTAATGGTAACATTAAACCTAAGGCAGCTGCAATCTTTTTGTCACCAAACTTCATAAACTGTAGATTGAATAATACAGCGTCTGGCTTTGTGGTATTGAGGGCTTTTGTTACTGAAAACAAATTTTTGTAGCTATTAAACGACCAGCATTCTTTTATCGTAATCTTACAACCATCTTCCGTAAACTCTATATCCTTTGCTCCTTCAGTTCTATCGGTTAATAAGACTAATTCTGTAACAGCTTCCTTTTGTCTAAATTGCTTTACTAAATGATAAGCATACTCGTTTAAAGTGACTTTACTTGGTGGATATGCAGTTACAATTGCTAGTTTCATAATAATGGTATTTTTAAATGTTTTAATTAATTACACTGCAAATTTGGGATTTTATTCGGCAGATTTTTGAGAGTTTCGATAGGGCGACTTTTAGTGTAGACGAATGGAATTAATCCTTAGATAAAGCTTTTTTCTGCGTCGTTATTTCAAACTTAAAAAACACTAACTGTATGATTAACAACAAAGTCATTGCAACAATTTGCATGTGCACTACTTGTTCTAAACTATCATGAAAAAAGATGACTAATAGCATTTGTAGCATGCCGAAGACACCAGAAATAATCACTGGCACGTATTTATCTAAAGACAAATAATAATACGCGAAGATGTTAGATATAGCGAACATAGACGTGGCGATGGCATATTTCCATAAAAGTGGTGCCATGGCAATGTAGTGTTCACCAAAAAGTATTTTAATTATTAATTCTGGGAAACTTAAACAGGTTAATACAATAATGATAGAGATCACAGCAATGTAACCAACGTACTTAAATAAAACGGAAGCAGTTTCTTTACCTTCTTTTTTCAACTCGACGACAGCTGGCAATAATAACATTACAAACATCCAAGCAATGAAATATACAATACGACCAATTAAGGCTAAGGATGCATATAAACCTGCTTCGTAAGATTCAAAATAATGTTTTACTAATAGTATATCACTGTTGTTAATAATGATCTGAGTCAGCTCGTAGAACGCTGTTAACAAAAAGAAGTTTTTAATTTGTTTGCTATAATCTTGCGTTAGTGGTTTTGTTTTCTTTAGCGTGATGTCTTTCATTTTAAAAGGAAACATTCCAAAAACAAAAGAGATTACAATACCAATAGCAATGACTGCTGATGATTGTATGTTAAATAGAAATATTAAACCAAGGGTGATAATCAGTCTGCTTAACATTTCACCTTGATAGGTTATCGATAAGGATTTATATGCTTTTTTCCCCTGAAAGGCTCCGCGATTTACACTCATTAAAAAGTAAAGTGGTACACCACAACCAAAAATGATAAACATGGTAGACGATGATGTATTGAACAAGGCCATTAATTGCGATGAAAAGACAATAATCGCTAATCCTAATAACAGACCAACAACAAAGGCCTGCTGGTACACTTTAGCTATAAAGTTTGTAAACACAGAATTCTCAAATAATACCGAAAATTTTGCCGTTACCAATTGAAACGTCATGGCCATAAAAGAGAGTACTAATAAAAATGTAATGAGCACTGCAGCATCTGCAAATTGTGCTGGCCCAAGTACACGACCCAATATAAGATTGTATAGATAGTTGCCACCATTGACGGCCAAAACACTGACCATAAAGAGCTGCTCTGGTGTTAATTTTCTAGACTTGATTAGCGTTAATAATTGCATAATTTTTAATGGTTATTCGTTTAAATCTGACGCAAATATCTAGGGTATTTCCATGTATGTTCTTTATATTTCGATGGACGGCAAGTTGCTGTAGGTGAATGGAGGACATATGCTCCGTAACTTGCACTTAGTTAAACAAAGAGAAATTATGACTTTGAAATCACTTATTAATTTAGCCTTATTTTTTATCGTATGTAGTGCGTCGACACAAAACATGCAAGAAGGTTTCACCTATTTAGAAACCGGAAAATACAACCAAGCCGAAACATTTTTTAATACTATATTAAAAGACTACCCTAATAATAAGACGGCACGTTTGTGTTATGGTCGTGCTATTGGACTTAATGGACAACCAGAAGAAGCCTATATTTTATTCACTGACTTACTTGCGGATTACCCAAATGATTTTGAAGTAAAACTAAATTATGGTGAGTCCTTATTATGGAATAGCAACTTTACCGATGCTAAAGTGTATTACCAAGGTTTAGTGAATGAGGACCCAAAGAGTTTTGCTGCGTTATTAGGTTTTGCTAATACACTTTCTAACTTAAAAGAATATGAAGCGGCTTTAACCATGGTGAATAACGCTTTAGAAGTTTCACAAGGCAACCCAAATGCTCTAGTCTCTAAAAAGTATATCTATTTAGGCTATGCGTACCAAAATCAACAAGCTCAGAATTATGATAAGGCTGAACTACTTTTAACCAAAAACCTTGAATTATTTGGTGATGATAAAGACACTTTATTAAACTTAGCAAATCTCTATTTAATATGGAATAAACTCGACAGTGCAAAAATCATGTACAACCGTTTGGCTGAACAACCAGAGCATAAAATTATTGCTTTAAACGGCTTAGCTTTAGTAGAACACTTAAATGGTAAAGAAAATAAAGCTTTAGAATTAAGTACTGAAGCCTATAAGAGTTTAACTGCAACTACAGACAGTAATATTACGCAACAAACCACAGAACGTTATGCTCAAGCTTTAATCTGGAATAAAAAATTTAAAGCGTCCACCACTTTAATAGACACTTTAAATACAGAACACTCCAATGAAAATTGGGCATTGGCTTTACGTGCCACTTTAAACATTTATAAAAGTAATTTTAAAGAAAGTTTAAAGGATTACAATACAATCTTGGCTAACGACAGCACGTCGTTTGATGGCAACTTAGGAAAAGCCAACGTGCTAAAAGCCTTAGGATATTATGATGATGCCTATACCTCAGCTGAAAACACTTTAAAATTTTACGACAACCAAAAGGATGCGGTTAACTTTATCAGTAAATTGGATCATAGCTTTGCTCCCGTTTTAGAATCTAGCGCATCACATACCTATGATAATGGAGATAACAAAGCCTTCGCTTTTTCCAACGCTGTAGAATTTCCTTTATCTACTAAATTTAAACTTTTAGGAAATTACAATTACAGAACTACGAGCAATACTGTAACGGATGTCAGTGCCAATTCTAACAACTTATCCTTAGGCTTAGGTTACCAACTTTTACCAAGTATTACATTTAAGGGCACCGCGGGAATTACCGCTGCAAAAGCGGAAAGTACCGATTACACGCAACTGTTGACTGATATTTCTTTTAATATCAAGTCTTTTAAACGTCAGACCTTAGATATTGGTTACAAACGTCAGGTTGAAAGTTTTAATGCCGAATTACTAGACCAAGAATTGGTACAAAATAACTACTACGCTAACTATAACTTAAGTACTAATTTTAACTTAGGTTGGTTTACACAACTCATGCACACGTCACAAAATGATGGTAACAAAAGAAACTTATTATTTACCTCATTGTATTATAACTTACTGCCAAAACCAGCATTAAAAGTGGGTGTGAATTACCAACACATTACGTTTAAAGAACAAGTACCAACCATCTATTTTAGTCCTGAAAAATTTAATGTGTATGAGGTGTTTATGAATGTGATTAAAAATGAAGACAGCGCAAAACCTAAATCATGGTTTTACAATTTAACGGCGGCTTATGGTTACCAATTTATTGAAGACGATGAAAAGCAAAGCACCTATCGTTTTCAAGGCGCATTTGGGTATAAATTCTCGGAACGTAGTTTATTAAATGTGTATGGCACCCATAGTAATATTGCCTCTGCAACGGCTGCTGGTTTCACATTCACTGAAGTAGGACTACGTTTTAAATGGCAGTTTATGAAGTAGGTTGGTTTTGGGAAACGTTATCGACTATGAATAGTTGCGTAGATTAGCACTAAACTTTTCAAGCACACATCAAACTAAAAATCTTTGAAGATTTTTAAAGATAGATAAGAACAAGTAATTACTTATAAGTAGTGATGTAGAGCGTTCTTAATTTCATTTTTTTTCTTTAGTTCTATGGTCAGAAAGTTTTTCTATTATTATATCTACAATTTCTGTTGCTTGTTTGTCCATGTCTTTTGAAGGGTCAAAACTTAAACCTCCCAATTTTTGAGTTTCATCAAATAAACCTGGATAATTATCGGAATACCAAATTGGAATAATTGAATTTGTTCCAAATCTTTCCTTGAAATTATCTGATTCAAATTTTGTCCAAATCTTTTTTGGATAATCTTTGCTTAATAAAACTACCACGAAGTAAGCTTCAGATTTGTAAATCGGTGCCAAATACTCTTCAACATTTTCTGCTAATATTCTGGATTGTTCGTTTTTATCATAAAATACAGAAATTTCTCTTTCGAGTAGTAAATCATTAATTTTTGAAGCAAAATTCCTATTCTCACCTGCAAAAGATAGAGCGAAGTCATATTTGTTTGAGAAAGCGAGACTAATGTAACCGACTTTTTCTGCAAATTTAGACCAAAGTACATTTCTGAGATAAAACATAAATTTGGGATCTTCAACTGCTAAAACCCTTGAGTTTGTGTCATAGTGAATAACATCCTTTAATTCCTCATTATTCCTTAAAATAGCTTCAAGAAATCCTTTATCAACAATTTGCGTTATACTTAGTTTGTTTTCGGGATATTTAAGATATAAGTCATCAATTTGAATTGCCCATTCATCAGATTGTGAGAGCCAATATAGCAGATGTAAATATGGTGCTCTTCCTTCTCGTCTTAACCTGTTTCCAATTGCAAATTTTCTTGCCTTTGGATAAAATATCCTATCAAAATCTGATAGAACTTTTTCTTTAATAACTTCAATACTAGATTTTAAAACTTTTGTTTTATCACAAGTATCTAAAACTTCAGAGTCTATACAGGTTTCTTTAGATAAGAGCTGTGCTATGTGAAAACTGCCTTTTGCTAATAAAGCAATGTCTTCTTTTGTGCTTATTTTAATGTTTAGAGCCTTTTCACCAAGTTCAATTAAATCTGTTATTTTATTAGGTGGATTTTGTTCAAATTTGATAGTGTCAATTCTATTATTTAAATCGCCAGCTATTTGAACCAAAGAATCACCTGCCTTATTTATACCGATTAAAATCAACTTATCGTTACTTCTTTCTTCATCTGCTAAAACTTTCATATAGTCGGCTATTGATGATTTTAAATCAAATTCTAATAAATGAAAATCATCAATAATTACAGTGCCCATATCTTGAAATTCAGGTAAAAGTCTTATCATCTCAAGGTCGTCTTTTTTTCTTGCAGTAAGAGATGTGATGTTCTTATTAAGGCCTAATTCTTCTATAACTTTTATTACACAAGTAGTTTTGCCAATTCCTGAAGGCCCTTCAACTACTAAGCATCTACCTTTAGTTCTAAGTGAAACTAAAATTGTATTATATTCATTTGGTCTTACGAACGTATGGGTTGGAATTCCGGAAGTCTTAAATACATCCTCTAAATATGCTTTCATAATTTAGTTTTAAATTTTGACTAAGATCAAATTTACAATAATTTTGTCACACAAAATTTTACTCATTAGCTCAAGGAATTTACATGTTCTTCTTATGAGGGGAATGCTCTAAAACAATTAAATGTAATCAATTGTCTATATCCTTCTTATATATGCGGTTTTTTTTAATTGTTTCAAATTCATGTTAAATTCCAATACTAATTTAAATGAAACTTGATTCCTAAATATACCAATAAAAACTAAACCTCCACAAAAAACAAAAGGCAAAAGCTTTCGCTTTTGCCTAATGCAGAACTATTAAATCTTAGGGGTTATTTAATAATTAATTTAAAGGTATCATAGTTAAACTGACTGCTTATAATTCTACAGAAATATAAACCTGAAGTTAAATTTTGTCGTGTTACTTCTATACTGTTTTTTCCTGTGACAGCGCTATAAGATTGCTTATAAACTTGCTTTCCTAACTGATCGTACATTACAAACTGTACGGTTTCAGTTTGGTTTGCAGTAAACTGTATTGTTGTCTGCGTGGTCATTGGATTAGGATAAGCCGTCAGCGTAGCAACATCTTGTTGGTAATCGTTCACCGATAACGCACTAGTTTGTGAGAAACGAAGATTTCTTAAATCTAATACTTTAGATGCTGTTGTGCCATCCTCTGACACCATAGTAAAGACTAAGGTAACCACATCATTTAGGTTGGCTGCATTCATGGTGTTGTTTTGTAAGTCTTCAATATTGATTGTAAACTCTTGCTGGGCGTTGGTCAAAGCCACCGTTGTTTTATACTGCGCTTCCCAATCGGTAATGCTTTCTTTTACAAATGTGATTTCAAGGTTTCCTGTACCACTTGCACTAAATTTAAAACTGTTATAATCGGTAATATCTACAGCCTTAAAGCGTGGTGTTAATGCTCTGTAGACACCAACATAGGTATTGGTTGTCGCATTTAATTCTACATTACGTTCTATCGGGTAATCTGTGTTTTCAAAATCAAAGTCATTGCTCGTCACATTGTATAAGCTAACCTCAGTTCCGATTTGAGAATCATCAACGCCCCAAGGGCCATCAGACATAAATAAATCATCTGGTGTAGCTGTACCATCTCCGATTCTAAAACCGATATCAAAAAGACTTCCGGTATCAACTCTGATGTTGGTAATATAGTTTCCGTTTAAATCGATAGTAGCGTTAAGATTATCAAAACCTTCCGTTTCCGTGTTGCGGTAACCAGCATCTAAAGTCACGCTCTCTGTAGCATTGGTATTAATGATTTGTAAATCTAAACCTCCGTTCGTATAACTTCCTTTTCTTACAAACACAGTTGGTGGTGTTGAGTTGTTGTAACTTTCAATAGGTTTTTGAATGTCTAATAAGTTTAACACTTCTTGTCCTAGCGTATATAAATCATCTATAGTATTAGACCAAATCTGGAAATTATAGAAGGTCACATCGGCTTCGTACTGGTCTAAATTCCAATGGCTCTCTACAGCAAAATTAGCATCGTTATTCACCACTTTGGCAGATAAGCTTAGTACAAATTCATAGGTGCCATCCGCGTTTTTAATTATAGATTTTATAAATTGTTGTTCGTTGATATCTATAGTTGATACTGAAATTAATTCGGCTCCTAACAAACGGTCGCAAATGTATTTGGTATGTTCGTAAACACCGTTTTCTGTTTTTAAAGCTAAAACCGAAGCCACAGCACTATTGTTTTTTAAGTAATCTACCGCGTAAATTTCAGTCGCATTAGTAATACCTACTAAATCTGATGGTGATGCTTCAATAGCTTCATCTTCATTAATACTTGTCAATGGCACAAAATCTTGTAATGTAAAACTAGAATTAGCATTTTTGCTAGCATAAGTAAGGCTTCTTTTTACTTTAGGTGCTGTTGCAGTATTAAATTTATAACCTGTTTTTGCTCTTTTAAAGTTACGTGCATTAATTTGTTCAGACAACCTACTGTTACTTTCTAATCCTCCAGAATTTGAACTTGATATTGATGCTTCAATCACGTCACACATTCCAAAACCAGAACACGAAGGATCTTCACAATCGATAAGTCCATCGCCATCATCATCAATCCCATTATCACAAATTTCTTGTAATACTGGTGCTGTTGGGCAACGTGCTCCATCATTACTAGCACTAGACGGTCCGAAAGCAAATAAATTAGCATCGATAACATTTAGTCCTGTTAAATCTTGAACTGCTTGAATGGCGTAAATAGTTCCTGTTTCGTTAGCTGAAACATAAAAACGACCTTCATTATCAAAGTAAACAGCCCCGTAGGTATACGATAAACCTGATAAGATTGGTACAACACCTAAAGCAGTAACTACACTTGTTTCTGGATTGATACGGTATAAAATATTGCTTGTTTTTTCTATGGCATATAATTGACCATCAACAGCGTTAAATGCCCAATCGTGAATAGTAATACTCTGCGATAAGGTCTCAGTAGATTGGTATTCTGTATAGTTTTCTGATTCTGGATTTAAATCTATTTTATAATAGGTAGCTCCACCTGATTTTAAATAATAAATACCTTCTGAACTTATATCACCGATATAACGATTGTTAGTTGGTAATTCATCGATGTAGTAGGTAGTTGTGCTAAAATCTTTACCAATTCTTACAATCGTTTGAACCGGTGTCTTTAAAGATCCCCAAATAAAACCATCTGCAGGATTGTAAGCCGTAGCATTAATATCTCCAGGTGTGATATCTTCTGCTACTATATAAGAATTACCAGAAGCCAAATCGATCGCATACGCATCATTATATTGAAATAGGTAAGCGTTGTAATCGCAATTAAATGGTGTGTCTTGTGCTTCACTGTTAAAACTAAACACCGTTAAAACGATAAGTAGTAATTGATTTTTAAAAGTGTAAAAAGTTTTCATATTCTGTTTCTTATTAGATTCTGACACAAAATTAAAGGATTAAGCTACCTTAAATTTTATTTTTCGATTGGCACAAACACTAGCACGTTGGTTTACTATTTTCTATCGACGAGTGGTTTTCATACTGCTTTGCTGAAAAAAGAACATAAAAAAAAGAGCAAAGGATTTCTCCTTTGCTCTTAAAACTAAACCAATCAATTAATCATCATTTATTAACCACTTATTTGATGAACATGGGTCAAAATTATAGACTAATCCTTATAGTATTTTATTATTTCGTTGACTGAAATTTTAAGGTCGTCGGTTGACGTTTTTGTAACGACCAATGGTAATTTAAAATCTGTTACTATTAAGATTATAGTAAGTTTAAACGTTTCATAAGTTCTGGTCGGTTAGAACGACTCACAGGAATAACATCTTTCTTTATTAGCACACTATTATCTTCGATATCAATGATTTTATCGACATTAATAATGTAAGAACGATGTACTTTTAAAAAGATACTATCTGGAAGTTTATCGGCTATCTTTTTTAAGGTTGAATGCACCGTATAATTTTTATCTTCTGTTTTTACATGAATATAATCGCCCTTTGCTTCTACCAGATAAATACTTGGGATATCTATTTTTATTAAACGTCTATCAATATTTACATACAAATCGTTACCAGAACTGCTTTCTACTTTTTCTGAAGACGACTCATCAGTATGAGAAGATTTATTGGGTGTTGCTTCCGCTTTTTGAATGGCTTTTTGAAAACGTGCTGGTGTTATAGGTTTTACCAAATAGTCCACAATACAATCGTACTCAAACGCCTGAATAGCAAAATTAGGATCTGAAGTGGTTAGAATTATTTTAGGTGGATTTTTTACAGTTTCAATAAAATCGAAACCTGTAAAATCTGGCATATGAATATCTAAAAATATTAAATCAATTTCATTCTGATTTAAATATTTTATGGCTTGCATAGCATTAGGAAATTCTTCTAAAACAGTTAAGCTATCTACGTTAGAGCACAGCTGCCCTATGATTGCTCTTGCTGTAGCCTCATCATCAATAATAATACAATTCATGCGTTCCTAATTATAACTGTTGTAAATAATTAGTCATGGTCGTTAGAATAGATTCGAATTCGTCTTGAAGTGTTGTACGGCCTTCTAGTAAATTATTTTCGAATGCTACTGCAGTCTCATAACTTTTCTCAAGGCCTAAAATACTAATTTTATGTTTAAGTTTATGAACGTTTCCTGCAGTAAGTTTGTAGTTTTTAGCGGCAAGATTTTTAAAGTACTCCTTCTTTTCTTCGGGAAACTCTGCATTTATAATAGCAATTAACTTTTGTTCAAAAGCTTTGTCTCCACCAGACATACTATGAATATACGATAAATTAGGCTGCTCCATGAGGTTGTTTTTTTAATGTGAAGTAAAAAGTAGTACCCTCATTTATTTTTGAGTTTAGCCAAATTTTACCACCATATAAATCTACAATTTTTTTAACGATAGATAAACCAATCCCGGTCGATTCTATATTATTTTCAAGCTTTTCGAATGTTTTAAAGATTTTCTCAAAGTAGATATCTTCAATACCTTTGCCGTTATCTTTAATCTGAAATTCCCAAAACTCACCTTTATCTGCAAAGCTTACGTCTACCGTACCTTCGGCTTTATCGTTATAAGCGATAGCATTTCCTATTAAATTTTGAAACAACTGTTGTAATCGGTATTTGTCGCCTTTAATAATTGGCAAATCTGTCCTTGTCACTTTTATATGTTTAGGCACTTGAATGATACTTAAAATATTATCGACCAACTTATTCAAATCCACATCGTATACTTCCATCTGATCTTTACCAATAGTCGAATACTCTAAGATACCGTTAATTAGGGTGTCCATTTTTTCGACATTCGTTCTAATAAGATTCAGTGTGTTTTCGCCATGCGCGTCAAAAGCATCTTTATAATCGGATTTTAACCAAGCCGTCAAGGTATCTATACTTCGTAAAGGGGATTTTAAATCGTGAGAAACCATGTGCGCATAATCACTAAGCTCTTGGTTTTGGTGCGCTAATTCATTTAAAAGCGATTCCTTTTGTTTGTTCATCTCAATGATTTCTTTGGTTTGATCATCAATAAAATCAACCAATTCAGAGCCCGTTAACTGTACGGCATCTGCTTTTTCATCATCCTTAAGATTATAAAACTTCAAAGTATTTATAACGTCTTTTAATTTATCTATAAGTTCTTTTTGTTCTTTAGCTTCGTTTTGTAGTTTTTTATTAGCCGCGTATAATTCGTCAGAGCTGATAGACATCGCTCTTTGAATCATGGACGATTGTTCATCAAAATTATCGTAAGAACTATCCACCGCAGAAAGAAATTTTGCTAAGTCTTTATTCGCTTTTAAATCTTCACTTAAATATTTTCGTATTTGCCGCTTTAATAACGAATTCATTATTCACTTATTAATGTTATCGTCATGGTTTGGTTGTGCAATTGGCAAGCAGTTTCTCCATGAAAAGGGGCTATTTCTCCGTAAGAATAAAACCCAGTTACCGTTGTGCCTTCACCTAAAATTTCTATGACCTCATCAATTTCTTCTTCTACACGCTGGTCTAAAACTAACTTACGACCAATACAACTGACTAAAAAAGCAATGTCGGGTTTATTTTTTCTGAATTCTAAAGCCTGTCTAGCAGCACGCTCTGAGGCATTTGCGATATTATCGACATTAGTCATCATTAATTGCACTTTAGAATTTTCTTTAATATCGCCAGCTAAAATGACGGCGTTGTCGTCTTCATTTATATTTAAAATAGAACGCACAATAGATTGTTCATCTCCTGTAGATTTTACATTTAACGGATACAATAAAGCGGCACCTGGTAAATCCTTGGCTTTATCACCCAAATAGGTTTTATATAAGTCTAAAGCTGGCTGGCCATCTAATTCATAAAGCACGTTGCCTTCTGATTTTGTTACGGTTCTTTCGGGTCCAAAAGGCGTCCATCCACCATGAATAGAGAATGTAATCTCTAAGGAGTCGCCATAAAAACCAATAGCAACCAACTCGCCTTCTTTAGGGTTTTCGTTATAGGACGCTAAGGTTTTTTCAAATCGGGTGTCATCACCACACAATCCACCTGTAATTAAAAGATTATTATTACTAGGTGCACTCATGCCTTTGGTCAACTGGCTTCCGTTGATAAAACTTCCTTCCGAAACGACAAAAACATATTTTAAACCTTCCTCCGGAAACTGTTGAATTAAATCATTTCCGGTTTTAAAGCTGTCTAAATCGGTATTAAGGACATTACTGGTCTTAATAATAAATTGACTTTTTTCAAATTCGATAGCCGTTATCGTTATGCTATTTTCATTCACTGTATTTGAAGAAATTTCAGCACAAGCCGAACCAAAAACAATATGTCCATCTGGAAATAATACCTTAATCTCTTCGTAAATAGTAGTCGCTTCTAACAAAAGTCGATTCCCAAAAACGATAACCAAAGGATTTTGTAATTTTTGATTTTCACCAACATATACCCAATCTTCATTGGCGTGTTTAACTAACTGTACTGTTTTCATTCTTATTTTTTAAGGGTGAAGTAAAATGTGGTCCCAACTTCTAGTTCACTTTCTAGCCAGATTTGACCTTCGTGTAAGTCCACAATTTTCTTAACAATAGATAATCCTATTCCTGTAGAATCCTTACTTTTATTTAAAGCGTGGAAGATTTTAAAAATTTTATCGTGGTATTTTTTCTCAATGCCCATACCATTATCTGTAATTGAGAATTTGTAATGACTTTTTAAGTCTTCAAAATCTATGGTAATCTTTCCTTCCTCTTTATCTATAAATTTAATGGCATTACTAATTAAATTTTGAAACAACTGCTGTAACTTAGTAGCATCACCTTTTACGGTTGGTAGTGGTTTTAAAACCTGAATTTGAATATGCTCTGGCACGTAAAGCATAGACATAATATTGCTCAATTTCTTTTCTAAATCAACCGCTTCTTCTTGATTTCTTTCAGTTCCAACACTTGAGTAATCGAGCACATCAGAAATCAACTGTTCCATCTTTTCGAGTGTGGCTTCAATGAGTTCAAAATTGCGCATACTCATATCGTCTAACTTCCCTTTATTGTCTTCTTTTAACCAGCTAACTAAAGCGTCAATACTTCGTAATGGTGATTTTAAATCGTGAGAAACGATGTGCGCATATTCTTGAAGCTCGTCATTACTTCGTTCTAATTTTAGTAGTAATTTTTCTTTTTGAAGCTCTAACGTTTTTAAGGCTGTTATATCGATATGAACACCTATAGACCCAACGACATTTCCATTCATATCATAGTTTGGTGCGCCACTGACAAACCAATACTTTTCGTCTCCGGTTTTAGTTTTAACTTTAACTTCGTATGAATTAGATTCGCCTCGTCTTCGTTTTTTGTTTTCACTAGCAATAGTATCCTTTGCTTCGTCGGTATTAAATATGGTGCTGGCATATTGCCCTAACAATTCAGCCTCATCGTAACCCGACATTTCAGTAAAACTCTGATTTACCATTAGAATTTTCTCGTCGATATCCACCTCTACCAACCCTAAATTCATGTTGGCAATAATGCTATAATATTTTTGCTTTTGGGCTTCTAAACGTTTACGGTAAGTCCGCTTTAAAGTGACATCCGTAAAGGTCCATAGAAATCCTTTTGATTGTTCGCCAATGATAATAGGTAAATAATTTCGTTCTAAAATTTTACCATCAAGCATCTCTAATTCATCTCCAATAACCTCAACTTTTGCTTCATCAATAACATTCATTCGTTCTACAAATGCCTCAGGATTTTTAAAGAGCACTTTATTTGCTTCTGCAGCATCAGTACAATCCATGCCATAGATTTCTTCAACGGGTCTATCAAAATTTAAAAGCTCGCAAAACTTATTATTTGTAAGCACCACTTTTCTATTTTCATCTTCTAAAATAATACCACTATCTAGATTTAAAACTAGTGTGGCCAACCTGTTTTCGGACTCAATTAATTTTTCTTTGGCTTCGCGTTCTTTTGAAACATCCTCGATAGTTGCTACTTGATAGTCAATAGCACCAGAACTATTTCTTACTGCAGTGACGTTGGTCTTTGCCCAAAAAATGCTACCATCTTTTTTAATGTATCGTTTTTCTAAGCGAAACTTATCGATATCGCCATTAAACAATTGTGCTCTAAATTGTTTTGAAATTGTTTCATCATCGGGATGCGTAATATCTTGAACCCGCATTGTTTTGAGTTCTTCTGAAGAATAGCCCAACATATCTATTAATGCCTGATTTATTTGCAGTAAACCCGAGTAACCTGTTTTGGAAAGTGAGATTCCAATCGGTGAGTTATTGATAATAATACTCAACTGATTTTTTTGTTCTTCTAACTCTTCTTTTAGTGCTTTTTCTTGAGTGATATCTCTAACAATTCCTTGGGCTGCAATGGGATTATTATCTCTATCATAAACCAAACTTGCATTAATATGTACCCATTTAACCTCTTTAGATTTTGTGTAAATTCTCGCTTCGTAATTTTTAAAGTAGCCTTTTGTTCTAAGTTGTTCAAAAGAGGCCATGGCATATTGGTAATCGTCTTTATGAACCAGACTTAAAACATTAACAGCATCATTTTTAATATCGTAACCAAATAATTTGGTGGCAGCATCATTAAATTTTAAAATGGTGCCATTAATTTCCATTAGCACAAAAGCATCAATAATATTTTCGAAAACCCCTTGCAGTTGAGAGGACTTTTCATCTAGAAGACTTTCTAAACGTTGTGAAGTAAAATAGAGCTCTCTTGATTTTTCTTCAAGAATTTTCTCAGCGGCTTTTCTAGCTTTTTTTTCTCTTTCGAGCGTGCGTTTTAATATCTCAATTTGGTCTTGACTCATTAATTTTTAGTAATAGTAAATCGTACTTGGGTGCCGTCTTCTTTTATTTTTTCTAAATCTATAGTGGCCGTAGCATTAAAGTATTCGAAGGTTTTATTCATTAAGCCCAACCCAAAATGATGCATTGCTCGGCTAGAGTTGTAATCCATAATTAATGAATTCTCGGTTTTTTTAATGACTTCAAACGTCGGTAACTCCGCATCTGGATAAATTTTTCGTACTTCTATATGAATGTGATTTTCTATAGAGGATAACATTTCTATGGGATCACTGTAACTTTCTAAGAGCCCTGGATAGCTGTTTTCAATAACACTAAAGAAATGTTCGGCATATACTAACAGCAAATTGTCTATTGAAATTCCAGTATTCTCACTAAGATGCTGCAGTAATTGCAACATTTCAGAAAAGCTATACGTACCTACAGACGTATAAACTCCTTCCGATTCTAGCTCAGAACTTGAAATGATTCTATCCACCATTTCTAAGCCAAACTTCTCCTCTACAAGATCTAAAAATTCTGTAAATACGATTCCTTTCATTATGCGGTAATTAATTCATTAATACTCCAATATGACAATAATTTTTCGATTTTAGAAACATAATCTTCATATTTTAATGGTTTTAAGACATAACCAGCAATCCCTATTTTATAACACTCTAATAAATCTCTTTGATTATTTGAAGTGGTTAATATAATAGTAGGAATATATCTTAATCTATCGTCTGCCTTTAAAATCTTTAAAAACTCAATACCACTAATTTTTGGCATGTTTAAATCTAACAATATAATATCGGGTAAACTATCTTTGTTTTCAAGTAAACTTAAAGCTTCTTCACCATTATTAGCTTCTGTAATATTATGATTTAATTGAAGTGAACTTGAAGCTCTATTAAGCTTCATAACTTCAATCATATCGTCTTCTATAAGTAAAATATTGAGGGTTTTCATTTACAACTAAATTTATATGTATCATGGCAAGATAAATCAATTGACAAGATTGTATTTTATAATTCGGTTGAGCGCTATTTAATAAAGACGGATGGTCGATAAGTGTCGACGAATGGAAAAGCTATTTTAAAGCGTTTCTCTCAATTTCTTTGGGAGTCCTTTCACCACCATGTCGTAAGAATGGTCTATTAAATCGGTAATAAGTTGTACTGAAAGTTCACCTGAATGTACATAAACACTGTTCCATTGCTTTTTGTGCATATGGTAACCTGGTTTTATATTCTCGTATTCTGCTCTTAATTCTTGAGCATATTCTGGGTCACATTTTAAGTTAATAAAAGCTTCTCCATTTTCCCAACGCTTTAGCGACGCTAGGGCAAACATCTTGCCTAAAACTTTAAACACAAGGGTATCTTCATCAAAAGGAAAATGTTCGGTGACTTCCTTTTTATTCATACAATAATTTCTGTAGTCTTCTATGTTCATTTTAGAAACTTCTTGTCGTCCTCTGCTTCAATCTTTAAAGCTGAATAATCTAATGTCCAACCGATCGTTTCTACTAAGTTTTCAATAAGATGAATGGCCTCTAAAGCTTCTTGTTTTGCAATATTAAACAAACCACTTTCTGGAACTTTATCCATAATATGGGCTTTTGCTTTGGTATGCAAATCTGTTAAATCGGCAGCCTCAAATCTATTAAACATCCCATCTTTTTTATCGTAATAATTGATATTACTTTCTATAGATAACACTTCGGGTGGAGGAAAATGAGATAAGTAAACCGTTTTTGTTTTAGAATTAGAATTCATTTTTATTTTACTTAAATCGAACCCCACATGTGCTTTTGCATTAATAATCACCAATGCCTTTTTTCGACTAGAAATAAGTTTCAAAAACTTTGCTTTGACATCCTCATAATGGTAAATTTCAGCAAAATCTCCCTCTACTGTTACAAACTTACACACACGTTTTATTTTGTCTAAAAGTAATATGGATTGCTCATTAGTTACTTTCTTGGTTTTCCATTGCTCATAGATGGTCACTAAACTTAAAGTGACTAAAATACTAATGATGATTATAAAAAATGTTTCCATATGCATTATATATATGACACTAACCTAAGGTTAAATGTCACATGTAGTTACTCAATTATCTTATATAAAATAGGCTTACTCGGGCTCGCATCATTCTCAAATGGTGCAATTTGAAGATTAAGCATATACTTACCATCTTTAATTTTATTAGACACATAAATAAACTCCGTAATTGTAGCATCTAATCGTAATTTCCCTTGGGTATTCCAAAACGCATTGTGTGCCAATAACTCTCCACCATCTTGCTCTTTGTCTACACTTGGCAAATCTATAAGTAAATGTTTTATGTCTTTACTTTTTAGGTAATCTGCCGCATCTTCTAATAAATATGTTGGATTGGTATTGGAGTACTGTCTAGAAAACTTCTCTCGCGTATTTGGCATCGTTCTAATCACAATAGCCTCGCGTTTTTTATTCCCAATGGCAAACTGCAATTGTTTTCTAGAAATCACATAATCATCCCCTAGCTTTTCTGGTGCTACAGTTACGACCTCTGCTAAAAAGAAAAACTGCTTCAGTTGCTGATTTATAGAATACATTTCTTCTGTGATATGACCAACAGTTTCTGTATGCGTACCATGCGAATGCGGATTAAACGTTATAGTATTAAAATTTACTACGGCTCCATTTGCGACACTAATTGTCTCACCATCCATAACTTCAGGTGTTATTTTTGGTGGATCTAAATACCAAGCATTAACATTAGTCGATTTTCCGGTAATAGGAATCGAAAGATCTAAAGGCTGAGCTAAATCTATTTTTAATTTTCTCGATTTGTATTGTATTGTTGCTATCAAATTTAATTAAGTTTAAAAAGTTCTGAAGCAATACCATCACATAAAAATTGTCCCTTCTTTGTGACCCGTAAATGCTTATCATCAATATACAATAATTGTTGATTTATAAAAATTTTGGATTGCTCAATTAGGTAATCTTTAAAGTCTTTACCAAAGTCGTTTTCTACTTTATTAAATGACACTCCCCAAATAGTTCGCAAGCCTGTCATTACATATTCATTGTATTGATCTGTATGTGTTAAGGTTTCAATTTCTATTGGTAGCTCGTTTCGATCAATTGACTTTATATATTTCGCATTATTACTCACATTCCAACCACGTTGTTTTCCGTTAAACGAATGTGCAGAAGGGCCAATACCTAAATAAGATTTCCCTTGCCAATAGGCCGAATTATTTTTACTGAAATAGCCGTCTTTTCCAAAATTAGACAACTCGTAATGTACAAATCCTGAGGCCTCTAATTTATCTTTTAGCATATGAAACTGATCATGTGCTTGCTCGTCATCTACATTATCAATTATACCCTTTTTAATGAAAGATGCTAAAGCTGTTTTAGGCTCAACGGTTAAGGCATAACTCGAAATATGAGGCACTCCAAAACTTAAAGCCATTTCTATATTTTCTAACCATTGTGCGTTTGATGCGCCTGGAATACCGTAGATTAAATCTAAAGATATATTATCGAAATACTTAGTCGCTTCTTCTAAACACGATTTGGCTTCATTGGCATTGTGCGCACGATTCATCAGTTCTAAATCACTTTCAAAAAAGGACTGAATACCAATTGATAAACGATTGATTGGACTTTTAGAAAGTTCTAAAATGCGATCTTTAGATAAATCATCCGGATTGGCTTCAAGTGTAATCTCCGGATACTTTGAAACATTATAGTGCTTATAAACGGAATTTATGATAAGTTGTAATTCATCATTGGTTAATAAGCTTGGTGTTCCACCTCCAAAATAAATAGTTTCTACAACTGTATTTTTAAATTCATCTTTGCGCAGATTTAATTCTTTGGTTATAGCATTTATCAGCTCATCCTTTTTCTTCATGGACGTCGAAAAATGAAAGTCACAATAATGACACGCTTGCTTGCAAAATGGTATGTGGATGTAGATGCCGCTCATATTAATTTTCAGTATTCAGTCGCAATTTGCAGTCGGTTTCATTCAAATTTTTTCTTATTCTTCAAATAAGTCATACAACGTTGAAATCCTTAAATCGCAATAGAGTTTCAAAAAATTAAAATGCAACATATCAAATTGACTTCCGTAAATTTCTCGTCTTGCTTCCCACGATTCATACGCTGGAAATTTGAGTTTAAATTGTTCTGCAACAAAAGTATCCCAAAGTTTTTCTGAGGCTTCAAAAGAAGCGATAAATATTGAATCCGTTTTGTTTATAATTTTTAACTCAAGAATTAATGAATCTTTTATTTTTTGAGATTGATAATAGTTTTCATGCGCAATATCATTCATTTCAACTTGCCCTTGGCTAAAACTCAAAAGCGACTGACTGCATATTAAAAGTAAGATAATGACTCTCATTTACTATTTTTTACTGAATACTGCGACTGAAAATTGTTTACTTTTTAACGCGATCTTCATTCTGCTTCACAAAAGCAGACCAGCCAGAATAACTCTTACCAACCTCAACTCTGCCTTCATTATAAAAATGACAAACGGCCGCCGCCAAACCATCCATAGAATCTAAATTCTTAGGAATTGTTTTAAGCCCTAACATACTTTGTAACATTTTAGCAACTTGCTCTTTGCTGGCATTTCCATTTCCGGTTATTGCCATTTTAATCTTCTTTGGAGCATATTCTGTAATCGGCACTTCACGAGACAAACCGGCTGCCATAGCAACACCTTGTGCGCGTCCCAATTTTAGCATACTCTGTACATTTTTACCAAAAAACGGAGCTTCAATTGCAATTTCATCTGGGTGATACGTATCGATAAGTTCTATGGTACGCTCAAAAATAAGTTTGAGTTTTAGATAGTGATCATCGTACTTTTTTAGCATGAGTTCGTTCAACTGTAAAAATTCCATTTTTTTACCTACAATTTTTATGAGTCCAAAACCCATAATCGTCGTACCAGGATCAATACCTAAAATAATTTTTTCTTTACTCATGCTTTTAATTACAGTATCGACAGCCATCTAAAGCAACTGCCAAGCCAAAGGTAAGGTTAAAAACACTACCATTAAAAGCCCCTAAACCATTTAAAACTGGATTATAGTCTTCTAAAGACGTTAAGCCATAAATATAAGAAACGTCGGTATACACTGAGACTTTTTCGTTAATTGCATAATGCACTTCTAAACCCGCTAAAAGGTTTACAAACGTCTGTTTATTATCCCCCAGTGTGCCTAATGGTTTTGCAAAAGACACTCCAGGACCTGCATGAGCAACGGTTCGCAATCTCATTGGTAAAAACGTAAGATATGTTGTAGGGTCATATATAAATTGTGCATTAATCCTGGTATAGTTTATTTTAAATTCTGGTGTGTCGTCAGCATTTTTAAAACGATTAAAACCAAAATCTAATTTTGCTCCGTATTGTGGTGTAAATTTGTATTGAAGGCCTAAATTAATGGTTGGAAAATTTACACCCTGAGCATAGGACCCTTTTACAAATCCATCTGTCGTTGGATAATTAACTCCAACCGCAAACATGGCTTTCCACTTCGCTGTATCTTTCAATTGCGCCTGACTACTATACGTTATTAGAACGACCGTAAAAAAAAGAAGGTATTGTTTAAAATAGTATTGCATCTGTAAGTTTTTGATTTTATTTGTAGCATGCGTTACAAAGTACCTCACAAAATTAAACAATTCTTATTTGTGCTTATTAAGTTGGGTATTGTAGTTGGTGCTTTTTATTTTATTTATTCTAAAGTTGTGGGAAACCAAGATTTAGAGTTCAACAAATTTGTAGGTTTTTTAAAAGAAAATGATGTATTTTCACTAAAAAACAGCATTATCCTGATGCTTTTAAGCACTTTTAACTGGTTTTTAGAAATTTTAAAATGGAAACATTTAGTCAACATAGTAAAGCCTATTTCTATTAAATTGGCATTAGAGCAAAGTTTAGGTGCTTTAACAGCTTCATTAGTCACTCCGAATCGAATTGGTGATTATGGCGCTAAAGCGATGTATTATACCAAAACCCTAAGAACAAAAATTGTATTACTAAACCTTTTAGGGAACATGGCACAAATGACCATAACTACAGTTTTGGGTGGTATAGGTTTTATAATATTTATTAATCAGTATTCTATTGACATTAATTTATATAAAATAACAGCCGCTGGCCTCTTTCTTTTTGTGATTGGATTGCTTGTATTATTAAGCATAAAACAAAAACGTTTTAAAATTAAAGGATTTTCATTCACAGCTATAATCAATTTTACAAAATCATTAGCTTTAAAAGTGCATGGCTTAAACCTATTATTATCCCTAGCTAGATATCTCATATTTTCATTTCAATTTTATTATTTGCTAGCGGTGTTTGGTGTGGCCATTAATTATTATGATGCCATGGTGGCTATAACAAGCATCTACCTCTTGGCTTCCATTGTGCCAACTATTTCAATTTTTGATGTAGTCGTAAAAGGTAGTATTGCCGTATTTTTGTTTAACTATCTTGACGTGAATGAGTTTAGTATTTTAGCAACTACAAGCTTAATGTGGCTGCTCAATTTTGTAATTCCGAGTATCTTTGGAAGTTATTTTGTACTTAACTTTAGACTTCCAAAACCTGTAGAATAATGCTAACGCTTTTATTTATTTTTGTCATCATTACTTATCTATTGATTATAAGCTGGCTGAGTTATGGTTTTGATGACGTTAATGATTTTAAAGTACAGGATTTACCTTCTAAAACTAAATTTACTGTTATCATTCCGTTTAGAAATGAAGCTCAAAATCTTCCAAATTTATTAGATTCTATTTCAAAATTGAATTATCCAAAATCTATGTTCGAAGTTATTTTAGTTGATGATGATTCTGAAGACGAGTCGGTTGCGATAATTGAAAAATTTATAGATATCGTTTATACTGAGCTTAGTGCCAATGAAATTGATATACGCATTATTAAAAATGAAAGAACATCAATTTCACCAAAAAAAGATGCTATAACGTCTGCTATAAATGTTTCAAAATATGATTGGATTATCACTACAGATGCCGATTGTGTATTACCTAAATATTGGCTCGACACATTTGATGAATTCATTCAATTAAAAAACTCAAATTGTATAGTTGCTCCAGTGACGTATCATGGAAAAATGACATTTCTTAACCGTTTTCAGTTTCTAGATTTTTTAAGTTTACAAGGCGCAACTATTGGTAGCTTTGGTATCAAGAAACCTCTGATGTGTAATGGTGCTAATTTCGCTTACCGGAAATCGAAATTTATTTCGGTTAAAGGGTTTAAAGGCAACGACACTATCGCTAGTGGTGATGATGTATTTCTACTTGAAAAATTTGTAGAACACAAAGCAGAAAAAGTACATTATCTAAAATCAAAGAACTCCATTGTAACCACCAATCCTGCAAAGAGTATTAAAGATTTGATTCATCAGCGTGTACGTTGGGCTTCAAAAACAAGCCAAAACAAAAACTGGTTTACCAAGTTAGTTGGATTGGTTGTGTTGTTAGGAAACTTGGTTTGTTTAGGATTGCTACCTGCCGTTTACCTCCAAGTTATAACTCTAAAAATAGCTATTACTTTATTCATTATAAAAGGTAGTATAGATTTCTTATTATTATTTAAAACGGCACGCTTTTTTAGACAAGACCATCTTCTTGTGTCTTATTTATTTTCGAGTATTATGTATCCATTTTTTTCTGTGAGCATCTTTTTTCTATCGTTCTTCAAATCTTACGAATGGAAAAGCAGAACCTTTAAAGTATAAGACTCTTTCAATAAAAAAAAAGACTAATTAATACTTACAATTACAGGCAACTCAAAAGCAGTGGTGACTTGTTGATTTCTTTTAATGGCTGGATAAATTTTCGGAACACCTCTTAAACTCTGACGTAGAAGACTGTCAATTTCTGGAATTTCCTGAATGGTTTCAGGATGCATTTTTATAGATTCTACTTCTAAAAATCCTGTTTTATCAATTTTTATCTTTAGCGTAATGGTGTCATTGACGTCATTAGAAACCACTAAGTTTTGTGCTTTTAAAAATTCATTCACACTACTAATTAATGTGTTTTGAAAACAGATTTTTCGCTCTTCTTTTTCCGATAAAGTTTCGCAATTACTAAACATAGGATAGGTATCCACCTCATTCCAATTAAACGTTTGTAGCTCCTCCTCAAGCAGGTCTTCAGGATAGACTTTCTTCTTTTCAAAATAATCGCAAGAGGTTGCAAAAAGCAAGATTAAAAGACAAACAATTCGATTCATTACTAGTGTTCTGATAGCGAAAAGTACGATATTTTATTGAAAAAGAGGTTAGACCGCTTCGCTTTTAGATTGAAGCGCAATGTACATACATTGATTTTAATTTATTGGAAGAATTTTATTCGCCTTCTAGAAATTTTTCTTCCTTTAATTCTTTTAGTCGTCCTTTAGCGTAGCTTATAAATGGACTTTTTTTATGCTTTTCTATAAATTGCTCATACAACTTAATTTTAGAGCCAGTATCGGCGTAATATTCATCTTTAGTTCTCAGTAGATAAAACTCGGTCATCATATTAGAAGGATCTTCCTTTAAAGATTTCTGAAAGGCTTTAATCGCTTGGTTGTATTTTTTCTGACGATTAAATATGGTTCCTAATTGTTGATACTCGTCAGAAAGTGGAAGATCTTTCAGCATCAAAGCCAATGAAATATATTTTTCGGCCTCTTCAAAGTTCTCTAAAAGTTGATAATAATTCCCAATAACAAAAATAGCATTAGCATCATTAGGATTATATTTTAAGGCTTGTTTCCTGTGATAAATAGCATCTTTGTAATTTGAGTTTTGTGCATAGCTCAGACTTAGTTTTTCATGTATAAACTCCGATTTTTCCCCTAAATCCAAAAGTTTATTAAACCAAACGACGGCATGCGTATAATAGTCTTGATGATAATACGTTTGCGCTTTTAAACTGATAAGCTCCACATTATTTTCATAACTTTCTAAACCTCTATCAATAAAAGCATGTGCATCAATAAAGTTTCGTTTTATTAAATGTTGCTTCGCAATTTTAAAAATGGCTTTTTGGTGTGTTTCATCAAGTTCAAATGTTTTTACAAATTGTCGTAATGCTGTGGTATCTTTTTGCTTTTCTAAAACCACGCCTAATTCATAATAATAATTAGGATTTAAACTATCGGATGCAATTAAGTTTGAAAATCGCTGATTGGCATCTTTATAATGTTTTGTTCTTGCTAACAATTTTGCATATTCGTATTGTAACAGAAGGTCATCTGCATTGGCTCGTATTGCTTTTTCATAATTATTTAAAGCTTCACCATAATTACCTATTGCTATATACGCTTTTGCAATATCATCGTAAACCGCATCTAAATTAGGAAGTGTTTTATACGTATCAATGGCTTTGGAAAAATTACCATTCACATATAGCTGATCTGCTTCCGCTTTTATATTTTGAGCATTTAAATGGATCACAAAAACACAACACAAAAACCCTAAAATTAATTTCATATGCAGTAATTAGTCTTTTTTAGTGTCATGAATTTGAAAAACTATTGGTAAAGCATACGATACAGCTACATCTTCACCTCCATTTTTAGCAGGAGTAAAATTTGGCAATAATTTTAGTACTCTAATCGTTTCCGCTTCCAATTTTGGGTGTGGTCCTCTGGCAGTAATCCTAGTAACATGTCCTGTTTTATCTATTATAAACTGTGCGTAAATTCGTTTTTGACCTGCTGGTAAACCTAAAGAATTTGCTAAATTGGTATCAAAATTTTTCCCAACAAACTTATTGATTGCTTGTGCTAAACAATCTTTTTCTTCTGTTTTGTTAGACAGCAATTCACAATCGGGATGAATTGGAGCAACTTCTACTTCACTAAAAGGAATTGCACCATTTAAACGCTTCTTTTTTAAAGCTTTCCTATATTCTGCATACTTTTCCATGTCTTCAATAGACGAGACCTTTTCCTTGGCCTTTAATTCATTAATCTGTTGATTTAATTGCTCAACCATTGGGTTTTTATTTGTGGAATGCTTTAAAATACTATCGCGCTGAGCAACCAACTCATTATATTCTTGGGAATTAGCATCTGCTTGAACCTGAAAAACAATGGGCACAGAAAAAGGGACCACTACCACTTTTCCTTTTTGTTTCCCTGGAATAAACTGAGGCAAGGTTGCTAAAACACGTTTGGCTTCTGTTTCTAATTCTGGACTTGGTCCTCTAGCAACAATATCTTTAACACTACCATCGGTGTCAATTTTAAACTGCACAAAAATTCGTTTTCTACCAGAGCTCAAACTATCGCCTATACTTGTATTAAAGTTTTTAGCAATGTGTTTGTTCACAAAGCTATTAAAACAGTCTTTTCGATCTTTATTACTTTCTAAATCTTGACAATCAATGGTTGTTGGTGTTTCTTCTACTACTGAGAATGGGACTTCCACAATTTCAACCTCTTCTTTAATAATTTCGACACCATCATTTGAAATATATGAATCTAATACTAAAGTTGAACTACCGTCTGTTACTACGAGTTTATTAAAAAAATCGTCGTTTTCTAATTGTTTCAACAACCCATTAAAACGCTTGGTTTCTTCATCTGTTTTGTTTCCAGCATCTTCAACATAAAGTTTTAAAATACCATCTTGGGTGTTTGATTCCCATCGTTCTTTTTCTGTTTTTGTGTTTTTAAACGCCTTAAAATCTGCATAAGTTTCAAACTTATCTAATCGCATTAAACTTACAGTATTAATATCTTTCTGAGTTAGTGTACCTTCTTCTGATTTTCTCTGAATAATATCATCGGAAATATATTGTCCGTAAGCTTTCATTTTTAAAAACTCTGTTCTCGAAGGCAAATATTTTATTATGTCGGAGTTTTTAAACCCAGCAAAATTAGAAATATCAAAAAACGTCGCGCCATTTTTTTTCATGGTGACCATCTTGTCGTAATACTTTTTAATTAATTCTGCATCCGTCAATTCTTGATCAACCAAGGTTTCTTGTGAGTCTATATTTTGTTGCGCTCTAACCTCCGTAGACGTATAAATCAACATTCCCAAAACCATAGGAATTAATAATGCATATTTAAGCAGGTGAAGCTGTTTTGATTTTGATTTTTGTAACATAGCGATTCGTTTTTTGATTAATGACTTATTGAAAAATGTATTGGTAAAAGACACCTGATTAACATCTAATACCTGATTGAGTAAACTTGTATAATAATCGACTTTACCGCTTTGTTTTACAGCTTTGGCGTCGGCGATATATTCGTGTAATTCTTTAATTCTATTTTGATAGATATACACTAAAGGATTAAACCAGAATACAACTCTAAGCAATTCGAAGAACAATAAATCTACCGTATGGTATTCTTCAATATGAACCAACTCGTGCTTATAAATCGTTGATTTTTCAGATTCTGAGATGCGCTCCCCTAAAAATATGGTATTAAAGAATGAAAATGCAGCGCTACTTTTTATGAGCTTAACAATAAGAACATTGCCTTTCCATCGTTTTGGATTTTTATGTTTTAACCAGTATAATTTGGTGATTTTAGCTAGAAAAATTAATGATGTTATTGCGATACCCGTTACTACTATTATTTGCCAAATTGGTGTTTGTGGCTGCTCTAATACAATACCAGCGAGTTCAGCAGTTTGAATGTCGTAAACCGTTGGTGCTTTTGTACCAATAAATACTTCTGGCAAATGAATAACCATATCTTTTGTGGCCATCGTTTTTAGTTGAGGAAATTTAATAAATGGCAATACAAGTGATAAAACCGATGTTATTATTAAATACGCTCTGTTATAATTAAAGAAGGTTTCTCGTTTTAAAAACAAATCGTATATCAATAAAAATAAGGCTTGAAACGCGACGATTTGAAGAATAGAATACAACATAATTAGTGCTTTTTATTAATTTCCTCTAATAAGACTTCAATGTCTTTAACATCGACATCATTTTTCTGAACGAAGAAAGACACCATACTTTTAAAAGAACCTTGAAAATAATTATCTACCAATTTATTAATCGATTGATTGCTGTATGATTCCTTAGCAACTATAGGAAAGTAAACATGCCCTTTTCCTTTTTTCTCATAGTTTACAAAACCTTTACTTTCTAAAATTCTTACGATAGTAGACACCGTATTATAAGCAGGTTTAGGCTCTGGTAAGATTTCAATTATAGATTTTACATTGGCCTTTTTAAGCTGCCATAAAGTTTGCATAATTTCTTCTTCTGCTTTTGTTAACTGTTTCATGTATTCTATACTTTATGTTGAATCTCACAAAAATAATTTAGTTTTTTATGAGCCTCTACGTGTTATAATTAGAATCATAGCCTGAGACAAAGCCAGGATACGCATTATGATTTTATAAAAACCACACCGCTAATATAACTAAAAATATAGTTGAAACTAAATTTTTAGTTATAAAAATGTAACAAAACTTTATTTATACCGTCATATCCATGAATCGATTATTTTTTTATATGGAATTATTTTTAGTGCTTATCGCACTGCTTTTAATGATCTTAGGAATTTTAGGTAGCTTTCTTCCTGTATTACCTGGCCCATTAACAAGTTGGGCAGGTTTTTTAGTCCTCTATTTTACTAAAGGTGTAGAGTTAAGTCTCACGTTTTTAATAACGACTCTAATTATTGCAATCGTTATTTATGTCTTAGATTATATGATTCCCGCCTTTGGAACTAAGCGCTTTGGCGGCAGTAAAGCTGGAATGATTGGAACGACTCTAGGTTTAATCATTGGGCTGTTCTCACCTATTCCCTTTGGTATTATAATTGGTCCTTTTATTGGCGCCCTTATTGGAGAAATGATGCATCGCAACGATTTTAATAAAGCCTTAAAAGCAGCTTTTGGTTCATTCTTAGGATTTATAGCTTCTACCTTTTTAAAATTTATTGTGGCTGTAATTTATTTAGGTTTTTTTATTGTAAAATTATCGGAACATAATACAAGCTGGTTCTAACTTGTTTTAAGTATTATTAAAAGAAAAAACCTAGTCACATAATATGAGACTAGGTTTTTATTCTTGCTATTAATTCAACAATAACTTAATAAGGGATTAATTAACTCTTGCTGACAGGTGTAAATATATTGAACGTATTTAACTTTTTGCTGTGGAAAAACCATACACTTGCTGTGGAAAAACCGTAAACCCATTATTCACGGTGGTTTCAAACGCTTCAAAAACAGTATAAAATCTTCTTTTTCTAATCTTTTTCTACAAATACCCTTTTTCTCGGGCTTCTTTTAGCAAAGTTTCATCCTTTCCATCGTCAACAGAAAATAAAATTTTGAGCTGTTTTTTTCGTTTTTCGATGCCACTTGTAGAAATGTCAATGTACTCACTTAGGCTTTTCGTTTTTATGCCTTGAGATAATAGATGTAAGATTTTTCGATTTATATCATCAACATAGATATCACTCGATATTCTTTTTTTAGTATAGTTACTAACAGTACTACTATAGTAAGGTGGAGATTTTAAAATTTGCTGAAAACCATCAGCTAATTCCATAGATGTTAAATCGCTTTTAATCAAAAACCCATGGGGATCTATCTCCTTTATAATATTATGAATTCTGTACGTCTCATTAAACATAGTTAGGACTACAATCTTAGCTCTTGGCATTAAGCGTTTTGCTAACAATGCGAGATCTTCACCTGACGTATATTTACCATCCTCTGAGCCTGGTAAACTAATATCAAAAAAGCAAACTTGGTATGGGTATTTTTTTGACGCACGCTCTATCATAGCTACAGCCGTATCACAATTATTAGCCGTATCTATATATAACGTTTGATCGTCTTGTTTTGTAGCCATTAACACATTTTGGTAGCCTTCGATAATAATTGGATGATCGTCTACCATTAAAATTTTGATGTGCTCCATGTGAAATTAGTTTGTATAAGGAATTTTGACATTAACTGTTGTACCAATACCGGATTGCGACGTAAATTTTATGGTCCCATTGAGATCACTCACTCGAGAATTCATATTTTTTAAACCTATGCCTTTTTTGTTTTTTGAAGTATCAAAGCCAGAGCCATCGTCCACAATATCTAAGCAAATTAAGTCTTTTTCTAATGAAATACAAATTGTAATACCTTTGGCATTTGCATGTTTATATATGTTCTGCATAGACTCTTGAATGATGCGATAAATATTTATTTTTATTTTATTCGAGACTAAATCCCAATGAATATCTTCAGTGTAATCAAATTCATATTCTAAATTATAAGCTTGAGTTTGATTTTCAATGAGTTCAGTTACGATATCTATAAAGCTCGACCCTGAAACAAAGTCCGTATTTAATTCGTGTGAGATTTTCCGAATGTCGTGTTCAATAGTTTTAAGCTGACTAATATATTTTGCCCGCGTCATCATCGCCTCTTTTCCTTCATTAAAATTGATACTATCTAAGCTTAATCGCACTCCGAAAAGCCCTCCTAAAACACCATCATGCAATTCTTTTGAGACTCTTGTTTTTTCCTTAGCCCTAGCTTCATCTACTTTATCCTGCTGCCCTAGCATTAGGTTATAGATATCTTCGTTTGCTTTTTGCTGCACTTGTATTAACTTTAACTTTCTGTTCTTTGCCCGTTGAGAAATTAAGACGTAAACTAATATGGCAGTACCTAAAAGACCAATAGATAAGATTAATAAATAGAGATTCTCTTTAGATATTTGTTTATTTTCCGCTACTAATTGATCGGTTTCAAGTTCAATTCTCGCATATTTATTTCTAACGTTTCGCTCTACATATAACAAACTATCCGTAAGTTTTATATGGTCTCTTAAATAGCTTTTACCTTCATCTCCTTCTTTTAATTCAGAAAGCAGAATCATAGATTCTAATAATATATCGGTTGACGATATTTTCTTTGCTAATTTATAAGCATTAACCGTATATTTTAAAGTGGAATCTTTAACCTCTAAATGCTTATAATACTTTGATAAATCTATTGTTACGGCAAGTTTAGTAACATCGTCATTAAGGTTGTTACTTATCCTATACGCCTCATAAAACATGTCACTTATTTCATCATAATCTTTATGCCCAGCTAATACTTTAGCATAAGCAAGATTATCAATTATTAATGGATAAAATGTAGCATCTTTTTCCTGGTAAACTGGTCGTAATTCAGTTAAATCATCAAAAACTTCAATAGCCTTTTCATAATTATGTAATTCGATATAAACATTAGCCTGATTATGAAGTGAAATAATTTCGTTAAATGCACCATCCTGCATACTATTAGCTATCGTGAGAGCTTTACTATGATATTCTAAGGCTTCATTATAGCGTCCTAACTTACTTGATAATTTTCCTAGCAGATCATTAACACTCCAGATATCATCCCTAATGGACTCCGTTTTTGGTAAGGTATTGAATAATTTTAATGCTTTAATAGCATTCTCTTCACTACTTATATAGACTTTATCTTTAATCTGAATAGTAGCTATATAATAGTATATCGTTGCTACTAATTCTGTATCCTCTAATTGATCATAATATTTTAATGCTCCTCGATAATAAAAATAAGCGCTATCATATTGAACATCATAAACATGCTTTGCAATACCTATATTGAGATTAGCTACAGCTATTGCTAAGGTATCAGATAACTTATAAGCAAGATCTAAATTTATTTTATTTTGTTTTTTCCATTGATCGGTCTCACCCAATACATCATACAATATACCTAAACTTCTTCCACTTTTAAGAACTGTGCTATCTTGAGAAGTTTTCCGTGATAGCTCAATAGCTTTTTTAGCATATACAATCCTTAAACTATCAGATAAATCAGCATCAAACGTTAAACTTCTTAACTTAAAAATACTATCAAATTGTATAGAATCGTGATTTTGAGAAAATGCGTTTCCAAACAAGAATAAACAAATTAAACCAAGGCAAATACGCATCTAAACGAATTAAATAATTAATCAAATATATACTAAAATATCAAAACTATATTTTAATTATCATTTGGATTTAGACTAACGCAAAAAGCCCACTCAATGAGTGGACTTGTAATTAATAGCAAATAAATTCTATACTATCCTTGTGTTTTTAATTTTATCTTGGTCTTAGTATGCGCCATTAGGTCATAACTAGTTGTTTCTTTGTAAGTAGGTTCTTCATCATTAACTGCAACCTTGTCTGATTGGATTCCAGATACCGTTAATAATGAGACAGCTAGTAATGCAAAAGTAATTTTTAGGGTTTTCATAAGTATTATATTTAGGGTTAAAATTAGTCAATATCAAAATCGGTAACGCTAAGCGATACACTGAGGGAAGGGAATGGATTTTTAACTATTTTAGGGCAAACCTAAAACACTACTAAAACTTAAAACGAGGGACGTTTTTTAGACAATTAAATGCCCATAGTAAAATGAATTAAAATTTCTCTTTTTAAGCGTTTTCAAAACCTAATCAGAGCTGCAAATATAAAAGTATTTTTCAATATTCCTAAGGATTCTTCGATTAAATGTGTTTTTTATGGGGTGAAGCGCAAAAACGATGTTCATAACCTGTTGAAAACTTGAGATATAATTACCAATATCGCTTTATTTAATTATATAGTATTTCATTTTAAAACAGATCGATTAAAGCATAAAAAAAGGGTAACAATTTCTTGTCACCTCTTTTTTTTTTGTTGATTAATAGCTCCTATAAGACACCAACTTTTTAAGGAAGTCACATGCGTTCTCAATAGATGAATTCCTTAAAATAAAGAAGCATCTCAATCTTTTTAATTAGACAGAAAAGAAAGCTTTTTAATAGCACACCTCAACAAGAACATCCAATAAAAATACCGTTGCAGTTTATTAACCTCATGTCGCTTTAACTTTATCACTTTCTTTTATAATAGCTCCAATTAAAACCAAAAATAAACTTAATTCAGTCACCCATCTGAAATCACCATTATGAACAACAACAATAATAGAATCCTCCTTACACATACAGACCATTTCACAATTAAGATTTTACCAATCCAAAGAAAAACGAAATCTATTGAAACGACATTAAATTGAGGGCCGAAAAAGTAATTTTGAGCGTGATTACTATATACATTTAGAATTTTTAAAGCAAAGATTTACAACATATAATCAATGCTCATTTAAGTGAAGATATAATTTCCGTATTTCAAAATTTCAACCATTATTAAAATACCTATTCAATAATGCCTTATCACCATTTGAAACTTCTGTTTTACGTTATTACATTTATAAATGGAATGTACATATATACTATTTATAGAAATAAGATATCCAAAGATGACGAACCCGAAGTTACACTTGAAGTTTTAAGAAACGATCAGGCCGTCTTAACAGAGGACGGTAAATTAACGTCTAAAAGCTAAATAAAGCAACAAATTAAGAATAGACTTAAATCCCATAGGTCTTTCTCTTTTAGAAAAAAGAATACCCTTACTCAAACATCTTAAAAAGGCTCTAAAACAAAAAAGCATCCCGATCTTCTTATTCAGAAAGAAAGGAAAGCTTCTCATTGGTAAGAACTCAACAACAATGAGTTTCTCACAACTACTCTAGGATCTCTCCTAGAACAACACAACGTCTTTATGTCGCTAAAAAAAAGCCTCAATTTCTTGAAGCTTCTTTTGCAATTTTAGCGGTCTGGACGGGACTCGAACCCGCGACCTTCGCCGTGACAGGGCGACATTCTAACCAACTGAACTACCAGACCGTTGCTTAATTGCGAGTGCAAATATACACCGCATTTTCAATTCCACAAACAAAAAACAAAAAAAATAATAAATAAATTAAATAAATTTTTGTCGCTCTATCATATAGGTGGTTAATATACTATTAAATCCAGCCTTAATATCGGCTTCCACATACTTAATTCGGTATTGACCACACCTTAATTTTAAGTCCGTAAAATACTCTTTAACAGCTTTTTCGTAAGTAGTCTTCACATTATCCGCATATAAATTAATATGATCTCCGGTCTCCACATCTATAAAACGCTTGGGTCTATTATCAAAATCAAATGACAACTCTTTTTCTTTGTCAAAAACATGAAATAAGACCACTTCATGCTTATTATGCTTTAAATGTCGCAACGCTTCAAACAGTTTTTCATCGTCTTCTGACGTTTGAAACATATCCGTAAACACAAAAATCAAAGATCGACGATGAATTTTTTCTGCAATCTGATGCAAATACCGATACGTTTCTGTTGTTTTTGTTTCTGGTTTAGAAACTACAGCATCACTCAGTTTATGCAATAACATCTGGTGATGACGCTCACTACCTTTTTCTGGGGAATAAAAATCATAGTTATCGCTATAAATACTTAAGCCTACAGCATCGCGTTGCTTTTTAAGAATATGCATTAGGGATGCACTCGCTAAAGCTGAAAAGGCAACTTTATTAAGATGATCTATAGAAGCCCCAGCCAATTCAGGATAATGCATAGAACTGCTATTGTCCAAAATAATATGACAGCGTAAATTAGTTTCCTCATCATAACGTTTCGTATACAAACGATCTGTTTTGGCATAGAGTTTCCAATCAATATGCTTAGTGCTTTCCCCTGGATTATAAATTTTATGCTCAGCAAATTCTGCCGAAAATCCATGAAACGGACTTTTATGCATACCGGCAATAAAGCCTTCAACGACTTGCTTCGCTAATAATTCGAGATTTTTAAAACCTCCTGTTTTATTGAGTTCTTGTTGTAAATCCATCAGTTACCGAAACTAAAAAAGGTTTGCCGTATAGGCAAACCTTTTATCATTTCTTTTAGAGTATTGACTACAAAAGGGCGTCGATAGCGTCTGAGTATGCTTTTTTAGGAGCAACACCAACTTGGCGACCTACAACTTCACCACCTTGAAAAACCAAAACAGTAGGGATATTTCTAACACCATATTTAGCAGCGAATTCTTGATTTGCATCAACATCTACCTTACCAACTACAGCTTTACCTTCATATTCTGTGCTAATTTCGTCAATGATTGGTCCAACCATACGACAAGGTCCACACCATGCAGCCCAAAAATCAACTACTACAGGCTTATCACTCTTTAATACTGTCTCTTCAAAATTTGCATCTGTTATTTCTAATGCCATAATATTTATTTTTTAAATGTATTGTACTTTTCTTTTCTTTTCCATGTGCATATGGAATTACAAAATTAGTCAAAATATTCCGCAAACCTTACATAGCCTGTATATGTTTTGATTATAGCGATATAGATGGGTTATATGTATACTTCTGTTGGGCGCATAAACCAGGCTGTCCGTTGTATCTTTTTTGCTTTTTATTTCGACTTCGCTCAATAGCAAAACAAAAAAGGATGCCACTTCCATCCTTAGCGCAAATTCAGGATAACAACAAACCATTTAATTTAAACAAAACCTTCAGTACAATTCGCTTTTTCAATTCGTTATTCTATACCGTTCTTAAACAAAAATTCTAAAATAAGTTTGGCAATGTCTCTCGTCTTTTCTTCTGCAGTAAAATGGCCTGCGTCTAACAAGTGTAACTCTGCATTTGGTAAATCTCTTAAATAAGCTTCGGCTCCTTTATAATTGAATTTCAAGTCCTTTCTACCCCAAGCTATTAGGGTTTTTGGTTGGGTCTCTCTCAACATCTTCTGCCATTTTGGATACCGAATCAAATTGGTATTGTAATCCTGAAATAACTGCACTTGAATTTCTCTGTCTTTTTGAGATCTTAAAAATGCTAAGTCGTGTGTCCAAGCATCCGGACTTTGAATGTTGATATTTGTACTGTCTAAATCAAATAAATACTGCTTATTTATTATGGCATCTTCGCCTGTTAAGCTATATAAAAAATCATGCTTTACTTGAGAAGTATCCATTTGTGCCATTCTAAAAAAATCGTGTCGCTTAGGCGTTAAACCATCTATATATGCATTCGCGTTTTGAACAATTAAAGCTTCAATCCGTTTTGGATTTTTCATCATCATTCGGTATCCCACAGGAGCTCCAAAATCTTGCATGTACATTACGTAATTCTTAATTTGAAGTGTATTGATTAACTTCTCTGTATAATCCGCTAACACATCAAAAGTATATGTCGTTGTTGCTGGGTCTAAATGCGTGCTGTAGCCAGAACCCAAATTGTCTGGTGCAATAACATGATAATGCGTCGCCAACATAGGAATAAGATTTCTATACGAATGTGAAGACGAAGGATACCCATGGAGCAATACTATCGTCGGATTGCTTTTATCGCCTGCTTCTCTATAAAACAGTTTTACATTATCAATTTCCACATAATTATAAGTCGTTGCTGGTGGTAAAAAGAATTGTTTTTTAGTGTCTTCTGATCTACTCTGACAGCTAAATACGGTTAGTGAAACCAATAAAATTATTGCAAATTGCTTCATTCTAGATATTTATTTATTCTGATTTCTCATGAAGTTTCTAATGCTTTCAATTATAGCATCACCTTCTTCTTCTAACGCAAAATGACCGGTATCGTAAATGTTGTAATCTATGTTTTTTACGTCTTTTTTAAACGCTTCGGCACCACTTTCAGGAAAAAAAGCATCATTTTTCCCCCACACGATTAATAATGGTGGTTGATTGTCTCTTAAATAGTCTTGCCATTTCGGGTATAATTTCACGTTATTTTGATAATCGTAAAACAAATCTAAATTTATGGCATGTGCGTTTGGTCTAGACAAACGTAAGAAATCTAAATTATAACTATCCGGATCTACAGTCTCAATATCTCTAACACCATGTGTGTATTGCCATTTTAATCCTTCTAAAGAAAAAGCAGGTAATAACGCATCTTCGGTTTCTTTAGTTCTATTTTTCCAAAGTGCTCTTATTCCAGACCAAGCTTCACCTAAACCTTCTTCATAAGCATTTCCGTTTTGATTGATGATTGCTGTAATTCTTTCAGGATGTGCAGTCGCTAATCTAAAACCAATAGGAGCTCCATAATCTTGAATCATTATCGCATAAGAATTAATCCCTTTTTGTTCTAAAAATGAATCAATAGTAACTGCAATATTATCAAATGTATAGGTAAACGTTTCCGCATCTGGAAAATCACTATTACCAAAACCCGGATAATCAGGTGCAATTAAATGAAACTCGTTAGATAGTTGCGCTAATACTTTTCTGTATTGGTACGATGATGCCGGAAAACCATGTAGTAAAACGATGGTTGGATTTTTAGGATTACCAGCTTCTCTATAAGCTATGTTTATTCCGTTTACAGCTAATGTTTTATATTTTAATGTTGATTTTTCACTTGGAACCTTGGATGTTATTGCTTTAGAAACACGATCTGTTTCTGATATTACGTCCTCTTTACAAGACATAAACAGTAAAACAATACTTAAGATTAGGATTAAATTTTTCATAGTTTGAATTCAAATTTAAATCTCAAAATTATTTTGAGACTTATAAAGTAGAAAAGCCATAACCAAAATGAGATAAGGTTATGGCTCAATAATTATTTTTAGTTTTTTAATTTCTACCAGCCATAACACCACCATCGGTATCCCAAATAGCACCTGTTACCCAAGCAGCCTTGTCTGATAATAAGAAGATAATACTATTGGCTACATCTTCCGATTCTCCAAAACGACCTATTGGGTGAAAACCATTAAAGCCAACCAATGCTTCTTTAGCTGCTTCTTCACCTCCAAAAACACCATGATATACAGGCGTATTTACTAAGGCAGGAGAAACCGCATTCACACGAATGTTATCTTCTGCTAATTCCATAGCCAAATGTTGTGTTAGCGAATGTAAACCTGCTTTTTGCATAGAATAGGCCGTAGAAGGCGTTGCTTTTACAGCTTGTTTTGCCCACATGGATCCAACATTTACGATAGAGCCACCTTGAGTCGCTTTCATTTTTTTAGCAGCACTTTGTGTGATAAAAAAGAAGCCTCTGTTTAAATCTAAATACGAATTATAGTCTTCCATCGTATGATCTAAAAAAGGTTTAGGACCAAAAATTCCAGAAGCATTTACCAAATAGTCTAAGTTATCTAAACCATCAATTTTAGCAATTAAAGCATCTACTTCAGTAGTGCTAGAGATATTTGCTGTGTGTTTAACTAAGTTTGGTGCATCGGCAATTTTATCTGTATTTCTACCTACAACATGTACAGTTGCACCACCTTCTAATAAGGCGTTTGTAGTTGCATTACCTATTCCGCTTGTTCCACCAATGACTAAGGCTACTTTGTTTTCAAATTCTTTCATTATATTTTTATTAAATTATTAAAATTAGACAGACAGGTCTGTCTTTGTTTGTTCAAATTTTTTTAAGCTATTATTTTTTTACATAAATTTTTAGACTCTACAATAGGCCAATCTTCTTGGTGCAAGTGACTTTCTCCAACGGCACTTTCGTAAAGTAAATATATTTGTCGTGCGAGTGAATTTACTTGCTCACTTTTCACTTGTTCTAAATTAGTAGTAATCAGTCTTGCTATGATGGCAATAAAATCATTTTTTTGAGATTGAATTTCATTCCGGATCATCTCATTATCTTTTGGAATTTCCGAAACGGTTTTAATACACCAACACCCATTAAAATCTTTATCCTGATAAAACAATTGAAGGAAATCGAATATCGCTAGAATTTGCTCTTTTCCTTTTGGTTTAGAGGTCGTGAAATTTTCAAAATCTTCTAGAAAATTGATATTCTTGTGCTGAAGATACGCCAAACAAATATCTTCTTTAGATTTAAAATGATTGTATAACGTTGCCTTAGCAATCCCTGCTTCTGCAATAATTTGGTTGATACCTGTAGAATTATACCCATTCTTATAAAATAAAAATGAGGCCGTTTCTGTAATTCTATTTTTTACTTCGGCATGTTTCATGATGCAAATATATCAATTATTTTTAAAAACAGACAAGTCTGTCTGTTTTTTTTTGAAAACTAAATCAATAATACTTAAGTCATAACTCCTGTTTAATTTAAAATAAATTGTTGCAAAACTGTTTATCAACCATTATACGTTTCAATTTTGATACTAGAATCAATTTTTTTAATAAGTTGGTTTATAAGCTCTTTGTCTAATTGAGAGGCCTCAATACCAAAAATCACTTTTTTTATTTTAATATCAATATAACATTGCTTTTCAGCAATTATTCTATACTCATCCTCATATTCCCATTCGGGAATTTTATTTAAAAAAATAGATTTTATATCCTCTAATTTATAAGGCAAATTATCGTAACTCTTTAATCCTTTATAATTTACTTTTTTAATTTCATGCCTCCCTTCAATAACATCAAAACCAACTACTAAACCTCTATGACCATTAGAATAATGTGACCATAAAAGATGATTTTTATAATGACCTGAAAATGAACAAATACTTATGTGTTCATTTTTTTTTGGTTCGAGTCTTGTTCTTATAGTTTCATTAAAAGAATTATTAAAAAACTGCCCTTCGAAGTTGTCATTTAAATTTTTAAAACTAGAAGCATACAACCTTTGATTAAGAAATATATCAAGTAAAAATTTATAATTATTAAAATCTCTAAATTTATAAAACATACTAACTTGTCTGTATAAGTTATTCTTCTCTAAGTATCTAATTCAACTTATAAATTATATCATGCTCCTTCAAACTATTTAATAGCTGTTGCGAAATCTTAACCTTATTTTTTCGGCTTGGCATCTGTACTTTTATCTTTTCAGCATTATCATAGACCACAAAATTTAAGGTTTGAGTGCCTTCGTGGAATTTTATTAAGTCATACAGCACAGAAACTGTTTCCCTTTCTAAATCCTTAATATTTAATTGAATCGATAACTTTTTAGCATAGGTATCCATCACATCATGCAACAACTGGAAACTATTAAACTGAATCCTTGGATCCCCTTTTTTACCTGTGTCTCTGTTTACCCAACCTTCGCGCACAAAGGCTCTGACATAGACAAAAGAGTTAATGACAAAGAAGTGTCTAAACTTTAGATAATCTTCACCAAAAATTCGAAACTCAAAACTGTCGGTATAATCTTCAATCGTGAAAATTGCCCAACCTTTTCCTTGTTTACTTACACGATGTTGCACATCGGTAACCACTCCACCAAAAGTAACTTCTTTATTTACAATGGTTTCCAAATCATTAAAATGAGCAACAACTCCATTACAGAAGGTTTTCATTTCAATATTAAAATCATCTAATGGATGACCAGAAATATAAATCCCAACCACTTCGCGTTCTCGCGATAATTTCTCCATCGTTCCCCAGTCTTCACAAGGTGGCACTACGGGTTCTGCAATCTGAACATCGCTAGCCGCACCAAATAAGCTGACTTGTGCCGAGTTCTCATTTTCCTGATGCTTGGCTCCGTACTTAACTGCTTTTTCTAAAAAGCTAACTCCATCACCTTCGTCTGCAAAGTATTGTGCTCGGTGTGTATCTGCCCAACAATCAAAACCGCCTGCATTCGCCAGCCCTTCAAAAGCCCTTTTATTGGCAGCACGTAAATCAATACGTTTGGCAAAATCGAAGATAGATTTATAGTTTCCATCTTCTTTTCTGTTGTCTACAATCGTTTGAACAGCTCCATGACCAACACCCTTAATCGCTCCCATTCCGAAACGAACGGCATTATCTTTATTTACTGAAAACTTGTAAAAACTCTCATTAACATCAGGTCCTAAAACCGGTAATCGCATCCGTTTACACTCTTCCATAAAGAAGGTTACGGATTTAATATCATTCATGTTATTGGATAAAACCGCAGCCATATATTCTGCTGGGTAATGCGCTTTTAAATAAGCCGTTTGGTAAGCAATCCATGCATAACATGTAGAGTGCGATTTGTTAAAGGCGTAACTCGCAAAGGCTTCCCAATCCTTCCAGATCTTCTCTAGTTTTGTTTTATCTAATCCTTTTGCCCCCGCTTGTTCAATGAATTTTGGTTTCATTTTATCCAAAACAGCGATCTGCTTTTTACCCATCGCTTTTCTCAAGACATCGGCTTCACCTTTGGTAAAATCGGCCAATTTTTGCGAAAGTAGCATTACTTGCTCTTGGTAAACCGTAATTCCGTAAGTTTCCTTAAGGTATTCTTCCATTTCTGGTAAATCGTATACAATCTCTTCATCACCATGTTTACGCGCAATGAAACTTGGGATATATTCCATCGGACCAGGACGATACAAGGCGTTCATGGCAATTAAATCATCAAAAACCGTAGGTTTAAGATTCTTCATGTGTTTTTGCATGCCAGGCGATTCATACTGAAACACACCAACCGTTTCTCCACGCTGGAATAACTCGTATGTGGGTACATCATCCAACGGAAAATTCTCTGGATCGAGCAAAATATCGTGCTTAGCTTTTACAAGTTTAACCGTATCTTTAATTAAGGTTAAGGTCTTTAATCCCAAGAAATCCATCTTCAGCAGCCCTGCATCCTCAACAACAGAGTTATCGAATTGGGTAACATATAAATCGGAATCCTTAGCTAATGCTACTGGTACATAGTTGGTAATATCTCCAGGTGTAATGATTACACCACAAGCATGAATCCCTGTATTACGAACCGAACCTTCTAAGATTCTAGCTTGGTTAATGGTTTCGGCTTGTAAATCGTCACCATCAGAAATATTGAGTAATTCATTAATTTTCTCTAAATCTTCAGCTCTAAATTTACTTGCTAATTCCTTTTCCGAAAGTCCAAAAATCTTGCCTAGTTTAGACATCAGCGGAATTAACTTCGCAATGTGATCGGCTTCATTTAATGGTAAATCTAAAACTCTGGCGGTATCTCTAATTGAAGATTTTGCAGCCATGGTTCCGTAAGTAATAATCTGCGCTACTTGGTTAGAACCGTATTTATCAATTACATATTGCATGACACGACCTCGACCCTCATCATCAAAATCGATATCAATATCGGGCATACTTACACGATCTGGATTTAAGAAACGCTCAAAAAGTAAATCGTACTTTATAGGATCTATATTGGTAATCCATAAACAATAAGCAACCACCGAACCTGCTGCAGATCCACGACCAGGACCAACGGAAACATCCATTTTTCTGGCTTCTCGAATAAAATCTTCTACAATTAGGAAATAACCTGGATATCCTGTTTTTTCAATAACGCTCAACTCAAAATCGAGACGTTCTTCAATGGCTGGAGTAATCTCGCCGTAACGTATTTTTGCCCCTTTGTAAGTTAAATGTCTTAGAAATGCATTTTCACCACGTTTACCACTATCGGCTATATCTTCTTCAAATTTAAATTCTTCAGGAATATCGAAAGCAGGTAATAATACAGCTCGCGCTAATTCATAAGGCTCAATCTTATCGACTACTTCTTGAATATTTACAATGGCTTCTGGCACATCTCTAAAGAGTGCTTTCATTTCTTCTGAAGACTTAAAATAATATTCTTGATTTGGTAAACCGTAACGATAACCACGACCACGACCAATGGGTGTCGCCTGTTTTTCACCATCTTTTACACACAATAAAATATCGTGCGCATTGGCGTTTTCTTGATCGACATAATAGGTATTATTGGTAGCGACCAATTTAACATCATGCTTTTTTGACAATTGAATTAATACGGGATTCACACGATTTTCATCCTCTTGATTGTGGCGCATTATTTCGAGATACAAATCATCTTGAAACGTTTCTTTCCACCACAATAAAGCTTCTTCAGCTTGATTTTCTCCAACATTTAAAACCTTACTTGGTACTTCACCATAAAGGTTTCCTGTTAAGCAGATTAAATCTTCTTTGTACTGTTCAATCAGTTTTTTATCAACTCTTGGCACATAATAAAAACCATCCGTAAAGGCTGCAGATGATAATTTTGCTAAATTGTGATAGCCTTTTTTGTTCTTGGCCATTAACACAATTTGATACCCATTATCTTTTCGAGTTTTGTCTGCATGGTTTTCACATACAAAAAACTCACAACCAATTATCGGTTTTATAATTTTCCCTTTCTTTTCTAATCCGGCTTCCTCTGCCTGTTTATGTTGTGATTTAACACCTTTATTATGATTGGAAACCGCAGTCACAAAGTGAAATGCTCCCATCATATTTCCGTGATCCGTCATAGCAACAGCTGGCATATTTTCTCTGGCTGCTGCTGCAACTAAATCTTTAACACTAATCGTAGATTGAAGAATCGAATACTGGGAATGATTATGTAGATGTGCAAAATCAACATCCTTAACTTGTGATGCCGCCTCTTTATCAATAGTTACAGGTACCGCTTGTTCTTTTTGAAGTCGTGCATTAATTTTAGCACTTTCCTTCTTAAGATTTATATGCTTTAAACCAATAAGCTGAACTTCCGTAGGATTTTCTTGCGTGAAATTCTCAAAATATTCTGGCTCTACATCTAACTGCTCCTTGGTGTATTGTTTACGTCTTATTAATTCTAAAAAACAACGTGTCGTTGCTTCAACATCGGCTGTCGCATTGTGTGCTTCAGAAAAGGGTTTATTAAATAAATACTCATGTAACTCCGTTAAAGTTGGCAATTTAAATTTTCCGTAACGTCCACCTGGTAATTGACACAAGGTTGCTGTATGTTCTGTACAAGTATCTAAAACAGGTAATTCTTGAAGTTGGTTTGTGACGTTTTCGCGCACAAATTCCGCTCCCATAATATTTAAATCGAACTTTACATTCTGACCAACGACAAATTTAGTTTTTGATAAAGCCGCATTAAATTTCTCTAAAACTTCTGAAAGTGACACGCCCTGCTCTTGTGCTAATCCGGTTGAAATACCATGTATTTTTTCAGCATCATAAGGTATATTAAACCCGTCTGGTTTCACCAAATAATCTTGATGTTCAATACAATTTCCCATACCATCATGCAATTGCCAAGCAATCTGAATACATCTTGGCCAATTATCAGTATCAGTAATTGGTGCATCCCAGCGTTTTGGTAATCCTGTGGTTTCGGTATCGAATATTAAGTACATGCGTTGTTCTGTCGTTTATTGTTTAGTGGTGTATTTTTACCGTAGGGCCGTAAAAGTATAAAACACTTATAATCAGCAAAAATCACCATTGTATTCTGCAAAAAGTTAGCTTATAAAATTACATAGAATTTGAACTTTACTAAAATGAAATTACAAAGAGTTTTGAACATAAAAAAAAGCGTCACTCATAATGAGTAACGCTTTAATATTTTTATATAAGGTTTATTTATGCTTGTAAATAATCTGGCACTCCGTCACCATCGGTATCGACAGCATCATCAGGGTTACCATCACCGTTTGGATCTGCATTTTCGTTTAAAGTTAATAATGTATCTCCATCATCATCAGCATCCAAGTAATCCACGTCACCATCACCATCGGTATCTATAGGATTTCCGTCCGCATCCTTACCTTCATACTGCGTTAATATGCCATCTCCATCATCATCATTATCTAAATAATTAGCCACTCCATCTCCGTCTGTGTCATCATCATCAAGATTGCCATCACTATTAAAATCTTCGTACACATCAGCCACACCATCACCATCAGCATCACCACAATTTAAACTATCAATTGCTGCCTGAACACTTCCATCATCATCTCCACAAATTTCTATTTGCTCCTGCAAGTAAAGGGTATACTGTGCGCACTTTTCATTATAATTACCAATAGTAGCCGTTGTATATTGTGAGTTGGCTTCAATAACATTTGCTGTAGCAATCTCGCAAGATATCTGACAGTCACCTAAACCATCAATTATAGCTTGCAAAGTACCATCGGCATCACCACAATAGACACGTTGATTTGTTAAAGCTTCAGAATACGCACTACATGCCGCTAAATAAGCCGCACTATTTACAAATTCTAATCCTGAAGCAAATGTGTTTTGAAAAGCGATCAATGCGGCATCGGAAGCACCATCTAAATCTAAACAAGTTGTAGGATTTGTAGGAAGCTCACCAGAAATCAAAGGGACTTTATAAAAAATACCATTGGTAAACCCTATAGAGTTTAATCCAGAAGCATCAAAAGCTAAAAATCTGTAGGTTCCTGTAAAAGTTTTATTAACGACGTCTATTTCATCAATGATAATTTCACCAAGTTCAGGATAAATTGAAACACTTTCATCTGGTTTATTTGTCGTAGAATACGTTGCTCCAAAACCATCACTATATTGTGCCTCAACAACATCTATTTCTCCCACAATAAAATTTGATTCGATCACAGAAGGAACAGTCAATTTTACAGTTTCTGAATTATTAACCCCTGTAATGGTTAAAAATCCAAAAGCATCAATACTCGCAGAAAAAGCTTTTGCTCTCCACAGTTCGTTTTCACGATCACCTTGAAAAGCAGGCGTATTAAACTGTACTTCGTCACCACAACTGAACGCTGTTAAAAAAATAAGAGATAGGAGGATTAGTTTTTTCTTCATTTAAAAAGGTGTTTTATCTGTGCTCCAAATATAACGAAACAAGAAGGTCAAAAGTATAATAATTTTTAATAATGAGCATAACTCCACTTTTTCTTTTAACTAAAGCACACTCAACACTAGCTTAAAAACAAATTAAACCGTTGCAAATTAAAAAATTATAGTATCTTTGCGCCCTCATTAATAACAGAGGTCGAGAACCTCATTAATTAATTATTATGCCTGTAAAAATTAGATTACAAAGACACGGTAAAAAAGGAAAACCTTATTACTGGATCGTAGCAGCGGATTCTCGCGCTAAAAGAGATGGTAAATACCTTGAAAAATTAGGTGCTTACAATCCGAATACAAATCCTGCAACTATCGAATTAGATATTAACGGAGCTGTAACATGGTTACAAAATGGTGCACAACCTACTGACACTGCAAAAGCAATTTTATCTTATAAAGGTGCAATGCTTAAACATCATTTAGCTGGTGGAGTTAGAAAAGGTGCATTAACTGAAGAGCAAGCAGAAGCAAAATTCAATGCTTGGTTGGAAGAAAAATCTGCTAAAATTGAAGCTAAATCTGATGGTTTATCTAAAGCTGATGCAGAAACTAAAGCGAAAGCATTAGAAGCAGAAAAAGCAGTAAATGAAGCACGTATCGCTGCAGCTGCACCAGTTGTTGAAGAAGAAGTAGCAGAAGATGTTGCAACTGAAGAAACAGCAGCTAACGAAGAAGAATAAAAAAATTATTTTTTATACTTTTAACCCAGACTATTTTAGTCTGGGTTTTTTTATTGTCTAAAATGTCGCATCGAGCGCAGTCGAGATGTATGTAGGGTGTGACATTTATATTTTTCTCGACTGTACATCAACTGACAACACACTGAAATGAAAAAAGAAGACTGTTTTTATTTAGGAAAAATTGTATCAAAATATAGCTTTAAAGGCGAACTTCTCGCAAAGCTAGATACCGATGAACCTGATTTATATGATAACTTAGAGGCTATATTTATAGATCTGAGAGGCAACTTAGTACCTTTCTTTATTGAATCCTCGCAATTACATAAATCAGATTTGCTTCGTTTAAAATTTGAAGACGTCGATACTGAAGCAGATGCCGACGCTTTAATAAAGACTGAATTATACTTACCGTTAGATTTACTTCCTAAACTTGAAGGTGATAAATTTTATTTTCATGAAGTTATAGGATTTACAATTACAGACACCAATTTTGGAGAGGTAGGTATTCTTCAAAGTATTAATGACACCACAGCCCAATCTTTATTCGAAATTGATAGAGATGGTATTGAAATCTTAATTCCTATGAACGATGAATTTATAGTTAAAGTAGATCGAAAAAATAAAACAATAGAGGTTAATACCCCTGAAGGGCTCATTGACTTATACCTTGAAGAGTAATAACGAGTTCTAATAGAACAAGGCACTAAGATATTAATTAAGATAAATTTCTGTCTTCACAGAAATAACAAAACTATGAGTAAGCCTTTCAAATTTAAAGAATTTACAGTCAATCAAGATCGTTGTGCTATGAAAATTGGCACGGACGGAGTGTTACTTGGAGCATGGACTTCTGTTGAGCACAATCCGTTTAATGTTTTAGATATTGGTTCTGGAACTGGCCTCCTAAGTTTAATGATTGCTCAAAGAAGTTATGCAGATCAAATTGAAGCTATAGAAATAGATGATGATGCTTTTGAACAATGTGTAACCAATTTTGAAAATTCACCTTGGGCAGATCGTTTATTTTGCTTTCATGCATCCTTAATAGAATATATTGAAGCTGTTGATGAAAAATTTGACCTTATCATTTGCAATCCTCCTTTTTACACCGAAGATTACAAAACAAAAGACAACGCTAGAGATTTAGCTCGCTTTAGTGATGCTATGCCATTGGAACATATTATTTTTGCCGTTATAAACTTTCTATCAGAAAAAGGCAAATTTTCTATTGTCATTCCATTTAAAGACGAAGAAAAATATATTGAAGAAGCCAGTCTAATTCATCTTTTTCCTAATCGTATCCTAAGAGTTAGAGGAAATGAAAAATCAGATTTAAAACGGAGTCTTATAGAGTTTTCTTATTCTAAAACTCCAATTAAAATTTCAGAATTAATTATTGAAACTGAACGCCATCAATACACTGAAGATTACATCAATCTTACCAAAGATTTTTACTTAAAAATGTAAAAAGCATAAACCTAGTATATACTCAAAACAGAGCAGTATAAACCTTTAGATATACATAGATCCCTCCCTTCCTTTAATTTTTATTCTGTACCGACTCTATTCACTTTATACCAAATAAAAATCGCTTAGTTTTAAAATTTTGATGTATTTTTAAGATATCTAATTTTAAAAAAACGCCTGACGTGAGTACTCCAAAAATAGAAATTTCTGTAAATAATTTAATAAAAACGCTTTTACTTACTGGTGGTCTATTAGTTTTATTTTTCTACGGAAAAGATCTAATAATTCCTTTATTAGTTGCCGCAATCATTGCTATTTTACTGGATATACCAGTTCAAAAACTCAAAAGTTGGGGATTGCCAAATTGGCTATCTATTGCCTTAGCTGTTTTGCTTATGCTCCTATTTTTTTTATTGATTTTTTGGCTTTTAAATTCCCAAATAAATACCATGGCAGAAGATTGGCCAACTATTAAAGACAAGGCAAATGAAAAATTAAATTCATTATCGCAATGGGCAAACAACCAGTTAAATTGGGATTATAAAGACTATATAGAAGGCAATAAAAAACTGGTTGAAAAAGTTGAAGGCTTAGCTAGTACTTTCTTAGCTTCACTTATGAGCCTTTTATCGCAATCCCTTATTATATTTGTCTATATTATTCTTTTTTTGATGCAAAAAAAGCAATTCATTAAATTTTTCAAAAAACAATTTTCAGATGAGGCAGCGATAAGTTCACTATTAAGCAAATCAGCCCAAACCATTAAAAATTACTTCGTTGGTAAAGGAAAAATAATGGTGTTCTTATTTATCATTTATTATATCGGATTCCTATTTGGCTCTGTGCCTTATGCATTATTTTTAGCTCTATTTGCATCGTTGTTTTCCATTATTCCATATGTTGGTAATCTAATTGGGGGTGGAATTGCAGTAGCGCTTTCTTATCTCTATGCCGGATCAACGCCTGCCTTAATTGTTATTGGTGTTATTTCCGTAACTCAACTCGTAGAAAATTATGTACTAACCCCTTGGATTATTGGAGATGAAATCAATTTAAATCCTTTCATTACTATTTTCGGAATCATTTTATTCTCTGCATTATGGGGAGTTGTTGGTGCAGTTATATCTTTACCATTAATTGGTGTTTTAAAAGTAATATTCGACCATACCAAAGGCATGGAGGCATGGGCTTATTTATTAAAAAAAACAGACTAATCGTGATGATATTAACGCGGTTAAATTTCACTCCTATTTCTAATTTTTAGATATAAAATATACCACTCACCACTTCTAAAAATTACACATTAAATTGTTAACCGCAATCGTATTCGCTATTTTTGTAATTCATTTAAACTAAATATAACATTAGGAGGAGTCCTCATTATATCTGCTTAAAGAAACGATACCTTTTATCAGTAATTTAAGCACAGTCGCCACCTCTAATTTTTAATCTCTATAAAATCTAATTCCATGAAACCAGATTTATTCGAAGCACCAGATTATTATAATCTTGATGAGTTACTTACAGAAGAACACAAGTTAGTACGTGATGCAGCAAGGGCATGGGTAAAACGCGATGTCTCACCTATTATAGAGGAATATGCTCAAAAAGCAGAATTTCCAAAGCAAATCATTAATGGTTTGGCCGAAATTGGCGCTTTTGGCCCATATATCCCAGAAGAATATGGAGGGGCAGGCTTAGACCAAATTTCTTATGGTTTAATTATGCAAGAAATTGAGCGCGGAGATTCTGGTGTAAGAAGTACAGCATCTGTGCAATCGTCTTTAGTAATGTATCCTATTTGGAAATATGGTAACGAAGAACAACGCCAAAAATACTTACCAAAGTTAGCTTCTGGTGAATGGATTGGTTCTTTTGGTTTAACAGAACCAGATCACGGCTCTAACCCCGGAGGTATGGTGACCAACTTCAAAGATATGGGAGATCATTACCTTTTAAATGGTGCTAAAATGTGGATTTCTAATTCCCCTTTTTGTAACGTTGCTGTCGTATGGGCAAAAGATGAAAACGGTCGTATTCACGGTCTTATCGTTGAACGTGGTATGGAAGGTTTTTCTACACCAGAAACACATAACAAATGGTCATTAAGGGCGTCTGCAACTGGTGAACTTATATTTGATAACGTAAAAGTGCCTAAAGAAAATTTATTACCGAACAAGTCTGGATTAGGTGCACCTTTAGGCTGTTTAGATTCAGCACGTTTTGGTATTGCTTGGGGAGCTATTGGAGCAGCAATGGACTGTTACGATACAGCCTTACGTTACAGTAAAGAACGTATGCAATTTGGAAAGCCGATTGGACAATTTCAACTACAACAAAAGAAATTGGCAGAAATGATTACCGAAATCACCAAAGCACAATTATTAGCTTGGAGACTTGGGGTAATGCGCGAAAACGGCACAGCAACCTCAGCGCAAATATCTATGGCAAAACGAAATAATGTAGATATGGCTTTAACAATTGCTCGCGATGCTAGGCAAATGTTAGGAGGCATGGGAATCAGTGGTGAATATAGCATTATGAGACACATGATGAACCTTGAAAGCGTGGTGACCTACGAAGGCACACATGATATACATCTGCTTATTACCGGACTGGATGTAACAGGCTTAAATGCTTTTAAATAGCTGTTAAGCGACATTTAAGTTTTGCACTCGGAAGAATATGTTTCGAAACATCGCAAAACAAAAAATTAAAAAATGCTTCTCATTATTGAGGAGCATTTTTTTGTTTAAATTAGTCGAACATAAAAAATACATGTCCTCAAAAACCAGATTAGATCGCGCATATGAGAACGCCAAACGACTTCAGTTTGATGATTCCTCTAAGTATATATTGTTTAGCGATTGCCATAGAGGTGATAATAGTTTTGCTGATGATTTTGCTAATAATCGTAATATTTACTTCCATGCATTACGACATTATTATGAGAAAGGCTTTAGCTATTGCGAACTTGGTGATGGCGATGAACTTTGGGAAAATCTCACATTTGAAAGTATCTTTTACGCACATAAAAATGTATATATGCTCATGAAGCAATTTCATGACGACAATCGTTTACATATGATTTGGGGCAACCATGATATGGTCTATCGTGATCCAAAATATGTAGAAAAACATTTGTCTACTTTTTTTGATCCAAAAACAGGAAATGATGAAGATTTATTTTGTGGTATTCACTATCATGAAGGTATTGTCTTAGAACATTCTGAAACCAATCAGAAATTATTTTTAACACATGGTCATCAGGCAGATTGGTGGAATTTTCTCTTTTGGAAATGGAGCCGTTTTATGGTTCGCGTGTTATGGAAACCTCTCAATGTTATGGGCATTGCTGATCCCACTAGTCCCGCGAAAAATTACACCGAACTCATTAAAATAGAACGGCGCACTAAACGATGGATTATAGAAAATAACAACTTAATAACCATTGTTGGCCACACCCATCGTCCACGTTTTCCTGAACCTGGTGATATCGCTTATTTTAATGATGGTAGCTGTGTACACCCAAGAAGTATTACCGGTCTTGAAATAGAAAATGGAGCCATTTCGCTAATTAAATGGCAAATTGTAACTACTGATAATGGCACTCTAAAAATTGATCGGTTTTTATTGGAAGGACCGACTAAATTGGCTGATTATAAAACTACATAATCTTAAAAACATATTATGAACTATAACAACATTATTCTTATTGTATTAATCTTCTTACTAAACGTTAAACCGAATCCAAATCCAAATATTAAAAAAACAATAAACTTTTCGGAATACACCTTTAACACTACAAAAGGTAGTCAAACCTCAATAACATTAGAAAACAACAAAATTTATATCCTAGACTTTTGGTATTTAGAATGTCCGCCATGTGTAAAAGACCACGAAGTAATTGCAGAATATCTTAAGACCACAAAGCATCAAAATGTTGAAGTTATAGGAATGTCTATTGACAGAAGAATAAGTAAATGGGTATCTTATTTAGAAACACATCAATATAATTGGACGAATTATAACGAAGATCGTTCTGGCAGAATACTTTACAAAGATTTAGAGATAGAATTCTTCCCTAGTTATTTAGTAGTAAATAGTAAAGGCAAAATACTTCAGAAATCAAATCGATTTCAAAAAGCCTTGGATTTTATTGAATCTGCTAATCTTGAAACGGAATAGGTTGCATGGAATTATTAGAGATGTACTTCTGGATGGTAATTATTATTTGTGGTATTTTGAACCTACCTATAATAATTTCGTCTGAAGATTTGAAAGATAAAAAAAGATATGAGAAATATCTTAAAATCTCTTTTGTCATTGGTCTAATTGGGATAGTAATGCTTTTGACAGATTGGAATTTCCTCTGTGGGTACCAATGTTTAGTTATTACATTTTCGCCATTTATAACATTACTAATTTGCAAAGCTGTAATGATATTATCTAAAAAAATAACCAAAAAAGAGGGATTTCAGATATCTAAACAACCACAAACTTTTGGTGTTGCTAAAACAGAACTCTCTGATGGATTTTATCAAGAAAATAAAGGTGATTTAAACTATGAAAACTATTATAGTTGGTACACTGTCTTTATAATTGTAACTCCTGTTATTTTTTCTTTTACACTTCTCATTCTGATTAAAGAAAATACTTGCTGATAAAATTATGAACTTCCTACTTTTCTCAGGAATTTGTTAAGATTCAGGAGCTAATTCTACCTCTAGACCTTCCATTTCAGGTGTCATTTGTATTTGGCACCCTAAACGCGAATTCTCTTTGACATCAAAAGCTTCAGAAAGCATCGCTTCTTCATCGTCTTGCATTTCTGGCAATTCTGTTTCGCTTAAGATATAACATTGACAAGAAGCACACATGGCCATACCTCCACAAATACCAATGGTTCCTTCTGGAGCTAGCTCGTAAGAACGAACAATCTCCATTAAATTCATCGCCATATCTGTAGGAGCTTCAATTTGATGTTTTACCCCGTCCCTATCTATGATAGTTATATTTATATCTTGTTCCATAATCAGTTTCCAAGAATGCGGAAACATCCTCTTTTAAGACCTATTAAGTCCATTAATATATTAATCAAAAGCTTTAACAACAGCTTTAGGTGCTTCTTTTCTAGAACCATCAAAGCCATCAACACCAGCAACTGTCGTATATTTTAATACGTAACGTTTCCCGGGGTTAATAATTTTATATGCTGACTGACACATTAAAGTGGCTTCATGAAAGCCACAAAGAATCAATTTTAATTTCCCTGGATAGGTGTTTACATCTCCTATTGCAAAAATACCAGGAATATTAGTTTGGTAGTCTAGAGAATTATCAACCTTAATGGCATTCTTTTCAATCTCAAGTCCCCAATTTGCAATAGGCCCTAATTTAGGTGATAATCCAAATAATGGAATAAAATGTTCGCATTTTACCTCAAATTCTTTTTCAATATGTTGTGCTTGTTTTACAACTATAGCTTTCACTTTATCGTCACCTACGATGCCAACAACTTCAGCTGGTGTAATGAGGTTTATCTTTCCTTTATTCTTTAGCTCTTGTACTTTTTCAACCGAATCTAAATGTCCTCTAAATTCGTTTCGCCTATGAATTAAAGTAACACTTTTGGCGACATCGCTTAAAAAGATACTCCAATCTAAAGCCGAATCTCCTCCTCCTGCAATCACAACATGTTTATCGCGATACATTTCAGGTTCCTTAATCATGTACTCAACACCTTTATCTTCAAAATCAGTTATATTATGAATTAAAGGTTTACGAGGTTCAAAACTTCCTAATCCACCTGCAATTGCGACAACAGTAGCTTGATGTTTTGTGCCTCTATTGGTGGTAACGATAAATGTACCATCCTCTTGTTTTTCAATGGTCTCTGCACGTTCACCTAGAGTAAACCCAGGTTCGAACTGCTTACATTGCTCCATTAATTTATCCGTTAAATCACCTGCTAAAATCTCTGGGTATGCCGGAATATCGTAAATAGGTTTTTTGGGGTAAAGCTCTGTACATTGCCCACCTTGTTGGGGCAAAGCATCTATTAAATGACATTTTAATTTTAAAAGTCCAGCCTCAAAAACCGTAAAAAGTCCGGTTGGGCCAGCTCCAATAATAAGTATATCTGTTGTGATCATGAATGTAAAATTGAATGCAAAACTACTAATGTCATTTTATTCAGAATGTGACAAATGTCACATTATTTTTCAACATTAATAACTTTTTCGATTTGAGGAGCATATTTTTTAATGGTCATCTCTACACCAGACTTTAAAGTCATCTGATTAACACTACACGATGTGCAAGCACCTACAAGTTGCACTTTTACAAACTTACCATCATCAATAGATAATAAATTAATATCGCCACCATCACTTTGTAGAAACGGACGGATTTCATCCAATGCTTTTTCTACGTTTAATTTAAGTTCTTCTGAGCTCATTTTACTTCTTGTTTGCAGCAGAACAACCTGCCATTGTTGTAATTTTTATTGCTTCAGTAGCTGGTAATGCTTCATTACGATTTACTACTTGCTGAACAACATCTCTTGTAATTGCTTCAAAAGCTTCTGAAATTGGAGTTGCCATTTGCATAGCTGCTGGTCTTCCTAAATCTCCAGCCTCTCTTATACTTTGAATCAATGGTACTTCACCTAAAAACGGCACTTTTAAATCTTCTGCTAAATGCTTAGCACCTTCTTTTCCGAAAATATAATATTTATTATCTGGAAGTTCCGCAGGGGTAAAGTAGGCCATATTTTCTATAATACCTAAAACTGGCACATTGATACTATCTTGCTGAAACATTGCGACTCCTTTTTTAGCATCTGCTAAAGCCACATTTTGAGGGGTACTTACCACAACAGCACCTGTAATAGGTAAGGCCTGCATAATACTTAGGTGAATATCTCCTGTTCCTGGAGGTAAATCGAGCAATAAGAAGTCTAATTCTCCCCAAGCAGCATCAAAAATCATTTGATTTAATGCTTTTGACGCCATTGGACCTCTCCAAATTACGGCCTGATCTGGCTTTGTAAAGAATCCGATAGACAATACTTTTACTCCGTAATTTTCTACAGGTTTCATTTTAGATTTGCCATCAACAGTTACAGATAATGGGCGTTCTTTAGCGACATCGAACATAATAGGAATTGATGGTCCATAAATATCAGCATCTAAAATACCAACTTTAAATCCCATCTTTGCTAAAGTAACCGCTAAATTTGCCGTTACAGTAGATTTCCCTACTCCTCCTTTACCAGAAGCAACTGCAACGATATTCTGAATGCCAGGAATTGCTTTTCCTTTAATTTCATTACTCGGTTGCGTCGTTGGTGCATCAACTTTTACATTGACTTTTATTTTTGCTTTTTCATATACTTGTTTGTGTATCGTTTGCAAAATTTCGACTTCTGTCTTTTTACGTGCTTGAAGACTTGGGTTTCTTATAGTGATATCTACAATCACCTCATCAGCAAAAGTAACGACATTAGTTACAGCTCCACTATCTACCATGTTTTCACCTTCTCCAGGTGCTGTAATCGTTTTAAGCGCGTTAAGTATATCTTGTTTTATTAATTTCATATAAATGATAAGACTAGAGAAAATAGAGCCTAGAACTTAGACTCAAATATCTCTTATTAAGATTAATTCTAAAAGCAAAGGTAGTTAGAAAAGTTTAGATTTTGAAGTGCTGAAATTGAATTATCTAATGAATGGATTCGGTTTAGTAATCGTCGATTTTATAGAAAGAAAATTAACTTTATAAAGTAGGTTTAGCCTATTAAATTAATGCTTTTACAACTCTTTTGCAGGATCCCAATACACAGAATCTAAATCCTGAATTTGATTATCAACCACTTCAACGCCTTCACTTTCTAAAAGCTGTTGCATTAAGTTAGTACCTTCAAAATGATGCTTTCCTGTTAACAGTCCTTTTCTATTAACTACTCTGTGTGCTGGCACATCTTTTCCAGGAGAACCATTCATCGCATAACCTACAATCCTGGCGCTTTTACCAGCGCCTAAATATTTAGCAATCGCACCGTAACTGGTAACTTTTCCGTAGGGAATTAGCTTAGCAACATCATATACTTTTTCGAAAAAACTAAGTGTTTCAGATTTCATTACAGTTCTTTTAAAATCGTAAAAAAGGTAACTAGAGCTACAAGGCCGGTGATGACACCAATGCTAAGATTCATGCTTTTTTGAGATGTGAATTTTCGATCTTTAATTTTATCGAAAAAGAAAATATAAAAATACAACATTACAAAAGTCCCTGTTGCAGCACCTGTTACATAAGTAACAATACTTAATTTTTCAAAATTCATCCAACCAAAAGACACCAAAGTAATGGTCATGTATGCTTGGAACGGAATAGGAAAAACATTGAGCGCAGATAATAACATACCATGTAATAATCTGCCATGCTTACTTTTAATTTCTTTCTTTTCTTTAAGCTCTTTTTGTTTCGATGCTAACACCAGAAAATAAATAGTGATAAGTACAAATATTACAAAAGCAACGCGTTTTAAAATCGCTACAATATCGGGGTGACTAGACAAGTATCTTGCAAAGATAGCAGCTACATAAGTTTGAACGTAGACGACTATACAAACACCTGTAGAAAACATAATGCCGCGAGCGGCACCTTCTTTTAGACTAATTCTTGCTGCTGTCATATTTAGTAATCCAGGTGGTGTCACTCCTACAAATGCCACGAAAAATCCAAGAAAAAAAATTACTGTAGTACTCAATTTTTAGTTTATTTTAAATCTAATATACGTAATTGCCTTATCTTTCTCTAAATACTGACTTTCGTAAAAGGTTTGAATTTCAGTTACATCCCCAGGGCTGCCTTCTAATTTATAAACATTATGATTAGCATATAACACTTCATAACCAGAACCATGCAGCAAACCTAAAGTGTAGCCATGCATAAATTCACTATCCGTTTTAAGATGCATTAACCCACCTGGTTTCAATACTTTTTTATAGCGCTCCAAAAACTGTAAATTAGTCATTCTATGCTTAGTACGCTGATATTTAATCTGTGGATCTGGAAATGTAATCCAGATTTCATCAACTTCATTTTCTTCAAAAATAAATGCTATTAGTTCAATTTGGCTTCTAATAAACGCTGCATTGGGAATATCATCTTCAATGGCTGTTTTAGCTCCTCTCCAGAATCGTGCTCCTTTAATATCTATACCAATAAAATTTTTGTTCGGATACCGTTTTGCCAAACCTACAGTGTATTCGCCCTTACCACAACCCAATTCTAAGACTAATGGGTTATCATTTTTAAAAACTTCTGTTTTCCATTTTCCTTTGAATTTATAACTAGCATCGACCAACTCTTCTCGTGTTGGTTGATACACATTATGAAAGGTTTCATTTTCTCTAAAGCGTTTAAGTTTGTTTTTACTTCCCACTACATATTGATTTATTAATAATTCGGTAAAATTAAGCAAACATTTTAGGTTTACCTTTGTTAAAGACAATCTAATCTAGAAATTAGAAACATTGATATAAGTTGAATACAAAAAAGAGGATATTAGTTGCACCATTAAATTGGGGATTAGGACATTCAACGCGGTGTATTCCTATTATTAATGAATTATTGAAGCATAATTTTGAACCGGTCATAGCAAGTGACGGCATCGCATTAGAATTATTAAAAAAAGAGTTTCCAAAATTAAGCGCCTTTGAGTTACCCTCGTATAATATTACCTACGCAAAAAAAGCAACTAGCTTTAAAATTAAATTACTAAAAGATTCACCACATCTTTTAAAAACAATTAAGCGAGAAAAAAAAGTTATCGAAAGCTTAGTAGAATCAGAAGGCCTTAGTGGCATTATTTCAGACAATAGATTCGGGGTAAGGCATAATGCTATTCCGTCTGTATTCATTACACATCAATTACGCGTCTTAAGTGGTAACACCACTTGGTTAAGTAGTAAATTACATCAAAACATCATTTCAAAGTATAACGAATGTTGGGTGCCTGATCACATGGGTTCAATTAATTTAAGTGGAGAACTAGGGCATGTCCCTAATTTTGTAGCCAAGATAAAATACTTAGGACCACTAACACGTTTTAAAAAACAACACGTAGAAATAGAATACAATTTGCTTGTTTTGCTATCTGGACCAGAGCCTCAACGTACTTACCTCGAAGAAAAGTTATTAAACGACCTAAAACATTACAACGGAAAAGTACTCTTCATAAAAGGAAAAGTAGAATCTAAGCAGCAGAAAACTATTATTGACAATGTGGTTATCTATAATTTTATGACAAGTAACCAGCTTGAAATTGCCATTAACAAAAGTGATCTTATTCTTAGTCGGTCTGGCTATACAACCCTAATGGATTTATCAAAACTAGAAAAGAAAGCTTTTTTTATACCTACCCCGGGACAATTTGAACAAGAATATTTAGCTAAAAAATTGGCTTCTGAAGGCATTGCACCATATTGTACACAAGATGATTTTAATATTGAAATGCTATCTAAAATTGAATATTATCGTGGTTTTAAATCAGAGGATTACCAACTAAATTATAAGCGATTATTTGGTCTTTTCCAAAGTAAATGAAAACTCACTGCCAACACCTAATTCACTTTCTATATAAATTTTTTCTTCATGTGCCTCTATAATGTGCTTTACAATAGACAATCCTAAACCAGAACCACCTTCTTTGCGAGAGCCACTTTTATCCACACGGTAAAAACGCTCAAATAATCGCTGAAGATTGGCTTTAGCAATCCCATCCCCATTATCCGTAACTCTAATAATAGCTTTATTCTTAATAAGGTTTTCTATACTGACCTCTGTAGTTCCTTTCTCTCTTCCATACTTAATAGAATTAACAATAAGATTGGTTAATACTTGTTGAATACGTTCTTTATCCGCATAAACCAAAATGGGATCTAAATAATCAATATCAAAAGTTAATGTAATCTGTTTTTTAGCCGCTTTCATTTCAAACAAATCAAATACATTTTGAACTAATTTAACGATATCAAAGTTTTCTTTCTCTAAACTAAGAACACCAACTTCTAGTTTGGTAATCATGTCTAAATCTTTGATAATATACGTTAAACGCTCTACTCCCTTACTTGCTCTGGCAAGGTATTTTTTCCTGATTTTCTCATCCTCAATTCCACCGTCTAATAATGTAAGCAAGTAACTTTGAACAGTAAACAAAGGCGTTTTTAATTCGTGTGAAACATTACCAATAAATTCTTTTCGATATTCTTCTCTAATCTTTAGCGTTTCGATTTCAAATTTTTTGTTTTTGGCGTATTTATCAATTTCTTTTGTTAAGGTTCCCATATCTGTAGTTATGGGTTGCTGCCTTAAACTTGTGGACTCTAACAATGTTAGATCATCATAGATTTTCTTAACGCGTCGGTATATAAAACGTTCAACTCTATATTGAATAATAAAAAAACAAAATGGAAAACAGACTAGGGGATAAAAAACAAAATGCCAATTGATAATGTGGTAGTGATATAAAAAAACACTTACAAGAAATGTTGTAAACAACGTAACATATAGCGCTGTTCGCAAGGCGAATTTATACGATTTTTTAAGATTTTTTTGCTGCATTAGTCTACAAACTTGTAACCAACACCTTTTACGGTTTTAAAGGACTTATCTCCTATTTTTTCTCGAAGTTTTCTAATGTGTACGTCAATAGTTCTGCCTCCAACAACAACTTCATTTCCCCAGACTTTATCTAGAATTTCATCGCGTTTAAACACCTTACCTGGTTTGGTTGCTAACAAAGATAACAATTCAAATTCTTTTCTCGGTAATGCTGTTTCTTTACCGTTAACAGTAATTTTATATTCCTCTTTATATATAATCAAATCACCGATTTGAATTACCGCTTCAACACTACCTTCAGAATGCTTAAGTCGCCTAAGCAAAGCTTTTACCTTACTAATTAAAACTTTTGGCTTTATTGGTTTGGCAATATAATCGTCCGCACCAGCCTCAAACCCTGCTACTTGAGAATAATCCTCACCTCTTGCCGTTAAAAACGTAATGATTGTTTCACTAAGAGTAGGCTCTTCTCTAATACGTTCACAAGCCTCAATGCCATCCATCTTTGGCATCATCACATCGATGATAATTAAATGTGGTTGGTGTTTTTTCGCTAATTTAACAGCTTCTTCACCATTTTCACCTTTAATAACTTGGTAACCTTCTGCGGATAAATTAAATCCTACAATCTCCAAAATATCTAGGTCATCATCTACCAATAGAATCTTAATATCTTTCTTTTTCAATTGAATATTATTTTAAATAATTGTAAATATAAATTATATCCCTATTAACTATCTAAAAATAGTGAATTGATAACAATTCCCTAACATTGCATTTGTAAATTCTTGAAACTAAGAAGCCCCTGACATATACCATGTTAACATATTGTAAAATGACAACTATTAACCAACCTGATTCTTAAAACTCACTATTTGTTATTATATTTGTTGTCTAACTTTTATACAAATCAAATTATGAAAAAAATTTACTTTTTATTATTTACTCTTCTATTTACAGCGGCGAGCTCTTTTGCGCAAGTTGTTATAAATGAAATTGATGTAGATACACCAGGTTCAGACACTGCTGAATTTGTAGAATTAAAGGCGGCGCCTAACACTTCATTAGACGGCTATATCGTTGTGTTTTTTAATGGCGGAAATGATTCTAGTTATGGTTCTTGGAGTTTAACAGGAAAGACAACTGATGCCAATGGTTTTTTTATCTTAGCAAATACAGATCTTGTTTCTGGAAGCGATATTGACTTACCTCCTGGAGGATCTGGATACATTCAAAATGGTGCAGATGCTATTGCAATTTATCAAGATGATATTGCTAACTTTCCTAATGGAACAGCACCAACAATGACTAACCTTATTGATGCTATCGTTTACGGAACAAGTGATGGTGATGACGCTGAGTTGTTAACAGGTTTAGGCGAAACAGTACAATATGACGAAGACCTTAACGGTGCTAAAGATACTGAATCTCTTCAGCTGAATGCTGCAGGAACTGCTTTCAATACTAAAGCTGTTACTTTTAGAGACTTTAACGATGCTGCGGTTTGTGCATTGAGTTTAAGTTCTACTTCTGCCGTATGTGACGCGTTCACTCCTGGTACAGATACTTACACGGCTACCGTTGATTTTTCTGGTGGTGGAACAGCATCTTACACTGTAACTGCTAATTCTGGTACAGTTGATTTTTCTAGCGGAAACCCTTCTACAGATGCAACAGGAACTATAACAGTTACTGGTGTTGCAGAAGGAACTGATGTAATCATTTCTGTTGTAGATGGTGCACTTTGTGATTTAAGTAGCACAGTGACTAGTCCTGAATGTTTACCTTCAAATACATTACCACTTTATGAAGGTTTTGATTACACCGTTGGAAATGACCTTGGAACTGAAGCAAATTGGAATAATTTTAGCGGAACAGCAAATCCTATAGACGTTGTTTCTGGTAGCTTATCTTACACTGGCTTAGTGGCCTCTACTGGTGAATCTGTTTTCTTAGAGGGAGGTGCTATTGATTCTGAGCTTACATTTACACCTGTAACCTCAGGAGATGTATTTGCTTCATTTATTATCAATGTTAGCGATTTATCTAACATCACTGACACTACAGATGGTGGTTATGTTGTTATATTAGGTGAGTTTGATGCTAGACTTTGGATTCACCCAGATACTGATCCTGTTGGAACTACTTATGATATTGCTCTAACAAATAGCAGTTCTGGAGAAAACTTTTCTACAACTAAATATAATGTTGGTGACGATGTTTTAATCGTTATGAGCTATAACATTGAAACTGGTGCTATCAACGGATGGATCAATCCTGCTGGTACTGACTTAGGTGGTTCTGCACCAGCAGCAACATTAACAGATACGGATGCTTCACCAAGTTCTATGATAGATACTTTTGCTTTAAGACAAGATTCTACAGGTGAAACACCAGCAATGATTTTCGATGAATTACGTATTGGAACATCTTGGGCAGATGTTACACCAAGCACATTATCATTAACTAACGTTAATAGAAATGCGTTTTCAATTTACCCTAACCCTGCAACTTCTGGGATCGTAAATATTTCTTCTACTAACAGTGAAGCAATTTCTGTTCAAGTATTTGATATATTAGGTAAGCAAGTTAAAAACCAAACATTAACTAACAACACGTTAAATGTTGCGAACTTAAAGTCTGGTATTTACATTGTAAAAATCACTCAAAATAACACCTCTACTACTAAGAAATTAGTGATAAAGTAAGTCTATTTTAAAATTCATATTAAAAGCGTCTCGATAATTATCGGGACGTTTTTTTTATTTTCATACTTTTACAGCATGACATTTAAAGACGACATTTTTAATATAAAATCTGATGCTGATTTTGAAGTATTCGCTTTAGATATTTTTAAATTCCAGTTTAAAAATAATAAAGTCTATCGTTCGTTTTGCGATTTGCTGTACAAACACCCTTCAGACGTAACACAAGTTTCGGAAATTCCGTTTTTACCAATTCAGTTTTTTAAATCTCATAATGTTTTAAGTACAACTTCATCTATTGACAAAACATTTACAAGCTCTGGTACTACCGGAAGCATTACTAGTAAACATTTAGTATCCGATATAAAACTATACGAAGAAAGCTACTTAAAAGCTTTTAAACACTTCTATGGCCCTATTGAAGATTATGTGGTATTAGCATTACTACCTTCTTATTTAGAGCGCGATGGTTCCTCTTTAATTTATATGGTAAATGATTTAATTGAAAAGTCAAACCAAGCAGAAAGTGGTTTTTACCTCAATAATATTGAAGAATTAGCCAATACATTAAAATCTTTAGAAGCTAAAAAACAAAAAACTTTACTCATAGGAGTTTCCTTTGCACTATTAGATTTAGTAGAAGCCCACCAACTTAACCTTGAACATACCACAATTATGGAAACTGGTGGTATGAAAGGTAGACGAAAAGAAATTATAAGACAAGAGTTGCACCAAATCCTACAATTTGGTTTTGGGGTTCCTAATATTCATAGCGAATATGGAATGACAGAATTGCTGAGTCAAGCCTACTCTAAAGGTCAGGGTGTTTTTGAGTGTCCTCCTTGGATGAAAATCTTAACACGCGATACTGAAGATGCCTTAACTATACAGTCACCTAACAAAACAGGAGGAATTAATGTTATTGATTTAGCGAATGTAAATTCGTGCTCATTTATTGCGACTCAAGATTTAGGAAAAGTCTATGATAATGGTCATTTTGAAATCATCGGAAGATTCGATAATTCAGATATTAGAGGTTGTAATTTAATGGCTCTGTAATTTCAATTTTATGATCTAGAAGTCATAGAATACCTATAGGTTTTTACTTCTCTCAAACTTATTTTAATATTTTTATTTAAAAAATGTAAGGACATACATTTAGCAACGACTACTCTAAAGCTATGAAAAAGCAAGATTTTCAATAGTTGATTGATTGATTGATTGGTTAGAGGTGCCTAAAAGTAATTTTGGGCACTTTTTTTTATATATAAAAAAGGCCTATCAAATTTTATAATTTAATAGGCCTCCCTATATTTTAAATCTATGAGTTTTAAATAACTTCTAAAATGAAGTTTGTTTTCTTACCTCTACTTAGAATAATATATTTATCATGAATTAAATCTTCTGATGATAATATATAATCTTCTTTCACTTTTTCCTTATTCACAGCTACCGCATTTTCCTTTAAAGCACGCCTTGCATCTCCATTAGAACTTAAGAAATCTGTTTTTGCTGCTAAAGCACCAATCATATCTAAACCTTCGCTAAATTCTGCTTGCGAAATTTTAGCATGTTTTACTCCCTCAAAAACATCTAAGAATAAAGACTCTGACAATTGCTTAATTTCGTTTTTAAACTCCTTACTAAATAAAATTTCTGATGCTTTTACAGCATTGTCATAATCATCCTTACTGTGCACAAATACCGTTACTTCTTCAGCTAAACGTTTCTGTAACAATCGTAAATGTGGAGTTTCTTTATGAGCTGCAATTAAAGCCTCAATTGCTTCCTTATCTAAAAATGTAAAAATTTTAATATACTTTTCTGCATCCTCGTCAGTTGAATTCAACCAAAACTGGTAAAATTTATAAACCGAAGTTTTATCTGTATCTAACCAAACATTTCCACCTTCAGACTTCCCAAATTTAGAACCATCAGCTTTAGTAATTAAAGGGCAGGTCATAGCATAGGCTTTTGCTTGGTCTTCACCATCGTGCATACGCCTAACCAATTCGGTTCCTGTTGTAATATTTCCCCATTGATCACTACCTCCCATTTGAAGTTTACAGTCCATGGTTTTATACAAATGATGAAAATCGTATCCTTGAATTAATTGGTACGTGAATTCCGTAAAACTCATACCAACATTACCTTCATCACCACTTAAACGCTTCTTCACAGAGTCTTTAGCCATCATGTAATTTACGGTAATACGTTTACCAACATCTCTAGCGAAATCGATAAAACTAAAATCCTTCATCCAGTCGTAATTATTCACTAAAACTGGTGCATTATTTTCAGTTGAATTAAAGTCTAAAAAACGAGATAATACACGTTTAATTCCTGCAACGTTGTGTGCTAAAGCCACTTCATCGAGAAGATTACGTTCGTCACTTTTTCCTGATGGATCACCAATCATTCCGGTAGCACCTCCAACTAAAGCAACAGGTTTATGACCTGCTTTTTCTAAATGTACTAATAAAATTATAGGTACTAAACTTCCAATGTGCAACGAATCTGATGTAGGATCAAAACCAATATAGGCAGTGGTCATCTCATTGTCTAGTTGTTCTTCTGTACCAGGCATGATATCGTGTACCATTCCTCTCCAACGTAATTCTTCTACAAACTTGTTTGCCATTGCTTTTTTTAGTTTCAAATTGATTTGCGCAAAGATAAGTTTCCACTTCTAAAGACAAAAGACAATTTTAATTCAATTTAGCCCTTATAAGATATAAAAGACTAAAACATATATTATAAAAATTCACCTTAAGAATAAGGCTTAAAAAACGTAACTTTACCCAATGATTTTAGTAACAGGAGGTACAGGTTTGGTTGGTTCGCATTTACTTTTTCAACTTTTAAAAAGTGAAAAATCCGTACGTGCTATTTATCGACGAGAAAAAACCTTAACACGCGTTAAAAACGTCTTCTCTTACTTTTCTAATGATGCTGAAACACTTTTTAATAATATTGAATGGGTTGAGGCAGATATTAATGACGTTCCTAAACTTCAAACCGCTTTTAAAGACATCACACATGTCTATCATTGCGCTGCTCTTGTTTCATTTGAACCAAATAAGTATAATGATCTAAGAAAAATTAATATTGAGGGAACCGCCAATATTGTTAATCTATCGATTAGCCATCAAATAAAAAAATTATGTTACGTCAGTACTATTGCAGCAATTGGACATCATCATAATTCTGAAAAATTAATAGATGAACAAACCGATTGGAGTCCTGAAGATGATAATAGCGTCTACGCTATAACTAAATACGGAGCAGAACTTGAAGTTTGGAGAGGTACACAAGAAGGTTTAGATGCGGTAATCGTAAATCCAGGAATTATTCTAGGAGCTGGCTATTGGCATGGTGGAAGTAGCGGAAATTTATTTAAGCGAATACACAACGGCATGACTTATTACACCACAGGAGTCACTGGATATGTAGATGTTTGGGATGTAATTAGGGCTATGGAACACTTAATGCTTAGCTCCATTAAAAATGAAGGTTTTGTTTTAGTTTCTGAAAACTTAAGTTTTAAAACCTTCCTTACCAAGACTGCAAAAAGCTTAGAAGTTAAGGCGCCAACAAAAGAAGCAAAATCCTGGTTACTAGGAGTTGCATGGAGATTGGATTGGCTACAACATTTACTTTTTAGAAAGCGGAGAAGTTTATCTAAACAAACCGCGAAATCGGCATTAAGCATTACAAATTATGATGCTTCAAAAATAATAAACGGCTTAAATTTTAAATTTAAATCAATAGAAAAAAGCATAGAAGAAGTCAGTAAACAATTTCTTAAGGATTATTAGGTTTTACTTTTTTTAATACTTTCTTATCAAACGTTTTGCGAATAGAATCCTTAGCTATTTTTTGCACCTTAGCAATTGAATCTCTACGTTGTTTTATAGAATCTGCCTCTATTTCTTTTATGTCTTCAAAATGTTGTTTTTCGGATTCTAACCTCGCTTTTACCTTATCAACAATTGCATTATACATTTCGGTATCAAAAGCATAATAACTGTTACTTTCTGCAAATCGCGTGCTATCTACATTGTATTTCTTTAAAATATAAATCTCAGGATCAAAATCATTTTCCTCTAAAGCTAATCTATTTACTCCTTTTGCAGCATTCAAAAGATATAAATCGTAAAGCAAATCAGTCATTTTTTCTTTAGATATGAGGTCGTCTGGCTTTTTTGGCTTGTTACTACTGTCACAAGCCAAAATAAAAATCCCTAATACCAATATAATACTGATTTGTTTTAACATCTTATCTATCAAAAGTTAATCGTTGTCCTGCTTTAACGTCTAAAACATTAAAATTGTTATATACCAACTGACCGTTTACAAATGTGTGCGTGATTCTACTTTTAAAGGTATTACCTTCAAACGGAGACCAACCACACTTATATAAAATATTACTCTTATTAACTGTCCAAGGACTTTGAGGATCTATAATTACCAAATCTGCATAATAGCCTTCTTTTATATACCCACGCTTTTCAACATTAAATAATATGGCCGGATTATGACATGCTTTCTCAACAATTTTTTCTACAGAAATTTTTCCTTGGTGATGCGCCTCCATCAAAGCCATCAATGCATGCTGTACTAATGGTCCGCCAGAAGGTGCGCTTGTGTACTTATTATTTTTTTCTTCTAAAGTATGTGGAGCATGATCAGTTGCAATCACATCAATTCTGTCATCTAATAATGCTTTCCAAAGTTGATCTTTATCTTTTGACGTTTTCACAGCAGGGTTCCATTTGATATGGCTTCCTTTTTTAGCATAATCCTCTTCAGAAAACCACAAGTGATGTATGCATACCTCTGCGGTAATCTTCTTGTCTTTTAATGGAATTTTATTTGAAAACAAACTGGTTTCTTTTCCCGTAGACAGATGAAAGACATGTAATCTTGCACCTGTTTTCTTAGCTAATTCAATTGCTTTTGAGGATGATAAGTAACACGCCTCCTCGCTTCGGATTTTAGGATGCAATTCCATAGGAATATCATCACCATATTCCTCCATATATTTCGCTAAGTTTGCCTTTATAGTCGCTTCATCCTCACAATGTACAGATATAACCATATCAGTACTCGAAAATATTTTTTCAATCACTTTAGGATCGTCCACGAGCATATTACCTGTAGAAGAACCTAAAAATAATTTTAAACCAGCCACCGTTTTTGGATCGACTTTTAAGATTTCATCCAAATTATCATTGGTACCACCAAACATAAACGAATAATTAGCATATGATGAGTTTGCAGCGATAGCAAATTTCTCTTCTAATTTTTCTACAGTTGTTGTCTGTGGATTGGTATTTGGCATCTCTATAAAAGACGTGATTCCGCCTGCAATAGCCGCTCTAGATTCTGATTCAATATTTCCCTTATGTGTTAATCCCGGTTCTCTAAAATGAACTTGATCATCAATCATACCTGGAAAAACATAATTTCCTTCTACATCAATAACTAATATATCGGCAGACTTCACACTTATTGACGTGTCAATCTCTTTTATAATATTATCTTCAATAAAAATGTCTCCTTCAACAATTTTTCCTTCGTTGACAATTCTTGCGTTTTTTATTAGGGTATTTCGCTTCATGTATCTTTACTTAGCAAATAAACTTTTTAATTTTAAACTAACTACTCCAAATATAGCTTCGGTAATAATACCTCCGCTCATTTTAGATTTTCCTTTTGTTCTATCTTTAAAAATAACTGGTATCTCTACAATTTTAAAACCTTTTTTGTGGGCTTTAAATTTCATTTCAATTTGAAATGCGTAGCCTACAAATTCTATTTTTTTAAGATTTATGGATTCTAAAACAGTTCTTTTATAACATATAAAACCTGCTGTAGAATCCTTAACTTTCATTCGTGTTATTAATCTTACATAACGAGATGCTCCATACGACAATAAAATACGAGACATTGGCCAATTGACCACTGTAATTCCTTTAACGTACCTCGATCCAACAGCCATATCCGCACCGGCAACACAAGCTTTATACAACCTATAAAGATCATCTGGATTATGTGAAAAATCAGCATCCATTTCAAAAACGTATTGATACGTTTTTTTTAAAGCCCATTCAAACCCCGCAATATAAGCAGTTCCTAAACCACTTTTTTCTTTGCGTTGCAACAAAAATAATTGATCCTCAAATTCTAGCTGTAAACGTGTAACGGCATCTGCAGTCTTGTCTGGTGAGTTATCATCTACAATAAGCACATGGAATTCCTTTGGCTGTGACAACACAGCTCTAATGATTGATTCTATATTTTCAATCTCATTATAGGTCGGGATTATGACTATTGCGTCAGACATTAACTCACTTTTAAACACTCCTTGGAACGACTTCTTAGAATTTCAACAAAAATAAAGTTTTTAATCGATTATATACTGTAATTAACTTTTTTGATAGTTATGAATCGTACTTCTGTTTGTAAGCTCATTTTTTTATAATTTAGCGCCATGCGAAATTATATAACACATGAGTGGTTTACCATTTTTACAATCACAGGATTGTTTACCATAGTGGTTGCCAAATACTTAAACACACTTCGCTTTAATGACTTCTTGACCGTTATTGGAAATTCTAAATATCTCAAGATTTACGCAAAGGATCAAAAATTCATTGATCAATTTGATAGTTTTCTGTTTATCAATCTTTCATTATCGCTTAGCATATTTATTTTTTTTGCTTACAATACCTTTATCACACCTGTTGATTTTGAACTTATGTCGTTCTTAAAACTAACATTGGCGGTCTCTGCAATTATTATCATTAAAACACTTTTAGAACGCCTCATTGGAAGCCTTTTTGAAATTGACAGTTTAATTGATGACTACTTATTTCAAAAGACAACATTTAAGAATTTTTCTGGTCTCGTATTTTTAGTTGCAAATTTATTTTTACTTTATACGGACCTACGCATCACTATAATTATAATCTCGGCGCTCTCTATTGTTTGCCTTATAAATGTCATTGGGTTTTTATCTTCATTCAAAACCCATCAAAAATTAATAAATCCAAATTTTTTCTATTTTTTATTGTATCTTTGCGCTCTCGAAATCGGGCCTTATATACTTTTATTTAAGGTAATTAGGGAGTATAACGTTTAAAAACACCATGTTTACGTATGAAAGTGAAAACAATTTTAGTATCACAACCAGAGCCTAAAATAGAAAATTCCCCATACTTTGATTTGCAAGAAAAGCAAAAAGTAAAAGTGGACTTTAGACCCTTTATCCATGTTGAAGGTGTTTCCTCTAAGGATGTGAGACAGCAAAAAGTCGATCTTACAAAGTACACAGCTATTATACTTACAAGTAGAAATTCAGTAGATCACTTCTTTAGAGTGGCAGATGAAATGCGCTTTAAAGTGCCAGATTCTATGAAGTATTTCTGCCAGTCTGAAGCTGTTGCCTATTACCTACAAAAATATGTGGTTTACAGAAAGCGTAAAATTTACGTTGGTAAACGTACATTCGAAGATTTAATGCCGTTAATTAAAAAATATAAAGACGAATCGTTTTTATTACCAACAACAGATAAAGTTAAGCCTATTATACCTGAATTATTAGATGATTTAGGTGTTAATTGGAAACAAGCTACATTTTACAAAACAGTAATTAGTGATTTGTCTGATTTGGCCGATGTATATTATGATATTTTAGTATTCTTTAGCCCATCTGGTATTGAGTCATTATTTCATAATTTTCCTAACTTTGAACAAAAGAATACACGCATTGCTGTATTTGGAAACACAACTGTTAAAGCTGTTGAAGAAAAAGGAATGCGTGTAGATATTGCTGCACCGACTCCAGAAACTCCTTCAATGACTATGGCTTTACAGAAGTATATTGACTCTGTAAATAAAGGTAAATAGCTTTAAAACTATTAGATATAAAAAAAGCGATTCTAAATTTAGAATCGCTTTTTTAGTTTATATACATTATGATTTAAAATGCATAACGTTGTGGCCCTCCTCGTCTCACTTCTTCTGAAGCATATGACTCAAACTTCTTAAAGTTTTCTCTAAACGCATTAGATAATTTAAATGCCATTGTATAATAAGCTTTATCATCATTCCAAGTTGTTCTAGGACTCAACACTTCGGTTGGTACTCCTGGACAGGTTCTTGGCTGTGCCACTCCAAATACAGAATGAATGTGGTAATCTTCATAGGTATAATCACCTAAATCCCCATTTAACGCTGCGTTAATCATAGCTCGTGTGTACTTTAATTTCATGCGTGTACCAACTCCGTAAGGACCACCCGTCCAGCCCGTATTAATAAGCCATACGTTAACACCTGCTTCCAACATTTTTTTGCTTAACATATCAGCATATTCGGTTGGATGCAAGGGCATAAATGGAGCACCAAAACAAGCAGAAAAACTTGGTACTGGCTCTACGACCCCCGCTTCTGTGCCAGCAACCTTAGCTGTATAGCCAGAAATAAAGTGGTATGCGGCTTGGCTTGGCGTCAGTTTAGAGATTGGAGGCAATACACCAAAAGCATCTGCCGTTAAGAAAAATATATTCTTAGGGTTTTCACCTGCAGACGGTTTTCTAATATTATCAATATGATAAATTGGATAGCTTACTCTAGTATTTTGAGTAATAGATGTATCAGCATAATCGACGTTGCCCTTATCATCCATAATTACGTTTTCTAAAATTGCTCCTTTTTTAATTGCAGCAAAAATCTCAGGCTCTTGTTCTTCCGATAGGTTGATTACTTTAGCATAACAACCACCTTCAAAATTAAATACTGTATTTTCTTTTGTCCAACCATGTTCATCATCACCAATTAAACTACGATTAGGATCCGTAGAAAGTGTTGTCTTTCCTGTCCCAGATAATCCGAAGAAAATAGACGTATCGCCATCTTTACCAACATTAGCACTACAGTGCATTGGTAATGTATCTTTAAACACCGGAAGAATAAAGTTTAATGCCGAAAAGATCCCTTTTTTAATTTCACCTGTATAACCAGTGCCTCCGATTAAAGCAATCTTACGTGTAAAATCTAAAATCGCAAAGTTATGTTGGCGTGTACCATCAACCTCAGGATCAGCCATAAAACCTGGCGCATTTACCACTGTCCATTCTGGTGAAAAATTTTCTAATTCAGTTTCCGTTGGACGCAAAAACATGTTATAAGCAAACATATTACTCCAGGGATACTCATTAATAACTCTAATATTTAATTTATAATTCTCATCTGCACAAGCGTAACTATCACGCACATAAATTTCTTTTTCTGATAGATAATCAACGACTTTATCATAAAGCTTCTGAAATTTATCAGTATCAAAAGCAATATTGATGTTTCCCCACCAAACTTTATCTTTAGTGATAGCATCTTTCACAATAAATCTATCCATTGGAGAACGGCCAGTAAACTCACCTGTATTAACTGCTAAAGCACCTGAAGAGGATTCTACACCTAGGCCTTTAGAAATTGTTTCAGCATGCAATTCATCTGAAGATAATTGATAATTTACTTTTGCATTTTTAATTCCGTATTGATCTAACGAAATCGTTTTCGTTGATTGGGAATGATTTGCCATAATATTTGTGTTATTTAGTCCTGCAAAATTATAATTTTATTTTGAAACAACGCCTTCGATTTATATTAATCCACCTTATTTCTTATAATACCTATTAACATTATTCCCCAAGACATTATAAGCAATAATCCACCAACCGGAGTCATTAAAGCAATAGATTTAAAATCGAAGCCAGAGAGTGAATTCGTTGCCAACCCATATATAGAGCCAGAAAAGAAGATAACCCCTAATAAAACTAAATAAAAAATAATCTTTTTTAGTTGCAAACTTACAAACGATGTCCCTCCCAAAATCAGGAAGAAAAAGGCATGATATATTTGATAACGCACGCCCGTTTCAAAAGTTTTAATAGCGTTAGAATCCACCAATTTTTCTAAACCATGTGCGGCAAAAGCCCCCAAAATAATACCTAATATTCCTAAAATAGACCCAGTAACTAATAATCTCTTGTTCATAATTAAAAATGTGAAATAGGTTTCTTATGCCTCTTGTATTTATTACATTCGTACGAAGAATTTACATAAGCATTTTCAATTCGCTAAAAAACTGATTGTTTCGACCATGCTTTTGTCGTTTTTTATTTCCGTAGCTAGATTATACAAGGTAAAAATGACTTCAACACGGCACAAAATCTTCAATTTTCGCTAAACTCAAAACGCCAACATAAATTCAATACAAAATTAGTTATATAAACCCATTATGCGAAACATATTAATCATTGGAGCAGGAAAATCTTGTTCTTACCTTATAAAATATTTACTCGATAATTCTCAATCTCAAAAGCTTCATATCACCGTTGGAGATCTCAATGTAGACAACGCTAAAAAGCTCGTTGGGGATCATCCCAATACAGACGTAATACATTTAGATGTGTTTAATGCAGAATCTAGAGTTACTGCGGTTAAAAAAGCAGATATTGTAATTTCAATGCTTCCTGCGCGTTTTCATATAGAAGTTGCTAAAGACTGTATTACTTATAAAAAGAACATGGTTACGGCTTCTTATGTAAGTCCTGAAATGCAAGCCCTAGATGAAGAAGCCAAAGCCAATAATCTTATTTTTATGAATGAGATTGGTGTGGATCCGGGCGTTGATCATATGAGTGCGATGCATGTTATAGATCGTATTAGAGACAAAGGCGGAAAATTAATTTTATTTGAATCGTTTACGGGGGGGTTAGTAGCACCTGAAAGTGACAACAATCTTTGGAATTATAAATTTACATGGAACCCAAGAAACGTCGTGGTTGCAGGACAAGGCGGTGCTGCAAAATTTCTGCAAGAAAACCAATTTAAATACATTCCCTACAATCGTTTATTTAGACGTACCGAATTTTTAGATGTTGAAGGTTACGGCCGTTTTGAAGGGTATGCTAACCGCGATTCTTTAAAATATCAGCAAGTATATGGATTAGAACATATTAAAACATTGTATAGAGGTACAATGCGACGTGTTGGTTTTAGTAGAGCATGGAACGTATTTGTACAATTAGGTATGACTGACGACAGTTATACTATTGATGATAGTGCCAATATGAGTTACCGTGATTTTGTAAATTCATTTTTACCATACAGTCCAACGGATTCCGTGGAGCTTAAATTTAGACATGCTTTAAAAATTGATCAAGATGATATTATTTGGGAAAAGTTCTTAGAACTCGATATTTTCAATCCTGAAAAAATGGTAGAATTAGATAAAGGCACACCTGCTCAAATTCTTCAGAAAATTTTGATGGATAGCTGGACATTAAGCGAGAACGATAAAGACATGATCGTGATGTATCATAAATTTGGTTACGAACTAAATGGTAAAAAACATCAAATTGACTCTACAATGGTAACCCTTGGAAAAGACCAAACCTATACTGCAATGGCCAAAACAGTAGGTTTACCTGTAGCGATTGCCACATTAGCAATACTGAATGGTAAAATAAAAACACCAGGCGTTCAAATTCCAATAACAAAAGAAGTCTATACTCCAATTTTAAAGGAATTAGAATCCTATGACGTTGCCTTTAAAGAGTACGAAGTACCTTATTTAGGTTATAACCCTCTCAACCTGTAATTTAGTAATCCTATTTATTATTTCACTTCGCTAATTACCGTTATTTAAAAAATTGTATATTGGCATTGTAATTAACCTAAAATCAAACAACTACCCAAATTAAAAAAAACATGAAAAACCTACACCTACTTAAAATTTTTGTTTTAGTCCTTTGTATTACATCTTGTAGTGATGATGACAACGACAACTCGCCACCGCTAAATGACAATCCAGGAATGGTTGCCACCATAAACGGAGGCACTTTTGACGATTATAACTTTACTGATGGCACCTATTTAGTTTCTACAGGTACAAATGGTAGTACCATCAGTATTGATATTGCAGATACTAGTGGTAACCAAGTTACTTTATTTCTAAATGGCACTGGTGGCTTTAGTTCTGGTACAGTAAAAGAAATGGGAGATATGGATTCGGATAACTTTATAACGTATGGTCTTATAAGACAATCTAATCCTCAACTCAGTTATTATTCTACCACAGGAAATGTTACAATTACCGAAAACAGAACACATCCTACAGAAACAGGAATTAAAATTATATCTGGAACTTTCAATATTTCTGCCAATACTTTAGACAACGCTAATACAACTGTTTTAGTCGGTTCTTTTACGGAATTAGAATACGAAGATTAACCATCTGTTGTGATAATTATATTGAATTTGACTCGTTATTTTTAACTTTCGATCTCTAAAAAAAACACCTAATGAAAATTAACGATAACGGTATTTACATCGATGGAATAGATAAAAAAATACTGCGTGCCTTAATGGAAGATGCCAGAACACCTATTCTTGAGATTGCCCGTAACGTCGGAATTTCTGGAGCTGCCATTCATCAGCGTTTAAAAAAACTTGAAAAATCGGGACTTATCGCCGGATCAAAATTTATAATTAACCCGAAAGTTTTAGGATATACCACTATGGCTTTTGTTGGAGTTTATCTTGATAAAGCCATTAGTAATCCTGAAGCTGTAAAGCAATTACAAAAAATACCTGAGGTGATTGAGTGCCATTACACTACAGGTAATTGGTCTATTTTCATTAAAATTCTCTCTAAAGACAATGAACACTTAATGCATGTGCTCAACTCAGAAATACAAAGTATCAAAGGAGTGTCTCGAACAGAAACGTTTATTTCTTTACAAGAACAAATTAATCGACAGATTAAAATTTAGGCAATAAAAAAAGCACTCATTAAAAATGAGTGCTTTTTTTAATTAGGCCACTAACTTATGTCGCAGGATTAGGAATCTCAGCATGTACAGCATTTATGGCTTCCATAATATCCTCTGATAATGAGATGTTAATACTATCTATATTTTCTTCTAATTGCTGAAGATTAGTAGCACCAATGATATTACTAGTTATAAATGGGCGTTCATTAACAAAAGCCAAAGACATTTGAGCCAAGGACATATTGTTATCTTCTGCAATTTTCAAATAACGTTTCGCTGCTTCCGTTGCATTTGCGCTATTATAGCGTGAAAAATGAGAATACACATTTAAACGTGCATTCTTTGAAGCTGTTCCGTTTATATATTTCCCTGATAACACACCAAATGCCATCGGCGAATACGCTAACAAACCTATGTTTTCTCTATGCGCCACTTCTGCCAAATCTCCTTCAAAAGGTCTACATAAAAGAGAATAGGCATTTTGAATCGTAATCATTTTCGGTAAATTATGCTGTCTAGACTCTTCTAAATAACGCATGGTTCCCCAAGCTTTTTCATTAGAAATACCTACTTGTCTTATTCTTCCAGATTTAATAATATCATCAAGATTATGAAGAATTTCATTAAAATTATCTTCCCATTTATCTTTTGAATTATAATTATAATCGCGTTTACCGAATGTATTTGTATCTCTTTCTGGCCAATGTAGCTGATACAAATCTATATAATCGGTTTTTAAACGCTTTAAACTGTCATTTACAGCATTGTTAAGCGCCTCTTTACTAAAACCATTCGTCCTGATATGTGCAGTATAATCACCTGTTCCTGCTATTTTTGAGCCTAGAACAACCTTATCTCTATTTCCTGTTTTAGCAAACCAATTACCGATAATACGTTCGGTTTCCGCATACGTTTCTTTTCGTGCTGGCACAGGATACAATTCTGCCGTATCAAAAAAATTAACTCCTTTATCTAATGCAAAATCCATTTGAGAAAAACCTTCATCTTGAGTATTTTGATTTCCCCAAGTCATGGTACCCAGGCATATTTTGCTAACTTTTATATCTGTATTTGGTAGGGTTGTGTATTTCATCTTTGGTTTCTTTGAAAGCAGGAATATCTTTTTAGTTAAACTCCTATATTACTGTAAAAATAAGAAGACCTCACATGTTTTAAAAATATGTGAGGTCTAAAAAATTGTTAATTCGTCATTACACTGATGAAAGGCGTAGCACTCTCATTAAACGAAAAACTACCCTTCGGCAGATTGCCACATCAAGGAAAAAAACTTGATTTGCACTGATGTTTTGATTTATATTTCGTTTAATAATTTAGAAATCTCATCTAACTTAGGTGTTAGTATCACTTCAATTCTTCTATTCTTAGCTTTACCTTCTGCAGTATCGTTTGTTGCAATTGGTGCAAATTCACCACGACCGGCAGCTGTTAAGTTTTCTGGATTAATAGCGTCGTTTTCTCTAAGGATATTTACAATAGCTGTAGCACGTTTTGCTGATAAATCCCAGTTACCACTTAACTGCGCATTTCCTTTGTAAGGTACATCATCAGTATGCCCTTCAATTAAAACAGAGATTTCTGGGTTTTCAGCCAATACACTTCCTAATTGTCTTACAGCTTGTGCTCCTTGTGCTCCAACATACCAACTTCCAGATTCAAACAACAATTTATTTTCCATAGAGATATAGACTTTACCATTGCGTTGTTCAACGGTTAATCCTTTACCTTCAAAATTAGTTAAGGCTTTAGAAATCGCATCTTTTAATTTATGCATGGCTGCATCTTTAGAAGCAATTACATTTTCTAATTCAGCAACACGTTGCGAACGACTTTCTAATTCTTGTTTTAAGGTATTTAAGCGTTCGTTTTCTGCTGCTAGAGCCTGCTCCTTAGCTTCTAACTGTGCTAAAAGTTCTCTGTTTTTTTGTGCGTTTTTTGCAATTGATGCAGAGCTATTTTCTTCTAAAGCTTTGTAGGACGCTTTTAAAGTTTCAAGATTTGTTTTAGCTGCAGCGTAATCTGCTTGGAGCTTATCGCGATCAGCAACAGCAACATCGTAAGCTGATTGAAGTTTATCTAAGTCGTTACTCAATTGGTTTTTATCTTTAGATAAGGTTTCTAACTCATCAGACATACTGCGATTTTCCTTTTTAAGAGTCGTGTACTTATCTTCAAGATCTGTGTAGATTTTCTTTGATACACACGATGAGAACAGTGTAAATGTTAATGCTAAAATTGAAAGTTTTTTAATCATGATTTAGAGACTATTATATATTTATTAATCGTTTTTTTTGTGCTTAGATTTCAGTTTAAAACTTACAAATCTAATTCGAGCATAATAGGGCAATGATCACTATGAACTGCTTCTGTTAGTATAACGCTACGTTTTATTTTTTCTTGTAATGGTGCACTTACCATGGCATAATCTAATCTCCAACCTTTATTGTTTGCTCTAGAATTTGCTCTGTAACTCCACCAAGAATACTCCTGACGCTCAGGATGTAAATACCTAAAGCTATCAATAAAACCACTATCTATAAATTCTCCTAACCACTCGCGCTCTTCAGGTAAAAATCCTGAAACACCTTTCATTTTTGGGTTATGAATATCGATTTCTTCATGACAAATATTATAATCTCCACAAACTACTAAGTTTGGTTTTTCAGTTTGAAGTTCATTTAGATACCCTTGAATAAGATTCATATATTCAAACTTATGAGATAATCTTGCATCGTTAGTTCCAGATGGTAAATACATACTCATTACTGACACGCCATCATAATCCACTCTAATATTTCTACCTTCAAAATCCATGGATTCTATGCCTGTTCCGAATTCTATATGATTCGGTTCTTCTTTACATAAAATAGCGACTCCACTATAACCCTTTTTCTGTGCACTAAACCAATAATTAAAGTTGTAACCAGCTTCTGTAAACAAATCTAAATCGACTTGTTCCTCCATGGCTTTAATTTCCTGTAAACAAATTACATCTGGTGCTGCTGCTTTTAACCAATCTACAAAGCCTTTTTTAACGGCCGCTCTAATACCATTTACGTTATAAGAAACTATTTTCATATCGTCATTTTCTGTTTAACGGCTAAATTAAATAATACTGTACTTTTACCCTATAATTTTATACTGCATTTAACGATAAAATATTTCTTGCTTTAAGAAGTTATTATTCTACATGAAATACGCTATACTTATTATTATAATTATCTGTTCTTTCAGTGCTACGGCACAAGAGAATCCGAGTAATTATATACAAAAGAAAATAGCCGTTAAAGATTCCATTCAGATTGATTCAGTTAACATCAACCCCGCATTATTTAAGGTCAGCTCTAAAGACAACAAAATTATAGATTCTACTTTATATACTGTTGATTTTGTTAAGGCCATTCTTCGTTTTAAGCAGCCTATTGAAATGGATACCATACAAATTGAATATTTACGTTATCCAAAATTTCTAACTAATGTTTACCAGCAATTAGACGATACTGTTATCATTGAACGCACATCTGAATTTCAGCAATTATACCAACTTCAAAACACCACCTCTAAAAACACCTTTACCCCTTTCGATGGTTTAACAACATCGGGAAGTATTTCGCGAGGAGTAACTATTGGAAACAATCAGAATTCAGTATTAAATAGTGAACTCGATTTACAAATTTCAGGAAAACTGAGTGATAAAGTATCCTTAAGAGCATCTATACAAGATGCTAATATTCCGCTGCAAGAAAGCGGCTATTCGCAACGTCTAGATGAATTTGACCAAGTATTTATTGAACTATTTAGCGACGATTGGAATATACGTGCAGGAGATATAGACTTAGAGAATACTAAAAGTTATTTCGCTAATTTCTCTAAACGTGTACAAGGTTTAATGGTGAATGCTAATCTAAGTGAAAAGACATCAGTTTATGCTTCAGGTGCTTTAGTGCGTGGTCAGTTTACTACCACTCAATTTACAGCTCAAGAAGGTAATCAAGGTCCATATAAATTACGCGGTTCAAATAATGAATTATACGTTCTTGTAGTGTCTGGTAGTGAAACCGTCTACGTTAATGGCGTGCCTTTAAAACGTGGAGAAAACAACGATTATATCATCGATTATAATGCTGGAGAAATCATTTTTAACTCAACATTCCCCATCACTTCAGAAATGCGAATTACTGTAGATTATCAATTTAGTGAACGTAATTATTCACGATTTACAGTGTTTGGGGGTGCTAATTTTGAAACCGAAACGCTCAAATTGAATGTGTCAATTTATTCTGAAAGTGATGCTAAAAATCAACCATTACAACAAAATCTTTCTACAGAGCAAACGCAAGTTTTAGCAGACGCTGGTGATAATCAAGATTTAATGTCTGCGCCTTCTGCAACACCGACATCCTATTCCGAAAATCGAATTCTATACAGAAAAGAAACTTTTGGAGCAGAAGACATATTTGTGTTTTCTAATAATCCTGAAGACGACTTATTTAGTGTGCGATTTACATTGGTTGGTGCAAATCAGGGAAATTATGTACTAGTGAATACAAATGCCATTAATAATATTTTTGAATATATAGCACCAATTGCTGGCGTACCTCAAGGAAATTATGAACCAATAGTGCAACTGATTCCACCCGAACGCTTGCAAATTGCTATTGTTAATGGCCAATATAAACCAAGCACAAAAACAGATCTCTTTTTTGAATTGGCTGGTAGCAAAAAGGATAGTAACCTGTTTTCAAGCTTAGATGATGACAATAATGATGGCTATGCCGGAAAATTTACTTTAAAACAAAGTATTATTCAGACAGATAGTTTGTGGAACTTATCCGCATTGGTTGATGCCGATTTTATTCAAAAAGATTTTAATACCATTCAACGTCTGTATAGAGCTGAATTTAATAGGGACTGGAATTTAGAGACTTCAGAAACGGGTGAAGATAATTTTGACTTTGGAAATCAATTGCTACTCACAACAGGATTGCGTTTATCACATGCTAAAAAAGGATTAGCTACTTATAATTTTGAACATTTAAACTATTCTGAAAATTTTAATGGAAACCGACATCATATTACTGCGAATTTGCGTTTAGGTGATTTCAGGGTTGTCACTAATTCTAGTATTTTAAATAATGAAAGTACTATAAATCGCTCTACATTTTTACGCTCTTTTAACCGTGTTGTATATGGTAAAAGCAACAAATGGACTGGCGTAAAATTCGCTACAGAGGATAACGAACAACGCGTTACCGCGACCGATTCATTAACCGCATTGAGTCAAAAATTTAAATCCTATGAGGCCTTTGTCGGAATTGGAGACAGCACAAGCGTATTTGCAGAAGTCGGCTATATTAAACGTTTTAATGATAGTTTGCGTAACAACGATTTAGAGCGTGTTAACAGTTCTAACACCTATTATTTGAAATCTAGAGTTATTCAGAATAAAAACACCAATCTTCAATTGTTTTTAAATTACAGAGATTTAAAATCTGAAGACAATTCTATTGAAGACGAACAAAGTTTAAATAGTCGCCTAAATTTTAGTCAGAAACTATTTAATAATCTCGTTTTATGGAATACCAATTTTGAGACGAATTCTGGAACCTTAGCGCAACAAGATTTCACCTATGTTGAAGTTGAAGCAGGACAAGGAGCTTACACTTGGATTGACTACAACGAGAATAGCATACAAGAATTAAATGAATTTGAAATTGCACAATTCTCGGATCAAGGCAGTTATATCCGGGTATTATTGCCGAATCAGGTTTTTGTGCGTACACATCAAAATCGCTTGAGTCAAACCATCACTTTTAATCCACAACAATGGACTAAATCTGAAAATAAAACCGAAAAATTCTTCTCCCATTTTTATAATCAGACCTCTTATTTAATAGATAGAAAAATAAAACGTGACGGTAATAATTTCAATCTCAATCCATTTAAAGACGATGAGGAAAATCAGTTAGCATTAAATAATAGTGTGCGAAATGTATTGTTTTATAACAGAGGAAAACAACACTATACAACGAGTTATACTTTTTTAACAAATACGAGTCGAAATTTATTATCTATAGGATCTCAGGAAAATAGTTTAACCAACCATCAACTGAATTTTAACCATAAATTTTCTACAAATTGGTTAGTAAATATGTTGAGTATCTATGGTAATAATGAGAGTATAAGTGAAAATTTCACAAACCGAAATTTTAATATTGAAGAAACCCGATTTCAACCAAAATTATCTTATCTGTTTAATGAAAACGCACAATTCGATTTGTTTTATCAGTACACCTCCAAAGAAAACACTATAGGAAGTTTAGAAACCTTAGCTCAGAATAATTATGGTTTGTCTTTTACGTATAATAATGCTCAAAAAATAGCACTAACAGGTGAATTCAACTTCTTCAAAAATGAATTTGAAGGGAATTCTAATTCGCCAGTAGCGTACCAAATACTTGAGGGGTTGCAGCCAGGAAAAAACTTTACATGGAGCTTACTAGCACAAAAAAAACTAACGAAATATTTAGATTTGAATTTGAATTATTTTGGACGTAAATCTGAAACCTCTAAAATGATCCATACAGGGACGGTTCAATTGAAGGCTTATTTTTAAAAAACCTCAAAACCTTTTAAATACATGCCCTTACAATTTGTTTAAAACCGTTAAAAACGGTATACTGCCATCACAACAACAAAATACAGTAATGAAAGACTTTGTAATAGTAGGCGCTGCACAAGCAGGTCTCTCTATGGCTTATTTTTTAAAACAACATCAGAAGGATTTTTTAATAATTGACAGAGAAGACGAAATTGGAGCATCTTGGTTAAACCGTTGGGATTCTTTAAAATTATTTACTCCTACTGAGTTTAATCACTTAATAGGCATGCCTTTTCCTGCACCAAAAGGTCATTACCCAGACAAATACGAAGTTGCCAATTATTTTAAAACCTATGTCGAAAAATTTGACTTCCCTTTACAATTAAACACTTTAGCGCAACATATTGAAAAAAAGGAGACTCACTTTATTATAAAAACGAATCAACAGGAAATTATCTGTAAGCATGTAATTATCGCTACAGGACCATTTCATATTCCTTACACTCCAAAATGTCATAACAAGCTTTCAGACACCATATATCAGGTACATAGTAATTATTACAAAAACTCAGATCAATTACAAAAAGGCTCGACTTTAGTTGTGGGTGGTGGAGATAGTGGCTTTCAAATTTTGGATGAAATTTCTAGCAATACATCGAATACCACTTATTTTTCAGGAAGTACGGATATTAGAACGTTACCTCAAGAATTTTTAGGAAAAACGCTGTGGTGGTGGTTTACAAAAACAGGATTTTTAAGTTTTAGTAAAGACTCTTGGATTGGAAAAAAAATTAATCAATCTAAGCAACCTATAATTGGTACGGATGTAGAAACGATTATAAATCGCGATAACGTAGCACTTGTAGGTCATACCATAGATGCTGAGTTAAATACTATAAAAACTGCGACAACCGAACTAACAGACGTTAAAAATATTGTTTGGGCTACGGGCTACAAGCCTAATTTTGAATGGATAGATAATTTAGAACTTACCGATGATGGCTACCCAAAACATCATAGAGGAATAAGTACTACAGAAGGCCTCTATTTTATCGGTCTTCCTTGGCTACATACCAGAGGTTCCGCAACATTAGGAGGTATAAAAAAAGATGCTGGTTATTTAGCTAATAAAATTTTATAGTGATAATTATTTAGAGGTTTACCTGATTGGATATCATTTAAAAACCAAAAAACACCCAAACTTTTAAAGTTTGGGTGTTTTAATTTATTTAAAACTTCTGTTTTCACAGCATTTATAATTACATTTTCATTAGCCAATGTTTCACATCAACTTCTGCTTTAATAATCTCTTTTAAATCTTCGATCTTTACACGTTTTTGATCCATTGTATCTCTGTGACGAATCGTTACGGTGTTATCTTCTAAAGTATCGTGGTCTACCGTGATACAAAATGGTGTTCCGTTAGCATCTTGTCTTCTGTAACGTCTACCAACCGTATCCTTTTCTTCATAAGCCACATTAAAATCCCACTTTAAGTCCTCAACAATCTGCTGTGCAACTTCTGGTAAACCATCTTTTGCCAACAACGGAAATATAGCTGCTTTTACAGGAGCTAATACCGCCGGAAGTTTTAAAACAGTACGTGTTTTACCATCTCCTAATTCTTCTTCGACTAAAGCATTTGAGAAAACAGCTAAAAACATACGATCTAAACCAATAGAGGTTTCAAGAACGTAAGGTGTATAGCTTTCGTTATCTTCATGGTCAAAATATTGTAATTTTTTACCAGAAAACTCTTCATGTTGTTTTAAATCAAAATCTGTACGCGAGTGAATCCCTTCCAATTCTTTAAACCCAAATGGGAATTTAAATTCGATATCGGTAGCAGCATCAGCATAATGCGCCAATTTCTCATGATCGTGGAAACGGTAATTATCAGCGCCCATTCCTAGAGATAAATGCCATTTCATACGTGTTTCTTTCCAATGCTCAAACCATTTTTTTTGTGTGCCTGGTTTTATAAAAAATTGCATTTCCATTTGCTCAAACTCGCGCATTCTAAAGATAAATTGTCTTGCAACAATTTCGTTTCTAAATGCTTTTCCCGTTTGTGCAATTCCGAAAGGAATTTTTAAACGTCCTGTTTTCTGAACATTTAAAAAGTTAACAAAGATACCTTGCGCTGTTTCTGGCCTTAAATATAAGTCCATTGCCGTTTCTGCAGAAGCACCGAGTTTAGTTCCAAACATTAGGTTAAATTGCTTAACGTCTGTCCAATTACGACTTCCTGCTACAGGACAAGCAATTTCCAATTCTTCAATTAAAGCTTTTACGTCTGCTAAATCTTCTTTTTCTAGAGATTGTCCTAAACGTTTCAAAATAGAATCGATTTTTTCCTGGTAACCAACTACACGTCCGCTAGTGGAAATAAATTCTTCTTTATTAAAAGCGTCACCAAAGCGTTTTTCTGCTTTTTTAACTTCCTTTTCAATTTTCGCTTCAATTTTAGCACAATAATCCTCTACCAAAACATCTGCTCTATATCGTTTTTTAGAATCCTTATTATCAATTAAAGGATCGCTAAAAGCATCGACATGGCCAGAAGCCTTCCAAGTGGTTGGATGCATAAAAATTGCAGCATCAATCCCTACAATATTATCGTGCATTTGCACCATGGCTTTCCACCAATAGTCTCTTATATTTTTCTTTAATTCTGCTCCATTTTGAGCATAATCGTACACTGCGCTTAGTCCATCGTAGATTTCACTACTCTGAAACACGTAACCATACTCCTTTGCGTGAGAGATTACTTTTTTAAATTGATCTTCGTTTGCCATAATGTTGCAAAAATAGAAAACCGCTCTGATTAACAGAACGGTTTTTCAAAAATTATATCGTTTATTATACGTATTCCTTATTTTAGGTTCAAACTTGTACTACCTAGTTTTACATTTTCATGAAAAATATTGATAAAATAAACACCTTTTAAGAAGGGTTGATCCTCATCATCAGCAATTATAGCGGTACATATTTCTAAATTTTCTTTTTCGTAATTTATACTTTCTTTAAAACTATAGTTTAATGAGGTAGTACCAAAAAACACTTCACCTTTATCCGAGACAACATTACCTTGTGGGCTCACAATCTGAATATAAATATCTTTCTTACCGTATAATGCTAAAGGATTTTCATTTAACGTAATACAGACATCAACAGCATTGGTGCGCCTTGCACGATCTGTAAATCGCTTTTTACCCGACTTTAATTTATACGATTGCGCCTTAATATGACTTGCCTTTAATGAGGCCGCATTATCTATGGTTTTATACAACGAATCATTAACATCTTCTAAACCATTTATTTTTAAGGCATTATCCTTTATTGTACTTAAAGCATAACGTTTTTCATTCTGCAATTTTTTATTTACAGAATTTAAAGAATCCATAGTACTTAGCAGTACTCTATTTCTAGATTTTATAACAACAAGTTGATCCTTAAACTTAGAAATAATTGATAAATCACTATTTAATAATTTTAAAGAATCTAAAGCGTTACTTGCTTCTAATTTTGCTTCGATAAGCTGAGAAGACATAAAACTATAGTCTTGACTTAGCGCGTCATAACTTGTCAATAATTCTGATAATTCTGTTTCTATCAAAATTTTTTCTTGTTTTAAGAAATCTTCATAAGATTCAATGGACTTATATTTATTAAAGCTATAGACTCCTAAAACAGTTAAAACGACTAATAAAGAACTAATAATCAATCTATAATTAAATAGCTGAGGGTTAACTATCATTATTATTTTTATTAATTTAATGCGAAATTAGAGCTAATTAAAGTCTAATTTTATTTTAATCGACTAAGTGATGAAAAACTTGTTAAACTTGTTCTTTCCCATGGTTTGTGAAGCGTGTAATAACGTTTTAGCAGATAATGAAATTGTTTTATGTATCTCTTGCAGACATCATTTACCTGTTACCAACTTTCATCTTGATAATGCCGAAGATGTAAAAAAAATAGTATACGGACGTGTCAAACTTGAAAATGCAACTGCCTTATTACATTTTTCAAAAAAAGGAATTGTACAGCAAATATTACATAATCTAAAATATAGAGGTCATGAGGATATTGGAGAATTCTTTGGCAAATGGTTTGGAGCAGAACTAGCAACGGTAGCAGCTTACAACACTATAGATGTTGTTGTACCCGTACCTTTGTATAAATCTAAATTAAGGAAGCGTGGTTACAACCAAGTTGCAAAATTTGGAAAAGCAATTGCTGAAGCACTAAATGCCGACTATAATGACACCGTTTTAATAAAAACAAAACCAACTAAAACACAAGTATTTAAAGGGCGTTTAACGCGGTGGAATGATGATGGTGCCTTATTCGGAATTTCTGAAAATAACTCATTAAGAGGAAAACATATATTACTAGTAGATGACATCATTACCACTGGGGCAACGGTTGAAGCCTGCGCGACTGTTTTGTTAAAAATTGATAATATTAAGTTAAGTCTTGCTACAATGGCAATTGCAGATTAATTTTTTCGTTTCTAAATAAATTATATTGTTTCTTTGTGCTAAATTATTTTGAATAGATGCGTTTACCTTCACTGCGAATTTTAATTCTCATTTTAATTGCAATTAGTATAGCTAGTTGCGCCAATCGTGGCACTCCTACAGGTGGAGAGAAGGATATTTTACCTCCCGAGATCACAAAATCTGTACCTCCTAATTTTTCGACTAACTTTAAAGGTGATGAAATTAGAATTTACTTTAATGAATACATCAAAATAAAAGACCTTAGAAAACAACTCATTGTATCGCCTCCAATGGACACTGAACCAATGGTTACACCAATGAGTGGGGCGAGTGACTACATTACAATTAAAATAATTGACACTTTAGAAGCCAATACCACATACGCGTTTAATTTTGGAGAAAGCATTGTAGACAACAACGAAGAAAACCCTTATCCTTATTATCGCTATGTATTCTCTACAGGTAACATCATCGATTCTTTATCTGTTAAAGGTTATGTCACTGATGCTTTAAAACAAGAACCAGATACATTTATTTCGGTAATGTTGTATGAAGTAGATTCAACGTATACAGATTCTATTATTTACAAACAAAAACCAAGATATATTACCAATACACTCGACAGTCTTACAAGTTTTAACATTGAAAACATTAAAGCGGGAACCTATAAATTAATTGCATTAAAGGATATGAACTCAAATTATATGTTCAATCAGAAAAATGACAAAATAGGCTTTAAAGAAGAGTTAATTACGGTTCCAACAGAAGAATCCTATCAACTGAATCTTTTCAATGAAAACGTAAATTACAAAGCAGTGAAGCCTTCTCAAGATGGTGAAACGCGCATTATTTTTCCGTATGAAGGTGATTATGAATCTATGCGAATCGAAGTGCTAGGCGACACACCCGAAGATTACAAAACCCGAATTGTAAAAGATCCCAAAACAGATACGTTATACTATTGGTATAAGCCGAAATTTGAAATTGATACCACATTCTTTATCGTTAAAAACGATAAGCAAATAGACACCTTTAAACATCGCTTTAGAACCATTAAAGGAGATTCTTTAAGTATAAAATCATCTTCACAATCAACGTTGAATTTTGATGAAGATTTTACTCTTGAAGCTAATATTCCATTGACTAGAATTGACACAACTAGGATTAAAATTATTGACAAAGACTCTTTAACCGTACCGTTAAAAGTGGAATATGATTCTATTTTTAACAGGTATAAATTCCCTATAGACAAACAAGAAGGTCAGAAGTATAACATTACCATGCTTCCTGGCACATTTACCGATTTCTATGACAGCACCAATACAGATACACTAACCTACTCTATTAGAACCAAAATGGAATCTGAGTATGGAAATATTAGAGTTAATATTAGAAATGCAAAATTCCCATTAATTGTGCAATTGGTGAACGATAAAGGTGAAGTTATGTACGAACGTTATGCTAAAGATTCACCTGTAGTAGATTTTAGAAATCTAGTCCCTAAAAAATATAAACTGCGTGCTATTTTTGATACTAATGGAAATGGAAAATATGACACTGGGAATTTCCTATTAGGTATTCAACCTGAACGTGTTAGCTATTCAGAACCTATTGAAGAAGTACGCTCTAATTTTGATTTTGTTGAAGAGTTTACACTTCTAGACTAAAGCTGTCTCTATCATTTAAAAAATTTAATTTTTCTCGATATTTAGTAAGGGACTCTTTTTCTAAAACGACAATTGCTGTAGCAGCTTCATTTTCAGACAAATTATCCATTCTATTTCCTAATACATCGTACACTACAGAGTGACCAGAGTATTCATGGTTATTTCCATCTAACCCCACTCTATTTACACCAATACAATACGTCATATTCTCTATAGCTCTAGCTTGCAATAAAGCATCCCAAGCTTTAATACGCACTTTTGGCCAGTTAGCAACATATATTAAAAGATCGTAATTCTCAACATTTCTAGCCCAAACTGGAAAACGAAGATCGTAACAAACCAACGGACAGATTTTCCACCCTTTATAATTAAAAATCACTTTCTCAGTACCAGCTGTATACACCTTATGCTCGCCTGCTAAAGTAAACGTATGGCGCTTATCATAAGTTGTAATTACACCTGAAGGCTCCACACAAACCATGCGATTATAAAAATTGTTATTCTCAGAAATTACAAGACTCCCCATAATAGCCGCATCTTTTTCTTTGGCCAATTTCATCAACCAAACTATGGTTTCTCCCGTCATAGTTTCTGCAACCAACTCAGGATTCATAGTAAATCCAGACGTAAACATTTCTGGTAAAACAATAAGATCAACACCTGTAGGAATGGTGTTGATCTTATCATTTAGCAAACGTCGATTTATTTTGGGGCTTTCCCAAACTAATGAGGTTTGTATTAAGGCTACGTTTAAAACATGAGACATAGTTATAATTTTCGTTTTGCTTTTTCTACTTTTTCAGTAAGCTTTGATAATTTATCTAACCACTTACTATCATCAACAGGCGACAATTTACCTTTTCTTTTTAACTTCTCATATTTCTTTTGCGACTTATCTAATTTATCTTCAGCCTTTTGTAAGTTAGATTCTAGCTTTGCTTGTTTTTCCAGCGCTTTTTCGGCCTTTTTTTGAGCTTTTTCGGCTTTCTTTTGGGCTTTTTCTGCGGCTTCTTTTTCAGCTTCTAACTTTTTTGCGGCTTTTTCTTTTTCCTTAACCGCCTCTTCTTCTTCTTTTTTGAGCATTGCTGTTGCTTTTTCAGACTTTACAGCTTCTGCCTTCGTTTGTTCTGCTTCCAATTTTGCTTTAGCTTCAACTTCCTTAGCTTTTGCTACTTCTAACTTTGTTGCTGCTTCAGCTTTAAGTTTTTCTGTAATCGCCGCAGCTTCTTTAAAAATAACTGCTTTTTCTTCTAAACTTAAAGTTTCCGTAACATCTTTACCTTCTAAAAATATCTTTTCATTCTTCACCTCATAGATTTTACCCTCTTTGGTAATTTCTTGTGCATTTAAAAACAACACAAACACTAGGCTCACACAAGTTAATATATATTTCATAATTTTTATTTATTTAAGTTATTCATTTTTTCCGTTGCTTCTTTAAGCGCGTCTTTTAAATCGATTAATTTTTCTGACCACTCGGTGTCATCATTAGTTGATAATTTGCCTTTTTTCTTTAATTTTTCATATTTATTTTGTTGCTTTTCTAAACGTTTCTTTGCTTTCAAAAATTCATCACGAGCATCTTCTTTTGCTTCTAACTTTTCTTGCAGTGCTTCTTGTCGTTCTTCAAGTTCATCTAGTTTCTCTTCTACAGCTTCTTCTCTTTCTTTTAATGCTTTCTGTTTAGCTTTAAGCTCATCTTCTAATGTCTCTGCTTCTACTTTGGCTTTTCTATTTGCTTTAAGAGTTGATGCAATTTCAGACTTGCGCTTCTCTGATAATGTTTCCGTAACATCCGCTCCATTATTTCTAATAGAATTCCCTTTTATCTCATAGACATTTCCATCTTTAGTAATCACACGCTCAGTGCTACCACAAGACATCATTAAACCTATTAAAAAACATAACCATACATATTGAATTTTCATACTTTCTTCTAACTTTTGTTTCTATTAATAAGACACAATAAAACTAATAAAGTCACCGTATTACGAAAGATTTAACATTAGATGCTATTCAAAATTTCTGCTGCTTTTATTAAAGTATCGTCTGTTTTAGCAAAACAAAATCGCAATACCTTATCATCTTGATTATTAGCATTAAAAACCGAAAGCGGAATGGCTGCAATTTTAAATTCCTTAGTTAATTGTTTTGCAAAATCTACATCATACGCGTCTGTGATTTCAGAATAATCCAACACTTGAAAATAGGTACCTTGTGATGGCTGAAACTTAAATCTAGATTCTGAAATTAAACTCAAAAACAAGTTACGTTTCCGCTGAAAAAAAGTATTTAACCCTAAATAAGTTTCTGCATCTTGCATATAATCTGCAATGCCCTTTTGTGATGGATGATTTACCGAAAACACATTAAATTGGTGTACTTTTCTAAATTCTGCCATTAAGTTTTCTGGTGCACAACAATACCCAATTTTCCAACCTGTATTATGAAAAGTTTTCCCGAAGGAAGCGGTTATAAAACTGCGTTGTTTTAAATCGTCGAACAAACATGCACTTTGATGTTGTACATCATCAAATACAATATGTTCGTAAACCTCATCACTCAGTATAATAATATCGGTGTTTTTTGTCAATTTTTGAAGTTGAAGCATATCCTCCTTAGACCAAATGGTGCCACTGGGATTATGTGGAGAATTGATAATAATTAGTTTTGTTTTAGTCGAAATTTTTGAAGCCACTTCATCCCAATTGACTTTATAATTTGGAGCAGATAATTGAATCGGAATTGTTTTACCACCATTAATTTCAACCGCTGGCTCATAACAATCGTAAGCAGGTTTAAATATAATAACCTCGTCATTTGGTCTTACAAATGCTGAAACAATCGTATAAATAGCTTGGGTTGCACCTGCTGTTACTGTGATTTCTTTTTCAGGATGATAGGTGCTCTTATAGAGTAATTCGTATTTACGAGCAATCGCTAAACGCAACTCTAAATTGCCAGCCATTGGAGCGTATTGATTATACCCATTTTTCATGGCATTAGTTACCAAATTATTCAACTTTTGAGAACTTGGATAATTAGGAAAACCTTGTGATAGATTTAAAGCATTATGCGCTTTTGCCAAAGCACTCATAACTGTAAAAATGGTGGTGCCAACGTGAGGTAATTTTGAGGTAATATTCATATGCTTATAGGTATTGTTTTAAACCGCCACATGCTGTTCACTACTAACAAACTTTAACATGTGCAATTCATAAAAAAGAAGTCTTTATCCACTAAAACATTAAAGATATAAAACAAGCTTTTCTATCTTTACAAAAACTAATAAAATATTAACTATGCGCTTTTTAAAAATTCTTTTTCTTTTCGTTGTTTTTCAAGTTTCTGCCCAACAAGGTGGGATGTGGATCCCTTCACTTTTAGAAGGTATGAACGAAGACGAAATGCAAAGTTTGGGCAGTAAATTAACAGCTCAAGACATTTACGATGTTAACAATTCTAGCTTAAAAGATGCCATTGGACATTTTAATGGAGGCTGTACTAGCGAAGTGATTTCGGACCAAGGCTTAGTCCTTACCAATCATCATTGTGGGTTTGGCCAAATTCAATCGCATTCGTCTTTAGAAAACGATTATTTAAAAGATGGTTTTTGGGCCATGAATTTAGAAGATGAATTACCAAACGAAGGTTTATATATTGAATTTATTGTGAGTATTCATGATGTTTCAGAAGTGGCTTTAAAAAGTATTACTGAAACCATGACCGAAACAGAAAAGCAATCTCTAATTTCAAAAAACACAAACGCAGTTTTAAAAACTTGGCCAAAAGAATCTTGGCAAGATGTAAAAACTAAAGCCTTTTATGAAGGTAATCAGTACTTTCTCTTTGTAACAGAACGTTTTGAAGATATTCGTTTAGTTGGTGCACCTCCAACAAGTATTGGTAAATTTGGAAGTGACACAGATAATTGGGTTTTCCCTAGACATACTGGTGATTTTTCTATGTTTAGAATTTATGCAGATGCTAATAACAGACCTGCAAAATATAGTAAAGACAACAAACCTTACAAGCCAAAACATTACCTACCTATTTCGTTAGATGGTGTTGAAGAAGGCGATTTTACCATGGTTTTTGGTTTTCCTGGAACGACTAGCGAATATTTACCTGCAGTTGCTATAGAACATATTACAAAAGAATTTAACCCAACAAATATCGCTATCAGAGAAGCAGCTCTAAAAGTTATTGATCAAAAAATGAAAGAAAGCGATGACGTAAGAATCAAATACGCTTCGAAACAAGCACGAATTGCGAATTCTTGGAAACGATGGATTGGTGTTAACTTAGGTATAGAAAAAAGTAACGCTGTTGAACAACGTAGGACATTTGAAGCAACGTTTACTAAAGCTTTAAAAGAAAAAGGGCTAGAAGAAAAATACGGACATATACTTTCTGAGTTTGATAAGTTATATAAGGATTTTGCACCTATAAATATTAAACATAGAAACTTTATAGAAGTGTTTTTAACAACCAATGAGTTGATGCAAATGACATTTAGAGCTTACCAAGTTGAGCAAGCCATAATTGACAACCCAGAAATTCTTGAAAGAGGGAAAGAGGTGTTAACGGGTCAATTACAAAGTATTCATAAAAATTTTGATAGTGATTTAGATAAAGGTGTTTTTGAAAACGTGATGAACATTTACCAACCCAATAACGTAAATTCATTAATATACGGTGAAACTGCTTTTACCAATTTAGATTCGGCTTTACAATTATTAGAAGGTGATGCTGAAACAGTTATCAAAAATCTTAATAACGATGCTGCTTATGCGTATGCAAAACCAATTATCGCTGAATTTTTTAATACGCTCAATCCTGAATACCAAGAAAAAAACGCGCCAATTACGGCTTTACAAACGCAATATATGACCGCGTTAATGGAAGTTTTACCTAACGAACGTTATTTTCCTGATGCTAATAGTACACTTCGTGTTACTTACGGTCAAGTACGAGGGTATTCTCCAAGAGACGCCGTCTATTACGAGCCCGTAAGTTATTTAGACGGTGTGATTGAAAAGTATATTCCTGGTGATTACGAATTTGATGTACCACAAAAGCTAATTGATTTGTATGAGGCGAAAGATTATGGGCAATATGCAGATAGCAACGGAAAGGTACCAGTTTGTTTTTTAGGAACCAACCACACTACTGGTGGGAATTCGGGAAGTCCTGCTATTGATGCCGAAGGAAATTTAGTTGGTTTAAATTTCGATAGAGTTTGGGAAGGGACTATGAGTGACATGAATTACGATCCGGAAATCTGCCGTAACATTATGGTAGATTTACGTTATGTGCTTTTTATTGTTGATAAATATGCTGGTGCACAACACTTAATTGATGAAATGACCTTAGTACATCCTAAGAAAAATGATTCTAAGAAAAAGAAGGGAAGAAGAAAGAGTAAAAAGAAGTAGGCAGTAGCCAATATATAAAACATTAAGCCCTCACAAGTTATTAGAACTCGTGAGGGCTTTTTTATGTATTTTTATAAAATATTACACAATAACGATAAGCATAGACGCCTTATACCTATGAAAAAAGTATTACTATATTTCTTCTTATTTTGTTTTTGCATTAGTTCTTCACAAAGTTTTTACGATGAGGGGAATGAAATAGATGGAAAAGATTCTAAAGGTCGTGAGCACAAAAACTATTTTCATTTAGTTGGCGACGTAAAAGAAGTAGAGGTTATTACTGAAAGAAAATCAAAAATAGATACTACAAACCAAAAATTCATATCCAAGCATAAAAGAGAGTTTAATATAAATGGTTATATGCTAAAAGAATACTCGGCTCAACAAGATGATTCATTGTTTCTGAATAAGCAAAACACTTTTGACAACAAAGACAATCCACTATTAAAATCTGAATATGCAATACGATGGATTTGGATTAAAGACAGCATGGTATCAACGAATGAAATAAATAGTTATCATGAAAAATACACTTATGATTCTGAAAATAAATTACTAACTAAGTATCAAAAAACAAATAAACAGAAAGCATTTTACATTTCGGAAAGGTATTCATATACACATGGAAAACTATTTAAAAAGGAAAATCTAAATAATCATATCGATACAAATATCTATAGTTTTGCAATGTGCAGAGGGGATGGATATTATTTAAACGATTTTGCGACAGAATATGAGTATAATAAAAGTGGCTACTTAATAAATACTAAAAAATATATTGACACATTACAATCAGTACGTTATCGAGACACTTTAGTAACGGTAAACTTTCGCGATACAATTATAAAAAACCGAAAAACTTCAATCCCTCTAATCAGGGAAGATCGCAAACTAGATTTTTCCAATTTTATTCTAGAATATGAAGATCAATTTCAATATGACAAGCAAAATAGAATGATTTCAGAAAAAACCATAAATCATTATAATTCTTACCATTCTGAGGGTGAGATTATCTATGACTATTTCGGAAATAAAAAACAAAAAACATTAAGAAAACCTAAAAATGGTCTTACAAGTGGCAACCTAAACCAATACATTATTATTAGGAAAGACACATTGGTGCATAAAACATGGTATTTTAATAAAAAGGAAGGAGAAAAAAAATTGAGCACTGAATATTTCTATAACTTAGATGGAAGCTTTAAGAAAAATTCTTACAGTAATAACGAAATTAGTAGAGTACAATTTTATAATACTAGAAAACACTTAATTGAAGAAAGAGATTTAAGAAACAATACGTTAAGACAAATAAATTACAAGTATGACAAAAACGGTAATGTTATTGAAAAAATAACTTTATACAATGGAGTTATCAAAGAGAAAATTACAAGAAAAATAAGTTATTATTAAATCTATAAAGTAAATTTCTCTATTTAAAGTCCTTACGCCACCTTAAGTGAAATTGCCTTTGCTGCAATTTTGTATCAAGAACCACTAAAAATAAAAACTGAATTATTTCAATATGCTCTTCACGATTTTCATATGATGATTAGTATGTGCTTCCAAGAATTGAACAACCCTTGATTTATTAATATTCCCAAATAAGGGATGTTTAAAATAAGCATTTGGATCTAAAGTTGCTATCCCTTTTATATGAGCTCTAGCTTCTGCTAATTGTAAAATAATATCATCCTTTACGATTGTTTCAGGTGGAGTCACATATTTTGGCGCTTTTGCTTTTCCTCTTGGAAAGAATCTAAATTTTAATAACAACTTACCTATAAAACTAAAATTATCCTCATACAACGCTGGATCAGAATTCTGCATCGTTGTCACAACAGCATTAATAACTTTTAAGCTATGATCTAAATGCCATGCAACGTTGGCTTTTGAGATGCTTGCCTTTGTGGCTTCACTATTGGAAATTAAACCCTCCATGAAGTTTAATTTATTTTGTAAAACTGTAATGTCTACTGAACTCATTTTAGTTTTTATTGAAAGGTAGTTATAATAAAAAATCCCAAACACTAATGCTTGAGATTTTTAAAAATTCTATATCAATTAATGAGATTGCTTCATCGCTAAAAAGCGTTTCGCAATGACATTCATTGATTAATACCTGTAATGCTCAGGTTTATATGGACCTTCAACTTTAACACCAATATAATCAGCTTGGTATTCTGCCAATTCAGTTAACTCAACACCAATTTTTTCTAAGTGTAATTTTGCTACTTTTTCATCTAAATGCTTTGGCAACATATAAACATCATTTCCATAAGCTTCAGAGTTTTTCCAAAGTTCAATCTGAGCTAAAGTTTGGTTTGTAAATGAGTTACTCATTACAAAACTTGGATGACCTGTTGCACAACCTAAGTTTACTAAACGACCTTCGGCAAGTAAAATAATATCTTTTCCGTCGATGTTATATTTGTCTACTTGAGGCTTAATGGTATCTTTAGTAGCACCATGTTTCTCGTTTAACCAACCTACTTGAATTTCGTTATCAAAGTGACCAATATTTGCTACAATCACTTTATCTTTCATTGCTTCAAAATGCTCAGCACGAACGATATCTTTATTTCCAGTTGTTGTGATAATAATATCAGAATTACCAACAACGGTTTCTAATTTTTTTACTTCAAAACCGTCCATTGCAGCTTGTAAAGCACAAATTGGGTCAATTTCAGTAACAGTAACAATAGAACCTGCACCTTTAAAAGAAGCCGCTGTACCTTTACCAACATCACCATAACCACAAACCGTTACACGTTTACCAGCTAACATAATATCTGTTGCACGACGAATGGCATCAACTGCAGATTCTTTACAACCGTATTTATTATCGAACTTAGATTTTGTTACAGAATCGTTAACGTTAATTGCTGGCATTGTTAATGTACCATTTTTAACACGTTCGTATAATCTGTGAACTCCTGTTGTAGTTTCTTCAGAAAGACCTTTAATTCCTGCAGATAATTCTGGATACTTATCTAAAACCATATTTGTTAAATCTCCACCATCATCTAAAATCATGTTTAATGGCTTACGATCTTCACCAAAGAATAAGGTTTGTTCAATACACCAATCAAATTCTTCTTCTGTTAATCCTTTCCATGCGTAAACCGCAGTTCCGGCATCAGCAATTGCAGCAGCAGCCTGATCTTGCGTAGAGAAAATATTACAAGAACTCCAAGTTACCTCAGCACCTAGCGCTTGTAAAGTTTCTATTAAAACTGCCGTTTGAATCGTCATGTGAAGACATCCAGCAATTCGCGCTCCTTTTAAAGGTTGCTCATTCTTATATTCTTCACGTAAACTCATTAAACCTGGCATTTCTGCTTCAGCTAAATTAATTTCTTTTCTTCCCCAAGCCGCAAGCGACATATCTTTTACCTTGTTCGGTACGTAAGCAACTGTTTTATTACTCATATTATCTTCTTTGTTTTTATATTATAAAACACCTTTGGGTTTAGCGCTTAAATAGTTAAATTCGCTTATCTAAAAAATGCTAAATCTGCCTTAGGCGATGCAAAGATAATCAATAACATTCAGAATTCTAAATGCCACTATACAAATCCATTAGTGTAAATTCACAAACTACTGTTAAAATCTGGAAGATTGAAGAATCTTATGATGCTCTATTTCAGCCATTAGATTTAAAACCTCAAAGCTTACAACGTGTATTGGGCATGAAAAGTGAGCTACACCAACGTGGATTTTTGAGCGTTAGACATTTGCTACACGAGTTTGGTTATACAGACCGAGATTTGTACTATGACGACAATGGAAAACCGCATCTTAAAGATGGAAAACATATTTCAATTACACATTCGTTTACATTTTCTGGCGTTATTGTTAGTGATAATGAAGTCGGCATTGATATTGAAAAGCAACGTGAAAAAATAGGAGTCATTGCTCATAAATTCGTCGATTATGAATATAATTATTTAAAATCTACAGACGAAGACTACATTAACAGACTTACTATAATTTGGGGAATTAAAGAATCGTTATACAAGCTTTTTGCAACTCCAGGCATGCTATTTAAAGAGCATTTTTTGGTTATTCCGTTTATGTTGAAAGATGGAGAAACTGTCGCTTGGATAGATTACAACAACAAAAAATACAGATATAATACGGCTTTTTTAGAATTTGAAGGCTTTACTTGTGCTTATGTGATTCCGTAATGAATAATATCTTCAAAAATATAATCGACGCTGCAGACAAGGATATTAAACAACTAGCTGTTTTAATAGACCCTGATAAAATGAGGGTAGAAACTGTTTCTAGTTTTATAACTAAAGTCAACCAATCTATCGCTACACATATTTTTGTTGGAGGGAGCGAAGTTGATGAAGGGGTAACCGAAACTTTAGTCGCCGAAATAAAAAGACACACCGCGCTGCCTGTAATTCTATTTCCTGGAGATGTCATTCAAATTACAGATAAAGCGGATGGCATTTTATTTTTGTCTTTAATTTCTGGTCGAAATCCTGATTACTTAATTGGTAAACAAGTGGAAGCCGTTTCAAAACTAGTAAAGACCAAACTTGAAATTATCCCAACAGGTTATGTGCTTATAGAAAATGGAAAAGAAACCGCAGTGCAACGTGTCAGTGAAACAAAACCGCTAAAACGAAATGACCTTCAAACCATAAAAGATACCGCAAAAGCTGGTGAATTATTAGGTATGAAACTTATATATCTCGAAGCTGGTAGCGGAGCCACACACCCTATTGATCTTTATATTATTTCTGAAGTTAAGCGTCAATTAAACATCCCACTAATTGTTGGTGGAGGCATTAGAACTAAAATAGAACTAGATTCCGCTTATAACGCTGGCGCCGATTTAGTTGTTATTGGAACAGCTTTTGAAAATGACGTGACCTTTTTTGATAAATTGAAAAAACAGCAAATATTCAACTCTTAATAGTTAAGACCATTACAATGAACATATCAATCGAATTACAATTATCACCCTTAAAAGACGATTACGAACCTCATATCATTGACTTTATAAAACACTTACGAGCTTCAGAATTCACCGTTTTAGAAAACCCACTGAGCACTCAAATTTATGGTGATTATGATTCTTTAATGCCGTTTTTAACTCAAGAAATAAAACGCTCATTTTCAGAAATTGATATTGCCGTATTACAAATGAAGATTGTAAAGACAGACCGAAGCGATTATGAACCACATTTTTGATTTTCTATTTTCACAATATTCAGATTACGAAACGACTGATATAATTTTGGAAATCGTAGCCGTTATATTTGGTTTTTTATCGGTTTGGTATTCTAAACAAAATAAACTTTTGGTGTTCCCTACAGGAATGTTAAGTACACTCATTTTTGTTTACCTACTATTAAAGTGGGAACTTCTTGGCGACATGATGATTAATGCTTATTACTTTTGCATGAGTGTTTATGGCTGGTATATATGGACACGCAAAGTAGATGCTACACACGTTACTCAAATATCAAAAACCACAACGAAAGAAAAAAAACAAAGTATCGCTATATTTATAGCAACCCTAATATTTGTCTTCATTGTCTATAGAGTTTTTGACAAGTGGAATGGCTGGGTAGCTTATGTCGATACTGTAACAACAGCTATATTCTTTGTAGGCATGTGGTTAATGGCAAGACGAAAATTAGAAAATTGGATATTATGGATTATAGGAGATGTGATTTCTGTACCTTTATATTTCTATAAAGGATTTACGTTTACAAGTTTTCAATATTTAGGATTTACAGCAATAGCAATATTTGGTTATTTAGCATGGAAGAAGCACTTAAACAACAACCATCAGACTGCATAAAAGTCGTTGTATTTGGACCTGAATCCACAGGAAAAACAACACTTTCTAGGCAATTAGCCAAGCATTACCATACCGTTTGGGTGCCAGAATTTTCACGCGCGTATCTTCAAGATAAGTGGAATAACGAACGTAAAATTTGTGAACCTAAAGACATAATTCCTATAGCGATTGGGCAGATGAAACTTGAAAACGAATTAGCACAAAAAACGGATTCAGTCTTAATTTGTGACACCAATTTACTAGAAACTAAAGTCTATAGCGAAGCTTATTACCAAGGCGCATGTGACGCTCTTTTAAAAACATATGCTTTAAAAAATTTTTACGACCTTTACTTTTTAACCTATATTGACACACCTTGGGAAGCAGACGACCTAAGAGATAAACCCAATGAACGCGAACATATGTTTCACGCTTTCGAATCCGCTTTAAAAACACATAATAAACCCTATGTACTTTTAAAAGGAAACAAAGAAGAACGTCTAAAATTAGCCGTTGAACATATTGACAACTTATTAACCAAGAAGACATGAGTTTTACTGAAAACGATATTAATCAAATAGAATCTAATGATTTAACTCTAATTGGAGTTAAAAAACAAATAGAAATTTTTGAAACCGGAATTCCGTTTACAAATGTTTCAGATGCTGCCACCTTAAATAGCGGCATCATGCCATTAACTGATTCTAAAATTGAAGCATATGTTACCCTGTTTGAAAATGAAAAGAATAAAAAATCATTATTAAAATTTGTTCCGGCTTCAGGTGCGGCAACACGAATGTTCAAATTTCTGTTCAAATTTGTTAGTGAATACAATTCCAATGAGCAATCTCTAAATTCATATATTAATAAAAACAATCTCAGAGAGCTATCATTATTTATGGTTGGCTTAGAAAAGTTTCCATTTTACAACCAAATATTAGACGTATTAAAATCTGATGGAATAGATTATGAAAATTTAGCTAATCCAGAAAAAGTTTGGCATTTTGCCAAAGCTATGTTAGATGAAAATCAGTTAAATTTTGGAAACCAACCCAAAGGATTATTGCCTTTTCATGACTATAAAAACAATCATATTTCCACTGCTTTTGAAGAGCACTTATATGAAGCAGCAATGTATGCAACAAGCAATGGGATTGCCAAACTTCACTTTACCATTTCCGAAGTTTATGAAAATAAGTTCAACAAGGAGTTTAAAAATATTCAAACCCAGGTTGAACAAAAGACCGGAGTAAAATTTGATATATCCTTCTCATTCCAACAGCAATCAACCGACACTATTGCTGTAACATTAAAAAATAGGCCTTTTAGAGAGTCTGATGGTTCTTTATTATTTAGACCGTCAGGACATGGCGCACTAATAAAAAACTTAAATGCTTTAGATGCCGATATTATTTTTATTAAAAATATAGATAATGTCGTAGTCGACAAATACAAAGAGGAATTAGCCACATACAAAAAAGTCCTAGCCGGAATCTTACTAAAATTACAAGCTAAAGCATTCGAATATTTACACCAATTAGATTCAAAACAAGATATTGAAGGCACTTTAGTTGCTATAGAGAATTTCTTAACACACAAGTTAAGTATCAAAATTTCTGACGAATATAAAAAATATACAGATTGCTATAAAATTGAATATTTACAAGAAAAATTAAACCGACCAATCCGAATTTGTGGTATGGTTAAAAATGAAGGTGAACCCGGAGGTGGCCCGTTTTGGGTAAAAGATCATAAATCTAACCAGTCACTTCAAATTGTAGAGTCGGCACAAATTAATCTGAACGATCCCAAGCAAGAAGAAATCCTTAAAAATTCCACGCATTTTAATCCCGTAGATTTAATTTGTGGTGTAAAGAATTATAAAGGAGAAAAATTTAATTTAGAGGATTATGTAGATCATAAAGCTGCTTTTATAACTGAAAAGACCAAAAACGGAAAGGATTTAAAAGCTCTAGAATTACCAGGACTTTGGAATGGAAGTATGGCACACTGGACTACCATTTTTGTTGAAGTTCCGGTCATTACATTTAACCCTGTAAAAACCGTCAACGATTTATTAAAATCACCACATCAAATTAAATCATAGTGGATGTACCCCTACTTAAATCTGAATTAAACTATAAATACGTTCGTAGTTCTGGAAGTGGAGGTCAACATGTCAATAAGGTATCTTCTAAAGCCGAGCTGTACTTCGACCTTAAAAGCTCTCTAGTGTTTAATGACGACGAAAAACAAAAGCTTTCCGAATTTTTCAATAACCGCTTAAACAAAGATGGTGTTTTAATCTTGGCGTGTGACGAAAGCCGCAGTCAATTTAGAAATAAAGCTTTAGTAACTCAGCGGTTTTTAGAATTAATTCAAGAAGGCTTAAAGGAAAATAAAAAACGAATTTCAACTCGGGTTCCAAGATCAGTAAAACGAAAACGTTTAAAAGCAAAACGTATTAATGCTGACAAAAAAGCAAATCGGAAACCACCAACACTTGAGTAACCACCTCCGTCATTTCGAGTAATTGAAAAGCATGAAGAATTGTATAGAGAAGCTTTATATACTTTAAAAAAGTTCTCGATTCAAAATTCTAAAAAAAGAATGTCACTAAAGCCGACATCTTAACTTCAATTCGAGAAATAATTTATAATTCTTCATTCGTAATTCTAAAATCCGTTATATCTTTGCCGCGTTCTCAATAAAGGGGTGCCTAATGTCGGCTGAGATCATACCCATTGAACCTAGAACAGGTAATGCTGTTTAGGAAACGAGCGTAAGAAAATGTTTAGTAGACATTTTTAGCGAGTGCGATAAGGTTATCAGTGATTGTTTTTCCACTTCTGAATCTTGATCTGTTATAATTTAATTATACATGAACAATTTTAAAAAGGAAAAAAGCAATATTTAACTATCGCATAAGCATTAAGCTCACAATAATTAATTATTTACCAAGAATAATGACCTCTTTTTATTCGATTATAAATTTATAGTCGTATGAAAATTTTATTCAACAATCTCTCAAAAAAAAGCAGGCAGAGATTAACACTTTCAATTGCAGTTTTAGGTATTTGTTCAGCGTATGGACAAGAAAAACAACAAGATTCAACCAAAGTTGAAAAACTAGACGAAGTTTTAGTAAGAGCTGTCAGAGTGGATGCTAAATCACCCATTACACATTCTAATGTGACCAAAGAAGCTTTAGCTAAACGTAATTTAGGACAAGACATTCCGATGCTATTGAACTTCTTACCTTCGGTAGTGACTACGACAGATGCAGGTGCAGGAATTGGTTACACTGGTATTAGAGTTCGTGGTGTAAGCTCGCAATCTACCAATATCACTATCAACGGTATTCCGTATAATGATGCGGAATCATTAGGAACGTTTTGGGTTAATTTAGGTGATTTTGCGTCTTCTACAGAAAGTCTACAACTACAACGTGGTGTGGGAACCTCTACCAATGGGTCTGGTGCTTTTGGAGCTAGTATTAATGTCCTTACCGATGCGATTTCAAAAGATGCTTCAGGCGAAATTTCTAATTCATTTGGAAGTTATAACACTAGAAAACATACTGTAAAATTCAGTACGGGTCTTATGAATGATCATATTGAAATCGCTGGTCGTTTGTCAAATATTGTTTCTGATGGTTATATCGATCGTGCTTCAGCCGATTTAAAGTCCTATTTTTTACAAGGGTCTTATGTAGATGACAACACCTTAATTAAAGCGATAACTTTTGGTGGTAAGGAAGTCACATATCAGGCTTGGAATGGATTAGAAGATTTGGAGAAACTCGAAGATGACCGTACGTATAATACAGCAGGAGAATACACCGACAATAATGGTGATCCTCAATTTTACGATAATGAAGTTGACAATTACAGCCAAGATCATTACCAGTTACATTGGAATCAGCGTTACAATAATAAATGGTCTACGACAATTGGCCTAAATTACACCAAAGGCGAAGGTTATTTTGAACAATATGAGGATGATACCGATGAGATAAGTGCTTATAACGGCATTGTTTTACCCACAGATGTTCGTATTGACGAGGATGCGGATGGAAACCCTATTGAAACACCAATTACAGATTTAATTCGTCGTCGTTGGTTAGATAATGATTTTTATGTTATTAACGCAAACGCTAACTATAAAGACAACAATCTTAATTTAATTTTTGGAGGTTCTTATAGTCATTATGATGGTGATCATTTTGGAGAAGTAATTTGGGCAAAAGCGTTTTCTGAGACTGGAAATATCAGAGACCGCTATTATAGTGGCAATAGTAAAAAGAATGATTTATCAATCTTCACAAAAGCAAATTATAAATTAAACGAAAAAATAAGCCTATTTGGAGATTTACAAATTAGAAACGTCACTTATAAAACAACTGGCACAACGTCTGATATTGTAGAATTTGCAATAGATAAAGATTTTACCTTTTTTAATCCAAAGGCAGGAATTACCTATTCATTAAATACTGGTAATGACCTATATTTCTCTTATGCTAGAGCCAATAGAGAACCAAACCGAACGGATTTTGAAAGCAATGTAAACATAGAATCAGAACAATTAGATGATTTTGAATTAGGCTGGAGACATCAAAAGGGAAACTTTTCATTTAATGCCAATGCATATTACATGAGCTACAATGAGCAATTAGTGCTATCTGGAAGATTAGATGACGTAGGAAATCCTATTAGAACCAATAGTGGAAAAAGTTACCGTTTAGGTTTAGAATTAGAAGCTATAATTCCTGTAACATCGAAATTAACATTACAACCTAATTTAACGCTAAGTACCAATAAAAATAAAGAAACGATTATTTCTTTTGATGATGAGTTGCAGAACTTAGGCAAAACAGATATTTCATTTTCACCAGATCTAGTTGCAGCGAATGCCATTGTTTTTCAACCAATTGAGAATCTGCAAATGTCGTTGTTAAGCAAATTTGTTGGAGAACAATTTATGAGTAACACAGAAGCTAAGTCTTCTAAATTAGACAGCTATTTTATTAATGATTTCAATATTAATTATACTTTAAAAATGGACTCTATATTTGACGCTGTTATATTTTCAGGCTTAGTGAATAATATCTTTAATGTAAAATATGTCTCTAATGGCTATTATTACACATATGATGATAGTTGGTCCAATCCAGGAAGTATTGCAACTCAAGAAGGTGCCGGTTTTTACCCACAGGCTACGACTAACTTTTTGGTTGGAGTAACCATGAAGTTTTAATTACTAATTAAGTAACTATTATTCCCAATAGTCTCAACTCTGTATGGTTTTAACGTACAGGGTTGAGCATTATCACCTAATGCTATCCCCGTAATTAAACTATACTCATTACCATCTTCACAACCACAAACCGCATTTAAACCTACAATTGTTAGTTTAGAACACGAGGACGATGTGTGGTTAGGATCAGAACCATCCCACGCTAAAATAGAATTAGCATTGGTCCGTACAAGAATGATTCCGTTGTTACCATAATTCTCGACTCTTATCGCATTTATGGGAAATAATAGCTGATTAAATTGAGGAAGGTTTAGATTCACCGTTAGATTAACTCCAACATCCAATAAATAGTTACAATTATATATTGTATCGTTTTTGCTACAGCTAAAAACAATAACACAACTTAACATTAAAAATAATTTCTTCACAGGTTTATTTTTTTTTTAATAGTTTGAAATTTAATCATTTGAAAAACGAAATCACTTAAAGCCACGAGAATACTCGCTTTATTGTTAAGCTTTTAAATTATTAACATTTTTTCAGAATTTTAACTTCAAATTTTGAATGGCAATTTACTATTAATTAAACAATACGGTAAATATTTTATATATTTGCATAGTAATCTCGTCAGCGCGAGATTTTTTTTTATGCTAACATTATAATTATAGAATAACAAACTTCTAAAAGCACATAGTATCTACAGTCATTTTTGAGCCTGTCTGATTTTCAGACAGGCTCAAAAATGATAAAGAATTTGCTAATTAGAGCTCGTTATATTTAAAACGATTAAATTATGAGTAAAGTATCTTATTACACAGCTGAAGGTTTAAAAAAACTAAGAGAAGAGTTAAACCATCTTAAAGATGTGGAACGACCTAAAGCTTCACAGGCCATTGGAGAAGCTAGAGATAAAGGTGATTTGAGTGAAAACGCAGAGTATGATGCTGCGAAAGAAGCACAAGGTATGCTAGAAATGAAAATTTCTAAAATGGAAGAAATTTTATCTGGTGCACGTGTTATCGATGAGTCGCAATTAGATTTGACAAAAGTTTTAGCTTTATCTAAAGTTAAGATTAAGAATCAAACCAACGGAATGGAGATGACTTATACTTTGGTTGCAGAAAGTGAAGCCGATTTGGCTACAGGTAAAATCTCAGTAAACTCACCTATTGGAAAAGGTTTATTAGGTAAATCTGTAGGCGATACTGCTGAAATACAAGTTCCAAGTGGTATTATGAAATTTGATATTCTAGAAATTTCAAGATAACACTCGTTATATTTTAATTAAAACACAAAACTAATACCATAAAAAAGATTCCTCTTTGCAGGAATCTTTTTATCTTTATAAAAGACAAGAATTAAAAGATTATGGCAACTATTTTTACAAAAATAATTTCAGGTGAGATACCATCGTATAAAGTCGCCGAAACCGAAGATTTCTTCGCATTTTTAGATATCAATCCAAATTCTAAAGGACACACGCTTTGTATTCCTAAAAAAGAGGTAGATAAAATTTTTGATTTAGACGAAGCAACTTATTTAAGTTTAATGACATTTTCTCGTCGCGTTGCAATTGCTTTAGAACAGGCAGTTCCTTGCGAACGTGTTGGTATGTCTGTAATTGGTTTAGAAGTTCCGCATGCCCATGTGCACTTAATCCCTTTACAAACCATGGACGACGCACGTTTTACAAACAAACAAACAGTAACTCCCGAAGAATTTGAGGCTATTGCCGAAAAAATTAGATCGTATTTATAATCTTTATTTTGAAAACACTCCTGTTGTAAATAAGATAATTACAATTAAAACCATCATACCAAAGGTAATTAAAGCCCATGAAATTGGCTTTAACTTGGCAGACTTAGGCTTTCTCTTAAGTCCTCTATTATGATAATCTACCACACGCTCAATATCATCTGTCCAGCGAATTGGAAAAATTTGCACTTCACAGTTTAAACAAGATAATTCACTCACTGTTTCGTCAGTTATAGCCTTATAAAATTTAGTTTCAATTAATTTTTGCTTCAACGTCAGTTCTAAACTATCGTTAGAATAACACTCAGGACAGTTATTACCTATCCTAGCTTCTTTTAAAGTGAAAAATCGTGAAGAATTCATGGTCAAATTTAAACTAAAATTTCAACATTTCAATTTAAAAGTTTTTCACCAGATGTGTCTAATTTTCAAAAAGTGCTAATTATTATTTAAAACAAATTATACCTGCTTTAACATAATCTGTATGGTCGTCCCTTTTCCTATCTCAGAGTTTAATACTTTTATTTTACCATTGTGGTAATCTTCTACAATTCGTCTTGCTAAAGACAGGCCTAATCCCCAACCTCGTTTTTTAGTCGTATAACCAGGTTCAAATATTTTAGTAAATGACGATTTAGGAATTCCTTTTCCAGTATCAGAAATATTGATAAAAACTTGATTTTCAAGTTGTGTCAATTCTAGTTTCAAACCCCCTTTGCCCCTCATGGCATCGATGGCATTTTTTACTAAATTCTCAATAGTCCAACTAAAAAGTTGTTCATTTAAACTTACAGGTATTTCTCTTTCAGGAAGTACAATTTCAAAATTAATTAACTTAGATGATCTCGATTTTAAATAGTCATAAGACATCCTAGTCACCTCAACAATATTCATTGTTTTTAACGTAGGTGCAGATCCAATTTTGCTAAAACGTTCGGTTATCGTTTGCAGTCTGTCAATATCTTTTTCAATCTCTTTAATATACTCTGGATTTACAGCTTCAGTCTTTAAAATCTCAGTCCAACCCACAAGCGATGATAAAGGAGTACCTATTTGATGTGCGGTTTCCTTTGCCATACCTGTCCAAAGTTTATTCTGTTCGGCAATTTTAGAACTACGATAAAAGAAATAAACAACGGCACCGAAGAGCAATATAATTAGCAACAAGGCCAACGGATAGTATTTTAATTTATTTAATAGCGGAGAATTTCCGTAATAAACTGTCTGAAACACTTTATTACCAATAATAACAGGGATAGGCTCATTCTCATTAGAAAATTTTTGTATTAGTCTTTCTAATTTTTCAGGGTCGTTTAATTCTTTGTCATCAATATTAATAGACGTTCCCAAGCTTCCATCTGCAATAACAACTAACATTGGTGTACTGGTAGTCATTTCTGTAAGAACATGAGATGTAACATTATTTACATCTTCATCAAGGTTATCCATATTCCTTAAAAGATCTATTTGTGCCACAGACCAAGTGTTCATTTTAACGCGTTCCTCTTCTTTAAAATTTTGAAAAAAGGTATAGGTATTCCAAAGGATAAGTGAAATAATAATAAAAGATGAAATAATAATAATCCATCGGATTATATTTCGGTCGAAGCTAAAGGTCATTGTTTAATTTAATTTCATGTATTTAAAATAATAGGTTATTAAACACACATACTGTTTGCTATTAATCATTTATTTAGACGCTAAAAGTTTTAGCATGCATATTTCAATTTTAAATATAATGCAATTATGTTGAAATTATTGTTCTAATACAACGGCAAAATACTTTTGTGACCAACCGAATATAATTATATTTGTTAAAAACCAGAAAATTACATGGCTACATTTAACCCTAAAGACCTTGGTACAGGTGTTTTACATGGCTTTTTACTAAGTGCTGTTGCACCTAGGCCAATTGCATTTGCAAGTACAGTTGATAAAGATGGAAATCCTAATTTATCTCCTTTTAGCTTCTTTAATGTCTTTAGTGCTAATCCGCCAATTTTGGTGTTTTCGCCTGCTAGACGGGTTAGAGATAACACTACAAAACATACATTACACAATGTGGAAGCCACCAAAGAAGTGGTTATTAACGTGGTTAATTATGATATGGTACATCAAATGTCTTTATCAAGTACTGAATATCCTGAAGGAACAAATGAATTTGAAAAAGCAGGCTTATCCATGTTACCGTCAGATAATGTAAAACCTTTTAGAGTCGCAGAATCTCCCATACAATTAGAATGTAAAGTAACCGATATTATTTCTCTAGGTTCTGAAGGAGGTGCAGGCAATTTAGTAATTTGCGAAGTCGTTAAACTTCACATTTCTGAAGAGGTTTTAAACGCTGACCAAACCATAAACCAAGAAGCCTTAGATTTAGTAGCAAGAGCTGGCGGAAGTTATTACAGCAGAGCTAAAAAAGGGTTTTTTGAAATACCTAAACCATTAGCATCTATGGGCATTGGGGTAGATAACATGCCAGACAATGTAAAAAATAGCATGATTTTAACAGGAAATAATATTGGGATGTTAGCGAATGTTGAAACCTTACCAAACACAGACGATGTTAATAAGTTTATTGACGACATCTGTGAGCGCTATCCCGACATAAAAACGGCATCTCACAGAGAAAAACACAAATTAGCTCAAAATTATTTGAGCTATGGAGACGTAGAAAGTGCTTGGAAGTTATTACTTTCGTAGCCTGAATAAAATTAAGTATTATAAATATTATAGATTAAGCAAAAATGGAAGTACAAGGACGTATTAAAATGGTAGGTGAGACTCAAACTTTTGGTAGTAATGGGTTTAGAAAAAGAGAAGTTGTAGTGACCACAGAAGAGCAATATCCACAACACATTATGGTGGAATTTGTTCAAGATAAATGTGATTTATTAAACAGCTATAAAGAAGGTCAGCAGGTTAAGATTAATATTAACTTAAGAGGAAGAGAATGGGTGAATCCACAAGGTGAAACTAAATACTTTAATTCTATACAAGGATGGAGAATTGAAGCTGTGCAAGCGCAAGCGGCAGGTGGAGATATGCCTCCGGTACCACCAACAGAAGCTTTTGAGCCTGTTAGTGATTTAAACGAAGGTGATAACGACGATTTACCTTTCTAAATAAGGAAAATTACATACATAAAAAAAAGACTTGTTTTAGCTTAAAACAGGTCTTTTTTTATATATAACCTTAAATAAAAAAAGCCCTGATGGTTAGTCAGGACTTCATACTTTGGTTTTAGGTTAGACCCTTATAAAAAGCAATGATGAACAAAAAATATTTAATAAAGGCCCACTCAAATATCAGTAAAAAACTTTTAGCATCAAAGCCAAAGCCCTAATTTTAAATACTGAAACGCGATCTTAATTTTAATCAATGTACTTTTTAACTGACAAAATAGAATTTCCCAATGTATCTGAAGCCTCTGCAGAAGGTCTTCTAGCTGTGGGCGGAGATTTATCCCCAGAGCGCTTATTACATGCCTACTCTAACGGTATATTTCCATGGTTTCAAGATGAAGAACCTATACTTTGGTGGTCGCCAAATCCTCGATTTGTTTTATTTCCAGAAGATTTAAAAGTCTCTAAAAGCATGAAACAAGTGCTAAAAAAAAACAACTTTAAAGTTACAACAAATAGAGCTTTTAAAACTGTGATGGAAAACTGCGCTAAAGCCAAACGTAATGACCAAGATGGCACTTGGATCTCAGATAACATGATTAGTGCCTACTGCAAACTACACCAACTAGGTTTTGCTAAATCTATCGAAGTTTGGCAAAATGATAAACTCGTAGGTGGGTTATATGGCATTGAAATTAATGATACCGTTTTCTGTGGAGAAAGCATGTTTGCGGAAGTAAGCAATGCGAGTAAAGTTGGTTTTATAACGCTTGTTCAAAACTCTAACTATAAATTAATTGATTGTCAACTACATACCAAACATCTCGAAAGCTTAGGTGGAAGAAACATATCTCGATTAGAGTTTCTCAATTTCATTAGACCTCATGATATCTAAAACAAGAGACTTCATGATCATTTACCATACCTGTAGCTTGCATTTGTGCATAAATTACAGTAGAACCTACAAATTTAAATCCACGCTTCTTTAAGTCTTTACTTATCGCATCACTCAAAGAAGTATTTGCAGGAGCATCTTTATAGATTTTAACAGCGTTTTTTATCGGTGCTCCATTTACAAAATCCCATATATATTTAGAAAATGAGCCAAACTCATCTTGAATTTTCATAAAAGCTTGAGCATTGGTTATCGTAGCATTCACCTTTAGTTTATTTCTAATAATACCAGCATCTTGTAGTAATTCTTCAACTTTAGAAGCATCATAGTTTACTATTTTCTTATAATCGAAATTATCGAAAGCTTTTCTGAAATTTTCACGCTTTCTTAAAATCGTAATCCAACTTAGACCTGCTTGGAACGTTTCTAAAATTAAAAATTCGAATAAAGTCGCATCATCAAACACAGGAACTCCCCATTCTTCATCGTGATAAGCCTCATATAACGGATCACCAACACACCAACCACATCTGTTTTTACTCATCTTGTAAGGAATTTTTATTAGTAAGAATTGATTTATACTTTTTCTGTTTAGGCGAAAATTAGGAATTTTAAAATTAAATAAAAACTTTTTCTAGTTGCATAGCATCGTCAAGGAACTCTAAAAAGAAAACATTTAAGCTTAAAAGAACAATTTTTTAGCAAATAGAAAGGGTCTGAAATAGTTCTCGACTAATGTAACAACTGTTGCATAATAAATGGCAATAGATTATTATTTTTATCCTATGGAAACAGATACACTTACATTAAAAGATATAATCTCAGAAAGTCTAAATAAAAGTATGACTTATGCTGAGTACCGAAACATGGTAACCAAATTAGTTGAAGACAAATCAACTACCGGAATCGACCAATCAGAAGCCTTAATTGAGTACACTTATCTTAACGACAGACGAATGAGGCGTTGGGATAAAACTGCAAAAGTTTCGGATGCCATGAATATTAAGATTGCAAATTTTGATAAAAAAGTAACGTGGTTAGTTATTTCAGAAAGCTGGTGTGGAGATGCTGCGCATATTATGCCTCTAATTAATAAAGTAGCAGAGCTCAATGGTAATATTGATTATAAAGTGGTACTCAGAGACGAAAATGAAGCATTAATGGATCAGTTCTTAACCAATGGAGGGAAATCAATTCCAAAGTTAATTATGTTAGATACTGAAACCATTACTGTTTTAAATACCTTTGGACCACGACCTACAGTTGCCACAAATATGGTACAAGCCTACAAAACTGAACATGGCATGTTAACTCCAGAGTTTAAAGAGGATCTGCAACGCTGGTACAATAAAGACAAAGGGCAATCGACCATTGAAGATTTGGTAAGCTATTTAAAATAAGTCTTTAATTTTTAGTGACTCATTATAATGGAATTTGGTGGCTGAGCGTAAGCAAAGCCACCATTTTTATTTCCCTTTAAATAAAAAGGTAATAGTTCCTAATTGTTCTTTCTTCACTGACGCATCAAATTGAACGGTTTCAGCATAAGAAATAGCATGATTTATTAGGCACTGATTATCAGAAGTAGAAGCTCCATTAATATAAGCGTCAATAACATTACCTGAGTTACCTACTCTAATACTCACCACTATTTTTCCACCACTCTCGCATAAATATCGTGGTGTTTTATAGTGAGTTAACGTTCTCCCTTTTAATGAATAGGTTAGCGTACTTTTTGTTTTAGCGTGCTCGTCTGCTTCTCTTTTATTTTTAAGGCGTTGTTTTAATTCTTCTTGTAATTTTTTGTATGATTCTGTTTCTTCAGAGTTTAAAGCATAAGTATTACTACCTGCATACGATTTAGTAATACTTCTTTCCTCTTCCACGTCTTCACTTGCCCTAGCATCTTCCATGGCCTTTGTTGTACGTTCAAAATCATTGGCTCTAACAGTTTTAAAGTTACGCATCATTTCTTTATACTCCTGATCTTCGTTGAATGCTTTGTTCGTAGATTTCCCGTTGATAGCTTGTATTTCTTGAAGATCTACTTTTGCAATTTCAGGTTCAGGCTCTAGAAGGTAATAACTTTCAGAAATTAAATCTTCTTGAAGTTTCAACTGAACACTAAACATACCAAAAACTACAATTCCCGCTAAAAGAAATGTAATTATTGCGGCCTTATGTTTATTTACAAAATTCAATATCGTTTATAGTATATACGACTATGGTAAAATAAAAGATGTTCCAAATTTAGAGTTTTCATTTTTTAGAATATATTAAAATTGTTTTAAACACTTTACAAATTCCTATTTCACCCCGTTACAGACTTACATTAAGAAAAGGATAGCACATTATTTTACAAGGTTTTAATATATGATGTATAGTCATTAAATAATAATGAAAAAGATCCATTTTTATTTTCTAACTATTCTTTAAAAGCTTTACGATGTCATCATTACCTTGCATTTCTGCATGTTTTAAAGCTGTATTACCTCTACTATCTTTTAAACTTTTGTCAGCGTTATTGAGTAGTAGGTATTCCGCTATTTCAAAGTGTCCAAAAGTACTTGTGTAAATTAATGCTGTCGCTTCATTATAATTTTGCTGGTTAATTGCAGCACCATTTTCTATTAGAATTTTAGCAATATCAAAATAACCTTTAAAACAAACTCCCATTAAAGCCGTATTACCTGATAAATCTTTAGCGTTAACGGCACTACCTTTTTCAATTAAGTAAGTAACAATTACAGTCTGTTCATTATAAGCAGCAAGAATTAAGGGAGTAAAACCTTTGCTATCTGCAGTGTTGATAATTGCATTATTTGAAGTGTATAATGCTTTAAGTTTTTCTAAATCCCCATTTCTAGAAACTTCAAAAACAGTTTGTCCATAACTACCTAAAGTTAAAATTAGGGCAAGAATGAGTAGAATATTTTTCATTGTATTACTTTTTTAAAAACAAATAGAGAGGTTGCACTGGCAGCTCCCTCCCTACTCATCAACCATGTACTATTTCTTTTTCATAAAATCTTTAGCAGAAAAACCTAACGCTTCTGCAATACGCATTCCGTAATCTCTATCTGCCTGATAGAAATAACCAATCATTGTCATTTGGATATTTTTATCTGTAACCTGACCTAAATCTCCACTTAAATTTTTAATTAAATTATCTTGTTGATCTTTAGTAAGAGATCTGTAAAAATCTCCCGGTTGTGCAAAATCATTAGTCTTTGTAATTTTCTTTTGTGTGATAGTTACATTAGTTAATGTTGTTTCAGACTGCTTGTATTGTTCATCTTCAACTAATCCAGATTTTTCACTTGGCTGATAATTTACATCCGGATTTTCAAATCTTTTGTTTCCAGCGCTATTCCAACTATCAGAATTATAATTTTTAGGATCTTCTAGCGGTTGGTTAATTTTTAACTGTTGAAAATTTGGACCTAATCTATGTCTCTGCGTATCGAAATAAGAGAATAAACGGCCTTGCAATAATTTATCTTCTGAAGGTTCTACTCCAGGAATTAAAGCTCCTGGTGAAAAAGCAATACTTTCAACTTGCTCAAAATAATTTACCGGATTTTGGTTTAAAGTCATGGTACCAATCTTAATTTTTTCAATTTTATCTGCTGGCCAATCTTTGGTAGCATCTAAAGGCCAAAAATCGAAAGAATGGATATCTTCAGGCTTTATCATTTGTACATATAAATCCCATTGAGGGTAATTCTTATCATCAATATCTTTTCTTAAACTAACCGTTGCATGTTGCCAATCTTTTCCTTGTTGAATTGATGCTTCTTCAGCAGTAAGATTTTTTTCACCTTGCTTAGATACCCAAGAGTATTTTACATAAGTTACTTTTCCTGCTTTATTAATCCATTTGTAGCCATGTACACTGCTACCGTTCATAAATTGGTACCCTTTAGGAATTCCTAAATCGGTGTACAATCTTGTAAGCATATGAGTTGCTTCTGGTACATGAGAAAAGAAATCGAAAAAACGATTTGGATCTTGCTTATTGGTTTCTGGTGAAGGCTTTAAAGAATGCACCATATCTGGAAACTTAATGGCATCTCGAATAAAAAAAATAGGCAGGTTGTTACCAACAATATCGTAATTACCTTGTTCTGTATAAAATTTTACAGCAAACCCTCTTGGATCTCTTGCTGTTTCTGGTGAACCTTTTCCGTGGATTACGGTAGAAAAGCGTACGGCTAAATCGGTCTTTTTACCTGCTTCAGCAAATAATACAGCTCTAGTATAATCAGACATATCTTTTGTAGCTTCAAAATAACCAGATGCTCCAGCGCCTCTTGGGTGAACTACACGCTCAGGAATACGTTCTCTATCAAAAGCCGCTAATTTTTCTATTAAATGAATATCTTCTAATAAAACAGGACCATATTCTCCAACTGTTTTAGAGTTTTGATTATCTCCAACTGGCGCACCATTATTAGTTGTCATTGTTTTCTCACTTTGTGAAAAACTTACCAAGCCTATGGATAGGATGACTAAGGTTGTAATTATTCTTTTCATGAATTCTTTTTTTATTTGTTAGTGCAAAAATGGATAGTTTCATGATATTAATCAAATTAATAATTTTTATATTTACATTAATAAAATCTATATAATGACACTTCAACAATTAGAATACATCATCGCTTTAGACACTTATCGGCATTTTGTAACTGCTGCAGAAAAATGTTTTGTAACGCAACCCACTATTACTATTCAGGTTAAAAAATTAGAAGATGAAATTGGATTTTTAATATTCGATAAGAGTAAGTCTCCTTTTAAACCTTCAGCTTTAGGTGAATTATTTATTAATAAGTCTAAAATAATTTTACGAGAAGTTAATGAGTTAAAAAATATGGTGAGTACCGAATTAGATAGCTTAGTGGGCGAATATAAAATAGGCGTTTTACCAACGGTTTCACCTTATCTAATTCCTTTAATTTCAGGATCTTTTGCTGAAAAATATCCAGATACGATACTTATGATTGAAGAAATGCAGTCCGATCAAATTATCTCTGCATTACAAAAAAGAGAAATTGATATTGGAATATTAGTAACACCACTTAATGAACCTTTCATCAGAGAGATTAAATTGTACAATGAACCTTTTGTATTTTACGGACAGAAAGGAACATTTAAAGACAAGAAAGCGGTTTCTGCCAGTGAAATTGAAAACTTAGATAATTTGTGGCTTTTAAAAAATGGACATTGTTTTAGAAATCAGGTTTTAAATATTTGTTCGCAAAGCACAAACCCACAGAATATTCAATTTCAGAGTGGATCTATAGAAGCTTTAAAGAAAATGGTAGATAATTATGGTGGATTTACTTTAGTCCCTGAAATGGCCATTAATAAAAACGACAGCGGACGCAATATTAATTTTACAGAGCCAAAACCGATACGTGAAGTAAGTTTAGCAGTGCATCATTCGTTTGCAAAAGATAGTTTAATTGATGCTTTAAGATTAGAAGTCTTAGAAAAAACACCTCCCAGTTTTGTAAAAAATACTAGGTTTATAAAAATAAATTGGAAATAGAAAACACAAAAAGCATCAGTCTTTTGAAGGCAGTCCTTGAATAAAGTCTTCAGGTGTAAGTGCATCTTCAACTTTAAAATCACCAATACGTGTACGACGCAATTCTGATAAGTGCCCACCCGATTTTAAAGCTTTTCCAAAATCGTTTGCCAAAGATCTGATGTAAGTTCCTTTGCTACAAACCACTCTAAATTTCAATTCTGAACCTGTGATTTTTGTGATTTCAAATTCTGTAATTTCAACTTGTCTGGGTTTAATTTCAACCTCCTCACCTGCGCGTGCAAATTCGTACAAACGTTTTCCATCTTTCTTAATGGCAGAAAACACAGGTGGATATTGTTCAATTTTACCTATAAATTGGGGAATTGTATCTTGAATCAATTCTTCGGTAATATGGTCTGTTGGAAACGTTTCATTCACTTCTGTTTCTAAATCAAAAGAAGGTGTTGTACTACCAATCACAAAGGTTCCGGTGTATTCTTTTTCCTGACCTTGAAAAATGTTGATTTGCTTGGTCATTTTACCAGTACAAATCACCAATAAACCTGTCGCTAATGGATCTAAGGTTCCGGCATGACCAACTTTAATCTTCTTAATATCGAAAGCATGTCTAATTTCCCAACGCAATTTATTCACCGCCTGAAAAGAGGTCCATGTTAACGGTTTGTCTATCAGTAAGACTTGTCCACTTAAATAATCTTCTTTAGTTTTCATTTATACGAGAGACCAAATTATAGCAATAACACCAACAACAACACAATAAATAGCAAAATAAGATAACTTACTTTTTTTCACTAAAGCAATCATCCAAGTACAGGCAAATAAACCGGCAACAAATGCAGCGATAAAACCAACACTTAAGGCTGTTATATTAGAACTATCATAAGTTAATTCGCCACCTAAAAGATCTTTTGCTATTTTACCAAAAATCAGAGGTACCACCATTAAAAATGAAAAACGAGCGGCTTTGGTTTTATCATTACCTAATAAAACAGATGTAGAAATTGTAGCACCAGAGCGTGAAATTCCAGGCAACATTGCAATCGCTTGAGATATACCAATGATAAAAGCGTTAGAAAACGAAACTTTCTTTTGTGTATCCTTAGCTTTATCTGCTAAGAAAAGTAAAACGGCTGTAACAATAAGCATACAACCTACGAGTAGAATATTTCCATTAAAAAGCTGTTCTAATTCTTCTTCAAAAAATAAACCAACAATAACAGCTGGTATCATGGATAAAGCAATTTTTGAAATGAACTGAAGATCTTCATTCCATTCAAATTTTAAAACACCTTTTATAATATCTAAAATATCTTTTCTAAAAATAACCATAGTACTCAATGCTGTAGCAAAGTGAAGTACCACAGTAAACAATAAGCTTTCTTTAGGTAAAGATTCGTCGCCAAGAATGGCTTTTCCAATTTCTAAGTGACCACTCGATGATACTGGTAAAAACTCAGTAAGACCTTGAATGATTCCTAATATAATTGCATCTATAATTTCCATGAGGCAAAAGTATCAATTAAGAGAATGATACGCTGTAAATGTATGTAAAATGTGACTTATTTTTTGGAGTCCTTTTTAGGGTTTAAGAGAATAGCATAGACCTGAACACCAAAGCCAATTAATACAAGGGTAGGAGCTAAACGAATACGTCTCCAGTTATATATAGACTCATCAAAAACATTAGGATCGTCGCTACCGCCACCAGACATTAATATAAAACCAATAACTATAAATGCTAAACCTATAAATAAGAATTTATAGTTTTTCTTTCCGAAGATGAATTCAGATTTAGAATCTTCCTTACGTTTTTGTTCTCCCATGGTTTTTTAAGCTATGCTTTAATACGTTGCAAAGTAACAGATTTATTTATTAAAATAACTTCAGATTAGTATTTTCCTAACACTTAAGTGTGTTTAAGCCTCATTAGAGAAACAAAACATTCAGTGCTAAGCCAACAAATTAATAATACAATTGATCCGTTTTTAAGTTTAAGAAACGTTGTGTAGCAATAAACGTACTAATCCAAGTAATTAGAATACCTAAAAGAAAAATTCCAACAAACAGACCTGCAATCAATACAGTGTTTTTCAGTAATTCTAATTCTGGGAATGTAATATCTAAATAGTATAAAACTACCGCCATTCCTGCTAATGCCACTAGTGCACCTATGATTCCTAATTGCACACTTTTCCATACAAAAGGGCGTCGGATAAATGTTTTTGTTGCCCCAACCATTTGCATGGTTTTTATAATAAAGCGCTTAGAATACACCGCTAAACGAATAGAACTATTAATTAGTAGTACCGCAATTAACGTAAACAACCCACTTATAATTAATACCCAAAACGTAATCTTTTTTACGTTATCATTCATTAATTCCACAAGGTCATTATCATACCTTATTTCCTCAATAAACGCCTTATTTGAGAGGTCGTCCGTTATTTCTGTTAATTGTTCTGTCGTTACAAAATCTGCTTTTAAGTGCACGTCTATCGAATTCTTTAAAGGATTATAACCCACAAAATCCATAAAATCTTCGCCGGTTTCTGCTTTCATAAATTCTGCAGCTTCTTCCTTGGAAACATAAAGTGCATTTTTTGTGTAATCTGCCATGGCTAAACTCTTCTTTAGCTGATTGACTTCAACCTCTTTTGCCGTATCATTCAAATAAATGGTCATAACTACTTGCTCTTTAAAATGATCAGCCACTTTTTTAGAATTGATAACTAAAAGACCTAAACAGCCTAAAAGAAACAAAACCAAAGCGATACTTATCACTACAGAGATGTAAGACGATATAAGTTTACGTTTTTGATATTTGTCAAAAGATGATGCCATGAATACATGCGGATTTATGCTGTAAAAATAATAAAGAAATTGCTTTCTTACTATTTAATGTTTGGAATAACTGCAAGTGAAACTCTAGATTTTTTAAACTCAATAATTTTAAGTTATAAATAGTCTTTAAGTATTACAACGTTTCGTTTTTAATTCTGTTGTAATAGGTTTAAATTTGTGCTTTAACCTAAAGGCAAATTCGTGCAAAGGCGCCAGGTCCCAAAGAAAATTTTCATAACGATATACTTTGAGACGCTGCGCCTTTGCGTGAAAAGACAATTCATATGACATACAATTTCAACGACATTGAAAAAAAGTGGCAAGACTACTGGGCAAAAAACGAAACGTTTAAAGCCTCAAACACTAGCGACCAACCTAAATATTATGTATTAGATATGTTCCCTTATCCATCAGGAGCTGGTTTACATGTTGGTCACCCTTTAGGTTACATTGCTAGTGATATCTATGCGCGTTACAAACGTCATAAAGGTTTTAATGTCTTACATCCACAAGGTTATGATTCTTTTGGTTTACCAGCAGAGCAGTATGCGATTCAGACGGGTCAGCACCCTGCAGTCACTACAGAAGCGAACATAAAAACGTATCGTCGTCAGTTAGATCAGATTGGTTTTTCTTTTGATTGGAGTCGTGAAGTACGTACCTCTAATCCTGAATATTATAAATGGACACAATGGATTTTCATCCAATTATTCGAATCTTGGTACAATAACGATTCAAACAAAGCTGAGCATATTGATACTTTAGTTGAAAAATTTGTGTCAAAGGGAAACGTAACAATAAATGCAGCTTGTGATGATAATATTGAGCCTTTTACAGCCGAAGAATGGAATAATTACACCTCAGAAGAACAACAAAGCATCCTTTTAAAATACAGATTAACCTATCTAGCAGAAACAGAAGTGAACTGGTGCCCTGCATTAGGAACTGTTTTAGCAAATGACGAAATAGTAAACGGCGTTTCAGAACGTGGTGGACATCCTGTTGTTCGTAAAAAAATGACACAATGGAGCATGCGAATTTCTGCTTATGCGGAACGTTTACTTCAAGGTTTAGATACCATTGATTGGACTGACGCTTTAAAGGATATTCAAAAAAACTGGATTGGTAAATCCGTTGGTGCTTCGGTAACTTTTAATGTGAATGGACACGATGATGTCATCGACGTTTTCACCACAAGACCAGATACTATTTTTGGAGTGTCATTTATGACTTTAGCTCCAGAACACGAATTAGTGTCAAAAATTACAACAGCAGAACAAAAAGAAGCAGTTGAAGCCTACATAGAAAAAACAGCGAAACGTAGTGAACGCGATCGTATGGCCGATGTAAAAACCATTTCTGGTGTATTTACTGGCGCCTATGCAGAACATCCGTTTTCTAAAGAACCTATTCCGATCTGGATTGGCGATTACGTGTTAGCAAGCTACGGAACAGGCGCAGTCATGGCAGTGCCTTGTGGTGACCAACGTGATTACGATTTTGCAAAACATTTTGATATTGCGAGACCAAATATATTTGAAGGTGTTGATATTTCTGAAGAAGCTTACGCCTCTAAAGACAATGTAAAAATTGCAAATAGTGATTTCTTAAACGGATTAGCTTATAAAAAAGCATCTAAACTCGCTATTTATCAATTAGAGCAATTAGGACAAGGAGAAGGCAAAACCAATTACCGATTACGTGATGCTGTTTTTTCTCGTCAACGTTATTGGGGAGAACCTTTCCCAGTGTATTATGTGAACGACAAACCTCAAATGATTGATGCGGCACATTTACCAATTAGACTTCCTGAAGTTGAAAAATATTTACCAACCGAAGAAGGTGAACCACCTTTAGGACGTGCAGACGTTTGGGCTTGGTGTACTGAAAGTAATTCTGTGGTTTCTAATGATAAGATAAACAATACAACAATTCACCCACTAGAATTAAATACCATGCCAGGTTGGGCTGGTAGTTCTTGGTATTTCTTCCGTTATATGGAAGATACGGCTAATAGAGATGGTGTTTTTGCAAGTGAAGACGCGCTTAAGTATTGGGAAAATGTAGATTTATATATTGGTGGTAGCGAACATGCTACAGGTCACCTACTCTACTCGCGTTTCTGGGTGAAATTATTGAAAGACCGCGGTTATGTCAATGTAGAAGAGCCTTTTAAAAAGTTGATTAACCAAGGGATGATATTGGGGACTAGTGCTTTTCCCATGGTTTTGATTTTAAATGTAGACCCTAAAGTTAAATATAGTAAAGAGTTTGAAAGTGATTTTCTTGAAGATTTGACATATTTAGCTAATGTGCAAAGTCAAAACTATTTTCTGTCTAAAGATTTATCTAAACAATTTCATAAAGCTATTAAATTAGAGCAAATTGAATCAGAATTTTTAAAAGGTTCAATTACAAATTGGTTGGATAACCTTTTAGATTTTGAGCAATTCAAGTTCTTATCGAAAACTGATTTAACTATTAAATGCGAACCAGTTGAGCTACATATCCCTATTGATTGTGTTGAGCTAGATGATAGCATAAATTTTGATAGTTTGAATAATTCAGCTCTTTATTATTTGCATAATAAAGAATATAGCTTTTTAAAAAATGAGAAAGGCAAATTTATAACGGAAAGAGTTCCTGAAAAAATGTCTAAATCAAAATACAATGTGGTCAATCCAGATAGCATTGTTGCCGATTACGGAGCAGACAGTCTAAGATTGTACGAAATGTTCTTAGGGCCGTTAGAGCAATACAAACCTTGGAATACTGCTGGGATTACAGGAGTCCATAATTTCCTTAAAAAACTATGGAAATTATATCATCAAGGTGATGATATAAACAAAGATAATCCGGATTATTACCTTCATAATCCAAGTACAGATGATGTATATTCTGCTGGAAAAGTCGTTAAACGTGGGTTTGGAGTAAATGATGCAGAACCAACTAAAGACAACCTAAAGACATTACACAAAACCATAAAGAAAGTCCAAGAAGATATTGAGAACTTCTCGTTTAACACCTCTGTATCTACCTTTATGATTGCCGTTAATGAGTTAACACAACAAAAATGTACAAGCAAAGCTATTTTAGAACCTTTGTTGGTTTTAATTTCGCCTTATGCACCGCATATTGCGGAAGAATTATATTCAAAATTAGGACATACGGAATCGATATCAACGGCAGCTTTCCCAAAATTTGAAGCAAGTTATTTAGTAGAAAGCAGTAAAAAATATCCAATATCGTTTAATGGTAAAATGCGTTTTACACTAGAATTACCAATGGATATGAGTAAAGACGATATTGAAAAAACCGTAATGGCTCACGAAAAAACAATTGCACAATTAGAAGGTAGAACACCTAAAAAAGTCATCGTAGTTCCTGGTAAAATTGTAAATATTGTTGGGTAAACTTCTAAGATATATCATCATATGCTTACCAATAATTAGTTGGTCACAAGCCTATGATGGTACTATTGGTGATTATCCTATTCATTTAGAAGTCACAATTTATCCTCACGAAAAAGACTCAACCTCTGGTGAATTAGAAGGCTATTATTTTTACGATTCTAAACTCATTAGTATTCCAATATCTGGTGATTTCGAAAAAGATAAACTAACTTTAATTGATGACTATTTTTTTAGACCTGAAAAAGTCTTAGATGCTGACGAAGTTTTTCAATTAACAAAAAAAGGGAATCAACTCGAAGGTAATTTCAAAATAAAAGATAAAACATACAACGTTGTTTTAACTGAAACAAAACAAGACCCCTTAGAAGATTTTAGAAATCCTAAACTAACCTTTGTAAAAGACAGCATCGTTAATTACCAAGACAAGCAGTTAGTTTGGTTTCACGAAAAATATTCTCAGCTACCCTTATTTAGATTAGGCAATGGATTTACCCCTGAACAACGCGCTGTTTTCAATCCTATTTTAGATGCTATTCATTTAGAAGATTCTAAAGACAAACTAGATTGTAATTCTTGGTTTGAAATTTCATACGACATCAACCTCGTCGATACTAAATTTATAAGTTACTTAAAATATTACAGTGTCTATTGTGGTGGTGCACACCCTTCTCATGGTAATGTCGCTTATAATTTTAATCTTGAAACCTTAGAAGAAGTTAAAGAGGTGGAAACCTTATTTCCGAAGGTTGATTTTTTTCAGAAGTTAAAAACTAAATATGATAATGCAGAGGCTGATCGACAAGAAGAATGCGAAACTTTTGTTGATGACCGTCATTGGCAGTATAAAACATGGAATTTAACACCCAAAGGTGTACTACTTATTCCAAGTTATCCCCATGCTTTAACACCGTGTGAAGAAAACTATTTTTTAAGCTATTTTGAACTTACCAAAGCCTAGCCTTATGAGTTCTGATAAACAGTCATTAGAAAAACCAACATCAAAAAAGAAGCCAAAACATTTAAAGGATTATTTTGATTTTCGTAATAATCAGATCAATCAAATTGGCTTAATACTTTTTTCTGCATTTATAATTAGCACCTCTATACATTTCTTTTTTGAAGAACGTTTTACCAAAGAGCAGTGGCAAACACAACCCATGACGCGTCATAAAATTGTAGATGATCTTATTGATTCTCGAGTTTTATTAAACAAATCAAAACCTAATGTTATAAAATATTTAGGCCCACCAAGTTTGACTATAACAAAAGACATCGTATTATACGAACTTGGCTTAGCACCACAATTTAATAGCGACCAAGTAGAACATCTATATATAGAGTTTAGTAATGAGACTGTTTCTAAAGTATCTTTAAGACTGTATGACTACTAATGCTTCAGCTTAATCCCTATTTTTATTTATAAGTTTGTTTCTAGCTTCAATAATCATAACACCACTTCACTAAAACTTTCTCGCATTAATACAATATCATATTGAACTCAAAGTCAACTCGATTTTTAAGAGTTTATAAATTAAAAGCTTCAAAATAGTAATTCCGTAAAAATGATTTCAAATTGACATTCAAATTTGGAACGACACATGTATTAATGCTAATTTTCAAAAGCTATAAATCTTTTAAATCATTAAAAAATGAAAATCGGAGTTCCAAAGGAAATCAAAAACAATGAAAACAGAGTTGGTATGACACCTTCTGGCGTTTTTGAACTTACAAAAAACAAACACACTGTATATGTTCAGAAAGATGCTGGTTTTGGTAGCGGATTTTCGGATTTAGATTATATCAATGCTGGTGCCATAGTGTTAGAAACGATAACAGACGTTTATACGTCTAGTGACATGATTGTAAAAGTAAAGGAACCTATTGCTGAAGAATATCCTTTAATACAATCGCATCATGTGGTCTTTACCTATTTTCATTTTGCGTCTAGCGAACCCTTAACAAAAGCCATGTTAAAAAGCGAAGCCGTTTGTATTGCATACGAAACGGTTGAAGATAAAGATGGCTCGCTTCCATTACTAACGCCAATGTCTGAGGTTGCCGGAAGAATGGCCATTCAACAAGGTGCTAAATATTTAGAAAAACCTATTAAAGGTCGTGGCGTATTATTAGGTGGAGTTCCAGGTGTACCTCCGGGGCGTGTTTTAGTTTTAGGAGCTGGTATTGTAGGTATCCAAGCGGCTAAAATGGCGGCTGGCTTAGGAGCCCATGTTACTATTATGGATATTAACATGAAACAATTACGTTACGTTAACGACGTTATGCCTAGCCATGTGGTCACTGAATTTTCAAGTGAATATAATATTAGAAGACGCATTAAAGACCATGATTTAATTATTGGTGGAGTCTTAGTAAGAGGTGCGAAAGCTCCTAAGTTAATCACTAGAGATATGCTAAAAGATATGAGACCAGGAACTGTTTTGGTTGATGTAGCGGTAGATCAAGGTGGTTGTATAGAGACTACAAGAGCAACAACACACGAGGACCCAACATTTATTATTGATGACGTAGTACATTATTGTGTGGCAAATATGCCGGGTGCTGTACCTTACACATCGACTTTAGCTCTAACTAATGTCACATTACCTTATGTGCTACGTTTAGCAAACCAAGGATGGGAAACGGCATGTAAAAATGACGAAACTTTAGCTAAAGGCCTCAATATCGTTAAGGGTAAAATCGTTTATGAAGAAATCGCTGAAGCCTTTAATTGGTCGGTTGATGCAATGTAAGGTCTGCGACTGTCACATAAAGTCCTGACAAAACTTCTTAACTAAAATTTGGCTCATTATTTGCAATTCATTTATTAAATTTACATGAATTAAAAATTTCAAATTATGAGTGGAATGATAGGATATTACATACTAATTGGTGCTATTGCTTTAGTGAGCTGGTTAGTGAGTAATCAACTTAAACGCAAATTTGCTAAATACTCTAAAGTACAATTGCGCAATGGTTTATCTGGTAGAGAAATTGCAGAAAAAATGTTGGCAGATAATGGTATTACTGATGTAGAGGTTATTTCTACACCAGGACAATTAACAGATCATTACAATCCAAAAAATAAAACAGTTAACTTAAGTGAGTCTGTTTATAATCAAAGAAACGCTGCTTCGGCTGCTGTTGCTGCTCACGAATGTGGCCATGCCGTGCAACATGCACAAGCATATAGTGCTTTAGGTATGCGTTCTGCATTAGTGCCAATCGTTAGTGTGACCTCTGGAATGTCGCAATGGTTGGTCATTGGTGGTTTAATTTTAGGTGCTGCTGCAGGTGTTGGCTTAGGATATTGGGTTGCCGTTGCCGGTCTAGTTTTTATGGGCTTTGCAACACTATTTAGCTTTATTACCTTACCTGTAGAATACGACGCAAGTAACAGAGCTTTAGCTTGGTTAAAAAATAAAAACATGCTTACACCAGACGAATACAAAGGTTCTGAAGACGCACTGAAATGGGCAGCTAGAACGTATTTAGTCGCTGCAATTGGTGCACTAGCCTCTTTATTATATTGGGCACTACAAGTGTTTGGTGGTAGAGATTAATAAGGTAAAACATATAGATACAATTAAAGCTCTGATTAATCGGGGCTTTTTTTATTTGAATTACTATTGAAATTACATACATTAGTTAAACTAACCAATCCTTAAATCTACCATGGACCATCAATTCCAAGAAAAAATTATGATTAGCAGCCTTTCAGAAGTTGATCGTGTTGCTTTTTACAAGAAAACATATTCACATGTTGCAGGCGGAGTATTAGTCTTTATTTTGTTTGAATACCTTTTACTCCAAAGTGAAATGGTCGTCAGTTTTATGCTCTCTATGACGCAAGGTTATAAATGGTTACTGCTACTTGGAGGTTTTATGTTCGCTACAAATTATGCAGAAGGCATGGCTATGAAAACTACGGACAAAAACATGCAATATTTGGCTTATGGCATTTACATATTTTTCGAAGCCCTAATTTTTGTTCCCATGCTATATATAGTAACAGAACTTATGGGTCCTTCTGGTTCAGACATTCTTTATCAAGCTTCCATAGTCACATTAGCACTATTTACAGGGTTATCTGCCGCTGTATTAATGACAAAAACTGATTTTTCGTTTTTAAAAACAGGCTTAACAATTGGTTTTTTTATCGCAATTGGGCTAATAATTGCAGGGACCTTGTTCGGTTTTGATTTAGGATTATGGTTTTCTGTTGGGATGTGTTTGCTAGCGGGCGGATCTATTTTATATCAAACCTCTAATTTGGTAAAAACTTATGGAGTGGAAGATTATATTCCTGCAGCACTAGGTTTATTTGCGTCATTAATGTTATTATTTTGGTATATCCTTAGAATATTTATGTCTAGAGATTAATTTTAACTTAGACTATCGATAATAAGCAAGCCCAACTAAAAACTTTAGTTGGGCTTTTCTTTTAAGTATTTTATTTTATCTCTAATTTTATCAATAGAAACAAATTAAAGATAATATAACATAGAATCATATTAAACCTGTTGTTTTCTAAAGCTTATAAGTGGCGTAAATTTGCACCCGCTTAAAAAAGCACAATACATTAAATATAAAAATCATGAAGACAAGTAACAGAACAGTAACAGAGAGTAAAGTAGGAACAAAAACGTTAAAATTTGGTAACGCGAGTTCACTAGTTTGGAATACTAAAAGACGTTACAAATAGATATAAATTTACTATAAAAGTAAAAAGCCCGACTGAAGTTTTCAGCTGGGCTTTTCTAATAGATATTATTCAATTTTGTCACCATTTTTATCATAAAAATGATATTCAAGATAAGTGTAAGCATCTCTAGGTAAAATTTTCACCCATTTTTTATGTTCAATAAACCACTTTGAACGCACTGATGGAAACCCTTTGGTTAAAAAGGCTGCTATAAAAGGATGTGTATTAAGAGTCACCTTTTTATAGTCTTTTTTCAAAATCCTTTGTAGGTCTTGATTAATGCGTTCCACCACTTTAATTGGTGCTTCGATTTCATCGCCTAATACATTAGGATTCTCTTCTTTCGTTTTAATATTGCGTTCTGGCCTAACGCGCTGTCTGGTTATTTGCACTAATCCAAACTTACTCGGCGGCAATATTTTATGCTTTGCTTTATCATCTTTCATCTCATCTCTAAGATAATTATAAAGCTTTTTTCTGTTTTCCGCTTTTCCCATATCGATAAAATCGATAACGATAATGCCTCCCATATCACGTAAACGCAATTGTCTAGCAATTTCTTGAGCAGAAATCATGTTCACTTCTAAAGCCGTATCCTCCTGGTTCTTCTCTTTATTAGAGCGATTACCACTGTTTACGTCTACAACATGAAGCGCTTCGGTATGTTCAATAACCAAATAAGCACCTCTTGACATAGAGACGGTACGACCAAATGATGTTTTTATTTGGCGTTCAATACCAAATTTTTCGAATATAGGTCCATTTTTATGATACTTCACTATGGATTCCTTGTTCGGTGCAATTTGTTGCACATAATCTTTTACTTGTACGTACATTTCTTCATCATCTACAACAATACCAGAGAATGAATCATTAAAAATATCTCTCAAAATAGAGGATGCTTTGTTCATTTCTCCCAATACTTTCGTTGGGTGATGTGCTTTGTACAATTTCTTACACATTGCTGTCCATCGATCCAGCAAATTTTGTAAATCACTATCGAGCTCGGCAACTTTCTTGCCTTCAGCTACAGTACGTATAATAACACCAAAACCTTTAGGTGTGATACTTTTAACGAGTCTTTTTAGGCGGTCTTTTTCTTCTTGAGATTCAATTTTTTGAGAAATTGAAATACGGTTAGAAAAAGGCACCAAGACTATGTATCTTCCAGCAATAGACAATTCTGAACTAATGCGTGGTCCCTTTGTAGAGATTGGTTCCTTTACTACTTGTACTAAAATGGATTGATTAGATTTTATGGCATTTGCAATGCTGCCATTTTTATCCAAATCTTTTTCCATAGGAAAGTCTTTAAGGCTATAATCCTTTAATTTTCCTGTGCTTACACGTTTAATGAATTTTAAAAGCGAAGGCATTTGTGGTCCTAGATCATGATAGTGTAAAAAACCATCTTTCTCATAGCCGACATTAACAAATGCAGCGTTTAAACCAGGCATGACTTTGCGTATTTTGGCAATAAAAATATCACCAACCGCAAAGTTATTATCCTCCTCGTCTTTGTGTAATTCAATAAGTTTTCCATCTTTTAATAAGGCAAAATCAACAATATCTGAACTCGATCTTACGATTAATTCCTTGTTCATGATGTTAATTTATATCTAGCTCTTCATTGAGATAGATGGATTTCACTAAATTATTTGACACAGGTCTCCCGATTTTAAACATCGGGAACACCAACAAATTTGGCAACACTCTATTAAATGCCGCAAATTCTATATCAAAGAACGTTTTTCTAAAACTGAAAAAAGTAGTTATAAAACTACTTTTAACAATTTATTTTTTCTTGTGACGATTAGCGCGTCTACGTTTCTTACGCTTGTGCGTCGCTACCTTGTGTCTTTTTCTTTTTTTACCACTTGGCATAATAAATAATGCTTTTTAAATTAATATTTTGTTTAAATGCTTTCTTAGTTAACCTCAACATTAGATTTAACTCCTTCTAAAAATACTTTAGCAGGCTTAAATGCAGGAATGTTGTGTGCAGGAATTTTTATTGTAGTATTCTTTGAAATATTACGACCTGTTTTTTCAGCTCTTGTTTTAATAATGAAACTTCCGAAACCTCTTAAATATACGTTATCTCCGCTCTCTAAAGATGTTTTTACTTCTTCCATAAAGGTTTCAACTGTCGCTTGGACATCACCTTTTTCGATACCTAATTTATCAGATATTTTCGCTACTAAATCAGCTTTTGTCATTTTTTACTAGTTTTAGGGTTACTATAAATTCTAAGGGATGCAAATATAGGTAATTTAATTTCAATAGTTCAAACGTAATTAATTAAAATTTAACACAATAAACATCTAATTTTGCTTTTCATTAAAAAAACTAAATGGATTTTAATCATAAATTAATCAACTGGTACTCAAGTAAAAAGAGAGAATTACCATGGAGAGAAACCAGCAATCCTTACTACATTTGGCTATCCGAAATAATTTTACAACAAACCCAAGTTAAGCAAGGATTACCATATTATGACGCATTTGTTACTCAATATCCAACAATTTTTGACCTCGCTAATGCCTCTGAAACGTCAATTTTAAAATTATGGCAGGGCTTAGGTTATTATTCTAGAGCTCGAAATCTTCATTTTACAGCAAAACATATTGTTAATGCGTTAAATGGTGAATTTCCAAATAATTATAAAGACATATTAAAATTAAAAGGAGTTGGTGATTATACTGCGAGTGCCATTGCTTCCATTGCTTTCAATGAAGTCGAAGCTGTCGTCGATGGCAATGTATACCGCGTATTATCAAGGTATTTAGGTATTGAAACTCCTATAAACTCAACGTTAGGTATAAAAGAATTTAAATCTTTAGCTTCAACCTTAATTGACCCTAAGCAACCAGCCACTTATAACCAAGCGATAATGGAATTTGGTGCTATGCAATGTAAACCAAAAAATCCAGATTGTACTGTTTGCCCTTTTCAAGATAGTTGCGTTGCCCTCCAAAATGAAATGGTTGATGTACTTCCTGTAAAATTGAAGAAAACTAAAGTCACCGTTAAATACTTTAATTTTTTAGTGTTTATGGACCCTCATAAAAAGACACTTTTTGAAAAACGAACTAACAAAGGCATTTGGCAACATCTTTATCAATTTCCTTTAATAGAATCTGAAAAAAGCTTAACTGCAGAAGAGTTTCATCTTTTAAATTTTAAAAACCATGATATTCTAAAGCCTGAAACTTTAGACTACTCCTTATATAATGAAGTAGATATTATCCATAAATTATCGCATCAGCACTTGCATACAAAATTCTGGATTATTGATGTAGCGTCACTTCCGAAAGAGGCGATTTTAATTAAAACGCTTACAAATTATCCTTCTCCAGTACTGATAAGTGAATTTATAGACAATTTCAGCTTTTAGAACCCTAAAGAAATCACATTTTTTTACTACTTTTAAAGTAGTGGTTACGCAATTGAGTAACTTTACAACTTATTAAAAATTAATTATTATGTCTGGAACTTTAAATAAAGTAATGTTGATTGGAAACTTAGGAGACGAAGTAAAAATGCATTATTTCGATGACAAAAACTGTGTCGGTCGCTTTCCGTTAGCAACTAGCGAAACTTACGTCAGCAAGCAAACTAATGAACGTGTATCTAATACGGAATGGCATAATATTGTAGTTAGAAATAAAGCCGCTGAGATTTGCGAAAAATATCTTACCAAAGGAGATAAAGTGTATATTGAAGGCCGTATCAAAACTAGAAAATGGACCGATGACAAAGGCATGGAGCGTTATTCTACAGAAATTCAATGTGATGAATTTACCTTTTTAACACCAAAGACGGATCAACAACCATCACAACAGACAAAAAAAACTAATACACCTAGTGCGACTTCGCAATCACAACCCTCTGCACCGACGAGTTCGGATCCTGAAGAGAATGATGATTTACCATTTTAACCATATAATCTAACGTAATTTTGGACCCAGAACCCACGGTTTTAATTTCATCCTTATTAATCGCTAATGCTTCTTTTATTACGAGTATTATCATAATTATAATCTTACTGACCTGTTCAGCTTTAATTTCTGGAGCTGAAGTTGCTGTCTTTTCTCTAACTAAAACCAACTTAGACGAGGGCTTAGAAAACAAGTCACCGGCTATGTTAATTATTGCTACTCTTTTAGAGCGGCCAAAAAAATTATTAGCCACCATATTAGTTGCTAATAACTTTATAAATATAGCAGTTGTTTTGTTGTTTGCTTATGTTGGAGAAACATTGTTTAATAGCATCACTCATACCCTTTTTCGATTTTTGGTTGAAGTAATTTCTGCAACGTTTTTAATTTTACTATTTGGAGAAATTATCCCTAAAATTTACGCGAGTAGAAATAGCGTAAAATTCTCCTCATTTATGGCAAGACCTTTACGCGTTTTGGATGTGATTTTCTCACCCTTAAGCTTACCAATGCGCTATGTAACGATTCAGATTCACAATAAATTTGGTAAACAACGCTCTAATCTTAGTGTCGATCAGTTATCGCAAGCATTAGAACTAACCAATGATAAAGACACGACTAAAGAAGAACAGAAACTATTAAAAGGTATTGTGTCTTTTGGGAATACAGATACCAAACAGGTAATGCGCCCAAGAATGGACTTGTTTGCACTAAGTATAAACACTCCTTACGACACTATTATTGCTCAAATTATAGATAACGGTTACTCTAGAATTCCGGTATATGAAGAAAGCATTGACACTATAAAGGGAGTCCTTTATGTAAAGGATTTATTACCTCACTTGAATAAAAAGACATTTGATTGGACTACTATTTTACGTGAACCCTTCTTTGTACCCGAAAACAAGAAATTAGATGATCTAATGGTAGAGTTTCAAACCAAAAAAGTGCATCTCGCTGTCGTTGTAGATGAATATGGAGGCACATCTGGGTTAGTTTCTTTAGAAGATATCATTGAGGAAATTGTTGGAGATATTAGTGATGAATATGATGATGATGATTTAATTTACACCAAACTAAATAATAACAATTATAGTTTTGAAGGTAAAACACCTTTAAAAGACGTTTACAAAATAGTCGGAATTGAAGACGATGCAGAGCATTTTGAAGCCAAAAAAGGAGATGCAGAAACGCTCGCTGGCTTTGTTTTGGAGATTTCAGGTGGATTCCCGAGAATAGGAAGTAAAATAAATTTTAAAAATTACGTTTTTACAGTAGAGGCATTAGAGCGAAAACGGATTAAACAAATAAAACTCACTTTATTAGATGCACAAGTGTAATCTAAGCGCATTAAACGGTATCATTATTCTAAAGATTGCTAAATACCCAACACTATATGCGCATTATAAGACCATAAACCAAAACACATGAAACGAATCGTTTTACCCCTTTTAAGTGCATTAATGTTAGGCTGCGGAGATGACACCTTACCTAAACCTAAGGGTTATTTAAGGCTCGAATATCCCAACGCTATTTATGAAAATGCTATTCTCCCCTTACCTTTTTCTTTTGAAAAGAACAAATTAGCAGACCCCATTAAAACGGTAAAATCATCAGGAGAAACTAATGGAGTTAATATTAAATACTCACCTTTAAAAGCCACCATTTATCTCACTTATAAAGAAGTAAAAAATGGTAACATTGATAGTTTACTTAGAGATGCTCAAAACCTGACACAAAAGCACACCATCAAGGCAGATGAAATCTCTCAACGCCCATTTGAAATTAAAGAGCATAACGTTTACGGAATGCTCTATGAAATAGGAGGCAACGCTGCATCTCAATCTCAATTTTATATAACAGATAGTATACATCACTTTTTAAGTGGCTCTTTATATTTCTATGCAAAACCTAATTACGATTCTATTTATCCTGCTTCAGAATACTTGAAAAAGGATATAAAGCATATTATGGAAACCGTACGTTGGAAAGAGTAGTTTTGCAACAAGCCTAAACATAAAAAAAGCCTTTCTAAATAATTAGAAAGGCTTTTAATATTTATTGACTATCGTCTAAGCTGTTTTTAGAATGTATATCTTAAACCAACTTGCATTTGCCATCTTGAAGATTGTAAACCAGAATCATCAACAATATTCTTTGTCTCACCTGCTCTTTCGTCAAATGTAAACTGAGGTGTTGTACCATCTGAAGCAAATCCTTCAAAGTCTAATAACTGAACTTGATCAAAGTTTGCAAATGTTCTTACACCCCATTCTTTATTTAAAAGATTAGTGAAGTTAAAAATATCTGCAGTGATTTCAAATCTGTGTACTTTTTTACCAAAAGCGATACCAAATTCTTGTGCGAATTTTAAATCAACGATATGCGTCCAATCTGTACGATCAGCATTTCTTTCAGCAAACTGACCTCTTCGTGAACTCAAATAATCACTACTGTCTATATAAGCATCTAAAGCTGCCCATTGTGCTTCCGCAGATACATCTCCGTTATCAATTAAAAGTGCGTCAGCCTGGCTATTAGGTATATAAGCTAAAGCAGAAAATGATCCTGTATCAGACAATAAGCCACCTCCATTTCCACCGTACACGTAACTTAAAGGACTACCTTCAGCTCCTTCGTAATACAGACCAATTCTAGTCTTAATTTTATCCGTCCACTTAAACTCTATAGTAGAGTTTGCTAAGACACGGTGTCCTGCAGAATAATCTGATGTCGATAAGTCTGGTCGGTTAGAACCATTTACAGTTTCAAGATTTCTCCACTGTGAACTATTTTGCGAGCTTGTAGCATCTAAAAGACCATCAGAATCACCATAAGAATACGTAAGAGCTGTTCTAATATCTATTTTATCTGTGATAATACTTTTTGATAATGTTCCACTAACATTATATGAGCTACCTGCACCAGTATTAGTCGCTAAATAGATATCGCTATAAGTATCATCTACTTTTTGAAAACCATAATTTGGTCTAGAACCTGCACCAGTTGTCATAAACTGAGGTCCAGCTATATTGATGTTTTCATATGTTACCGCTGTAATATTATCATTCCAAATAAAGTCTGCTGAGAATGTGAATCCACCTGGTAATTTTTGATCAACAGCAATGTTAGTCTTAAATACTTGTGGCAACATAAAATCTTTAGCAAATAAATCTACTTGTCCTCCTATAGAACCACTACCTTGAGCAGGATCTTGGAATTGTGTATTAGGATTTGGGTTAAAATTAGGTGCACTTGAACCTGTTAATTGAATATACCCTGCAGTAACACCGTTATTATTGTATGTTCCACCTGGCCATACTAACGGCACTCTCGAAGTAAAGATACCAAGACCACCACGTATTTGTGTAGATTTCTCACCTTTTACATCCCAGTTAAATCCAATTCTAGGAGACACATGAACGTTAGCATCAATACCTTGACCAACTCTTGCTCCATGTAAATCTTTACCAGCGCTTTCTAAAAGTGCCACTGAACGTGTATTAAAATCATCGTTTCCTAAACCATCTTCCCAATACGGAATATCAACTCTAACACCCGCTGTTAATTTAAAGTTATCTGTAAAGTTTACTTCATCTTGAATATAAAGTCCAAATTGGAATAAATCAAACTCTGCAGCGCCTTCAGAATCATCACCACTTCCACCTAGTAAAGAATATCCATGACGGTATCTGTTAGGTGTACCAGCATAAAACGCTGCTAAATCATCAAATCTGTAGTCACCGAAATTTTGTCTAAAGAATACATTTTTTGAAGATGAAAACTCATTATTTGTTCCGATAGTAACCGTATGCTTACCTGAATAAATTTCAAAATTATCAGTTAATGTTAAAACACGTTGTTCTAATAAGTTCGAAGTTGAAAATGCTTCAGTACCAAAGTTAATAGAAGACCCTGCAGCATCAGTAATTGAAACTGAAGGAAATGGGTTACCTTCATAACCTCTATCATCATCTACTGTTGTAAACCCTACTACTAAATTGTTAGAAAATTTATTTCCAATTTTAGTATTTAACTCTAAAGCTGTAGAGTTTGTTATAGATTCAAAATTAATTGCGTTATTAAAGAAATTAATGCTTCCTGAGTTAGATGCACTTGCATTTAACTGAACAGCCTTAACATAACTATGCTTTAATGATAATGTATTATTTTCATTAATATTCCAATCTACTTTAGCAATTAACTTATCACTAACAAGAGAAGATGTGTTATTAGAATATCCACCAGCATCATATCCATAATTTGAAGATAAAAAATCTGATAACGTATTTAAATCTGCTGCTGTAGCATCACCTCTATAATTAGAAATATTAAATGGCTGTGGAGTTTCTTGATCCTCTCTTTCGTAATTAACAAAGAAGAACAATTTATTTTCAATGATTGGCCCTCCTAATCTTACACCGTAAGTATTTGAAGAAAACTCATCTAACTTTTCTCTGCCATCATCACCAGCTAAATCTATTGGAGTTTTACCAGCCAAATCTTGATTTCTTAAAAATGTATATGCAGATCCAGTAAATGTATTTGTACCAGATTTAGTAATAGCATTAATACTACCACCAGCAAAACCAGATTGTCTTACATCAAAGGGAGCAACGTTAACCTGAAAAGATTCAATAGCATCCAAAGAAATTGGGCTTACACCTGTTTGACCTCCATTGGTTCCGTTTCCAGCAAGTCCAAAAACATCATTATTTACTGCACCATCAATATAAATAGCATTATACCTGTTGTTTTGACCAGCAATTGAAATTACATCATCTCCTGTAATTTTTGCTTGAGGAGTTAATCTTGCAAAGTCTGCAATATTTCTTGAAATAGAAGGTAATGTGTTAACTTGTCTTTGAGACACTTTAGTTTCAGCACCTGTTTTACCCGAATCAAAAATACTGTTACTTTGACCGGTAACAACAACTTCTTCTAAAGTATTTGCATCTTCAGAAAGAGAAATACTAATTCTTTTTGTTTCACCAAGGTCTAAATAATAAGACTCATTCTTAAACTCTTCAAATCCAACATAAGAAATTGTAATAGTGTAAGGCCCACCTGTTCTCATATTAGATATTCTGTAGTAGCCATCATAATCTGTAGCAACACCATATGTTGTTCCAGAAGGAGTATGAACCGCTACAATACTAGCACCAGGCAAAGGACTTCCATTTGCCTCTGTTACTTGCCCATTAATGGCTGCCGTTGTAACACCCTGAGCAAAAGCAGCCGTAGAGAACAGTGTCAATACAGTTGCTAATAAAAATTGTTTAAATTTTCTCATAAAAATTTCAATTAATTAGTTTTTAATCCATGCAAAATTACGCAATACCGCAGCTAAAACATTAACTAAATGTTAACAATTAACCCCGATAAAGATAAATATAAGATTCTTATATTTTAGGTACACATAGCTAAATTTACTAAAAAATTTTAACAATTTTTAACAATTATTCTTATAAAAATCTAATAAGTTGCTCGTAGACGCATCATGCATAGCACTTTGGTCTTCTTTTTTAATTTCGCTTAAAATAGATTTCGCTAATTGTTTTCCTAATTCAACACCAAATTGATCGTAACTGTAAATATTCCAAATAATACCTTGTACAAAAATTTTGTGCTCGTACATAGCGATGAGCTTCCCTAAACTTTCTGGTGTTAATTTCTGAATTAAGAGGGAGGTTGTTGGCTTATTACCTTCAAATATTTTGAAAGGTGATAGTTGAGATGTCTCGTCTTGCGAAAGCGATTGTCCTTTTAATTCTGATAAGACCTCGGCTTCTGCCTTACCATTCATTAATGCCTCTGTTTGCGCGAAGTAGTTAGACATTAATTTATCGTGATGATCTTTGTTTCCATATAAAGATTCTACATATCCTATAAAATCTGTTGGAATTAATTTAGTCCCTTGATGTATAAGTTGAAAAAAGGCATGTTGTGAATTGGTTCCTGGTTCACCCCAAATTAAGGTTCCGGTTTGGTAGTTCACTTTATTACCATCTCTATCTACACTCTTACCATTGCTCTCCATAATACCTTGTTGAAGATACGTTGCAAACTGGTTTAAATATTGAGTATAAGGAATAATAGCTTCACTTTCTGATTGAAAGAAGTTGTTATACCAAACGGTTAATAAAGCTGATATTACAGGTATATTTTCATTGAAATCCGCAGTTTTAAAATGCTCATCCATTTTGTGAGCTCCTTCTAAAAGGCTTTCAAAATGCTTGTAACCCAAAGCTAAACTAATAGACAAACCAACAGCACTCCAAAGTGAGAATCGTCCTCCAACCCAATCCTTCATCGGGAAAATATTATCTTCATCAATACCAAAAGCTTTTACACTTTCAATATTAGTAGAAACAGCAACAAAATGTTTAGAAACAGCTTCTTGAGGTAAAGATTCTAAGAACCATGCTCTAATAGAATTGGCATTAGATAGGGTTTCTTGAGTGGTAAATGTTTTAGAAACAATTACAAATAACGTCGTTTCTGGATTTAAGTTTTTAATCACTTCTTGGTAGTGATCCCCATCTACATTACTCACAAAATGAGTTGTTAGTTGGTTTTTATAAAACTGCAACGAATCTACTACCATTGCAGGTCCAAGGTCAGAGCCTCCAATACCAATATTTACAATATCTGTAATTGCTTTACCTGTAAAACCTTTATGATCACCATTAACAATAGAATTTGTAAATGCTTCAATTTTTCGCTTTACTTCATGAATTTCAGGAATTACATTTTCTCCATCTACTAAAACCTCAGTATTTTTTGGTGCTCTTAAAGCCGTATGTAAAACCGCTCTTCCTTCGGTTGCATTAATAATATCACCTTCAAAATATTTTGAAATAGCATCTTTTAAGTCCATTTCATTTGCTAGCTCTTCAAGTAAACCTAAAGTTTCTTTTGTAATCCTATTCTTAGAAAAATCTGCATAAAAATCATCCCATTGAACCGTTAGGTCATTTGCCCTTTCTGCATCAGCGCTAAATAAATCTTTTAAATGTTTAGATTTAATATCTTCAAAATGTGCTTGTAATTTTCCCCAAGCTTTTGTGGTTGTAGGATTGGTTGCTTTTAATGCCATAATTTTATTATAAAATTGGATCTTCAGTTATTGTGTTTTCAGTTTCTTTTGGTTCTACCTCTAAGAAAAAGATATTATCAAGTTGTTTTCTTACGGGTTTAATATGCTCTAAATACTTCACTTTTAAACTATCAGAAATAGGCTCTGCATCTGGCAATTCTTGTTTAAAAGGATCAACTTGCACTCCGTTTTTCCAAAAACGATAACACACATGTGGACCACCTGTATTTCCGGTCATTCCGACTTTACCAATGATATCTCCTTGCTTTACAAAATCGCCTTTTTGAACTAAGCGTTTACTCATATGAAGATATTGTGTCGTATAGGTATCATTATGCCTTATTTTCACATATTTACCATTTCCTCCTCGTCTAGTAGATTCTATCACAGTTCCACTTGCAGTGGCCATAATAGGTGTCCCAATAGGAGCTGCAAAATCAGTACCTCTGTGCGCACGTACTTTATAACCATAAACAGCAATACGACGTTTAAGATTATAACGGGACGATATTCGACTAAACTGAACCGGAGCTTTTAAAAAAGCACGTCGCAAATTTTTAGCGTCTTCATTAAAATAATCCACGATCCCTTTAATAGAATCCGTCTCATACTGAAACGCATATAACGAATCTCCATTATGCTCAAAATAAGCCGCTTTTACACCTTGGATTCCCGCATAAATGGTATCGTCTATGTATTTATCTGTGTAAATAACCTTGAATCGATCCCCTTTTTGTAGACGTCTAAAATCAATAGTCCATGCATAAATTTCATCGGCCATTTTATAAGCTAAGCGTTGGCTTAATCCTTTTTCTTCTAAAGTTGCAGAAATACTACTTTCTATAACTCCGGTTGCCGTTTTCTCTACATACGTTATTGGCTTCCTACTTTTGTAAGCATGAATCGAGTCTTTTAACCCTATAACCACATATTCTTCTTGGCTAGGCTGATAAATAAATGTACTTGGACTGGGTAAACTATCCTTTTCTGAAGCTTTTGAATATAATAGCGTATATGGTCTCCCTGAGTTTAGCTTTCTAATATCGAAAGTATCTTTTACCACTTCTGCGATTTGAAAAATGTTTGGATACCCAATATTATTACGTTGCATAATCTCACCAAAACTGTCCCCAGATTTAATGGTATCGCGTTTTACAATGTAATTATTAATATCGAAGCCAAACTCTAAGATTTTTTCTTCTTCAACAATTTCGGCCTCTCCCTTATCGTTTGCTATCCCAGCCGTGTTATCCTCTTTACAAGCATATAAACTTACTGCAATTACAGCAATTGTTATTAATCGTTTTAACTGCATTAATTAAGCTAATTATAAATTATTTCCCCAATTTTCTAATTCTTCTGCACTCCATAGCTCTGGAAAGAAAATACGTCTTTGGTATTTTGGATGCATATATTTTTTCCAGTTACTACCTCCTGTTGCTTCACCATCTCCAATACCACTATCAATATAATGTTTGGCCGCGTTGTAATGTGCTATTACCCAACTTACATTAACGGTATAATCATAATGACGCATCGCTTTTATAAGCTCTTCGTTCTTCTGATCGCTGATTGGCAGCTCTTTAAAGCGCGTCCAAAGATTTGTGGTATTATAGGTTTCCATAAACCTTAAGAACTCGTCTTTGTAGCGTTTTTCAAAATTAACCAAAAGTGTGGATTTTTTCCCTGTTTTATGGTCTTTTCCTGCGGCTTGCCAATATAAATGTTCAAAAGCATGCGTGTATGGAGTGTCTCTATCAATATCTTTTCTAAACCTATAATCGATAAGATTAATTAACTCGGTAGAGGCAAATTCAATAAGTCTGTATTGCGCGCTTTGAAAACCACTCGCCGGAGTAAGCGTATATCTAAATTTCATATATTGCTCAACATCCATACCTTCTCTCATAATATTAAAAGATGTTGAGAGCATATCAAAATAGCGACTAATACGCATCAGTTTACTTTCGAAAAATGCAACATCTAAGTTTTCCCTTTCTGCTACTTGGGAAATTTCCCAAAGAATCATCTTAAAAAGTAATTCATTAATTTGATGATAGGCAATAAACACCATTTCATCGGGTAGTGTTGTGCGCTGAGTTTGTAAGTTTAACAAAGCATCTGTCTGAATATAATCCCAATACGTTATTGGCTTGCTATACAGTAAGCCATATAAATGATCGTCTGTGTCTTGATCTATTTTTTCATACTTCTCTTGAAGTGCTTTTATAATTTCATCGTAATTTGGTTGGTCTGACATATACTAGTTAATCTTAGAATTCTATTTTAAAGGAGTGCTTTAAACCCTTAAACTGAACAAGATCTGCACGGAGAGAACCCACTGCTAAATCTGCTTTAATTTTCAATGGAATTTTATTCTTATCTGCACTTACCCAAAGTGTTAAACTTTCTTCTTCCTTAAAAACACGACCTGCCATAACATAAGGTCTAAATTTAATGGTTTTTACTTTTACATCTGAACCATTAACATTCACTTCTATCGTTTCCTCCCCTAAATACTTGAGTTTAAACCCGTAGTTTTCTTCATCAAAAAACATATTGGTTTTTATTTCATCTCCTATTTTTAAGGACTCTGTACGAATATTGTTTCTTAAGTAATAATACATTGAAACCATATCCTGAACATCTTGTTCGGTCGTTATATTTTTGGTGTTATTGTGTTTTTTGTTATTGACCTCAGCAATCCTGTTTTCATGGTCAAAATTGATTTCTATATCCTTGGTATGACCACCTTCATCTATTTTTCTAATAAACTTATAGGGTGCACCTGTCTCTATATCGAAATAACTTTCGTAACGGTCTTTAACTTTAAAAAATAATTTTGCAAGTCCAGTAGTCCAACCTTTCCCAACCACATGGTACACAGGCTTCCTATCTAATTTGGCTTCGTTAACTGATAGCGTGGCATACCCTGCCGTCACAAAACCGCTGTAACTCATTTCAAATTTAAACCACTCTCCATCTTGAAAAGCTGATTCTTTCTTCACGTCAGAAGCTTGAAATCCTACAAAGAATAATATAATTGTAAATAAATGTTTCATAACTTATAGTTTGTAAATATAAATAATGTAACGCATTTTTTACGTTACAATTATCTTAAATACAATTACTATTCCAAATCTATAAAATCTTTAAAATACCATTTAAAAACATCCTAGATTCGAATCTCTAAATTAGTTAGATTCAGAGGTGTCAATTCAAGCGATTTTAACGTCGCATCAAACAAAATATACTCGTTAAGTTATGACGCCCACGTCTTAAAACTCGCAATTAATTTATATTAGCGCGTTTATATGTAGATACATAAACGCGCTTTGGTTATTTTAAAGAGTTCCTCTTTTCTCTTGCTCTCGTTCTATAGATTCAAACAAAGCCTTAAAATTCCCTGCACCAAAACCACGAGCTCCCATACGTTGAATAATTTCAAAAAACAACGTCGGCCTATCTTCTACTGGTTTTGTAAAAATCTGAAGTAAATACCCTTCTTCATCGGCATCAATCATAATACCCAAACCTTTTAAAGTTTCAATATCTTCTCTAAGCGCGTGACTATACTCTTCTAATCGCCCTGGTACTGCTCTGTAATATTCTTCTGGTGGTGTCGACAAAAATTCCACACCTCTAGATTTTAATTGCGACACTGTTGTAATGATATCATCTGTCGCTACGGCTATATGCTGCACACCAGAACCTTCGTAGAAATCTAAATATTCCTCAATTTGAGATCTTTTGGCTGCTTTTGCAGGTTCGTTAATAGGGAATTTTATACGGCCATTTCCATTACTCATTACTTTACTCATTAAAGCTGAATATTCTGTATGGATTTGCTTGTCGTCAAAAGATAAAAAGTTAACAAAGCCCATAACATCTTCGTACCATTTTACCCAAGTATTCATTTCTCCCCAACCTACATTGCCAACCATATGGTCTATATATTTTAATCCTGTGGGCTCTGGGTTGTAGTCACTTTTCCACTCTATGAAGCCTGGCATAAATGTTCCTTTGTAATTTTTACGTTCTACAAACATGTGCACAGTTTCACCATAGGTGTAAATTCCTGCTTTAACAACCTCACCAAATTCATCTTCTTCTACAAATGGCTCCATATAAGATTTTGCTCCACGTTTAGTGGTTTCTTCATAAGATTTGCGCGCATCCTCTACCCATAAGGCAACTACTTTTACACCATCACCATGCTTAACTATATGCTTATTAATTTCAGATTTGCTATTTAAAGGAGTTGTTAATACCAGACGTATTTTATCTTGTTTCAACACATAACTTACAGAATCCTTCGAACCCGTTTCTAAACCCTTATAGGCATAAGATTGAAACCCGAATGCAGTCTTATAAAAGTGCGCTGCTTGTTTGGCGTTTCCTACATAAAACTCAACATAATCTGTACCTAAAAGCGGTAAAAAATCTTGCGCTCCTTCGAATATTTTTTCTAAACTGTAATTTACGTTTTCTACTTCTTTTGCCATACTATTTATTTTATAATTGAGAAATTAAAAAAAGAGTAGTGACTCCTAAATTTTATTTTGAAAACCCGTAGTCATCTTTTAAAATTCTTTTAATTTTTCTTCGATTTTTGTTAGTTGTAATTGTGTTATATAATCAATTGTGTTTCTATTGTATTGAATCTAAATTTACAGAGTCAATTTCTTCTTCGATAATAAAGGTGTCATCATCCCAAGCATCAGTATTTTCAGGCTCTATGGTCGTTTCATACTCAGACTCGTAATAATAATCATCATCTTCAAAATTTCCATCATCTAAACTGTCTAAAACAGCAGAAGATATTAATGTACCATAAATAGCTAATACTCCGATCGCCACTAAAAAGACAAGTCCATTAAGCACAACAGCTATGATATTTATAATCTTAGCCGTGTTCACATTACTTTGTGATTGTGGATTATAAGCTTCTGGATTTTCGCCATACTCCCGTAAGCTTCTATTTGCTGCAACCAAGCCAATAATTGCCATTGCTAATGGTACAATAGCGGTAATACCATAACAACAACAGCCAGCTATACCAATAACTAATGCTAATATTCCTAATATAAGTGATAGTGGATCCGCAGGTAATTTATTCTGATTCATTTTTAATAATTCCCAACCTTACCTTCTTGTATTAACCACTATTGGCATTACTTTGAAAAGGGGCTCTTTTTGTTGAGTTTGTAGCCTTTGTTAAACTTCTATTTTATTTTTGTCAATTTAGTGTTCTAGCCACGATTTAAAGTAATCTTCATCGGCAATTTTTAAAGCGTCTTCAGTTACTTTTAAAGGTTTAAAAGTATCTACCATTACTGCTAATTCCTCGGTTTTCACCTTACCTATACTTTTTTCCATGGTTCCTGGATGTGGACCATGCGGAATACCTGCCGGATGCAACGAGATATGGCCAGCTGCAATATCATTTCTACTCATAAAATCCCCATCGACGTAATACAACACCTCATCACTATCTATATTACTATGATTGTATGGTGCAGGAACAGCGATTGGATGATAATCATACAAACGCGGCACAAAACTACACACTACAAAGGCATCGGTTTCAAAAGTTTGATGTACTGGAGGCGGTTGATGCACGCGACCTGTAATTGGTTCAAAATCGTGAATTGAAAACGCATACGGATAATTATAACCATCGTAACCTACCACATCAAAAGGATGCGAGGCATAAACCATATCAAAAATGTCGTCGTTCTTTTTTATTTTAATTAGAAAATCACCCGATTCATTATAAGTTTCCAATTCTTGTGGCTGTCTTAAATCGCGCTCACAGAATGGTGAATGCTCTAATAATTGTCCGAAATAATTACGGTAACGCTTAGGCGTGTAAATTGGTCGTCTAGATTCTACAATGAATAATCTATTGTCCTCAGTATCAAAATCGAGTTTATAAATCACACCTCTTGGCACTAATAGATAATCTCCGTATTTAAAATCTAAATTTCCTAAATGTGTCCTTAATTTCCCGGTGCCTTTATGGATAAAAATTAATTCATCTGCATCAGTATTTTTATAAAAATAGTCTTCCGTAGACTGCTTTGGCGCGGCTAATATGATGTTGCAATCGCTATTGGTGAGAACAATTTTACGACTCTCTAAATAATCGTTTTCAGCTGGTACTTGAAACCCTCTAAACCGATAGGATTGCATGTTGTTTTCCTTAGCAATTTTTGGCGCAACACTGTATTGTCTTTTAATCTCCTTGACTTGCGTTGGCCGCTGCTCATGGTAACTATTAGTAGACATACCATCAAAACCGATAGTACCAAACAATTGCTCGTAATAAAAATCGCCATTTGGTTTTTTAAACTGCGTGTGGCGTTTTGGTGGAATTTTTCCTAATTTATGATAGAATGGCATGTTTTTGAATGGTTTTAAATATTACAAAGACCTTTCGACTGCGCTCAAGGTGACACTTTATTTACAATTTTAAAGGTACAAAATTTGTAGAGATTCCTGCCTTCGCAAGAATAAGGCGTGTTTATTCTGGATTCCTTTTAATAAGGAAATGAAGATGAAGTTTTATGTTGGCCCAGAATGGTGTCATATGTTTAAAACTATTGCTTTTTATGGTCACATGCTGTTCGCGCTAAGAACATACCCTGAACTAGAAAATTTTCTCTCGCGCTCGGGTCGTAATGTTACAAATATCCAAAATTTTTTGTTATTTTTAAAGGATTAGAAAAATCATTTTAAAATGAAATTACGCATCGTATCAGTTTTTATGCTTTTAATAAGTTCATTATGTTCTGCACAGACATTAGACTTTAAAAAAGTAGACTTTAGTACTTCTGCATTTTCAAATGAAGAATTAACTGCTTTTGAATTTACAAAAATCGCAACACCATTACCGCTTCTACTTCAACAAAACGATTCTAAGTTTTCCATGTTAGACACTGACACTGATTTTAAAATTGATTCTGAAGCACTAAATACTACGTTATTTTCAAATTTGAAACTTTCTGAGAACGACTACCAAAATAACTTCAATTATATTAGAGGTTGCGGCCCATTGGAAGGTGGTCTAACTCACACTGTCAATAGTAGTGATATTATGATTTCAAAATTATAGATTATGTTATTAACGATTATTTGAAATCCCTAATTTTTAAAGATTAATTTCATCTTATACACCACAATAACGCATTCATATACAAAAACTTAGTGTTAAAGCCCAAACACAAAACTGTTAAAGTTTTAACTATCTTGCAATTGCAATTACGGTTTTTCCACAGTTAACATTTCTTTAACAAATAACACGTTTTTAATTAGGTGGTTTCCATTTTTTTTTTTTTAGATTTACAATGTTGAAAGCATTTTTATAGAGTAATTTAGAAGTCACTCTTAAGAATGTGGACAACAAAATTGTTAACATTACAGCTTGTGCAAGCTTTTTTTTTATCCCTAAGAATTAAAATTAACAGTACAAAAAAAAAGACTTCTAACAAAAATGACTTCTACTTCTCATTCCCTTAATGAGAAAACAAATGACTTCTAAATTTAAAAGACTTCTATTCCCTAAATTTTAGGGAGACATTAGTTATTAACTAACCTATCTTAAAAAATTTGATGGGTTTAAAATCTTAAAATTATGAAGAAAAAAGTATTTAGCCTTATGGCAGTAGTGCTGTTTATGAGTAGTTCATTAAATTTAAATGCAAACGTACAAAATGAGGATTTAGACACCGGCACTTGTTTTGATGTGGCTGCTGAAGCTGAACAAAATTTCATGAATAACATGGCTACTAGATTCCGAATTATTCCGCGAGATGAAATAGCATATAACGTATTTGCAGCTGCATATGATGGTTGTGTAGAAGCTGGTGGACCTTCTTAGAATTAAATTTTGAATCAATTAATAATTTAGACAGTTAAAAGTATAATTTTGACTGTCTTTACAACAAATAATAGAAATGGTAAAAAAACAAATTTCCATCTTTTTGTTTTACTTTTTTACAATATCCATGTTTTGCCAAGTTGGTAATGCGGTTTATGGCAAGCAATTAAAATCATATGAATCAGACACACCTGACAATGCAAGCCAATATGCAAAAAAAATAGTCGAAAATCTTAAGACTCAGGAATTCCAATTAACATTTAATAACCAGAAGGCAACATACAAAAAAATTAAATCTTTAAATAATAATACAAGCCCTGTTCTCAAAGCCATGACAGAAGGAATTATTGATTTCAGAGGTGTTATTTATTATGATAAAGCATCTGACATAATTTTACATGAAAAAGAATTTGCTGGTGTGAATTACCTTATAAAACGAAATAAAATAGATTGGAATTTAACTAATGATACTTTGAAAATTGACAACTATTTGTGTTATAAAGCAACAACTACATACACTATTGAAAACACAAAAGGAAAACATACATTAGAAGTTATAGCTTGGTATACACCAGAAATCCCTATACCCTATGGTCCGGATGGTTATGATGGGCTACCAGGCTTAATACTTCAATTAGACAATAATGGAATACTAACTTCTTTAAAAAAAATAGAATTTTTTAAAAAAGATAATAAAATCGATATAGAGTTACCTACAAAAGGAAAAAAAGTTTCTGAAGAAGAATTTAATAGTATAGTTTCAAAACAATATACAAACAGAAAAAATTGACACTAATAGCTTTGTTACAGAGATTTTCTAATCACTATTTTTTTACAATCCTACTAATTTTAGTAGGATTTTCTTCTTTGGCTCATGCTCAACAACTTTTAATGTCCGGCAAAGTAACAGACACCATACAAAACCCATTACCATACGCCAACATTTTAGCCATTCCAGCAGCAGACGACCAAGAAATTAGATTCGCCATTACAGAAAAAGACGGTAGCTACAAAATAGGTTTAGAGAAAAACCAAACCTACGAACTCACAGTAAGTTATTTAGGCTATAAACCACAAACGCTCACGATAACCACAACAGACCAAGACCTCACTAAAAACTTTATCCTCAAAGAAAACCCAGACCAACTAGACGAAGTAAACATAAAATACACACCACCAATTACCGTAAAAAAAGATACTATAACTTACGATGTTTCCAAATTTGTTACTGGGGAAGAACGCAAACTACGCGATGCTTTAAAAAAATTACCTGGAGTAGAAGTCGATAGAGAAGGTAATGTGATGGTCAATGGCAAAAAAGTAACCAAAGTCTTGGTAGAAAATAAAACCTTTTTTACAGGCAATAGTAAACTCGCCGTAAACAATATACCTGCAGATGCGGTTGAAAAAGTTGAGGTTTTAGATAACTATAACGAGGTTGCCATGCTCAAAGGCTTGCAAGATTCTGAGGATATGGCTATGAATATTTTATTAAAAGAAGATAAAAAGAAATTTGTGTTTGGCGATATAGAAGTTGGTGCAGGTATTAAAGAGCGTTATTTATTGCATCCTAATCTGTTTTATTACAGCCCAAAAACCAACGTTAATTTTATTGGCGACCTTAATAACCAAGGCATTAAAAGTTTTAGTTTTCAAGATTACCTAGAATTTGAAGGTGGTTTTGGTAAATTGCTAGATGATGCAAGTAGTTATTTTAGTCTCTATACTAGTGATTTTGCAAAATACCTCAATAACCAAGATTTTATTGACAATATTAACCAGTTTGGCGCCTTAAATATTAGACAATCGGTTTCAAATGTTACAGATATTAGCGGGTATTTAATTACCTCTAACTCTAAAACCCAAACCGCAAGTAACTCTTTAAATGCCTACCAAGATATTACAGACCCATTTACAGAAAACAGAACGGTTACTAATGATATTAACAACTTTTTTACTATAGGCAAGGTCACAGTTGATTACAAACCAAGCTATAAAGAAGATTTTGCTTATAATGCTTTTGTAAAAGTGACCAATAATGATAGTCATGGTTTTGTAAATACAATTAACCCAGACCAAAATAATAGGATCACTACAGTAACAGATGTTGCAGCACTTAATCTAAAACAAAATATTACCTACAGTCGTAAATTGTCTAAAGCGCATACAGCCACTTTAGAAGCGACTTATAATTTTCAGAATGATAAACCTATTACTGAATGGCTTACCAATCAACAGATATTACAAGGTTTAATTCCTTTGGAAGATGCTGATGTGTATACTATTCTTCAAACTAAAAAATCAACGTCACATAATTTTAATGCCATTATAAAAGATTATTGGGTAATTAATAACTTTAACCACCTTTATACAAGTGTAGGCATTAACACCTCTTTTAATGATTTCTACAATGAAGATGTACAATTGCTTAATGATGGAAGTATTAATAATTTTAGTTCAGCTGGTTTTGGTAATGATTTTGGATACAGTTTTATAGACACCTATTTGGGATTAGAGTATAAATTTCAAATTGGTATTGCAACGTTTAAACCTGCTGTTTTTTATCATGGGTATATATGGCGAACACAACAATTTAATGATGCTGAAACGTTTTCTAAAAATTTGCTATTACCGCAATTCACCACTAAAGTGGAATTTAATAACAGTGAAAAATTAAACTTTAAATACAAACTGAATGCGCGGTTTCCTGGCATTAATCAATTGGCTAATAATTTTATACTTTCAAATTTTAATAGTGTTTACAGAGGAAACAATCAGTTAGAAAACCAATTGTACCATTCCGCAACCTTGAGTTATTATAAGTTTAGTTTGTTTAAAAATTTAAACCTTAACTTCAATACCAGTTTTAATAAACGTATAAAAAGCATAAAAACCGTTTCAGAACTTAATGGCATAGAATCCTTTAATACAACCACTATGTTTGACCAAGCAGAACATAATTGGATGCTTAGTGGACGCGTTTCAAAAAAAATCAATAAAATCCGTTATAACTTGAGTAGTCGTTTTAGTTATAATGATTTCTATCAAATTTTGAATAACGACACTAATCTTAATGTTTCAAAATCTATTGCTTCAACTATTGGCATAGAAACCTCTTTTAAGAATCATCCTAACGTAGAAATTAATTATACCAAAGATTTTAATACTTACAAAGCCTTAAATAACGTCTCTAATTTTGAAAATGACCAATTAGAAGTAATTTTGGAGTATGACTTTTTAAAGGATTTTATCCTTAAAGCCGATTACACCTTTGATAATTACAATAATAAAAGTCTAGATACTAAAACCACTTTTGATACAGCAAATGCGTCGTTATTCTACCAAAAAGAAGATAGTCCTTGGGGATTTGAAGTAAATGCTACCAACTTATTTGATATAAAATTTAAACAACAGAATTCCTTTAATGCTTTTGTGATTAGTGATAGTAGAACATTTATTTTACCGCGTATTGTGATGTTTAAAGTGATTTATAAGTTGTAAGTCTATTTATAATCTTTGAAATAGCTTTAAAAACTAAACCTACAACCCAAAGACCAGAGCTATAAAGTTAGTTTTTAGTCAACTTCTTTTTACTTTTGCACCAAGCAAGACTGCGCTATGCGAAATTTATTAAAAAAATGGTTTGGTTTTAGTGATAAAATAGAACTCACAGAAGAAGACAAAATGAAAAAATTCTTAATCGTTGGCTTAGGAAACATAGGCGAAAAATACGCCAATACCAGACATAACATCGGCTTTAAAATCCTCGATTATTTAGCTGAATCCAATGACATAACTTTTGAAACTGTAAAGCTTGGAGATGTTACAACACTAAAAATAAAAGGACGAACCTTAATTCTTTTAAAGCCAAGTACGTTTATGAATCTCAGCGGAAAAGCCATAAAATACTGGTTAGAGAAAGAAAAAATTCCTTTAGAAAACCTACTTGTGGTTACCGATGATTTAAACCTCCCGTTTGGATCGCTTAGATTAAAAGCAAAAGGCAGCGACGGCGGACATAACGGCCTAAAAGACACACAAGATAAATTGCAAACTGTAAACTATAACCGTTTTAGATTTGGTATCAGCGCTGAATTTGGCACAGGCCGACAAGTAGATTACGTTTTAGGTGAATGGACCGACGAAGAAAACACACAACTCAAAGAACGCTTAAAAATTTCGGCAGAATTGGTGAAATCTTTTGCTTTAGCCGGAGTAAATACCACAATGAATCAATTTAATAGAAAATAAGATTTAGCTTTGTTTTCAGTATAGTTCTAAGTTAAAAATAGCAATACCGTTTAAATTTGAATTCAAAATCAGCAAAAGTAACAACCATTGGCACCTACGACGGTGTTCATATCGGACATCAAAAAATCCTTAAACAGGTGGTAGCTCTTGCTAGCAAACAAGGTTACGTTCCTGTGGTTCTCACCTTGTTTCCGCATCCAAGAATGGTGCTTCAAAAAGACGATTCTATTAAACTTTTAAATACCATTGAAGAACGCATTGAATTATTAAAATCTCTGGGCATAAAGGAAGTTATTGTAAAAGAATTCACAAAAGAATTTGCTAACCTTTCTGCTCAAGATTACGTGAAGCAGATTTTAGTAAATGAACTAAACACTAAACAAATTGTGATTGGTTACGATCACCACTTTGGCAAAAACAGAAGTGCTAATATCAATGACCTCAAAGTGTTTGCAGACCTTTATGATTTTAAAGTTGAAGAAATTTCGGCACAAGACCTCAAGGATGTTACCGTAAGTTCTACTAAAATTAGAACCGCACTGAATAGTGGCAAAGTAGATTTGGCAAATTCTTATTTAGGTTACAATTTCTTTATAACTGGCACAGTTGTTAAAGGCAAAGAACTCGGAAGAACGATTGATTTCCCAACCGCAAATATTAATATCACAGCAACTTACAAACTGATTCCTAGTGATGGCGTGTATATTGTTAAATCTATAATTGAGAACAAAATGGTTTTTGGAATGATGAATATTGGCACCAACCCAACTGTTGACGGCAAAACACGTTCCATTGAAGTTCATTTTTTCGACTTTAATAAGGATATTTATAATTCAGAATTAAAAATTGAGTTTTTAAAACGCCTGCGTAGCGAACAAAAATATGAGAATCTCGAAGCTTTAAAAATGCAATTAAAAAAAGACATGGTAAATGCTTCAAATTATATACAAACCTTAAATGCATAAGTTTCTATTTAAACATATAGACAATTCCGGACTCATTGTTTTTAGAATGGTTTTTGGGCTATTGTGTTTTCTAGAGGCCGTAGGAGCTATTTTTACAGGTTGGATTAGACGAACTTTAATAGAACCCGAATTTACCTTTTCATTTATTGGTTTTGAGTGGCTACAACCACTTCCTGGCGATTGGATGTATGCATATTACGCCGTAATGGGAATTTTTGGACTCTTTATAATGTTGGGTTACAAATACAGATTGAGCGTTTTAATGTTTGCTGTAATGTGGACAGCCACGTATCTCATGCAAAAATCATCATACAACAATCATTATTATTTATTAATGCTATTAAGCTTTTTAATGGTGTTTTTTCCAGCAAATCGGTATGCCTCAATAGATGTTAAACTCAACCCAGCTCTAAAAAGTAATTCAATGCCAAGTTGGTGCAAATGGTTTTTTGTACTTCAATTATTTATTCTTTACACCTATGCTTCTGCTGCGAAATTCTATCCCGATTGGCTAGATGGCTCTGTAATGGAGATATTAATGAAAAGTAAAGCTAATTTCTATGTCGTTGGTGACCTTTTACAACAAAAAACCGTGCATTATATATTAGCTTATGGTGGTATTTTATTTGATGGCTTAATTATTCCATTATTACTTATTAAACGCACTCGGAAATATGCCTTCTTTGCGTCTATTTTCTTCCATCTCTTTAATTCATTTATCTTTCATATCGGCATTTTCCCATATATGTCGCTAGCATTTAGCTTGTTCTTTTTTGATCCAAAAACCATCAAAAATATCTTCTTAAAACAGAAAGTCTATTATGACGCTGACGCTATAATTACACCTAAACACAGCACGCTTTTACTATCAATATTCTCCATATATTTTATTGTTCAAATCGCCTTACCGCTAAGACATCATTTCTTTAAAGGAGATGTGCTATGGACCGAAGAAGGACATCGTTTATCTTGGCGAATGATGCTACGGGCTAAAAGCGGCAGAACTACTTACAAGGTTATTAACACCGAGACAAATCAAGCCATTCCAATTAAATTAAATGATTATCTGACTAAAAAGCAACAACGTGGAGCAAGTACAAAACCAGATATTATTTGGCAGTTTTCACAACATCTTAAACAAGATTTTGCTAAAAAAGGGATTTCGGTTAACGTTTACGTCAATTCTTTTGTGCGTGTTAACGGAAAGCCATCAAAACAGCTAATTGACCCAAAAGTTGATCTTGGTAAGGAGAAATGGCACCACTTTAAACATAATGATTGGATTTTACTACCAAATTAATACCTATAATAGATTCTCGCTACAAAAACCTGTTGTCCTTTAAATCAGATTTTACAATATAAAATAGAAACTTTTTATTTTTATCTGGTCATTTTCTTTTTACTTTTGTTGCTTATTTTTCCTATACCTCGCGGTATTAACTTAATTGATAGATATGTTACAAGTTGCTTTTATACAAGAGAACAAAGAAGACATCATTGCACGTTTAGCAAAACGAAATATTGATGCTACAGAAATGATTAATGAAGCCATTGCTTTTGATGAAGACCGAAAAGCAATTCAGACAAAATTAGATAACACAAAAGCAGAATCTAACTCCTTATCTAAAGAGATTGGAAATCTCTATAAATCTGGAGAAACGCAAAAAGCGAACATCCTAAAGGAAAAAACCACGCAACTAAAAGAAATCACTAAGACTTTTGAACAAGAGCTTAACGACAAAGTTGAAGCCCTTTCAGAATTATTATATAGAATTCCTAATGTACCAAATCCTATTGTACCTGCAGGAAATACGGATGAAGATAATGAAGAAACGTTTAGGGAAGGTGATATTCCGAAATTACACGAGGGAGCTTTACCGCATTGGGAATTAGCTAAAAAATACAACATCATTGATTTTGAATTAGGAAACAAAATTACAGGCGCAGGTTTCCCTGTTTATATTGGAAAAGGTGCAAGATTACAGCGGGCTTTAATCGCTTATTTTTTAGATAAAAATACGGCTGCTGGTTACACCGAATACCAAGTGCCACATTTAGTAAATGAAGCGTCTGGTTTTGGAACGGGTCAATTACCAGATAAGGAAGGGCAAATGTACCATGTTACTGCAGATAATTTATACTTAATTCCAACGGCAGAAGTCCCGGCAACCAATATTTTTAGAGACACCCTTTTAAACGAAAATGATCTTCCTATTACTATCACGGGTTACACACCTTGTTTTAGACGTGAAGCCGGTAGTTATGGTGCACATGTTAGAGGATTAAATAGATTACATCAATTTGACAAGGTTGAAATTCTTCGTGTTGAGCATCCTGATAATTCTTATAAAGCATTAGACAGTATGGTTAATCATGTGAAAGGTCTTTTACAAGACTTAAAATTACCCTATAGAATTTTAAGATTATGTGGTGGAGATTTAGGATTTACATCTGCTTTAACATACGATTTTGAAGTCTTCTCAACAGCACAAGACCGTTGGTTAGAAGTTTCTTCTGTCTCTAATTTTGAAACGTTTCAAGCGAATCGTTTAAAATTACGTTTTAAAAATAGTGACGGTAAAAATGAATTATGCCACACTTTAAACGGAAGTTCTTTAGCATTGCCTAGAGTTTTAGCAGGTATATTAGAAAACTATCAAACCGAAGATGGTATTAAGATACCTGAAATTTTAGTGCCGTATACTGGCTTTGATATGATCAATTAATAAAAAATCGCTGTATTTTCTTGAAATTGTTAAAAATTAACGCAATTCAACATTTATTTTGGTATTTCTTCGTTTTATTTGAAAATTATTCAGAATTTAGTTGTCCCAAGAATTCCCCTAGCATGAAAAATTTAAAACGAATTGTATTACTGGTTTCATTAATTGTAATAGTAAGCAAAGTTTTGTTTTAATCATATAAACAAAACCAAGACAGGATAATTGAATCATATTTTATAAGATAGTGGTTAATAGCACATTTATTTTGCTGGTAAAATGCCTAAACTCACGTTTAGGCATTTTTTTTATACTTTTTTTTACAATATCTACTTGAAGCATTTGTTATATTTGAGCATCACATCATTTCACTTTACTCTAAAATACAAACATGCAACAACGCTTATTCGTTTTACTTTTTTTACTCGGATGGTATTCTGGTTTCTCGCAAAACAGTGAGAATCTAGCAGAAAGCTATTATAAAAAAGCGGAATTTAAAAAAGCACTAATTATATATGAAAACCTACTAAAGGAAAAACCTTTCAATTATAATTACAGTAATAAATTAGTTGATATTCATCAACAATTAGAGCAGTATGAAGAAGCAGAACAGATACTCGTTCAACGTTTAGCCAAAAGTAGAAATCCTGAACTAGTAGTTGCCTTAGGCTATAATTTTCAGCTCAGAGATAGCATTGATAAAGCAAATACACTTTACAATGAAGCTATAACTTATGTTGACCAAAAGCCATTCTTTATTTATAGAATTGCCAAAAAATTTGAAGACTATTCACTATTAAATCAAGCCATTGAAATATATGAAAAAGGTAAAATTCTAACCCCAGAAAATAATTACAGCATTCAATTAGCTCGCATTTATGTCGAACAAGGTAATATTGAACAAATGCTTAAAAATTATATTGATTATATTCAATACAAGCCTAATTACCTCAACAATGTAAAGCGCTCTATTAGTGAATTCGTTTCCGAAAACAAGGAAAATGAAAACAACAGCTATTTAAGACGCTTACTTTTAAAAAGAATACAGCAAAATCCCGAAACGTATTGGTACGAACTGTTGAGTTGGTTATATGTTCAAGAAAAAGCCTATAATAAATCCTTCATTCAAGAAAAAGCACTTTACAAGCGTAATCCAGAATCTATAGATCGTTTAATAGAATTAGCTATTACAGCTCAAAACGACAGCGATGATGATACCGCAAAATCTATTTTTAATTATATTTTAGAGATTACCCAAGATTCTGCAACAGCACTAACGGCGCATCAATATATTTTAGAAATAGACACAAAAAATGCTGATGAAAAAGCCCTAAATCAGATTAACGAAACTTATAATGACTTACTTACCGAATTTGGAAAATCTGAACTAACCTTACCATTACAATTAGCATATAGTAAATTCTTAGCCTTTAACCAAAGAGACACAGAATCAGCAACACAATTTTTAAAGGAAATGTTAAAGCTGAATATTTCTATATTTCAAGAAGCCAAAGTAAAATTGTTATTGGCAGATATTTTAGTACTTCAGGAAAAATTTAATGAAGCGTTAATCTTTTATTCTCAAATTCAGGCAAATCTAAAAAATAGTATTATCGCACAAGAAGCACGGTTTAAAGTTGCAAAAACAAGTTATTATAAAGGTGATTTTGATTGGGCAGAATCTCAACTTAAAATTCTTAAATCTTCAACATCACAGTTGATTGCTAATGATGCCTTAGACTTAAAATTATTGATTTCGGATAATAAATACGAAGACAGCACACAAACTGCATTACAATATTATGCAAAGGCCGATTTATTTGCATTTCAAAATAAAACTGACGAGGCCATTTTGCTTCTAGATAAAATCTTAGAAGAGCATAAAGGAGAAAGTATCACAGACCAAGCCTTATATCAGCAAGCCAAACTCTTTGAAAAGAACAAACAATACTCTAAAGCCGAAGCCAATTACCAAGAGATTATTAAAAATTATGGCGACGATATTTTAGTGGATGATACACTATATTATTTAGCAGAACTTTATAATATACATTTAGCAAAACCCGAAGAGGCGAAACTACTTTACGAAAAAATAATCTTTGAGCACCAAGACAGTATTTATTTTATTGAAGCTCGTAAGAAATTTAGGATGCTGAGAGGAGATAGCATTAACTAGTTTCCGTTAAAGTTTTACCTACGGTAGAGCTGTCAGCAGGTGTTTTCCACATCTTCTTTTGCGAAGCTTTGTCCTCTTTTACGCCTTTGGAATAAAGAATTATTAACGTCCAATTTCATACTTTTGCATCAAATTCATATTTACAAAACATGATTATATATAACGTTACCCTAAACATAGATAAAAGCATATCCAAAGAATGGTTAGAATGGATAAAAGAGCATATTCCATTGGTTTTGGCGACCGGTCATTTTAAGGAAGCTAAACTTACAAAAGTTTTAGTTGAAGATGATGAAGCTGACACCTATTCTGTGCAATATAGAGCCCACTCTCGTGAGGACTTAACTACATATTATACCGAACATGCCGAACGCTTAAAACAAGATGGCTTGCAACGTTTTGGTGACAAAGTATTAGCATTTAGAACGGAACTAGAAGTCGTAGATGAGTATTCTGTAGAATTATAATAAAACTATAGAAATATTTCTCCCGATCTTAATTATAAAGATAAATAAAGAATATTTTAACAACTCTGCGAATCTCGGCACATCTCCGCGTATCTTTGTGTTATAACACTTTGCGCCTTTGCGCCTTTGTTAGAAAAATAAATACATGACAGTAAGAGCAAAAAAACACCTAGGCCAACATTTTTTAGAAGACGAATCTATTGCACAACAAATTGCCGATAGTTTATCGCTTTTAGGTTATAATGATGTATTAGAAATTGGCCCAGGTATGGGTGTGCTAACAAAGTATCTTCTAAAAAAAGACACTACAACACATGTTATTGAGATCGATACAGAATCTGTAGATTACTTAAAAAATAATTATCTACATCTTGCTGATAGAATCATAGAAAAGGATTTCTTAAAATACGATTTAAACCTCGTGTTTGAAAACAAACCATTTGCTATTATTGGTAATTTCCCTTATAATATTTCCTCTCAAATTCTTTTTAAAACTTTAGAAATGAGAGATCAAATCCCTGAGTTTTCAGGAATGTTTCAAAAGGAAGTTGCTATGCGCATCTGTTCTAAAGAAGGTTCAAAAGTTTATGGTATTTTATCCGTTTTAACTCAAGCATTTTATGATGCTGAATATTTATTTACGGTTCCGCCAACAGTTTTTAATCCCCCACCGAAGGTCGATTCGGGCGTTCTTTTACTAAAACGCAAGGAGAACTACGAGTTGCCTTGTGATGAAAAATTATTTTTTAGAGTCGTAAAAACAGGATTTCAACAGCGAAGAAAAACATTACGTAACAGCTTAAAAACATTCAATCTATCGGATAATTTAAAAGCAAATATTATATTTGGACAGCGACCAGAACAACTGAGTGTTGCTCAGTTTATTGCGCTGACGTTACTCATAGAAAATGACGAAAACTAATTTCTGCTGCGACCATATAGAACGCAGACAAATAACATTTTAAAGTAAAAGCATATTAATAATCAAGTGGAAGATATCCAAGACAACATACAGTTTCAGTTAACTGATGAACTTATTGAAAAGGTTGAAATCCTAGTCGAAGAACAAAACGACAACGACCTCGAAATCCTTTTAAACGAGTATCACCACGCTGATATTGCAGAAATTCTTGACGACTTAGATCTCGATGATGCCGTTTATGTCATAAAGCTGCTCGATTCTGAGACTACCTCTGAGATCCTTATGGAACTCGATGAGGATATTAGAGAAAAAATTCTTAGAAACCTTTCTACTAAAGAAATTGCAGAAGAGGTTGAAGAGCTAGACACGGATGATGCTGCAGATATGATTGCAGAACTTCCAGAGGCTAGACAAGCCGAAGTAATCTCGCAAATTGAAGACGACGAACACCGAGAAGAAATTCAAGAACTTTTAGCCTATGATGAAGACACCGCGGGTGGACTCATGGCAAAAGAGTTAGTTAAGGTTTATGAAACTTGGACTGTGGCTGGGTGCTTACGCCGAATTAGAGGACAGGCCAAAGATGTTACAAGAGTACATTCCGTTTACGTTGTAGATAAACACGATAAACTTATTGGTAGATTGTCTTTAAAAGATTTAATTATTTCTAAAAGTGATACAAAAATCGCAGATATAGCTAAAGACAATGTGGATTGGGTACATGTTGATGATGACGTAGAGGATGTTGCAAAAATAATGGCGAAATACGATTTGGAAGCCATTCCGGTCGTTAATGACAACCAAACTTTAGTAGGTCGAATTACCATTGATGATATTATAGATGTTATACGAGAGGAAGCCGATAAAGATTACCAATTAGCAGCTGGTATCTCGCAAGATGTAGAAGCGGATGATAGTATCTTTAAATTAACCAAAGCAAGATTGCCTTGGTTGTTTATCGGCATGTTTGGTGGTCTTGGTGCCGCCAGTATTATAGAGCAGTTTAATGATAACATGGGTAACTTTATTGTGCTGCTTAGTTTTGTACCCTTAATTCAGGCAACAGCCGGAAATGTGGGTGTACAGTCTTCTGCAATCGTAGTTCAAGGTATTGCCAATGGCACTATCGATGGCAAAATTTTAAAACGCTTATTCAAAGAGTTTTTACTCGGCTTAGTAAATGGTGTCGCAATTTCACTTGTTGCCATCCTTATTACACACTTTATATTCGGAACACCATACATCGTGTCCATAACTATTAGTATTGCTTTAGTTGCTGTGATCGTAATGGCTGCTATTATTGGTACATTTATTCCGATTTTTTTAGACAAAAGAGGTATTGATCCTGCGGTTGCAACCGGACCATTTATTACTACAAGTAATGACGTTTTTGGTATCCTAATTTACTTCTTAATCGCCAAATTGATTTTAGGTATTTAATTAATAACCTAAAAACATCTAAATATTATAACCTACGTTAACTGGTATTACCATGAAAATACTACACCTAGACTCTAACCACCCACTACTTTTAAGCCAACTCAACGAGTTAGGATTTAAAAATCACGAAGATTACACATCTTCAAAATCTGAAATTGAGGCTAAAATTTCTGATTATGACGGCATGGTTATCCGCAGTCGGTTTAGCATTGACAAATCATTTTTAGATGCCGCCAAAAACCTAAAATTCATTGGACGTGTTGGTGCTGGGTTAGAAAATATAGATTGTGACTATGCCAAAGAAAAAGGCATACACCTTATTTCTGCTCCAGAAGGTAATAGAAACGCTGTTGGCGAACACGCCTTAGGAATGTTGTTGTCACTTTTTAATAAACTGAACAAAGCAGACAAAGAAGTTAGACAAGGCAAGTGGTTACGAGAAGACAACCGCGGATTAGAGCTAGACGGCAAAACTGTTGGACTGATTGGTTATGGTAATATGGGAAAAGCCTTCGCAAAAAAGTTGAAAGGATTTGACGTCGATGTGTTGTGTTACGATATAAAAACCGATGTTGGAGACGCCAACGCTAAGCAAGTAATTCTTGAAGAATTAAAAGCAAAGTCCGATGTTTTAAGTCTTCATATACCACAAACAGATTTGACCTTGGATATGATTAATTCAGACTTTATAAATGGATTTAAGAAATCTTTTTGGTTGATTAACACAGCGCGTGGAAAAAGCGTCGTTACTGAAGATTTAATAAAAAGTTTAAAATCAGGTAAAATTCTAGGAGCAGGATTAGATGTTTTGGAATATGAAAAATCATCCTTTGAAAATCTATTTACTTCAAATGATATGCCTGAAGCATTTCAATATTTAATAGCATCAGAAAATGTTTTACTCTCTCCACATGTGGCAGGCTGGACAATTGAAAGCAACATTAAACTCTCACAAACAATTGTTGATAAGATAAAAACGAAATTTTGCTAACTTAGATACTAATAATACCCTTTTAAACATGACATACACAGCCACATCTCCAAAAGATTACATAAGTCAAGTACCCGAAGAGCGTCAAAGTGCCTTGACAACATTGAGACAAGTTATAAAAGATAATTTACCAGAGGGGTTTGAAGAAGGCATACAGTATAATATGATTGGTTACTACGTACCTCATACTGTGTATTCAGACGGTTATCATTGTGACCCAAAAACACCTTTACCGTTTATGAGTTTTGCGTCTCAAAAAAACTCAGTCAATTTATATCATAGCGGTATTTACGCCAATCCGGAACTACACGATTGGTTTATTAAAGAATATCCTAAACATTGTAAGCGAAAGCTAGATATGGGAAAAAGTTGCATCCGATTTAAAAAAATAGACGAAATTCCGTTTGAGCTCATAGGGGAACTCACTAGTAAAATGAGTTGTGAGGAATGGATTAATATTTATGAGTCCGTTTTAAAGAAAAAGTAGAAAAAAAGAGAAGTATAATATTTAGGATTTTAACTAATGAAATCTTGAAATAAATTCATCATGAAATGAAAAAACGTGTCACAGGAATCGGAGGTCTATTCTTTAAAACTAAAGATCCAAAAGCAGCAAAAGATTGGTACAAAAAGCATCTAGGTTTTAATACAGATGATTATGGTTCTACCTTTTGGTGGCAAGACAAAGAAGGTAAAGATTGCTCTACACAATGGAGTCCATTTGCAGAGGATTCAAAGCACTTTGAACCTTCAAAAAAGGACTTTATGTTTAACTATAGAGTTGAAAATTTAAAAGAACTTTTAGAAATTTTAAAAGAAGAAGGTGTTACTGTTGTCGGGGACATGGAAGAATACGATTATGGTAAATTTGGATGGATACTCGATAATGATGGCAATAAAATTGAACTTTGGGAGCCTATAGACAGTGCTTTTCAATAAATTCAAATTTTTTAAAATCTTTAGGCCTGTAATATACATCGCCATGGTTAACTAATGGTCTTGCAATTTGTTTATTAGGAATATCTAAATCAGGCATATAATGAGTTTTCTGATGACGCTAAGGAATTTGGACGTGATGCAAAAAGAGCTGCTGATGATTTTAATAACGATACTAAACAAGTATTCAGTGATGGTAAAAATGTTGCTGTTATTGCTCACATTACTTTTATTGGATGGATAATTGCTATTGTAATGAATAGTAGTAATAAAACTGAATTCGGCTCTTTTTACATAAGACAGATACTAGGCTTAGTTCTTATAGCAGTCGTTTCATCTTGGATTCCGATTTTAAATTTAATAATGTGGCTTGTTTTACTCATAGCTTGGGTTATGAGTTTAATCGCTGCATTAGGAGGAGAAATGAAACCAACATTTTTATTCGGCAAACAATTTCAAGAATGGTTTAAAGGCCTATAATATATCAAAACCCAGAATGTTAATTCTGGGTTTTTTATTTGCCTACTAAAAATAAATACTCACTCCGTATCAATAAATAGTTCTACTATTTTATTACTACTTCCGCCCTATAAACCTTTGATATACACTCAAAAAAAAAAAAAAAAAAGGAACAGAGTGATTTATAATAATTATCTTATTTATCCTCGTGGGTATCTGTAAATTTACGTTCTAATTCTGCCTGAAATTCTTCCATTACAGGCCTTACAGTACTTTCTGGTAAGTCTTCAATTTTTATGTACATTAATCCATCTACGGCGTTATTAAAAAGAGGATCTACATTAAATGCAACAAGTCTTGCATTTTGTTTAATATATTTTTTAAGTAAGACAGGTAATCGCAATGCACCCGGCTCTACTTCATCTATAATTTTATCGAATTTATTTAAATCAGCTTCGGTAGCATCAAAAACAAAATCTTTATCAGCATCTTGCAGCTTTACTTTGAACTCTTTTTTTGGATGAACGTATTGTGCGACATACGGATCGTAATAATGGGATTTCATAAACTCAATCATCAAACTTTTTGAAAAATTAGAAAACTGATTACTAATACTTACTCCTCCAATTAAATATTTATGTTCAGGAAAACGTAAAGTAATATGAACAATACCTTTCCACAGTAAAAATAAAGGCATTGGTTTTTGCTGGTACTCTTTAATGATAAACGCACGACCCATTTCTATAGATTGGCTCATCATTTTATGCAATTCTGGCTCAAAGCGAAATAAATCTTGCAAATAAAATCCATCAATACCAAAACGTTCAAAAATCTTAGATCCTAAGCCCATTCTGTACGCTCCAGCAATCAGGTTTTTTTCATTATCCCATAAAAACATATGATGATAATAGGTATCAAACTTATCTAAATCAATAGCTTCATTGGTACCCTCACCAACTTCTCTAAATGTAATTTCTCTTAACCTACCTATTTCTCTTAATATGTTAGGAATGTCTTTTGCAGATGCTAAAAACACTTCATAATTTTTGCTTTCTAACAGTCTACCATCACTTACCCTTAGCTTATCTACCTCAGCAATCATTACTTTCGGTGCTATTGGAGTCACAATTCGTTTTGGAATTTTTGCGACTTTTAGCTGTGATTGGATGTTATCTAGAATCTTAGGTTTGTCTTCAAATGTTTTAGACAACATATAAGTTTTACGTCTTAAAAATTCTGAAAACTCAGGAAGTGTAGGGTGTTCCTTCTGATCTTTTACCGAGATAGCCTTACCGACTCTCACTTTTATTACACGGCGTTTTTGAGTTAAGACTTCAGAAGGCAATTTTGCCGTTCTTAGTGTATCACTTAATCTAGAAAGTCTATAAAATAATCGACTATTCTTAGCATGAAAATAAATAGGAACCACAGGAACTTCTGCTTTCTGAATTAATTTCATCGCGGCAACCTCCCATTCCTTATCGACAACTAATTTGCCATCACGATAAGTAGAAACTTCACCAGCAGGAAACACTCCCAAAGGATGTCCATCTCTTAAATGTCTAATGGAATTTTTAAAACCAGCAATGCTACTCGCTGCATCTTTTCTACCTTCAAAAGGATTTACAGGCATTATGTATGGCTTCAACGGCTCAATACGATGTAACAGAAAATTAGCTATGATTTTAAAATCACTTCGCTGCTCTATCATAAGTTTTAATAGTAAAATACCATCAATACCACCAAGCGGATGATTAGAGATTGTTATATAAGGGCCTTCTTTAGGGAGACGCTTCATATCCTCTTCAGGAATCTCAAATTTTATCTGAAATTCTTCTAAAATAGCATCTAGAAAAGCACCATCACTTAGGTGCTTATTGCGTTTATAAAATTTATTTATTGTAGAAATTTTAAGGACCTTCATCAATGTCCATCCAAAAAAAGTACCCAAAAAACCATACTTATCAGCATGGATAGCTTTAGCGACTTCTTTTGCGGTTACTAAACCAGTATCGGACGATTTCCCCATAAAACAAATGTAACAACTATTTATTTAGTAACGATTTGAACTGTCCCTTGCGCTAACTGTTTAAGCAACACAACCTTGTCTTTTTCAAGTTCATCTACAACAACGTCATTATAATGTCTAATAGTGTATAAACTCACATCATTATGACAAACTACCTTAAATTTTGCTTTTAAATGCTGCAGTAGTTTTTCGAGATTATCAAATAAATTATCAATACAAACAGAAAAACTAATTGCAGAATTCTGAATCACATCGACTTTCATTTTATATAAATGCAACAGACTAAATATTTCACTAATGTTTTCTTCCATAATATAAGAAAAATCTAAAGATGATAATGAAATTAATGTCTGATTCTTCTTAACAATGAAACACGGAACTTCTGGTACTATTCCCTTTCCTTTACTAACGCACGTACCATCTCCTTCCGGATTTAGAAACGACTTTACATACAACGGAATTTCCTTTTGCTGTAATGGTTGTAGCGTTTTAGGGTGAATCACCGAAGCTCCATAAAAAGCCAACTCTATAGCTTCTCTATATGAGATTTGATGTAATAGTTGAGCGTTTTCAAAATATCTTGGATCTGCATTTAAAACGCCTGGTACATCTTTCCAAATTGTAACACTGTCAGCGTTCAAACAATACGCAAAAATAGCCGCCGTATAGTCACTACCCTCCCTACCTAAAGTAGTGGTAAAATTATTAGCATCACTACCTAAAAATCCTTGTGTAATATTTAAAATATTAGGATTTAAATTAGAAGAAATATTTACTTGTGTTTTTTCCCAATTTACATTAGAACGTCTGTAATAATTATCGGTTTTTACAAATTCTCTAACATCAACCCAATTATTTTTTAAGCCAATTTCATTAAGATAATGACTGATTATTGTGGTCGAAATTAATTCACCATAACCGATAACTTGGTCGTATACATAATTATAATCCGGGGATTTATTACTTTTAAAAAAGGCATTTAACTCATCAAAAAAGGCCTTTACATCTGTGAATACTTGATGACGATTATTCTCAAATAAATCGACTAAAATATCATTATGACATTTAATAACTTCGTGAATGGCACTTTGTAATTCCTCCTTATGTTCAAAATAATTTTTAATTACTAACTCCATTCGATTAGTCGTTTTTCCCATTGCTGAAATCACAACTAAAGTGTTATCGTATCCTGTGGTTTTTAAAACTTTTGCTAAATTTTTTACACCATCTGCATCTTTTACCGATGCACCACCAAATTTAAAAATGCGCATTATATTCTATTTAAATAATTTTCAATTCCGTTTTTATCTAAGTGCACCACATTCCAGTCGCGCTTTACATCTGCACCTTTACTTTCGTAAAAGCTTATAGCAGGTTCATTCCAATCTAGTACCTCCCAACTTACGCGTTTCACATCTAGTTGCTTGGCATATTTTACAACTGCATTTAAAAGCAGTGTACCCAAACCTTTACCTCTACATTCTTCGCTAACAATAAGATCTTCTAAGTGTAAAATTTCGCCTTTCCATGTGGAATATCTCATATATACCAAGGCAATCCCCTCAATCTTATTGTCAATTTCACTAACAAAGCAAGTGAATTTTGGATTTGTACCAAATCCATCATTCTGTAAGTCTAATACTGTAATTTCTACAGCATCCTCTTCTTTTTCAAACGTTGCCAATTCTTCAATAAGTTCTAAAACTCTTGGCATATCTTCGATAAGTGCTAATCTTGGTTGTTTCATTTTGCAAATAAAAGAGTCAAAGATAATCTAATCTCACTTTACAAAACAATTTTTTTAAAGTACGAAAACGTTATAGTTTCCTAAAAAAGGCGATATTTGTGTGCTACTAATCAATATTATACTTCATGTCTAAACCAAATCAAACCTTAGGGGAATTCATAATTGAAAATCAAACGTCTTTTAAATATACCTCAGGGGAACTGTCTCGTCTATTAAATTCTATTCGTTTAGCAGCTAAAGTTGTTAATCACGAAGTTAATAAAGCTGGCCTAGTAGATATCATTGGTAATGCTGGTGATACAAATATCCAAGGTGAAGATCAACAAAAACTAGATGTATATGCCAACGACAAGTTTATTCAAACTTTAACTAAACGAAACATTGTTTGTGGTATTGCTAGTGAAGAAGAAGATGATTTTATTGCTATTAATAGCCAAGATGAAAATAATCAGAATAAGTATGTCGTCTTAATTGACCCTTTAGATGGCTCATCTAATATTGATGTTAATGTTTCTGTAGGAACCATATTCTCAATTTATAGACGTGTTACTCCATTAGGTACACCAGTAACTTTAGAGGATTTCTTACAAAAAGGAAGCGCGCAAGTTGCAGCTGGTTACGTGGTATATGGTACATCTACTATGTTAGTGTATACAACAGGAGATGGTGTTAATGGTTTTACATTAAACCCAGCGATTGGCTCTTATTATCTATCGCATCCTAATATGGAATTTCCAAAAGATGGCAACATCTACTCTGTAAATGAAGGAAATTATTCAGACTTCCCAATAGGCATCAAAAAGTATATAAAATACTGCCAACAAGATGAAGGAGAAAGACCATATACAAGTAGATATATTGGTTCTTTAGTTTCTGATTTTCATAGAAACATGATTAAAGGAGGTATTTACATGTACCCAAAAAGTTCTAAAAACCCAAAAGGAAAATTACGATTATTATATGAGTGTAACCCAATAGCTTTTATTGCAGAACAAGCTAATGGTAAAGCAAGTGATGGGTTTACAAGAATAATGGATATTACACCTACAGAATTACATGAACGCGTACCTTTTATTTGTGGTAGTGTAAATATGGTAGAAAAAGCTGAAGAGTTTATGCGCAACGAAGAGAAATAAATAATTTAAAGTCTAAAGCTTTAAATTAAAACCAATAAAAAAGCGACTATATTTAACGTTATAATGTTAAATATAGTCGCTTTTTAAGTTAAGAGCTATTACTCATTCATGGACTTAATACCATCAATAAATGTATCAAGATCTACCTTCTCATAAGCCAATGCTAAAGCTTTATCCGCTATATACTTAACGTTATTAGAATTAAAACCTAAGCCCACACAAAGTTTCTCTAATAACCAATGTTGGTTTGGCCCTTCGATATCATCTACCCATACCATACGTGCCAAATCATAAAGACGCTCTAAACGCATGTCATAAGATGTTGGTGGATTTATAGGGTGACTTTTATAATCTATTAATATCTGCTTATATTCTAACTCCGAAATATCTAATCGTGTAGCTAAACGATCTAAGAACGCTTTCTCTTTCTCGGTAATAACACCATCACTGTTAGCAACTCTAACTATGGCTGCAAAATGGTCTTCGTTACGCTTTTTAAATCCGCTATCGAATAAATCTGAAAATGACATATATATACTTTATTTATTATCTAATTATTAATTCTGAACAAATATAATTCTATTCAAAGAATTATCATTAGTGAACACTTCAAAAATTTTATATTTGTAATTCCAAAATAAGAAACTTGAGTAAAGTATCTATTGCCCAAACATTCGCACAGACTTTGCAACTGCAAAATCTGCAAACTGCTATTGCCCAAAGCGAACCTTTAGACTCCGCTCAAGGCAAGTCAAAAACACATTTAAAAGGACTCGTTGGCTCCTCATTTTCAATTACGGTTTCCGAAGCTTTTAAAACAGCAGACCAACCTTTTTTATTGATTTTTGATGACAAAGAAGAAGCCGCTTTTTATCTTAATGATTTAGAACAACTCATTAATGATAAAGACGTGTTGTTTTATCCAGGAAGCTACAGAAGACCATACCAAATTGAAGAAACCAATAATGCCAACGTACTCTTACGTGCCGAAGTTTTAAACCGTATTAATTCGCGTAAAAAACCGTGTATTATTGTGACCTATCCTGACGCGCTTTTTGAAAAGGTAGTCACTAAAAAAGAACTTGAAAAGAACACTTTAAAAATCTCAGTTGGTAACGACCTAAGTATCGATTTTGTAAACGAGGTATTGTTTGAATACAAATTTAAGCGTGTCGATTTTGTAACAGAACCTGGCGAGTTTTCAGTTAGAGGTGGTATCATAGATGTGTTTTCATTTTCGCATGACGAACCTTATCGAATAGAATTTTTTGGAGATGAAGTTGATAGTATCCGAACTTTTGATGTAGAAACACAACTATCAACCGAGCGGATTAAAAAAGTAAGTATTATTCCGAATGTAGCCAATAAGATGATTGCAGAACAACGCGAAAGTTTTCTAAAATACATATCGAATAAGACGGTTATTTTTTCTAAAAATGCATCCCTTACATTTTCAAGAATTGATGACTTTTATGGCAAAGCTGAAGAAGCTTTTAATAATTTATCTAGCGAAGTAAAGCATGCTTCTCCTGAAGAATTATTCTGTAATTCTGACTTATTAAAACGTCAATTTCTAGACTATCCTTTAGTAGAATTTGGAACCGAAGCTTTTTTCGCGCAGCAACTTATTGCCTTTTATACTAAGCCACAACCAGCATTCAATAAGCAATTCAATTTGTTAATTGACGATTTAAACGAAAATCACGCTAACGGCATAACCAATTATATTGCTTGTGTTAGCGAACAACAAGCCAAACGTTTTCACGATATTTTTGATGACGCTGAGCAGACTGTGCATTATAAAACGGTTGTATTGTCGTTATATCAAGGTTTTATAGACACCGATCACAACATTGCGGTTTATACCGATCATCAAATTTTTGATCGTTATCATAAATTTCATCTTAAAAATGGTTACGCCAAAAAACAAGCCATCACCTTAAAAGAACTCACCAATCTAGAAATCGGTGATTACGTAACGCACATTGACCATGGAATTGGGAAGTTTGGAGGGCTTCAAAAAATAGATGTTGAAGGCAAAAAACAAGAAGCTATTAAATTGGTTTACGGAGAACGGGATATTTTATACCTCAGCATTCATTCTCTACACAAGATTACCAAGTTTAACGGTAAAGATGGTAAACCGCCAACGGTATATAAATTAGGAAGTAAAGCTTGGGCTACTTTAAAACAAAAAACGAAATCTAAGGTTAAAGAAATTGCTTTCAACCTTATAAAACTTTATGCCAAACGAAAACTAAAGAAAGGATTTCAATACGCACCAGATAGCCATATGCAATTGGAGTTGGAAGCATCTTTTATCTATGAAGATACTCCCGATCAAATTACGTCTACAGCAGATATAAAAGCAGATATGGAAAGTGAGCGTCCAATGGATCGCCTCATCTGTGGTGATGTAGGCTTTGGTAAAACTGAAGTTGCTATAAGAGCCGCCTTTAAAGCTGTAGATAATGGGAAACAAGTTGCTGTTTTAGTGCCAACAACTATCTTAGCTTATCAGCATTCGCGTACGTTTAAAGAACGTTTAAAAGATTTTCCGGTGACTGTAGATTATGTCAACCGTTTTAGAACAGCCAAAGAAAAACGCGAAACTTTAGAAGGCTTAGAAAAAGGAAACGTTGATATTATTATTGGTACCCATCAACTCGCTAGTAAAAATGTAAAATTTAAAGATTTAGGATTACTAATTGTTGATGAAGAACAGAAGTTTGGTGTTTCTGTAAAAGAAAAATTAAAGACCATAAAGGAAAACGTAGATGTATTAACGCTGACTGCAACTCCAATTCCGAGAACACTTCAGTTTAGTTTAATGGCTGCAAGAGATTTATCGGTCATTAATACAGCTCCTCCAAATAGGTATCCTATAGAAAGTCATGTCATTCGTTTTGGAGAAGAAACGATTAGAGATGCGGTAAGTTATGAAATTCAACGTGGTGGTCAGGTTTACTTTATTCATAATAGAATTGAAAATATTAAGGAAGTTGCTGGTATGGTTCAACGTTTAGTGCCTGATGCAAAAATTGGTATTGGCCATGGACAGCTCGATGGTAAAAAACTAGAAAACCTAATGCTCGCTTTTATGAATGGTGAATTTGATGTTTTAATCGCAACCACTATTGTAGAAAGTGGTTTAGATGTTCCAAATGCCAATACTATTTTCATTAATAATGCGAACAATTTTGGGTTGAGTGATTTACACCAAATGCGTGGTCGTGTAGGTCGAAGCAACAAAAAAGCATTTTGTTATTTTATTACTCCAGAGTATTCTGCAATGACAACCGATGCCAGAAAACGGATTTCAGCCTTAGAGCAATTTACAGAATTGGGCAGTGGGTTCAATATTGCTATGAAAGATTTAGAAATTAGAGGTGCAGGTGATTTATTAGGCGGCGAACAAAGTGGTTTTATTAATGATATTGGTTTCGATACTTATCAGAAAATCCTAAACGAAGCGATAGATGAATTAAAAGAAACTGAATTTTCAGATTTATATAAAGACGATGGCAAGCCTAAGCAATATGTAAAAGATATAACTATTGACACGGATTTTGAATTGCTATTTCCTGACGATTATATTAATAATATCACCGAACGCTTAAATCTTTATACCAAGCTTAATGCCATTAAAACCGAAGACGAACTCGCTAAATTTGAATCTGACGTAATTGACCGTTTCGGCGAATTACCAACCCAGGTATCAGATTTATTAGATAGCGTAAGACTAAAGTGGATTGCTACAAAAATGGGTATTGAAAAACTGATTATGAAACAAGGTAAAATGATTGGTTATTTTGTTCAAGATCAACAAAGTGGATTTTATCAAAGTGAAGCATTTACTAAAGTATTGCAATTTGTACAGATGAATGCAGGAAAATGCAAAATGAAAGAGAAACAAACCCGAAAAGGCTTACGCTTAATACTAACATTCGAAAAAATTAAGAATACCAAGCAAGCGCTAATGGCCTTAAAGGATATCTAATGAATGAAAAAAGCCATTTAAATCACCTTTTACTCCTCATTATTGCAACAATATGTGTTAGTACCTCTGGCCCTTTAGGCAAATTTATAGATATGCCAACACCTGTAATTATTTGGTGGCGTTCTATTTTAGCTGCCGCTATATTGTTCTTTTTCTGTGTTTTTAAAGGCATTAATTTAAAAGTGAGTAACAAAAAAGATCGTTTTACTTTTTTCATTGCGGCACTATTAATGGGTGGGCATTGGATTTTTTATTTCTACGCTTTAAAACTCTCTAATGTAGCAGTAGGTATGATTTCGCTATTTACATTTCCTGTAATTATTGCCTTATTAGAACCTTTCTTTTCAAAAACAAGACTAGACCCGATACACATTGTATTAGGAAGTATGGTACTTATTGGTATTTACATTCTAGCTCCAGAATTCGATTTAGAAAGTAGTCAATTACAAGGAGTGTTCTGTGGTATAATATCGGCGATATGCTATGCTTTGAGAATTTTAATATTAAAAGATCATATTACCAAATACGATGGCATTATGCTTATGTTCTATCAAGTATTAATATTAAGTGTGGTATTAGCTCCTGTGCTCTATTTTATGGACACCTCTAATATTACTACCCAATACCCTTATGTATTACTATTGGCTATAGTGACCACAGCTATAGGTCACACCATGTTTGTAAAGAGCTTAAAATACTTTAAAGCTAGTACAGCAAGTATCATTGGCAGCACACAACCTATATTCGGAATTATTATTGCTTACTTTTTCTTAAATGAATTACCTTCATCTAAAACTTTTATTGGAGGCAGTTTAATTTTAGCAACTGTAATTATTGAAAGCATTAGGTCTAAAAAGAATTAACTAGAACAATAATGGCTTAATTATTGAAGTTATTCAATGATGAGCATTATTTATGAATGAGATAATTTGAAGTCGAATATATCAGTTATTTTTACGATTATATAAGCGGTATAAAAGGTAGAAAAATCAATTAACAATTAGAAAAAACGCATTATAAAAATATACTTTATCATGAAAAAATTATTAATCCTATTTTTGGTTTTACCTTTAATAATGCAAGCTCAAAGCATCAAAGGTTCATTTTCACCAGCCAAAGACTTTAGTTACGCGTTTCTATACCACGCCACTCCAGAAAGTGCCAATTACATAAACAAAGGACAATTAGATAGTGACGGTAATTTTGAAATTCAATTAGATTCTACCCTCACTCCAGGAATATATAAAATTGTATATGCAACTCCACCAGAAGAAAACAATTTCGATTTTATCTATGATGGAAAAGAAACCGTTGCCTTTAATTTTAGTCATAAGAAAGGTGTTGAATTCACTAAATCTGAAGAAAATAAACTTTGGACGTCTTACTTAAAAAGTATAGAAATGGTGAACCAAACTATTAGTAATTATTACTCTAAAGAAAATAATGACAAAAAAGGTTTTAATGCCATCTTCAAAACTTTAAAAAACACACAAACAGCTTACGAAGAATTGGCTAAAGATAAATTGGTTTTCAATTTCATTAAAGCCAACCGACCTTATATTCCTTCACAATATGAAGGCATTAGTATCTATTCGCAAAATTTAAAGCAACACTATTTAAGTCAGGTTGATTTTAGTGATTACCTACTTCAGAGTTCTTCATATTTAATAGATCGTGTTACCGCTTATGTTTTCAACATGGTTGCAGAACCTAGTGAAGCCACTTATAAACAACATATTGATGACGTTGCTGCAGCTATTAATAATGATGATTTAAGTATTAAAACGAGTCTTTTAGAAATGCTTTGGCAGCGCTTTGTAGCATTGAATAATAATAATCTTGCCAATTATATTACTGACAACTATCTATTAGAATTGGCAAAATCCACTAACAATAAAGTTTTAGAAGATATGGTTATCTCTTTTAAAAATACTTCTATAGGATCTAAAGCTCCCAATTTTGAAATTACTTTAGATGGTAAAAATACTAGCCTACATCAAATTGAAGACGCAAAAGACTACTTGCTTATTTTTTGGAGTAGTGCTTGCAGCCATTGTCTAAACGAGTTACCTGAAGTCAAAAAGTTGGTAGCAGATAAACCACAGTTAAAAGTTATTGCTTTTGGGTTAGAAGGTGATGACAGTAATTGGGACGTAGAAATTAAAAAATACCCAGATTTTATACATCAAAAAGGTTTAGACAAATGGGATAACCCAATTGTTAAATCGTACGGAATTTCAGCAACGCCAACCTACTTTATATTAGATTCTTCAAAAATCATCAAGGCTAAACCTAGTGATTTTAAAGATTTAAAAGCTATTTTAAAGTCACTATAAATTCTTTAAAACTCATATTCTTTTTTATGCTTTTAAGTAAGAAATCAGTATTTTATTAAAATGCTCATCTTAAGCTTAACATAGGCGAAACTCTCAAGAACTGTATTTTTTAGTACATTTGTGACGATTATAAAATTTCATGATTCATCCTAAAATAGGTTACGGTAGGTCAATTCTGCATTTACCAATAGCAAAATATACAATTAAGCTTAAAAACTTTTATCATAACATCTTGAAAGCTAATTACATTGGGTATTTTTCGTCTAAAAATAAAAAAACTGTTTTTTACAATCTTATTAAGTTACAACTAGAAAACAATTTTATAAACTTCATTTGTCATTTGAAAATGACTGATAAAAAAACGACAACTCAACTTTACAAACCGTTGTTTACCTCGCTAAAAGTTATGTAAATAGAAATTATTTATTTTTTTTAAAAAAATTATTACTCCTATAACAGTAAACTTACGATGCCAAATTTTTATTTGTGTGATTATATATTATACTCAAATTATAAAACCCTTTTATAATTTTTACCGTAAATATATAAACCCTTTAAATTATAGTAATCCCAAACAAAAATTATGTAGATAGATAAAATCTATTTTCATAAAAACGAATCCCTAAAATAGTAAAAGATTTTATCCCTAAAACCTTTTACGAAAAAGCAAAATGAACAAAAAAAACCCCAAATTTTATGTCGTTGGTATTGGTGCGTCTGCAGGTGGCTTAGATGCCATTCAAAACCTATTTGACCATTTGCCAAACGATACAGGAATGGCATTTATAATCATTCAGCACCTTTCACCTGACTTTAAAAGTCTAATGCCCGAATTGCTTAGTAAGCACACTAAAATGCCAATATTTACGGCAGAAGACAAACAGACTATTAATCCTAATTGCATTTACTTAAATCAAAATAGTAAAAATTTACATGTAAAGGGTTCTGAACTTTATTTGTTAGACAAAGGGCCTAAACACAATCTTAATTTACCCATAGATATATTTTTTCACACTCTAGGTGAAGAATATAAAGAACACTCTATCGGTGTTATTTTATCTGGAACAGGATCTGACGGCTCTAGAGGAATTAAAACAATTAAGGAAGGTGGCGGAACCATAATTGTACAAGATCCTACTACCGCACAGTTTGATGGTATGCCAAACTCAGCTATATCTACCAATACTGTAGATTACATTTTAAATCCACAAAAAATAGCAGAGATATTACATAAAAACCCTGTTAGCAGGCCTCTGTTACAAGAAGATTTTAACAAGCACCCATCTAACGAAACGTTAATTAACGATATACTTACGATTGTTTATAAACACTCTGGAATCGATTTTAGAGAATACAAAAAGAATACGCTTTTAAGACGAATTGAAAAGCGAATGAATATAAACAACATTGAACATGTGTTTGATTATGCTACCTTTTTATCAAGTAATGTTGTTGAACAACAATCACTTAAAGAAGACTTTTTAATTGGTGTAACTCGTTTTTTCAGAGACACCGAGGCATTTAAAAGTTTAAAAGAAAACGTCATACCAGAAATTTGTAAAAATAGAAATAGCGAAAGTACTATTCGTGTTTGGATTGCTGGGTGTTCTACAGGAGAAGAAGTGTACTCGCAAGCTATTTTAATAGACAACTACCTAAGAACCCATCAATTAAATTTAGATTTTAAAATATTTGCAACAGATATAGATCCAAGAGCACTTGCTATTGCTGGCTTAGGTGTATATCACGTAAATATTATAAATGAAATTGAAAAGCCATACTTAGATCAATATTTTATTAAAAATGGCGATAAAATTCAAATTATAAAACGCATTAGAGAAAAGATTGTATTCTCTAATCATAACCTTATTAAAGATCCGCCATTTATAAGAATGGATCTTATTTCTTGTAGAAATCTACTTATCTATTTTGATAGTAACATTCAAAAAAAGGTAATGTTCAATTTTCAATTTGCCTTAAATCAATTTTCTTATTTGTTTTTAGGTAATAGCGAATCGCTAGGAGAAACGGCTAAACTTTTTAAAACAATAGACGTAAAATGGAAAATATTTCAAAACATCTCACCTGCAAAACAGATACCATCTCATAGCTCTGATTTAGATAGAATAACAACACTTGCTTATAAATATCCACAAATACCAAGAAGCGTACCTACTCTAAACATAAAGGAAAGTCCAGAATTAATATTTCACAAATACTTAAGTCAAAAATTTAGTCCGGCCTCCATTTTTGTAGATCAAGATTTCAATATACTATTTATTAATGGTGATGCCGGAAAGCGTCTATCTCATGGTTCTGGCCTTTTTCAGAATAATTTACTAAAAATGGTAAATCCTGATATCGCTGTCATTATTAGAAGTGGTATTAGAAGAGTTGAGGCAACAAAACAAGATATTGTTATTGAAGGCATCATGAATGAAACGGTAAGTCAAACCTATTCTTTTGACTTAAATTTTCATGAAGTAAAAGACTACGACAATTTAAATAAATGTTATTTAATTGAATTTAGTAACGATGTACTTTTAACGGAAAGTACACCTTTGGTTATAGACACTATTGATTTAGACGAAGTTTCTAATCAACGATTAGAAGATTTAGAAACCGCTCTTAAAATAGCTAAAACAGAATTACAAAATGCTATTGAAGAATTAGAAACAAGTAACGAAGAGTTACAATCTTCTAATGAAGAATTAATGGCATCAAACGAAGAACTTCAAAGTACCAATGAAGAACTTCAATCTGTAAACGAAGAACTGTATACTGTAAATACAGAAATGCAGGAAAAAAACAAAGAGCTTACCAATTTAAATAATGACATCACCAACTTATTAGATAATACTGAAATTGCGACGTTATTTTTAGATACCGATTTACGTATTAGAAAATTTACTCCTGCACTTAAAGAAGTTTTTAATCTAGACGAAGTAGATCTTGGACGAACACTGTCTAGCTTTACATCTAATTTTAGAGAAGAAACGCGAAACTCAATTATTGAAGATTCTAAATTTGTTTTAGACAAATTAAAAATCGTTGAGAGACAAGTAAAAGATCAAAACGAAAATTACTATCTATTACGTATTAGTCCTTTTATTACTGCTAACAAAACAATTAATGGTGTTGTAATTACCTTAAACAACATTAACAAACTAAAAGAGATAGAGCTTGAGCTTGTTGATACTGGTATAAAATATCATAAATTGTTTGAAAACCTTAATGAAGGTTTTATGCACGCAAAAATTATTACAAATAATAAAGGCGAACCTATAGATTGGGAATACATTGATGTAAATCCTGCTTTCGAAAAAATAATCAATTTAAAAAATGAAGATATTGTAGGCAAACGCGTTTCTACAATTCATCCAGATGTAAAAAATGATCCGAATGATTGGTTACCTAAATATGGAAAAACAGCACTTTCAGGTACAAATCAAACTTTTGAAGCTTATATTGCTTCTACAGATAAGTATTATTTAGTAAATATATTCTCTCCGAAAGAAGGAGAATTTGCAGGTACAATTTCAGATTTCACAGAGCTTAAGAATAAAGAAGAAGCACTGAGTAAAAGTGAAGCGGAACTAAATAGAGTTCAAGAATTAACTCATGTAGGCGGTTGGTATCTAGATTTAAATACAGACAAAGTTATTTGGACTGAACAACTGTATAAAATGTATGGTTTAGACCCTAATTTACCTCCACCAGACTATAAAGAACAAATGAAAATCTTTTCTAACGACAGTTGGTTAACGCTATCTAATGCCGTAGAAAAAGCCCAGAAGTTTGGAACCCCTTATGAATTAGAATTAAATCTCTCTAAAGACAATGGAGATTTAGTATGGATTAAAGCACAAGGTGAAGCGGTAAAAAATAAAGTAGGAGATATTATTGCCTTAAGAGGAGCTGCTCAAGACATTACACCTCAAAAACGATCAGAAACAGAACTTATAAACGCGAAAAAAACAGCTGAAGAAGCAAATCTTCATAAAAATTATTTTCTTGCCAATATGAGTCATGAAATTAGAACACCAATGAATGGAGTTCTAGGATTTTCTGAATTATTGAAAAATGATAGTTTAACCAAAGATGAGCGCTTTAAATATCTAGAAATTATAGATGGAAACTCTAAACAGCTTTTAAACCTCATTGATGACATTATTGATATTGCGAAAATAGAATCTAATGAGTTAAAAGTATCTTTTAAAGATTGCGACGTTTCAACGCTTATAAAAAATCTAGAAATTACTTATAACCAATTAAAAATTGCCAAGCATAAAAAGGATATTGATTTTAAAACTCATATCCCAGTTGAAAACTTATGTATTATAACTGATGGTCAAAGACTACAACAAGTAGTTTCAAATCTTTTAAATAATGCTTTAAAGTTTTCAGAAAAAGGGGAAATATCCTTTGGTTTTAATGTTGTTGATGACAATCTTAAATTCTTTGTTAAAGACAACGGTATGGGTATTAAGAAAAGTAAACAAATAGAAATATTTGAACGCTTTAAACAACTCAATTATGAAAGCAATGCCAAATATGGTGGTACTGGATTGGGGCTTACTATATGCAAGGGAATTTTAACACTTTTAGGAGGTGATATAACAGTAAGTTCTGAAGAAAATAAAGGAACTTTATTTGAATTTACCATACCTATAAAATATGCTAAAGCCGATGCAAATAAAATACAAGCTATACTTCCTGAGAGAAAGGATTTTTTAGAAAACAAAACCATTTTAATCGCTGAAGATGATTCTTTAATAAGATTACTCTTTAAAATAGTACTAAAAGATACTAAAGCAAATGTTTTATTTGCTACAACAGGTAAGGAAGCGGTAGAAATCTACAGCACAACAGATACAGTAGATATTGTGTTGCTAGATATTAGAATGCCTATTATGAATGGTATTGAAGCTATGGATAGAATTTTAAAGATAAACTCTAAAGCTAAAATCATTATGCAAACAGCATATTCTATGCCCGATGAAAAAGAAAGGTGTTACAAAAAAGGGTGTCTCGGTTTTCTTTCTAAGCCTATTATAAAAGATGAATTATATTCAACTTTACATAAATGGATCAATTTAGAACAGTAGATGATTTGTAATTAAATAAAAAAACGCTCAGTAAAGAAAAAGCTTTATCTGAGCGTTTTGAAACTAAATAACCAACCAAATTTAGTTTCATTTCTATGTCACCGAAACTGATTCTAAAGTGTTTCGAGTGTTTGTTCTATTATTTTCTACTTTATTTGTTTTTTGCTTACGTTTTTTAAATCTATTGACGTCTGTTGCGGACTTCCCTTCTGCATCAGTACTTCTATAATACTGTATGTATCCGCTTCCTCTAAACTCATATAATGTTCCCGAGTTTGCATGAAACAACTCTACCGTACTATCATTAATAACGCTTAATTCGAAGTATTCATTGTCGAAAAAATCATAATCTAATGTTAATGTTTTTAGATACCTATTTCCAGAAACATCATCGACTCCATAATCACCAATAAAATCCCAATAGATAGAATTTGTATTATAAACGTTTTGATCTTGAGAACTCCTGAAAGTAGCATCGTTACCTCCAGCCAAAAACTGTAAATAATTCTCATTGTCAAAATCATTTAGGGCTCCATAATTACTTGTGTATGTCTTTTCCCAAGCTTCATATTCTTGTAAGAAATAATGAATATTATCATAGAAGATAAAATCATAATCAAAACTAGATTTTTGATAACCATCTAAAAAATAAGAGGTATCATTAAAAGGGTTATATAATTCAATTGTATTATTATCTACTTGGTATACATCAAAACTATCATAGCCATCAATAATGTGATCAGTATCTAAAATCATATCATAGGCATCATAACTTCCAATTTGAACACCATAACCATTACCCTGACTCCCAAAGCCAACCAAATTATTATTGGCATACAAACGACCATTATTAAATGATACCGTAAATGCAATTTGTAAAAATGGTGTTTCCCCATAACCTTGTGTCTCATTAATATCAACATACCATAAATCGTAAGAATTTAATAACTGGTTTAATGACATAGCTGGTTCCTCAATATAATGTGTTTCTTCTACATAACATGATGTAAACAACGTTGCACTAAATGCAAAACCTAATAGTAGTTTTAAATTCTTCATAATCTAACGGTTTTAAGGTTATATGAGTGTAGTTTCAAAAGGCGTGCCAAAATATCGATGATGTATGGTCTTAAATTAGTATCAATGCTTCCAATAAGAACCTTTTATAAAAAGAAATTGGTTCATTTGTAAAGAACAATCCTTTAAAACTATATTATGAAAAAGAAAATTACCCTATTATGCATTAGCCTTTGTGTTGCATTAATTTCTGAAGCTCAAACCGTAGAATGGCACCAACAATTTGGTGGGTATTCAGAAGACGTAATGCTATCTGTTGCAACGGATAATAATGACAATACTTATACAACTGGTTATTTTGCAGAAACTTCTACTTTTGGCACAGTTACCTTAAGCGGTTTAGGTTTCTTTAATGGGTTTGTAACAAAAACTGACAGCGCCGGAAATGTCTTATGGGCAAAATCATTGGCTCAACCAGATGATAGTGATATTGACCCTTATCATTCTGTAATACCTAAAAGTATTTCTGTAGACTTAAATGGCAATGTAATTATTGTCGGTTATTTTGATGCTGGAGAATTTGATGCCAATCCTGGTTCTGAAGAATATCTTCTAAGTTCTACAAATTATGAAATGTTTATTGTAAAATTAGATACTAATGGAAACTTTATCTGGGCAACTTCTTTTGGAGCAACCGATGATTCTTTTGAGAGTATAACTGATGTTGGCACAGACAGTAATGGAGACATATATGTAACAGGATATTTTAATAGTACAATATCAATTGCTCATGCTGCAGGAACTTCATCTATTACAAGCAGTGGATACTCCGATATATTTGTTTTAAAATATGCTTCTGAAGGTTATTATGTTTGGATGTACAGTGCTGGAGGTACAGACTTTGACTTGGGTATGAGCATAGATGTAACACCAACAGGTGATTCTTATATTACTGGGCAATATAGAGAAACGGCTACTTTTTACACGCCTATATTTGGTCCTGGCGCAATTACCCTAAGTACTACCGCTAACTACAGAGGATTATTTGCTCTAAAACTAGATGCATCAGGCAATTACCAAAATGCAATTAAAATTGGCGAAGCCCAATCTGAATGTATCGGAACTGCAATTGCTGTTGACACTAATAATGACGCTTATGTAACTGGGTATTATGGAGGTGTTTTAACATCTAATGAAGGCACCACGGATCAATTAACCATTGATTCTGATGGCAATTATGAGGCGTTTGTAGCCAAAGTTGACCTTAAAAACCAAAATATATCATGGATTAAAGAGATTGATGGAGGTACAGAATCAAATTTTGGTTACGGCATAGATACAGACTCTAACAACAACGTTTATGCTACTGGTTTCTTTAGTGCATCAATAACAGTTGATGGTTACACACTTAACAAACAGACCACTCATGTTTTTGATAGTTATTTATTAAAAATGAATAGCTCAGGAGCATTTACAGGAGCATATCAATTTGGTGCTCTAAATGCTATAGAAACTCAACCTATAACTGTAGACACTAATGACAATATTATAGTTGCTGGATCCTTTAGAGAAACTGCAGATATTAGTCCTTTTTCAGCTGAGAACTTACAAATTACATCTTCTGGATTTAGAGATAATTACCTTTTTAAAATTGCCCAAGGTAATTTATTAAGCATAACAGATAATAGCATTAACAATACACTTAAAGTGTATCCAAACCCTGTAGATGACATTCTTTACATAACTAGTCAGCAGCCAATACTTTCTAAAAACTACACAATTTTTGATGTAAACGGTAAATTAATTTTATCAGGTAAATTACTATTTAATAATAAAATCAATATCAGCCATTTAAAAAGTGGATTCTATTTTCTAAGTTTAAATCAACAAGCAGAAACGTTTAAGTTTGTGAAAAATTAGATTATAAAATACGGACATTCCTGCAATAATTTTTGGAATCAGAGTATAACCTTTCTATCTTCGAACTATGTATAGATGGGAAATGTTTATCGATTTCTTTTTAATCGCCGGAATGTCTTTTTTAGCGTTCTTAATTCTTGTACTCATAAAATCTAAAGTTCACTTTTCAAAAACTATACTGAACATATTTTTTATAAACGCTTTTTTCTTTTTACTCTATTACTACTCTTATCTTCACAAAATTAGAATTACTGGAGGTATTGCTATACTCTTTGGTCATGGAGTTGGTTACCTTTTAGGACCCTCTTTTTTATATTTGGTTAAATCCTTAGTGTTTTCTAAAGAGAAAATTTTACGGCCCTATTTAAAGAGTCTCATTCCTTTTGCCATAGTTTTTGTATTTTGTAATGTGCCGCTATTCATTGCAATGACTACAGATTATTTTGATAGTTATCACAACCTTTATATCACATTAGAGATTCCATTCAATATTTTAGAAAATATATTTATCATTTTCTACATTTTCAAAACACTAAAATTTTTAAATCGTCTAAAGATTTCCATACAAGAAAATTATGCAAACCTTTCCTCACAAAACCTTCAATGGTACAAACATTTTATCATTGGGTTTTTAGTTATTGTCATTATAGACTCACTGCTTAGCGTTTACGAGTTCTTTTTTACGGTAGATTTATGGAATATTGGAACCGTTATCGCCTTTATGTTATTCTTTCTATATCTTTATTTGGGCTATAAGGGCTTATATCAAGCTCAAATTCTTATTCCAAGCTTTCTATTAGACCAATTAGATGAATCTCAAACATCATCTAAAAACCCCATTTTAGACACTGATGCTACGACAGAAAAGGAAAAAACAATAGTTAGACAACTCGATAGCTTAAAGCCTCAGGAAATTGAAAATTTAAAACAGAAACTGCACATACTTTTAACAGAAGATAAAGTGTATCTCAACGAGGATCTTAATCTAACTCAGCTTTCCGAGTATATGGATATTTCTAACAAAAAATTATCTGAATTATTAAATCATCATTTAAGTACCAATTTTTACGATTTAATTAATGAATATCGCATTAACGCCATTAAGGAACGGTTTGAAAATGGTGATGCCGAAAAATACACGATTATATCCATAGCCTATGACGCCGGTTTTAAGTCTAAGGCCAGTTTTTATAGAATTTTTAAGCAAAAAGAAGGGATCTCACCCTCTAATTATAATAAAAAATTTCAGGAAGTATCCTAAGCATCTTACCGCACTTTAGGAGACAATACTTAGCCCTTTAAAAACTTTATTTCACATTATTTTGACTATTTTTGATATAGAAAAATGACACAATCACTATGAGTGACACTATAAAATACGCTGTATTTGGCGCAGGAAGTTGGGCAACAGCCATCGTAAAAATGCTTTGCGAAAATTTAGATGAAGTGGGTTGGTATATGCGAAGCGTTTACGCTAAAGAACACATTTTAAAAGAGAAACACAATCCTAGTTATTTAAGTTCTGTAGAATTTCATACCGATCAGTTAAAACTAAGCAACGATATTAATGAAATTGCAGATTGGGCAGATGTGCTCATTTTTGTAATTCCATCGGCTTTTATACATGCCGAATTAGAAAAACTGACCTCAGACATTAGTAAAAAAACGATAGTATCTGCTGTAAAAGGGATTATGCCAGAAACTGGAAAATTAGTTGGTGAGCATTTTCATGATGAATACACTATTCCATTTGAAAACATTGCAGTTATTGCAGGTCCTTGCCACGCAGAAGAGGTGGCTTTAGAGCGCTTGTCGTATTTAACTATTGCGTGTGACGATGCAAAAAAAGCCCAAGCGATTGCCGATAATTTATCGAGTGATTACATAAAAACCAAAACAAGTGATGATGTTATTGGTATTGAATATGCTGTAATGTTAAAAAATATTTACGCTATCGCTGCCGGAATGGCTCATGGATTGGGTTATGGTGATAATTTTCAGAGTGTTTTGATGAGTAACTCAATTAGAGAAATGAAACGCTTTATCAAAAAGATGCACAAGATGAAACGTAATATTAATAATTCGGCTTATTTAGGTGATTTATTAGTAACTGGTTATTCTGTGTTTTCTAGAAACCGAATGTTCGGAAACATGATTGGCAAAGGGTACACAGTAAAATCTGCGCAAATGGAAATGAACATGGTTGCAGAAGGCTACTACGCAACTAAAAGCGCATTCGAATTAAACAAAAAGAATAAAAAGAAAACCCAACTGCCTATTATTAATGCTGTTTACGATATTCTTTATGACAATAAAGATCCTAAGAAAGTATTTAAGAAATTGACGGATAAGTTGGATTAGTTTGGCTTTGGCTATTAGCCAAGTGCTAATACCTACTTTACCAAAATACCACGTAATTGCATCAACGGAATAGCCTGTAAAGCCTTTTCGTTGATTGTATTTTTTCTGAATACATACGTTTTATCAAACATTTGGTTGCCTTCAAAAAACGTTATTTTAAACTCATTATTTAGCTCTAAAACCTTTTCTTGTAAATATTCAATTTTAGCGTAACTTCTTGCAGGTAGTTTTGCAATCGTATGGCGCATTATAGGCGTTACTTTAGTGTCACTATAACCTTTGGTAACAATAAGAACCGTATCTAAATCTTTATCGCTATTATTAATGATATAAGCATTCCAATCTTGAGTTTTGTATTCCAAATGTTCTTCTTGCACCACGGCAACATGAACATCTTTTACTTCGGGGATTTTAATGTCTTTTTTCAAAGTTTATAATGCTGATTTAAACTGCTCTAAAAATCGAACGTCATTCTCACTCAACAATCTAATATCGCTAATTTGGTTTAATAACATCGCAATACGATCAATTCCCATTCCGAAAGCAAACCCAGAATAGACTTTAGAATCAATACCGCAGTTTTCTAAGACATTAGGATCTACCATTCCGCAACCCATAATTTCTAACCAACCGGTACCTTTAGTAATTTTATAATCTGTTTCGGTTTCTAATCCCCAATATACATCGACCTCTGCACTTGGCTCAGTAAACGGAAAGTATGAAGGACGTAATCTAATTTTAGACTTCCCAAACATCTCTGTTGTAAAGTATTGTAAGGTTTGTTTTAAATCTGCAAAACTCACATCTTTATCAATATATAAGCCTTCCACTTGGTGAAAGAAACAATGTGAACGTGCAGAAATCGCTTCATTTCTATAAACTCTTCCTGGAGAAATTGTACGAATTGGAGGCTGATTATTCTCCATATAACGTACTTGTACAGAACTTGTATGTGTACGTAATAAAATATCTGGATCGGTTTGAATAAAAAACGTATCCTGCATATCTCTCGCTGGGTGGTATTCTGGTAAATTCAACGCTGTAAAGTTATGCCAATCATCTTCAATTTCCGGACCTTCACTAACGTTAAAACCAATGCGCGAAAAAATATCAATAATCTCATTTTTAACTATAGAAATAGGATGACGTGCACCAATAGCAATCGGTTCACCAGGACGTGATAAATCACCAAAAATCCCTTTGTCTTCCTCTTTACTTTCTAAAGCTTCCTTTAAATCGTTGACTTTAGCTTCCGCTGTAATTTTAAGCTCGTTAATTATCTGTCCGAATTCACGTTTCTGATCGTTCGCTACATTTTTCAATTCGCCATAAAATGCTTTTAAATGCCCTTTGGAACCTAAATATTTAATTCTAAAGGCTTCAACCTCTTCTTTTGACTGTGCTTTAAAAGCTTCTGCTTCTGCTATGAGTTCTTTTATCTTATCTATCATTTTATGCTGAATTTAATTCAGTATCTCATATTGAGAGCGCAAATTTAACGATTTTATACAAAAAAAACGCCTTCAAATTGAAGGCGTTTTTTATCTATTTTATAAAAAAGACTTATTGTCTGATAAAAACGTCTTTATACGTTGTGTCATCTGACGTATCATCAGGTGTTCCATTATCGTAAAAATCTTCAAAATAGAACGTATTGTTCTCAAAAATCAATTCTTGTGTTGCTACATCACCTTCAATATATTGCGTATAAAATCCATCTCCATCGTTTGACCAAGTTGCTGAAATAAATTCTTCTAATAAGCAATTACCTTCTGTATCTTCTTCAAAATCGGTATATTCAAAAGTTCCATCTGAATTAAAAATAAAAGTTTCTTCTTTTTCACAATCAGATACAGTTTGTTCAACTCCATTTTCGAAAAACGTATGATATTTCCATGTCCCAACTAACGGGTCTATAGGAGCGTCATCATCATCATTATCGCTACTACAAGATGTAAACACAAGTGCAAAAACACTTAAAAGTAAAATTAATTTTTTCATAAGTAAATTTAGGTTAAAATGTTAAATGTTGAAATTAACAATTTCTTAACAAAAACCTAATAGAGACTTACTTTATATATTCTGTTTCCAAAAAATAGTTTACAATAGCCTCTTTCATCAGCACACTTTGTTCACCAGCCTTTAAATGTGGTAATTGCGCTAATACTTTGTAATGTGGCCACCCTTCATCATCTACATAATCGAATTCATAATAACCATAAGGCTCTAAGACCTTACAAATTGCGATATGCATTAAATCGAGTTTATGATCTTTTTTATATTCGCGATGCAATTGCCCAAGCTCTTGCACACCAATAAGGTATATAATTGAATCGAGATCTAATTTATCTCCATCAGCAAATTGGTTAGAAAGTTTCTCTACTACCAACTCCCATCGCTCTTTTAATTGTTCGTCTCTTGCCATGCTCATTTCCCGTAAAACGGAAATCTCTTTAATTAATAATCAAAGTTTTAAGTTGAAGTGTTCGACTTCAAGTTTAACTTTTTATAAGGCTTCAAAGTTAATAAACTAAAGTAGGTTGAAATGCGTTATTATTTATAAATCAGAAAAAAAGTATAGTTTATCTTATTATCCCTAAGTTTAAATTATTTGATTGACTAAAATTTGAACTTAAAAAATTCATGTACTTTTGTTTAAACCGCTAGTTCTATGAGTATAATTGATATTATTTTAGCCTCCCTTTTATTATTCGGATTTGTACGTGGGCTATTTAAAGGGCTTTTTGTAGAAGTCGCTTCTTTATTAGCTTTAGTTTTGGGTGTATATGGCGCGATTCATTTTAGTGATTTTGCCGCAGGCTTTTTAGAACCTAAGGTAGATTGGAATGAAAAAACCATTAATATCGTTGCTTTTGCCATCACTTTTGTCGTGATTGTTTTAGTCATTAGCCTAGCCGGAAAAGCATTAACCAAATTAGCCGATTTCGCCGCTTTAGGAATCATCAATAAACTCGCAGGCGCTGTTTTTGGAGCGCTTAAAATTGGATTAATTCTTAGTGTACTTTTGAGTGTTTTTCATAAAATGAATAACACCTTACCCTTTATGGAAAAAGAAGATTTGGAAAAAAGCACGCTTTACGAACCCATAAAATCATTAGCTCCTATGATTTTTCCATCAATCATCAAAAGCGAATCAGAAGCAGACGCTGAGCCAGACACTACTGAGGAAAACGCATAAAAAAACCATTCTTTCGAATGGCGTTTTTTACTAATCTAAGTGATAAATTTCCATAATATCTTTGAGATATTTTTCAAAGTCTATTTTCAAATCAATGAGTTTTCCGGTGTGTACATCAAACACCCAACCGTGTACTTTTAAACCACGATCCCTATAGGCTTTTTGAACTGCAGCCGTTTTAATTAAGTTAACGCATTGTTCTTTTACGTTGAGTTCTACTAAGCGATCGTATTTTTTTTCTTCGCATGTAATCGCATTCAATTCCGTATGATGAATTCTATAAACGTCTCTGATATTTCGTAACCAACCATTTAAAACTCCTAAGTCTGCAGATTGCATAGCCGCTTTTACACCACCACACGCATAATGACCGCATACCACAACGTGGTTCACTTTTAAATGTGTTACGGCGTAATCCACAACAGACATGGCATTTAAATCCGTACCAATAACCATATTGGCGATATTTCTATGTACAAAAACTTCCCCAGGACCTAACCCCATCAAATCTTCAGCGGTTACTCTACTATCGGAACACCCTATGTATAACAATTCTGGTTTTTGTCCTTTCCCTAAGTCTTCAAAATAATTAGCATCAACGGCAAGTTTATCTTTAATCCACTTCTCGTTATTTTTAAATACATTATTTAAGTCCATATTTATATCAGTTAAAATTCATCCTTTACATTATTTTTAATCCAGTTTAAGCAACTATCAAAGTCCTTAAAAATATGATCTTTAGGAATTAAATCTGGAATTATATCTATACGCTCCATCATATATTTGGGTTGTTTTAATAGCCCAACAAACAAGACTTGTATATTTCTTTTTGATAAATCTTGAAGCACATCCTCCATTGCGTAGAGTCCGGATTGATCCATATATTGCATGCGTCCTAAACGAATTACTACTGTTTTTGCTGTAATCGGAATTTGATCCGCTAAAGCCTGAAATTCACTTGTAGATCCAAAAAACAACGGTCCTTTTAAGTGTTTTATAAATACTTCTTCTTTTAATCTGTTAGGAAAATCAGTTTCATCTGCCCACGCTTTCTCTTTCCCTAAGGATTTAACATCGGATCGTAAAGCTGTTATATCACCTATTTTTTTCATAAACATAAGTGATGCTATTATTAAACCAATACCAACTGCATAAACTAAATTCCAAAACGTAGACAAGAGTAATACAACAATCATAATTAGGACTTCAGAACTTAACTTTAATGGTCCTATTTTAATATCCTTTGGTAATGCAGGAATCGCTTTTAAACCTTTATAATCCATAACTCCAAAACCAACTGTAATTAAAATTCCAGCTAAAACAGCTGCTGGAATTTGCGAAGCAATATCTCCTAAAGCTAAAAGAATAACTAATAAAAATACACCAGCAATCATACCTGATAATCTGGTTTTACCACCTGCGTTAATATTTACAACGGTTCTAATCGTTGCTCCGGCTCCTGGCAAACCACCAAACAAGGCTGCTATACTATTTCCGATACCTTGCCCAATAAGCTCTTTATTTGGCTTATGTTTTGTTTTTGTAACATTGTCTGCAACGACACTCGTTAATAAGGAGTCAATAGAACCTAATAAGGCTAAGGTAAAAGCAGTAAAAAAATAAGGCATTAAGTTCCCAAAATCGAATTCGGTAAAAATGGCCATATTAGGCATAGGAAATCCACTAGGTATTTGTTCAATCGGTCGGTAATCTAAACCAAAGCCAAAAGCAATTCCTGAGACGATTACTAAAGCTACTAAAGTACTCGGTATCGCCGTTGTTATCCGTTTAAATCCATAAATGATAATTATAGTTCCTAGAGCTAGCAGCAGTTCTAACCAATTTATATGCTGCATAGCTCTTGGTATCGCTTTTAAAGCACCCAATGCACCAGAAGCAGAATTCCCAGCTAATATAGACGCTTCACTTTCCATTTCTTCGGGTGTAATTCTACTGGCTCGGTCTACAGTTTCTCTAAAGTTTTCAAGGACAAGTATACCTTCACCTGCTTCTTCTTTTAAAATATCGTTTAAAAGCATTTCTTCAGCGTGAGGCATATACTTTTCAATTAACTCTGCATCTTCTCCTGCATAATAGCCCACTGCAGGCAACACTTGGGTAATAATTATAATGAGTCCAATTGCTGTCATAAATCCTGAAACTACAGGGTACGGAATGTATTTAATGTATTTTCCGAAGCCGAAAACCCCCAAGCCAACTTGCATTAACCCTGCTAAAATAAATACGGCTAGAATTATAGGAAGCGATTTACTTACATCACCTTCATGAATAGCTAATAGCCCCGCAATAAGCACCATACTTACAGCTGTCATTGGTGCTGTAGGTCCAGAGATTTGTGTATTAGTACCACCAAATAGAGCTGCAAAAAAAGCTAGAAATATAGCCCCATAGAGTCCTGCACTTGGACCAAGACCAGATGACACGCCAAATGCTAAGGCTAAAGGTAGCGCAACAATACCAGCTGTAATACCACCGAAAGCGTCACCTTTAAAATGAGAAAAAAGCTTTTTCATATATTCTATTAAATTTTAAAGATAACAACTGTATTATCTTTTAGAAATTAAGATACGTAATAATATTAAATTGATCTCTATTATTAGATTCAAAAAATTGATTCATATAGCCTGCTTCTATCCTAAGCGATTTGTTTACTTTATAACCTAGGCCTCCATACACCCTATTTCTATCAAACACTGAAGACTCTGTATTTAAAAAAATCTCATTATATGCTGAAAGATAGTAGCTATTACTTTCTTTCTTGGTTATCGGAATATTAAATCCTAAAAAATAACGAAAGCGCATTTTATAATCGTCTTCAATAAACCGTTGTTCAAACCTATAGCGATGACTTAGCCCTACACTCCCAACCGTTTGTTTGGTTGTAAATTGTTGAAATATACGATGTTCATTAATCGATACTTTATCTTCTGTATCATCCACATAATTTTGAGATAGAATATAGCCATAACCGAGCAAAATATTGTTATTATTTTCAGTTAAATTATACCCCACCCCTGTTCTTATGAGTAATTGCTCTAAATCATCACCGATATTGTAACTTCTATATTGCACTTCATTGTGTATATTCCATTTGGAATCTAACTTCTTATTACCGATATAAATAAGCCAATTTCCAAAACTACTATCTTGCGCAAACGTAAAAAATGGTAGCGCCAACAAAAGCGTTAGTGCTACCATATTCATTTTCTTTAACATATTATATGTTTATTTTTTATTCATAAAATTTTACTTCACCTGTATTTACATCATACATGGCGCCAATAATTTTAATTTCACCGTTTTTCTCCATTTCAGTAAGCACTGGACTTTCGTCATGGATTCTATCAATCATTAATTGAACATTAACGTGTGATACTTTATCAACAAAATCTAAATTCTTAGAGGTTCTTAAGCTTTCGTCTTTAGGTTCTGTAACTGCATTTACTGCAGGTGTAATTTTTTGAACTAATTTGGTTAAATTACCCATTTCAGCATGGTCACAAGCTCCCTTTACGGCACCACAACTTGTGTGCCCTAAAACGACTATAAGTTCTGTGCCTGCTAATTTACAAGCAAACTCCATACTTCCTAAAATATCTTCGTTTACAATATTACCTGCAACTCTTACACTAAAAATATCTCCTAAGCCTTGGTCAAAGACCAACTCAGCAGAAACTCTAGAATCGATACAACTTAAAATCGTAGCAAATGGAAATTGCCCTTCGCTTGTATCATTTACTTGCTCTAGAAGGTTTCTATTTGCTTTTAAATTATTTTGAAATCTTTGGTTGCCCTCTTTTAAATATTGCAATGACTTTTCAGGTGTCATTGTTGCTTGGGTTTCTTTTGTATGTGCTTTCATAATGTTTTGTTTTGCGTTTAATTAAACTTGTTTTTATCTATGCTTCCGACACTAATAATGAAACATTCAATTTGCTCACTACTTCTCTTAAAGAGGTTTCACCCGTGTTTTTAGATGTATCCTCAGCTCTGTCAATACACAATAAATTAATACTATTTTTCAATAAATAAGAAGAGAGCGTATCCATAGCATCAGCATTTTGCTCAAATACATACTCTATAAATTTTTCTTCATTTTCATCAGCTAGCTTTACCGTTTCTTTCTGACTGTTTATAATCTTAAAAGATTTTAATGGTGCTTTAGCATGTGTAATTAAATCTTTTGAAAATTTACCGTTAAAGATTTTATGAGAATCGTTAAAAACTCCTAAGGACATTTTTTCATTAGGGATTAGTGCGTTTTCATTAGATGAAATCATAATGACACCTTTAAATTCTTTCAAAATAAAACGTGTAATACTATCCCCAATAAGCTGAAGCGGATTGGAATCGCGTTGTCCCAAAACAATAATGTCTGGTTTAGTAAGCGTGATGTAATTACTGATCTCTTCTTTAATTTTCCCAAATGCATAGTTGTAATTAATTGTTGCATTATATGCCTTTGAAATAGGATCAATTAAAGCTTCAATTTTCTTTTTAGTGATGATCTGCTCATCATTTAAAGTTCTAATTGCAGATAATTGATTGTCTATATTTACAATATCGGTATGTTTTTTAACATGGAACAAGTCTATGTCTGCACCAATCATTTGCGCTAAGCTTACACTACTCTTTATGGTTGTGCTCGTACTTTTACTTAAATCTGAAAGTACGAGTATTTTATATTTATAAGTTTCCATAATGTCTAACTTAAACTTATTTTAGACTTAGGTCTCAATTGAAAGAAATCAATGAAACTAGGTGGGTTTTCAACGATCCCACGTTTAGAAATTAATTTAATGTCGATGTTTCTCTCTTTTGCTTTAAACGCAAAATCTTCGAGAATTTCAATAATATCATAATCAAGATATCTTGTTTTAGTCACGTCGAACTCTAAATAAGTATCTCTTGGTAAGCTATCTAATTCTTTTAAAATAGCACCTTTATTAAAGAAAGTTACTTCTTCAGCAAGAGCCATTTTAATTTTATGTTTTCCATTACTATTATCTTCAATGTGCAAGAAGTGAGAGTTTTGGTAACTCTTTAATAATATGACAACAACTCCAACAGCCAGCCCAAGACCAATACCAACTAGTAAATCTGTAAAAACAATACCAATTACTGTTACAAAAAATGGTACAGATTGTTTCCATCCTAATTTATACATCTTTACAAATAATGATGGCTTAGCAAGCTTATAACCTACTATTAAAAGTATAGCTGCTAATACCGATAATGGAATTTTATTAAGTAATGTAGGAATTAATATCACTGAAATTAATAATAAAAATCCATGAATAATAGCAGACATTTTACTCTTCCCTCCAGATTGAATATTAGCAGAACTACGCACAATTACCTGTGTAATGGGTAATCCACCTATTAAACCAGATAAAATATTACCTGTACCTTGCGCTAATAACTCTCTATTGGTAGGTGTCACATTTTTATCTGGATCTATTTTATCGGAAGCCTCTACACATAACAAAGTTTCTAAACTTGCCACTAATGCGATTGTAAAAGCGATAATCCAAACTTCAGGATTTGTTATTGCTGAAAAATTAGGAAAGCTAAATTGGCCAATAAAAGAATCCAAACTATCTGGCACAGGTACACTCACTAAATGTGATTGAGCAATAGCAAGGCTCTCATTAGATTGTGTTATAACATAGAAAACTATCCCTACGACCACAGCAACTAGAGGCCCTTGAACGACTTCGAAAATCTTTCCTTTTTTGACTAAAACATTACTCCACAATAATAATATACCCAATGCGATAAAGCCTACTACCATAGAGCCTATAATAAGATTATCGAAAACATGCCATATTGCTGAAAATGTATTTTCACCAGAACTTTCTACAAAACTATCTGCTCCTTCTGGTTCGGCATCATAGCCAAAAAAGTGAGGGATTTGTTTTAATATAATGATAATTCCGATACCTGTAAGCATCCCTTTAATAACAGACGAAGGAAAATAATAACCAATAATTCCGGCTTTTAAAACACCAAAAAGTAATTGAATAACCCCTCCTAATACTACAGCAACTAAAAAGTTTTCATAACCACCTAAAGTACCTATAGCAGTTAATACAATAGCTGCCAAACCTGCTGCAGGTCCACTAACTCCAATTTTAGAACCACTTAAGGCTCCTACTACAACTCCTCCAATAATTCCGGCAATTAAACCAGCGAAAAGAGGTGCGCCACTAGCTAAAGCAATACCTAAACATAAAGGTAGTGCAACGAAAAATACAACGACACTTGCAGGCAAGTCGTTTTTTAATGTTTTAAACATTTGATATAATGATTTTGTCTATTGAATGGATTTCAATAGTTATTTTAATACTTTCTTTAGGGACAAAAAATGTCGAACGAAAAAATATTAAATAAAATCGGGTGGTGGAGATATTAAATTAAGATGCGGTACAGGATAGTTTTTAAACTGATATCCTTCAAGATGTGTAACCTCTTGAACTTCAATTAAGAATTCTGAATCTTGGTGATTTTTATCAAACAAAAGTTTAGCGTGAGCATTTTCTTCTTCCTCTGTTATACTAAAAAAACAAGCCACGTCAATTGAGTCATCTATAGACATAATAATTGTAGGGGCAGAAATAAGTGCCACAAATACTATGGTTAAGAAAATAGATAATCTGTATTTGGAGCTCTTTTGCATAAGCGACAAATATAATATGTTCAATTTTAACAGACTGTTAAATTAATTCTAAAAATCCTTTAATCGTTTAATATCTTTAGAAGGAATCCATCCTGTAGAGTTATCCGATAATTCAATTTTGTTCCAATCATCATAGGTTTCTACAATTTGTACCTTAGTACCTTCATGTAATCTAAACACTTCTTCACTTGCAGCATTAGGGTCTGTTTTCACTCTACTTTCTTGTGCAAATACAATCGCAGGATTATTCTTCTTATTTAATCCTTCCTTCTGAAATGCCATAGAGACAGCAAAACATGCCACAAACAAACTAACAATGCTAGTTACAAAAGCAATTCGTTTTTTTGAACTTGTATATGAAAAATGATAGGCTAAGAATATAATTACAAATAAGAGCGCACCCCCGACTGCGATTTTTGCCCAAGCATCTGTAGTAAACGTATTAACGATATTGTTTATTATTCTTGAAAACCCAACAACCGGAACTGTATCGATTGCATCAATGGTCATATTCTGCGCAAAAGCCAAATTATTTTGTATGTCTTTATCGTTTGGCTCTAATTGCAATGCCTTTTCAAAATAATAAATACTAGGAGCAATATTATTGAGTTTATAATTTGCATTCCCTAAGTTAAAATATAACTCAGCAGAGTGTTCTTTTGAATCTAATATAGATTCATATTTATCAATCGCTTCAGCAAATTTAGCATCATTATACAAGGCATTTGCATCACTAAAACTTTGATCATTTTGCGAAAAGCTCAACAGGCTAAAACAACATACAAGTAAGACGGTGATTGTTCTCATATTATCTTAGTTGTTTATCTATTAACGAAATTGTATGCCCTGCTTTATCATAATCGTTCTGCATGGTAACTTGCGTAATTGGTGTATAACGTGCCAATTCGCAATTTTCTAATATTGAAATAAAATCTGAAACCACTTCTTTTGACACCTGTCTTTCGCTTAGTAAGCTTTCAATCTTATCTTTATTAAAATCACTAGTTTCAATATTTAATTTTGCTTTTAAATAATTGTGAAGTGCTTTTTCTAAGGCCAAGTAAAATGATTCTTTTTGTCCAAGCGCTTTTTTGGCTTCACTTAAATACTTTTTGGCTAAACGATCAGCTTTTCTAATACGATTACCTTGCACATCTGCATCGCGCTCGTCCTTTTTACGCCTAACAACAATAGCTAAAGGAATGGCTAAAAATGGCACCAATAATAAGGACCAGAACCCAATAGACTTAAAGAAAGGCTCGGATTTTACAGGTATCCAATTAGAATTCGTTTTTATAAAGGCAAACGTATTTGTACTTGCATTGACTGTCTGTTTAGTGGCATCTACAGTGTTATCCACAGCAGCATTGGCGGCCATAGGCCCCTCTAATACATCAATAACTACATCGTCTGATGAAATGCGCTTATAACTTTCCGTTTTTAAGTCAAAGTATGAAAATGAAATGGTTGGAACCGGGTATTTCCCTCTATACTGTGGAACAATAGTATAAGTATCAGAAATGCGCCCTTGCATACCGCTTAAATTGGTCCTAACGTTTTCTTGGTGTTCTGGTTCATAAACCTCCAAAGAACTAGGAACGGTAAGTTTCGGTAATTCAAAAAGCTTTAAATTTCCAGATCCTGAAACCTCTATTTTAGCTTGAAGCGATTCCGTAGCATTTAACTGTGTTTTAGATGTTGTAACTTTGAAATCAAAATCGCCAACAGCTCCTTTAAAATCTGAAGGCTTCCCTTCTTCAGGCAATTCTTTTACATTAATCGTTCTACTGCCTGCAGTAACCATTTTTGGCACTCTAGTTATCAATGCTCTACCAAAAACATCTCTTCTATTTGAGGGTACTTCTACAGTGACCTCCATCACCAAAGGCTCTAGTTTTAAAGCTCCCGTTTTTTGAGGATAAAGCACCGTTTTTCTAAGAATAACATAACGATATTCTTCACCGTCATATTCACCTGTGTGAACAGGAAAACCTTTAACATCTATGTTCTGACTCCAGAAATCATTAAATCTCGGAGTATCTTTTTCTCTCCAACTACTTACACCCGTATCTTTTGAAACATACAACTTATAAACTACAGTAATAGCTTCATTTAAATAAGGATTGGCTTTAGATACCTCAGCAACTAAATGAATATTTGCCGAAGCAACATCTGAAGCAGTTGCCTCACCATTAGGCGCACTCACAGCAGCCGTAACATTTACCGTTATAGGAAATGTTTTATAGGTTTCACCTTCAATTTCAATGGTTGCCTGTTTAATAGTAAAGTTCCCTCGTGATTTTGGTGCTAAAAAATAACTGTAGGTCTTAGAGTAAGAGCGTTTTCCATTTCTAGAATAGTTACTCACAGACGTATTAGGCCCTCCAACGACATCAAAATCTGCAAAACTAGGAGGTACAAAATTATCCCCATCTTCGTTCATTTCGAAATCGATACGTAAGCGCTCATTAATCCCTAATTTTTTCTTGCTAACTTTTGCTTCAAATTTCACCTGAGCTGAAGCGATACTTGTTGCAAGTACTAAGAATATTATTAATATGTTTTTAATTGATTTCATTTAATTTTTTAAAACACTTTTACAGCATTTAGTGAGAGACTGCTTACTGTTAACTAGTTATTACCAATCTTTCTCAGTCTTAACTTTAGCACCTTTTTGTTTCTCAGCATTCATTTTCTCTTGGACCTTTTGTTCTTGATTTTGCATAGCTTCCAAGATATTCTTTATCTGCTGAGGAGACATTTGTCCTGGTTGCGGTTTAGGCTGTTGATTGTTATCCTTGTTATCTTCCTTTCCTTTACCATCATCCTTTTTATCATCTTTTGGTTTTCCGTCTTCATCCTTATCCTTGTCACCATCTTTTTTATCTTGATCACCTTCGTCTTTCTTATCTTGGTCGTCCTTTTGATCTTTATTGTCTTTGTTCTCGTCCTCTTTCTTTTGCTCGTCTTCCTTGTCCTGCTCGTCTTCTTTATTGTCGTCCTTCTTATCATCTTCACCTCCTCCATCGTCTTTTTGCTGATCCGCACATTCTTTTGCTAAAGCAAAATTATAACGTGATTCTTCATCAAGGGGGTTATTTCTCAAGGCATTCTTGTAGGCTTCAACAGCTTCTTTGCATTGTTTATTTTGCATTAAAATATTGCCAATATTATGAAAAGCCCTATGTTTTTCGTCTTTGGTAGTTGCATTATTTGCTGCTTCTTGACTTCTAAATAAGGCTTCATCAAAACTACCCTTTGTGTAATATGAATGCGCCAAATTATAAGCACCTGTAGCTTTACTTGGTGCTTCTGAAATGGCTTTTCTGTACTCCATTTCAGCTTCTACATAATTATCTTCTCCGACCAATTCATTCGCTTTGTACACAAAATTCGTCGCGTTTTTATCCGCTTTTAATTGTTCCTTATTAAGATCTTGGGAAAGGCCAAAGTTTCCAATTAAAACTGTGATAAGTAATATATAAAATTTCATATGTATCTTTTAATTATGAAAACGACCTCTAAATTACTAAAGCGTTAAATGACTTAGCGTTAAAAAAAATTTAAAAATTTTAATTCGTTCACCTTTATTGCTGAGAAAAGTCTCAATCCATATATTCTATGAGTAGCATTTACAACGCATCTTTTTAGATATATGTTTCATTAAATAAATTTAACTTCTTTAACCAAGCTGTTTTTCGTTCTAAAAAGAAGATATCGATGAATAATAACAGAATTCCGAAAACTAAAAACCACTGAAATTGATCTTTAAAATCTGCAATTTGCTTTGACTCAAATTCTTGTTTATCCATTTTATCTAGCTCTTCCTTTATCGTCTCCACAACTTTAGCGGTATTACTACCGTTAATGTAGACTCCATTGGCTTCTGCCGCAATTTCTTTTAGTGTAGATTCGTCTAATCTGGTAATAACTGTTTCATTGTTATTGTCTTTCTTATAGTTTAAAATAACTCCATTACGCTTTATGGGAATAGGACCTCCTTTTACATTACCCACTCCAATCGTTAATATTCTAATGCCTTGCTCAGCAGCCTCTTCAGCAACATTTAAAGCTTCCCCATCATGATCTTCTCCATCTGAAATAATAATCAATACCCGGTTGGCCTGATCTTCGTTATCAAAATAGGTTTTAGAAAGTTGAATCGCTTCGCTTATTGCTGTACCTTGTGAGGATAACATATCTGTATTCATGTTTTGTAAAAACATTTTTGCTGAAGCGTAATCTGTTGTGATTGGTAATTGTGGAAATGCTTTGCCAGCATACGCTATAATACCTACACGATCGCTTACTAAACTGTTCACAATCTGTGTAACCAATTGCTTTGATTTCTCTAAACGGTTTGGTGCAATATCTTCAGCTAACATACTCTTTGATACATCTACTGCAAAAACAATATCTACACCTTCACTCCTAACTGTTTCTAATTTAGTACCTATTTTAGGATTAACCAAAGCTAAAGATAAACAAGCAAACGCACCAGAAAGCACTAAAACTTTTAAAACACTTTTAAATAAGGATTGATTTGGACTAAGACGTTTAAGTAAACCAGAATCTGCAAATTTCTTTTGTACAGAACGTCTCCATAATTGGAGTATTATGAACAAAAGAATGATTACCGGAATTACCAGTAACGTCCAAAACCATATTTTCTCATCAATTCTAAACAAAGCTTCTAAATATTGTATTTCTTAATAATAATTCTATCAATAATAACAGTCCTGCAATGAGCACTAATGGTCTGTATTTTTCGTCGTAATTGTAATATTTTGTTTCTTCAATTTCAGTTTTTTCGAGCTTATTGATTTCTTCATAAATCTCGGCTAACTTATCATTGTTTGTGGCTCTAAAGTATTTACCACCCGTTTCAGATGCGATTTCTTTTAATAGAGCTTCATCAATTTCCACTTGCATACGACCATATCTAAACGTACCATTAGTGTTAAAACCTATTGGAGATAATGCCATACCATTTGTACCGATACCAATAGCATAGACTTTAATTCCATATTCTACAGCTAAAACGCTAGCTGTTTTTGGATCTAAGGCACCAGAGGTGTTAACCCCATCCGTTAATAAAATAATAACTTTACTCTTAGCTCTGCTATCTTTTAATCGGTTAACAGAAGTTCCTAACCCCATACCAATTGCCGTTCCGCCTTCGATAATAGAATTATAATTAATATCTCTTAGCGATCGTTTAACGATAGATTTATCGCTAGTAATTGGAGTTTTAGTATAGGCTTCACCTGCATATTCTACTAAACCAATACGATCATTTGGACGGCCATCAATAAAATCGGCTGCCACTTCCTTTAAAGCATCTAATCGATTAGGACGCAAATCCTTTGCCAACATACTTGCCGAAACATCAATTGCCATAACAATGTCTATTCCGCTCGTGGTTTTAGTCTTTGTAGACACATCAACTGTTCTTGGTCTTGCTAAAGCCGTAATTAGAAAAGCTAAAGCCACTAAGCGCAACGCAAAAAGAATGTATCGGAATTTTGACCAAAACGAAGATGTCCCTTGAAAACCTTTGATACTAGATATTTTTAACTCAGCCGTTTGTTTGCTGTGTTTAAGAACATACCAAATTATGGCTATTGGCAACAGCAACAGCAACCAAAAAAATTCTTTATTTAAAAATTGTATATTCTCTAGCATTATTTTTTCTCTTCTACAGGCTCTTCAGATTTCAATTCAATAGAGTCCATAATACGTTCAATCATTTCATCAGCATAACCATCACCTCTAGACCATGTGATAACGATTTGCTGTAATACATTTTCATTAGAAAAACACAACAATGCGTACTCGGCATTTACAAAATCATCTGTTCCTGCTACCTTAAGGTTTAACGTACCAAATGTTTTTAAGCCTTCTGCATTATTAGGAGTAATAAATTTATCTCTCTTAATGGTTATATCGGAAGCTCCTTTTGCTTCGAAACCCTTTATGGTTTCCTCTGAAACCTTCAACAAATCAAAGGTAGGATTATCCGTATTTTCTCCTTGCGGTGCTTGCTTTGGTACATTAAGTGTGGTGGTATTTATAACTACACTAAAAACATCTAACATGGTACCATATGCAAAAGTAGTCATGTTAAGTTTTTCCTTAGCCTCTTCCGAAATTTGAGGATCCACACGCTTTAAAACTATAGGTGTCTCTATCCAAACAGGAGGAAAACCATAGGCGCTTTTAACCCAATCTCCCTCTAAAAGCTCTTTACTTTCATGACCAATAATAGTGTCTTTCACATAACTAAAACCATATTTAATCCCAAAGCCAATAAAGGTTGCAATAATTAGAAAAAGTGATATACCGACAGTAATCCATATTTTTGCACGCTTTTTTTTACGTTCTTGTGCTTCTTTATACTTTTGATCTAATAACTTTTCTTCTTCGGAAGGTTCTGGTAAGCTTACCTTAACGTGATCTATGGCTTTATCTATCGTAGATTTATCCATTTCAGCAAGAGCAGTATCTGGAGCAGACTTCGCAAATTTAACTAAATCGGCACGTTGCAAAATAGATTCGATATGTAAAATGGTCTCTTTTGAAAGAGGAATTTGATTGCCATCTTTTAATAAATTTAATCTCGTAACCAATTCTGATGTGGTGCTTTCTAAAGCACGATCATAAACTTTTTCATCTAAATATTTTCGGATGATAAAAGTTAATTCGGAATAGTATTCTTTAACCTCCGAGCGAATTAAAAACTGACTTTCATCAAGTTTCTGTAATGCTAATTTTGCACGATCATAAGGAGGTAATAATGCTATTTCTTCCTCCTCGGTTAAAGGCTTTGTTCTCCAAATAAACCAATACAGTAAAAACACAATTACCGCTATTACTAATACGATTATTAAAAGCCATTTCCACCAATCACTTCCGCTTTCTTCAACCTCGATGATAGGCTTAATATCGTAGAGTTTTTGTTTTGTTGTATCAACTTCAATAGTATTAACCTCCACCCTTAAAGAATCCGTAAAAAAGGGCTGCTCACCAATAATAATTTTTTGCCTCGGAATGGTATACCCTCCAGAATCGAACTGTGTAAGCTTATAGACTCTAGATAATAAAAACCTTGCTTCTCTTTTAGTGGTATCTATTTTTAAAGCCTCCACATTTTCTAAAGGCATAAATGTTTGTCCTTCTGGAAATACGACTAATGCTAAAGAATCTGCTTCTACATTAATTTTATAATTGATTTGTTCACCAATTCTAATTTTTGTGGTATCAATTTCAGAAGTAACCTGTGCAGAAGAGATGAGAGATGATAGAAAACAGAATATAGAAAATAGACCTAAAATGGTAGACCGAAGATGGCTGACCATTGGGCTTGTATTTCTTATTATGTTATTTTTCTTATTCATATTCTTATCTTCTTTTCTATATATTCTGTTTGCTATCCTCTTCTTTTAAAATACCCTAAGAGTTTTTTTACATAACTTTCGTCTACGCGACAATCAATAACACCTGCTCCAGATTTTGTGAAACTATCTTTAAAGTAGTTGACTTTTTCGTTATAAAACTGACTATAGTTCTGTCTTACTTTTTTAGATGACGTATTTACCAAAATTAGTTCTCCTGTTTCTTCATCTTGCATTTGAACCATACCAAGGTTTGGAATTTCTTTCTCATGCTTGTCGTAGACTCTAATGCCGGTGATATCGTGTCTACCCGCTGCAATTTTCAGGTTTTGCTTATAATTATCGGCCACAAAATCGGATAGCACAAAAACAATGGCCTTTTTCTTCATAACATTAGACAAAAACTTAAAGGCTTCTGCAATGTTAGTCTTTTTACTTTTAGGCTTAAACTCTATTAATTCTCTAATTATTCTAAGCACATGAGAACGTCCTTTTTTAGGGGGGATATAAAGTTCAATCTGATCTGAAAATAAAATTAATCCTATTTTATCATTATTCTGAGTTGCAGAAAACGCTAATGTAGCTGCCATTTCTGTAACTATTTCATTTTTAAACTGATTTTGTGTCCCAAACATTTCACTTCCTGAAACATCTACCATAAGCATCATGGTAAGTTCTCGCTCTTCTTCAAAAACTTTAATATGAGGCAAATTAGTTCTTGCGGTAACGTTCCAATCAATATTTCTAACATCATCTCCAAATTGATACTGACGCACTTCAGAAAATGTCATACCACGACCTTTGAAGGTTGAGTGATATTCTCCTCCAAATATATGATCAGACAAACGTCGTGTCTTAATCTCTATTTTTCGTACTTTTTTTAGAAGTTCTTTAGTATCCATTATTTAGTGAGCAGTTTGTAGTCTTCAGTTTGCAGTCTCCAGTTACAAGTTAACAACTGTAGACTGAACACTGAGTACTTTTTAAGGTACTTCAATTACATTTACAATCTTATTAATAATATCTTCTGAAGTGATATTTTCTGCTTCCGCTTCGTAAGTAATTCCGATTCTATGACGTAAAACATCGTGAACAATAGCACGTACATCTTCTGGAATCACATAACCTCTTCGCTTAATAAAAGCATAACATTTAGCTGCTGTAGCTAAGTTTATACTTCCACGAGGAGATGCTCCAAAAGAAATTAAAGGTTTTAAGTCGCCTAGTTTATATTTTTCAGGATAGCGTGTTGCAAAGATGATATCGAGAATATATTTTTCGATTTTTTCATCCATGTAAACCTCTCTAACGGCATTTTGTGCACTTAAAATTTGAGCAATAGACACTACAGGATTTACTTTTTCGTATGTTCCTCTTAGGTTCGCTCTTACAATTTGCTGTTCGTCATCTATGGTTGGATAATCTATAACTGTTTTCAACATAAAACGATCCACTTGTGCTTCTGGCAAAGGATAAGTTCCTTCTTGCTCAACTGGGTTCATCGTTGCCATAACTAAGAATGGCTTATCTAAAATAAACGTTTCGTCACCAATCGTCACTTGTTTTTCTTGCATTGCTTCAAGCAAAGCCGATTGTACTTTGGCTGGTGCTCTGTTAATCTCATCTGCTAAAACAAAATTGGCGAAGATTGGCCCTTTTTTAATCGTGAAGTCATTCTCCTTCATATTAAAAATTAATGTACCTACCACATCTGCAGGTAATAAATCTGGCGTAAACTGAATTCTGCTAAACGAAGCGTCAATAGCTTTAGACAGCGTATTAATCGCTAAAGTTTTTGCCAAACCTGGCACACCTTCTAGTAAAATATGACCTTGACCTAATAAACCGATGAGTAATCGCTCTACCATATGCTTTTGTCCGACGATAACCTTGTTCATTTCAAAGGTTAATAAATCTACAAATGCACTTTCTCTTTCTATCTTTTCGTTAATTGACTTAATATCAACTGTACTCGTTTCTTCCATTATTTAAGGGTTTAAGAACAAAACTATGTTTAACACCTATTTCATTTTAAAATAAATTTTCAATAAGAAATGGCGCCGTGTTTTTTAGAGCATGCAAAGTGTTAAAATTTTTTCTTAGTTGCTGTTAACAATTGGTTAAAAAAAAGAGCAATACCGAAGTATCGCTCATTTAAAGTTCAGAACTCGCCTAAACGAGTTCTATTAATCATGGATTAGAATAATTAATATTGAATGTCTCTTATTTCAGTAGATGTTTTAGCGTTTAATACCATCATATTATCAGATGTATTAAAACTAATAGATTCATCGAGGTCTAAATCTATTACTATGTCATACATATGATTTGCTTTAAATTCTGAATTTACTATGTTTGAAGGTGTAGCATTGCCTTTATCTGCAACTTCTAAACTAAATAATGTTTCATTGATATCAATAAAATTATTATCATCTAAAACAATTCTAATTTCATAAACATACGTGGATTCAATTTCAGAATAATTTACGAGTAGTAATTGCGCATCTTCGTTAAGCGCACTTACATTATGAGTACCAGTATTAATAGCATTTAAGCTAACCCAAGCATCTGAAACGCTTTTTTCTTGTTTTACTCGTATTTGCACATCAGCTATATCTAAGTAAACCTTATTAAGATCTTGCGTTGTGCTTTTTAAACTCACAGAAACTGATGCCAATTGCGCATTGTCATGCATAGCATCTTTAGAGCAACTAGTTGCACTTATTAAAAGGATAAATGTGAATACTAAAAATTTAAAGACTTGTAAGTGTTTCATAATTTGGGGTATTGAATAATTACAGAGCAATGATACCTCAATCGGTATGTTTTGAGTATTTTTATGCATGAATTGCACAAAAACCCATATAAACTGAAAAAAAAGTGAAATATTCTCGATTAATTGCAGGTACTATGACCTGGGGAAGCTGGGGAAAACAGCTCTCAAACAAAGAGATAGAAGCTTTAATCGACTTCTGTGTTTCTAACCACATCACCACTTTCGACCATGCAGATATTTATGGTGCTTACACTACCGAAGCAGACTTCGGAAAAGCCTTCAAAGGCTCTAGCATTCAACGAGACGTCATTCAGCTAATTTCAAAATGCGGTATTCAAGAGCAATGTGGTAACCGAAATAATACGGTTAAACATTATAATTATGGGAAAGATTATATTATTTGTTCGGTTGAAAATTCCCTAAAACATCTCGAAACTGACTACCTCGATTTATTATTACTACACAGACCGAGTCCATTAATGGTTGCTGAAGAAATTGCTGAAGCCATAACTATTTTAAAGAAAGACGGAAAGATTAGAGACTTCGGTGTATCTAATTTTACACCATCGCAAATGGACATGATTGGTTTGCGCATGGATATTGACGTCAATCAAATAGAATTTTCACTTACCGAACATTCTGCAATGCATAATGGCACCTTAGATTTTATGACCACCAATGGCATAAAACCAATGGCATGGTCGCCTTTAGGTTCCGTTTTTAAAGATGATAATGAACAAACCAGACGCATTCATAAACAGCTTGGTGCCTTGATGGAAAAATACAATGCAACTGAAGATCAGTTGTTATTGGCTTGGATTATAAAGCATCCATCTCAAATTCACCCTGTAGTGGGAACAACGACACAAGAGCGATTAAAACTAGCGGTTGAAGCTGCGAAAATTGAACTAGAACTAGAAGATTGGTTTTTAATATTAGAAGCTGCACAAGGGTGTGCGGTGCCTTAATAAACTTTGCTATCTCAATCGCAGTTTTCAGTGACTTAATCGGAACGATAATACTATAAAAACTCTTGCCTTCGCAGGAATGACAGAACTATGAAAAAAACAGCATTAATCACAGGTGCAACAAGCGGTATTGGTAGAGCAACAGCTTATGAATTTGCTAAGCACGGTATAAATTTAATTCTTTGTGGTCGTAGACAAGAACGCTTAGACAGTATACAAAAAGCCCTATCTAAAGAAACTAAAGTGCACACTTTAAATTTTGATGTCCGCGATAAAGTGCAGACTTTTAAAACCATTGCCTCCTTGCCAGAAGAGTTTCAAAATATAGACATTCTTATAAACAACGCAGGAAATGCTCACGGTTTAGACCCCATACAAACAGGAAATTTAGATGATTGGGATGCGATGATGGACATTAATGTAAAGGGGTTGCTCTATGTGAGTAAAGCCATTATCCCAAAAATGACCGAACGCAAATCTGGACAAATAATTAATATAGGATCTTCCGCTGGTAAAGAAGTGTATCCTAATGGCAGTGTCTATTGCGGCAGCAAACATGCCGTTTTAGCAATTACAGAAGGCATGCGTATTGATTTAAATCCCTTCGGAATTAAAGTCGGTGCTATTAATCCTGGTTTGGTAGAAACTGAATTTTCCGAGGTTCGATTTAAAGGCGATGCAGCTGCAGACAATGTCTACAAAGGGTATAAAGCGTTGCAAGCGGAAGATGTTGCAGAAGTGATATATTTTGCGATATCCAGACCAGCTCATGTCAATATTGCCGATGTGCTGATGTTTTGCACCGCTCAAGCTAGTTCTACGATTGTAAAAAAGGAATTATGAAACATTTGTTGAAGAATTATTGGCAGAATTTAATTTCAGATTATGCTGATCTTTCTTTAATTGATTCACTTTGGACAACTATCGAATCGCAATACACGTCTAAAAATAGATACTATCACAACCTTTCACATCTTTACAATATCTTTCTTCAATTGGAAGATTTTAAAACTGAAATTGAAGATTTAGACAGTTTAAGATTGGCCATTTGGTATCATGATATTATATACAAATCCACAACTAAAGACAACGAAGAGCAAAGTGCTCTTTTTGCGGAAAAAGCACTAAAAGATCTAAAACACGACTCGTTTAGTATAGAAAAGATTAAAAAACTCATCATTTCAACCAAAAAACACGAATTGATTTTAACCGAAAACCTAGATAATGCTTATCTTTTGGATTTAGATTTGTCTATACTAGGAACTGATTGGGAAACTTACAATAAGTACACTCAAAATATTAGAAAAGAGTATAAAATCTATCCCGATATTCTTTACAAACCCGGACGAAAAAAAGTCCTGAAACACTTTCTTCAAAGAGATTCGTTATATTTCACAGAACGATTCCAAACAAAATTTGAAAAACAAGCTAGAAAAAATTTGATTCAAGAAATCGATATGCTATAATTAAATTATCACATTAATGGTAAGTAAACATGATTAACAAACGCCTTCTCATAAAACACTTGCTTGCTCACAACGATGAGAACAGTTTTTATGATAAAAAGCGAAAAATTGATATTAGTCAAAAAGAAGGAAAAGCGAAGTTTTTAAAACATGTCTGTGCACTTTCTAATAGTAATCCAAAAAACAATTCTTATATCGTAATTGGAGTAGAGGATATTGACAACGAAATTATTGGTGTCGATTTTTTTGATGATAGCAAAATTCAAAATCTCATCAATGCTTATCTTAACAACCCACCAATTGTACAATACGAAAACATTCCATTTCCACATTTGTCAGATGACAAGGTTATTGGCTTAGTCACCATTAGACCCATTGATAGTATTACAGCTCTTAAAAAAAACATCTGGAAATATTATGGTGGCTCTGTATTTTTTAGAGATGGAAGCATTAGCATGCCCAAAGTTTTTGATATTGAAATTAAGGATGTAAACTCAAAAATTGTCGCAGCGATTGAAAACAATGCACAAAACAATATTGAACTTACATTAAATGGCGTTTTCGATTTTATGAATAAGCGCCAAGATTTTAGCCCACAATACAAAGTATTTAAAGAATACTTTGTATTGTGCTGGTCTGGGAACAAAAAATATGTAAATAATGAGCTATTTTTTTCTAGGGTAGATATTGAGTTAATTAACGAACAGGTTCGTTTATTTTATTCAGCATTAGATGAAGTTTCTATATCATACACCGAAGATTCTTTTAAAATTATTGAATACGTAAAGCTGGGTTTACACCAATCTCATAAATATTATAAACTTGAAGAAAAAATTATTCATTTTGAAAATAATGCTAATTACTCTATAGAGGTCAATCTTGTTTTTGAGCCCCCTCAATTTGATAAAAAAGTACTACATCATATTTACAATTCTAATAATTCAATTTTAAAAAAGCTTAAAAAAGCCATTACCTTGTCTCAAGGTGAATCTAAAGACTTAAGAAATCTAGCCGCTAGCTATTTAATTTGTTATCTCAACGGATTCGATACAGCATTGCAAAAATTAGAGGATATGAAACCATATCTAAAGAACTATAATTTAGAACTCTATTTTTCTTACAAAGAGACCATGCGAATTTTGAGAAAAGTAAAATATAGTTAGTTTATCGGTAATTATAGATTTTTCATCCCTGTTATTTGCATCTTGTCGGATCTCAATTAAAAACGATACTGATTATACAATTTTATCGACCATTCATCAAAAACTTTGCTGACCGACTAAAATATTGTCCATATTTGTAATGCTATTAATCAATTGCTAAACCTTGTTTCACCAAAGCCAAAAGCTGAAAATTGAAGCAAGGTTTTTTTTGTGCGCTTAAATAAAATTTAATTGTTCTTGTTTGCTGTGAATTATGCCATCAGCAGAAACATCCATCCACTTCGAAAGTATTGTAGCGTAAACGGATCTAAAATCAATATTATATTTTATATCACCATTTGGATCTAAATCACTTAAACTCGCCAAATTATTATAAAAACCGCCTTTCTTTAAATCCTTACCTATGACAAAAACATTATTCGCCGCACCATGATCGGTACCATTAGCTGCATTTTGTTTAACGCGTCTTCCAAATTCTGAAAAGGTTAAAATTAACGTATCTTCGAAAGTCCCGTTTCGCTTTAAATCGCTTACAAATGCCGTAACACTTTCTGCATATTGTGATAATAATTTTGTTTGCTTATTGTTTTGATTCGCGTGGGTATCAAACCCCCCAAGCGATGTATAAAAGACCTTTGTATCTAAATCAGAATTAATAAATTGAGCCACATTTCTAAGTTGTTTTGCAAAAGCGTTTTGAGGGTAGGTTTCTTGTGATGTTTTTAAATCCGTATTTTCAAAAATATAATTGGCAGATGATTTTGCCTCAATCATTGTTTGGTACAAATACCCTAAGTTATGTTCGCTTAAATGTGTGTCGTTATAATGACTTAATACATTTTTAAAATATGGGTCTTTTGCCGAATTATGCAAGACTCTAAAATCATTAGTGGCAATACCATTAAACTGCTCACCTTTCATAGCCAAACTGAGCTGCTCATCTATCTCTATGGCATTATAGGGCTGTTTGCCATATTGATCTAAGTAACGTCCTAACCAACCACTTTGTAAATATTCCTCTGAGCCACTTGCGGTTTGCCAAATATCCATAGACCTAAAATGTGATCTAACAGGATTGGGGTAACCAACGTTATTGATAATAGATAATTCACCATTATCAAACAACGCACGCAGTGGACTTAATGCAGGATGAAACCCTAAATCGTCAGTTAATTTTATAATACCTTTAGTGATTGCTAATTTTGGCCTTGCGTTGTAATACAAATCATTGTTATGTGGAATAATGGTATTTAACCCATCATTTCCACCAGCTAATTGCACAATTACTAAACGCTTATAACCTAATTGCTCTTTAGCTACAGACTCAAATGCTTTTACAAAATTAGGCACAAAAAACAAGCTGCTTGCTAAGGCTGAATTCTTAAGAAATTTTCTTCTATCCATAATTAACACATTTGATATTCTGGTAAGGACATTAACTGAACGCAGTACTCTCGTTTAGATACTTTACTCAGCGTTTGCAAATAATCTGCCGTTCCTTTATTTACAGTTCCTTGTAACATATAATCTTGAAGCTCTTCCGTGGAGACCGCTTCAAAATTCTCAAAAAAAGTAGTCCAATTTGGTGTGGTTTTAAAAGGCAATTTACCCTTGTGCTTTGTCATGAATTTCTTTTTAAACTCATCATGTTCACCTGAAGCAATTACAGCGTTATTCAAAATTACGGACGGTAATTTTAAACGTACCATAATAGTATTTGCGTCAATCCAAGCTTTATCACCTTTCCAGCCAGCTACATTTGGTGGATCCAATAAGGTTTGTCCTAATAATTTTTGAATTTTAATAAGGTCTCTTTCCTTTTCAAATGTAGCAGGCACTGTAACCGCCATTCCTACCAAATAATCTATTGGAGATTTTATTTTTGAACCTATGTTAGCGTCATCGTAAAACCAATCTGACAGAAACACAAAACGCATTAAGTTTTCGATATTATAATCTTTAAAAAACACATCAGTCATCGCATTGATATGTTTCGGATTCGGTTTTGGATTTACAAAATAACGGTAGATTTTATCTGAAATATAGGCGGCACATTGTTTATTTTCAAGAATAATATCAATAATATTATCTCCTTCATAATTCCCTATATGATTAAAAAACAGCTTAGAGTTATGATCATGATGATTTTCGTTATATACAAAACTCCCTTTAAAATCATGATTATAACCTGTAAAGGCTCTCGCACATTCTTTAATATCTTTCTCAGAATACCGTCCTTCTCCTAATGTAAACAACTCCATTAATTCGCGTGCAAAATTCTCATTAGGTCTTGCTTTTTTATTTTGCTTTCCATTAAGGTATCTAAGCATTGCGGCTTCTTTAGAAATAGCTTTTACAAAATCTCTAAAATCACCTAGCGCAAAGTACCTAAGCGTGTTATTGTATTGTTCAGTATATAATGGATTTCTCTCTCTGCATACAAAATGATTAGCCCAAAACAACGTCATACGCTCTCTAAGCAACTCGGTAGGATTAATTAATCGTTTTACCCAAGCTATATTAAACTCCAAAATTTTCTTTGCTCCTTTTTGATTAATTTCTCTCGCTAATTCTGGGAAGTTTTTAAGATCTACGGGTTTGATACCATCTAAATATGACAGATCTATATTTAGAGGAGTAAAAGCTTTAGAAGACTCAAAAAGTGCTTCAACCACTGATGCCCTATGTTTAGATATGGTCGTATTAGACTTTGGGTGCATTCCAAAGCCTGCTCGCCAATACAAATGTTGAAGTTGTTGCTGTGTCATATATATTAAGACTTAATATTTTTCTAATAGTTTAACCTACAGCTCTTAAAATAAAAAAAACCGTCTATATTATAAACGGTTTTTAAAATTAAATATTTTTAAATCAGCAATAAAACTGAAATCAATTTATAAATCGCGATACTAAATCGCGACTTCCAATTGTAAAAACAATACCTAAACCAACTGTACTGTAAGTTCCTTTTCTAAAAAAACTTTCTAAATTTGATGGTACTTCAATATCTGTTCTACTCACATTGTAACTGTAATCGAGATATATCATAAAATGCTTCGCCAACTCATAGTGAAGATATACTCCATAGCGATTTAACTTTGCTGAATCATGCTGCTCAGCAATATCAGATGTATTAAAACCCGTGTTTTTATAATCTAAATCACTATCAATTGAGATATTAAGCCCTAACCGCAATTTTTCAGTTGGCAAAAACTCATAGCCTAAGTATATATAGTTTTCAGCAATTCTCGACTTTCTATAACTCCCTATGAGCTCTTGATTTTTAACATCAAAATAGCTAGCACCTGTCGCAAGCCCAATAAAAAAGTGCTTATAAATATACACTTGCATTTTAAAATCAATTCCGGATTTACCTTCTAAGCCTTCTCCCATAAAATTGTCACCACTTGTAAAAGGTTTATGCCCTCCTACTGTAATTGCAAAAAATCGTTGACGCCCTTCTGAATTGAAAAAGCTGCTTTTAGATGTGGTTTCAGACTCATTTTCAGAAACGTTCTCTTGTGCAAAACTAACAGAACAAAATAAGCAAACACAGGTGAGCCAAAGAGTTTTAATAAGTGAACGTAAAGTCATAGTTATCTTCATTTATAGTTATAAACTCTGTTATTTCTGGTTCATCATTTATAGAATATGTAAACTCTACAATCTCACCAAGCGGTACGTATAATAGCCATTCAAAATCAGGATTACTATCATTAAGAAATCGGCTTACCACACGTTCTTCATAACATGAACTTTGAAACTCATTGAGTGTTATCCCTTCATAATATTCTAAGCAAAAGCCTTCAATATATTTAAAACTGTACCTAAGTGTGTAAGATTCTCCACTTGTTCTAACCATATTATAGTTAAAGGCGGCTAATTTTTTCAAGCTTACAGTTTCTAGGTTAAACGTTAAATCTAAAGGTGTATATTCTAAAGTATTGGTTTTATAGACATAGGTACTATACGCATCACCTCCATCTATTTCAATAGCAAAATCTTCGTCTCTATCGTATAATGAAATTACAGAAAAATGACCATCGGCATTACTATAACCTTCTCCTAGAATATATTGATTTTCACCACCAGTAAAATTACCTCGTTTTGTTAACACACTAATTTTAGCCTCAGAAATAGGCATATTATCCTGGTCTTTAATAGTGCCCTCAACTAAAATCCTGGTATTGTCTTCTAGTTGAACTTCACAACTTAAGACCGTCATTAAAAAACACGGTATTAAGAAGAATTTAAATAATAGTTTCATATGTTGAATTAGATCGGTTGCCTAATAGATGCCATTTGTAAAAAAAGGTTGCGTACTACAATGTTAAAAAAACAAAGCCATATCTTTCGATATGGCTTTAAAATATTTAAAAACTTAACCTTTACTTAAAGATCAAACTTAATCCCTTGTGCTAGTGGCAATTCATCAGAGTAATTAACGGTGTTGGTTTGTCTTCTCATGTAGACCTTCCAAGCATCAGAACCAGACTCACGTCCACCTCCTGTTTCTTTTTCACCACCAAAAGCACCACCAATTTCAGCACCAGACGTTCCGATGTTGACGTTAGCGATTCCACAGTCAGAACCAGCATAAGATAAAAACTTCTCTGCTTCTTTCATTTCGTTAGTCATAATGGCTGATGATAAGCCTTGAGCCACACCATTTTGCTTTTCAATAGCATTTTCAACCTCACCCGAATATTTCATTAAGTATAAGATTGGGGCAAATGTTTCGTGTTGAACGATTTCAAAATGATTTTCAGCTTCAATAATGGCTGGTTTTACGTAGCAACCACTTTCGTAACCTTCACCTTCTAAAACACCACCTTCAACTAAAACGTTTCCACCTTCAGCTTTTGCTTTTTCAATAGCCGCTAAATAGGTGTTTACAGAATCTTTATCAATTAACGGTCCAACGTGATTGTTTTCATCCAAAGGGTTACCAATCTTAATTTGTCCGTAAGCACCAACAATGGCATCACGTACTTTATCGTAAACTGATTCGTGAATAATTAAACGACGTGTAGAAGTACAACGTTGTCCACAAGTACCCACAGCACCAAATACAGCACCAGGAACGACTACTTTTAAATCGGCTGTAGGTGTGATAATAATGGCATTGTTGCCACCTAATTCTAATAAGGACTTCCCAAAACGTTCTGCCACTGTTTTACCAACTATACGTCCCATTCTTGTAGACCCTGTAGCAGACACTAAAGGAATTCTAGAATCGGTAGTCATCATTTCACCGACTTTGTAGTCTCCATTAATGATACAAGAAATACCTTCTGGTAGGTTGTTATCTTTTAAAATACCTGCGATAATATTCTGACACGCTATTGAACACAACAATGATTTTTCAGAGGCTTTCCACACACAAACATCACCACAAATCCAAGCTAAAGCGGTATTCCAAGCCCACACGGCTACCGGAAAGTTAAATGCTGAAATAATACCAACCACACCAATAGGGTGCCATTGTTCTCTCATCACGTGACCAGGACGTTCCGAAGGAATCGTTTGCCCATTTAATTGACGTGATAAACCCACAGCGAAATCACAGATATCAATCATTTCTTGAACCTCACCGTAACCTTCTTGCAAGGATTTACCCATTTCGTAAGAGACTAATTTCCCTAACGGTTCTTTTAAGTCTCTTAATTTATTTCCAAACTGACGTACAATTTCTCCACGTTGTGGAGCTGGTACATCTCTCCACGTTTTAAATGCGCTTGTCGCGGCATCCATTACTTTGTCGTAATCTGCTCTAGTTGTTGTTTTTACTTTCCCTATTAACTTCCCGTCTACCGGTGAATAGGATTCAATAACATCTCCACTAGAAAAGCTATTAGACCCTGTAGAAGAGCCATTATTTATATCGTTAACGCCTAATTGTTCTAAGGCTTCTTTTATTCCGAAATCGGTAGCTACTGCTTCCATATTTGCTAATTTTTTATGAATTATTAAATTTTGATGCGAAGTTACTAATAAATACTTAGTTAGGCGAAGTGTGACATCTCTAAATTGAATAACATTAAAGCCTCTAAATTAGTCGAATGACAAATTCACACTCTCTACAAAAACAATTTTAATTTTATTAACTCATTTACATATAAATCTTAACTTTAAGAATAATTTAACAACAAGCCAAAGTCTAAACCTTAAAAAATTTCCGTACTTATTTAACAAGAAAGCACCTACCTTTGCTTGTTAATCGAAACTTTTATTTAAATCCATCAACATCATGAACATCAAAAAGCACCTCCTCCTACTCTTAATTCTCGCATTTGTCGTTTCATGTAAAAAAACACCTGTAGAAACCGATAATATTTTTAAGTATCGCGATTACATTAGCTATACAACTTCAGGTTTAGTTTCTGTTGCTGACCCTATAAAAATCAGCCTTTCAGATACGGTTAACGGATGGGAAATCGATAAAACCCTACCAGCAGAACTTGTTAAAATAACACCTCACGTTCAAGGCCAATTAAAAGCCATGAACAATCATACCTTACTTTTCACACCAGATGAACACCTAGAACCTGCTACAGAATACACTGTAAATGTAAAGCTCGGAGAAATTTACAAAAACATCCCAACAGATTTTGAAGATTACACCTTTCAATTTAAAACCATCACTCCAAGTTTTAATATCACCACCCAAAACCTACAATCCTATAGTAAAGAATGGCAATATATGTTTGCGCAATTGCGTTCAGCGGATGTTATTTCACTTGCTGAAGCTAAAAACTTAGTGTCTGCTTCTCAGAATTCAAAATCATTAAAATTGGTGTGGAATGACGCTAACGAAACTTCAAAATTCTTCGAGTTTAAAATAGATAGTATTAATCGTTTGGTTGAAGACAGTAAAATTGATGTGAAATGGGATGGTTCAGCTATAAACGCAGATAATAAAGGTGAAAACTTTATTACTATTCCTGGAAAAAATAACTTTACCATTGTAAATTTTGAAGTCATTCAAAGTCCAGAACAATTCTTATCTCTAAACTTTTCAGATCCATTGGTAAAACAGCAAAATTTCGCTGGCTTAGTCTCGCTTCAAGGCGTTAAAAACCCAAAATATATTGTCGATGGCAATGTATTGCGTGTGTATCCTGATTCTAAGTTGGTGGGCGATATTCAGGTTGATATCTTCCAAGGCATCAAAACAACTGATGGTTTCAAATTGAAAAAACCATTTTCAGAACTGGTTACCTTTGAAGAATTAAAACCTGAAGTAAGACTCATCAGTAACGGCAGTATTCTTCCAAATTCAAATGAATTAAAATTCAATTTTGAAGCCGTTAACCTGAGTAAAGTCGATGTGAGAATCATTAAAATATTCGAAAATAACGTTCTTCAATTTTTACAAGATTACGACCTTAATAGTGGTGACCAATATGCCATTAAAAAAGTAGGACGACGCATCGCTAAAGAAACCATAACCTTAATACAAGACGAGCACCAAAATACCGGAAAATGGAAAGCCTACAGCATCGATTTATCTAAATATTTAAAAGCAGATCCTGGAGCCATTTATAGAGTAGAATTGAGTTTTAAAAAGGAATATTCGCTTTACGATTGTACCTCAAATGCAGAAACAACAAGCATTGATGACGATGACTACTATGATGATTATTATGAAGAGGATTACTACGCTTCTGAGGAAAGTACTGAGGAAGAAGAGGACTTACGAGAAGAACGTTATTGGGACAATTTAACCTATAGCTACAGAAACACCAATTACCGTTGGAGAGATAGAGACAATCCTTGTACCGAATCTTATTTTAACTACGGCAATCGCGTGGTGTCTCAGAATTTAATCAGTTCAAATCTTGGTATAATTGCGAAGCAAGGTGCTGATAACACGTACCTATTTGCGGTGACCAATATTTTAACGACCAGTCCAGAAAGTGCTACAAAAATCACCTTATACAATTACCAACAACAAGAATTAGCCGATGGCATTACCAATAAAGAAGGCATGCTAAAAATCGACGCTAAACACAGAGCTGCTTTTGCCATTGCAACTAAAGGGAGCAACGTGAGCTATATTAAATTACACGATGGCATGTCTTTATCATTGAGTAAATTCGATGTGTCTGGTAACCGATTACAACGTGGTCTAAAAGGGTACATTTACGCAGAACGTGGAGTTTGGCGACCTGGAGACAGTTTGTTTTTAACCTTTATGTTGAATGACGTTGCGAATAAACTACCAAAACGTCATCCTGTAAAATTAGAAATCACAGATCCTGTTGGAAAATTGGTGTACAGAAAAATATCGATAGACAACCTTAATAATTTCTATGATTTTACAGTACCAACATCAACAGATTACAAAACTGGAAACTATAATGCAAAGGTTTCTGTTGGTGGTGCTACATTTTCAAAAGGCTTAAAAATTGAAACCGTAAAACCAAACCGATTAAAAATTAAAATCGATTTTGAAAACGACATTTTAACCAACGACAAACCGCTTCAAGGAGATTTAAATGTGACATGGTTACACGGCGCACCAGCGAAGAGTTTAAAAGCTGAAATAAAAGCAAAATTCACATCAACGTATACCAGCTTTAAAGGCTATAAAAATTACGTTTTTAACGATCCTACACGTACATTTAATTCTGAAGAAACCAATGTGTTTGAAGGTAATTTAGATGTAGAAGGTAATGCGACCATCAATTCAAAACTGAATATTGGTAAAAATGCGCCGGGCATGTTAACGGCTCAATTCCTAGTAAGAGCTTTTGAAAATGGCGGTGATTTTTCATTAGATGCCTTTACCATGCCTTATGCTCCGTATGAGAGTTTTGTTGGGTTACAATCACCAAAAGGCAATAACTACGGTTCCTATTTTACAGATGAAAATCACACCTTTGATATAGCAACCGTAACGGCTGAAGGGAAACCTATTAAAAGAGAGAAATTAGAAGTAAAAGTTTATAAAGTTGAATGGCGTTGGTGGTGGAATTCCTCTTATGATAACCTATCGAGTTACGTATCGAGCAATTACCACAGACCAGTACAGTCCTTTTTAGTCAATACAGATGCTAACGGTAAAGCGAATTTCAAATTGAAGATTCCAGAAGATGAACGCGGACGTTACTTAATTAGAGTTGTAGATCCAGTAAGTGGACATGCTACAGGAAGAACGGCTTACTTCTATAAAAACTGGTGGTCTTCAAATCCTTCAAGTGATAAAGAAGCGGCAAAAATGTTAGTGTTTTCAACTGACAAAGAAAATTATAATGTTGGAGAAATTGCCAAATTAACCTTCCCATCAGGTTCAGAAGGCAGAGCTTTAGTAAGTATAGAAAATGGTTCGGAAGTATTGCAACAGCAATGGGTAAAAACGAAGCCAGGTGAAACGACTATCGATATTCCTGTAACTTCCGAAATGGCACCAAACGTCTTTATTAATATTTCATTATTGCAACCGCATGCTATAACGTCTAACGATTTACCAATTCGTTTGTATGGCGTCATTCCGATGATGGTAGAGGATCCAGCCACTAAATTAGAACCTCAAATTAAGATGCCAGATGTTATTAGACCTGAGCAATCTTACGAGATAAAAGTATCTGAAAAGCATAACAAATCTATGACCTACACCATTGCCGTTGTAGAAGAAGGCTTGTTAGATTTAACACGTTTTAAAACACCAAATGCTTGGGAGAGTTTTTATGCACGTGAAGCATTAGGCGTGAAAACCTGGGATATTTTTGATGATGTTATTGGTGCTTATTCCGGTAGTGTTGACCAAGTATTCGCGATTGGTGGTGATGGCAGTGCTGCTGCTGGAAAAAACAAAAAAGCCAACCGTTTTAAACCTGTTGTGACGTATTTGGGCCCTTTCCTGTTAGATAAAGGTCAAACGAAAACACATCAACTTAAAATGCCAAATTATATTGGTGCCGTAAGAGCTATGGTTGTGGCAGGAAACAACGCCACAGAAGCTTATGGAAGCGTTGATAAATCTGTTCAGGTGAAACAACCTTTAATGGTTTTAGCCACCTTACCACGAAAATTGAGTCCTGGTGAAAAAGTAACATTACCTGTAACCGTTTTTGCTATGGAAGACAAAGTTAGAAACGTGAATTTATCCTTAAAATTAAGCGATGGTATTACTGTAAAAGGAAACGCGACACAATCCCTTTCATTCGATAAGCCAGATGAAAAAATGGTCTATTTTGAGTTGGATGTTACCAAAGCAAAAGGCATCAATACCGTTGAAGTTATTGCTTCAGGACACGGCGAAAAATCAACCTATAAAGTTGAAATTGATGTGGAGAATCCGAATCCGTTTACATCGCGTGTTATGGATTATGAATTAGAAGCCAACGCCACTAAAAACATCGACGTGACGACCTTTGGAGTTGCAGGTACAAATTCCGCAACGGTAGAATTTTCAACATTACCACCAATGGATTTCACAGGGAGATTGCAATATTTAGTTCGTTATCCTCATGGGTGTTTAGAACAAACCACCTCTGGAGTATTTCCGCAATTATTCTTGGCTGATATCTTTGACCTAACGGCTCAAAAGAAAAAAGAAGTACAGAGTAATATTGAAAGCGGCATTAAACGTTTAGGGAATTTCCAAAAAGCCAATGGAGGTATGAGTTATTGGATGGGAGAAAGCACAGCCAATGATTGGAGCACAAGTTATGCTGGCCACTTTATGATTGAAGCGGAGAAGAAAGGCTTTGTTTTGCCATTAACGTTTAAAAGCAATTGGATTGCTTACCAACAACAAGCTGCTCGAAATTGGAGACCGAGTTATAAAATCTATCATTCAGATTTAGCACAAGCGTATCGTTTATATACCTTGGCTTTAGCTGGAAGTCCTGATTTAGCAAGCATGAATAGATTGCGTGAGTTTGAAGAAATCTCAAACGAAGCCAAATGGCGATTAGCAGCAGCCTATGCTTTAGCCGGACAAAAAGAAGCGAGTGATGCCATTTCAAAAACGGCTAATATTAATTTTCAGCCACCAAAATCTAACTATTACACTTATGGGTCAGTGGATAGAAATAGAGCCATGGCTTTAGAAACCATGATTATCACTGGCAATCTAAAAGCTAAAGACTTAGCAAAATCTATTGCTAAAGATTTATCGAGTGACAGCTGGATGAGTACGCAAACCACAGCCTACAGTTTATTAGCTATGGGGAAAATGGTGATTAAAAATGGAGGAAAAGATTTAAAACTTTCCTACAGTATAAATGGCAAATCAGAAACTATAGATACTAAAAATGCCATTGCGCAACGCAGTATTCCTATTACTGATGGCAGCAATCAAATTTCGATTAACAACGCTAAAGATAATTTGGTTTATGTACGCATTTTAAACTCTGGTAAATTGAAATTAGGCGAAGAATTAGCGGAACAACGTGGCTTTAGTATTTCAACGATTTATAAAGATTTACAAGGCAACAGAATTGATGTTAAAACACTACAACAAGGACAAGATTTTGTAGCGACAGTAAGCATTTCAAATTTAACAAATGATTATGTACACGATGTAGCGTTAACGCAAATTTTCCCTTCAGGTTGGGATATTGTAAACACTAGATTTACAGATTTTGGAGATACAACTGTCAGTCAAGCGCGATATACAGACATCAGAGATGATCGCGTGAATTTCTATTTTGATATGAACGCCAAGGGTAAATATGGCACTAAAACCTTTACCGTTTTATTAAACGCTTCCTATTTAGGCACCTATTATCTACCAGGCTCACAAGCTGAAGCCATGTATGATAACGACTATTTGGTGAGAAATAAAGGGGAATGGGTAACTGTTGAGAAATAATACCAAGACCTGCAAGGTTTCAAACAACCGTGTAAGTCTTAATTAACCTAAATAATAATACCTACAAGGTCGAAAAAAGACCTTGCAGGATAAGTCAACACAACTCTCGTCAGTTCGAGTGATTCTGACTTTTTCGTCAGAATTGTATCGAGAACCATACAAATTAAAATGTTTCTCGATACAAATTTCAAGCTCAAAAAAGCTTAAAATTCACTCGAAATGACAACAGTATAAAAGACAAAAAACTAGCTACTGAAACTAGTCCTGAGTAAACTAAAACTTGTCGGTCGACAGACAAGAATCCTAAAATACTATTTAGGCTTTGAATTTATTTGAAGTATAAAATGTAAATTTTTTGTAATAAACGAGGCATCAAAATCAAGCATAGCCATAGCTATGGTTTATTTTTATAACAAAGTGAAGTGCAAAAAAGAACATTTTTACCGAATAAACACAAGGTGTAAATGGTATCAAAAAACCGCTAATAATGTTTAACCCAAAAACAAAAAATTATGAACAATTTAAAACAGATTTTAGCGATTGTAATGTTATTAAGTGTAACAGCAGTAACAGCTCAACAAACGGCATATGTTGCCGCAGAAAGTGGATTATCTCTTAGAGACCAACCCGACATTAGTGCAAAACTATTGAGTAAATTATCCTATGGTGAAGCCATTGGAGTTATAGAGAACACAAATAAAGAACTCGTTGTAGTAGATGGTGGTAAAAAAGTCAGTGGCGAATGGGTAAAAGTTGAAACCCGAAACCATATTGGCTATGTGTTTAATGGCTATTTATCGTCAACAAAAATTTCTAAAACCATTAGATTGGATTTAGATAAATTGAATGTTGAAATTAAGAATTTAGCTACTAGCGACTATAAAAGAACGCACAATTTAAAACAACAAGATTCTATTACAATTAATGTGGATCTCGGAGCTTCACCTGAAAGAAAACAAATTGTTTTAGTTGATAATGATTATAAGCACGTGAGCATCTTTCAACGCTACGAAAATAGCATTTCATTTATGAGTGCAGATGCGCAATGCGACTCAAAGGATTGGAAACATTTTGATTCGGAATGGAAACCATTAAAACAAAATAGATCTAATACGTTTGAAACTTTAGCCTATACAGAAAACGATTGGAAGCACTTTATTGATACGTCGATTGAAGATTTAAAAACAGAGGTTATAGACCAATGTGGATCAGATTGGTTAGACTACTTTAAAACCATTAAGAATCGAAAAGATCAACCTGTTGGAGTTGCCACAAATCGTGTGTTTTTAAAGTTTATACTCACCGATTTTGAAGATAATATCACAGAAAAAATAATTGAATTTGATATACCGAAAGGGTGTTAATTTGAAAAATTCATCCTGGTAAGTTTTAAAACCTGCCAGGATTGTATTTTAACGTTTTAAACCAAAGTGTCCAACAAATTCTTCTCCATCTAAAACAATTCGGTACCAATAATCTGAATTCGGTAAATCTTCATTATTAAATGTACCATCCCAAAATACGTTTCTATTAATGGATGAGAATAATAACTTACCGTATCGGTCAAAAATATAAACTTCTGACGTTCTAAAATGCGGAACGACATTTAAAGCAAAGAAATCATTCTGACCATCACCATTTGGTGTTATAAATTTTTGTATAAAAAAGTGAAAATAATCCATTACTATGATAACATCACAATCAAAAGCTTTCACATAAATGGTATAAGAACCAGCATCCATATTAGAAAATATAGAACTAAATTGAAATGAAATACCATCTAATGAATATTCAAAATCTCCAGAATTAGACATATTTACAATTATTGAGCTGCCATCAGACGCAATACTTTCTATATTTGGAGTTGGTATTTGTTCTACATAAATCGTTTTTTCAATTGTAAAGCACCCATCTGTAATTAAAACTTCATAAGTCCCAGCAACGTCAACGGTTTTGAATTCAGTAACCTCACCTGAACTCCATTGATAGGTTGGATTAACGATATCAGAATCTGCTTGCATTACAACCTCATTTCCATCACAGAAACTCAAGAATTCTTCAATAAATTCTATTGGTTGAGCTCCAACTATATCCCAACTACATGTGGTGGTATTAAATATTGTAGTTTCCCAACATTCTAAAGTGGGTTGAGCAGGTTGCGCACCCGAAACATCCCATGAACACGTCATATCATTAAAAGTTGCTGTTTCCCAACATTCTAAATCTGGTTGTACTGGTTGTATTCCAGAAATATCCCAAGTACATGTTATAGTATTGAATATTGTAGTTTCCCAACACTCTAAAGTAGGTTGAACAGGTTGCGTACCTGAAACGTCCCATGAACACGTAATATCATTGAAAGTTGCTATTTCCCAACATTCTAAAGTGGGTTGTGCTGGTTGTATTCCTGAAATATCCCAAGTACATGTTATAGTATTAAATATTGTAGTTTCCCAACATTCTAAAGTAGGTTGAACAGGTTGCGCACCCGAAACATCCCATGAACACGTAACATCATTGAAAGTTGCTGTTTCCCAACATTCTAAAGAGGGTTCTGCTGGTTGTGTCCCTGAAACATCCCAAACACATGTTGTAGGATTAAAGGTTGCTGTTTCCCAACATTCAATATTTGGTTGTACTGGTTGCGCACCTAAAATATCCCATGTACACGTTATATCATTAAAAGTTGCTATTTCCCAACATTCTAAAGTGGGCTGAATAGGCTGCGTTCCATTTATTTCCCAAGTACAGGTATTTGTATTAAAAAATGTAGATTCCCAACACTCCAAACCTACGGGTTCAACAGGCTGTGTTCCTACAACCGTCCAACTACACGACGAATCATCAAATGTTGCCGTTTCCCAGCATGCCATTATTGGGGGTGGTGGGGCTTGATTTATTACAATTTCATAAACGTCAGAAAACGTTAAGCAGTCAGAATTATTCAAATTTGCAGCATATTCTGCAACTTTAGCTCGGTAATAAGTTGTTGTCGTAATTCCTGAGACATCTATAGAAGCATTTATTTCACCTGCAAGATCAGTCCAGTTCACTCCATCATTACTCACTTGCCATTGATAAAAATGAGTACTAAAAACAGTATTATCAGGAATAGCCGTAATGGTATCTGAAAAAGGAGCCTGAGTACTACACATCTCAATAGAGTTTCCGGTGCCATTATCTTCTGTTGCAATTAAGTCCCCACAACTTTTAAAGATAATATCGTCTATGGCCAAATCATTACCACAACCACCGGCCCCGTTATTAATAATTTTTAAGATAACAGAAGTTTGACCAGGTAGCGTTTGAAACACTAAACCATATTGTTCCCAATTCGGAGTAGCGGATCCATAAATATCCCCAGTATTACCATTCGCTAAAAGGCTGGTATTTGTATCATCCCAAATCTGAAATTCAACATTAACAGGTATCCCGTTTCCACCGCAACCCGAGCTCGGTAAGATATTTATCAACCAAGAAGAAAATTCATACGTTGTGTTTTCGCACAAACCGCTAACTGCTATGTTATAAAATTCACCTGTTGTAAAACTTGCATTGACAATGAGCGCCTTTCCATTAACGTCTCCTGTGTGATCACTAGGTAAATTCCACCCATAAGAAAATGTGTTTTGAGAAATAGTATACTCACCATCTTGTGGTCCTGCAGTATTAACAAATGTATACGTCGTAGTGCCTGCGGATAAGCCAGGTCCATAATCTGTTCCCGAACCAAAGGTTTCAGAAAAGATAGGATCTCCAGAGTTCCCTTGACAGAATCCTAATTGCCCATGCATTTCTTTTGAAAATAATAAAGAAATACTAATAAATACAAGTAACTTTAAGTCTAATAATGAATTTCTCACGTTTAAATATATAGATATCTTTGTCTAATAATCTTAAATTTTAAGCAGAAATTTGGCAAATCAGCTTTTGTATAGTCTATGTATAGGTTAATTAATTTTTTAAAGCGAAATAGAATCAAATCTGTAGTGGTGACATTGCTTTTAATTGCTTATTATTTTTGTTTACCCCACCAATTATTTAAAGATCCTACGGCAACGGTAATCACAAGTCAATCTAATAAATTATTAGGAGCATTAATTGCAGATGATGGGCAATGGAGGTTTCCTGCCAATGATAGTGTACCTGAAAAATTTAAAATTTGCATTCTTCAATTTGAAGATGAGTATTTTTATAAACACCCAGGATTCAATCCTATTTCAATTTTCAAAGCTTTAAAAGGGAATTTAAGTTCAGGAACGGTAAAACGAGGAGGCAGCACATTGACTCAGCAAGTGATACGATTATCAAGAAAAGGACAATCTCGGACCTATTTTGAAAAACTGAAAGAACTGATCTTAGCCACACGATTAGAATTTAGATCATCTAAAGATGAAATTTTAAACCTCTATGCAAGTCACGCACCATTTGGAGGAAATGTTGTTGGAATCGATGCGGCTTCTTGGCGTTACTTTAATAGAAATGCCTCTAATTTATCTTGGGCCGAAAGTGCAACTTTAGCAGTTTTACCTAATGCCCCAAGTTTAATTTACCCTGGAAAAAATCAAAAACTACTATTAAATAAACGAAATCGACTATTAAAAAAACTATATGAAAATGGCACTATCGATCAATTGACTTATAACTTATCTATCGCTGAAGGCTTGCCACAAAAACCCTATCCGCTGCCTCAAATTGCACCTCATTTACTTCAAAAGATAGCTAAGACACAAAAAGGAGAACGTGTAAAAACGACGGTTAAAATAGCACTTCAAGAGCAAACGAATAACATAGTAAAGCAGCATTACGATCTCTTAAAGCAAAATGAAATTCATAATCTTTCCGTTTTAGTTTTAGACGTAAAAACAAGAGAAGTGGTAACTTATGTTGGCAATTCCCCAACAGATAAAATGCATCAAAACAGTGTAGATATTATTGACAAACCTAGAAGTACAGGTAGTATTTTAAAACCATTTTTATATGCTGCCATGCTCGATGCCGGAGATCTATTACCAAATACTTTGGTGGCAGATATACCTACACAATTTGGAAGTTACCAACCCGAAAATTATAATCAGACATACGCCGGCGCCGTAAAAGCTAATGAAGCACTATCACAATCGCTCAATGTTCCTATGGTAAGAATGCTTCAAGAGTTTGGATTAGATCGCTTTTACCACTATCTCAAATCTCTTCAGCTCAAAGATTTAAAATATAATGCCAATCATTACGGGTTATCTTTAATATTAGGAGGTGCAGAAAGTAATCTTTGGGATATGTGTAAAAGTTATGCTGGTATGGCATCGACCTTGAATCACTTTAATGCTAATTCTAGTCAGTATTTTACAAATGAATTTTGCCAACCTACTTATAATTTTAATCAAACTGTTGACTTTGGAAAGCTAACCCCCGAAAAAGCAGTTTTTGATGCCGCTTCCATTTTTTTAACATTTGAAAGTATGAAACAGGTCAATCGACCAGAAAGCGATGAAAGTTGGAACTACTATGATTCTTCACAAGAAATTGCTTGGAAAACAGGAACAAGTTTTGGTTTTAGGGATGCTTGGGCCATTGGTACAACAAAAGATTATGTTGTAGGTGTTTGGGTTGGGAATGCCGATGGGGAAGGACGACCAGGTTTAGTTGGTGTACAAACGGCTGCACCTATTATGTTTGATGTGTTTGATTTACTACCTAAAACTGATTGGTTTGCAAAACCTTACGACGAAATGCTTGAGGTGAATATTTGCAAAAAAAGTGGCTATCGCGCTTCCTCTATTTGCGATGACACCGAAATGCGTTATATACAAAGTAGTGGAAAGAAAACAGAACCATGCCCTTTTCATAAATTAGTACACTTGGATTCATCTGAACATTATCAGGTCAACTCATCTTGTGAAGCCATTTCAAATATTACTAACACGTCTTGGTTTGTATTACCCCCTCTTCAATCCTATTATTTCAAATCGAAGAATCCATTTTACAAGCCTTTACCACCTTACAGAGCAGATTGTGCTGAATCAGGAGGAATTTCTATGGAATTCATTTACCCTAATCAACAAAGTACAATTTATTTACCAAAAGATTTTGATGGCAACATTAATGAGCTAATATTAAAAGTCGCACATTCTAAACCCGAGCTAGAACTATACTGGTATATTGATAATGAATATATTGGAAGCACTACAGATATTCATGATATAGCTGTTACACCAAACTATGGCGAACATATCATTACTGTTACAGATGAATTAGGAAATGAACTAAAACATAAAATTACAATTTCGGAGTAATTACTTTCACCCTTAAATCCCTATTTTTGCATAAATTAATCAACTTATCATTATGGAAACTGTTCAATTTATACATTCAAAATGGGCCTATTTAGTACTTTTAGTATTAGTCCTTGCTACATTTAACGCATTAATTAAATTTTTTGGGGACAAAGAATTTGATGCAAAAGATTTTAGAATTTCATTATTTGCGTTGATTACAATGCACATTCAATTACTGATAGGTATCATATTGTATATCACGAAGGATTATTTTTCAGTGATTGAACAAGTTGGTGGTATGGGAGAAGTGATGAAAAATTCAGAATTAAGAAAACTAATTATAGAGCATCCTTTCGCCATGATTATTGCTATTGCCTTAGTTACAATAGGATATTCTAAACACAAAAAAAAATTGACCTCTAAGCCAAAATTTAAGCTACTGGCTATTTTTTATACTTTAGCTTTAGCTTGTGTTTTATATATGATTCCATGGAACCTTTGGTTCTAAATTTTAAATCATAGCACATAAAAAAAGCGTCTAATATTATTAGACGCTTTTTTTAGTTTCAAAATTTTGTTTATAATTCTTTAACTAAGTATACATATACAGGAAAGTGATCACTATAACCTCCTGAAAGACCTGCATCAATCATTCTTAAAGGATAGTCTTTATAGCGTCCTTCTTTATTAGTTAAATACGACTTATTAAAAATTCCTGCTTTATAAAATCTAAAAGACGTATAATCCTTTTCTAAAAAAGGTTGTGTAAATAAAATCATATCAAATAAACTCCATGAATCTCTATAACCAGTTGTTCCTAATCCTTTTTTCTTATATAGGTTTTCATAAGGATTATAAACACCTTTTAACTTCACCTTATCTTTGTCTGATTCGGTTTTTATTTCCTTTTTCATACTATCATTAATAGGATTATCATTAAAATCTCCCATAGTCATGATTTTAGCATAAGGATCAATAGATTGTAGAGAATCAATTATACGTTTGTTTAATTTTCCTGCTGCAACACGTTTAAATCTACTTCTTGCCTCTCCTCCACTTCGAGACGGCCAGTGATTAACAATAACATGAATTAAATCACCATCTAATTCTCCAGTAACCAATAATTGATCTCTTGTATAAACACGTTTTCTTGAAGAATCATCGTAAATAAGTAATTCATGAGAACTTGTTTCAATAGGTTTAAAAAGTGCTTTTTGATATAATAGTGCAACGTCAATTCCTCTTTTATCAGGAGAATCAAAATGAATAATACCATAATCTTTACTCAATAATTGAGGATCATTAACCAAATCTACAAGCACTTGTCTGTTTTCAACTTCAGACACTCCAATTATTGCAGGTGAGTTTTTAGTATCTTCATAACCAATATCAGCAACTACTTTTGCCATATTTTTTACTTTTCTCTCATAGGCCTCAGCTCTTAGACCCTGATTTAATTCCATAATAGGACTAGCTTCATCATATTTAGTCGTATCATTTATAGTATCAAATAAATTTTCTAAATTATAAAATGCTACAGTGTGAATTTTATACTTTTTCTTCTCTTGTGCATTTATACTTATAAATACCATAATAAATAATACCAATAAGTTGTGTTTTAAATTTTTCATTTACCTCATGTTATGTTAACATTAATTACTTTACAAATCTTGAGCCAAAAGTAGATATTTATTATAAATAATGTAAATTTGCACGCCTTAAATAAATTTTATTTAATGTACCAAGACTATTAACTTTAAATTTAGATATGAAAAAAAGTTTAATTATTTTACTATTTGGAGTTTTAACTTCCTTTACTATGATGGCACAAAATACCATTATTAAGGGTAGTGTAAAAGATGCCGCATCTTCAGAACCAATTCCAGATGTAACAATTACTATTGAGGAAACCCAGCAAACAACTTTAACAAACGGTTTCGGTGAATTTATTTTTTCCAGCAATGTACCATTAGGGGAACATGTTTTAAAAATTTCTAAAGCTGGCTTTGTAACAAAGCGTTACCCAATTATTGTAAACGAAGGTCAAACCGTAGATATTACGGATATGACTTTAGATATCGATGTCACAGATGTACAAGATATGTTTACAATTACATTGTCTGATGACGAATTAAATGATGATACAAGTGGTGCAGATAATATTTCTGGATTACTATCGTCTTCATTAGATGTTTTTCAAAGAACAGCAGCTTTTGAATTTAGTTCTTCTTTCTTTAAAGTAAGAGGTTTAGATTCAGAAAACGGATCTGTTTTAATGAACGGTATTGAAATGAACAAACTTTACAACGGGAGACCACAGTGGAGTAATTGGGGCGGATTAAACGATATGATGCGTAACCAAGTTTTAACAACTGGTCTTACTCCTTCTGATTATAATTTTGGTGGTGTTTTAGGAACATCTAACATTATAACTAGAGCTTCTTCTTATAGAAAAGGTGGACGTATTACATATTCTTCTTCAAATAGAAGTTATACTAATCGTGTTATGGCAAGTTATGCATCTGGTTTATTAGATGGGGGTTGGTCTTATGCTGTTATGTTAGGAAGACGTTGGGGCGAAGAAGGTTTTGTTGATGGAACATTATATGATTCTAATTCATTCTTTGCTTCTGTAGAAAAGAAAATAAACGATAAACACAGTATTAACTTTACTTCAGTTTACACACCTAATAGAAGAGGAAAGTCGTCGCCAAACACACAAGAAATTTATGACCTAAAAGGGATTAAATACAATGAATACTGGGGAGACTTGGATGGAGAACAACGAAATTCTCGTATTAAAGAAGTTGAAGAGCCAATCTTTATGTTAAATCATTATTGGGATATTTCTTCTAAAACAAGATTAAATACTAACGTTGGTTACCAATTTGGTAAATTAGGAAATAGTAGATTAGATTACAGTGGTGGTGGTAACCCAAGTGCTGCTTATTACCAACTACTACCTAGTTATCATGAACAAAGAGATGACCTTGCAGGTGCATATTTAGCAGAGCAAAAATTTATAACTGATGGCCAATTAGATTGGAATCGTATTATAGATGCTAACGTTACTAATAATATTAATGACATAACTTCTGCGTACGCTTTATATGAAGACAGAGCTGATGACAAGCAATTAACAGTTAATTCTATATTTACATCTGAAATTAATGAACACATTGTTATTAATGGAGCAGTAAACTACAAAAACTTAAAGTCAGAAAACTTCGGAGAAGTTATCGATTTATTGGGGTCTAATGTTGGTTTATTAAATGTAGATTCTTTTGACGGATACCAATATGACAACCGTAATCAAGATAGAATAGTACAAGAAGGAGATAAATACAGATATAACTACAACTTATATGCTGATGTCATTTCAGGTTATGCTCAAGGGCAGTTTAAGTACAACAAGTTTGATTTCTATGCTTCTGCCAATATAACTAGCACAACATACCAAAGAGAAGGGTTATGGGAGAATAGCAGATTTGACGGAGTTGATGGACGACCAGAATCTTTTGGAAAGGGAGACGAGCTTTCATTTACAGGTCTTGGTGCAAAAGCAGGATTCACATACAAAATTACAGGAAAACACTTAATTGATGTTAATGGAGGTTATCTTACAAGAGCACCAAATTTACGTAACACGTACTCTAACTCTAGAGAAAATCATTCTGTGGTGAATAATATCAGTGAAGAAATAGTAACATCATTAGATGCTAGCTACATCTTTAGATCACCAATAGTTAATGCTAAAGTTACAGGATTCTATACTAAAATAGAAGACGCTAACGAAGTTGGTTTTTATTATGCTGATGGTTTAAGTGGCGGTAACGATATTACAGATAACGATACGTCTGCATTTGTTCAGGAAGTTTTACAAGGTATTGACAAAAGCCATTTAGGAATGGAATTAGGAATTGAAGCACAAGTAACACCAACTATAAAATTAAAAGGTGCTGCTTCTATTGGTCAATATACATATGATAATAATCCTAACTTATACTTAACGTCTGCTAGTTTTCAAACAGCAGATGGGTCAGGTTCTATTGATTATGGAAAAGCTAATTTAAAAGATTATAAACTTGCTGGAGGACCTCAAAGAGCTGCATCTATTGGTTTTGAATACAGAGATCCTGATTTCTGGTGGTTTGGTGCAACAGCTAACTTCTTCTCTAATGCTTACATCGACGTAAATGCATTAACAAGAACAGAGAATTTCTATTTAGATTCAGATGGGTTGCCAATAAATGACTATGATGAAGACTTAGCTACTGAATTACTAAAACAAGAAAAAATTAGCGACTACATGGTTATTAACTTAGTCGGTGGAAAATCTTGGAAAGTTGATGAATATTATATTAGTCTATTTGCTAGTGTTGGTAACATCCTTGATGAAGTATACAAAACAGGTGGTTTTGAACAAGGTAGAAATGCCAACTATAGAGAACTTAGAGATGATAATGCTGATGGCAATCCTCAGTTTGGTTCTAAGTATTGGTATGGACGTGGTGCCAATTATTTTGTTAACTTGAACGTTAGATTCTAAAAAGAAAAATTAATAAATAATATCACAATTATGAAATGTTCAAATTTCATAAATTCAATAATAATAAATAAAAAAGTTATGAATAAAGCGATTAAATCTTTAAAATTAATGTTAGTCTTAATAGCTTCTGTAGCTATTACATCTTGTGTACAGGATGATGACTATACTATTCCTAATAGTTTAGGAGACGAAGAAAATAAAGGCCTTACATCATTGTTAGAGACTGGAAATGAATTAACGTTCGCAGAAGTTAAAGCATTGTACCAAGGAGGGGAGTTCATCGACCCAGTAGACACTAATGATTATGTGAAAGGATATGTATCTTCATCTGATCAGACAGGTAACTTCTTTAAAGAATTCTATATTCAAGATAGTCCTACAAACCCAACATCAGGTATAAAAGTAATTTTAAACCAAGTTGATACTTACAACCAATTCAATTTAGGAAGAGAAGTATATATTGGTTTACAAGATCTTTTTATTGGAGAAGAGCGTGTTGGAAACGGTGTCATTACAATTGGTGGTGGAACTGAAACTGATCAATACGGTACTACTGTAACAAGTTTAAACGAAATTCAAATAAGGCAAAAAGTTTTAAGATCAGCTGATTCTTACGAATTAACACCTTTAACGTTGGGACTTTCTGCAATTGGTAATAGACATGTAGGTATTTTAGTCAATGTTCAAAATGTGGAATTTGCTGACAATTTAAATGGTTTAAATTATTTTGATCCTATCGAAGTTTTTGATACACAAAGAAAATTACAAGACTGTAGTGGTTTTGAGTACACACAATTTATTTTAGAAACTAGTAGTTTTTCAAGTTTTAAAAATGAAGAATTACCTATTGGAAATGGATCTATAACAGCGGTTGTTAGTAAAACTTTTGATGGTGCTAGCTTAATATTAGCTCTTAACAGTACGGATGATGTAGATATGGAAAACCCTAGATGTACTTTATTAGACCTCTCAGAATTTGATGTTGTCTTTGACGAAGGCTTTGATAGTGGTTTAGGCGACTGGGAAGTTATAAACACATTAGGCACAGAGGAATGGTACGCTAGTAGCTTTAGTGGTGAAGGTTATGTAAGAGGATCTGCTTATGAGAACAGTACTACGACTTTAGAAATGATTAGCTGGTTAATATCACCTTCAATAGATTTTGATGCTAATGAGAATGAGCGTCTTATTTTACAAATTGCAGATGCTTTTAGTAATGGACAACCAATAAAAGCTTACTACTCTAACGATTACACAACAGGTAGTGACCCTGATGATGCAACATGGATAGAAATAGGAGCTTCAGAAATTGCTGCTTTACCAGAAAATACTGGCTTTTTCAACAATGTTTATGATGCTACAGGATTAATTGATGTTTCTATGATTGCAGGTAATGCTGTTTTAGCCTTTGTTTATGATAGTAACAATGCATCAATATCTACGACAGTAGATTTTAGTAATGTTCAAATTTTAGCACAATAAAAAATCTTATTTTTTTATAAAGAGAAAGGACTGTTTAAAACGACAGTCCTTTTTTTATATCCATATTTCATATTAAACGAATAAGAGTATTTAATTTTATGTCTTATTTAATTGATAGTGCTTTATTGTAATTCACTATATTTATAACCTAAAAAAAAGGATTCCACCTCTATGTTAGACACCTTATATATTTCAATATTTAATCACTACAAGAAAACTTTAGGAAAAAAAAGCATTAATATAGCTCTCCTTTATATTAGCACTTTAGAGGTATCTATTGTATTTGTAATAAGTGCTTTTTTTATGGCTTTTGCGAGTCAAATGAACATGCTAATAATGTCTTCATCAAAATTTTGGGTATTATTTGCATTAATTACATTTCTTATAATATCTAAAAACTGGATGCGCTATAATGGAAAGAAACGACTGATTCTTAATGCCAAATCTAAGCGTAATGATACTTCTATTTACTTATTATGGCTTTTCCCTTTAGGCTGCTTCGTAATAGCCTCTATTCTGCTTCAAGTTCAATAAAAAAACGCCACCCTTTCGGATAGCGTTTAAATATTTAAACTTTATAAGTAATTTTTAATAATTATCTATTTTTGGCTTTAACATAACACGACTCTTTACCATCTGTGCCTCAAGCTTATTTATCGCTCCCAAAATCATCTACGATATGCATATTTTTCACTTTGTAAATATCTGCAACCTTCGTAACGGTTTCTTGTAATGCCTTTGGTGTAACTTTAGCTTCATCATATTCTACCATAGCCATACGTGTATCAAAATCTACTTTAGCAGATTTTACACCTTCCATTTTAGCCATCTTCTTTTCGATAGTTTTAGCACAACCCATAGCACAAGTCATTCCATCTATCCCAAATTCTACTTTAGCATACGTTGCATTTGGATCTAGAGTCGCAGCCACGTCTTTTTTAGCCACTTCCACCTCTACAGTTTTAACTTGTGGTTCGGTTTCATTTTTACAAGAGGTAAAAACCAAAGCTACAATTGCAACTATACTTATTGTCTTAAACATCTTCATTGATTTAAAGTATTAATATTTTGGTTAAAACTAACAAATATTGACGTTCCTTACGAAACAATTAACGAATTTTATGACTCATTATAGACGATCTTGTATGAAAAACCCTAATTTAAAATGGATATACCTTATAATGCTATCTATTATATGGGGAAGTTCTTTTATACTTATTAAGAAATCACTTTTAGGTCTTTCAGCATATCAGCTAGGAGCGCTTAGAACTATTATTACAGGAATACTTCTTTTAGCTTTTGGTTTTAATACACTAAAAACTATACCAAAACCTAAATGGAAATGGTTGTTAATTTCTGGATTTCTGGGATCATTTATTCCGGCATTCTTTTTTGCAATTGCAGAAACAGAAATTGATAGTGCCATAGTATCCATATTAAACTCGTTAGTGCCTTTAAATACTATTTTATTAGGCTTTGCTGTTTTTAGAATTACATCAACTAAGCGACAAATTTTTGGAGTAATTATCGGCTTTATTGGTACGGCTATATTAATTTTAAAGGGATCTGAATTAAACCCCCATCAAAATTATTTATATGCAGGCTTTGTAATTGCATCAACAGTAATGTATGCCGCAAACGTCAATATTATAAAACGCTATTTACAAGATGTAAAACCATTGGCTATTGCTGCTGGCAATTATGCCTTCATTGTTATTCCGGCACTAATTGTATTACTATTTAGTGACTTCTTTGCGACAGTAACGATCTCTAATCCAAAGTTATTAGACGCCTTAGTTTATGTTACTATACTATCTGTTTTTGGTACTGCACTCGCCAAAATATTATATTTTAAATTGGTACAAATGTCCACTCCAGTTTTTGCATCTTCTGTAACTTACATTATGCCTATTGTCGCTTTAATTTGGGGAGTTTTAGATGGCGAGAATTTAAGTTATATTCAAGGTTTAGCGTCAATACTTATTTTGATTGGTGTCTATTTATCTCATAAACCACAGTCTAAACTAAAATAATACGCATAAAAAAACCGAAGCTTTCACTTCGGTTTTAATAGACTATTTAAAAGGCCTTAGATTTAATTAAAATCTGCTTCTGTTACACCTTCATTTATCTTCACTTCCATTAATTTGAATACTACAGACTGTCCCATCATATTAGCATCTCTAGTCTCTGGAAATTTTATTCCATTATATTCTTTATAATCTTTTAACAAGGCTTCTTGACTTTGAGTTTGTCCCTGCATAGAAGTCGTCTGTACTTCTTTAACTTTAAGTCCGGTTTCAACATCATAATAAAGCATGAAAGATATCACTTCACCAGAAACTTTTACAACATAAGCATCTTTACCTTCAATACTTTCAATGGCAGTAATTTGAGCAGATTCAGAATCCACTAAATTCAATTCCATAAATAAGCCTGCATTTGCCTTCATATCATTCGTCATATTTTCTGGTAGTGGTTGCTGATTAGCAGTTGCTCCATCTTGAGTCATTACCATAGACATCACTTTATTTCCACCCATAAACATGTTTTGCACCATTTTTCCTTCTAATCGTTTTTCTTCAGAAATCACAGCTCCCATAGGTGTTGTAGCTTCATATTTAGTTAAAACTGATTTTAAAGTCTCTGAGTTATCTGTAACTCCAATTGCTTTAAGGTAATTATTTAAAACAGATTTTACAGTAACTCCTTCTGGTAACTCAACTTCAAACTCAGGCTTATCAGTAGCTTTAGCATACTTATCAAAATACTTGATTGGAATGCCTGTCTTTTCTAAATTCTCTAAAACTTCAGCACCATTACCTACAACAATAATTCTTAAATTATCTTCTTTAAAATATTTGTTTGCTACACGCTTAATATCTTCAATAGTAACATCATTTATTTTTTGTAAATAAGTCGTGTAAAAATCTTGAGGCAAATCGTTTAACTTAATATTTAGTGCATAATTTGCAATAGTTTGTGGACGCTCTAAAGCCATTACAAAGTTACCTACATATTTTGCTTTAGCATCTTTTAAAAGCTGAGCATCAACTGGTTCTGTTCTAATCCTTTTAATTTCCTTTAAAGCTTCAATAACAGCACTATCAGTTACTTCATTCCTAACTTTAGCACTAGCATTAAAACGAGAAGCACCATATCTGTTTGTTCCTAAACTAGAATAAGCACCATAAGTGTATCCTTTATCTTCTCTTAGATTTTTAAACAAATAACCTTCACCACCACCACCTAAGATGTTGTTTGTAATTAAAGCGGCATGATAATCTTCATCACTCATCTTTAAATCAACGTTGTTAGTAATAGAAAGATTAGATTGTGTAGCATCCGGTACATCAACAAAGTTAATTTGCGTGTATTGTACGTTTGGATTTGGTTTTGGCACTGTAGTGTTAACAGTTACAGATTGAGACCAACCTTTAAAATATTTTTGAATTTGTTTTTTAACGTCTTTATACTTTACATCACCAATTACAACTAAGTATGCATGGTTAGGGTTGAAGTATGTTTCGTAAAACGCAACAGCGTCTCCAAATGTTACATTGTTAATTGTCTCTTCTGTTACAAACTCTCCGTAAGGGTGGTTTGTTCCGTAAGATAAAGCCGAACCAACTCTACCAGCAATAACGTCTGCACTTTTAGCATCTGCTTTTAAACCCTCTAGTAATTTAGTCTTTTCTTTATCAAACTCTTCTTCTGTTAATAATGGATTTATAGCTGCATCTGCCATTAATTCTAATACTCTATCTGAATACTTTGTTAATGAACTTGCAAAACCTCCGCTAATTCCAAAATTTAAACTTGCTCCTAAGAAATCTATTTCTTCGTTAAATTCGTCTTTAGAAATACTCGTCGTTCCGTTACCCAACATACTTCCGATTAAGCTTTCAATACCTGCTTTTTTTCCTGTTGCCACAGGAGCATTATCGATTCTTAAAGAATAAGATACTCTTGGTAACTTATGGTTTTCTACTACAAGCACCTTTAAGCCATTCTTTAATGTAAACTCTTCTGGCTTATCAATTGATATTTCTGGTTCTGGACCCGCCACAGGTGGCTGAGATCTGTCTATTTGTGCACTGGCGCCAATAGTCATTATAAATAATGCGAAAAAGGCTACTATTTTATTGTTCATGTTAATTGCTGTTTTCATATTATTGATCGTCTTTTTTTGGTAGATATTCAATTTCTACACGTTGGTTAGGACTTAAATATTGCTTAGCCGCTGCCTGAATGTCTTCTCTAGTAATAGACCTATACGTTTCTAACTGATTATTAATGATATTTACATCACCATATAATAAGTAATATGTTGCTAAAGACCCTGCAATACCTGCTACACTAGAATTAGAGCTCACGAAATTATTTTCAAATTGATTTAAAAGTTTTTGATAATCACGCTCACTAATTAATTCATCCTGAAGCTTTACGATTTCCTCATCGATTTCTGCCAATAACGTATCTAAACTCACTTCGCCTAATGGTAAAGCAAATAGAGCAAAAATATTATAATCTACTTGACCGATATTAACTGCTTGTACCGTTAAGGCTTGTTTTTTCTCGTCAATTAATTTTTTATAAAGTACAGAACTTTTTCCTCCACTTAAATAACTAGAAATCATATCTAACACATAAGCATCTTTGGTAGACTGACCAGGAAGTCTGTAAGCTGCAATAATTGCTGGAATTTGAATATTCTTATCGTAAGCCTTAGCTTTTTTCGTTTCAGAAATTGGTGTTTCTTTTGGGAAATTACGAACTACGTCTGGACCTTTTTTAACAGCACTAAAATAATCTTGTACTAATTTTTTAGTTTTAGCATAATCAATATCACCTGCAACAACTAATACAGCATTGTTTGGCACGTAATATTTATCGAAATACGCATTGAACTCTTCTAAAGTCGCAGCATCTAAATGTTCTAATTTACCAATATTTTCATCCTTGTAAGGGTGAACTTCAAAAAGATTCTCACCTATAGTCTTTAGAAGACTCCCATAAGGTCTATTATCGTAACTCTGACGTTTTTCTTCTTTTACAACTTCGTTCTGTGTATCCACACCAACTTGGTCAATAACAGGGTGCAACATACGCTCAGACTCTAACCACAATCCTAATTCTAATTTATTAGATGGAAAAATTTCGTAATAATACGTTCTGTCTTGAGACGTATTAGCATTAAATGTACCTCCATTTGCAGGAATAATTTTCATAAATTCCCCACGACCAATATTTTCAGAACCTTCAAATAAAAGGTGTTCAAAAAAGTGTGCGAACCCTGTACGTGCTCTATCTCCATCTTTTCCTCCTACGTCATACATTACAGATGTAATAACAACTGGTGCCGTATTATCCTGATGCATAATAACGTGTAATCCGTTGTCTAAATCAAATTCCTCAAATTCAACTTTTTGTGCTATTGCCTGATGGCTAATAAACAACAAAGAAGCCAAAGCTAGTAAGTAGTTTTTCATTGTAGTTTTTTTTAAAATTTAAATTGTTTTAAAGGTTTGTCTATACTAAATGTATATTGTTACAAGAAGTCTCACAAAAATAAGCAATGATTTATCTTTTTAACAGAATAAAATGTAAAAACTCCCCACTATATAGATGTCTATTTTACCAAAAAGGCTTACACTCTTAATTATTTAAAGCAAAAACAGGTCTAAAACCCTTAAAACGCTTGCCTATTAATAATTTAGAACTATATTTGCATCCGCTTTCTGAGATGAAAGCATATTTTTTAATAAACAAATTAATAAAAACGTTACGCTATGTACGCAATTGTAGAGATAGCAGGGCATCAATTTAAAGTTGAAAAAGACCAAAGAGTTTTTGTTAACCGTTTATCAACAGAAGAAGGTAAGAAAGTAGATTTCGACAACGTTCTTTTAATTGGTGATGGTGACAATATTACTTTAGGCGCCCCAGCTATAGATGGAGCACTAGTAGGTGCAAAAGTCTTAAGACACCTTAAAGGTGACAAAGTAATCGTCTTCAAAAAGAAAAGACGTAAAGGTTACCGTGTAAAAAACGGACACAGACAATCTTTAACTGAAATCGTAATTGAAGGTATTACTGCTTCTGGAGCTAAAAAAGCTGCTCCAAAGAAAGAAGTTAAAAAAGTAGAAGCAAAAGCTGCTCCTAAAAAAGCAACTGGAAAAGCTGACGATTTAAAGAAAATCGAAGGTGCTGGACCTAAAGCTGCTGAAGCATTAGTTGCTGCTGGTTTTGAAACTTTTGAAAAAGTGGCAAATGCAAAGCCAGAAGAATTAAGCAATGTGCTTAGTGAAGCTAGCTCAAGATTAGCACACATCGTTACTGATACTTGGCCAAAGCAAGCTAAATTAGCTGCAGATGGTAAGTGGGACGAGTTAAAAGAATTACAAGACAGATTAGACGGTGGAATTGAAAAGTAATTTTCAATTGCATTAATATTAACAAAATAAAACCTTAAGATCATGGCTCATAAAAAAGGAGTTGGTAGTTCGAAGAATGGTAGAGAATCAGAATCAAAACGTTTAGGCGTTAAGATATTTGGTGGACAAGCTGCTATTGCTGGAAACATTATCATAAGACAACGTGGAAACACGCACCATCCAGGTGAAAACGTTTACCAAGGAAAAGATCATACTTTACATGCTAAAGTTGACGGCCTAGTAAAATTTACTAAGAAAAAAGACAACAAGTCTTACGTTTCTATTGAAGCTTTTGAAGCTTAATAAATTCATTTCTTAACAAATTGTAAAAACCCTTTCTATTTATAGAGAGGGTTTTTTGTTTTTGTCATTTTAAGCAAAGCGAAGAACCTCATAGTAACATCGTTATTATCTATTGAATAAAGATGTTTTGCTTCACTCAGAATGAAGCTCTTTTAGATAATCTCCATCTTTTTTAGCAAGAAACTAGCATTCATATTCTGGCAAACGCCTTGTTTCAATTTATAATCAAAAAAGAGTTCATCGTTTATGATTTCTGCATCGAAGTAATAGTTTTTTACAGCTTCTAATTCTGTTTCTATTTCAGTAAGACTTAAATCGTGCGTTGCTATGATTCCAGTGGCATGTTGTTTAACCAATTTCTCAACAAACTTGCGGGAGCCAATAGCTTTATCTGTGCTGTTCGTCCCTTTTAAAATTTCATCTAAAATGACGAAGTAGTTTTTATCATTTTCAATCGTATCTACAACAAATTTTAATCGTGTTAGCTCGCTAAAGAAGTACGAACTATCATCTGTTAACGAATCGGTTGTTCGCATACTTGTAATTAACTTAATAGGCTTGTATTTGCTTTGTTTAGCACAAATAGGCAAACCAACATTGGCCATTACAATATGAAGCGCAACAGTCCTTAAAAATGTACTTTTACCAGCCATATTTGCACCTGTTACGATAAAAAATTGTTCTTCTCTTAATTCTAAATCACTATCTACACGTTTTTCTGCATTTAATAACGGATGCCCCAGGCCTTCGGCTAAAATCGTCACTGGTTTCTCCGTAATTATTGGATAGGTAAATTTTTGATGATTAAATGCATAATTCCCTAAGCTATTAAATGCATCGAAGAAGGTAACCACTTCAAACCAATCATCTACTTTATGGCTGTATTTAGAAATCCATTTTTCAACGTTATAACTGTTTCTAATATCTAGCAATAAATAACCATTGCCTAAAACCAATGAAATAAGATTATTCCTATTATCGAGAGCATCCAGTGCTTTTGAAAACTTTGAGAATATTTCGGATGCTTTCTGGTCTTCAGACCTAATCAATTTTTGTTTCTCCTTTAATAATTCAGACTTAAACGTTGTCGTTTCAATGGCTTCTAAAAGCAATGCGTATTGTCTAAACGTATCTTTGGCTTGTCCTGTATGAAGCGCTAGGACATCAATTTTTTTCCAATATATGCCGGCAATTCCAAGTCCCACCAATAACCAATAACCAATGGTTGTAATTGGGATAATTTCCGCAATTCCTAATCCTAAAATCACCAACGATACGATACTAAAACCAATAGTTAATACAAGCTGGGTTTTACCTAAAAAAGGCTTATAGTCTTTTAACCATGTAATAATAGAGGCTGCAGAATGTTCTATTTCTACACCTTGCGCTACAGCAACATAGTTTTGTCTCCATTTAGGTAAATCTGCTAACTCCTTTATAGCGTCTTGTCGTTCTTTAATGTTGGTAATAGCGTTAGAAAGCAAATTGGCACTTAATTTCTGAGCTCCTTCTTTAAGGGCAGTTCTATTCATAAATTGAAAGAAAGATCCTTTCCCAAATAAATCGATATCTAAACTAAAAAAATGTTTAGGATCTTGATACTCGGCTCCCTCTGGTCTATCATGAAAATCACCTTTTGCTATTTTTAATTCTTCTTCGTTAATAGCTATTAAACGCTTGTGTAAGTTTCGTTTCGATTTTAAATCTGTATAACGGGATAATAAGAAAAGAAAACTAGACAAACCTAAAACAGCAATTCCTGTGGAGACCTGCCAATTCTCATAAGTGAAATAAATTCCAATTCCTGAAAGCACAAAAATGGCAAGTCTAAGTATACTATATAAGCTTAGCTGTTTAAATATACGTTTAGAAGTTACTTGATTTAATTCTAATTGCTCTTTGTAAAAAGATGCTGGGTTTTGCATAAGTCTATAATAAAATTGAAATATAAGAAAAGTAAAAATCCCAAGTCATAATTAGGCTTGGGATTTTGTATAATAAGATTTCTGCTTTCGCAGGAATATGTTAACCTTTTAAAGTCGCAGATAAATACTCACGATTCATACGTGCAATATTTTCTAAAGAAATACCTTTTGGACATTCTACTTCACAAGCACCTGTATTTGTACAGTTACCAAAACCTTCTAAATCCATCTGCGCTACCATATTTTTAACACGATCTACAGCTTCCACTTGCCCTTGTGGTAATAACGCATATTGTGATACTTTAGCACCGACAAATAACATTGCCGAAGAGTTTTTACAACTTGCTACACATGCACCACAACCAATACAAGTTGCTGCATCCATAGCTTCATCTGCTGCATGTTTAGAAATAGGAATACTGTTAGCATCTTGTGTGTTACCAGAAGTGTTTACAGAAATATATCCACCAGCTTGTTGAATACGCTCAAAAGCCATTCTATCTACTACTAAATCTTTAATCACTGGAAATGCTGCTGCTCTAAATGGCTCAATAGTAATGGTATCACCATCTTTAAACATACGCATGTGTAACTGACATGTCGTTACACCTCTATCTGGTCCGTGTGCTTCACCATTAATATACATAGAGCACATACCGCAAATTCCTTCACGACAATCATGATCAAATGCAACAGGCTCTTCACCAGAGTTTACTAATTGTTCATTCAAAACATCCATCATTTCTAAGAAAGACATGTGTTCTGAAATATCAGTAACTTTGTAATCGACCATTTGACCCTTAGCTTTTGAGTCTTTTTGTCTCCAAATTTTAAGTGTTAAATTCATATCGTCTTTCTTATTTGTATGAACGTTGTTTTAGTTCAATATCTTTAAATTCTAATTCTTCTTTATGTAAAACTGCATCAGCAGGTTCTCCTTTATATTCCCAAGCAGCAACAAAGGCGAAGTCTTCATCATTACGCTTAGCTTCTCCTTTTTGAGGACCATCTAATTCAGCAGATTCTTCTCTAAAATGTCCACCACAAGATTCTTCTCTCATTAAAGCATCCTTTGCAAATAATTCTCCTAACTCTAAGAAATCTGCAACACGTCCGGCTTTTTCAAGTTCTGGATTCATCTCATTTGCTGTTCCTGGTACAGAAACATCTTTCCAAAATTCTTCTCTTATGGCTTTAATTTCTGCCATAGCCTCTGTTAGACCTTGTGCGTTTCTAGACATTCCTGCCTTGTCCCACATTACTTTTCCTAATTTCTTATGAAAATAATCAACAGATTTAGTACCCTTATTATTTACAAAGAAGTTAATTCTTTCTGTGACTTCTTTTTCTGCCTCTTCAAACTCTTTAGAATCCGTTGAAATTTTCCCAGTACGGATGTCTGTAGATAAATAATCTCCTATCGTATATGGTAATACAAAATACCCATCGGCTAAACCTTGCATTAAAGCAGAGGCACCAAGTCTGTTTGCACCATGATCAGAGAAATTAGCTTCACCAATACAATAGCACCCAGGAATTGTAGTCATTAAATTATAATCAACCCAAACACCACCCATTGTATAGTGTACTGCAGGATAAATCATCATAGGTGTTTCGTATGGATTTTGATCTATAATCTTTTCATACATCTGAAATAAATTTCCATATTTCGCTTCTACGATTGCCTGACCTAATTCGTAAATTTTTTCATCAGACGGGTTTGTAATGTTATGGATTTTAGCTTGTTCTCTTCCGTAACGCTCAAATGCAGAGGCAAAATCTAAATATACCGCTTCACCAGTTGCATTAACTCCGTAACCAGCATCACAACGCTCTTTTGCAGCTCTAGATGCTACATCACGCGGAACTAAGTTACCAAATGCAGGATAACGTCTTTCTAAATAATAATCGCGTTCATCTTCTGACAAATCGGTTGGTTTTTTACGACCTTCTCTAATTGCCATAACATCTTCCATATTTTTAGGCACCCAAATACGACCATCATTACGTAATGACTCTGACATCAACGTCAGTTTCGATTGGTAATCTCCCGAACGTGGAATACATGTTGGGTGAATTTGTGTGTAACAAGGATTCGCAAAATACGCTCCTTTTTTATGAATTTTCCAAGCAGCAGTTGCGTTAGAGCCCATAGCGTTTGTTGATAAGAAATATACATTTCCATAACCACCAGAACCAACAACAACAGCATGTGCTGAATGCCTTTCTATTTCACCTGTAATTAAATTACGAGCAATAATTCCTCTTGCCTTTCCGTCTACAATAACGACATCTAGCATTTCGTGACGGTTAAACATTTCAATCTTACCACGAGCAATTTGTCTATTCATTGCTGAATACGCTCCTAGTAATAACTGTTGTCCTGTTTGTCCTTTAGCGTAGAATGTTCTAGAAACTAAAACACCACCAAACGAACGGTTATCTAATAATCCACCATAATCACGTGCAAAAGGAACTCCTTGTGCCACACATTGGTCAATGATATTAGTAGATACCTCAGCAAGACGATACACGTTTGCTTCACGCGAACGGTAATCACCACCTTTCACAGTATCATAAAATAATCTATATGTAGAATCGCCATCACCTTGGTAATTTTTCGCAGCGTTAATACCACCTTGTGCTGCGATAGAGTGCGCTCTACGAGGTGAATCTTGGTAAGCAAATGCTTTTACATTATAGCCTAACTCCGCTAATGTTGCAGCAGCAGAACCACCTGCAAGTCCTGTTCCAACGACAATAACATCAATGTGACGTTTATTGGCTGGATTTACTAAATCGATGTGGTTTTTATAATCGGTCCATTTATCTTTAATTGAACCCTTTGGTACTTTTGAATCTAAAGCCATATTAGATATGTTTTAATGATTAAGGTGATGAAATAATGCAATAAATATAAATCCTAATGGAATAATAATTGCATATGCTTTTCCGAATCCCTTTAATCCTTTTGTGTATTTATTATTTGCACCAACCGATTGAAAGGCTGAGCTAAATCCGTGTAATAAATGTAATGCTAAGAAGACAAAAGCAATAACATAAAGTACAACTCTCCATAAGTCTACAAACTTATGTTGTAACTCTTCGAAGTATCTAAATTCTCCGTTAGCAAGTTGCCCAGACATATCACCAACAATATATTTGGTGTTAATTTCTGGAAACCAAAAATCATAGAAATGTAGTCCCATAAACGCTAAAATAGCAGCTCCACTCCAAATCATGTTTCTACTCATCCAAGTAGAATTTGCAGCACCATTATTTTTAGCATAAGAGATATTCCTTGCTTTATTGTTTTTAATTTCTAGTACAAATCCCATCACAAAATGAAAAATCACACCAAAAATTAATACAGGTTGCATTAAATATTGAATCACCCAAAACGTCCCCATAAAGTGTGATACTTCATTAAAAGTATCTGCACTAAAAACAGATAATAGGTTAATTGCAAAATGTTGTAATAAGAAAATCATTAGGAAGAAAGCCGAAAGTGCCATGGCAAATTTTCTTCCAATCGACGAATTTAAAATCCCGCTCATTGTAATTGTAGTTGATTATTTGTTTAACAAAGATACTGCGCAATTAACGTTTTCCCAACAACGCATTGTTATTATTAATTTATTTAGAATGAATTTAAGTAGATTTAAGCTTACTTTCAATCAAATTATTCTTATTAATCGTTTGAAACCTATAATACTGCCTTTACAGATAGACTTTTCTATTTTTAATTTATTTAAAATGAGTAGTTGGGACACCTCTCTTTAATTGAAATTATAGCAAAACACGTTATCCTTTAACGTTATGAAATTAAACTTTCAAGGTTGAAACCTCATAAAAGTGTCTTAATTTTTAATAGATAATCTGCTTTCACTTTTGCTTGCGGTTTTGTTTGTTTATTTTTGGGATATACAATAATTGGCTCTTGTTAAGTTAACACTTCGACTACGCTTAGCTAACTGATACTTAACTACAAGAAACTTAAAAATTCAACTAAAAAATGAAATACGATTTAATAGACAACCAACTTTTTATAAAAAACCGTAAAAACTTTATGGCTCAGATGAGAGCGAGTAGTTTAGCTGTTTTTAATTCTAATGATATTTACCCCATAAGCGCAGATAGTACGCTACCTTTTGCCCAACACAGAGACATATTTTATTTAAGTGGAGTTGACCAAGAAGAAAGTATTTTGGTTTTATTTCCCGATTGTCCCAAAGAAAAACACCGTGAGATTCTCTTCTTAAAAGAAACCAATGAACATATTGCTGTTTGGGAAGGAGAGAAACTAACTAAAGACAAAGCATTTGAAACCTCTGGAATTAAAACTGTGTATTGGTTAAAAGACATGGAAAAGGTTTTATTTGAATTAATGACACAATGCGATACGGTTTACATCAACACCAATGAACATTATAGAGCCAACGTAGAAACAGAAACAAGAGAAGATCGCTTTACAAAATGGCTATTAGGCAAATACCCTGCACATAGCGTAGCAAAAAGCAATCCTATTTTACAACGTTTACGTTCGGTAAAAGATCAAATAGAATTAGACCTGATTCAACAAGCTTGTAATATTACAGAAAAAGGATTTAGACGTGTTTTAAAATTTACAAAACCTGGCGTTTACGAATACAATTTGGAGGCAGAATTTATGCATGAGTTTCTAAACAACCGCTCAAAAGGTTTTTCTTACACTCCAATTATTGGTTCTGGAAATAATGCTAACGTTTTGCATTATATTGAAAACAATCAACCATGTAAAGCTGGTGATTTAATTTTAATTGATGCTGGTGCAGAATACGCTAATTACGCTAGTGATATGACACGTACAATTCCGGTTTCTGGAAAATTCAACGATAGACAAAGAGATGTTTACAACGCTGTAAATCGTGTTAAAAATGACGCAACCAAAATGCTTGTTCCTGGCACTTTATGGGAACAATATCATGTAGAAGTTGGAAAACTAATGACATCTGAACTTTTAGGCTTAGGCTTGTTAGACAAAGCAGATGTTCAGAATGAAAACAAAGATTGGCCTGCTTACAAAAAATATTTTATGCACGGTACATCTCACCATATGGGATTAGACACTCATGATTATGGTGTTTTAACCGAGCCAATGAAAGCTAATATGGTCTTTACTGTTGAACCTGGAATTTACATTCCTAATGAAGGTTTTGGCATACGCTTAGAGGATGATGTGGTTATTCAAAATTCAGGAGAACCTTTTAATTTAATGCGTAATATTCCTATTGAAGCAGAAGAGATTGAGGACATCATGAATTCTTAATTCTAAAATATCTTTAAATATTAAAAAACTTGTAAGTTCATTATGTAGCTTGCAAGTTTTTTTGATTACCGCTAATCCCTAAATTATAGGACATGAAATTGACTAAAGAACGTCTTTATATACTATTATCATTTTTTTCGATTTATGTCATTTGGGGCTCCACATATTTATTGAACAAAATTTTAGTTAGTCAGTTAGCACCTCTATATGCTGCTTCTATTCGATTTATTACCGCAAGTATCTTGATTTTCACTATTGCCAAATTTTTAAAAATTCCTTTAAAAATCACAAAGCGACAATTACGAAATACAGCAATTGCCGGTTTTTTGTTTTTAACCATCGGAAATGGTTTAGTCGTTTGGGCATTAAAGTCTGTTGATAGCGGTTTTGCTGCTTTAGAAATCTCAGCACAACCCTTGGTTGTATTAATACTATTACGAATTCTAGAAGGTAAAAAGATTCAACCCATGTCTATACTAGGTGTTGTAATTGGGTGTATCGGTATTTATTTATTAGTCAGTCAACGTGAAATGATTGGAAAAGAAGGTATGGTTACCGGAATGATTATGATTTTTATCTGCATGCTAAGTTGGGCCTATTGCAGCCTGTTTGTTTCAAAAGCCGACTTACCTTCCAACTTTTTTGTTAACACAGGGTACCAAATGCTATTTGGAGGTAGTATGTTATTAATTGGCAGCTTTGGTGTTGGTGAAGAACGACTCCCTTTTTCTAGCTGGAATACTGAGATCATCAATTCCATGGGAATACTTATCATTTTTGGAAGTATCGTTGCTTTTACTGCTTTTAATTATTTATTGAGTAAGGTATCGCCTGAAAAAGTAGCGACCTCAACATATGTAAATCCAATTGTGGCTCTAATGTTAGGATGGTACTTTTTAGGTGAAACCTTTTCCATGCAATCTCTAATTGCAGCAGCAGTTTTACTTACCGGGGTGTATTTTATTAATACAAAGAAGACCATTACGCTTTTTAAAAGATTCAAAAAAGAAATTTAAGCATAGAGATATTGCATTAATGATTGACTTTGTTGCATTTCAAACAATAAATTTCTAATACGTTTTAGCCTTTAAAAACATATAAACGCTCTAATGCAATCTTAGGTGCTAAGTTCTCTGCATGCCATGAAAAAGTAGTTTTCGCTGGCTTTTCCCAAACACATTTAAAATCTTCTGGAGCATTGTACTCACTGATAAACACCTGATGACCAGCTTTACTTTGTTGCCTACACCATTCCCAAAATTTCTCGTGGTCAAAACCGTCTCGATACTTTGTAGTCGAAGCGTAAGGCGGATCGCAATAGACAATGCTTTGTTTTGGAATCTCTAAATCGGTATACGATTTACAACTTAAAATGATACCCTTTAATTTTGGAACTTGCTTGGTAATATTGCGATAGTGTTCCCCCCAATAATCGCGCTTCCCTTCCTTATCGCGTCTATAACCAGCAAACCATTTTCCACCAAATGAGTTAAACCCAACATACCCCACAACATGTTTTGGATATTGCTGTTGGTTATATTTTATATGTTTATACTCTTTTTCAGTGACTAATTGTGGTGGATCCCAATTTTCATAGGTTAAAGCTCGCCACATGGCCATTAGCTCTTCATGCTGATCGTTGGCAATTCTAACACCATCAACTTTGTCAATCATATTCATCCCCCCCGCAAATGGCTCAAGATATGCTTGGTTATCTTTTCTATTTTTCAAAATAATTGGCAATAAATCTTTAGCAAAACGTGCCTTGCTCCCCATGTATTTCATTATCTAATTCTCATTTTTTGTTGTACAAAAGACGAAACTACAAAGGCTAAAAAAGCAGGTAATACCCAACCTAAACTTTGACTAGAAAATGGAATATAATCGGTTACTATCGTTAAGCTTTCAGATGGACTAATAAAACCAATTACATCTGGAATACTGAATAAAAACGTCACAAAAACTACTGTCTTAAACACTATCGACGTTCCTATTTTTTCGGGTAATACATTCAATAAAATTAACACAATCGTAATGGGATAAATAAATAACAATACCGGAATCGCAACGACTATAATAGAGTTAAAATTTAACTGACCCATCGCCACCCCAAAAACACTTGCCAAAACGGCCGTAATGACATAAACCGTTTGAGAATCGTTTAATAAGCCCTTAAAATAATCTGCTGTACCAGCTACAATGCCAATGGCTGTTGTAAAACAAGCTAATGAAATTAGGATACTTAAGACGGCATTTCCAAATTCACCTAATGCTGAAATACTAATATCTCGCAATAAATTAGCACGTTGCATATCACTACTAAGTGTTTCATTAATATTAATTTCGGACCCATAATAAGCCCCCACAGAAATTAAACCTGCATAAATAATAAACAAACTAAAGCCGGCAATAAAACCAGATTTACGAATTAAGGTTCGTTTAGAGCTATAGATTTCTACTGCCATATTATTAAAATTTAAGGACACAATAATAACCGCTCCCACCACAACCGCACCAATAGCGTCAAAAGTCTGATAGCCCTCTAAAACACCTATTGCAAATGGTGCATCAAATTGCGTAACACCCGTGCTAAACTCTGTCGAAAACAAACCAATACTGATTACTGCCAATAACATAATAACAATAAAGGGAGTTAAAAATTTACCGATTAAGCCCAATATCTTAGATCGGTTAAGCACAAAAACCAATACGAGTAAAAAATAAATAGCGCTGGTTAATAAGGGAGCGCTTCCAAAAGCAGGAAAAATCGCCATTTCGTGTGTTGCAGCAGCCGTTCTTGGAGATGGAATTGCCACAGCAATGATATAGATAAGAATACAATAAATTAAACTGAACGTAGGTGATACTTTTTTACCAAAATCAAATAAGGTACCTTGTAGTCTAGCGTGCGCGAGAATACCAAGAATAGGAATAACCACAGCGGTTATCATAAAACCAATTGCAACCCAAAACCAGTTGTCTCCAGCATTGTATCCTAATAATGGTGGAATCAATAAGTTTCCTGCTCCAAAAAACAAGGAGAACATTCCAAAACTGGTTATTAAAAGTTCTTTGCGTTTTACATCCACTTAATTCGTTTTTTTGAATTCTAAATCACCAAAATCGAAGCTAAAATCAGTAATCGGCGCAATATAGTCCATGGTTGCTGAAACCGCCTTCCCTTTTTCATTAAAGGTGAATTTCATATAAACATCTGCATCATAACTTCTATCATTCCATTTCGCAACAAATGTTGTAGCATTGAACGGTAATAATTCACCAAATAATCTTGACGAACGCGTGCTTTTGATAGTGTATCCTTTCTTTGGGTCGTGAGAAATCATAACATCACCAAACCAATCGTCGGTATAAGTCCCAATAATTTGTTCTGGTTGTGGTAATGTTTTAAGTAGTTTTGCCTTTTCAACTTTTGAAAACACCGCCGCTTTTATACTATCATTATAGGTAATATAATCCGTATTAGATTTGCCGTACTTCTCTAACCAATTTCTATTTTCATAACCGAGATAAGCATCTTTAACAGTATTCGTTATGGCATTAAAAGCAGAACCATTCATTTGATTTGTTAACACCACAATTCCTAAATCTAAATCTGGGATCATCGTAAATTGAGTTACTGTTCCCAATAATCCTCCTGTATGATAAACTTGCTTGTACCCCCCTTTTACATCGGCAACAAACCAACCTAATCCGTAGCCTTTAAAATTAGAATCATATGAATCATTAAGCGATACATTTAAAGGTGTTTGTAATTGCCAAAGCTCATAAAACTGTCTAGCACTTAATAAACGTTCACCATTATGGGTAACAGCATCATCCATTAAAAATTGAGCCCAAGTTAACATATCTGGCACATTACTTACAATTCCTCCCGCCGGATTAGCGGTTTCACTCCAATCATGTGGAATCTGAACTACCTTTCCTTCAGCCATGGTATGCGCATCAATGATATTAGATTTATCCGTCACACGATTGTAAGATGCTTTACTACTTGTCATCCCAACAGGTTTCATAATTTTGGTTTCAATAAAGTCTTCCCAAGCCAAACCGCTTACGCGTTTTAAAACTTCACCTGCGATTATAAACATATTGTTGTTATATGCAAATTCACTTCTAAATGAACTTTCGGGTTCTAAATATCTCACATTACTAATAATGTCATTTACTGTAAAATCACTTCCTTCAGGAAAAAACATTAAATCTCCTGCGCCCAACCCCATTCCACTGCGGTGTGTTACCAAATCTCTAACCGTAAATTCTTCAGTTACCCAAGCATCATGTAATTGAAACTCTGGGATATGCTTACGCACTTTATCATCCCAATTCAACTTTCCGGCATCGACCATCATAGCTAATGCAAAACACGTAAAACCTTTACTATTCGAAGCCACACCAACTAAAGTTTCATCATTCATGTCTTTTTTGTTGATTAAAGACCTTACACCATGACCTTTAGCGTATACCACCTTTCCATCTTTATAAACACCAACAGAAATACCAGGGACATTAAAAGTAGTTAAGGTTTCTTTTATAAGCTTATCAAGCTGTTGCTCTTCAATTTGAGCATTAACAAAGAATCCAAAAATTAGTAAAAGCGATAAAAAAAGACGTTTTAGAATCATTATATATTTAATTGAGTTTTCAAAATTTCAAAGATACTAAAATGTTACAACGATTAGTGAACAGTAATACTTTCAAAATCTATATTTGCAAATATGATTTTAAATTATAAAAATAGTAGCATTCACTATACAATTGAAGGCAAAGGAGATTCTATCGTTTTACTTCATGGGTTTTTAGAAAGTGTTGAAATGTGGCAAGATTTAATAGCTGTATTATCCACAACGAATAAAGTTGTTTGTGTTGATTTATTAGGACATGGCAAAACAGATTGCATCGGTTACGTGCACACCATGGATGCCATGGCAGCAGCCGTTTTGGTAGTTTTAGAATATTTAAATATCGAGAGCGCTGATATTATTGGTCATTCCATGGGAGGTTATGTTGCCCTGGCCTTAGCAGAACAGAGACCGGAATTATTTAAAGGACTTTGCCTAATGAACTCTACCTATGATGCTGATGACGCGTCTCGAAAACAAATAAGAACTCGTGCCTCTGAAATGGCACAGCATAATTTTGAGGCTTTAGTACAAATGTCTTTTGCTAATTTATTTACGCCTGAAAGCAAAATAATACATAAAACCGCTTATGAAAAAGCACTTCAATTGGCTTTAAAAACACCGCTTCAGGGGTACATTGCCGCTCAAGAAGGAATGAAGCTTAGGCCAAATCGCTTTGCTATTTTAAAAAATCTAAAATGTAATAAAATAATTATCGCTGGTAAAAAGGATAGCTTAGTTAACACTGATCAAATTATTAACAATATAGAAGGTACGGACATTGATTTCGTAGAATTTTCAGAAGGACACATGAGTCACATAGAGAATAAATCAGATTTAACTTACAAAATATTGCGTTTTATCGAAAAATAAACCCCTTAAACGTTTTAATATATTTTATTTTTTATGTTTACAGTAGAGATTGAAAAAATAAATTTTAAACCAACCTACTATGACACCTCACAAATTCTACTGTGACTTATTTGGACACAACTATCAGGTCACCAAGAAAGTCACTAATCACGTCAGTGAATACACTTGCAAGTGCTGTAAAAAACAACTGACAACAAACAGCAATGGTCAACTGACAGAATTAACAGCTAAATATCAAGAGATTAATTCCGCACTAGAGCGCATTTACAATAATAAATCGATGCGTTTAAAGCGAAAAACACTCAGTTCATCGATTTATTAATTGTTCATAACTTTTAAGTAACTAATTTTCTTATATTTAAATCCCTGTTAAAAGTAAGAATATACCTAAGAAAACTAGTTAATGAAAAACCTTTATTGCTCATTATTTGGCCACGATTATAAAGTATCCAAAAATGTTACTTATCATGTTAAAGAATATAAGTGTAAAAATTGTAAAACAGAAATGACCATTGATGGCGATGGAAAATTTATTCCCTTAACCCCAAAATTCAAAGAAATTAATCGTGTGTTAAATCGTGTACACAACAAGCGTTTAGAAAAAGGACAAAAACTTCTTATGCTTGATCTTTAAGCGCATTCCAACCTTTAGCTATAATCTGAATTTTTTCATCAGCTCTTGTAACTAAATGCATACCTCTATCTTCTTCAGTCATATAACCAATAACTGTTAGATTCGGATTGCCTTTTATTTTCAGAAAATCTTCTTGCGCTATTGTCATTAACAATTCGTAATCCTCACCACCATTTAAAGCAATCGTAGTACTATCTAAATTAAATTCCTCGCACGTAGAAATCACTTGAGGATCTAATGGTATTTTCGTTTCATAAAGATCAACACCAACCTTACTTTGTTTACAGAGGTGAATGATTTCAGAAGAAATACCATCACTAACATCTATCATACTTGTTGGCTTAACGTCGAGATTCTTTAACAATTCCACAATATCTTTTCGGGCTTCAGGCTTTAATTGACGTTCTATAATGTAGGTATACATTGATAAATCGGGCTGATTATTCGGGTTCACTTTAAACACTTCCTTTTCACGCTCTAAAACTTGCAATCCCATAAAAGCTCCACCAACATCACCTGTAACAACTAATAAGTCATTGGGTTTAGCACCAGATCTTAATACTTCTTTATCTTTTTCTACCTCACCAATCGCAGTTACAGAAATAATTAAACCAGAAGTCGATGACGTTGTATCACCCCCTACCACATCAACATTATAAAATTTAGAAGCGGCCGTAATACCAGCATATAATTCTTCGAGCGCCTCTAAAGGAAACCGATTAGAAACAGCTATAGACACGGTGACTTGTGTCGCCAATGCATTCATTGCGTAAATATCAGATAGATTTACAACAATAGCCTTGTAGCCTAAATGTTTTAAAGGAGCATAACTCAAATCGAAGTGTACGCCTTCAACTAATAAATCCGTAGAAACAACCACTTGCTTTTTACCAAAGCTAAGTATTGCTCCATCATCACCAATACCCTTTATAGTTGACTTTTGGGTTACTTTAAAATGATCGGTTAAATGCTCAATCAGTTTAAACTCTCCTAATTCACTCAATGGAGTACGTTGTGGGTTTTTATCTTCTATCATAGTGCAAAAATATTATGCTTTTTTTGAATAGGTTGCATGAATAGAATTATTTATTACAAATTTAATTTAAACTTGAAAATAAAAATGCTAAAAAAGGGGGTTTTCACAACTTCTCGACGCCTTATGTTATATGTGTTATTTAACCCATTACTTTTTCAAAATTCCGATTTATAAGCCGTGTTTTTTAATGACAATCTCAAATACACGTGCATTTCATCGAAAAAATAAGCATTTTAACTTGATTTAAATTTCATTTTATAAATTGCCCCACCCTAAGTCTATAAAAATGAAACCTAACTCTACCAAAGTATTACCCTGCGCCGTTTTTGGCCACAATTACAAAAGATCCAAAACCAACATTGATCACACCATAGAAATGACCTGTTCGCATTGCGATACAGTTGTGGTTACGGACCGTCACGGAAATTTTGAAACGATAACAGTTTCTAACTCTCAAATCGCAGACACCTTACAAGAACTGTATCGTCTAACTAGACGTTTATCAAAAACAAAAGTGGCGGTATAATTATACATTCCTCAACTATAGCTTAACATAGCTAAACCCTATTAAACCATATGCTAATATAATGTTAGTAGCTATGGTAAAACCTTTGTTATATCGTATATTTGCATTCTATTTAGAACAAATCTAGTTAAACGATATGATTAAAGTATCTGATCACGCAAAAAAGAAAGTCATAGAACTAATGACTGATGATGGCTTTGACCCAAGCGCAGACTACGTTAGAGTAGGTGTTAAAAGTGGAGGCTGTTCCGGTTTGTCATATGATTTAAAATTTGACAAAGAACAAGCGGAAGACGACAAGGTATTTGAAGCCAATGATATTAAAATCATTGTGGACAAAAAGAGTTTCCTCTACCTTATTGGCACCACACTAGAATATTCTGGAGGCTTAAACGGAACAGGTTTCGTTTTCAACAACCCAAATGCCAACCGAACTTGCGGTTGCGGTGAATCTTTTTCACTATAAAAAAATTAAAACATACATGTCAAAATATACAGAAGACGATCTTAGAGAAGAATTAAAAACCAAAGAATACGAATACGGTTTTTTCACAGATATAGAATCTGAAACATTTCCTATTGGTTTAAACGAAGACATCGTTCGCGCTATTTCTATGAAAAAAGGGGAGCCAGAATGGATGACAGAATGGAGATTAGACGCTTTCAAAGTTTGGAAAGAAATGGTCGAGCCAGAATGGGCAAATGTACATTATAAAAAACCAGACTTTCAATCTATCGCTTATTATTCTGCACCTGTTTCTGTAGATCCAAATAAGACTTTAGATGACGTTGACCCAGACCTTTTAGCTATGTATAAAAAGTTAGGGATTTCTGTTGATGAGCAAAAGAAAATGAATAACGTGGCTATGGATATCGTAGTCGATTCCGTTTCTGTTGCAACCACATTTAAAAAGACACTGTCCGAAAAAGGCATTATCTTTATGAGTATTTCTGAAGCGATTAAAGAGCACCCAGAATTGGTAAGAAAATATATTGGCACCATTGTCCCAACAAAAGACAATTTTTATGCCGCTTTAAATTCTGCAGTATTTAGTGATGGTTCGTTCTGTTATATTCCAAAAGGGGTTAAATGCCCGATGGAATTATCAACTTATTTTAGAATTAACCAGGGAGGAACAGGTCAATTTGAAAGAACACTTCTTATTGCTGATGAAGGTAGTTATGTAAGTTATTTAGAAGGCTGTACGGCTCCAAGTCGTGATGAAAACCAATTACATGCTGCTGTTGTAGAACTTATCGCAATGGATGATGCCGAAATTAAGTATTCTACAGTTCAGAATTGGTACCCTGGAAACTCAGAAGGAAAAGGTGGTGTTTACAATTTTGTTACCAAAAGAGGACTGTGCGAGAAAAATGCAAAAATCTCGTGGACACAAGTTGAAACTGGTTCTGCGGTAACTTGGAAATATCCGTCTTGTATCTTAAAAGGTGATAATTCAGTTGGTGAGTTTTATTCTATTGCTGTGACCAATAATTATCAGCAAGCAGATACTGGTACTAAAATGATCCATCTAGGAAAAAACACAAAATCAACGATTATCTCTAAAGGAATTTCAGCGGGTAAATCGCAAAATTCATATCGTGGTCTCGTTCAGATTGGTGCTCGTGCAGACAATGCGCGTAACTTTTCGCAATGTGATAGTTTGTTAATGGGAAATGATTGTGGTGCACATACCTTCCCGTACATAGAAGCTAAAAATAAAAGTGCTATGATTGAGCACGAAGCCACTACAAGCAAAATTGGTGAAGATCAAATTTTCTATTGTAATCAAAGAGGAATTGACACCGAAAAAGCAATTGCACTAATTGTAAATGGTTTTAGTAAAGAAGTCCTTAATAAGTTACCAATGGAGTTTGCTGTAGAAGCTCAAAAATTATTAGAAATTAGTTTAGAAGGTTCCGTAGGGTAACATCAATAAAAACATCTATTAAGCATGAAGAAAACACTACTCATATTTACTTTAGCTCTAGCATTTGTCTCGTGCAAGGACTTTAAAGACGGCGTTAAGGACGGTTATAATGATGCTAGAAAAGACGTTGAAACCACTCAACAAGAAGGTGTCAAATTATATGCATTAGACGGAGGAACAGTACAAGTAAATACGCTAGAGATTTTTTCTCAAGACACAACTTACCAAGGACAGTCTAAAACTTTCGCTGATGCTTTTTATATTATTGAACATCCAAAAGGAAGATTACTTTGGGATGCTGGTCTAGCTGAAGGCTTAGTTGGTCAAGAACCATTCACAACCCCAAATGGTACATTTACAGTCTCTCGCAAAGATTCTGTAATCTCTCAACTTAAAGCGTTGAATTTAACACCAGAAGATTTTGATTTTATTGCGTTATCGCATACGCATTTTGATCATTCTGGTTCTGCTTCAAAATTTGCCAAAGCGACGTGGTTAGTTCAAACTTCAGAATACGATTTTATTACAAGTGACGAACAAAAACAAGGAGATAATTACGGTGCTATTGCCACTTTGACAAATGTTCAAAAACTTAATGGAGAGCATGATGTTTTTGGTGACGGAACGGTAGTCATAAAATCTATGCCGGGACATACTCCTGGGCATCAAGCCTTATTCTTAAAGTTAGAAAATGCTGGCAATATATTACTAGCAGGTGATTTATATCATTTTCAAGAAAACAGAGACAATAAAGGCGTGCCAAGTTTTAATTACGACGTAGCTGCCACTCTAAAAAGTATGGAAGTATTTGAAGCTTTCGCAAAAGAAACTAATGCCGATGTTTATATTCAGCATAGTAAAGACGATTTTAACCGATTACCAAAATATCCAAAATATTTAGACTAATGTTAAGAAACTCATTTGTAATACTAATGTGCCTATCACTATTTATTTCCTGTAAGAACGAGGCAAAACAAGAGGTTAATTTAGAGGATAATCGTTCAAAATCTTATGATCAAAACGATGGTTATATAACCCTAAAGGGCGATTTTGTGTATTTCGCAGATGCGGCAGTTTTACAGACATCAACAGAAATTTATGGTGTTGTAATGGATAAGAACATGCACAAGTTAAATGAACAGACAAAAGCATTCAAAAAAGAAGCTACTGACATGGTTCCTGTAACCGTAAGAGTAAGAAAGTTCGAAAAAAATAAAGACGAAGAAGGCTGGCAATACAGAGTAGAAATCAAAGAAATTTTAAAAGTAGAAGCACCAGACCCAAATAAAGAAGACGTTATAAAATTAGCAAATTAAGACTATGTTAAAGATCAATAATTTACACGCAAGTATAGAAGACAAAGCCATATTAAAAGGTATTAATCTCGAAGTTAAAGCAGGAGAAGTTCACGCTATAATGGGCCCAAATGGTTCAGGAAAAAGCACGCTAGCTTCAGTAATTGCAGGTAAAGAAGAGTACGAAGTTACAGAAGGAAATATATTACTAGAAGGCGAAGACATCGAAGAATTAGCTGCTGAAGAACGCGCACACAAAGGTGTGTTTCTATCGTTTCAATATCCAATCGAAATACCAGGAGTTAGTGTTACTAACTTTATAAAAACGGCAATTAACGAAACAAGAAAAGCTAAAGGTTTAGAAGACATGCCAGCAAAGGATATGCTGAAAATGATTAGAGAAAAATCTGAGCTTTTAGAAATTGATCGTAAATTTTTATCACGCTCACTAAATCAAGGATTTTCTGGTGGTGAAAAAAAACGAAATGAAATTTTTCAAATGGCAATGTTAGAGCCAAAATTAGCCATCTTAGATGAAACCGATTCTGGTCTAGATATTGATGCATTGCGTATTGTTGCCAATGGCGTAAATAAATTAAAATCTAAAGACAACGCCGTAATTGTAATTACGCATTACCAGCGTCTATTAGATTATATCGTTCCAGATTTTGTACATGTATTACACAATGGTAAAATTGTAAAATCAGGCGGTAAAGAACTAGCACACGAGTTAGAAGCTAAAGGTTACGATTGGATCAAAGAAGAGGTTAACGCATAATTAGTAGGCAGTGGTCAGTCGTCTGTAAGTAGTAACTTACTCAGATGTGACTATTTGTAGCAAAAACATAAAATCAAGTACTAATTCTTTAATTTATAGTTTGCAATTGAGCCAACTGAATACTAAAGGACTTATTACTGAAGACTTAAAAACATGAGTTTAAAAGAAAAATTAGTATCATCATTTATGGCATTTGAGGACACAGTGGATGTGCACTCGTCAGTACATGATATTCGTACTGAAGCCATAAAGACTTTTGAAGCAGAAGGATTTCCTTCTAAGCGTCAAGAAGATTGGAAATATACATCGTTGAATTCTATTTTAAAACACGATTATAGCGTGTTTCCTAAGAATGAAAATGCATTAGAATTTAAAGACATAAAAAAATATTTTATACACGAAATTGACTCTTATAAAATAATTTTTATTGACGGGAAGTATTCATCGCACTTATCTCAAACCACGCATGATGGTTTAGATGTTTGTCTAATGTCTGCGGCTCTTACCAAACCTAAATACAAAGTAATTATTGATAATTATTTCAATAAAATTGCGAAAAAAGATGGTTTATCTTCTTTGAATACAGCCTTTTCAATGGAAGGTGCATACATCAATATTCCTAAGAATAAAGTTGTTGAAAAACCGATTCAAATTATTCATTTTTCAACAGGAAACGAAGCTGCCGTTATGTTACAACCTCGTAACTTAATTGTGGTTAATGAAAACTCTCATGTTCAGATTATTGAGCGCCACCAGAGTTTAACCGACAATCCCGTTTTAACGAATAGTGTAACTGAGATTTTTGCTAATAAACGTGCCATTGTTGATTATTATAAAATTCAGAATGATAGACAAAGTGCGTCATTAATTGATAATACTTTTATCAATCAAAAGCAGGAAAGTCTAGCTAAAGTACACACCTTTTCTTTCGGTGGAAAATTAATTAGAAATAACCTTGAATTTTATCAAAATGGTGAGCGTATAGATTCTACTATGAAAGGTATTACCATTATTGGTGATAAACAACACGTAGATCACAACACGTTAGTACATCATATAGAACCCAATTGCGAAAGCCATCAAGATTATAAAGGTATTTTTGACGATAGTTCAACAGGAGTTTTTAACGGTAAGGTTGTCGTTGAAAAACTAGCTCAAAAAACCAACGCATTTCAGGCTAATAATAACATTTTAATTAGCGATAAAGCTAGCATAAATACTAAACCTCAGCTTGAAATATTTGCAGACGATGTAAAATGTTCTCATGGTTGTACTATTGGTCAGCTAGATGAAAGTGCAATGTTTTATTTACGTTCTAGAGGAATTCCTGAAAAAGAAGCACGCGCTTTATTAATGTTTGCCTTCAGTAATAACGTTTTAGACTCTGTGAAAATTCCAGAAATTAAAAATAGAATTACAAAGATTATTGCAAATAAATTGGGTGTTAATATTGGATTTGATTTATAAAGTATAAATATATCTAGTGAGTTTCATTATCTAACTAGGCCAGTTATACTTGAAATTTTAATATAAAAACCTCAAAGATTTTTGAAACCTTTGAGGTTTCAGCTTTAAAAGAAACACATGTTAGACGTACAAAAAATAAGAAAAGACTTTCCAATACTTCAACGTGAAGTCAACGGGAAACCACTCGTATATTTTGATAATGCTGCAACCTCGCAAACACCGCAACAGGTCATTGATGTTATCGTAGATTATTACAGTAATTATAATGCTAATATCCACAGAGGTGTGCATAGTTTAAGCCAAGAAGCAACTGATGCTTACGAGCAAGCACGACTAAAAATTCAGAAGCATTTTAACGCCAAACAGAGTCATGAAATAATTTTCACTTCTGGAACCACACATAGCATTAACTTAGTTGCTAATGGTTTTTCTTCACTCTTAAAAAAAGGTGACGAAATTATTGTTTCAGCTTTAGAGCACCATAGTAATATTGTACCATGGCAAATGCTGTGTGAGCGCACAGGAGCAAGCTTGAAAGTTATTCCTATGAATGAAAATGGAGAATTAATCCTTTCGGACTATGATGCGCTTTTAAATAAAAACACCAAATTGGTTTTTGTAAACCATATTTCAAATGCTTTAGGAACTATAAACCCAATTGAATATATTATAGAAAAAGCACATGCTGTTGGTGCAGCTGTTTTGGTTGATGGAGCACAATCTTGCCCGCATTTAAAACCAGATGTACAAGCTTTAGATGTGGATTTCTATGTGTGTTCTGCCCACAAAATTTGCGGACCAACAGGCGTTGGAATGCTTTACGGAAAAGAAGAATGGCTGAATAAATTACCACCTTACCAAGGAGGAGGAGAAATGATTGCAGAAGTGTCTTTTGAAAAAACGACTTATGCTGGTTTACCACACAAATTTGAAGCAGGTACACCAAACATCTGTGGAGGCATAGCCTTTGGTGCTGCTTTAGACTACATGAACGCTATCGGATTCGATGCTATTGCTAATTACGAAAACGAGCTTTTAGATTACGGGACGAAGGAATTATTAAAAATTGAAAGCGTAAAAATTTACGGTACAGCTAAAGAAAAAACCTCTGTAATTTCATTTAATGTCAAAAATATTCACCCCTATGATATTGGTACTATTTTAGATAAAATGGGTATAGCAGTGCGTACAGGTCATCATTGCGCGCAACCAATTATGGACTTCTATAAGATACCAGGCACAGTTAGAGCCTCTTTTATGTTTTATAACACAAAAGAAGAAATTGATACTTTTATTACTGCTTTAAAGAAAGCGATTATGATGCTATCTTAGACTTTGGCATTAAAAGTGTATTTACCTATAAAAAAACATACATAATGAAATTTCTACTTAGCTTAATCGCAATTTTAATAACTGTAAGTTCCTGTAAGTCTACTACAGATATTGTGGAACCTAGTAAAATCATGCAAGAAAATCTTTCAGGCACGTATTATATAACGCAACTAGAAGGTAATGATATTAGCTTAAACAAGCTAGAAATTACTTTTGATGCGACCTCAAATAAAGTTAATGGAACTGCAGGTTGCAATACTTTCTTTGGGAGTTACGCTACGGAAAATAATACTGTTACATTTGAAAATATAGCAGCTTCAAAAAAATTATGTGCCAAAGACATCATGGCCGTTGAAAAGTATTTCTTAAAATCTTTGAGTTTAGTAAATGCGTTTTCGGCTGAAGCGAATAATATTTCATTTTTAGCTAATGATAGGGTTTTAATTACAGCAACACGCACCCCTCACACCACTAAAAAAAATGATGAGATTAATGATAATTATATAACAGCTGTTAAATACAAAGTTTCAACAAGAAGCACGTTCGATTTCATTCTTATATTACAAAACAAAATCGCCATTAGTGAAGATCAAAGTCTTCAAAATATGAAAAATTACAGTATTGACGCAGCGGAATGGAAAGAGCTTAAAAGCCTAATAGATGCTGTAGACTTAGAAAGCTTTTTAAAATTAACACCACCTTCACAAAACTACCAACACGATGGAGCGGGACACGCAACTTTAGCACTTCAAATAGGTGATATAGAATATATGACCCCGACATTTGACCATGGTAATCCTCCAAAAGCCATTGAAGCTTTAGTTAATAAAGTGTTATCCATCAAAGAAAACACCGTAAAACAATAGCGATTTTGTAATTTTGCACAAAAGCATGAGACTATGACAATTCAAGAAGTACAAAACGAAATTATTGATGAGTTCGCAATGTTTGAAGATTGGGAGGAACGCTACCAATACATGATTGATTTAGGTAAGGACCTGCCAATTATTGACAACAAGTACAAAACTGACGATAATATCATAAAAGGTTGCCAAAGTAAAGTTTGGGTTCATGCCAATATGGAGGACGATAAAATAAACTTTACTGCAGATAGTGATGCCATTATAACAAAAGGTATTATAGCGATATTGATTAGAGTATTTTCCAATCAGCATCCTAAAGATATTCTTGAAGCCAACACAGATTTTATTGATAAAATTGGACTGAAAGAACATTTATCACCAACGAGAGCAAATGGCTTAGTTAGTATGATAAAGCAATTAAAAATGTATGCTATTGCATACCAAACACAGTTAAACTAGTCTATCTTTTTTGTTTAACGGTTAAAACGACCTTAAACAGCTAAAACAGTAAACATACAAATTTAAAGACATGAGCAAACCAACTATAGATACAGCTGTATTAGGAGAAAAAATTCTAAGAGTTATAAAAACTATTTATGATCCAGAAATCCCTGTAGATATCTACGAATTAGGATTAATCTATGACGTTTTTGTAAACGAAGATTTTGAGGTTAAAATTTTAATGACATTAACGACACCAAATTGTCCGGTGGCCGAAACCTTACCTTTAGAGGTTGAAGAAAAAGTGAAGTCAATTAATGAAGTTAAAGATGCTGAAGTAGAGATTACTTTCGATCCGCCTTGGTCACAAGAGTTAATGAGTGAAGAAGCAAAGTTAGAGCTTGGGATGCTTTAAAATTAGCGGCAGTATTTAAGACTAGTTTTCAGTGCTTACTCCAACTCTAAAAACTTATTTAGTCTCAATCTCTTACCGGTTTAAAAACTAAAGACTTACACCTTGTTTACTAGTTTTTCTTAAACTACAAAAGAATTATAGAAATGCCAAGACGCACAACTACCTCATTAAAAGACGATAAAAAAACGAGTATCAAATCGTCTTTTAATGCTTTAGTTTATATCCCTAGATTTTTTAGAGAAATTTGGAGAGTTAACAAAAGTCTTTTCTTATTATCTGCATTTTGTAGACTTATTGGAGCAGTACTTCCTGTTATTATTTTATGGATTGGAAAATTAATTATAGATGAAATTATATTACAAATTTCATTAGATATTCCTGATTACAATTCGCTTTGGACGTATGTTGCAATAGAATTTGCGTTAATCATCATTTCTGATTTAGTAAGTAGAGCGATTTCTCTAACCGATGGCTTGCTAGGAGATGAATATAGTATTGCGACGTCAATAACCATTATTAAGAAAACTAATCAGATTAATATTAGTTTATTAGAAGATTCTGAATTTTACGATAAATTAGAGCGCGCCAGAACGCAAACTACGGGTCGTGTTGGATTAATGTCTAATGTGCTTGGACAAGCCCAAAGCGCTATTTCTATTGCAACACTTGTTGCTGGTTTAATTTACTTTGAGCCCTACTTAATTATTCTACTAATACTAAGCATCATTCCTTCGTTTATTAATGAAGTTCGGTTTAGCCAACAACAATATTCTTTAGCACGAAGCTGGACTTCAGAACGACGCGAGTTAGATTATTTGAGGTTTATAGGTGCCAACGATAAAACTGCCAAAGAAATTAAGCTTTTTGGGCTAACCGATTTTATCGTAGATCGTTTTAAAAATCTATCTGAAGAATATTATCAACTTAATAAAACATTAGCGATAAAGCGTTCTGCTTTAGGTTTTTTATTTAATGTCCTCGGGTCTTTAAGTTATTATGGAGCATATGTATTCATTATTTATCGTGTGCTTTCAGGTGCTATTACATTAGGGGAATTAACCTTTTTATCAGGCTCCTTTAATCGCCTAATGCGAAACCTTCAAGATTTTTTCTCAAAATTCACCCGTATTTCTGAAAGTGCTTTATACCTTAAGGATTATTTCGATTTTATAGATATTTCAATTGTTTCTAAAGTAAAAGAAGATGTGCCTTTACCAAAACATATTGTCAAAGGTTTTGAGTTTAAAGATGTGCGTTTTGCTTATCCAAATTCTGAAGTCGACATTTTAAAAGGCATTACCTTTAATCTTAATGCTGGTGAAAAACTAGCATTTGTAGGACAGAATGGGGCAGGAAAAACCACATTAATAAAATTGCTATTACGTTTCTACGAGCCCACATCAGGAGAAATATTACTAGATGGCATCAATATTAACCGTTTTAATATTGCAGAATATCAAGAATACTTCGGAGTTATTTTTCAGGATTTCTTTAGATATGAATTTACTGTGAAAGAAAACATAGCTATCGGAAATATCGAAGAGCTAGATGACCAAAACAAAATTGAGAATGCCGCCAAATTAAGTTTAGCAAATGAGGTAGTATCCGAATTAAAACACGGTTACAATCAGCAATTAGGAAAACGCTTTGCAAACGGACAAGAATTATCTGGTGGGCAATGGCAAAAAGTAGCTTTAGCAAGAGCTTACATGAAAAATGCTGAAGTGATGATTTTAGATGAACCCACCTCGGCCTTAGATGCAAGAGCAGAAAGCGAAGTTTTTGAACGATTCATAGGTTTAACAGAAGGCAAAACTAGTATTATTATTTCGCACAGGTTTAGTACGGTTCGCCAAGCCGATAAAATTTTAGTCTTAGAACAAGGAAAAGCATTAGAAATAGGCACGCACGAAGAACTTATAAAAAACCAAGCGTTGTATGCTGAATTGTTTACGTTACAAGCTGAGGGCTATCAGTAAATCATTTATCTTTGTATTATGGCAGAAGAAATCATTAATAGAGTTGCAAGTAGCAAACTAAGAGTTATAGATTTAGAAGATTACTATCCTAACGGGAATCGTGTTCTTTTTGACATTAAAGATTGGTTGATGGAAGGCTTAGTGCTTCGAGAAAAAGACTTTAGAGCTTTTGTGGCAGAACACAATTGGTCGCAATATGAAGAATGTTACGTCGCCTTACATTGTTCTACGGATGCTATAGTGCCAGATTGGGCTTATATGTTAATTTCTATAGAACTTCAACCGTATGCTAAATTGACTATAATAGGCTCATTAAATGATTTAGAATCTATTTTATACACTGAAATTATTTCAAATTTAGATCTGTCCATATACGAAGGCTTACCAGTAATTATAAAAGGATGCTCTCATAAACCAGTACCTTCAAATGCCTTAATATTAATGTCGCAAAAATTAAAGCCCATAGCAAGGTCTATTATGTTCGGTGAAGCTTGCTCCTCTGTTCCTCTTTATAAAAAGCGATAGAGCACACAGAAATCTTAAAATTTTATTAAAACCTATTTTTGGGTTTGGTTGCTAAATCAAAAGAAAATAATTTTACAGCCTAGAAAGAGGCTTAAAAAATAAATTTAACTATAGTTTCATTAAGCGCATATAAATTGTGACTTCAATTAATAATACGTGTCAAATAATGGAATAAGTTAATTAATGTAACCTAAAACAATAAAAAAATTAAAACTTACCTTATTATGAATATCAACAAAAAATTATTTTTATCAGCATCATTAATGCTTGCCGTTAGCTTTGGTTTTTCGCAAACAAAAGAAGAATTACAAGCTCAAAAAGCTGAAAAACAAGCTGAAGCAAACAAGTTTCAAGGTGAAGCAAACGCTTTACAAGCGCAAATCGATGCCTTACCAGGTTGGAGAAAAGGTGCTTTTGGTACAATTGGTGGTAGTTTATCTAATTTTAACGATTGGTATTCTCAAGGGGCACCAAATAATGCTTCTGGTAATATTGGTATTACTTTAAACGCATTTGCGAATAAGATTGAAGATAAATATTTTTGGAGAAACTCATTGACAATGAACCTTAACTGGGTAAAATTAGATAATAAAGACACTGAATTAGATAGTGAAGACTTCGAACCTACAACAGATGTATTCAATATATCTTCACTTTATGGTCGTAATTTAAACGACAAATGGGCTATCTCTGGTTTAGCAGAATACAGAACAACACTTTTAGATAACTTTAATGATCCTGGATTTTTAGACGTTGGTGTTGGTGCGACGTGGACTCCACTTGAAAACCTTATCGTTGTAATCCACCCATTAAACTACAACTTTGTATTTGCTGATAATGACGCTGCTTTTGAATCTTCTGCAGGGGCTAAAATTGTTGCAGATTACACAAGACAAATCGGAGCAATTTCTTTTAAGTCTAACTTCTCAACATTCCAAAGCTATGAAGATAGTGATCTATCTAACTTTACATGGACAAACTCATTTAGCTATACCCTGTGGAAAATGATCGGTGTTGGTTTTGATTTTGCATTGAGAAGCAACAAGCAAGAAGCTGCTAATTTCCAAGCCGTAGATTTAGCTGATGCTGATAACAAATTACAATCTTATTATACTGTTGGTTTAAGCTACAAGTTCTAAGAACAAATAAGCTCATAACAATATGAAAAAGCCTGTCTTAAATTAAGACAGGCTTTTTTAATATCGATATTATTTATGTTTAATTAAATTTTCTCTTTTTCTCTTTTTTCTTAAATAACCGCTTAATAAAACCATCACGTTTTGTGGGTTCACAATCTAAATCACTTAAGACTTGCTCTAAGGGTTTTTCAAATTTAGCGGCTGTTATAGATTTGTAATCACTGTCTTTATTCAACTTTTGATAAAACTTTGCGAAAATCGGTAAAGCTGAATTTGCTCCTTGACCCATTCCTGTAGATTTAAATCCAATACTATGATTATCATTACCAACCCAAGTAATAGTCACCAAATTTGGTGTTAAACCGACAAACCATCCGTCTTTATTATTCTGTGTGGTTCCTGTTTTACCTGCTATATCGTTTGTTAATCCGTAGGTATTTCGCAATCGTGACGCCGTTCCTTTATTGACTGTAGATTTCATCATTTCTAAAAGCACTTGCCGTGTATAATCACTAAAGGCTTCTTTTTCGGCAACTTCAGGTTCAAAAGTTGCAATAACATTTCCTGCTTTATCTTCAATTTTAGTGATATAATAAGGGGTAACGGATTTACTTTTATTTAAGTAACTCGCATATGCACCTGTTAATTCTTTCAAATTAATTTCAGCAACACCTAAGGCTAAAGAAGGTTCTTCCGGCATTTCTTTGGTGATTCCTAGTTTTTCAACTTGTGCAATTACCTTTTCAATCCCCACTTCTTCTAACACTTTAACCGAAATGGTATTTACGGAATTACTTAAAGCATTTTCTAAATTGTAATTGATATAAATGTCTTCCTCTTCGCTTCCTGAATTGGTCGGTGTCCAATCATCATAATTAGTATAGGTTACTTTATTCAATGAAAAATAGGTACACGGATTTAATCCATTATCAATAGCAGCGGTATATACAAAAGGCTTAAAGGTAGAGCCGATTTGTCGCTCACTTTGCGAAATATGATCGTATTTAAAATAGCGATAATCAATGCCACCAACATAAGCTTTTACGGCTCCTGTTGTTGGCTCAATAGATAGCATTCCTGTATTTAAAAACTTTAGATAATGTTTCAAACTATCTAGTGTAGATATATTTTTAATCGTATCGCCTTGCCAAGTAAATAAATCTGTTGGTCGTTTAATGCTTAAAGAATCTTTAATTTGTTGATCCGTGAGTCCTTTTTCTTTGTAAGCTTTTACCTGTGGTAATTTATTAATTTCACTTTCTAGAAGTTTCCTATTTGTTTCCCAAGGTCCAAATTTCCCGTAAGAACTTTCAAAAGCAGCTTGCAATTTACTCATGTGCTCTTGCATGGCCATTTCTGCCAATTCTTGCATTTTGTAGTCTAGAGTGGTATGTACAATAAGTCCATCTTTATATAAATCATACTTTTCACCACCTGGTGTTTCTAAAGTGTCTAAAATAGATTCTAACTGCTTTTTAACTTCAGCTCTAAAATAAGGGGCTAAACCTACATCGTGATTAAAAGAGCGATAATCTAATTCTAACGCCTGATCAGAATAATAAGCTAAGGAATCTTCAGACAGATAACCGTAATTCTTCATCTGAAATAAAACTACATTACGTCGGTCTCTACTGCGATCTAAGTGTACTCTGGGATTGTAATAGGTATTCGCTTTTAGTGTCCCAACTAAAGTTGCTGCTTCATTAATAGAAATATCTTTCACCGATTTATTAAAGAATTTAAGCGATGCACTTTCTATACCATAGGTATTATCTGAAAATGGAACGGTATTAAGGTATAGGGTTAAAATTTCGTTTTTAGAATAAACCTCTTCAATACGTTGTGCTACAATAGACTCTTTAAACTTATTAATTAGCATACTAAAAAATGCATAATTCTTCCTTCCATATAGATTTTTAGCCAACTGAAGCGTAATTGTACTTCCTCCTCCGGCTGATTTATCTTGAAGAATTAAATTCTTAACAAACACACGCATTAAACTAATATTATCTATACCGTCGTGCTCATAAAAACGAGAATCTTCTGTCGCAACTAAGGCTTCAATAAGATGTTTGGGTAGGTCTTCAAACTTTACAGGCTGTCTGTCATAAATATAGTATTTACCTATTAATTTTTCGTCTATATCTAAAAGCTGCGTGGCTTGTTCTTGTTTAATAGAACTGATATCGTCTATGGTTGGAACTTTTCCAAAAAAACCAGCATATATGCTAATGTATAAACCAAAAAGAAATAATAAAATGGCTGCTATTAAAATAACGAGCCATTTTATCCATTTGCTTTTTAATATCTTTTTAATCGAAGTTTTAAAACGCGATTGGGAAGTATTCATAAAAAGGAAAGGTTTTTATTCTATATCTTCAACATCTGGATATAGGAAATGATTGTATGGAAAACGGGTCACATGGATTTCTCTGACTTCTTTATAAACACGTTTTCTAAAATCGTCCATGTTCTCTTTATTTAATGCTGAAATAAATAAAGCATTATCACCTACCCTAGACATCCATGTTTTTTTCCATTCGTCAATAGTAAAATTAGCTTCTGTGCGTACTTCAACTAAATCTTCTTCGTCAAAAGGTTCTGGCTCATAAGCATCAATTTTATTAAAAACCATGATAGTTGGCTTGTCTTTACTATCAATTTCGTCTAAAATCTGGTTAACCGAATCGATGTGCTCTTCAAAATTAGTATGAGAAATATCTACAACGTGAAGTAATAAATCAGCTTCGCGAACTTCATCTAAAGTACTTTTAAAAGATTCCACCAATTGTGTTGGTAATTTTCTAATGAAACCAACGGTATCACTCATTAAAAATGGCAAATTACCAATCACCACTTTTCTAACGGTAGTATCTAAGGTGGCGAACAATTTATTTTCAGCAAAAACATCACTTTTACTAATGACATTCATTAACGTAGATTTCCCAACATTGGTATAACCAACTAATGCTACACGTACCATTTTACCACGATTACCACGTTGTACGGCTTGTTGTTTATCTATAACTTTAATCTTCGCTTTTAGTAAAGCAATTTTATCGCGTACAATACGTCTATCTGTTTCAATCTCTGTTTCACCAGGTCCACGCATTCCTATTCCCCCTTTTTGACGTTCGAGGTGTGTCCACATTCCTTTTAGTCTTGGTAATAAATATTCACATTGAGCTAATTCTACTTGTGTTCTAGCATAACTCGTTTGTGCACGTTGCGCAAAAATGTCTAGAATAAGGTTGGTTCTATCTAAAATCTTACAATTTAGTATGCCACTAATGTTTCGTTCTTGAGCAGGCGATAATTCATCATCAAAAATAACGGTACCAACATCATTAGCTTCCACAAACAGCCTTACATCTTCCATTTTTCCCGTACCGATAAATGTCTTAGGGTTTGGGATTGCCATTTTTTGTGTGAAACGTTTTACCACCTCACCACCTGCAGTAAAGGTTAAAAACTCTAATTCATCTAAGTATTCTTTAGATTTTTCCTCATCTTGATTTTGAGTCACAACACCAATCAGTACTGCTCTTTCTAAATCTATATCTTTTTTTTCTATCATATATAAAGTAAAGTACAAAGTTAAGCAAATCGATTATCCCAATATAATGTTTAAAAACCTATATTTAATCCCTATGAATAATATACCTACGAATTACACTATTGCGTTCTATAATATCGAAAATTTATTTGACATAGAAAACAATAGATCTACAAATGATAATGACTTTTTACCAACCTCTAGAAATAATTGGACAAAAAAGCGTTATAAAAATAAAATATTAAAACTTGGAGATGTAATTTCTAAAATCGGAAATGATACGAGTGAGATAGCACCAATATTAGTTGGACTAGCAGAGGTAGAAAATAAAAAAGCGCTTTCTGACTTAGTAAATAGTCCTAATCTTCAAGATGAGAATTATAGTTATGTGCATTATGACTCACCTGATGAGAGAGGAATTGATGTGGCCTTACTTTATAAAAGTGATATATTTAAAGTTATTCATTCTGAAACCTTCTCAGTATATCTTGAAAGAGAAAATGGAGAGCAAGATTATACACGAGATGTGTTGTTGGTAAAAGGCGAACTTCATACTGAGCAAATTCATGTAATTGTTAATCATTGGTCTTCTCGAAGAGAAGGTATAAAAGAAACTGAATTTAAACGTTTGGAAGCCGCAAATGTGGTTAATTCTATTATCAAATCATTAAAAAATGATGATCCTAATGTAAAAATTATTGTTATGGGCGATTTTAATGATAACCCTAATAGTAAAAGTATTCAATTATTACAAGACGAAAGTTATCTTTTTAATCCTTTTAAAACGGTGTGGTCTTATGATAATGGGAGTTCTAGTCATAATTTTCAATGGCAATTATTTGATCAAATTTTGTTTTCAACTAATTTTTTCGACACTTCTAATTCTGGCCTAATTTTCAATAATGCTCAGGTTTTCAACAGCAAATTTCTCACTCAGCTTAATGGTAAATATAAAGGGCAACCATTTAGGACCTTTGTAGGCAAAAAATATAAGGGAGGTTACAGCGATCATTTCCCTGTTTTTATTGAATTGAAGCCTTCCTAAAAATTACCAAGTCCATTTATCGATTAAAAATGTAGTTAATCTATTTTAGTATTGTTAACAACATGTTAATAGTCATTTTTTATATATTCGAGTTCGGATAGAAAAATCGTCTAACCAAGGCCCTCTATACGATTTACAAGTCTATTTTCTTTGCCAAACCAAAAAAAACCCTTCTAATCAAATGATTATAAAGGGAATGAACAATTTAACAAACCGATTAATAATGAAAAAAATTACTCTATTTTTAATCATGCTAGGTTTCTACCTTACGGCTAGTGCACAATATGATTTCCCCGTAACTACAGGGACCACAAATGTGGTAAACTTAGCTCCAGTTACAATTAACCTTAATAATGCAGCCAATGTTGCTGGAGTACCAGCTTCATCTTCGGGAACGTATTATTCCTTTCTCTTAACTGCAGATTGGTCTGAAGGATCTGGAGTACCTTATTCTGAAGAGGCAGGTCTCGTAATTACAACAGCTGCTGGATCCATAACTAAGATGGAGCCACCAACCACTTTTGGTGCAGGTGGCACTGATACAGTTATTACGTTTTCAGGTACGCTTTCTGGTCCTTACGACCCTACTGCAAACGGTTTCTTAGACATTGAACTAAGTCAAAGTTATCCAAATACGGATGCTTTTTGGTCTAATATTGTCCTTACATTGTATGAAAGCCCAACTTGTTTTGAGCCTTCAGAAATGGCTATAACTACTTTAACTACTACGACCGTTGATTTAACTTGGAATGTAGGAGATGCTGAAACAGCTTGGAATTTAGAATATAACACCGTTGATTTTACACCTGGCAATGGTGAAGAATCAGGTGTAGTTGCAGTTACTGGCACTCCGACAACTTCGATTACTGGTTTAACAGAGTCTACACCATATTTTGTTTATTACCAATCTGATTGTGGTACGGCTGACGATGTTAGCGAATGGGTAGGACCATTTACTTTTTTTACTGGTTATTGTGAATCTTTACCTACAGCCCTAGAGGGTAGTGGTATCTCACAAATAGCATTAGGAGAAGAGACTTTAATCTCAGGAGGAGATCTTAATAATGAAGACTTTACAGCAACAACTGTTGATTTAGCCTCTAGTATAAATGCAAATATGCAAATTACATTTGTTACAGGTTATGCATACTATGCTTATGTTTGGATTGATTTTAATGAAGATTTAGTATATGATGCAACTGAACTCGTTTTTTCAGGACAAGCACCAGCAGGCAATCCTACAACATTAGATGCGTCATTTGTAATGCCAGACGTACCTTTAGGAACTTACAACATGAGAATGACAAGTTCATACGGTGCCCAAAATCCACCTAACCCTTGTTACTCAGGAATTTGGGGTGTTACCGCAGACATGAGTATTAATGTAACACCTGCACCAAGTTGTATTCCACCTACTGCATTAGCAGCAAATGGAATCGGGGCAAATAGCGCAGAACTTAGTTGGTCTCAAGTAGGAACAGTACCACAATGGAATATTGAAATTGTAACAAATGGTACTGAACCAACAGGATTAGCAACTGATACTGGCATTTCTAACCCATATACTGCAACAGGATTATCTGGATTAACTAGTTATGATTATTACGTGCAAGCCGATTGTGGTGCAGGTGACCTAAGTGCTTGGACTGGACCTTTTACGTTTACCACACTTTGTGACGTCATCATCCCAGATTATATTCAAAACTTCTCTGATGTTACTTTTACCGTTATCCCAGAATGTTGGAATGAGGCCGATAATGGTAATCCAACCACTGGACCTACAGATTTAGGAGCGAGCTCTTGGACTTCTGATGGATTCCTTAATGATGGTACTACAGGCGCTTATAAGTTAAACCTTTACGATCCTTTTGGTGAGCCTTTTAATGAATGGATTTTATCACCTCAATTTGATTTAACAGGTGGTCCTTTTCAAGTAGAATTTGATTTCGCAATTACAGAGTGGTTAAGTACGACCGTTGCAGGAACCTTAGGCTCTGATGATGTTGTACAATTTTTAATATCTAATGATAATGGCCTTACATGGACGACTCTAATTAATTATGATAATACATCTGCAGTACCAATTACGGGCGTACACCCCGTAATAGATTTAACAACATACGGTGGTCAAACAGTACAGTTTGCATTCTACGGTACTAGCGGAACTGTTTCTGACAGTGCGGATAATGATGTCTTTGTAGATAACTTTAGAGTAAGAGGTATTCCAACCTGTCCTGAGCCTACAGATTTATTAGGTACAAACCTAAGTCTAACTTCTACTGAATTAGCTTGGACAGAAAATGGAACTGCTACAACATGGAATATTCAATACGGTGAAGCTGGCTTTGCTTTAGGCGATGGTCTAATCATAGACAATGTCACAAACCCTTATATATTGTCTGGTTTAGAACCAGATACCGCTTATGAATATTATGTACAAGCAATTTGTAGTGTAGGAGACATTAGTTCTTTCAATGGGCCTTTTGAATTTTTTACAGGTTATTGTGCTTCAATTCCAACAAGTAATACGGGTGATGGTGTTAACAATGCTTCGCTTGAATTTATAGACTTCCCTAGTTCTGGGGATGTTAACTACGAAAACAACACCTCAACTGTTGTTGACATATTTAAAGGAATACCAACAAACTTCGAAATAGAATTCGGACATACTTCAACCTATTTCGCTAATATTTGGATTGATTTTAATGATGACTTAGTGTTCGATGACACAGAGCTTGTCTTTGAAGGAGAATCTGAGGGCGGACCTTTTACAGATACCTCTCACTTATTTGACGCTTCATTTTTGGTGCCATTAACAGCACAAATTGGTGAGCACAGAATGCGTGTGGTTACTACCAATTTTTCAACACCGATACCTTGTTATATAGGAACAAGTGGTGTAACTTTAGATTTCACTGTAAATATCGAAGACCTAACGTGTACTTTAGCTGAAGCTGAATATACAGCAGTTGCAGATTGTGATACTGACTCATTTTCCATTAGCGTTGACATTTTAGATTTAGGTGATGCAACATCTCTTGAAATTTCAAATAGTTTTAATGGTGATACAACTCAAGTATTTGATGCTGGTATATATCAAATCGGACCTTTTGATTATGGTACAGAGGTTAGAATATTTGTAACCAATGAACAAAATAACGATTGTACAATTAGTAGTAGTTATTATCAGATTGTTGGTTGTCCTCCTGTCAATGATAACCCATGTGGTGCAACAGTGGCAGTTGTCAACGACGACATACTCTGCGAAGTTAGAACCTCAGGGACAATCTTTGCAGGAACACCATCAGGAATTCCAGATTCATCATGTGGCGGATCTGCTGACGATGATGTATGGTTTCAATTTGTAGCAGAAAGCGCATCTCAACTGATTTCATTGGTAAATATCGCAGGTAGTGATACAAACATAGGACATTCTCTTTATGAAGGTACTTGTGACAGCTTAGTTGAAATAGCTTGTGCTGAAACTGGAGTATTTGGCTCTGAATTGTCTTCTGCAACACCGCAACTTATTATAGGGAATACGTATTACATTAGGATATTTTCAGTAGGTACTTCAAACGAAGACACTACATTTGAAATGTGTATTACACCTTACGTTGCACCTGTTAATTTAGCATGTGATTTAGCAGATAATTATTGTAGTGGTAGTGATACAAGTGACATATTATACACTTACAATACTATAAATCAAGACGATGGAGCTGGAACGATCAACTGTCTATTTAGTACACCTAATCCTACTTACAGTGTTTTAGAAGTTGGAACTACTGGTGATCTTTTAATTGAAATGGTTCAAAACACTGCTTTTGACGAAAATGACAATCCGATTGGAGATGAGTTAGATGTCGATTTTGCCCTTTGGGGACCATATGCACCAGGTGATGATTTATGTGAATTATCAACATTGGTAGATTGTAGTTTTTCTGCAGCCCCGGTAGAAAATGTAACACTTACAGGTGCTGTTCAGGGTGAAATATACCTTTTACTAATTACTAACTTTGCAGAAGGCGCTGGTGTTATTCAAGTGAGACAAACAAATGTTGGTCAACCTGGCTCTGGTAGTACAATAGCAGATATTAATGCCTCTATTGTTAGTAACGAAGTTCCTATTGACCCTAATAATGATCCAGAAGATACGGATGAAGTATCTCTTTGTGGTTTCAATTCTGTAACACTTCAAACGAACTCGCCATTTGCTGATGACTTTGTATGGACAAAAGATGGAAGTGAAATACCTGGAGAAAATTTAACTTCTCTTGTTGTTACAGAATCAGGTAACTATCAAGTACAAGCATTTGACTCACAGTGTAATTCTAATGCATTATCTCAAGTTGTTATTATAAATCTTTACAACGATCCAGATGCATTAGCTCCACAAAATATTACAGAATGTGATGGACCTGAAGCAGATGGATCAGAACAATTTGATTTAGATGCTCTATCAACATCTCTTGGATTAGATGGCTTTACAATAACGTATTACACAAGTACTGCTAATGCTAACCAGTTGATTGACGCTGTAGAATCACCATATACCTCAACTGGAGAAACTTTAATTATGAGGATAGAAGATACTGCTGCATTTAATAATGGATATATTCAATGTAGAGAATTATCTGAAGTAGAATTAGTTGTAAATGCAAGACCCGTGATTAATCAACCTGACGATTTTGTTGTCTGTGATGATTTAGATGGTGTTGTAGATGGCGAAACTATATTCGATTTAGCTTCAATAAATGCTGATGTAACTTCAGATGCGAACATGATTATCTCATACCACTCATCATTAGATGCTGCAGAAGCAGGAACTGGTGCATTAGCCGATTCATATTCTAGTCAAGGAGAAACTATCTATGTTAGAGCACAAGACCCAGCTACTGGTTGTTACGAAACGACGTCATTTGCTTTAGTAATTAATTTAGTACCATTGGCTGAATTTGATCTTCAGTATGATTATATCGTTTGTCCACCACCATCAACAGCAACTAAGACGATAGGAATAGTACCTACTAATTTTACTGATGCTGATGTCACTGTAGATTGGACTCTAGATGGTATCGATTTTAATGGCAGCGGTTTAACATTAACTAATGTTGTTGTAGCAGGTGAATACGCGGCTACTATAACATTTAATAACAGTGGTTGTTCTAATACAATTACTCAAACGGTTGAAGAAGCTGAAACCTGTATATTCCCAGAAGGTATTTCTCCAGGTGTTTCAATAGGCCAAAATGATAGTTTTGACTTAAGTAGCTTTGGTGTTACTAAACTTGAAATATTTAATAGAAATGGAACCCTAGTATATTCAAAAAATAATTACACCAATGAATGGGTTGGACAAACTAACGATGGTGATGAGTTACCAGTAGGTACTTATTTCTATACCGTTGTATACGAAGGTGGAGCAAAGAGCAAAAGTGCCTGGGTATATATTAACAGATAATCAAAAGAATCAACTTAATTAACAGAATCAACTTATTATAATGAAAAAACTCTCTATTATAGCGGTTTTGCTTTTAGCATTTCAGGTGCACGGGCAACAAGACCCTCAGTACACACAGTACATGTATAATATGAATTTAGTTAATCCTGCATATGCAGGCTCAAAAGAAAATCTTTCTTTTGGACTATTATACAGAAATCAATGGACTAAGATTGATGGAGGACCAGAAACAGGAACGTTTTTTGGTCACACACCTATTGGTAATAACCTTGGGTTGGGATTATCTGTCATTTCAGACCGTATTGGTCCTGTTAAGGAAACAAATGCCTATGTAGATTTATCTTACACTTTAAAATTAGGTGGAGAACACCGATTAGCATTTGGAGTAAAAGCAGGAGCTACATTTCACGACATCGGCTTAAATTCTGGTGTCAATGTAGTGGATAATACGGATCCATTTTTTGCACAAGATATTAGTACTACAACACCTAATATCGGAGCAGGATTCTTCTATTATACAGATAAGTACTATGTATCTTTATCTGTCCCAAATTTATTATCATCAGTTCATTTAGATGCTGATGGTCTTAAAATTGGGTCTGAAACACAGCACTATTTCTTAACTGGTGGTTATGTGTTTGATCTTTCACCTAATACAGAACTTAAACCTTCTGTAATGGTAAAATCTGCGTTTGACGCACCAACTTCTTTTGATGTAAACCTTAATGCAAGATTCTTTAAGAAATTTGAAATCGGAGCATCATACAGATTAGATGACTCATTTTCAGGCTTAGTTAATTTTGCTGTAACACCTTCTTTGAGGATAGGTTATGCTTATGATGCTATATCGTCAGATATTAAAGCGTATGCACCAGCATCTCACGAGGTCATGCTATTGTTTGATCTTAATTTTTCGAAACGTGTTTCTCGTTCACCTAGATACTTTTAATCAGTTAAGCTAAAACAATTATGAAAAACTATAGAATATTATTATTAATTACTTTGATGAGCGGCTTTTACTTAACTGCTCAGAATAAAGATACTAAAAAAGCAGATAAGCAATTTGCTCAATACGAATTTGTAAAAGCTATAGAAAGCTATACTAAACTCGTAGACAAAGGTGAAGCTGATGCTTATGTTTACGAGCAACTTGCTGAAAGTTATTACAACATATTTAATACTGAAGCTGCTGAACGTTGGTACGCCAAAGCATTAGAGACATCAGAAAAGCCAGAAATGGTATATAAGTATTCACAAATGCTAAAAGCAAATGGAAAGTACGAAGCATCTAATGTACAAATGGAAAAGTTTGCATCTATGCGTCCTTCTGATCATCGTGCTGCAGCATTTAGAAAAAACCCTGATTACCTTCCTAAACTTTTAGAACAAGGTAAAAAGTTTAATGTTCAGAATGCTGATTTTAACTCTGAGCAGTCAGATTTTGGTGGTATTATGAATGATGGTAAATTATACATTACATCGGGTCGTAACGATAGTCGTAAAACTTATGGATGGAACGATCAACCGTTTTTAGATATTTATTCAATTACTAAAAATACAGATGACACATTCCAAGAAGCTGAGTTGGTGAATGACAAAATTAATACTAAATATCACGAAGGTTTAGTATCATTTTCACCAGATGGCAAAACCATGTATTTTTCTAGAGAAAGCTTTTATGAAAAAGATTTTCAAAAAGATTCTTTAAGTAACAGAAAATTTAGTCAACTTTATTTATTTAAAGCTACTAAATTAGGTGCGGATTGGGATACTGTTGAAACTTTATCTGTTAATAGCGAAAACTACTCAGTTAAAAATCCAGCTGTAAGTGCAGATGGTAAAACGTTATATTTTGCTTCAGATATGCCAGGAGGTTTTGGTGGTTTTGATATTTACAAAGCACCAATAAATAACGATGGCACTCTAGGTGAAGCTGTAAATTTAGGTCAAAAACTAAATACAGAAGGACAAGAAATGTTCCCTTATATTAGTAGTAATAATACGCTTTACTTTTCTTCTACAGGTCATTTAGGTCTTGGTGGATTAGACGTTTTTTACACAAAAGAAATTGATGGAAAAATGGCACCTATCCGTAACCTTGGAATTCCTATCAACAGTAACGGAGATGATTTTGCATTCACTATTGACGAAGATAACGATGAAGGATTTGTATCTTCTAACAGAGACGGCGGAAAAGGTAGTGATGATGTATATTCATTTAAAAAACTACAACCACTTTGTGATGTATTAATCACAGCGACGGTCTTAGACGATAAAACGCGTGAGCCTGTGAGTGGTGCATCAGTTTCTTTATTTGATGCTGAAGGCAATAAAGTTCTTTCAAAAATAACGAATGCAGAAGGTCTTGTTGAATTTATTGTAGAATGTGAAGAAGACACGGAGTTAGAAGTTGTAATGAACGGTTTTGACAGTAAAAAAGTACAAGTAAAAGGTACCAACGACGAAGAAAACAATGTTCAAATTTCTTTAGATCCTATTGAAAAGCTAATTGCAGCTGAAACAATTGATTTAGCACCTATATTCTTTGAATTCGACCAATCTAACATCACAGCTAAAGCTGCTTTTGAATTAGACAAATTAATTCAAATTATGACAAAATACCCTGAGATGGTTATTAAAGCAACATCACATACGGATAACAGAGGATCAGATTCTTATAATAATGCACTTTCTGAGCGTAGAGCTAAAACTACAGTTCAGTATGTAATATCGAAAGGTATCGATGAATCTCGTATTTCTGGAGAAGGTAAAGGAGAAACAGAACCTAAAGTAAACTGTTCATCAGGTTGTACTCAAACACAACACGCAGAAAACAGACGTTCTGAGTTTATTATTGTTAGCGGATCACTTGCTACTGAATAAACAAAACCATATTACAATTTAAAAAAAGCTCTGAATTACTTCAGAGCTTTTTTTATTAACGTAAGTTATATCCTTTAGCCGCCCACCACGGATGCATTTCAATAATTAATCGGCCCGACTTAACCATAGGATCCGAATTAGCTAAACTATCTGCCATTTTTTGAGTTGGTACATTATAAATGGTAATCCCTCTTATCTCACCATCATCACCAAAAGGTCCTGAAATATCAGCATAACCTAAGTCATACATTTTACCCAAGTGTGCCAAATGCTCCTCTTGAAGGATAACAACTTCTTCTTCATTTTGATTTCGAATAGGTCCGTCTTTAAGAAACGCCATAAAGTATTGCTGCATTAGTACCGTATCCTTTGTTTTCTCATTTACATAATCAAAAACTTTAAATCCTCTTATTGTTAATTCTTCTTTCAGAGCCGCGATAGATTGTTTTTCTATTTTAGGAGCCTCAGGTTCTTCAGTAACTTTGTCTATAGGCTCTACAACAATTGGTTCTTCCGTAATGATTTCTGATTTAACGTCCTCTTTACATGAGACAATGCCAAAAATAAAAACTAATAAGACTAGTACTCGTTTTAATGATTCCATAATTTATAAGGTGTTTTAATTAATAGAGAATTATAATATTTAAGGTCTCCAGTGACTTCTTTACCTAGCCAATGGGGTTTTTTATACGATTCGTTTTCCGAATTCAGTTCTACTTCGGCAACAATTAAGCCTTCATTATCACCATAAAACTCATCAATCTCAAAAATATGATTATTAGATTTTACTTCGTAACGTGTTTTATTAATAATCCCAGGTTCACAAAGTAGTAATAAAGCTTCAGCATCAGATTTAGAAATTTCTTTCTCCCATTCAAAACGCGATAAACCATTAGCTGTAGATTTCCCTTTAACAGTTAAGTAGCCATTGTCATTTTTTAATCTTACTCTAACTGTTCGGGATTTGTCACTATTTAAAAACCCCTGTTTTATAGTGTAGGAAGTAAGTGCTTCTGTTTTAAAAGCATCAGAATTAACCAAAAATTTTCGTTCTATTTCTATCATCACAAGTCTTAATAATTACAATTTAAAAGGCATTTAATGCCTAAATTTACAGTATGATTGACGATTTACCAATAAGAAAGATAATTCATGTCGATATGGATGCATTTTATGCCTCTGTAGCGCAGATGGATAATCCAGATCTTAAAGGTAAACCTATTGCTGTTGGAGGTGGTGGAACACGAGGTGTTGTAAGTGCTGCGAGTTATGAAGCTCGAAAATTTGGAGTAAAAAGTGCCATGTCTGGTAGATTAGCGATAAAACTTTGTCCTCAATTGATTTTTGTAAAAACAGATTTCGAACGTTATACGGAAATTTCTAAACGCATTCGTAAGATTTTTTTAGAGTATACCGATTTGGTGGAACCTCTATCCTTGGACGAAGCCTATCTAGATGTCACAGAAAATAAAATGGGATTTCCTAGTGCCTCATTAATCGCAAAAGAGATAAGACAACGTATTTTTACAGAAGTTGGCTTAACGGCTTCCGCAGGTATCTCTATTAATAAATTTATTGCAAAAGTGGCTAGCGATTACAATAAACCCAACGGACAGAAAACAGTGGATCCAGAAGATGTCTTTCAATTTTTAGAAGATTTAGACATTCGAAAATTTTATGGTGTTGGTAAAGTCACCGCTGAAAAGATGTACCAAAAAGGCATTTTTACAGGTAGAGATTTAAAAGAAAAATCCTTAGAGTATTTAGATAAAAACTTTGGTAAATCTGGTCGTTACTATTATGACGTTGTACGCGGCATACATCTCAGCGATGTTAAACCCAATCGAATTAGAAAATCTTTAGCAGCAGAGCGTACGTTTAGTAAAAATCTATCATCAGAAATTTTTATGTTAGAAAAATTAGAGCATATATCAGAAGAGGTCTCTAAACGACTTAACAAAAGTAATGTTTCGGGTAAAACCATCACCTTAAAAATAAAATATAGTGACTTTACATTACAAACACGAAGCAAAACGCTCCCTTATTTTGTAAGTGATAAATCCGTTATATTAGAAACCGCTAAAGATCTGCTTTATCAAAATACGTTAAATAATTCGGTTCGACTCTTAGGAATTTCTTTGTCTAATTTAAACACGGAAAAACCTAAAAAAACCAAATTACTGAATACAGAAAAAAATGCTATCAGTGTTCAGTTAAAGTTTAGTTTTTAATTTTTTACAGTGCTAATAAATATATGCTGTTAATAAACTAAACTTTTTATCATAAAAAATGCAGTATCGTTTTATAACAATACTGCACTTCTATTATCTTAATTATTAAGGCTAATATCTAAAAGCTACAACTTTCAATTTCTGAAACTCGTAACGTGTTCACCATTCCCTTATCTTGTATTGGCATTGCTGCTAAACTAATTAACATATCACCAACTTCTAAATATCCTTTTTTACATGCAATTGCATTTACGTCTTCAATCGTTTCATCAGTACTTACAAACTTGTCATAGTAGAACGCTGTAACACCCCAAAGTAAGCTTAGTTGCGTTAAAATGCGTCTATTAGATGTAAACACTAAAATATGAGCAGATGGTCTCCACGCAGAAATCTGAAAGGCAGTATAACCACTATTAGTTAATGTAGAAATTGCTTTTGCATTAATCTCATTGGCCATGTTAGCCGCATGAAAACAAATTGCTTTAGTAATATAACGCTTAGTACGAATGTGAGGAGGAGATTGTGGCACTTCAATAAGTGGTGAATCTTCTACACTTCGTATAATATTTGACATTTGACGAATCACCTGAACAGGATATTGCCCAACAGATGTTTCACCCGATAGCATTACTGCATCGGCACCATCCATAACTGAATTGGCAACATCATTAACTTCTGCACGTGTTGGAGTTAAACTTGTAATCATCGTTTCCATCATTTGAGTCGCAATAATCACAGGAATTCTAGCGCGTTTAGCCCTTAGCACCAATTGCTTTTGAATTAAAGGAACTTCCTCTGCAGGAATCTCAACACCTAAATCACCACGAGCAACCATTAGACCATCACAATACGCCACAATTTTGTCGATATTCTCAACCGCTTCTGGCTTTTCTATTTTTGCAATAATTGGAATTTTATGATCGCTATGCTCATTTATTAATTGTTCTAATTCCATTAAATCTTCTGCATGACGCACAAATGATAAAGCAATCCAATCTACTTTCTGTCCGATAGCAAAAATAGCATCCTCAATATCTTTTTCTGTTAAAGCAGGCTGAGATATATTTGTATTTGGAAGGTTAACACCTTTCTTCGACTTTAAAGGACCTCCTTGTATTACTCTTGCCTTTACTTCAGAAACCTGATCTGTAGACACAACTTCAAAAATTAATTTTCCATCATCCAATAAAATACGTTCCCCTGGTTTTGCATCTTGTGGAAACTTATCGTACGTCATATAAACGCGTTCTTTAGTTCCTTCAAAACGTTCGCCTGTAGCAAAAATAATTTCGTCTCCTTCGTTTACAATTACTTCGCCTTTCATGGTTCCAACACGCAATTTAGGACCTTGAAGATCCCCTAAAATTGAAGCGTTATAACCGTACTCTTCATTGAGTTCTCTAATCATTTTAATACGTTCTTCAACGTCTTTATAATCAGCATGAGAGAAGTTAATTCTAAATACATTACACCCTTCATCTAGCATTGCTTTCAATACTTCTTTGGTGCTCGTTGCCGGACCTAATGTGGCTACTATTTTTGTTTTCTTGTTTATTATTGACATCAATTCAAAAAATTAAGTGGTCTTTTGACCTTATTTGTAACGGATCTACCGTATAACTTGTTATAATCTGCGGAATGGCTTTTAACTTATTTAAAATAAGATTTTCATCTACGTTCTGTATTTCGTCTGAAATTTTAATGAAATAATCTACCTTCTTATATTCAGGAATTAAATGAAACGTCTTTAATACTTTTTCTGTCTCATTAAATAATGTTCCTGAACTATGTAAACTATCTTCCTCCTTCTTACAGACATTAGAAATTAAATTCCACATTACGTATTCTGTCTCATTATCCCATTCAAAAATACTATATGAGGACTCTAAATATTTAAAGTCTATATCTGCATCCTTACGTTCTAACTTAAGCTCTAAATGCTTATTTAGCAAATAGGCCAATCGATAATCTTCCACCCTACAATGAATCGCAATTAATTTATAGGAATCATCATAGAAATCATCTACCTGAAGTTTGTGTAAAGCCATACAATTATAACTTTGAAGTGTAAATATAGTATATTAATAACTTAAGTTTATTAAGAAAATGCTAAGATTAGTCCTGAAAATCTACGAAAACGTTATAGTTTTGCTGATTTAAATCTACTAAGAGAATAAATATTATTGAACCTTCGTTATTTGATTTTGTAAAGCAAAAAATGCGCGTTTAGAAGCTTTTTCTTCTGCTTTTTTCTTCGACGTTGCCCGTGCCTTTGACACCACTTTATTATTAATAATAAGTTTTACAGAAAAATGCTTTAGCTCATCTTTACCTGTATCTTCATATACATCGTAATTAAACGTATTTTTCTCTTTTTGGCACCACTCTATCAGTAAGCTTTTATAGCTAATAACTTTACCTTCTAAAGATTCGATATCCACATGCGGATTAATAACTCTTTTGTAAATAAATTTTTCACAGAAGCTATAGCCTTTATCCAAATATATAGCTCCAACCAAGGCTTCAAAAAGATTACCATGAATATTGTTTCCGAAATTAGATGTTGGAATTCTGCTCTCTACAAGATTGATAAGTCCTAACTCTTCGCCTAGCTTATTAAGATGTTCTCTACTGACAACCTTAGAGCGCATTTTTGTGAGATAGCCTTCGTCACCATGTGGCACTTTTTCAAATAGATATGCAGCAATTACAGATCCTAAAATGGCATCACCAACAAATTCTAAGCGCTCGTAATTAATGGTATTACCTTTATCGTCTTTCAAATTCATAGAACGATGGGTAAAAGCCGTGATGTAAAGCGACTTAGTCTTGGGTTTAAACCCAAGGATATCCTTAATTTTTAAAAAAAAATTCCCGTCTTCTTGAGAACGGGAATTTAATATGTTACGAATGAAACTCATTCAGGATTAATCTAGTTTTTTAAATAATACACAAGCGTTGTGTCCGCCAAATCCAAAGGTATTACTCATCGCGACTTTAATATCTCGTTTCTGAGCTTTATTGAGCGTTAAGTTTAATTCTGGATCGATGTTTTCGTCAACCGTTTCGTGGTTGATTGTTGGAGGTACAATACCATGTTGCATAGCTAATATAGAGGCTATAGACTCAATAGCACCAGCAGCACCCAACAAGTGACCTGTCATCGATTTTGTTGAATTAATATTAATGTTCTTAGCATGGCTGCCAAATACTTCAGATATAGCTTTTAACTCGGCAACATCACCTAAAGGTGTTGAAGTTCCGTGCGTATTAATATGATCTACATCTTCAGGATTTAAACCAGCATTTTCTAAACAATTTTTCATTACCGCAACAACACCAATTCCGTCAGGATGTGGAGCTGTCATATGATAAGCATCTGAAGACAAACCTCCACCTACAACTTCTGCATAGATTTTAGCTCCTCTTGCTTTAGCATGCTCATACTCTTCTAAGATAATCGCACCAGCACCTTCACCTAATACAAAACCGTCTCGGTTAGCATCAAATGGTCTAGAAGCTGTTTGTGGATCATCATTTCGCGTACTCATGGCATGCATAGCATTAAACCCGCCCATACCAGCGATAGTAACTGCAGCTTCACTTCCTCCTGTAATAATCACGTCACAAGTCCCTAAACGAATAGTGTTTAAGGCATCGATCATTGAATTTGCAGAAGACGCACATGCAGAGACTGTAGTATAGTTAGGCCCCATAAAACCATATTTTATAGATATGTTTCCTGGTGCTATATCAGCAATCATTTTTGGAATGAAGAATGGGTTAAATCTAGGTGTTCCGTCACCAGCAGCAAAGTTTAACACTTCGTCTTGAAATGTTTCTAAACCACCAATACCAGCTCCCCAAATGACTCCGACTCTTAATTTGTTTACAGCGTCTAAATCTAGTTTTGAGTCTGCAATTGCTTCATCCGAAGCGACCATTGCATACTGTGAAAACTTGTCCATTCGCTTTGCTAACTTTCTATCAATAAAGTCAGTAACCTCAAAGTTTTTTATTTCACAAGCGAACTTTGTCTTGAACTTTTCAGGGTCAAAATGTGTCACAGGAGCAGCACCACTCTTTCCACTTATAAGAGCTTCCCAATATTCGTCTTTGGTATTTCCTATTGGCGTAAGTGCACCTAAACCCGTTACTACGACTCGCTTTAATTCCATAAAATTTGAGTTATTATTTTGCTCCTTCTATATAAGAAACCGCTTGACCAACTGTAGCAATGTTCTCAGCTTGATCGTCTGGTATTTGAATATCGAATTCTTTTTCGAATTCCATTATTAATTCTACAGTATCTAATGAATCCGCTCCTAAATCGTTTGTGAAGCTTGCTTCAGTTACAACTTCGTTTTCATCAACACCTAATTTATCTACGATAATCGCTTTTACTCGTGATGCAATGTCTGACATAATTTTTTAATTTTAAGTTTTAATTAGACGGCAAAAATAAAAAACTTTATTTGAATATTCATCTTTACCGATAAAATGTGTTTTTAATTTAGTAAAAATAAACAGAAGTATTTTAAGTTATACCCTAATTGTTAATTATTATTCTTTTTTTTGTTTGAATAATTTGAAGAAATATACCTGTAAATGAAACGTGTTGTAATTTTTGCGTCCGGAAGTGGCTCTAATGCTGAAAATTTAATTAAGTTTTTTCACAACAGCGATAATGCGTCTGTTATCCAAGTACTAACTAACAATCCTCATGCCAAAGTCCTGGATCGCTGTAAAAAACTAAATGTAAGCGCATTATCCTTTAACCGAATTGCTTTTTCTAAGTCTAAAGATGTCTTAAACATCCTAGAAACATCTCAACCAGATCTTATTATATTAGCTGGTTTTCTTTGGAAGTTCCCAGAGTTTATACTTAGAGCATTTCCTAATAAAGTGATAAATGTACACCCTGCACTTTTACCAAAATATGGCGGAAAAGGCATGTATGGCATAAATGTTCATAACGCTATAGTAGAAAATAAAGAGACAGAAACAGGTATTACAATACATTATGTAAATGAAAATTATGATGAAGGAGCCATTATTTTTCAGGCAAAATGCACTGTTTTGTCTACCGATTCAGCAGAAGACGTCGCGAAAAAGATTCATTTGCTAGAAATGGAGCACTTTCCTGAGGTGGTTAATGAGTTATTAAAATAAGATTTCCGTTTTCATGGAAACTAAAGATGAGCAAAAAGAAAAAAAAATATTACACTGTTTGGCAAGGTCATAAAAAAGGAGTCTTTAATACCTGGAATGCTTGTAAAGCCCAAATTAAAGATTACCAGGGAGCACAATACAAATCATTTGCAACACGTAACGAAGCCGAAAAAGCATTAGAAGGAAACTACTTTGATTACATAGGAAAGAACAAAACGTTTTCTAGTGGTCTTTCTGAAGCAGAACTTAAAAAAATAGGCCTACCTAATTACAATTCCATATCAGTAGATGCAGCTTCAAGTGGAAATCCTGGCATTATGGAATATAGAGGAGTGGATACAAAAACAAAAAAGCAGCTTTTCATTCAAGGGCCTTTTGAGCAAGGCACTAATAATATTGGTGAATTCCTTGCCTTAGTTCATGGTTTAGCATTTTTAAAACAGCACAATAGCGCTCGTATAATGTACACTGATTCTAGAACCGCTATGAGTTGGGTGCGTAAAAAAACGTGCAATTCAAAACTGAAACGTAGTGCTAAAAATAAGCCTGTCTACGATTTAGTAGATCGTGCAGTACAGTGGCTAAAAACCAACGAGTACTCGACCACTATTGTAAAATGGGAAACGAAGGCTTGGGGAGAGATTCCCGCAGACTTTGGCAGAAAATAAATCTATTTTACAATGCTTTAATTGGTGTTTCACAAGAAATATATTTCACGTACTTTTGCACTTTAATTCAAACTACTTTTATGAGTAAATTAGTAATTGTTGGCACTGTAGCCTTTGACGCCATTGAAACACCTTTTGGTAAGACCGATAAAATCCTTGGTGGTGCAGCAACATATATAGGTTTATCTGCTTCAAATTTCAATGTAGATTCTGCAGCAGTCTCTGTTGTAGGTGGTGATTTCCCTCAAGAATATTTAGATTTATTAAAAAATAAAAATGTAAATATTGAAGGCGTAGAAATTGTAAAAGAAGGAAAAACTTTCTTTTGGAGTGGAAAATACCATAACGATATGAATTCTCGTGATACTTTAGCTACTGAGCTAAATGTTTTAGAGCATTTTAATCCTATCGTTCCAGAAAATTATAAAGACTCAGAAGTTGTGATGTTGGGTAATTTACACCCATTGGTGCAGCAAGGTGTATTGGACCAAATGACTAAAAAACCAAAATTAGCCATTCTAGACACCATGAATTTTTGGATGGATATAGCTTTAGATGATTTACTTTCTGTAATTAAAAACGTAGATGTCATTACCATTAATGATGAAGAGGCACGACAATTAACTGGGGAGTATTCTTTAGTCGTGGCAGCAAGAAAGATCCATGAAATGGGTCCTAAATATGTAGTTATTAAAAAAGGAGAACACGGAGCGCTATTGTTTCATAATGATAATGTATTCTATGCTCCTGCTTTACCTCTAGAAGAAGTATTTGATCCAACAGGTGCTGGCGATACATTTGCTGGTGGTTTTGCTGGATATTTAGCTAAAACAGGCGATTTCTCTTTTGAGAACATGAAAACAGCCGTCATCTACGGTTCAACGCTTGCCTCCTTCTGTGTCGAAAAGTTTGGCACCGAGCGCATGCAAAATTTAACAGATAAAGAAATTTACAAACGTCTAGACCAATTTAAGAGTCTGACTCAATTTGATATAGAATTAACATAAACTAACGCGCTCAGAAATTGAGCGCGTTTTTTATTTAATATAAAAATAAATAGCGGAAAAAATAAATCATGAGTGATGCGTTAAAACATGAGTGTGGAATTGCACTTATAAGACTTTTAAAACCATTAGAATACTATAAAGAAAAGTATGGAAGTGCTTTTTATGGTGTTAACAAAATGTATTTAATGATGGAAAAACAGCACAACCGTGGACAAGACGGAGCTGGATTTGCAAGTATTAAATTAGACGTAAAACCTGGAGAACGTTACATCAGTCGTGTGCGTTCTATTGCTCAGCAACCGATACAGGATATTTTTGCCCAAATTAACGAACGTATTAATGACGAGTTAACTAAGCATCCCGAATATCAAGATGATGTTGATTTGCAAAAGAGTAACATTCCATATATCGGAGAAGTCCTATTAGGTCACGTACGTTACGGTACCTATGGGAAAAATAGCGTAGAAAGTGTTCATCCTTTTTTAAGACAAAACAACTGGATGCACAGAAACCTTATTGTTGCGGGTAACTTTAACATGACTAATGTTAACGAGCTTTTCGACAACTTAATTGACATAGGTCAGCACCCAAAAGAAAAAGCCGATACCATTACCGTAATGGAAAAAATCGGTCATTTTTTAGATGATGCTGTTTCAAAAATTTATAGAGATCTTAAAAAAGAAGGCTATAATAAAAATGAATGTTCTCCATTAATTGCAGAACGTTTAAAAGTGAGTAAAATATTAAAGCGCGCGGCTAAAAACTGGGACGGTGGCTATGCTATGGCAGGCTTACTAGGTCATGGTGACTCTTTTGTACTTAGAGATCCATCCGGAATTAGACCCGCTTACTATTATAAAGATGACGAAATTGTTGTTGTAGCATCAGAACGTCCTGTAATTCAAACCGTGTTTAATGTTCCTTTTGAAGCCGTAAAAGAATTAGATCCCGGACATGCTATTATCACAAAAAAATCTGGTGAAACAAAAATCAAAAAAATATTAGAGCCTTTAGAACGTAAAGCCTGTTCTTTTGAACGTGTTTATTTTTCTCGTGGTAGTGATGCTGAAATTTATCAAGAACGGAAAATGCTTGGTCGTTTGTTAATGCCCAAAGTGCTCGAAGCGATTAATAATGACACCAAAAACAGTGTGTTCTCCTATATACCAAATACGGCAGAAACGTCATTTTTTGGTATGATTGAAACGGTTGAAGAACATCTTAATACAAAGAAAACAGAATCAATACTTAATGGAGGTGGAAAACTATCAGCAGAAAAGGTTACTGATATCTTATCTGAACGCCCAAGAATTGAAAAAATAGCTATTAAGGATGTAAAATTAAGAACCTTTATTACAGAAGATAGCAGTAGAGATGATTTAGTAGCACACGTTTATGATGTTACTTATGGTGTTATAAAGCCAACAGACAATTTAGTTATCATTGATGATAGTATTGTAAGAGGAACAACGCTTAAAAAGAGTATCATAAAAATGATGGACCGATTAAACCCGAAGAAAATCGTTGTGGTTTCATCAGCTCCTCAAATACGCTACATTGATTGTTATGGTATAGACATGGCTAATCTTGAAACTCTAATTGCTTTTAAAGCGGCTTTAGCATTATTAAAAGACACTAACCAATATCATATTGTAGAAGAGGTCTATAAGAAATGTATAGCACAAGTCCATATGAAGGATAAGAATATCGTAAATTATGTAAAAGAAATCTATGATAATTTTACAGATGAACAGATTTCTAATAAAATTTCAGAATTATTAGGTGGAGAAGACATAAAAGCTGATGTTGAAATTATATTTCAACCCGTTGAAAATCTCCACAAAGCATGTCCTAAAAACTTAGGGGATTGGTATTTCACAGGAGATTATCCAACTCCAGGAGGAAATAGAGTTGTCAATAGAGCTTTTATTAATTTTTTCGAAGGAAATAAAGAACGCGCTTATTAAAATCAAACACAAAAAGCTTTTCACCCGATTAAACGTGTATTTAATCGGGTAAATATGTACTTAATCCGAATACTAGTTTGTTTTAGCAAATTAAATATACATTGGCATCACCATAACATAAGTAGGTTAAGTTCATGGTAGATTTGGGGCAAAAAAAGGTGAACTTCGTTCACCTTTTTTTATGTCCTCTATTGAGCATCATTTAAAGTTCTATAACTCAACTAAAAACGCGCTTATACAGTAATTATCTTATAAACATTACTCTTTCCACGCTTAGACTAATTTATATGTCGTTTATCCAAAAAATACTTTATTTACAACATTGTCCACTTATATTTGACTCACCATAACATAAGTAGGTTAAGTTTATGGTAGATTTGGGGCAAAAAGGATGAACAACTGTTCATCCTTTTTCATTTTTAAAAACGTCATAACCAACAACTTTCCAAACACAGCACAACTATAAACAAAAAAAGCAGACTGACCTAAATCAATCCGCTTTTCCCTCTTTCTAGGACTTACTTCCTACCACGTTTATCTTGGCGCCTTTTATTTTTCCAAGGTGCATTTTTCTGCCAATCGCCAGCCATAATACAACCATAAGGTATCACTTCATCAATGACTTTACCTAAATTAAATTCGTCCATTTGTTGTCTAACCGCTTTGGCGTTTTTATAAGCAGAAGGCAACTCGGTGATATCAATTTCTTTAAAGAAGAATCTAATATCTAAACCACGTGTTTCTTCTTTAAAGATTTGCATTGTGGTTCCTGTTTTACTTTTTCTATGTTGTGTTCTACTCACGTTTCTACCTGCTCCATGTGGTGCAAAACCCAAATTGGTTTTTGTGGTATTGCCTTCAACGATAAGCACAGGTTCAGACATATTTAACGGAATCAATCTTGGCCCTGTAATGTCTGGCATAAACTTAGCATTTAATGGTGTTGCGCCTTTAGCATGGTAAAATAAATCACCATCTTTAAAGACAAAGTTATGTTCGTTCCAGTAACGGTTTTCAATCTCTAGTTCTAAAGTTTCTACCACAGAATTATGCAACACTTCGTGATTGGTTTTTGTCCAATCTCTTATAATTTGCAAAGCGTCCCAATAGGCCTGGCCTTCTTCAGTTTTAAACGGAATCCATGCATTTTGTCTTTTAGTATCTGGTGATAATTCCTTTCTAAAACGTTCTGCAATTTTCATTCCTTTGGTGTACAATCTTGCCCCAGGGCCTCTTGAACCATGATGTGTTACCATCATTGTGTTTCCTGTTTTCTTAGAAGTGCCAACAAATAAGAAATGGTTACCATCGCCTTGTGTTCCTAAATGTGACCTTGCGATTTGAATCATGTTACCATCATTTAGAAAATAGTTAGATTCAAAAGCATCTAATAATGCTTTAGGAAATCTGAATTGCGAATCTCTATCGCGTCCACCAGGACCAAAATGGGTGTTGGCATGGGCAACATCTAAGATGTCTTTAGGGTCTGCTTTACCAAAATCGGTTAACATTACTGAACAGCAAATATCTGCACTATGCATACCTGGATGAATGGCGTTTTTTGCTACCGCTACGCCTCCAACTGGGATTGTTCCATCTGGACCAGCAGGACAAGCATCTGGCATAATGGATCCACCAACTAATGTTGGTGTTTTCATTAAGGTTTGCATGGAATTAATCACCTTATCGACGTTGTCTTTTTCTTCTTCGTTTTCTGCTTTAATGTTTATTGAAAACTCAACTGCTGTTTTATGTAGGGCTATTGGATCTGGTGATTTAAATTGCTCTAAATAGGTTTCCATTGCTTCGTCATCAAGGTTGTTTTCGTTGATGTGCGTAATGGCTTCTTTCATCCATTTGCCTTGCCTGTAACCTAATGCTTTTAATGTATGGCCTGTTACTTTTGTTTTCATGTTTTCTAATTTCTTAATTACACTACAAATATTATAGTGTGTTACGCGATAGTTTTGCGTAGTAAAATTCACTTATCCTGCAAAGTCTTTTTTTGACCTTGTAGGTATGATTTTTGACCTGTTATTAATACCTACAAGGTTTTTGAAACCTTGTAGGTATTAAATAATTTACTTATTCACAGAGAAAATATCCTTTAATTGTTCAATAACGTTACCGTTACCAGCTACTGTGATTTCTCCAATTTTGTCGGCAATTTTCTCAACATATTCCATCTCCTTTAATTTAAACAACATACTGTTGTCTTCCATTAATTTCGCGGTATTTAACAAGCTTCGTGTAGAGGCTGTTTCTTCTCGTCTTGTCACCACATTAGCTTGCGCTTTTTTGTGAGCAATCAAAACTTGATTCATAATCTCTTTCATATCACCTGGTAAAATAACATCTCGCATACCTGCGTGCAATACGTTTACACCTAATTTCTCAGCTTGCGTTTTTACATCATGTAAAACTGCGGTGGCAATCGTTTCCTTTTGCTCTAACAATTCGTCTAAAGTATAAGCACCAACAAAAGCTCGTAATGCCAATTGCAACGTGATGTACAATTGCTTTTCGTAATCTTTGCTATGCATTAACGCCGTTTCTACGTTAGTCACTTTGTATTGTGCATAGAAATTAATACGAACGGTTGCTTTGTCTTTGGTCAATAATTCTTGACCAGCAACTTCTAATTGCAATTGACGCAAATCTGCTTTTAAGATTTTAATGCTTTGCTCATTTTTCCAGAAATGGTAGGTACCATGTTCTAGGATTTTAACAAACACGTCATCTACAATCATAATTGCTTTTTCGTATGCGGATACCTCAAACGTTCTAATGTATTGACGCAATTGCATGTTGCTATACAACGCTTTACTGATGTCTTCTGTAATCTCTATTTTACTTAAATCTACAGTGACAAATTTGTAGTCAATTAAGCTGTTCCAAAATGCATAACGACAAGCAGTTAAGATGCGTTTAAAGTTATTGTTTTCGTAAACCAAAACAATTTCATTATCCTTTACATCAATTATAGTTAACTTTGCTGCTAAGACTTCATCTTTAAGCAAGATTTCTAATGCTTTAGGTGCACTGAAAGCTTGTGATAAGTCGAATCTTAAGACTTGCTCACTAAATTTTATCCAATGTTTTCCTGCAGTAATAACACGCGTGTAATTACCATTTTTGAACACTAAACCTACTGTACCTGCATGAATTCTTTCTCTATACATGATTTCTATTTTTTTTTGTTCTGAAGTTTCTAATTTTTATTTCAGAACGGTTAAACATTTATAATAGAATTCTCTTTTTTGAGAATGACTATTCAAAAGATCCCGCTTTTCAGCGGGATTAGTTCAACTGCCATATTTGAATGCGTCTTTAAGACTTTTCAAATATGAGTTTCACTAACAGAGTGAAAGAAAACCATCTTTCTTACTACGGAAATACAATTGATTTAAAGCGTTTTTAAGCTTTGTTCTTTAGACGATTTATCAATTTTGAAACAACTTTTTTGGTGCTCGTTAATTAAAAAATGAATCTTTAAAAGAAAACCTACAGCATCTTTTAATACATCAGTTTTCAAGGTGTTTTCTCGACTGCATAAACAACGAATTGCTTTTGCGAGTTTTAGTTCACTTTGTTTTTGCCATTTAAAGTGTGACGCACTTGGAGACTTATTTTTAAAAGTTAGTCTTCTTTCCTAAAGATGGATTATGAGTCCATTTCAAATACAACATCTAAAGTGTTGCGCGTCTACCAGTTTCGCCACAAGACCATTTGGTCTTGGTAGGATTCGAACCTACACATTGATCTACTGCTTAACCGAACTTAGCTACTTCCCGTTAGAGAAGACAGGATTCGAACCTGTGTACATAGATGGTGGTTATTATTTGGCTAATAACCGAAGCCTTCAAGTCAAGTTGAATATAAAAACCTCATACTAAACAGTAAGGATTTATACAATAGTGCTATACCGAAACACTTAACAAGACTTGCTTGATGTGGAAGCAGTAGGATTACTCACTGCTTTAATATTTTATTTTGGTGTTCGTGAATGCTACGCATTTCGAACCTACATGTTCATTATGAAACAAGATTTTAACTCAACAATTTTTATTTTTATAAATAAGATTCGTTGAATGCGTAAAAACGCATTTCAGTCTGGCGAGCCATCCAATTGCTCAATGCTTCCTAATAGTTTAAAGAACTTATATTAAGCTCTGCTAGATTCCTTTTTCTAGCAGAGCGCTACTTTTAAAAGTCTGATTCCGAAAAGACTTCTAATTAATTACACTGCAAATATTCTGAGCTATTGCGCAATCTTTTTGCGTAGTTAAATTATTTTTTGTTTTTCTTCTTTTTTTTCTTCTTGCTCTTAGTTTTTTTAGTCTTTTCAGGTTTCATTTTATCATTAACTCTTTTAATTTCAGAATCGATGAAGCTTATAAAACTGTTATTGTAAACGTGATTTTTTGCGAGCTTTAAAGTCTTTAATGCCTTCTTGTATTTTTGAAGAATTTCAAAAAGTTGCCCTTGAAACAAGTAAACTTCCCCTTTGTTTAAGCCTTTAACGGTTAGAGAAAAGTCAATAAGTTTTTGAGCTTCGTCGTAGTCTTCATTCCACATTAAAACCAGAATGTATTTTGAATACACTTTGTGAAAATCTAGTTTGTTAGCCAAAGCCTCTGCGTAATAGTGTTTGGCTTTTTCATAATCACCAAACTGCTCAGCTTGTAAGCGTCCCATTAAATACAAAGCATAAGCGTTGTCTGCTTCGTAGGATAAGGCGTAGTTTAGATTTTCTACAGTTTCTTCTAGTTCGTATGGATAAGCATCTATGGCTTTAAGCACGTAGTTGTTTAACAAATTCGTATCCATTGTTTTAATTATTTAATTGATTACGCAATTCATTTTTTAATGCGCAACGTTGTTTTTTAAATTTTTTTACAATTGTATTTTTCTTAAAATCTGTGCCTTTAAAAACCTGTACAGGATTACCTCTTTCTAATGTTAAGTGGTTTTTCCATTGGTTTTTTACGCCAGATTTTAATGATTCTAATTGTACTACTGTTACTTTTTCCTGTAAGCGTGCTTTTGCTATTTTTCTGTTTTGATGTTGCGAGCGACTATCCATAACCAACACCTGTGTTTTTGTAGGTAGATGCGTTGCTCTAATAGCAGAACTTACTTTGTTTACATGTTGTCCTCCAGGTCCAGAACTCTTAGTGGCTTGATAGGTGATATCTTTTTCAAGAATTTCAAATTGTTCACTTTTTCGTATTTCATATAAACCAACAAACCAGTTTTTCCGCTTGTGTTGTGGTCTAAAAGTTGAAGTGCCAATCCACTGAATTGTACCTATCCACTGACTTAAAAACCGACTTAGGTTGTTTCCTTTGAGCTGAACGGTTACAGATTGCAACGTCATGTTTTCAATACCTTTTTCTCTATGTAGGATTTTATATTCAATATCCTTGTTGTTAACAGATTCTAAGAAATGTTTTAGAATTTGAGCCACAACCCAACTGCATTCTGCTGGTCCCCTACCAGAGGTTATTTGTATTATTTTAGTATTTATTAATGGTTTTCCCATGATATATGTTTTCTAATAAAATCCTTGAGCTCCTATTGTAATGGCGCTTTTAGATAATTTAATTTGTGACGATATGAGATATTGATGCCATATTTCGAGCGCACTAAGCGCAGGAAATATCAATACTACAAGTGTCTTGATTTTGTAATAATTGTTTTGAATAATGTGTTTAGCAGACTTGCTAAGAATGGAAAACAAAAAATCCGAAACAGTTTTTAATTGGCTTCGGATTTCTCATTTATAAATTTGAAAAGTTTATCTAACGATAATCACGAAGCATCACAAAAGGCAGTATTCCTTTTGGATCGTTTTGATATGTTATAAATAAACTCATAGTTTCTAATTTTTAATTCAACGTTTGTTTTTGGTTGAATTGCGATGCAAATATAAACGGTAATATTTTAAACTTCCAAATTTAATTTTAAATTAATTTACTGTTAATCAAATGTTTAGCTTTGTTTTTAGAGTATAGAATACCTGTCCGCAAATGGCAGATTATCTAACAAATTGAAGTGCAGTTATTTGCGCTTTAGGCATACATGAGTATCAACTTCAAAAAAATTAATAAAAAAAGCATCCTTTTTTATGAGGATGCTTTTTTAACTTGAATATTTCTAGTTTTACCTATTTCTCTACACTACAGAAATAGCTTTTCAGCATCCGATTTTGTAAAAAATGTATTGTCATAGGTTCCTTTTTTCTTTGTTTATTGTGCAAATATGCAAGAATTAATGGATAAGTTACAAACTTGGGATAACATTTATTCACTAAACTCATTTTCTAAAAAACGAAAACAGTCTGTTTTTCAAGGATATATTTTTAGTTTTAGCGACAATAGGACTACTGTAATATATGACTTTTTCAGAGTCTATTTCCATTATTCGAACTTGTTTCTTTTCTTCAATATTTTTACACTTATTTAAAATATTCAGCACACTTTTTGCATATTCTATTGTTTTAGTATTTAACTTATCTATTGAACCTTTTGAGTAATTCATATAGTCATATCCATCTAATGAGTAATGTAAATTATAAAATTCCCAGTATACATTAGACTCAGAATCAAAATTGTAATCTTGAACAATGTTAAGGACATATTTCTCTATACTTTTCGGGTCATCAGTACTTACTATCTTTTTACAATTTTCTTCAATTTTCATGACTAGAAAATCGTCTTCATCAAAAATGTTGTAAGCCATATTTCTCAACATTTTCATTGAATTATCTAGTCTATAATTAATATTAACGACTTCAAATATTAAAGAATCCTCTTTTAATTTTTCTTCTAATAATTTTGAATTATATAACCAATTTTCAAATTCTTCTATTGTAATATTGTTAACCAATACATCAAATATTTTTAGTTTTAAAACTTCCATTTTTTATTATTTGAAGCAAATTTCAGGTAGAATTACGCAATCTTTTTGCGTAGTTACTATTTTCTTTTAAATTTAATGTTTTAGACCTGCTAGATTTTTAAAACCTGCAAGGTCTTATTCCGACAAAAGAAGTCTTATGGCAGTAAACAAAAACGCATTAATTAGATATAAAACCATTGATAAATGTCTTCAAAATCAGTTTAGACAATGGACACTTAACGATTTAATTGACGCGGTTTCTGATGCACTTTACGACTATGAAGGTAAAGATGTAGATGTCAGTAAGCGAACTGTGCAATTAGATTTGCAAATGATGCGTAGCGATAAGTTGGGATATAATGCACCAATTGTAGTTTATGATCGCAAGTTTTATAAGTATGAGGATGCAGATTATAGTATTACCAATAGTCCAATTTCCAATCATGATTTGAATAAATTATCTGAAGCAGTTTCTTTTTTAAAACAGTTTCAAGGCTTTTCTCATTTTAATGAATTAGGCAGTATGGTTCAGAAATTGGAAGATCATGTTTATACCCAAAAAACGCACGAGAGGTCCTTAATAGATTTCGAAAAGAACGATAATTTAAAAGGCTTAGAATTTTTAGATCAGTTGTATCAATTTATATTAAAAAAGGAAGCGATTGAAATCACGTATCAATCTTTTAAAGCACGAAAAGAAAGTACTTTTATATTTCATTCTTATCTACTAAAAGAATTTAGAAACCGATGGTTTTTAATTGGAAAACGCAGAAAAAATGAAGGTATCATGAATTTAGCTTTAGACCGAATTATCTCCGTCAAAAAAAGCAATATTCCTTATATCTTTGATACAAATTTTGACATTGACACGTATTACAAAAATGCTATCGGAGTTTCTGTAAGCCCTACATTACAACCCGAAAAAGTAGTCCTTTACATCACCCACAAACAAGCTCCTTATGTGCTAACGAAACCTTTTCATCATTCGCAAAAAGAGGTCGATAGAGATCATTATGGTGTCACCATTTCTTTAGATGTTCAATTAAATTTTGAATTAGAAAAAGAGATTTTAGGTTTGGGTGAAGGCATAAAAGTGATTGCACCAGAACGCTTAAAACGAAATATAACAGAACGCTTATATGATGCCGTTGATACATACGAAACTGAGATTAATGACAAAAGCCTAAGAACGATTGCAAAACGCTTAGAACATAAAGGTTTTGGAATACTCAATCATGTCTACACCAAACGTGACATTAGAAAATTAAAATCGCGATTTGATACTTATTTTAAGGAACATAATGAGCAGACTTTTGGTATGCGCGAAGTGCTAAAAAAGATGCCCGAATTAAAAGATATTCTATTCAATCAGAATTTTAGAAAAGTGGTAAAATCCATTGATAAACACGCCTTTTTAACCAAAGCCATATATTTTGACAAATCACCAAAAGACAATTGGTATGTGACATGGCATCAAGACGTACCGATTAATGTTTTAGAGAAAATTGATACAAAAGGCTTTTCATCTTGGACAAATAAAAAAGGGGTTATAAGTGCACGTCCGCCAGAGGAAATTTCTAAAAACACATTTTCAATGCGAATTCATCTCGATGATACCACTATTAAAAATGGAGCACTTAAAGTGATTCCAGGTTCTCATAATAAACAGTTGAGTACTGAAGAAATTAAATTAATTAGCACGAATTCTATTCCTTTTGTGAGCGAAGTATCATCTGGAGGTGTACAATTATTAAAGCCATTATTGTTACATGCATCTTCAGAAACAACGGCTCAAAAAAGACGGCGTGTTTTACATTTAGAGTTTTCGTCTATAGAGTTACCTAAAGGATTGAATTATGCCGAAAGAGAAAATTTATTTAGTAATAGTTAGGAAAATTTCTTCATCCGTTTTAAGGTTTTTTGAGTGCTCAATAAAAATAGATTCTGATTTATACATTGCTTCAATCAACCATGAATTACCATTAAAATAGGACCTTTTCACAATGGCTTTTAAATTGGATTGTGCTACAATCTTAACCTGATTAGCATAAACAAGTCCATATGGTTCTATGACATTGAATTCCCCAAAAAACGATGCAATTAATGGGCGTTGAGGATTTTTATACAAGTTTTGAGGAGTGTCTTTAGCTATGATTTCTGCTTCATTAAGCACAATCATTTGGTCTGCAAAACCAAGCACATCATTTCTGTCGTGAGTAGCAACGATACAAGCTATATTTTTTGATTTTAAGTAATTAAAAACATTACGTCGTAAACCTTGTTTTTGAAAATTATCAATATGACTAAACGGCTCGTCCAATAATAAGATTTCGGGTTCTTTTGCTAATGCTCTTGCAATGGCAACACGTTGTTTTTGACCTCCACTTAAGAGTTTCACTTTGGTCTTAGCAAAGGCTTCAAGCTCTACGACTTTTATTAATTCCTCTGTACGTTTCTGCTTTTCTTCAGGGTAAAAGCGAGATAAGTGTTTTCCTATATTTTCTTCAACTGAAGTTACTGGCATTAAATCGAATTCTTGTGTCACGTATTTTATAAAATCGTAACCCACAACCAAATTATATTTTGGCCCTAAGATTTCTTCATCTTTCCAAATAATCTGTCCTTGTTTTAAATCGTGCTCGCCATATATAAGTTTTAACAGCGTACTTTTACCCGACCCACTTTCTCCAATGACAGCAAGGTTTTCTCCTGCTTTAACTTTAAAATCAACAGCTTTTAAAACCTTAATTTTAGAATACCCGAAAGTGACGTTTTTTACTTGAAGCATATTACAAAAATACTACATCGCTAAAGAATTGTCATAAAAAAACCGTCCCGATTAACATCGCGACGGTTTGGAATTATTTAGAGACTCTAAATTATCTCTTTATAAACTTTCGTTTTATAATTTTTCCTTCAGATTCTAATCTTAAAAAGTAAACTCCAGTTGTTAAATTTGATACATCAATGGCATTTGATGTCAGTTTTAAGTTAAGCATGCGCTTCCCGTTAATATCAAAAACTGTGGCGATTTTATTAATAACATCCGTAGAAGTTTTGATTGTAAGTTGTGCTTCAACCGGGTTAGGGTAAATAGTAACATCTACTAAAGTTTCATCTATAACACTTAATGCAGAACCTTCAATAATGGTATGTGCTGTATTTATAGTTGGGTTTGAAATAAAATCTACCGTGCCAGATGGCCAGTAAATGGTGATACTATTAATACTCTCTGAATTGCCAATTCCGAAATGAGTGTTTAATGAGCTCATAAACTCAAACCCCTCTCCACTTCTTACATCTCTTATTTGCGTTCCATTAGTGGTTTCTATCTCCACTCTTGCTCCGATACCGTTAATATTACTTCTTGTTCCTACAGTATTTATCTTTATCCAATTATTAGCATTTGTATTATTTAAGTAAATATTTCCATTACGAAAAACATCTATAAAGCCATCATTGTTTGCATCTCCAATTGCACCACTAGGCGGTATATTAGCTGAGTAATTAGTAAATGTGAAATCACCATTATTAAACAATATATCTCCATTGCTCAAAATATCTACATAACCATCATTATCGAAATCAACTGGGACATTTTCTACACCCAATGCCGCATCTAAAACGCCAGAACCAGCAGTGATATCGGTAAAGGTTCCATCTCCATTATTGCGCATCAATTTAGAATCGCCATCAGAAGTACTACTTGCACCAACATAAACATCCATATCTCCATCGTTATCAAAATCTGCCCAAGCAGAAGACCATGTTTGCACTAAGTCACCTAAATTAGAAGAATTATTGTGACCTGCACTTGGATAATTATTATCGTACCAATCATTGCTATCTGCAACGTTTACAAAAACACCATTACCGTCATTTCTCCATAGTTCATTGATGCTAATTGAAGAACCACCTCTACATTTAGCAATAAATAAATCCATATCTCTATCATTATCGAAATCTATCCAAACAGTACCATAATTACCCCCACCTGGCACTAAACCGACTCCATTTGGCAATTCGGCACTTTGACCTTGATAGAATGCCAAATTTCCAGAACCATCATTAATATAATAGACATTAGGATCTACATCATGACAAACAAAGGCATCTAAATGACCATCGTTATTAATATCTACAAAATTAGAACGTTGAGAAAACACATATTCTGATCCTGATATTTCCGTATAATCTGTACCTGTACTGTTGGCTTTCATAAAGGTGACACCTGATCCACCTCCATATACAAGGTCATTATATCCATTACGATCAAAATCACCTGCAGCCAAACTCCAGTTTGGAGAATTGCTAACTCCTGGTGTTGCGATGTTCGTCGTATTAAAACCTCCTGACTCCAATTGATAATGTATATTTAAATTATTAGTGCTTACAGAAACAACATCATCTAAAAAATCTCCATTTAAATCTACTAGTGCAATATCGTATACACCACTAGTACTTATTGGGTTAGTTGTGAATGATACTGGATAACCAACAATATCAGTACCAGTTGTAAAATTAAAAGTTTCCCAATTGCTGTAACCATCAGCAACACAGTTTGCTCTTATATAAATACTGTAAGCTGTTCCTGGAGAAAGACTTGTAAAGATATAGTTATTAACTAGTGAGGTAACACCCGATATTGGCACACCATCTGCAGCCAACTGAATTGCTACTTCCCATGACGACTCTGATCCACCTAATCCCCAATTAACCATTGCACTAACCGTATTAATATTACTTATTGAAACTGCTGTAACATTTGGACAAGGCAATATTGCTGAAGAATTAATCCTAGGAGAGTCAACACAAAAACCCCATCCGAAAGTATCATTATCATCATATACTATGCGGTATTTAAACCCTATTAATTGCGTGTCTGAAAACGCAGAGATGTTTAATATTTCGCTAGTGTAGTTTGTAGAACTAGCATTACAAAAATTATCAGTAGCTGGTGAGTTAGAAACCAGTTCACTTCCCCAATTAACCCACTGATTAGTGCTACTGTCCCAATATTGTAAAAATAATGATTGATCATCTTGGTATATATTATAAACATACGCAAATGTCACTTTTATTTCAATTTCATTGGCATTATAGGCATCAGTAAGATTAATAATAGGAGACTCAGCTGCAACAGTGTTATCCGAAGAACCTCCTGCCTGATCATCATTAAATGAGAATGATACACCAGAAGTTGTTGGGTCTTCATCTAAATAAGCTGTATCATAAATTCCTGTTAGCACCCACTGACTGTTAGGCCAATTCGCTAGTTGATTTAATTGTTGTCCATAGCTGTTAGCGCAAAACAACGTTAAAAGCAATGTAATGAGTAATGTTCTCTTCATATCAATTTTATTAATTACAGTTTATGTTTAATGTATTTATCCACTCTTCTATTAATTGAACACCTTCTTTATGCACAATTGTACGGGACAACAGCGGCATTCTATTTGAAACTTCAGTAGAATTAATTCTAAAATATAATACAGAATTCCTAGCGTTTCCTGGCTCTACAATGTGCCCGAGACCAAGTCCAAGCTCTGTATCTGCCTCTACACACACACCCATATTTGTTAATTCTACTGTAGACAAATAATCTAATCGCATTGGCCTATATGAGCAATGTGTACTTTCAGAATGACAATGTGCACAATTTATTTCTAAATAAGCTCTTGCCCTTTGATTCAGTGACTCATTAGAATCATTATAGTCTGGGAGTTTTGCTATTGTTGAAGGAAGTGTATTTTCTAAGTATCCTAAACTCACCCATTTTTCTAATTGATTAGATGCTCCATCATTGTAAATATAAGGTAAATTTAAATTTCTAACCTTAGGACCAATAGGTTGTGCTATTTCGTTCACTTTATGACACGTATGACACTCAGCTCCTGATGGAATTCTATATTCTACAGATTTAGTTATACCCTCTTGCAGCCATTGTAAATCTACATAACTTCCATTCAAATCTAAAACCGCCTCAGATTGCTCATTATTCCATACGTAATTTGCAAAAACCCAGCCGTCTAATTTTTTAATTATTAGTCGTGTTTCTATAATTTTAGTTGTGTTTTCTGGCAACACATTATCATAATAAAAGTTCTTTATTAAAATGGTTCCAACAGGAAAATCTAAAAGTTCGTTTTCATTTACAAACGATGCTTTATTATTATTTGGCATCCATACAAAACGTTTCTTCTTCGCATAATCGCTAAATAGTGTAGAATTTAAAGTATAAGGAATAACGCCAGTAGTAGGCTCTAAATTTTGTAAATCACCTTCAAAAAACTGATACGCTGACAGGGTTTGAAATGGCATATTGCTAATATCATAAAGTACACTAGAGCTTGTTGTGATGGTAATTGATATTGTTTCTGTTTTACAATCACCCGAGACACTACAAATAGTATATTCAAAATTATCTAAACCCACTTCATTTGGGTTTGCAGTATATTTGAGATGATCGTCACTTAGATTATTAGGTGTATTATTAGAATCTATAATTACAACATTACCTTTGATAGGTTGGCTTAATGATAATTCTCCCGTTGAAGGAATATTAGAATCGTTTAGAAATATAAAAATCTCAATCTCCGAATCTTGTACTATCGTTAAAGTATCTGGATTAGTTTCCATAACCAAAGGAATTAAGCCATCATCATTGCCACATGAAAATAGAAAGAAAATAGAAAGAAAAATTAAAAGGTACTGTTTTCTCATTTGTAATAACTATACACTAGTAATAAGACAGTTTAAGATTTAGAAGTCCTAAAAAAAATACCTCTTATTTAATATTTTTAAGTTCTTTTTGCACCAAAAACTGCAATACCACACTTGAAGTTAACTCAATATACTGGGTTTAAAAGCTCTAATTATTAGCCCTTTACTTTTTCCTGTGTCTTAGTTGGCAAAGCTTCAAATCCCATATTATATAATGTAAATCCAAAAATATCCGTATACTCTTCAATTGTTTTGCTTACAGGTGTCCCCGCTCCATGACCCGCGTCTGTTTCAATTCTAATAAGCGTTGGGTTAGTGCCAGTTTGCTTACTTTGTAATTCTGCAGCAAACTTAAAACTATGTGCTGGCACTACGCGATCATCATGATCTCCTGTAGTAACAAGTGTTGCAGGGTATTTTACCCCTTCTTTTACATTGTGAACAGGCGAATAACCTTTTAGATAGTCAAACATTTCTTTACTATCTTCTGCCGTTCCATAATCGTATGCCCAACCAGCTCCCGCTGTAAATGTATGGTAACGCAACATATCTAAAACACCTACAGCAGGTAAAGCAACTTTCATTAAATCTGGACGTTGTGTCATTGTTGCTCCAACTAATAAACCTCCATTAGATCCGCCTCTTATAGCTAAGAAATCTGATGATGTATACTTTTCTGAGATAAGGTATTCTGCTGCCGCGATAAAATCATCAAATACGTTTTGCTTTTTAAGCTTTGTTCCGGCGTTATGCCATGCTTTTCCATACTCACCTCCCCCTCTTAAATTTGGTACCGCATAGATACCACCTTGCTCCATCCAAACTGCATTTGCAATACTAAAACTTGGCGTTAAACTCACATTAAACCCACCATATCCATAAAGTATTGTTGGGTTTTTACCGTTGAGTTCAAGTCCTTTTTTGTGTGTAATTATCATGGGTACTTTAGTTCCATCTTTTGACGTATAAAAAACTTGTTTGCTTTCGTAATCCTCCGGATTAAAATCAATACTTGGCTTTCTGTACAACTCTGAAATTCCGTTTTCTATATCATATTTATAAATACTTCCAGGAGTGACATAATTTGCGAATGAATAATAAAGCTCCATATCATCTTTCTTTGCTCCGAAACCAGCAACTGTACCAATACCTGGTAATTCAATTTCTCGTATTAATTTCCCGTCATAATCATACTGCAGTACTTTTGAAACGGCATCAACCATATAATTTGCAAAAAAGTAACCTCCACCAGTTGATGGACTTAAAACATTTTCTGTTTCGGGAATAAAATCTACCCAATTTTCTGGAGTTGGATTTGAAGCATCAACAGTTACAATTCGTTGATTTGGAGCACCCAAGTTCGTCATAATATAAAGCTTTGAACCTACATTTTCAATGATGTTAGAATCACTATCGGTATGGTCTAAAATAGTTATAAGCTTGCTATTTGGATTTGACAAATCCTTAATAAACAGTTTATTTCCAGAGGTAGAAATACTTGCCGCAATAATAAGATACTTATCATCTTCTGTGACTCCACCTCCAATATATCTATGTTTTTCTTCAGGAATTCCTCCAAAAATCAATTGATCTTCAGATTGTTTAGTTCCTAGTTTGTGGTAATATACCTTATGCTGATCTGTTTTTGCCGACAACTCACTTCCTTTTGGCTTATCGTAACTAGAGTAATAAAACCCTTCATCTTTATACCAAGACATGCCGCTAAATTTAATATCGACTAAGGTATCCTCAACAATCTCATTAGATTCGACATTCATTACAAGAATTTTTCTCCAATCGCTTCCTCCTTCAGAAATCGCATAAGCTAATGTCTTTCCGTTTTTAGAAAAGCTCATACCTCCTAATGAAATTGTTCCGTCTTCTTTAAATGTATTAGGATTTAAGAAAACCTTAGCGGTTTTTGGATCTTCGTCTGTTTTATATCTATAAATAACCGATTGGTTTTGCAAACCATCATTTTTAGAGAAATAGGTATAATCCCCTTCTACAAATGGCGCACCTATTTTTTCGTAATTCCAAAGTTTTGTAAGCCGTTCTTTTAATTCTTGGCGATAAGGAATCTGCTCTAAATAACCAAAAGTAACTCCGTTTTGGCTCTTAACCCATGCCTCGGTTTCTTCACTTTTGTCATCCTCTAGCCATCGGTAAGGATCCGCTACAGCTTTATCAAAATAAGTATCGGAAGTATCTGTTTTATTAGTTTCAGGGTAATTTATAGTAGTCGTTTTCACAGTATCGCTTTCATTTTTACAAGACCCAAAAATTGCTAGCACTAAAGCGGAAATAAGTATTTTTTTCATAATTAGATTTTTTTGAAATAAGCATCACCACCTTAAGTATAGGGTTTAATAATAAACCACTAAAAGTAAATTTGGAATGACAATATATACAGAATTTCAACTAACTACATAAATAATCAGTTGAAATTCTTGAATATACGCTATTTTAAAATAATCTAAATTGCTTTTATAAAACTACACTAAAGCATTTTTTATAAGATATTCTGCTATTTGAACCGTGTTTGTTGCGGCTCCTTTTCTTAGATTATCGCTAACAACCCAAAGATTTAAAGTGTTCGGTTGAGACCCATCTCGTCTAATACGACCAACAAAAACATCATCCTTACCATTAGCATACATAGGCATAGGATATACGTTAACATCTAAATTGTCTTGTATTGTAATGCCATCTGTATCGTTAAGCAATTGTCTTACCTCACTAACATCAAAATCGTTATGGAACTCAACGTTAATTGCTTCACTATGACCACCAGCTGTTGGAATTCTAACTGCTGTTGCAGTTACCGCAATGGATTTATCATTAAGAATTTTTTGAGTTTCATTTACCAATTTCATCTCTTCTTTGGTATACCCATTCTCTTCAAAAACGTCGCAATGTGGAATTGCATTCTTATGAATTGGATACGGATATGCCATTTCACCTTTTATACCTGCAATTTCATTTTCCATTTGCTCAACAGCCTTAACACCTGTACCAGATACAGACTGATAGGTTGACACCACAATACGTTTAATTTTATATTTTTTATGAAGCGGAGCTAATGCCATCACCATCTGAATCGTAGAGCAATTAGGATTAGCAATAATCTTATCTGTTTTTGCTAACTCATTAGCATTAATTTCAGGAACGACCAACTTTTTTGTTAAGTCCATTCTCCAAGCTGAAGAGTTATCGATAACCGTTGTACCAACCTCAGCAAATTTTGGCGCCCATTCTAAAGACGTGCTACCACCCGCAGAAAACAAAGCAATATCCGGACGTTTTTCGATAGCAGTAGGAATACTAATCACCTCAATATCCTTACCCTTAAATTTTAATTTATTGCCCACAGAACGCTCTGAAGCTACTAATAATAATTCGTCTAAAGGAAAATTACGCTCCTCTAATACTTTAAGCATTACATTACCAACCATGCCTGTTGCACCTACAATTGCTACTTTCATAAAACATATTTTTAGAACTTTCAAAATTATAATATTTCTTTAAGTATATGGTTCTATTTAGTCTTAAAAATGTAATAAAAATAAAGCGTTTTAATTATTGATTTTGCAATTAAAAAAAGAAACCCAGACTATTACAGTCTGGGTTTTGTTAAAAATAGTAGTGTAGCGATGAGGCTATACGTCATTTACTTTTTTAATGAATCTCTGATTTCAATTAATAAATCAACTTCAGATGGTCCTGCAGGCGCAGCTGGCGCAGGCTCTTCTTTCTTCTTCATTTTATTAACTCCCTTTACAACAAGGAACATTACAAATGCCACAATGATAAAGTCAATTACATTCGTTAAAAATGTACCGTATTCTAAGAAAACATCTCCAACCACTTCTCCAGCGTCATTTAACGTTCCTTCTTTTAACTGGTATCTCAATGCTTTAAAATCTGAGTCGAAAATCATACCAATTAACGGAGATACTATACCTCCTGTAAATGCAGTAACAACTTCTTTAAAAGCGGCACCCATTACAAAACCAACAGCAATGTCTATAAGGTTACCCTTCATTGCAAATTCTTTAAATTCTTTTAACATAATCTAGTATTTTAATTTTTAGTTAGGTTACTAATAAGACACCAAGTTACTAAAAAAGTCACAAGATGTTAAAAAATATTTTTAAGGTAGAAATACACGCTTTATCCGCTGAGATAATGCGGTCAATATTTCATAAGAAATTGTACCTGCAGACTCCGCAATTTCATTGGCTTTATGAGTTTTATTAAAGATAATAACCTCATCACCTTCCTTACAGTTAATATCTGTTACATCGACCATAATCATATCCATACAAACATTACCAATGATGTAAGCTTTCTCTTCATTAATAAAAACGAAGCCTTTTTTATTACCATAGATACGACTTAGACCATCTGCATGACCAATGGGTATTGTGGCAACCCTTTCAGTACGATTAGACGTATGCGCTCTGTTGTAACCGACAGACCTCCCTTTTTCTATCTCATGCATTTGAGACACAACAGATTTTAAACTTACTATAGGTTTAAAATTCTTATCTTCTAATTCTGAATTTCCAAATCCATATAAACCAATCCCACTTCGCACCATATTAAAATGAGCTTCGGGATAATTAATAATACCTGAAGTATTACAAAGATGCAACCAAGGTTCTATTCCGGATTTTAATTTAAAGTTTGAAGCTATAGCTTTAAAAGTTTCAATCTGTTGTTTAGTAAAATCCTTTTCATTTAGGTCTTCACTTGCTGCCAAATGAGAAAACATGGTTTTTACAGATACTGCTTTGGTAGACTCTAGCATGGCCACTATAGCATTTACATCGTTTGGATCAAAGCCTAAACGATTTAAACCTGTATTAAACTTAAGATGTATGGGGTAATTTTTTTGACCTTTTTCCTCTGCTACGGTTATAAAGTCATTTAAAAGTTTAGCACTGTAAATATTAGGTTCTAGACATCGGTCTATTAACGTTTCAGCATTTATAGCTTGCGGATGCAAAACTAATATTGGGGTTTTAACGCCAGCATCCCTTAACGCTATACCTTCTTGCGTATAAGCCACAGCAAAATAATCGACGCTTAATGTCTCGAGATGTTTAGCTATTTCTACGGAATCGCTACCATAAGCAAAGGCTTTAACTACGGCTAAAAATTTTGTTTCTGGTTGAAGTCTCGATTTTAAATAATTGAAATTATGTGTCAGCGCTCCTAAATCAATCTCAAGAATAGTTTCTAGAGCCCTAGACATTTTGGTTGTCATTTTTAGAGTCTATTTCCTCGGCATCATTAACTTTCATTTGCCTTACTTTATCGCGTTGCATACTTTTATAATAAGCAGCTCTACTTAGAGGTTCGTATTCATTCACTTCTCCAAGTAAAACTAAATCATCACTCAATGCTTTTCTGTAACTGTATTGTGCTAAATTCCCAGTTTTTGTACAAACAGCATGTACTTTAGTAACGTATTCTGCCGTTGCCATAAGATTAGGCATTGGTCCAAAAGGATTACCTTTAAAATCCATATCTAAACCCGCAACAATAACACGAACTCCTTTATTCGCTAGATCATTACAAATACGAACAATTTCATCATCGAAAAATTGCGCTTCATCAATACCAACCACATCGCAACCATCCGCTAAAATTGGAATATTAGCAGCAGCAGGTACCGGAGTAGAACGGATTTCATTGGCATCGTGAGAAACAACCATCTCTTCGTCGTAGCGCACATCCACAGCTGGTTTAAAAATTTCCACCCGTTGTTTTGCAAATTGGGCACGTTTTAATCTCCGAATTAATTCTTCCGTTTTACCGGAAAACATAGATCCGCAGATGACTTCAATCCACCCAAATTGTTCTTTCTGATTTACTGTATTTTCGAGAAACATTTTGTAATTTTAGCACTAAATCAAAGATCGATCTTCGATTTTATAAAGGTGAGACAAATTTATTAAAAAATAGAAAGCAAAACTTACGAAAACATAATAAAGAGATTATATTCCTCTTTTATTTAGTATAAGAATTGTTTTTCAAAACCGAAAAAAACGCTAAAGTGCTTCATTATAAAAATTTAGAACTATGAAAAAGAAATTAGAGTCAGAATTAGTTAGTATTGCCCATAGGATTCTAAAATTAACAGGCAGAGAAGATATCAATAAACTTCATGAAGAAGTTGCTGTGCTTTATGAAAAATTAACTGTTTTAAAATTTGCAAAGGATAATTTTGAAGACAGAATTCCAACGATTGGTCATGACTCTTCATTTTTCGATATGCTAGATGCGGCATTTAATAATAAATATAGTGACAATATAGAGGTCGAAGACAAAACCTATGTGCATTTGGATGAAACTGAAGATGATGGTATAATGGAACCTGTGATGACTAAGATTAAAAACTTGGTATCGCATATGCCTGATGAAGACATTGAAGAAAAACCTATACCAGAGGAAACTCCTACACCAGAAAAAGTCTTACCAAAAGCATCTAAAGAAGAACAATCTTTTATTGAATTTGAAACTATCACTTCTGGTTTTGATAAAATACCAGAATTCGAACCTATTGAAGAAGCACAAAAACGTGAGGTTGAAAAAACAGCGGTAGAAATTACAAACAAATCATTAAATGATAGATTAAAAGGTCAAAACCTAAAAATAGGATTAAATGATAAATTAGCTTTTATTAAACATTTATTTGAAGGAGAAAGTGAAGATTATGACCGTGTAATTTCTCAAATTAATACCACAGCAACTTTACCAGAAGCTAAATCTTTAATTTTAGAAATGGTAAAACCAGATTATAACAACTGGGAAGGTAAAGAAGAATACGAAGAACGCTTTCTTCAATTGATAGAAGGAAAATTTAATTAATGAGAGTCAAACAAATTATTTATTGGTTTTGTACCATTGTATTATGCCTAATTTTTCTGTATTCAGCACAGATGTATCTGTTAAATACAGAAATGACAAAGGGTTATTTTGAAAGCCTCAACTATCCTAGTTATTTTGTTATACCACTCGCTATTTTAAAACTTCTTGGTATTGCAATGGTTTTATGGAGAAAAAGTAAATGGTTAACAGAATGGGCTTATGCAGGTTTCTTTTTCGATTTAGTTTTAGCAACAGCAGCACATCATTATGCTGGCCATGGTATTTTTGGCTTTTCGTTTTACGGATTAATAGTCCTTTTTCCGTCTTACTTTTTAGGTAAATATTTAAGAGACTAAATTATAACTTAAAATATTCTCGATGTCTCGGGAAATAAATATGGGTAAACTATACTTAGTACCAACACCAATTGGAAATTTAAAAGATATCACTTTTAGAGCTATCGACGTTTTAAAAGAAGTCGATTTAATATTGGCTGAAGACACCAGAACTTCAGGTAAACTTTTAAAGCATTTTGAAATTACCACACACATGCAAAGCCACCATATGCACAATGAGCATAAAACGGTGAATCATTTAATTGAAAAACTAAAAGCCGGTTTAACCATTGCAGTCATTAGTGATGCTGGTACACCAGCCATTTCAGATCCTGGATTTTTATTGGTAAGAGCTTCTGTAGAACATGGGATTGAAGTGGATTGTTTACCCGGAGCAACCGCATTTGTACCTGCTTTGGTAAATAGTGGGTTACCAAATGATAAGTTTGTATTTGAAGGCTTTCTTCCTGTTAAAAAAGGAAGACAAACAAGACTTTTACTTTTAGCCGAAGAAACGAGAACTATCATTTTTTACGAAAGTCCTCATAAGCTCATAAAAACGCTCGGCCATTTTTGCGAATATTTTGGTGAAGATCGCTTGGTTTCTGTTTCTAGAGAAATAACAAAGTTGTACGAAGAAACGATTAGAGGAACCGCAAAAGAAGTTTTAGATCATTACACCAACAAACCACCTAAAGGCGAAATTGTAATTGTCGTAGACGGAAAACACAAATAGAATATGATTTTAGAAGATTTTTTAGCCAAATTAAAATCTAATCCTAAACAGATTGATTTTTCTGAAACCACGGCTGTAATAGAAACCTATTACCAATTTACACCAACGGCATTCACAAATGGAACTTTAGAAAATTCTGAAGACCAAAACTCAGGCTCTTGTAAACTATTTGCCTTTGCTGTTGATCAAAAATTAACAGCAGAAGAAACCTTAGCTTGTTTTGGGACCTACTATTTTGAAGATGTCCTTATAAACCCAAAAGGAACAGGACATCAAAACATCCGAAATTTTATAGCAACAGGATTTGAAGGCTTAGACTTTAAAGCCTTTCCTTTAAAAAAGAAATAACAGCACTTTTCGTAATTGGGTTAACCTTTACACCTACAGCATCAGTCGTTATCGTTTACTTTCCTTAATTTTCTATTTCAAACTAAAATTATGAAGACTAAACATTATAACGTATTTGTTATTGGTAGTGGTATTGCAGGCCAAACAGCAGCAAAAGCTTGCGTTGCATCAGGATTAACAGTTGCTATTTCAGATAAAAGAGAATTTGGAGGCACCTGCTCTACACGAGGTTGTGATCCTAAAAAAATAGTGATTCAATTTGCAGACTTAGCACAACACTCTAACCAACTTAAAGGTTTCGGAATTAAAAAATCACCTAAAATTAATTGGAAAGCCGTTCAGAAATTTAAAACGTCTTTTACCAAACCCGTTCCGTCATCTACAGAAAGTGATTTAAAAGATTTAGGTATTGATTTGTATCATCAATCTCCAAAATTCATCAGTAAAAATGAAATTACAGTTGAAGGTAAAACCATCTCTGCAGACAAATTTGTAATTGCTACAGGTTATGTCGCACGACCATTAGAGTTTGAGGGTTCAGACCTATTAAAAACTAGTGATGACATTCTTAATTTGAAAAAAATCCCGAAATCAGCCATATTTATTGGTTCGGGTTATGTTGGAATGGAATTTTGCTACATGCTTTCAACATTAGGTTGCGACGTCACTATGATTGAAGTTAGTGATACTGCGCTTACACAATTCGATTCATTTTTAGTTGAAAAACTCATCAAGGTTTTAGAGAACAATGGTGTAAAATTTATGTTTAACACGAAGCCCACGGCGGTTAAAAAATTGAAGAAGAACTTAAAGCTGACGTATGAAAAAGACGGTAAATCAAAAACGATAAAAGCCAGAAAAATATTTAATACCGCAGGTCGCGTGCCAGCAGTAGAAAAATTAAATTTAGAAAATGCGGGGATAAAAGCTGATGCATCTGGAGTTTTGGTCAACGATTTTATGCAAAGTACAAGTCATGAAGAAGTGTACGCCTGTGGAGACGTCTCCAGTAAATCGCTACCTTTAACACCGCTTTCTGGTTTGCAAGGTTATATTGCAGGCCATAATATCATAAATGGCAATTCTAAAGAATTCGAAAACCCTTTAGTACCTTCCATTGTTTTTACGAAACCACAATTAGCAAGTGTTGGCTACTCCGAAGAGGAAGCCAAAAGCCGATATAAAAACGTCATAGTTTATAAAGGAGATACTTCTGACTGGTTTAATGCAAAAAAGGAACATGCAGAAGCTTATGCCTATAAAATTCTGGTTAACGAGCGCACTCAAAAAATAGTAGGAGCCCATTTATTGAGTACGCACGCCAATGAAACGATTAATACTTTAGCCATGGCAATAAACGCAGGTATGACTATACGTGAATTTAAAAAACAAATATTTACGTACCCTTCTTATACCAACGATTTAAAAAGCATGTTGAAGGATGATGATTAAAACATGAAAGAATTACTTCATAATATAAGTCAATGTACCCTCTGTAAGGCACATTTGCCATTAGGTCCAAGACCTGTAGCAACAGCACATATTAATTCTAAGATTGTAATTATTGGTCAGGCACCAGGTACAAAAGTGCATCAATCTGGGATTTCTTGGGACGACCAAAGTGGAAAAAGACTAAGACAATGGCTTAATGTCACCGACGAACAATTCTACAATACAGAAAACTTCGCCATTATCCCTATGGGATTTTGCTATCCAGGGAAAGCGAAAACGGGCGATCTACCACCACGATCAGAATGTGCGCCTCAATGGCATCAACAAATATTTGATAAAATGCCAAATGTAGAATTGATTATTTTAATTGGAGCTTACGCGCAGAAATATTATTTGAAAGAGAACGCAAAACGAACCTTGACAGAAACTGTAGGTGATTATAAAGAGTATTTACCAACCTATTTTCCAATTCCACATCCTTCACCCACGAATCGGTTTTGGAGAAGTAAGAATGCTTGGTTTGAGGAATTGGTGGTGCCTGAATTGCGAAAGAAGGTAAAAACTATCCTGAACCTGTAATTGGATTGAACACCATTTGTAAAATTGTTTTTAATTTTTCTGTCTGAAAAATAATCAAATAGAAAAGCAAACCGAATATCGCCAGTACAACCTTATAGACTATAAATTTTAAATACTTAAGTGTATGCTTTCCTTTGAACTTTATATCTATTAAACCCATAATTTCGTTGTTTTAAACTAAATTATGTTAAGCGACTTCTAATTATTTTGACATCACTTAATCACTTATATATAACGGAAAAACTGCTTTTTTGTAAGGATTTCATTCTAACTTTTCTTTCAAAAAAAACAAAACCTCACTATTTCTAGTGAGGTAATTTATAAAGTCTTGTGCTTTTATTTTAATTAAACAAGTTAAAATATTTCAAACCGTCTTGCGGATTAGCCTTCAAATCAACGCGTTTTATTTCCTTACCATCCTCATTTAATTCAAGTATAAACATGGTATCATTTTCTTCAACACGTTGCAAGTACAAGTGAGTTGTACCATCTTCATTATAAAATTTTACAGTTTCATAATTATCATAATTAGATGATACCATTTCGGAATAGATTCTCCCTTCAACAATCTTTTGCGTAATTGTTCTACTGTCTTTTATAAAACGCTGAGACACTATATGACCTAACAAATTAAAATTTTGGGTTTCTATAGGTTCTCCGTCTTCAATTTTCGATTCCGATTGTATTTTTCCATTATAAAAATATGAATATTGACTACCTACCAAGATATCATTACTATAACTACTCTTCTTGTTTAGAACTCCATCATAATAATACATCAGCTCATCACCATGTCTTTTACCATTAGAATACTTTGTATGAGAAAACATTTCACCATTGGGATGAAAAACAATATAATCACCATTTAATATCCCTTCTTTAAATTCAAACTCCTCCCATTTAGACATTTTATCTCCAACAACAAAATAGCCATCCATAAACTCTTTAGTCTTATTCAGTATATAATAATCTATTCCATTATAGTTATTAATTGTGTAGGCACCTCTTTCTATAAAAGTGAAAGAATCGTCATTTTTATCCTTTTCAGAAGACTTACAGCCAATTAGTAATAACGAATTTACTAAAATTAAGAAAGTGAATTTTAAAAACTTCATTACCAATTTTATTGTAATTAATACTGAGACCCATCATGCTTCCCAAATTCAAACCCATGTTTTCCAAGGTATTGATTCCCGCTTTCAACGGCTCCTTCTTCAATATTAGTCCCCATAGAATCATTCCAGCGGTTTAAGTATCCAAAAAGAGAAATGACGCCTAACATTTCTACAATTTCACCTTCGTCCCAATGTTGATATAAACGTTCTTTTATCTCCGCATCAACCGCATTTGGCACTTGTGAAGCTGCTAAACTAAAATCGAGTGCAGCACGTTCTGCATCAGAAAAAGCAGCATGCGTTCTGTATTCCCAAATATTATCCAATTGTTCTTGTTCAGCTCCGTAACGTTCAGCTGCTCTGATGGCATGTGCTTGACAGTACCTGCAGCCTGTTGCATTACTACTCACCCAAGCAATCATGCGTTTTAAGGCTGAGGTTACTCTACCCTCATTGGCCATAACCGCTTTATTTAAATTGATGAACGCTTTACTTATTGCTGGTCTGCGCTGCATGGTTAGAACCGAATTTGGACAAAATCCAAGGGTTTCATTAAAGAATTCTGCTAATGCCTTAGTTTCTAAATCGTGGTCAGCAGACAATGGTGTTACTAATGCCATAGTTATTTTTTTAGTAGTATTTTTGAATGAACAAGATACTAGTTCTAATTTTTAAACTAAAAACAAATGGCAGATAAAATAACAACACATTGGAGGGGTAACATGACTTTTGAATCTGATAACCCAAGATGGCCATCCATTATGATGGATGCTTCTGAAGAATTTGGAGGTACAGGTTCTGGAATGGCACCTAAAGCCATGATGCTATCTTCTTTAGCAGGATGTTCGGGTTTAGATGTGATTTCTACTTTAGATAAAATGAAAGTTGAAATCGATGATTTTAAAATGGATGTTTCTGGTGAATTAACAGACGAACACCCAAAATATTACCATACCGTAGTTGTAGATTACCATTTTTATGGTGCAGATTTAAACGAAAAAAAATGCGAACGTGCGGTAAATCTTTCTGTTGAGAAATACTGTGGAGTGATGGAAATGTTTCGTCAGTTTGCAACCGTTAAAACCCATATTCACTTTCATAAAAGCACAAAATAAAGCTTCCTAAGATACTATGCGTTGGACATTAAAACCAAAACCAGAAGCCACTCAAGTGGCATTAATGAAGAAAGCACTTCAAGTTGATGATATTGTTGCCACATTATTGTTGCAACGTGGCATTGACACTTATGATGCTGCTAAAACTTTTTTTAGGCCTAGTTTCAAAGAGCTTCACGATCCATACCTCATGAAAGATATGGATAAAGCGGTTGCTAGAATCGAAAAAGCCATTGAAGGAGGTGAAAATATTATGGTTTATGGCGATTATGATGTTGATGGAACCACATCTGTCGCATTAATGTCTTCGTATTTAAAAACAAGAACGGATACTGTTGCGACTTACATTCCTGATCGATATGACGAAGGTTATGGCGTCTCTTATAAAGGTATTGACTTTGCAGACGATAATGAGTTTTCACTAATTATTGCGCTCGATTGTGGTATAAAAGCCATCGATAAGGTTGCTTATGCTAAAGAAAAAGGCGTTGACTTTATAATCTGTGACCACCACAGACCAGGAGCTGAAATTCCGGATGCAGTGGCTGTTTTAGATCCTAAACGCAACGATTGCGATTATCCGTTTAAAGAATTGTGTGGTTGTGGTGTGGGCTTTAAATTAATCACAGCTTTAGCATCCAACCAAGGGCAAACCGTTGAAGATTTAACCGAATATCTCGATTTGGTCGCGACTGCTATCGGTGCCGATATTGTACCAATTGTAGACGAAAACAGAGCCTTGGCTTACATGGGTTTACATATTATAAACACCAACCCAAGACCAGGAGTGAAAGCGATTATTGCTGAGGTTAAAAAGGACTATCTCACCATTACAGATGTCGTTTTTATTATCGCACCTCGGATTAATGCCGCAGGACGAATGAAACACGGTAACCATGCTGTAACCCTATTAACTGAAACCGATTTTAATTTAGCAGCAAAATATGCCGTAGAAATCGACAATTTTAATACAGATCGTCGTGAAACGGATAAACGTATCACAAAAGAAGCCTTAGTTCAAATTGAAGAGAATAACGAACAAGAAGGCTTCACCACAGTTGTTTATGATGAATCATGGCACAAAGGGGTCATTGGTATTGTCGCATCTCGTTTAATAGAAACCTATTATAGACCAACATTAGTATTTACAAAAAGTGGAGACAAATTAGCCGCATCAGCACGTTCGGTTTCTGGTTTTGATGTGTATAATGCATTAGAAGCCTGTAGCGAACATATTGAACAATTTGGTGGTCATAAATATGCCGCAGGTTTAACTTTAGATCCAAAAAATTACGAGGCTTTTAAAGCCAAATTTGAAAGTGTCGTCAAGGAAACCATCGATCCAAAATTATTAACTCGCGAACTAAAAATAGATTTAGACATTGAATTAGGAGAAATCAATGATAAATTAATGCGAATCCTAAAACAATTTGCACCATTTGGTCCTGGAAATATGTCGCCTACCTTTATGTCTCAAAACTTAAAAGATACAGGCTGGGGAAAATGTGTTGGAGAAGATGATAAACATATTAGATTAACTGTAACCCAATCATTCAATGATAAAATTGTCTGTATTGGTTTTGGTTTAGGAGATAAAATTGATATCATAAAAAGTAAAAGACCGTTTAGCACAGCGTATTCCATCGATGAAAACCATTGGAATGGTAATGTGAGCTTACAGTTGAAACTAAAAGATATTAAAGAATAATAAACCCTGCAAGGTTTCAAAAACCTTGTAGGTATAAAATATAAGTGATTATCTCTCCGTTGATTGTGTATGAAACAACCAATCGTATTGCTCCTACTTCTTTGTGGCTTTATTTCCATAGGTCAAAACTTAGTACTCAACCCCAGTTTTGAGGATCATAGAACAAAACATTGCATTTCAATTTTAGGAGGTTTTAATATTCATATTACAAATTGGTCTATACCAAATTATGGATCAACAGATTTTTTTGTCACATGCGAAGCGACTATGGGAGGTAGAAACTATAATGGATTTCAAGAAGCTAAAGCAGGAACAACTTATGCTGGCATGTATTTGTTTACAGACAAAAACTACAGAGAATATGTGCAAGGGGAACTTTCTAAAACATTAATAAAAGGAAAGAAATACACAATGACTTTTTATTTGAGTTTAGCAGATAAATCGTCTTATGCTTTAAAGGATATTCAAGTTTTAATTACGGAAGAAAAATTAAAACCTTGTCATAATTCTAATGCTTGTGATAAGGCTATTAAACCATCTAAAGCGACTGAAGGAAAGTTTAAAATGTATTCAAATCCTGATAATATTTATTTGTCTAATAAAGAGTCTTGGATGGCATATACTTTCGAATTTACAGCCGAAGGTTATGAGAACTACTTTTCTATTGGTAATTTTTATAGAAATGCTAAAACAAAAAAAGAAGATGTATTATCTAATAGTCCTTTTTTGTTTTCGTATTACTATATCGATGACATTTCAATTGAACCCTCAGAAAAAGGCGAAGTGAACGTCAAAAAAGATACACTCAAAACGGTTAAAGCACCCACCATTAAAACTAATGAGATTTACACCTTCAAAAATGTGTTATTTGACTTTGATAAAGCCCAATTATTAGCTATTTCAAAAGAAGAACTCAATCAACTATACAAGCATTTAGAAATTAATCTCAAGTTAAAAGTTGAAATCTATGGTCACACAGATAGCATCGGTTTAGAAACCCGAAACCAAGAATTATCAGAACAACGTGCCAAAGCCGTTTCAGATTATTTAATTGAAAAGGGTTTAGATCTAACTCGAATAACATCCTTTGGCTTTGGAAGTACACAACCTATTTCAACTAATGACACAGAAGAGGGACGACAATTAAATAGACGTGTTACTTTTAAGTTAATTGAAATGTAAAATAAACCTCAGCTTATTTTACATTTGTACCTAATCAATTGCAGACCTGCTAGGTCTCATATCTTTATATTAAAGTGGCAAAAAACGATCCATACGCAGCATTAAGAATTAAAGAATTCAATATTTTTTTACTAGTTAGATTTGCATTAGTGTTTGGTTGGTCTATGCAGTTTATTGTTATAGAATGGCAAGTGTATTCTATAACTAAAGACCCCTTATATTTAGGTTTAGTTGGTTTGATGGAAATAATTCCTGCTTTTTCTATGGCGCTCTTTGCTGGTCATATTGTAGACCAAAAGGAAAAACGCAATCTTTTTGCTCTTTGTATTGCTGCGTTTTCCTTAATTAGCTTAGGCTTATTTTTCTTAACATGGGACAGAATAGTTGGAAATTGGGAAACACAAACTATCTTAATTTTTGTTTATATTTTAGTGTTTTTTGGTGGCTTTTTGCGCTCGTTTTTTGGTCCCACAATATTTTCGTTAATTGCTTTAATTGTTCCTAAAAAAAATTATCCAAATGCGGCAACTTGGAGCAGCAGTACTTGGAAAGCCGCAACAGTTTCTGGAGCTTTATTCGCCGGTTTTTCGATAGATTGGATTGGCGTACACACCACCCTTTGTATCGTTTTTGCTTTAGTAACACTAGCTTTAGGCGTTACCTTTTTTATTAAGAAGAAACCGATTTTAAACCCAAAGATTGGAGAGTCTGTAAAAGAAAGCTTAAAAGTTGGACTGCGATTTGTTTTTAGCAATAAAGCTATTTTAGGTGCTTTATCTTTAGATATGATTGCTGTATTATTTGGTGGAGCAGTAGCTTTATTATCTGTTTTTGCTCAAGACATCTTACATGTTGGCTCTAAGGGTTTTGGGATATTAAATGCTTCTGTTTCTATAGGTAGTATATTAACTATGTTTATAACAACGTATTTACCAGTGAATAAAAATGCAGGTAAAAAACTACTGATTTCCATTTTTGGGTTTGGGATATGTATTATAATTTTCGGCTTTTCAGAATTGTTTTGGTTGAGTGTTTTAGCTTTATTCTTTTCTGGTGTTACAGATGGAGTGTCTATGGTCATAAGACAAACTATTTTACAGCTAAAAACACCAGACCATATGCGTGGTCGTGTGGCATCGGTTAATTCTATGTTTGTAGGCTCTTCTAATGAACTTGGTGCTTTTGAAAGCGGATTAGCCGCTAAAATTCTTGGCCCTTCTATTGCTGTTGTTTTTGGTGGTGTAATGACACTGATAACCGTAGCCGGAATTGGAATTAAAAATAAAACCTTAAGAGACTTGGACCTTACCGTAGATATTGAAGAATTTGAAAAAGAAGAAGTATAAAATAACCATTACGACTAATCATTTTCGTTACTTTTGCCATTAGAATATTTTAATTTTTCATTTAGCATGATTCTAAAACTGCTTAAAATAGCTTTAGAAAAAGACATTGTCATCTCTTCTATTAAAGTCGCCATTGTAGTTGGTTGTATTTTAAATATCATCAATCAAGGGGATCTTTTATACCATTTAAATTTTGAGAACGTAAGTTGGTTAAAACTTGCCTTATGCTTTGTGGTGCCGTATTCTGTGTCTACTTACGCATCCGTTAAAGTGAAAACAGGACGTAATTAATACTTCTTCAATTCAAAATTTTTACCGTCAAAAACTCCGTAGGTATAATACTGAATCCAATCGCCTAAATTAATATACTTAGAGGTCTCGTTTAGTTGAATTTCTAAAGGTAAGTGTCTGTGACCAAATACAAAGAAATCTCTGTGTTTCTCTTCGAGTTTACGCTTACAATACACAGCTAACCATTCATTGTCTTCTCCTAAAAACTTCGCATCATCATCGCCTGAAATCATTTTGTTTTTTACAGACATATATTGTCCTATTTTGATTCCAATATCAGGATGCATCCAATTGAATAGCCATTGAAAGAAAGGACTCGTAAAGACCTTTTTCATGCGTTTGTAGCCTTTATCTCCAGGTCCTAAACCATCACCATGACCAATAAAAATTATTTGGTCGCTAAGCGTAGTAGAATCGCCATGACTAACGGTAAACTCTTCAGGTTTATGATACACAGGAATACCTAATTCTTCTTCAAAATAGCCGTTCATCCATAAATCGTGATTACCCACAAAATAATGAATAGGAATTCCGGAATCAGCAATTTCGGCCAATTTCCCCAAAGTTCTTGTAAATCCTTTTGGAACAACGGTTTTATATTCGAACCAAAAATCAAATAAATCTCCCATGAGAAAAATAGCAGCAGCATCATGCTTGATCTCATCTAACCACGCGACGAATTTTTTTTCACGAGGTCGAGAGGCTTCACTAGTTGGTGCTCCTAAATGATTATCTGATGCGAAATAAATCTTTTTTCCGTTGGCAATATGTATATGATTCGGTTTACTCATTATCACTTGCAAACCATTCTGCGAAAGAAGACGCTGTTTCAGAAAGCCTTAATGAATGTAATTTGATGTTATTTGGCAAGCGTTGTTTAATTTTTTCGGCAAAATCAATCACCATCATTTCACTTGTTGGTTGGTAATCTACTAATAAAACATTGTGATCTCTTGCTTGTAGTTCCTTGGCTAAATCTACATGTGGTGTGTTTTTATTAAAAACGGTAGCATGATCGAAAACATCAACAATTTCTTCCTTTACAATCTTCTTTAAATCACCAAAATCAATCACCATTCCAAATTTTACATTATTAGAATCTGCTATTGGTGTTCCAATTACGGTAACATAAAGTCGGTAACTGTGGCCATGTACATTTTTACACTTGCCATCATAGCCATAAAGTGCGTGACCTGTTTCAAAAGAAAACTGTTTTGTAATGCGAATTTTACTCATGTTGTTCTACAATTATCTTGCAAAGATATTATAAATGTAAAAGGAATAGCTTTTTAGATTACATTTGCGCACTTTTTTTAATTTTTGTAAAAGCATGACACTATTAAATTTCTTTAAAAGTCAAGGTGAGTAGCCTTTTTGAAGCTATTCCGTTTGTTGAAAACCCGCTTTATGAGCGCATTATTTCAGACATTTCATCGCAAAAATATAGTATTGTTGATGATTTTTTTTCAGAAGATGAAGTTATTGCTTTACGGCACTCCTTGCTTTTAAAGTATGAGGAAGATGCCTTTAAAAAATCTGCTATTGGTAATAAAACCAATGAGCTCGTTGAAAAAGCAGTACGCGGTGATATTATTCTTTGGATAGATGAACAGATTATAAATTCTGCTGAGGAATTATTCTTCAATAAAATTAATGATTTAAAAGATTACCTCAATCGCACCTGTTTCCTTGGTATTAATCAGAAGGAATTCCATTATGCCATTTATCCAAAAGACACGTATTACAAACGTCATTTAGATACGTTCCAAAATGATGATAGACGTAAATTATCGTTTGTTTGTTATTTAAACAGTGAAGATTGGCAACCTGAAAATGGAGGTGAGTTGGTTCTTTATTTAGACGGTGAAGACAAGGTTATTTATCCATTTCCTGGCAAAGTCGTTATTTTTGAAAGCCAAGAATTAGAACATGAAGTAAAACCCGTAAATACACAACGGTTGAGTATTACAGGTTGGTTGAAAACCCGTTAAAAGAGGTTAACGTCGCTTATTTCTGTTATAGAAATAGACAATAATTAAAACCACTCCTAAGATTAGAAACAAGCCATTTCCGCCTAAAAAGCTAAGTATATCCATATTAACTGTCTTTATATCTGTTTTTATTATATCTATAAATTGCAAAAGCGATAAGAACCAAAACCACCAAAGGTAAGAGTGTGCCAATAAAAATGCCGATGCTATAACTGCTATCAGGAGCATTCTTTATTTTTTCGTCTATATCAACGTTTTGTAATACTGTTATTAATAAGCTCATTATAGAAATAAAATTAATAATCAAATTTAAGTGTTTTGAGCTAGCGAAATAAATGTTTTTCTAAATTTTATAATTAATGGTAAGCCTCTAGCAATCATCCACAATGTAAAGGCGATAAAAATACCATAGAGTTTATAATCTAGGCTATCTACCCAAAATATAACTGGAACGAAAATAATAAGCGTAGAAAATAACAACACGTTTCTAAGATACTTCATCTTACCCAGTCCTTTAAAAACCCCATCGAAAATAAAAGCTAATGCACATAACGGTTGCATAGCTAAAACAATCCAAAATACGTTGTAGAATTCAGTAAGTACTGCTTCGTCATTGCTAAATAAGTTTCCTAATGGATAGTAAAACACAGCACCAATTGCTCCAATAAAAAGTCCGACAACAATGCCATATTTAATCAGTTTATTACTTAATTCTAAAAGGTTTTTATAGTCTTTTGCACCTAACAATTTTCCCGATAAAATATTACCTGCACTGGCATAACCATCAATAAGAAAAGCACCCAAAAACCAAAGATTTATGGCAATGGTATAAGCTGCGATATAATTTTCGCCGTATTTTGTAGCAAAGCTAGTTCCAAAATATAAGGCAATATTCAGAGCTATGGTTCTAATGAATAAATTCAAAATCATTAATGTGAATCGTTTCATTTCAGGATTAAAAGGCAACTTTGCAATTAACGGAATGTCTGTTTTCCTTAATAAATAATAAGCAGAAAGTAAAGCCATAATAAGCTGTGCAATAACACTAGCATAAGCTGCACCTTTGATGTGCATGGCAGGTATAACACCTTCAATTCCATAAACTAAAATAATGTCTAAGACAATATTTGCCAATGCTCCAGAAATAGCAATCAGCATCGGGAAATAGGTGTTTTGCAGTCCTCTAAAAGTTCCAAAGACAGCAATAGTAAACAACGTAAACGGGAAACCGAAAACTCGTATTTGGTAATAATCTACACTAAAATTTAATATGTCTCCTGTAGCATTATAAAGTTGAAAAATATGAGAAGCTAACGGATAGGTAATGGCTATAATTACAAGACTGAGTGCTGTAATTACAAAAATAGCTTGTGCCGGTAAATTCTTCACTGCATCTACATTTCCCGCACCTAAGTATTGGGAAATAATAGAAGAAATAGCACTTCTGGTTTGTCCTAGCACCCAGATTAGCATGGATAAAAATGTGGTTACAATACCAACTGCCGCCAGAGATGTTGTAGCATTCTGTTCCATATTACCAATTATAGCAGCATCAGTTAAGGATAAAATAGGCTCAGAAACTCCCGAAATTAATGCAGGAATAGCCAGTTTGTTAATTTGTTTTAACGTTATAGATGTGCTCACAATACCAATTTGTAACAATGAAAAGGAAATTCACTTTGCTTTGGAACGTAAATATCTCCTAATCATTTATAACCGCGAAGTTCGTAAAACTTTTGGTTTCTTTTGTTCTGTGAAAAGGTATCTCATTAAATAGCGCTATAGCTGATATCAATAATAAACTCCGTTTAAAGGTTTTGACTATGAAATTATTGAATTGAGAATTTTTAAATAGAAGATTTCAGATAATAAAAAAAATCATTTGCGAAAAAAGTATAAATGATAAAAAATGTTCAGTTTAGAAGTCATTTAGCTTATATCCTGCAGTTTTCGTATATTTACAATAAATATTTTATCATCATAAATGAAATTGAACCCTGTAAGAATTAAAGATAATATTGAAGTTAATAGTTTAATATTATCTAAGATTAGAGATTTTATAGATTTAAGGAGGTTAGAGCAAGGCGATAAATTGCCATCTGAGCGTATCCTTAGTCAGACACTTGATGTCAGCAGGAGAAGTATTAGAGATGCAATCGATAAACTTGAACTTTATGGATTAGTAAAATCAATTCCGAAAACAGGGATATTTATGAATACTGGTCGAATTGCTTTTACAGGAGTGATTGATGGTATGCTAAATATGGAAGAAGAGGATTTTCTTTCACTTATAGAATCTCGATTAATGCTTGAAAATAAGTCTGTCTTTTTAGCTGCTACAAGAAGAACAGAAGATGATTTAATCAATTTAGAAACAGCACTCCATGCGTATAACGCTAAAATATTAAGTAGTGAAGATGCTTTACAGGAAGATCTTCTGTTTCACTTGGCAATTGCTAAGGCAAGCAAAAACACGACGATATATGCAATGATGTTGCAAATTATTCCTAAAATAATAGCCGTATTTGTAAAAACTAGAGTTTGTGATGAAGACGGATTTAATTTCGAAATAGACAAACACCAAGCTATTTTTGAGGCCATAAAGAACAAAGATGCTGAACAGGCTATTAAGGCTATGAATTTCCACTTTGAATTACTTAATGAGTTTTGTGACGATTTTAAACAACGACAAATATAGCATTCGTTCAATGCTTAGATTTCCCAATTTATAAGGCATTACCTATATAAATTTTACGTTCACCCTGCCGTTACCCTTATCTGAAATTTCTAAAATAATCAGTTAGAATTGAGGTCCTAAATTTCTACTCCTGTGTGATAAGCACAGCAACCTTGCACTAAGCAATTCACTTCGGTTAACTATAGCCTACCCAACACTCACAAGGCTGCTAAATACTTCTCGACAATACCTATAAAGCTTTAAATAAATTATTTAATTCTATACTGTATTAAACACTGTTTTAGAAGAGATCGAAAAAAATAAATTCTAAAAAGGCTTCTTATTTGCATTATAAGCTCAAATAAATATTTATCATTATATTTGGTGCGCCAAACTGGTGCGCCAATTTATATTTCAATAAAATAATTATGAATTTGAATACTACAGTCTTTATAATAGGAGTTTCTGGTTGTGGCAAAACAACCATAGGAAAGCTATTAGCAGAAGAATTATCACTTCCTTTTTTTGATGCTGATGATTTTCATCCTGAAACTAATATAATAAAAATGTCTGTAGGACAACCATTAAATGATGCGGATAGAGCAAGTTGGTTAAACACAATTAATGAACTCGCCATAGACCAATCGAAAAATAAGGGGTGTGTCATTGCCTGCTCAGCACTGAAAGCAGATTACAGATCTATCTTAAATACCAATTTAGGAGCCAAGGCAAAATGGGTATACTTACAAGGTACTTTTGATGACGTTTATAATAGAATTTCTGAACGCAAAAATCATTTTATGCCGCGAGCATTGTTAAAATCACAATTCGACATTTTAGAAGTTCCTGTAAACGCATTAGAAGTCTCTATAACTAAAACTCCTATGGAAATAATTAAAACAATAAAAAACAATATATGAAAAGTGAATTTGGTTTATTTGGTCTAGGCGTCATGGGAAAAAGCTTAACGAGAAATTTAGCCAATAACGGCTTTACGGTTTCAATGTTTAATAGACATATTAAAGGTCTTGAGGAACATGTCGCTATTAATTTTAAGAATGAACATACCGAGTTAACAAATGCACTAGCTTTTGATAATTTAGAAGCCTTTGTTAAATCAATTCAAACACCTAGAAAAATTATGCTCATGGTCAATGCAGGAAAAACCATTGATTATGTCATCGCGGATTTACTTCCCTATTTATCTAAAGGTGATACATTAATTGATGGAGGAAATTCTAATTATAAAGACACCAAAGAGAGATCTCTATATTTAAAGTCTAAGTATATTTATTTTATAGGAGTTGGTGTTTCTGGTGGTGAAGAAGGCGCTCTTAAAGGACCTTCTATTATGCCTGGTGGGTCGAAAGAAACCTATGATGCTGTTGCACCTTTTTTAGAGGCTATAGCTGCAAAAGACAAAGCCAACTTGCCTTGTTGTACATATATTGGACCAGAAGGTAGTGGTCATTTTGTAAAAATGGTTCATAATGGTATTGAATATGCTGAAATGCAATTACTAGCAGAAGTATATGATATACTCAGAACAAATGAAAACACCCCAACTGATATTGCCAATATTCTAGAATCATGGCAGCCTTTAGCTAACAGCTATTTGTTAGAAATTACAATTGATATACTTCGGAAGAAGGAGCACAACGAGTGGTTGGTCGATAAAATAATGGACAAGGCTGGTAATAAAGGAACAGGAAATTGGACAACAATTGCTACAGCAGAATTAGGTGTACCTAGCTCATTAATAGCTTCTGCCCTTTTTGCAAGATATACTTCCTTTTATAAATCAGATAGAGTTCAATTAAACACACTTTATAACAAGCAAACCACAAAACCCTCAATAACCACAAAGGACGTCTATGATGCATATCAATTTGCTAGAATTATCAACCACCATCAAGGTATAAAACTAATTGCTGTAGCTTCTAAAACATTTAAATGGCATATTAATTTGAGCGAAGTAGCAAGAATTTGGACCAACGGCTGTATTATTAGATCCTCTTTCATGGAAGAATTAGTAGAGGTTTTAAGAGAAACGGATTCGATTTTAAACCATAGTGCCATCGTTAAACAAGTCAACTTACTAAAACCTAAAGTCAATAATGCAGTTGCCCAATGTGTCTTAGCCGAAATTCCTATACCATGTATAAGTGAATCTATAAACTTTTTTAATGGTCTAACTACAGCCAATTCACCAGCCAATATTATACAAGCACAACGTGATTATTTTGGTGCACATACCTACCAAAGAATAGATGATGAGACGGAAGCATTTCACCATACCAAATGGATAAATTAAGCTAAGGTCGACATCTAAACTTAAATAAAATTACAGAAAAAATGCTGAGAAACTCAAAATTAAAATGTTCTAGAAGTGTTTATTTAATAGGTCTATAGCCATCTTATTAAGAAAATGCGATTTTAAATCCCTTTATTCTACTAATTTCTCATTTAATTGTTTGTTTAAATAATAAATATTTATATATTTGGTACACCAATCTGGTGCGCCAGTTTGAAATTATGAATTATTAAGCACTTATTTTAGTCTTTAAAAAATGAATTTATAGAGATTGAAGGGTGAACTAAAAGAAAGTAATTAGTACAACGTGCAAGATTACGGAGTTACAATTTACATTAAAAACAAGAAGGAAGTTCCCAATCCTTTCTTGGTCTAATAAAAAAACAAGATGATATCTATATATGCTTTTCAATATTGAAAGTATAGCCTAAAATGATATAAATAATTAAAGTATTACTATGAAAATTGAAGATATAAAAGTTTACGTATGTTCTCCAGGGCGTAATTTTGTAACCGTAAAAATTTTTACAGATGAAGGTGTTTACGGTTTAGGAGATGCAACCGTAAACGGAAGAGAATTAGCTGTTGTAGCCTATTTGGAAGAACATGTAATTCCATGTCTAATAGGTAGAGATGCCCATCAAATAGAAGATATTTGGCAATACTTATCCAAAGGCGCTTATTGGCAAAATGGAGCCATCAGTATGGCCGCCATCGGAGCTATTGATGTAGCCCTATGGGACATTAAAGGTAAAATTGCAGGCTTGCCTGTTTACCAATTATTAGGGGGTAAAAGTAGAAGAGCCGTTACGGTTTATGCCCATGTTAATGGGTCTTCTATCGATGAGGTTATTGATAATTTAGAGATCGCCATTAAGGAAGGTTACAAAGTTGTGAGATTGCAATCCGCAATTCCGAGTTTAGAAGGTACTTACGGTACATTAGATGGTAAAAAGAATTACTATGAGTTACAAGGCAGCAGACCTTTACCACCAGAGCAAATTTGGTCTACCACAAAATATCTCAACTTTATTCCGGAATTATTCAAAAGAGCGCGTGAAAAATTTGGCTATGATATTGAGTTATGTCACGATATTCATAGTAGATTAACCCCTATTGAAGCTGCGCAATTAGGGAAGATGCTAGAACCTTATCGTTTAAAGTTTATGGAAGACACCACAACTTACGATAATCCCGAAGGCTATAAGATTATAAGAAACCATACGACTACACCAATCGCATTAGGAGAAAAATTCAACACCATTTGGGACGCTAAACCTTTAATTGAAAATCAATATATAGATTTCGTTAGAACTGCTGCAACTCACGGAGGAGGCATAACTCCATTAAAAAAACTAGCAGATTTTGCGGCGCTTTATCATGTAAGAATGGCACCCCATGGCGCACCAGATTTATCTCCTGTCTGTTTTATGGCCCATATGCACTTGGATCTTTGGGCACCAAACTTTGGAGTACAAGAGTTTATTGGATTTGGCACACCAGAACTAAATGAGGTCTTTACTTATAATGCAACGCTAAAAGAAGGAGAGATTTACATTGATGATACACCAGGCCTCGGCATTGAATTTAATGAAGACCTGGCTAAAAAATACCCTTATAAAAGATCGTACCTCCCAGTTAGTAGGCTGGAAGATGGTACATTATGGAACTGGTAAATAATTAGCTATAGTGTTATCTGCTATAAATAAATAACAGGTAGCACTATACAATTAATACACCGACTTACTTGTAAAAGAATTTGATTTACTCTAGAATCTATTCTACAGATATTACATAATCAGTGCACCATTACAGTTTCAAAGACATTACTAAATATTTAACCAAATAAACTAATCAATTATGAAACAGAAATTAAAACCAACCTAGCATAAAGGTAGGTTCCCTCGCGTCGATCAATTTCCAAGTTACTTCTTCTATTAGGTCGAACTAAAATAACTACTTGTACTATTCATAACACACGTTTTTTAAATTCATAAAAATTTAATTAACACTTAGTGGTGTGTAGTATACTAAGGTGTTAGTCCTCATTATGTCAATACCTATAGTGTCTTGACGATTACTTAATTTAAAAAAATAGATCACAAATGAATTTAAAAATAAAACTTACAGTGTTTGTGTTATTGCTGTGTAATTTTACACTCTTAGCACAAGATAGTTATCCATTAACAGGTGTTGTTTTAGATGAATCGGCTATGCCAATTCCAGGAGTAAGTATTGTAATAACAGGCTCTTCAAAAGGAACGACAACCGATTTTAATGGTAAATTTGAAATCGAAGTTGCTAATGGCGATGTTTTAAATATTTCTTATATAGGCTTTAAAACACAAACCATCACAATTGATAACCAGAAAGCATTAAATCTAACGCTTATTGAAGACACTTCAGAATTGGAAGAGGTCGTAATAATTGGTTATGGTGCTACAAAAAAATCACATTCTACAGGTGCAGTTGCTCAAATAGATGGAGATAAAGTGTCTAAAGTAGCCACCGCAACTGCAGGTCAGGCACTTCAAGGACAACTGGCCGGTGTTAATATTAAAACCAACAGTGGTAATTCAGGAGAACCGGCTAAAATTCAGATAAGAGGTTTGTCTTCAATATCCGCATCTAATTCACCTTTAATTGTTGTTGATGGTTATCCAATACAGGGAGACTTATCTAGTATTAACATGCAAGATGTAGAATCTATAAATGTTTTAAAAGATGCTGCTTCTGCTTCTATTTACGGATCTAGAGCGGGATCTGGGGTTATTCTTATTACAACCAAGAAAGGAAAAACAGGGAAAGTTACAGTAGAGTATAACGTCTACGGCGGACTAAAAAATGGTATAAGAGATAACTTAGATAAAAATCCAATAAGTTCTAGCTTAAATAAATTTCCAACACTTGCAGAATGGAAAGATTATGTAGTTTCTCAAGGTGCAACTAATTTAGATGAAATTAATTTAGCTGAGAGCTTTGGAACGAATACCAACTGGTACGACGAGGTTTATAGAACCGGTTATATAATGAATCATCAATTAAGTGCATCTGGTGGTACTGAAAATGTTAACTATTTTTTATCTGCTAATTATGTAGACGAAGAAGGTATTATGCTCACCAATGACTATACTAAATACAGTTTTAGAGCAAATATAGATGTCAAAGCAAATAAATGGTTAGAACTCGGTATTAATCTTAATCCAACCTATAGTGAAACCAGAAAAATTAATAGAGAAAACCATCAATTATTTAGAACGGCCCCATGGGTTCCAGTATATCACACAGCTGCAACAGCTGCTATTACAGGAAAAGAAATTGGAGAATACGCACATGAAAATGATTTTGACATAGGAAGAAACCCGGGTTACACAGGCATTAGACTTAGAGAACAGAGTGATTATAACCCTATAGCTATGTTAGAGGGAGAATGGTATACCACAAATAGATTTGAAGGATTTGCCAATACATATTTAAAAATAAACTTCTCTGAAAATCTTACTTTTAAAACAAGTTTTGGTGGTTATTTAAATCAATTCGAAGACCAACGCTACTTATCTTCAATTGTTAGTAGAGAAGGAGCCAACGGAACTCTTGCCCATCATAATACCATTAAAATTACAGATTGGTTGAATGAAAATGTCTTAACCTACAACAAATCATTTAATGATAAACACCAATTAAATGTGGTTGCAGGTGTCTCTACACAAGCTACAAGTGTTACCACATCTAACGTCTCAGCTAATAACTTTGTTATTGATTATATTCAGACTGTAAATGGTGGTCTTTTATCTGGTGGTAGCTCTACGAGAAGTAAAAGCACTTTAAATTCTGCTTTTTTTAGAGTGAATTATGATTTAAGTAATAAGTATTTGTTTTCATTAAGCTCTAGATGGGACGGAAGTTCAAGGTTCGGTTCAAACAATCAATACGGGTTCTTTCCATCTGCATCATTTGGTTGGAGGGTTTCAGAAGAAGGATTTCTTGAGTCTTTAGATATCATAAATAATCTAAAAATAAGAACTAGTATTGGTACCACAGGAAATAATACGATTGGAGATTATAGTCATATCGGATTACTTGGAATTACTAACAGTATATTAGGCGGTGGTGCAACTACAGGCTTTTCACCAACCAATATTTCTAATCCTAACCTTAGTTGGGAAAAAACGCAAGAATTTAATTTCGGGGTTGATTTAGCTATTTTAGATAATAGAATAAATTTAGAATTTGACATTTTTAAAACAACGACAAAAGATCTATTATTAGAAGTGCCACTTTCTAACGTCTCTGGTTTTGAATTCTTCACAGACAACCAAGGTAAAGTAGATAATAGAGGTTTTGAGCTAAATCTTACAACTATTAATACCACAGGAGAATTCTTTTGGAAAACAGGTTTTAACCTATCTAGATATAAAAATGAGTTAGTTGATTTTGGAGGAACACAACGTCTTATAACTGTACCAGACCCTAAAAGACCGAACGAATTTTTAACAGAAGTCGGTAGTCCATTAGTTCAATATTATGGTTACGTATCTGACGGAGAAGTGCCTTATGGTTCTCATAACACAACTTGGCCTGTTAATGCTAGTACTGATTTTGTCTATGCAAAAGATTTAAATGATGATGGAGTTATCGATGAAAACGATAAAAAAGTATTAGGGAGTCCATATCCTGATTTTACCTGGGGATTTACAAATAATATAGAATATAAAAATTTCGATTTTGCGGTAACGTTTCAGGGATCACACGGTGCAAAGATCTTTAATATAGATTCTTACTACGAGAACTCACAGTATGCAAATGAGAGTATCGAAGGTTTTAATTTACCTCAAGCAGATAAGGACCGATTGGTTATACGCTCTAATTCTGATGCCAACGTTCAAGACGCTTCCTATTTTAGTTTAAGAAACATGACTTTAGGATATACACTGCCATCGACGCTTAATGAAAAAATAGGCTTATCAAGTATGAGATTCTACTTAACAGGGTCTAATTTAATATTTATCACAGCAAAAAATTATACTGGTTTCAATCCTGAAGCATCTACGGAAGCGACTACGTTCCCAGGAACATATTCGAATAATCCATTAGTAACCGGATACCAAAGAGGAGCGCACCCAGTACAACGAACAGTTGCTATAGGAATCAATGCGAAGTTTTAATAAAAAAATTATACTCATGAAAAATTTATATCAAAACACAATAAAAAAATGGGGAGTTCTACTTCTTATATTTAGTGCTTTAAGTTGCTCAGAATTAGATTTACTTCCAGAGTCACAGGTACCAAGCGACGGATTTTATACGAATGAAGCAGAAATTGAAACAATTGTTGCAGGAGTTTATGACGGTCTACAATTATCATATTCTAGACAAGCCTCTGCGGGAGGTCTATGGAGTCTAACCGAAGTAAGAAGTGACGATATGACGATTCTCTTGTCCGAAGGTGAATGGGGAAGAGTTGAAAATCTAAATATGCTAGCCACAAGTGATATTACGCTAGACTTCTGGGAGAACAGTTATATCACAATCTCTAGAACCAATAATTTAATTGCAAATTTAGAAGTTGTTACAGATGAAGGTTTAAAAAATCAATTTGAAGGTGAGGGAAAATTTGTAAGAGCTTTATCTTATTTTAATTTAGTAAGATTATATGGAGATATTCCGTTAACAATTACACCAACAGTATCTTCTTCAGATCTTCCAGATTTAACAAGGCAATCTACTTCAATTATTTATGATCAAATTATTGCAGATTTAACAGAAGCCATTGACTTGTTACCAGCAAGTAATGATGTAGGTAGAGCGACTTCAGGTGCCGCAAAAGGTTTATTGGCTAAGGTTTATGTAACATTGGGTCAAAATTCATTAGCTAAACCTCTTTTAGAAGACGTTTTAGGTGCGGGTTATACATTAGAGCCAACCGTTAAGGATGTATTTTCTGTAACAAACGAAAGCAATAATGAAATCTTGTTTTCTGTAGGGTATAAATCGGCTTCAAATGGTGAAGGAAATGGTTTCGCATACCACATATTTACAGATGGTATAGGCTATGTTCCAACTCAAGAACATATGGATCTTTCTCCTGCAGGTGAGAGATATGACGCTACATTAGCTGTTATTGGTGTGGAGAATAGAACTATTAAGTACGACCCAGATTACGCTATTGAGTACGAAGGAGATAATGATTGGGTCGTATTAAGATTAGCGGATATTATTTTAATGTATGCCGAGGTGTTAAACGTAGAAAATGGAGATGCTAATATGCAACCTGCTATTGATGAGTTAAATAAAATTCATGCTAGAGAAGATTTAACCCCATATACAATAGGCGATTTTGCAAATGCATCTGAACTAGAACAAGCCATTAGAGACGAACGCAGATTTGAATTGGCCTTCGAAGGACAAAGATGGTTTGATTTACAAAGATATGGAACATTGGTTTCTGTAATGTCTAATCATTTAGGAGTTACCGTTACTGAAGATGATCTATTATTACCTATTCCTCAAAGAGAAATTGATGTTAGTCAAGGAGTAATTACTCAAAATACAGGTTATTAAGTAATTACTTTTTTATAGTTAAAAGGTTATCCGGCCTTAGTGCAATGGGTCGGTTAAACTTTTAACATTGATAACGATGGTGTGTTTTACAAATGCAGATGATTCAATAATATGAACTTAGATATACTTTCAAACAGAGAAAATCAGAAAATAACAGCACGTGTTAATACTCTGATTGCTCAAATACGCGATTTAATTAATGACAGTCACTTACAACCAGGAGACAAATTACCTCCTGAAAGATTATTAGCCGAAAATTTAAAAGTAAGTAGACGGAGTATTAGAACTGCAATCCTTAAACTAGAGTCTTATGGTATTCTAAAATCTATTCCGCAAAGTGGAACCTATCTCGCAAATATTGGTCAAATAGCAATGAATGGTATGATAGAAGATATTTTAAACCTTGGTTCTCCAAATTTTAAATCCTTAGTGGAGACTAGAATTTTGTTAGAACTAAAGGCTGTGAGATTAGCCGCAGAAATTAGAACTGAAGACGATTTACAAAAGATAAAAAAAACTTTAGATGCTCACAGCTCAAAACTACTAAATGGAGGAAATGCTATACAAGAAGATTTATTGTTTCATTTGGCTATTGCGAAAGCTAGCGGTAACGTCACTATAAATCAAATTATGATTGCCATTACGCCTCAAATAATTTTAGATTTTAAAAACTATCATACAGATTATGATAGCTTGGATGAATTAAGGGTTAATGAACATGAAGAAATATATAAGGCAATTGAAATTCAAGATCCGCAATTGGCAGAACAAACTATGGTAAAACATTTTAAAATGCTCTATCAATATTGCGATAATTATAAAAAATAGAGTCTCACATTAATATTAAAATATTAATAGAAAAAACTAAACAATGAATTTAAAAGGAAAAGTAGCCGTCGTAACTGGCGGAGGTCGCGATATAGGTCGTGCAGTATGTATAAAATTAGCCAAAGAAGGAGCTAAAATAGTTGTAAATTATTTTGATAGTGATGCCGATAGAGATGCTACAATCGCAGCTATTAAAGCTGTTGGTGGTGAGTCAATTGCGGTTTATGGAGATGTAACAAAACAAGAAGACATCCATACGATGGTGGCTAAAACGAAACAAGCTTTCGGGGATAAAGTTGATATTTTAGTGAATGTTGCGGGAGGTTTATTTGCAAGAAAAACAGTAGAGGAGTTAGATGAAAAATTCTATAATTTAGTGATGGATGTTAACTTTAAAGGAACTGTTTTTGTAACACAAGCTTTCAAACCTTTAATGGGAAAAGGCTCTTCAATAATAAATTTTGCGTCCCAAGCTGGTCGCGATGGAGGTGGTCCCGGCTCTGTTCTTTATGCAGCATCTAAAGGAGCCGTTATGACATTAACAAGAAACTGGGCAAAAGAATTCGGTCCTCAAGGTATTAGAATTAATGCCGTATGTCCGGGTATGATAGCTACAAAATTTCATGATGATTTCACAAAGAATGAGGTGCGTACAAATGTAGCAAATGGTACACCATTACGTAGAGAAGGTTCTGCAGAAGAAGTAGCTAATTTAGTTGCGTATTTAGCAAGTGATGAAGCGTCTTTTGTAACAGGAAATAATGTTGATATTAACGGAGGATTAGCCTTTAGCTAATTACTTTAAATAATAAACTTTGGATAAGGAACCGTCATTTATTCCTATTTAAAACCTGTAAAATTAGCCCGATTTGAATGACTTTTAAAATCTTAATAAATATATATTATGAGTAGACAGATATTAAGCACAATCCTATTGTTTGCATTATCCTTTTTAGGCAATGCGCAAATACCATATACCCTCACAGCATCGGATGTAACGATTGTAAATGGGGTAATTATTACCTCGACGCTAACAAATTCTAATGGAGATAATTATGAATCAGATATTATTATCTCTAAAACTATAGATGGACAAGCAGTAACAGGTATCGGAGCAAATGCTTTTGAAGAAAATGGTTTAACGAGTGTCGTTTTACCAGATGGGCTTAAGTTTATTGGCGAAAGTGCTTTTAAAAATAACAAACTAACTAGTATAGATTTCCCTAAAGGAGTGACGACAATTGCTGATAGCGCTTTTCAGAATAATCGCATCACAAGTGTCGCTTTACCTTCTGAAATGACATCTATTGCGAATAGCGTTTTTGAATCAAATAACATAACTAATGTAAATTTTCCTTCTGGACTTATATCTATTGGTCATGGTGCTTTTCGAGATAACAGTTTAGTTGATGTAGATTTACCTGGAGGACTTACATCTATTGGAAGTTTTGCTTTTCAAAATAACCGCATAACCCATATCATTTTTCCAGCTAAGATTACAATTATCGAAGAGATGGCGTTTAATGTTAATTTCCTGACAAATATTGAGTTACCTGATGGGATCACCTCTATAGAAGATAGTGCTTTTAGAGATAATCGTTTAACCAGTTTAGATTTACCTAATGGACTTACTTTTATCGGACCTAGTGCTTTCCTTGCCAACCGCTTAACCGCAGTAGAGTTGCCTAACGGACTAACATTCGTTGGTGAAAATGCTTTTAAAACTAATAGTGGTTTAGCCAGCATTAGTTTGCCAAAGAGTTCTAATGCTAATAGTGCTGTGCAATGGAAATCTAGTAATGGAACTGTTTTAGATGCAAAAGAGGTTATTCTCCCTGTAAATTTCATATATAGTTATAAACGGAATTAACGTCATAGGGCTGGGATGGCTGAAGATGAATATTATGCCATAAAATGATCGTATAAATGCAGCTCAATTCATAAAAAAACAAGTAAGAATTCTTTGCTATGAGAATCGAAAAAAATTCAGTACATTTGGTACACCAATCTGGCGCACCAGTTTTAAGTGGTGACTATTATAAGTTTCTACTATATAATAATAGCGGCAATATTTACGCTTTATTAGCAAACATATACTGTAATTAAGTTGTTTAATATGGTCAAAAAAATAGAAAATCTCCAATTTCAAATTGAGAAAAAAAAATAACCAAACAGATAATAAAATCGTTGTAAAATGAAACATAAATTAAAAGTATTAGTTTCTGGAACTGGGTTTGCTGGCCAAGGCCATGCAGATGCTTTTCGAGCTGCAGGTGCTGAAATAGTAGGTATTGTTGGCAGAACACCAAATGTTGTCGTTGAAGTCGCCAAAAAAATGAACATTCCTTATTCTGGAACAGATTGGCAACAAGCATTAGAAGATTGTCAACCAGATATCGTTTCTATAGCAACTCCCGGCGGAGCACATTATGAACCCATCAAACAAGCCATAGCATTTGGATGTCATGTATTTAGCGACAAGCCTTTAACAGCTGAAGGAGAAACAGCTCAAGAATTATACGAACTAGCCAAACAGAAAAACGTAAAAACAGCATTTGCGTCTAGCTTCCGATATATGCCTCACATTCAACATGCAAAACAGCTTGTTGCAGATGGGGAAATAGGAGAACCTACGGAAGTAGAATGTATGTCTCACTTTAACTTAGAGCGCGATATTCCCTTTGGATGGTCTCATAGAAAAGAAGATGGTGGCGGTAGATTAAATAACAACTTTACTCATATGATGTCTATCGTAACATCTGTAATTGGCGAAAAAATCTTGTCAATAATTGGTGAAGTAAGAGATGATTTAGGAAAGGCACCAATTGTTGAAGGTGTACATAATTTTAAAACAAGAAGAGACTTTATTCCTAAAGACCTAACCGATCCTTCTCTTAAGTGGGGAGAAAGTAATGTTGAATGGTCATACACTGTCCTCGCTCAGTTAGAAAGCGACATAGCTACTAAACCGGTTTCTGTATTGTTTAAACATGGTGGACTTAACCCAAAGTTCCACGAAAATCATATCGTTTTTTATGGAACAAAAGGAGCCATTTTTATTGAAGGTCATTATGGCATGGGGCCACTTCATGTATGGAGCAATAACACTTGGAAAGCGTTACCATTACCTAAAGCTATTGTAGATAATCAGCCAAACGTTAAAGGTGACACTGAAAGGAATTGGCATTATTTGGTAAGAGAATTCACAAAAGATATTAACGGTGAACAAGTTGCATATTACCAATCCTTTAAGGAAGGTAGTCTTTATCAGCGACTTATCGATTTAATTAGAAAAAATAATAACTGGACGGATGTTCGTCATCTACAATAAAAAAACAAAACGATGTTTTACGACTATATTGTTATTGCCCTCTACTTTATATTAATCCTTGCAATTGGTGTGATTTTTTCGCGCATGGCAAGTAAATCTACGAGCGATTATTTTCGTGGTGGAGGAAGAATGCTGTGGTGGATGGTAGGCTCTACAGCTTTTATGGCACAATTTTCAGCCGTAACTTTCACTGGTGCTGCAGGTAAAGCCTTTAACGACGGTTTTGCTATTTGTGCTGTTTATATTGGAAATACTTTCGCCTTCTATTGTGGTTATTTATTTTTTGCTCAGCGTTTTAGACAAATGCGAGTAGATACACCCACAGAAGCCATAAAAAGACGATTTGGTTCAGAAAATGAACTGTTTTTTTCCTGGGCATTAATTATTTTTTCTTTTATAAATGCAGGTGTTTGGTTAAATGCTCTAGGTGTTTTTACTAGTGCCGTTTTTGATGCCGATATTTTCACAACTATTATAGGAATAGGTTTAACAGTAGTATTTGTATCTGTACTATCAGGTGCTTGGGGTGTGGTTGCTTCAGACTTTGTTCAAACTTTAGTAGTGGCTGTTGTTTCAGTAGCGACTGCAATAGTCGCTTTGGTAATGGTTGATGGGCCTATCAATTTAGTTGAAAATTTCCCAGGAGGTTTCCTAGTTGGCCCAGATATGAATTACCCTTTAATATTAATTGGTACATTCATATTCTTTTTACCGAAACAAATTATAACTATGATGAATCTTCATGATTCATTTCGCTTTCTTGGTGCAAAAGACACCATTAACGCTCGTAAAGCTGCCTTATTAGCCATGGTGCTAATGGGCGTAGGAACCATTATTTGGTTTATTCCACCATGGGCAGCTGCAACACTCTATCCAGAAGCTACAGCAGACTATGCACAATTAGGTAATAAAGCCGCAGATGCAGTGTATTTAGTATTTGCAAAAAATGCAATGCCAATAGGAACAGTTGGGCTATTGATGGCTGGTCTATTTGCAGCCTCTATGTCTTCAATGGACTCGGCACTAAATAAGAATGCAGGTATCTTTGTTAGAAGTATTTATCAACCCTTTTTAGCTAAAAGAAGTAAAGAAAAGGATGATAAAAAGTTATTACGTATCAGTCAGTTAGTTAGTTTTATAAGTGGTATAGGAGTTATTGCCGTTGCATTTTATTTCGCAACGCTTAAAGAATTAAGTTTATATGAACTTATGATGCGAGTTTCAACAATGGTTCAATTACCAATGATGGTCCCACTAGTTGTTGGTATTGTTGTGAAGAAAACACCAAAATGGGCTCCTTGGGTAACTATTGTTTTAGGCTTGGGAGTATCTTGGATGGTTGATAGTGTTATTACACCAGATGTTTTTGTTTCTTGGTTTGGTATAGACTCTCTTACTGGTCGTGAAATTGTAGATATGAATATTATCTTAACCATTGCTGGTCATGTATTTATTACAGGTGGATTTTTCTGGGCAACCTCTTTATTCTACAAGGAAGCTAAAGACGATCACAAGCTCGAAACTGACCGCTTCTTTGAAGATTTAGTGACGCCTGTTATTGCAGATGATCAACAAGATGAAGTGGACAGCCAGCAAAGAAGAAAATTAGGTAATATGGTTATGGTTATGAGTGCAGGTATATTATTGATGACGCTCATTCCTAATCCATTTTGGGGTAGAATTATGTTCTTAATTTGCTCAATAATCATTTTTAGTATTGGCTTTTTACTAAGACGAAGTGCTAAAACCAATACCACTTCAACCAAATAATAAAAGTTTAATTATGAATGTGAACAAATTGATTTTATTAGTATTAATTCAATTAGGGTTTAGCTCCTGTTCTGAACAGAAAGTGAAACTAACACATGGTATAGATGAATCTGCTGGAGGTGGACTAGCGTATGTAATACATACACCTTCAGCTACTTATTATTTAGAAAAACATGGAGGTGGATTATCTAGTATGATTGATAAAGATGGTGTGGATTGGATAGGTTTTCATAATAAAGAAGGCTCTGGACATAAAGGAGAATATCGTGGATTTCCGAATGCCATTCATCGTCAAGATGGAAGTTATTTTCACGCTATGAATGCTGGCACAGAACCTTCAACCTCCGTTGTGGAGATTGAATCTAAAAAGCATATACGCATTATTTTTACATCAGAAAACAAACAATGGCAAGGGCAATGGGATTTTTATCCAGATCGCTGTGATTTTACTATGACTAAAGTGAGTGAAGGTTATAATTATTGGGTGCAATACGAAGGTGTTCCCGGTGGAGAGATGGACACAACTGATTTTTGGTATGCCTCTATCGACACAAACCGACATCCAATTGTAGAGCCTTTTATGGGGGATCTGCCAGCTCCTGAGTGGATGGCTTTCGGAGATATAAAGTCATCTCGGATGTTGTATATGCTACATCATGAGGATGATAGTCTTTCTGATAATTATGTGAGTAGACCCGACATGACCGTCTTTGGCTTTGGTAGACACAACGGTGAAACTACAACTAAACACTTAACGACTGCAGACACTTTCTCCATAGGATTTGTTGAGTCAACAGAGCACGCAGACATTGATAAAACTGTGAGAGATATACTTAATTAAACATTTTAATTCCGAAAGAACAATAGACCATCTTCAAAATGAAACCAAAACATAGTAAACGATTAGTACATTTTTATTTAATAATGAGTATTTCATTAGTGCTGATAAGTTGCGGAAATTCGGATAAGAAAACGATTACTAAACCTAATGAAACTATTAAGTATCCAAGTGATGTCATTCCATTTATGGATGGCTGGAGTAGTATTCTTTGTGGAGATGGTACCAGCCTTAAAACCTTAGAAAATACTGAGCACAAAAACTTTTTTTATGCGATTAGTGACGAGGAATCCGATTGGGTCGTATTCAAAGCACCCAACGCAGGGGTAACTACTAAAACGTCTAATAATACACGGACAGAATTAAGAAACATGACACGTTGGACACCACAGGAAGGTGGCAAACTATCTGGTACATTAAAAGTAATGCATGTTTCAACCTCTGGTGATGCACGAGTTGCTGCGGCATACTCTGTAGTGGTGGGGCAAATTCATAGTAAGGAAGGACATGAAAACGAACCTGTAAAATTATTTTATAAGAAGTTTCCAGGGCATCAAAAAGGTTCTGTTTTTTGGAACTATGAAATAAATACTGCAGGTGATAACTCAGGAAGATGGGATTTCTCAACAGGCGTTTGGGGAAATGATATGTCTGTTGTAGGTAAGAGTCCGACGTCGTATCCCAAAGAACCAAAAGAAGGCATTGAATTGGGTGAAGAATTTTTCTATGAAATAAATGTTTACAATGGCATTATGTATCTAACGTTTTCAAGTAAAGGGCATGAAACAAAGACGTTTACTAAAAACTTAATGATATCAGATTTTTCAAGAAAATCTGATATTCCACAACAGATAAAAACATTATACGAACCAATAGCTCGAGATGGTGTTGAACGTAAAAATGCATATGCAGATGAGTTACATACCTTTATGCAAGGGGCTTATAACCAAACAAACGGTAAAAATCCAGAAGACAATATCGTTTGGCATACCGGTTCTAAAACCTATAATGGAGATATAGATAAACAATATGCAAATGGATGCTACGCAGAAGTTTGGTTTAAAGAAGCTACTATAGGTCCTGGCACAAACCCAAAAAAGTAATCATTCTAGATGCACTCACAATACCAGTTCATAACAATGAAAAGGAAATTCACTTTGCTTTGGAAAATGAATATCTCCTAATCGTTTATAGCCGCGAAGTTCGTAAAACTTTTGGTTTCTTTTGTTCTGCGAAAAGGTATCCAGACGAATAGAGCTAAAATGGTTATCGATAGCAAATTGCTCTGCAAAATGCATCAATTTTTGTGCATAACCTTGGCCTTGTAGTTTTGGGTGAACTGCTAAACGGTGAATGTAAATATTGTTTTCATTTGTCGTCAGCCAATCGATAGGTATATATTCTAAATCCATAAGGGTAGAAAATACAATACAACCTTTTACAACGTTATCTAGCTCCAAAACATAAAGCTCGTTACGATCTATATCATTTTGAAAAGCAGACCTATTTGGATAACTTTCATTCCATTGAAAAATACCCTTGGAAATCATATGTTTAGCACATGATTTTGTGACGTTTAAAATTGATTGAATATCTTTTTCTTCTGCTAAACGAATCATTTATAATGTTTATTTTTGTACCAATATTTATTCCATAAAGATGAAAACGATATTAGTTCCTGTTGGTTCCTCAAAAAATGCAAAATCACACTTACAATATGCTGTAGATTTTGCTAAAGAATTTGGTGCTAAAGTTTATGTGGTCCAAATATATAATGTTTATACGAAAGCAGGCACTATGATTAAAATTGATCATATTTTAGAAGCTGAGTCTAGATCATTTTTGGACAATCATATTGCATCCATAGACACAAAAGGTGTTGATGTTGTTGCTAGAACATTTAAAGGAAAATTAATAGATACATTAGAGAAGGTATGCAAAGCCTTAGAGGTAGATTTAATAATCTTAGAACCGCGTACCAACTCTATTAAAGATGAGGTATATTTAGGCAAAACATCTGGAAAAATTATTAAGCAAACACAAATTCCGGCTTTAATTGTACCTGAAGGCTACGCTTTTAAGCCATTTGAAAAACTTTTACTGGCTCTAAAATCAGCTATAATTAAAAAAGATAATGTCTTATACCCTTTAGCTTCGGTAAAATCACAATTTAATGCAGCGGTAACTTTGCTCTTGGTGAAGACAGCACATCATAAAAAGAACGATTTTTATATTAATGAAGAATTACAATCTTTGATAACAGACACAAAACAAGCAGAAAGCCCTACAACGTTTATGGCATTTTTAGAACATCACAAAGAGAATAATCCAGATTTGTTATGTGTTGTAAGACGAAAAAGAGGGTTCTTTCAAAAACTTTGGGAAAAGAACACTATCCTCAAAAAAGATTTTCATAGTACTAAAATGCCTGTTTTAGTACTTAGTGGTTTAAAATAAAGAGATTATATTAATTTGGGGATGTAGCTCAGTTGGCTAGAGTGCTTGACTGGCAGTCAAGAGGTCGTCGGTTCGAGCCCGATCTTCTCCACCACTAAAATGTGAGGTTTCAGAGTTTTTTAACTTTGAAACCTTTTTTTATATTCAATATATTAGAATTCTCAAAAAATCGAACTATCCAAAGCAAATCTTAGCTTTATATGCGCCTATCCGCGGTGAAGGTGTTGAGCAAGAAAATGTATATGCCATAGAATCCCACACGTTTATGCAAGGAGCGTACAATCAAACGAAAAATCGAGATGATAATATCGTATGGTGTGCAAGAGCAGAAATATATAACGGAGATAACTATAATGCATGCTAATGGAAGCTGTAAAGTTTAAAGAGGCTACTGTTTAGTTTTGGTTCAAAGTGGAAATAAAATATCGTTTAAAAACGTTTTTTGCCGTTAAAATGTAAGAGTCTCATTTTTTTTGTATGTTTGCAGAAGTTTAATGCCCCTACATGAAACGAATTCTACTACTGATAACCTACTTATTAGCATATACCTCGTATGCTCAAAAACCAGCTTTCGACCCTGAAAGTTCAACTGGTCAATTATTTCAATATTCTGAATATATAGATGTAGCTAAAACAATCTACACAATAGAAGACGTCTTAGCTAATGATCTATTATCCTATAAAAATTTAGAATCTGCTAACCATGATTTTGGTTTTACTTCAGATAATTACTGGGTTCGATTTGCACTAAAAAACAGTTCGAATGCAGAGAAAACCTATTATTTTGAAACAGGTAGGCCAGTTACTGATATTATCAATTTATATGAAATAAATACAGATATAATAAAATATCAAAATGGAGATCAAAACGCGTTTAGTGCGCGTAATGTAGAGCATAGACAAATTATTTTTAAATTAACACTTCAAGCGCATAGTGAGCAATTATATTTTATGGAAATATCGAGTGATGGAGAAGCTATAAACCTCCCACTTACCTTATATGATGAGTCCTCATTTTTAATTACAAACTACAAGCAGCAATTATTCTTAGGCCTCTTTTATGGTGTTCTACTTTTAGCGGGTTTTATTTACCTCTTTTTTTATAATAGCTTAAAAAACAAAACCTTCTTATACTATGGCATTTATGTGTTTTCTATTGCCTTAATGCAAGCGGCTTTAGACGGTTTTATTTACCAATACGTATTTCCAAATGGTGGATTCTTTAATAGTAGAATGGTACTAATTACAGCAATTTCATCCAATTTCTTTTTACTTAAATATTGTGAACATTTTTTAAAAGTAAAATTTAACTTGCCCTATTATAAAAAAGCATTTAATGCTATTTATATCAGTTTAGCGGTTGTACTAATAATGATTTTTTATAGCCCAAAGGCTTTTGAACTAGCGTATCCAATATCTAACATAAACGGCTTATTTAGTTTAATACTAATTCTAACTACCGTGTTTACAATGCGGTATAAACGTATTTCTGTAGATATCTATTTCAGTCTAGGAGTAATGTTTTTAGTTATAGGATTGTTTGGATTTGTTATGAATAATTTAGGCGTTTTACCAAGCAATTTCTACACGTTAAATAGTTCTAAGTTTGGCTCAGGGATAGAAGTAGTTCTATTATCACTATCAATGACTAACCTTATAAAAAAATTAAGAAAAGACAATGAAAAAGCGCAAGCATTAGCACTAAAAAAATCAGAAGAGATTAGTGAGCTAAAAACATTTTTTATGTCTAACATTAGTCATGAATTAAGAACTCCTATCAATGCAATTATGGGAATGGCAGAATCTGCGCTTATAGACAGCAATAATATTAATGAAAATAAAGATAAATTTCAAATTATTAAAAATGCTTCATTGAGTTTACTTAGTAATGTAAATGATATTTTAGATTTTGAAAGAATTGAGAAAAACGAACTTCACCTAAATGAAGAAGAATTTAACCCAAAGTTAATTTTAAAAGAGATTAGTAATAATTGGAAGTTTGAAGCAAATAAAAAGCAATTAAACTATAATTTTCAAATGGATTCTGAGATCCCTACAAAAGTGAGTGGTGATCCAGAACGTTTTACTCAAATAGTAAATAATGTATTAGCTAATGCTGTAAAATTTACAAATGAAGGTTACGTGCATTTAAAGTTAAATTGCTTAACACAGCCTAACGATATTTCACGATTTTATTTTCAAATTTCGGACTCAGGTGTCGGTATGGACCAAGAAAGTAAGGCACATATTTTCGATAGCTTTAATCAAATGCGTTTAAATAACAAACGCCAATTTGGAGGCATCGGTCTTGGTCTTACTATTTCAAAGCATTTAATTACTTTATTTAATGGGAAATTACAAGTTGAAAGTATTGCTAATAAAGGTACTGATGTATTTATTGAAATTCCGCTTAAAACGGTCGTAAGTGCATTATCTGACAAGAAATCTAGTGTAATTAACACCACAGATTCACCTATAGAAATCCTTGTAGTTGAAGATAATAAGCTTAATCAATTAGTAATGAAAAAGTTGTTGAGTAACTATCCTAATGCCAGCATTACAATTGCAGAAAATGGAAAACAAGCGATTGTAGCTCTTAAAACTAAAGCTTACAACCTTGTGTTAATGGATTTACAAATGCCTATTATGAACGGTTATGAAGCAACTGCTATCATAAGAAGTGGCGATTTAGGCGAGTTAAATAGTAACATCCCTATAATTGCCGTCACTGCAGATGCTACAGATGCAACCAAGCAGCGTGTTTTACGATTAGGCATGAACGATTATATGACTAAACCGGTGAAGAGAGAGTTACTTTTTGAAAAAATGAATGCGTGTATTAATACACGTAATCTAAACGTTGCTTAAAAAATTTCATTTTAAAAATGATATTATCAAATCACAAACCTCATATAGTTCATTTGAAAGTTCTTTTTTATGCCAAGGATGTTTGGTATTAAAAACATGATCGGCATGGTCAATAATCTTTAACTCGCTCTTAGAATTCCACCCATGTAAGGCTTCAGCCTCGCTGATCTTCACAGAAGTATCTTCAGAACCATGTATAATTAAATGTGGAATGGTTAATTGTTTTTCTGCCGATTCAATATGAAGTCGATTTTCATTGGCTTTAAAATTTTCGTAAAACTGATAGTAATGTGGCATTTGCTGTTTCGTTCTTCCGTTTACAACATACTTAACTCCATCTTTTTTCCAATTTTTAATTTCATCATCTGTACCGAATCGATTCCCAAAATCACTAACACTTGCTAAGGTAATGAGTTTTGTAATCCGTGTGTCTTCAGAAGCTTTAAGAATGGTTATGCCACCACCTCGACTGTGACCAATTAAAAATATCTTGTTGCTGTTTATATTAGAATTTGATTCAAAATGTTTTTGAGCCCAAGTAATAACAGCATCTAAATCATCTAATTCTTTAGTGTAATTGTTATTTCCAAAAGCTTCTAAATCTGGAAAATCCATAGGGTTTTGTATCGTGCCACCATTATGAGAAAAGTTGAACTTTACAACACAATATCCAGCCTTAGCAATATGCTCTGCCATTACATTCCATGCTCCCCAATCTTTATACCCTTTATAGCCATGACAAAATATAACGATGGACTGATTGGTTTTCGATTCATCATAAAACGCATCAATTAAAATAGGTTTTTTTCTATCTCGTTCTAAATTTATATTTTTATCAATGTGCATTATTTGAGCTCTTTTTCAGTGAAATGTAATTCAGGGTTACAAATTTCGGTAATCAGTTTTTTAAGTTCTATTTCAAAATTATCTAAAGTTTCATTCGTAATTAATTGGTCTTTTGTTCTGGCATGAGAGGATGTTTTTTTTCCGAACTTTAAAAGCCCTTCACTTAAGTTTTTAAACGAAATAATTCCAGCTTCAATTGGTAATTCTATTAAATTTTGTTGTCGCATCATATAGGCATAACACAAAATTTGAAACGATTTACTGTACTTATCATAGTCCGAAGTTAAGTCTTCCCAATTAACAATTTCAACTTTATTTTGTTCCACCTTACCAGATTTATAATCGATAACTCTAGTCATGCCATTAAAGCTATCAATTCTGTCTACTTTCCCTTTTAATTTAATAGGAAAATCTAAACCTTCAATTTTAATATCTATAGCTTCATCGGCTTCAATAGAAAGAATTTTAATTTCATTGCCCTGTTTCAGACTATTTAGTTCTAAATCTAAAAAATTAGAAATATAACGTTGCGCGATTTCAAAAATAATTAGGTTTTTACCCTGAGAGAAACCCCCTTTATTGTATAATTCCTCAAAATGTTTGGTTACCATGCCCTTAGTACGACTTTTAAAATCTTTAAGATGCTCAATTGTTAAAATTACTCCTTCTAAAGGTTTATAAAAATCTTCAAGTGAATTATGAATTACAGATCCTAACGTATTCGCTGCTATATTTTCTTCAACCTCATCAAATTCTTTAATTCCCAAAATTTTATCGTAATAAAAATCCATAGGATTTCTAATATAACTTGTTAATGAAGACGGCGAGTAACCCTTACCCGATAGTACTTTAACCTGCTTAATTACTGAAGGCGTTTTAATTATTTCAGTTAACTTTTGTTCTATAATTGGAACATCAGGAGATACTATACTTGTTTTAACATTGTGAATCCCTTCTACTTCCAATTGCGTTAAAAAGCGACTTTTTTCTCCACCTTTTAAGGCATCAATTTCTGTGTTATATAAAATGTATACGTTTTTAGCACGTTGTAAAAGCCTGTAAAAATGATAGGTATAAACGGCATCCTTTTCTTTAAACGTTGGTAGCTTCTTTTCAATTTTAACATCAAAAGGAATAAAGGAATTATTTGTTTTTCCAGAAGGAAGAATCCCTTCATTCACTGAACTAATTATCACCGTTTCAAAATCTAAAACACGCGATTCTAACATCCCCATAATTTGAAGCCCTTCTAAAGGCTCTCCTTTAAAATCTAAGGTTTCTGAACTTAGTAGCTCTTTATAAATAGACTGTAGTGCAGCAACGGACTTAAGATGTTTATAGGTAGAATCTAATTCCGTCAATTGATTAAATAAGGCATTAAAACGATACAAATATTCTAATTCTAAACTGTGATTTTGCTTGTCGCCATCAAAATTTGCCTTCATTCTTAAGATAAGGTCAGAACAGTATTTTAACCCTATCTCTGGTGTATTATTCCAGGATTTAAAAAGTAATGTAATAAGATCGTTATGTGAGGTTGCAAGCTGTATAAGCTCCTCTACCTTAATATAGACCGTATTGTTTTTTTGAATATCTGCGACAATATAACTTGAGACATTCCCAGATTCTGTTTCAAATAGCGGATAAACCGAGGGGTGCGACAGTAAGCTAATAACATCTTTATAATAAAATTGTTTACCGTTGTTTTTATGAACGTTAAATAGTTGCTCAAAAAAAGAGGCTAGAGGCACAAATTGTAATGGCAAACCCATGGTAACATTAAGTTTGCTTATGTTTTTAGGGATTGAATTTAAAACCGGAAGTAATAATTGTTCTTCTCCTAAAACGACAGCGATATTTGATAAATTACTCTCCTTTTCGGTTAACTCTTCTAACAGCTGTCCAATATATTTAGCCTGACCAATTAATTTAGGAATACCTATTGCTTGAATGTTCTTTGGTTCGTTATAATGGTTAGTGACCCAATTAAAAGGGTGCGTTTCAAAGTACTCCCATTGTTTTCTATGTTGTCTCGTAAACAAACCAGCATCGTGTATCGGATCATCAATAAATGCTTTATCTATATCCCAATAAATATGAGCTAATTCATTTTTTAATAAACCCTGAATAATTTGAGATTCCGCCGTATTCAATGCATTAAATCCTAAAAACACGTGTGTTTTCCCTTCACAATTTGCCATGTAAGATTCTAAATTACCAACTGCTTCCCTATAAATTAAACCTTGATAGCCTTGCTTAGATTTAATTAAGTTATCAGTAAACGCTGTATAATAATTTTTGAGCTGTTTCCAGAACTTTAAATGATTTTTAATAAGTTCTGTTTGATTGGGATCTAGCGACCAATGGTGAAGCTCTTTGATGGCATTTAAGTAATCAAAAATATGATCTTGAGGTATGAGATAACGATCAATTTCGTTAAAATCTTGTAATAAAATTTGAGCCCATTTAGAGAAAGACTCAAAAGATTCTTGTTCGTCTGCTTTTGTTAGTTCTTTATAAGTTTCATAAAGTCTAAATAATAAATCTGTATTGGGCAAATTTTGTAAACCAGATAACGCTTCAACAAATTCTTCACTACTGAGTATTTGAGGGGCAAATATAGGCTTATCTATTAATGTAGAGAGATGGTGTTTAAGAAACACACCTGCACGTTTACTTGGAAGAATAAAATATAAATCTTCTAGTTTTAGCTGTTTCTTCTGAAGATCTACAAGTACCGATTTTATAAAACTTATCATTCTATAAAAATAAAAAACGCCCCGAATATCGGGGCGTTTTTTTAATATATTTTAGATGTGATTAGTTTTTCAACTTCACCTCTACACGTCTGTTTTCTTTTTTACCAGCACTTGTACTGTTGCTAGCGATAGGATTAGACTCACCGAAACCAGCAGCCGATAATCTATCAGAATCAATACCATTAGCGATTAAATAATCTCTAACTGCATTTGCTCTTCTTTCAGATAACGCTTGATTCATTGATTTAGCACCATCAGAATCAGTATGACCTTCTAAAGAGAAGTTAGCTTGTGGGTATTCTTTAAAGATAGCCACCATTGACTGTAATACTTGATCAGTTTGCTTCTGGAAAGTTGCCTTACCTGAATTAAATAAGATAGATCTAGCGTATTCATTTAAAGTCTTCATCGCTTCTTCAGTTGGCTTAACTTCAGGACAACCATTGTTTGCCACTGTACCAGCTTCGTTAGGACACTTATCATCTTTGTCTAAAACACCGTCACCATCAGTATCTGGCCAAGGACATCCACTGTTTGCAGCAGGACCTGCTTCATTAGGACAGTTATCATCAGCATCAGCAACACCGTCACCATCAGCATCAGGACAACCAGCTAAAGATTTTAAACCTGCAACCTCAGGACAGTTATCATCTTTATCCATTACACCATCACCATCAGTATCAGGACAACCGTTAAATTCAGCTAAACCTGCAACGTTTGGACAATCATCTTTTGAATCTTGAATACCATCATTATCAGAATCTGGACAACCATTGAAGATCTCTAAACCAGCTTCTTCTGGACAAGCATCATCTTGATCGTATATACCATCACCATCAGTATCAGTACCACCAAACTTAAATGTAAGACCAACTGAATGTTGGAAATGCTTTGGTAAATAATCTTCGAAAGAATGCTTATAAGAAGACTGAATATCTAAACCTAAGTTTTCAGAGAACCATACTTTAAATCCTAATGTTCCGTTTAATGTTCCAGCACCGATTTCGTCTACCCAAGTATAACCACCACCAACACCTAAGTAAGGATCAAATGTTTTTGAGTCAATGATGTCCATAAAGCTATAAGAAACTCTACCATCTAAACCGTAATATGTTAAATCATCAACTTTATTAGTTGATTCAGCACCTGTAATAGGATCGAAATTAGAACCAAATTTATCAATTTTGTTTATAGAACCTTTTGCTGTAAATGTAAAACCATCACTAAGGTATCTAGATACTGAAAGCGTTGAAATTGAAGGTAGAACACTCCAATGATCAGTGGCATTAAAGTACTCATCAAAATAGTCTCCTTGTGGTGCGTCTTCTCCTACTGGGTAAAAGTCAACTGCGTTGGCTCCAAAAGTAATGGCCCATGGATTGTTCTTGTCTTGTGCATTAGAAGTGCTAAAACTTGCGATAAGCACTGCGACAAAAAATAATCTGCTAAGATTTTTCATATTCTAATTAATTTAATTTTAAGTGTTAATTGTTGGCAAAAATAAGTTGTTAAATTGTTTTAACAAAGACAAATGTACAAAATTATTCCAAAATCGCCCTAAAATAAGGCGATTGGGTTAAAATTTGATTCATTTCAGATAACATTTAGTTCTTTACCCACTTTAACAAAGGCCGAAATGGCTTTATCGAGTTGGCTTTTGTCGTGAGCAGCTGAGAGTTGCACTCTAATTCTAGCTTTATCTTTTGGAACTACTGGAAAAAAGAAACCTATGACATAAATACCCTCTTCTAATAGCTTATTAGCCATAGTCTGAGATAGTTTGGCATCGTATAACATCACTGGAACTATGGCAGAATCTCCATCTACAATATCGAAGCCTGCTTCCTTCATTCCTTTCTTAAAATATTTTGTATTCCAATCGACTTTATCTCTTAATGTTGTATCGTTTTTGAGCATATCAAAAACCTTTATTGAGGCACCAACAATTGCGGGCGCCAAAGAATTTGAAAACAAATAAGGTCTAGAACGTTGGCGCAAAAGCTCAACTATCTCCTTTTTGGCTGTTGTGTAACCTCCCATAGCTCCACCTAATGCCTTTCCTAAAGTCCCAGTAATGATATCTATTCTACCTAAAACTCCTTTTTCTTCAAGAGTTCCTATTCCTGTTTCACCGATAAATCCTGTAGCGTGACATTCGTCAATCATCACCATAGCATCATACTTATCTGCTAAATCACAAATTTTATCTAAAGGTGCTACTAAACCATCCATAGAAAACACACCATCGGTTACAATAATTTTGAAACGCGCTCCATTAGCATTTGCCTCAATTAACTGTGTTTCTAAATCTGCCATATCATTATTTTGGTAACGATATCTTGACGCTTTACATAATCTTACACCATCGATAATTGAAGCATGATTTAAGGAGTCTGAAATAATAGCATCTTCCTTGGTTAATAACGGCTCAAAAACACCTCCATTTGCATCAAAAGCAGCAGCATACAATATGGTATCTTCTGTACCATAAAAGTCTGCAATTTTTTGTTCTAACTCTTTATGAATATCTTGTGTTCCACAAATAAAACGAACTGAAGACATACCAAAACCATGCGTATCCATAGTATCTTTAGCTGCTTGCACAACATCTGGGTGTGAGGATAAGCCTAAATAATTATTAGCACAAAAATTTAAAACTTTTTGTCCTGTGGTAAGCGTTATTTCTGCTCCCTGTGGAGAAGTAATAATGCGTTCTTCTTTAAAAAGACCCGCGTCTTTTATTGATTCTATTTCTTGTTGTAAATGATTTTTTATATCTCCGTACATTGCGTTTGGTTTTGAATATGAAACAAATATACTATGAAAAATTAGACTTCAAGAACTTCGATTGTATCATTTATATAAACCACCAATTTATGAGTTACCTTTAAATTCATATCGTTTAAGACAGCTTCGTAACCATTTAATTGTGCTGCATGAGATCTTTCAGCAACACCTGTTTTATAATCGATAATTACAGCATCATTATTAGCATTAATATTGAGTCTATCTAGCCTTATAAGTTGACCAGAACTTGTTATAATATCGCGCTCATTATACACCTTAAAATTATCTTTATAATATGTCTTTAACTTTGGGTGTTCTATTACCTTTCTAACTAAAGCGATTAATGCTTCCTTGTTTTCATTAGTCACATCTCCAGAAATCAATAAATCATTAAAGGCATAGTCAATATCTTCAATCGTTTTTATTTTAGATAAAATTAAATGGACTAAATTTCCGCGCTCTATAGCAGCTTCTTGTTGCGTATCCCATAATAATCCAGATTTTGTAACAATATTTAAATTATGAGCCTCCTTCGGTACTGAAATTAATTTTAAAGGATTAGCACTAATTTCCTTTTCGGAACTATTGTCGTTCGGTTTTAAAGTTCCAAAACTATAAGTGAGTTGGTTGTCGATCCATTTATTTTGATGTTGTAAAAAATTAATAAACATACCTGCATAGGTGTTCTTTTTAACCTCACCTTTTGCACTAATATCTTTTTTTGAAATAATATATAATTGCTCTACAGCTCTAGTCAAGACAACATACAGTAAATTGATATTATCCAATTCTAATTGCGATTGATGTGTGTTGTAAATCAGTGCCCCTGTCTCTTCAAAATGCGCCACCTCTTTATTATAATTAAGTAGCAGTGTATTAAACCCATTATAATCTTTAGCATCTACAGGAAACCAAACTTTGGGTTCTATTTCTCTATAAATATCAAGATCTGCATACGGAAATATAACTACAGGAAACTCTAAACCCTTAGATTTATGAATGGTCATAATCTGAACAGCATTCATATTTTCTGGAGTGACAACACTTAATTTATCTGCTTTATTTTCAAAATAATTAACAAATGCAGCGACATCCGAATTTTGTTTTTGAGTAAATTCTAAAACAACATCCAAATAAAACTGAAGATAGGCATCCGAGCTCTCATTAAGGTTGAATAACCGTACAATATGCTCTACCAATTCGTAAAGTGGTAATTGTAAACACTGATTATTATCTATATACAGATCTAACGCTTTTAAACCCAAAAACATGTCGCTTAGATCTGCCTTGAGATAGGTGATAAAAAACTGATGTTTATCTTCAACCTGAAGTTGATCGGCCAAATAAGAAAGCACCACCACTTTAAGACTGTCGTTATTAGGTTGGATCAATAATTTTAAAAATGAATTGATAAAATTAACCTTATCAGAATTTTTTAGAAGTAAGGTTTCCGAAGAGGTGATTTTAATACCATTTTCATTTAAGTATTTAGCAATTGCAACTCCTTCTTTTCGTTTTCTAACCAAAACACAAATATCATCTAAAGGAAATCCATTGGTTTGGCACTGTTCTATGGTTTCTAAGACTTGGTTTGCATACATTTCATGAATGTCATCCTCTTTCTCGACATTTAAGAAATTGAGATTCACATACCCTTCGGATGCATTATGCGTGTTTTGACTAGCTAGTTTATATAGTTCTGCATAAGCAGGTTCACTAAAAACATTCTCGCTAAGAAACTCAAAAAAAGAATTATTAAATTCAATAACCGCTTTGGCACTTCTGTAGTTGGTATCTAGAGCTAAAACTTCGGCTTCAAGCTGAAATGGATTGTCAATTTTATTATACAGCTTTATGAATTGTTCGGCTTCACCACCTCTCCAACGGTAAATAGCCTGTTTAGCATCACCAACAAGCATTGCAGAACCATTACTGCCTGAAAGGGCATTTTCTAGTAAAGGCACTAAATTTTCCCATTGCATCTTTGAAGTATCCTGAAATTCATCTATGAAATAATGCTTAAATTTTTCACCTAAGCGCTCATAAATAAATGGCGTGGGTTGATTTTTAATTTCTTTACTAATAATTGTATTGAACTCTGAAATCAACATTTTATTTTGATCAGCCTTTAACGCATCTAATTCATTTTTAATAGCATTTAAAACAGACAAAGGAGTGATATTTCTATAAAATCCTTTTTTTAATTTTAGCTCGAAAATTGATTTTTTAGTTGAGACAAAAGCTCCTGCTAATTGCGACTGAATACTTTCTATGGTTGAAGCAACAGTTTCCGAAACACGTTTTGGAAATAACGAATTACCTTCAATTAAATCGTTTTGCCATGCTGACTCAAAATTAATACTGAAGCGTTTGTTTTTTAGATTTTCAAAATGCTTTGGTAATGAACTTCTATTAAAATCATCAAATTGTAATCCCGATTCCTCTAGTAAGGTTAGCGTTTTTGCAGCAGTATTTGTAATAAAATCTTCTTGTTGTTGAATTTGCTGAGATAATTGTTGCTTTACGTTTTTAAAATCTTCAAGCGTTTTCTTCTTTAAAGTCTGAATTGCAAAAAGGTCATTTTCATTAACTAATAATTTCGAAATTTTATTAAAGTCATAACTAATGTCCCAGCTTTTATCATCATCTGCTTTTTCAATCGCAAAATCCACTAAGACTTTCGTTAACGTTTTATCACTTCCCGCTTTAGCGATAAGGCTATCTACAGCTTCATTGAGAAGCCTTTCCTGATCGAGCTCAACTTCAAAATTTATAGGCAGTTTTAAATCGTGCGCAAAAGTTCTAATCACTCGATGCGTAAAACCATCGATGGTAGAAATATCAAAAGCACCATAATTATGAATAATATGCTTTAAAATTTGTTTTGATTTTGCATGAAGCACTTCAGGCTTAATTGCTAATTCCTCACAAATAGCAACAAACATTGGATGTGGATTGCTTAAGCTGTTTTTAGAAGAAAAAGATTTGAGCATATCTACAATACGCTCCTTCATTTCACCAACCGCTTTATTGGTAAACGTTATAGCTAAAATAGATTTAAATTGATCGAGACTTTTAGACTGAATCAGTATTTTTAAATAGGCTTTAGCTAACGTAAATGTTTTGCCACTACCTGCAGAAGCATTATATATTTGGAAGGCTGAATTTTGCAAGAGATAATTTTTATACCAAAATAGGGAATCTTAATAGTTTATTAAGAGAAAATCAGCGACAAAATTGTAAATTTGGGTTGAGACAATTTATAAACCAATTAAAACATTACAATTATGGCTTTCGAATTACCGAAATTAAAATATGCTTATGATGCTTTAGAACCAAATATTGATGCTCGCACAATGGAGATTCATCATACTAAACATCACCAAGGCTACACATCTAAATTAAATGCTGCTATTGAAGGAACTGATTTAGAAGGAAAAACTATAGAAAACATTCTTATTAACCTAGATATGGATAACAAAGCCGTTAGAAATAATGGTGGTGGATTTTACAATCATTCATTGTTTTGGGATGTTATGAATCCTGAAGCAAAAGGCCGTTTATCTGGTGAATTAAAAGATGCTATTGAAGCAAAATTTGGTTCTTTTGATGCCTTTAAAGATGCATTTTCTAAAGCAGCTGCAACACAATTTGGTTCTGGCTGGGCATGGTTATGTGTACATGAAGGAGGTAAAGTTGAGGTGTGTTCTACACCAAACCAAGATAACCCATTAATGCCAGGTGTTAAATGTGAAGGTACACCAATTTTAGGATTAGATGTTTGGGAACATGCTTATTACTTAAACTACCAAAACAGAAGACCAGATTATATTGATGCATTTTTTAATGTAATTAACTGGAATGAAGTTGAGCGCAGATTTGCAGAAGCTAAATAAGCTATAAAATTTTATAAATTAAAAAATCGAGTCTTTTCTAAAAGGCTCGGTTTTTTTTATGCTAAATCACATAAGCACCAAAATAACCATGATGACTTATACTGACCTGAATTTTTACCGAATTACACAATACTGTAGGAATACCAAATTCTGATTTTTGAAATTTGAAATTTTCTTTTGAAAGCTGATGTGATTTTGAAAGCTGAATTAACAATGCTTCTTTCAATATATCGCTGTGGCTCTTTGGAAGATTACCTTTTAATTCTATAATTTTTGAAGTCATTTCAGAATCTAAAAATCGGGCTTCAGATATTATATATCTTGATGTTATTTGAGTTTTAACGTTACATTCAAAATCTTTAAATTTTACAATTCCGTTGAGATTACTAATATCGCATTCAAAACTTTTCGGGTTATAAAATCTGCTTGGATTTTGCTGTGTATATAATTTATAAGCTGCTTCTTTCATGCTCCATAAACGCCACACCATAAGAAATGGATTTTTACAATCATGTATGAATTGCAATTCCTTTGAGGTAAATAGTTTTTCTAAATAACGAGGTCGTTCCCAGTTAGACGTCCTTTTTGCTTCCTCTAAATCTACAACATCATTGCCAACCATTAGGTCTTTAATTTTGTGTTTATAATTAGCATAGCAGCTTTAACATCGAGCATTTTTTCCATGTCTTCATTTTCTAACCTTATACTAAATTCATCTTCAATATCTAAAATGATATCTACGAGATTTGCTGAATTAACTTTTAGGTCATTTATAAAATCTGTGTCTTCAGTAAGATTTTCAAAAGCTTTTTCATCTTGAACATAAGGTGCAATGATGGCTTTTAATTTTGTTATGAGTTCGTCGTTCGTCATATTTATTTCTTTTACAAAAGAGAATGTTGGCTAAATTAAACTTTGTGTAATGCTGTATTGTAAAGTTACATAAAGTGATTACAATATAATTTAATAACTATTTCTAAAATCTAATTGCGATATTATTACATATTGCTAATCGTTAAATTTCTTGAAAATTACACACGCATTCACGTCACCAAAACCAAAACTTGCCTTCGCAATAATATCAAAATTGACATCCATTTTTTCTATTGGAATTTTATTTGAATCTACAAGCGCTTCAATTTCTGGGTGTAAATCTTCGCAATTAATATTTGGTGCTACAAACTGATTCTTCAGCTGAATAATACTTGCCACACATTCAATAGAGCCTGAAGCTGCTAAACAATGCCCAATCATAGATTTTGTAGAGTTTATATATGGAAAATCACTTCCCTTTCTTTCCAAAGCTTTAGACCAGTTTTCAATTTCTAAACTGTCTTTTGAGGTCGCTGTTAAATGTCCATTAATCACTTCAATTTCCTTTGCTGTAATTCCAGAGTTTTCAACTGCTTTTTTTATACAGCGTTGCACAGCTTCTGCGTTTGGTGCTGTTAGCGTACCTCCTTGTCGTTGACCACCAGAATTTACTTCACCTCCCAAAACCTCTGCATAAATTTTAGCGCCACGTTCTAAAGCACTTTCTAATGATTCAAGCAGTAAAGCTCCCGCTCCACTTCCTGGTACAAATCCGCTAGCTGTTGCGCTCATTGGTCTCGATCCTTCTTCTGGGCTTTCATTGTGTTTATAAGTCATAACACGCATAGCATCAAAGCCCCCCCAAATATAAGGACCATGATCACTACAGCTACCAACTAACATACGTTTGGCCTTTCCGTTTTGAATGCGTTCATAACCCATTATTAACGCTTCGGTTCCTGTAGTGCAGGCTGAAGAATTTGTGGTTACTTGATTTCCTAAACCCAACATACCACTCAAATAAGCACTTACACCACTTGCCATGGTTTGCAAAACTACTGTACTTCCTAAACGTCTTACATTACCATCGTCCACACCATAAATTGCCTCTCTAAATTTTTCAACGCCTGAGGTTGCTGCACCAAAAATTAAACCTGTATCATAATCTAATTGACTTTCAGAATCCATATCAAAACCGGCATCTTTCCAGGCATCAATACCTGCGATGCATCCATATAAAATCCCTGAACTATTAAACCCTCTTAATTGTAAATCTGTAAAATATTGTGATTTTTTTTCGTCCGAAATTTGAGGAACACCACCAATCTGACATGAAAATTTAAAATCTTTTAAGTTATCATGACATGTGATTCCGGACGTACCTTCTTTTAAAGATTTTGTAAAATCTGGAACTCCAACTCCATTGGGTGCTACAACTCCTAATCCTGTTATGACTACTCTATTTTTCATCTTGTTTTAACCTTTCTAAAAGGGGAAAAATTTATAATTCTGAAAAGCTATCTGATTTTTGAAAGCTGACAACTCCGTATAAATTAAACTTTAATCATTCCTGATATTGTACCTCTACAAACCAATTCTCCCTTTTCATTTAGCATCTTCACTTTACATTTTAACTTATTAAAACGAAAGACTTCCTTTTCTGAAATTACAGTTACTTTTTCATTGGGCAAAACAGGCAAATAAAAATCCATTTGATGAGATGTTAAAGCTATTTGAGGTTTTCTAACTTCGCTTAATTCATCTTTTAATAAAAAAATACCCAAACATACCAAACCAATCTGCGCCATACATTCTGTAAGAATCACTCCTGGTGTTATTGGGTGATCTTTAAAATGGCCTTCGTAAAAACTTTCATCTTCTTTAAACCTGTAGTGACCTGTTATTCCATTTTCTGAAATAGCATCAATACCATCAACAAATAAGAATGGTGCTTGGTAAGGTAGCCGTTTTATGATGTCTTCCTTTATCATATCATTACCACTCTAACAAAATACGTTGTGCGGAAAAACCTGGCCCAAAACTTAGCATAATTCCTTTATCTCCTTTTGGTAAATCTCGATCCATAAAACGCTCTAAAACATAGAGAACAGTGGCACTACTCATATTACCAAATAATCTTAAAACCTCTTTGGTATCATCTAAGTTTTTACCCAAAGCACCAAACAAATCTTCAACGGTTTGCACTATTTTTTTTCCACCAGGATGAAATATCAAATGATCAATATCTTCAATAGTTAAATTATTTCGTTCTAAAAACGGATGTATAATTTTTGGAAAATGATCTGCAATGGTTTGTGGTACAGATTGATCTAAAATCATTTGCAAGCCTGTGTTTTTCAATTTAAAACCCATCATGTGGTTGGCATCATAAAAATGATACATGGCTTCGTCTATGATTTCGGGTCCTTTTTCATGATCATAAGATGATAGAATTACACTTGAACAGCCATCTCCAAAAATAGCTGCACTGACTATATTTACCATAGAAAAATCATTGAGCTGAAAAGTTGCAGTTGGCGCTTCTACTGCAATAACAACAGCTCTTTTATTTGGATTTGCTTTTAGAAAATTCTTAGCATAGATTATTCCTGAAACTCCTGCTGCGCATCCCATTTCTGTCACTGGCAAACGAACAATGTCTTGTTTCATTTTTAAGCTATTTATTAAATAAGCATCCAACGACGGAATCATAATCCCTGTGCAACTTACTGTAATAATATAGTCGATATCTGTAGGTTGTAAATTTGCTTTATCTAAAACTTTCTGTAAACTCGCTTCTGCTAATTTTATAGATTCTCTAATATAAATATCATTTTTTTCCTCAAAAGAGGTACTTACAAAAACCTCTTCAGGATCCATAATAGAATACCGCTTATCTACCGCTGCATTTTCAAAAATCTTTAAGACTTTTCGTTTAAAACGTTCTTCTTGCCCATCTAACCATAACTCAACAAAGGGTAAAATATCTTTAGTTTCTCTGCTGTATTTTGGTAATTGTTTTGCTACTGCTGTTATTTTTACTGCCATATATTTTCTATTAAAGGCGATTTTTATTTTTCGTTTTTAAACAAACCTGCATAAATACTCAACTTCGAATAAGCCATTGATAACGAAAAGCCCATTGCCAACGAATCTCTGATTTTAGATGTAATGTATTAGAATATGTTTCCAAATCCTTTCGGCTAAACGCTCTTAAAATTGAAGTTAATCCGTCTTCAACTATCATATCGTTAGAAATTGTTAATCCTAATAATTGAAATAATCTATAAGCTATTTTACTACGCTGCAAATCGTTAACCACGATTCCTAAGTTAGCATTTGTTGAAAGACGTTTTAATAAACTTAAAATATCGTTATCCTTAAAATGATGCAAAAACAAGGTGGTTAAAGCGATATCAAACTCTAAAACTTCAAATTGATCTGAAAAAACATCAATGCTTTCAAAGCTTAATTCCGGAAAATCAGTTGACAATTCGTTGGCATAAGCAATAGCATCTGCATTAGCATCTATTCCAATTAATTTAAAGTTGTACTGATGCTTTCTTCCATAGTTTGCGACTAACCTTAAGATATCTCCATGACCACAACCTAAATCTATAATGGTGTAGATTTTATCTTTAGGTTGATTTTTTAAAAGTTGAGCGATGCCATTTAGAGTTACCCGATTGCCACCCAACCATTTATTAATGTTACCGAGTTTATCCAAAGTATCCCGAAGCAATTCTCCCTTAAGAGAAAAATCGTCCATGATTTCGGTTTTGTTACTTCTTAATTTGGTATCTAAAAATAAGCTCATTTTATTTTCATAGGTTTACCGTGTGTCATTTTAATAATCATTGGCATTAAAAACGGGAACCATCTCAATACCGTTAACAATTTTGGAGCCAACCAATCTTGTCTAAACAAATACGCAATGCTATGTCCTGCTTTTAACCTTAGACCGAAAGTTTTCTTCCAACTTTTAGTGTATCGATTTTCTAGTGTTTTGCGCAATTCAATTTTTCCTTGAAGATAATCAATAATCAATTCAGATGCTAATTGCGCACTTCTTATTGCCATTCCCATACCGTTTCCGCATAATGGATGAATCATACCCGCTGTATCTCCGCACATTATGATATGGTTTTCTACAGGTTGTTTCGTTTCGAAGGAAATTTGACTAATGGTTATTGGCTTTTCAAATTGTGATATTGTAGTCTTAAAAAGTCTCTTTAATTCGGAATTTTTAAAAAGTACTTCTTCTTGAAATGTGGCAATGTCTTTGTAGGTTTTGAAAGCTTCAAAATTAGTAATGTAACATAAGTTAATATGGTTATTTTCTACTTTTGAAACACCACAGTAACCTCCTTTAAAATTATGTAATGCAACTTTATCCTCAGGAAAATCTCCTGAAACATGAATTTTAACTCCTAAATATGGTGACTTCTTTTTAATGAATTTTCTGTTAAACTGAACATCTAAATTTGAGCGTTTGCCATATGCTCCAATAACTATTCTTGCTTGGAAAATTTGATTCGTTTTTGTTTTAACTTGAAAGTTGTCCGCTTCAAAATTAACATCCACTACAGAATCTTGAAGTACAGAAACACCGTTTTTAATAGCTAATTGATACAGTTGAAAATCCATCTCATAGCGACTCATACCAAAACCACCAAGCGGTAAATTAGCTACAATCCTTTTATTGTTATGTGTGGTTAATTCGAAATTAGAAATTTGTTTTGCACCGAATTCAAAAGGATTAAAACCCAAAAATTCTAAATAAGGCAATACTTCATTAGATACATACTCTCCGCAAACCTTATGTTTTGGATACTCATTTTTTTCAATGAGTAAGACTTCTAATTTAGATTTCGCTAAATGAATTGCACTTGTTAATCCGGCTAATCCACCACCAATAACTATAACATCAAAGTGTTTTTTCTTCATTGAATCTTTAAGTAGGGTATAACATTATTTGCTATGACATCTATCTTGTTAAGTTACATAAGAATACAAAAAAAGAAAAATAGTTTAACGTTTTCTATTCTATTTTAGTAATAGTAAACACGTCATCTCTAAATTGTATTGTATCACCGACCATTTTTGAAAGTAATAATTGTGCCATTGGTGTCGCCACCGAAATGGCATAAATTTTACAATCTTTTAAACTGATTTCACCTGCACTAATAGCTATAAAATAATTGGCTTTTGATGTGAACACCACACTGCCAAATGCGACTCTTTGATGCTTTGATTCTATATTAATGTTCTGAAGAATTTCTTTTTGTTTTTCAATTTCAGCTAATTGATGACCGGCTTTCTCACGTTCTAACTGTAACATCGCTCTACCAGTTTCGTGCTTGTCTCCTGCACTACTTTTGGTTTCAGATTGCAATGAATTTTGGATGTCTGAAATCGTTGTTGTAACCGTTAATAATCGGTTATTAATAAACTCTAAACAGGACTTATACAATTCTTCTTTTATATTCATTCTTTAATCTTTAAGTCTAATTTTCCATAAAATCGCATCTGTTTTACAATCCACTGCTTTCGATTTTGTATATATACTGTTGCCGGATTTGCTCGATAATTTCTTGGGTTAGGTAATACTGAAACAATTGCTGCAGCTTCATAAGCATCTAAATTCGCTGCCGATTTCTTAAACCAATATCGTGATGCTGCTTCTGCACCATAAACCCCTGGACCCATCTCAATACTATTTAAATACACTTCGAGAATGCGTTCTTTGCTCCAGATCATTTCAATTAAAAATGTAAAATAGGTTTCTAAGCCTTTGCGTAACCAGCTACGATCTGGCCATAAAAACACATTTTTAGCTGTTTGTTGGCTTATAGTGCTTCCACCCTTAATACGCTTACCTTTTTTATTGTGTTCATACGCCTTTTCAATGGCTTCGACATCAAAACCGCTATGGTTTAAAAACTTTTGATCCTCACTACAAATAGCAGCTAACTGTAAGTTTTTAGCTATTTTATCTATTGACACCCAATCGTGTTTCCACATTTTAGAATCTTCATCACTTTCAGCATATCTAATAACCATTAAAGGTGTAAAAGGAACAGGAACGTATTTAAATAGAAATACGAAACCTATAGAAAGCGCAACAAACCATAAAAGGATTTTTATTAAAAACCGAAATAATTTTTTCATAAATTAATCTAATAATTGAGCTAATTGGTTCCCAATGGTGCTACCGATTGCAATTCCCATTCCTCCTAAACGTACTCCGCAATACGTATTGTTTGATAATTGTTTTACTATCGCTTTTTTCTGCTTTCCGACTCCCATTATGCCACTCCAACGATGGTCTATTTCAAATTTAGTATTAGGTAAAATAGTTGTTTTTAACAAGTCGTCTAGTTTATTTTGAATGATTTGTGTTTCTCCAAATACCGTAGTTTCTTCAGTTTTAAAATCTAGATTTCGGCCTCCACCCAACAAGATTCTATTGTCTATATTTCTAAAATAATAATACCCTTCATCTAAATGAAATGTTCCTTCAATATGTAAATTATCAATAGGTTTAGTAATTAAAACTTGTGCTCTTGCTGGTTGAACATCAGAGATATTTAATTGTTTAGCAAATCCGTTTGTAGCTATAAAAAGTTTCTGGGTTGAAAGCGTAAAATGATTCGTTTTTAATTTTACAGAATTTGAATCTTCTGAGAAGGTTTCAACAACACAATTATTCAATATTTTAATGCCTAAGGATTGCACTTTATACAATAGAGCATCCATCATTTTTCCTGTATCAATCTGGCCTTCAAATGAATTAAAACAGTATTGTGATTGTATATATTTAAATCCGAAATTATTTTCTTTGAATGAGAATACCTCCTTATTAAATAAGGGCTGCAAAAGTTGATTAATGTATTCCTGCTTATTAAGACATAAATTATATAACCGTTCATCAGAATCTAAGAACAATTCATAACCTCCAAGATTTCTATAACTTATAGCGTCATCACCTACTGTTTTACGAAGTAATTGAAGTCCCTCAATTCGATTTTTAATTAAGTCTAAAATTTCAATTTCCGAATGGTGGTTTAAATCATTTATAATTTCGCTTAAACTTCCAAAGCATGCAAAACCTGCATTTTTAGTACTCGCTCCTTGTGGAAGTATTCCTTTTTCAAGAATTAAAATCTTGGCGTTTGGAAATCGCTGTTTGAGTTGTAAGGCACAATTAAGACCAACAATGCCACTGCCAACAATTGTATAATCGATGTCAGTTAACCAATTTTTTATTTCCCAATATGACACATTCATAGCATAAAAAAAGCTCCTAAAGTTAGGAGCTTTTTTAAATATAATTTAATGTTTAGTCAACTATAATTTTCTTAGTTACTTTTTGAGCGCCATCTACAATGGTTAATAAATACACACCAGATTGTGCGTTATTAAGTTGAATAGTCTCTTCGAATCTACCTCCATTTTGGAAGTTCTTTGCATAAATAGATCTCCCTCTAATATCATAAACAGCTACAGAAACGTCCTCTCCAGACCTTGGATTAAATTGGATATTAAATGTGCCATTATTTGGATTTGGATAAATACTTAATTGATCTAGTTCGTTATCCTGCACCGACAATACGGGTTGAACAGAGTTTTCACAAACCTCAATTGTTACTGTGTTTATTGCACTATCAGTACCGTTAACTGTATTGTCAAAAATAAAGAATACCCAATCCCCTTGAGAGTTTGTACCATCTACAACAGATAATGCATCTTGTGGAATAACGCGATCTCCATTACTTAAAGTAGCACAATTGATAGCACCACCCTCATCATCAAAAATTAAATTTGGATTTGCAGTACCAGAACATTCTTGGGTCGCTAAGTTATAAAGGGATGTACCGGTATAAGCTGGGTGCCTAAAACCATATAATAAATCACCACTATTGGGGTGTGTTATATCTACTGAAATATTTGCATCTGTGATATTTAAAGAAACTGGTACATTAAGCCCATAGCCTGAGTAATTCGCTAAGCTTTCTGGTACTCTTAAACCCCCAAAATCATAGGTGTAACTTTCACATACGTCTACAGCTTCATAAATATAATTACCTATAGCGAAAAAAGTAGTATTAAGGTTGTAAAAAATATTTCCCGCACCTTCAACCATTATTCTACATTTTGCTGCACTTACGTTAGGAACAACAATCTGGTGAGAGCCGTCATTTGGCACATTAGTAGCTAAAAAAGTATTATATGTTAAACCTTCGTCTGTTGAAAGTCGAATATTAACATTTGCCGTATTAACACCGTTACCAGTTGTACCAGCGACATTCCAAGTTATGGTTTCTGTTTCGCCAGGCGTCCAAGTGATTTCATTAGCGCTTTGTGATGTCACAGTAAATGGACCCGCTGTAAAAACATTAGAAATAGTCATTTGGTCCGAATCTGTTTGTCCGCCTCTAGCATCATTATCTCTAACAGTTAGCATAAAATTAATACTTCTGGTTAAATTAGATAATTTTTCCCATTCTGTTGATGTCCCTCCATTAGTTAAAACATCTGAAAACTTCGGTACATACCTTATCGGATCATCAGTACCTTCGTAAGACCTTACTAAAGGCCCAGTGAACGTTGTTTCTGTTGGCAATCCTGCAGATCCTAAATCGTATTGTTCCCAAGTGTAAGTTAATGTTTCGAGACCATCTGCATCCGTAGAATTATTACCATTTAGTTTATAAGGAGTTCCTCTAGGTATGGTATAATCAGCTCCTGCATTTGCTACAGGTTCCGTATTCCCTGTTGAGATAGTATTTATTGGACAAGCCCCTGAACTAGTCACATGACTCCATATAGTATTTAAACTGTTTTGATGAAAATAAGCATCACTTCCAAATTGTATATTATCAGAACCACAAATACCTGCATAGGCCATAATAGTTGTTCCACTTCCCGGCTCATAGGCAGTAGAACTAGATCTATTTGCACCTGAACAACTTCCCACTGTTCCGTTAAAAGTGTGTGGTGCTCCAAACTGATGACCAAGTTCGTGAGCAACGTAATCTACATCGTAAGAATCACCAATTGGTTGATTAGACCCAGTAATACCTCTTCCCTTTCTACTACCAACGCATGTAGATGCTAAACTTGCTAAACCACCTGAAGAACTGGTGCTAAATGTATGTCCTATGTCAAAATTAGAAGTACCTATTTGAGCGGTAATTTGATTATGACTTTGTTGAATTAATAAGCTTCCATTATCATTATCAAATGGGTCAGTTTCAGCGTTAGTATAAATTAAACTAGCATTATTAGCAACTAAGGTCATTGTAATTGACAATTCTCTTTCATAAATACCATTTATTCTTGTCATGGTTGTTACTACCGCTGCCAATGCTTCGGCAACAGTTCCTCCATGAAAAGCGGCATATTCCCCTGTACAAGCTATAGCTATACGATAATTTCTCAAAATACCATCATCAGCATTTTTCGTTGTAGGAGCATTAAAAGTCCTAGCATCGAAGGCAGCGTCTTCATCTATAACACCACATTCAAATTGAAAATCACTTTCTGTTAAATCACTCTTAGAATAAACCGTGTATATATGCCCTTCTTTAGAAAATGGATCAATAAACTGAGTCCCCTTTGATGTGCCTAAAAACATGGCATGAAAACCTTTAGGTGTAATACTAAACCTAATTATTTCTGTAGGATTATCAATGCCTTGGCCAGCATAAGTTCTCATATTTGGAAACTCCGCCTGTAGTTCTGGCTCCATAATTGAAGCTTCAAACACTTTGAACCGATTTAGTTCACCTTCCGAATTTGGAAAAGAAATTATAGTATTTCCTGGATTTTCTCTGTTTCCGACATTTTGAAGCGCATTTTTTAACTTTTCAATGCTTAATTGAAAAAAAACCTCAGATTTAAGATTAATTTTTCTTACAACCTGTTCTGTTTTTTTTGCTTTTGATTCATTAATACTACTCCACAATTCATCTGATGTTTGCGAAGTTGCTGAAATAGAAAAGCATACCATTAAAATAGCTATACATTTTGCTACGTAATTTTGAGACATAATTTGTTTTTTTTTAAATAATCCTTAAAGTTACGGTAATAATTTTATAAATAATAAACCGTACTCTGTTGAATACGCATAGAAACATCATTAAATAAAAAAAACCCAAATTTACATTTGGGTTTTTTTTCTATTCTTCAATCTCTTTTTCTAATTTAAAATCTTCCATAAACTTAGTCGTATAATTACCTGCTAAATAATCTGGATGATCCATTAGCTGCCTATGAAAAGGTATTGTTGTTTTAATACCTTCAATCACAAACTCGTCTAACGCACGTTTCATTTTATTGATAGCTTCTTCCCGCGTTTGAGCCGTTGTAATTAATTTCGCGATCATAGAATCGTAATTAGGAGGAATGCTATAACCCGCATAAACATGAGTATCTAATCGCACTCCATGTCCACCTGGCGCATGTAAGGTTGTTATTCTACCTGGTGACGGTCTAAAATCGTTAAATGGATCTTCAGCATTAATTCTACATTCTATAGAATGCAAGTTTGGAGTATAGTTTTTACCAGAAATTGGCACACCTGCAGCTACTAATATTTGCTCTCTAATTAAATCGAAATCAATAACTTGTTCTGTAATTGGGTGTTCTACTTGGATACGTGTATTCATTTCCATAAAGTAAAAATTTCTATGTTTATCTACTAGAAATTCTACCGTACCAGCACCTTCATATTTAATGAACTCAGCAGCTTTCACAGCAGCTTTACCCATTTTAGTTCTCAGTTTATCAGTCATAAAAGGAGAAGGCACTTCTTCTGTTAATTTTTGATGACGTCTTTGTATAGAGCAATCTCTTTCTGATAAATGACATGCTTTTCCACGAGAATCACCAACAATTTGAATTTCAATATGGCGTGGCTCTTCGATAAGCTTTTCCATATACATATCATCATTTCCAAAAGCAGCTTTAGACTCTGAACGTGCAGATTCCCATGCATTTTGAAGATCTTCTGGTTTCCAAACGGCACGCATACCTTTTCCACCACCACCTGCAGAAGCCTTAAGCATTACAGGATACCCTGTTTCTTTAGCGACTTTTACACAGTCTTCAAAAGTTTCAATAATACCTTCACTTCCGGGAACACACGGCACTCCAGCAGCTTTCATTGTCGCTTTTGCATTAGCTTTATCTCCCATTCTGTTGATCATCTCTTCAGATGCACCAATGAATTTTATACCATGCTCTTCACATATTTTTGAGAATTTTGCGTTTTCAGATAAAAACCCATAACCGGGGTGAATAGCATCTGCATTTGTAATTTCTGCAGCTGCAATAATATTTGATATCTTAAGGTAGGACTCACTACTTGGTGGTGGTCCAATACAAACAGCTTCATCCGCAAACTTAACATGAAGACTTTCTGCATCCGCTGTAGAATATACAGCTACCGTTCGTATGCCCATTTCCTTACAGGTTCTAATAACTCTAAGCGCTATTTCCCCTCTATTGGCTATTAATATTTTTTTAAACATAACTTTTATGTATTTAAAATTTCAAATTCCAAATTTCTACATATGAGAAATTATACTTTGGAATTTTAAATCGGGTTATGATGGATCTACCAAGAATAGTGGCTGATCAAACTCTACAGGAGAAGAATCATCAACGAGTACTTTAACAATTTTACCAGAAATCTCTGATTCTATTTCGTTAAATAATTTCATCGCTTCGATAACACAAAGAACATCTCCTTCTTTAATATCTGTACCAACCTCTACAAAAACTGGTTTGTCTGGTGATGGCTTGCGGTAAAATGTACCAATTATTGGAGACTTTATAGTAATGTATTTTGAATCTTCTGCAGGGGCAGCAGCTTCTTGTACAGGTGAGGCTACTGGCTGCGCAGGCATCTGATGTTGCATTACAGGAGCTGATTGCATTGGCATTTGTTGTACAATTGTCGTTTCGCTTTCTGAACCAGTTCTAATGGTGATTTTAATATCATCCATTTCTAACTTAACTTCGCTTGCGCCAGATTTAGCAACAAATTTAATTAAGTTCTGAATTTCTTTTATATCCATAATTTTAGATATTTTGTTAGTTAGTTTTTAATTAGGAATTATAAGCCCACTTAAAATAAATTGAGCCCCAAGTAAATCCACCACCAAAGGCAGCAAATATAATATTATCACCTTTCTTAAGTTGTGATTCGTAATCAAATAATAATAATGGTAAGGTAGCAGAAGTTGTATTACCATACCTCTGAATGTTCATCATTACCTTATCACTTTCTAATTCAATTCTATTAGCCGTAGCATCAATAATACGCTTGTTAGCTTGATGTGCTGCCAACCAAGAAATATCATCATTAGTAAGATTATTTCTTTTCATAATCTTCTCAGCAACATCTGCCATATTAAAAACAGCATTTTTAAATACTGTTTTTCCATCCTGAAAAATATAATGTTTTCCCTCTTTAAAGGTATCCTTAGTAATGGGGTAAGAAGACCCTCCGTAAGTTGCTTGTAGAAAGTCGCGACCTTCACCATTACTTCTCAATAGTTCATCTTGCAAACCTAAACCTTCTTCGTTAGGCTCAAAAAGTACCGCACCTGCTCCATCACCAAAAATAATGCAGGTTGCTCTGTCTTCGTAATTAATAAATGATGAATTTTTGTCCGCTCCTATTAAGAGGATTTTTTTGTAACGCCCTGCTTCTATATAAGCTGTTGCCGTTGACATGCCGTAAAGAAAGCTAGAACATGCGGCTTCTAAATCGTAAGAGAATGCATTTACAGCGCCAATTTGCGTTGCTGTATATGCAGCTGTTGCGGCAGCTTTCATATCTGGTGTTGCTGTACAAACAATAACCAAATCAATTTCTTTTGGATCTAATCCTTTTTTTTGAATTAAGTCTTCTGCGGCTTTTATGGCTAAAAATGATGTGCCTTTTCCATCTTCTTTAAGAATTCGTCGCTCCTTTATACCTGTTCTAGAGGTGATCCACTCATCATTGGTCTCAACCATTGTTTCGAGGATTTTGTTCGTTAAAACATACTCAGGAACATAGCCTCCGACAGCTGTAATTGCTGCTGTGATTTTACTCATTATTAGCTTTTAGATTAATTAAAAGTATGAAAAATTGATATAAAATGTAACGTTCTATACAATTTCCCCGTTTTTTAGCAAATAGTAATGCAAAGTAAGTGGTTTTTGCTCTATTCAAAAAATAATAACAAAAAAAACGCTCACATAGGAGCGTTTTCTTGTATGCATGCATAATACTTATGCTGCGTTTTCTTCTTCAACAGAGTTGTCAATAAGTACTTGACCTCTGTAATATAGTTTACCTTCGAACCAATGTGCTCTGTGGTATAAGTGTGGCTCACCAGTTGTTGGGCAAGTTGCTATTTGAGGTACAGAAGCCTTATAATGAGTTCTTCTTTTATCTCTTCTTGTTTTCGATATTTTACGCTTTGGATGTGCCATTTTAAATGTTATTTATCCGTTAATAGTTTTTTTAAATTATTCCAACGAGGATCAATATCCTCTGATGATTTTACTTTATGGTCCTCACTTGGACTCAATTCTTCTAATTTTGAAAGTATATCTGATTGTAATGTACCATCTTCAATACCTGGATGAATTCTTTTAATAGGAACTGCTAAAATAATCAGTTCATATATGTATTGTGCAACATTAACTTCGTACTCGCCATGTGGTATAATTAAGATATCTTCATTCTCATCATTATACTCATTTCCAAATTTTACAACTAACTTAAAATCGTCGTTAATCGCTTGGTCATATGGTTCATTTGAAATATCACAATTCACATTTACTGAGCCTACAGCCGAAAAATGCAACTCTAAAAGAGTTGATTTTTTTTCGAATTCTAGGTCAATTTTAACATCAATTGCATTAAATTCATCATATTCAAAATGCTGAAAGAACGTATTATCAATTTGAAAATCAAAATGATGCATTCCTTCTTTTAATCCTACAAAAGGGATAGTATAAGATTTTAATGCCTTCATTATCACATTCAATTTGAGCGTGCAAATATATAAATTTTTCCTTACTTAATGCCTAGATATCAACAAATTTTGTTTATAACTATCTAGATGCCTTTTTTAACGGGTTTTTACTATAAAAATTATAGTCCTCTCTATGTCTAAATATGTCAATAGCCATAAAGATAGCTTGCTTCATTGAGCCTTCATCTGCAACCCCTTTCCCTGCAATTTCATATGCGGTACCATGATCTGGAGATGTTCTTACTTTATCTAAACCCGCTGTGTAGTTCACCCCTTTCCCAAAAGCGATAGTTTTAAAAGGAATTAAACCTTGATCATGATAAGATGCTATTATAGCATCAAAATTTTTATAGGTATTAGAACCGAAAAAGCTATCGGCCGAGTATGGGCCATAAACTAAAGTTCCTTCCGATTTTATTTTTGTTAAGGTAGGTTTTAAAATAGTGTCATCTTCATTACCGATAACTCCATTATCTCCAGCATGTGGATTTATAGCTAAAACAGCAATTTTAGGTTTTCTTATTCCAAAATCTTGTGTTAACGAGTTTGTTACCGTGGTAATTTTTTCTTTAATAAGTTCGACTGTAATAGCATCACTTGCATCTTTAAGCGGAACATGGTCTGTTAAAAGTCCAACTCGCAATTCATCAGAAACCATAAACATTAAACTTTTTCCGTTTAAAGCTTTAGCTAAATAATCTGTATGACCAGGAAAGTTAAATTTTTCCGATTGAATATTATGCTTATTAATTGGTGCTGTAACCAATACATCAATCGTACCTTCCTTTAAAGCATTAGTTGCTGCTTCGAGAGATTTGATGGCGTATTCACCAATCTTTTTGTTCTCTATACCAAATTCAATTTTCACAGGCTCGTTCCAAACCTCAACAACATTAACTTTTCCATGAATCACTTTTTCTGGAGAATCTATATTGAAAAAATTGATTTTACTATTAAAATGGTTTTTAAAGAACTGCATTGTTTTAGCCGAGGCAAAAATTACCGGTGTATTTAGTTCTAAAGATCTTGGATCTTCGTAAGCTTTAATGACTATTTCTGCACCAATACCATTAAGGTCACCAATAGAAATCCCTACAATTATCTTTTCGTCTTTTTTCATTTTTTGTCTTTAACTTTGTAACTGCAAATTTAACTAAATAAAGTACAAATTATGTTTACAGGCATTATAGAAGATCTCGGAACAATTGAAAAACTAGATAGAGCTGATGGAAATCTCCATATTACAGTACATACTGCTATAACCAATGAATTAAAAATTGATCAAAGTGTTGCTCATAATGGCGTCTGTCTAACCGTTGTTGGCATTACAGGAGATACGTACACTGTTACGGCCATACAAGAAACACTCAATAAAACTAATTTAGGCTTGCTTAAAGAAAAAGAGTTTGTAAATATAGAACGCGCTATGAAACTTGGTGACCGATTAGATGGTCATATTGTGCAAGGACATGTAGATCAAATTGCAACTTGTGTTGATATTCTCACGGAAGATGGTAGTTGGATTTTTACCTTTGAATATGATAAAGATCTCAATAATATAACTATAGAAAAGGGTTCTATTACCGTAAACGGCGTGAGCTTAACAGTTGTAAATTCTCAATTGAATCGTTTTTCTGTAGCTATAATACCTTATACGTTTAATCATACAACGTTTAAAACGTTTCAGATTGGCACAACTGTAAATTTAGAATTTGACGTTATAGGGAAATATGTGAAACGCCTTAATGATTTAAAAAATTAAACCGTTTTTTTAGACATTTTATACGTCTTGTAGATACCGTAACTTAAAGCAAGTATAAATAGAAACACTACTCCTCCATCAATTGGAAGACCTGGAGGCGGTGGTGGTGCTGGCGGCGGCGGAACAGATCCGGTAGTGCCCTGAGCCATAGATGCAAAGCTAACGAAAACAACTAAGATAGAGGCGAACATATTTTTCTTGTGCATGCTATAAATTAAGGTGTAAAAGTATAAAAAAAAATGAGTAAACAAAATTAAATGAATTAAAAAACATCTTTAAACGGTAAATTTTATCGACAAAGTGCATAAAATGAGGTTTAAATAGGGAAGTTACCTACATTTATATTTTTACTTAACGCAAATATAATATTAAAATTATATAACCAACATACTGTATTCGCTCAACGAACAAAATAAGCGTTTAACTACCAATGGTTTCTAAAAATAAAGTCGAAAAACCGCATTAGTCGTAATACCCAATGAGTATCTAGAATACCTTACCACATCGCCCTCTGCATCAATCTTATAATAGTTATTTATCGGATTTTCTACATCAGTGATGTTCCAAACAGAAATGCCCACTTCTGATCGGAAGGTTCTATTCACTTTAAACTTATAAAGCACCGAGGCATCTATTCTTAAATAGTCTTTTAGTCTCTCGTTATTTGCACTATCAAAATTAATTTCGTTGGCTGTAACTTCATTTTCTAATAATGGTATCGATGTAGGTTTCCCCACTCTATAATTTAATCCTGCAGAGATATTCCATGATTCGTTACTATATGTTGTGCCTATTGTAAATGCATGGGTAATATCGAGATTACTAGGAAACTCTATTTCATCAAAGGTATCAAAGGTATAATCATTCTTTATGTATGAATAACTTAACCAAGCGCTTAGATTCTTGAATTTTTTTCGGGCTAAAAATTCAGCTCCTAAAACATCATAGCTTCCTTTTTCTTTTTCAAATTCGTATTTAGTAGTGAAACTTTGACTTTGAGAAGTAATACCATCAACGGTTTTATAATATACTTTTGCATCTATTAACCAGCCTTTGTTGCTATAAAGCAATCCTAATGAGGCTTGTTTACTTTTAATAATAGGTATGCTATCATTATCTGTGAGTTGCCATCGACGTTTTTCAACTCCTAAGAAATCATTTTGAAAGTTGATAATTTGCGAGGTATTCTGATGTTTAAACTCGCCTAAAGCCTCCAGCTCAAAGTGTTTATTTAAAACCTTTTTAACACTTAAACGTGGCTCTATTAATAACTCATCAAATTTTTCAATATAATTACCTCTAACCCCAAAATTTACATTAAAATCTTTGTTTTCATTTCCAAACTGCGTTTGAGCAAAGACAGCTTGTTCTCGTAAAACCTCAGAATCACGTCTTACAAATCGCGGTACATCAATATCATTTAAGTTGGTAATCTCAGATTCTATGAAATTATAACCCAAATTAAATTGCCATTGATTCTGGGTGTAGAATACTTTTAACTTCACCGAAGTTTCAGATACTATATTTTCTTGCAAAAAGCGTTGCTCTGCCATAATATTGGCATTTATGGCTTGCAACTTATAATCTGTATTATAAACATTGAGCACTGTATTAAATTTTTCATTCCATTGTCGTCTATAATTTAAACCCGCAGATATACTATTTTGAGAAATACTACTTTCTCGTGTTTCTTCGACACCATTAAAAAGTGCAGATTCGTCAAAGGTTAAATCATTATGGACTAACATAAAATTTAGGCGTATAAAATCCTTATCAGATGGCTTATAAAGCCATCGTAAGGAGGTATCATAAAAATCGAATGACTGATTTGAATTGCTAACATTAGACGCATTTTCTTCGACTTCTGTATGTTGTGTTACACGTTCAAAATACGTTTTGTAGGTTGGTGTTCGTATTAATTCATCAATAGATTTTCGCCCTGCAATTTGAACTGAAGACTTTTCTCCAATCGGAACATTCAAAAATAAATCCGTATTAAGAAGGTTAAGACCAAAGGAACCTTTAAAACTAGATTCAATAGTATTATTAGACCGCATATCAATTGTTCCTGAAACACCGTCGGTATAAGAAGCATCAGTTCCATTATTGATTACGGTTGCGGTTTGCGTGATTTGCGGATTGAAACTTGAAATAAGTCCGAAGAAATGACTGGATTGATACATTTTTATCCCATCCCAAAGTAATAAGTTTTGATCGTGAGAACCCCCTCTTATATTAATATTGGAAACCGTTTCATCTACACTTAACACTCCTGGCAATGCCTGAACAGTATGTAATACATCAGACTCTATAAGACCTGGCAACAGCGTAAACTTACTATAGTCAATAACAACACTTCCGTCTTGTTGCCTATCTATTCCTTTAACCATATAACCATTGAGCACTACAGAACTAAACACTTCTGCTTCTTCAATTAAGGTAATAGCGTCACAACTATTTAATTTAAAATATTTGGCTTGGCGCTCTATAGTCTTAAAACCTATAAATCGGATTGTAACAAGAGCGTTTAACGATGGTACTTCGATTTCAAAATAGCCGTCATCATTAGTTACTGTATAATTGTGTTTTGTATGGATGGTTGCTCCATAAAGCGGATTTTCTAAGTTATCTCGCAAATAACCACAAATTGTAACAGGTTTGGTGATACTAAAGACCACGTCACTAATTTTGGTGAAAATTAAATTGGTCTGTTGTTCTAAATTTTCAATTTTAGCATTAAAATCTAATTCATCATCTAGAGGAATTACATAGAGATCATTTAGAAGCTCACTATTATAATTAAAATTAACATTATGAGTTTTAGATATCTCATTGAGCGCTTGTATAATAGAAGTTTTCCCATTATTAGCTTGTGCTTTTACTAAAAAACAAACTAATACACTTATAAAAAAAGTTATATACTTAATCTTTAGCATTGATTATTACGACCTCTTTATTATTTATAATTTCATAGGTCAAGCCAAGTGGCTGTGTAATTGATTTTAAAGCATTATTAAGGTTATCATGCTCAAATGCACCTGTAAATCTTAACGTATTAGCAGCCATGGAATCCGTAATTACAATGTTATATTGATTTTCGAGCTCTAAAAGCACTGCTTGTACTGATGCATCTTTAAATACACTCATATTTTTAAGCCAATACGGTTTTGCTGTAATAATATTAGATTTTTTAGCCGTTCCTGATTTTAAAATAAACTCTGAACCGGCTGGTAATTTTATAACCTCATCATTATAACTGACTTGCACCAAACCTTCATAACAGGTGACTTTAAAAATGCTATCTTTAGTAAACACATTGAACTCGGTACCTAAAACGGTGACCTTTCCAAATTCCGTATTGACATGAAATTGTTTTCCTTTTTCGACATCAAAAAAGGCTTCTCCTTTTAAATTTAAGACTCTTTCTTTATCCCAATTTGAAGGACTGTACATAAGTTCAGATAACTCATTAAGTTCCACAATAGAATTATCAGGAAGTGTAATAGTTTCTTTTTGTGCTAAATCGGTTGAAATTGTACTTGCGCTATCTCTATTCAAAAACAAAAATAAGGTTAAGCCAATAACAAAAACGGCCGCAAACCTTGACGCTATCTTCATCCAATTAATTGACGAAGCCTTTTTATTTTGTAACTGGCTTTCTAAAGCTTCAAACGCAGGCACTTTTGCATGATGATGACCACTAAACCGCTGTGCTTCTTCTGCTATTTCTTTATATAGCTTTGCATCCTCTAAAGCATTAAAAGCTTCCGCCTCTGCTTCAGATAAGTTGTTGTCCAACCATTTTTTTAGTAAATATTCTTTGTCCATAACTTGATGCTATACTTATAAAACAACTCAACTTTCAATTGTCCCAAAATTATTTTCAATTCAGTTCTTCCAATTGATCTTTCAATTTATTTAAGGCGGCATAAATTCTATGTTCAGCTACTTTTTTGGTGATATTTAATAGCTCTGCAATTTCTTTATGGGTTTTCCCATCGACCTTACTTAAAAGAAAAGCGACACGTTCTTCTTCTTTTAATGTTGACAAAGCGGTTTCGTAACGCTTTAAAAATTCCTTTTTACGCAACATAAATTCTGGAGTCTCATTGGTGTAATCCTTTGGCTTTACTTCTTGATGCTTAAAAACAATCGTTTGGTGCTTTACTTCGTTAAGCATCATATTATTTGCAACCGTATATAAATAAGATTTTGCAGCTTCAGGTGCCACTTTAGCACAATTTTCCCATAATTTAATAAAGGCATCTTGCACTTTATCCGAAGGGTTTAGTAAATCACCATACTTATAGTACAAAATAGTGCTCATGCTTTGCGCATACTTTTCGTAGAGTTTAGAAAAGCGCAATTTATCACAGATATCTTTGTGGAGCGACTTAGGCAATTATAAGTGGTTTTTGTAGTTTGAATCCCCAAAAGTATGCTTTTTTTTAAAGATTATACAAAAGATAATGTTACTAAAACATGAAATTTAAATTTTAAAATTAGATAAAGAATCACCATCAAAAAATTTAATTAAAATAATTTTGGGAGATTTTAATATGTGATTGTTTTAAAACTATAAGTTCAATTTAAAATCACATAACACATGAATCAATCTATTAAAAGTAAAAGCAACCATTCAGAATTTGAAACGACTCAAATTTCAATTAAATAAAAAAACAATAAATTTCTTGGGACATTTAATTACTGAGTTGTTCTAAGTATAAAGGCAGTAATTAAAGCGCCTTATTAAATGAAAAACTTAACCATGATCATAAAAAACAAATTAATTATGAAAACTATCAAACCTTATCTTTTTGCCTTATTAGGTTTATTCTTAACGATGACATCTTGTAGAACCGAAGATGATATAAGCATTGATCCACCAGCAGAATCTACGTTACAAGCTAATTCAGCTTTAGCAAGCCAAATTCAAAGAGTCACCATGAACGATGGTTCTGTAGATAACGTCGTTTACAATGCCAATTGTTTTACCATTCAACTGCCAATAACAGCAACCATAAATGGAGTAGAATTAACCATTACTAATATTGATGATTATGATGATCTTGAAGATATTCTAGATGAATTTGATGACGATGATGATACGGTTGTTATCAATTTTCCTATCACTATAATTTTTTCAGATTATTCTGAAATTCAAGTTAACAGTTTAGATCAGCTAGAAGATTATGCTGATGATTGTAATGATGAAAATGAATTTGATGATGATATAGAATGTTTAGATTTTGTATATCCAATTTCGGCTTCCGTTTTTAACACCAATAATGAAGTTATTGCAACACTCACATTTACCAATGATTATGACCTTTATGAATTTATTGATGATATAGACGAAGATGATTTAATTGGTTTTGAATTTCCTATAAGTATCATAATTGCTGATGGTAATGAAATTGTAATTAACAATTTTAATCAGCTCGATGATGCCATTGATGATTTTGGTGACGATTGCGATGAAGATGATGATTACGACTATGACGATGACGATTGTACGAACTGTACACCAAGCCAATTAGAATCTATTTTAACAGCTTGTTCAGGTTGGTATATAGACGAATTAGAACGTAACGACACTGATTTAGAAGACAATTATACCGGTTACCTATTTAATTTCTCTACAGATAATACCGTTACAGTCACTTGGACTGGTAACACTGCCAATGGAACTTGGACGACAAGTGGAAATGGGAATAACATCACAGTATCCTTTGATATTCCAGGATTTGATGACATCAATACCACTTGGAATTTACATGAAATCGATAACGACGACGATGATAACGAGGTTGAAGTCAGCTTTGAAATGGGAGATGATGACGAACTAGAATTTAAAAATAACAATTGTAACTAATCCTTAAAATTAATTAATACCTAAAATTAAATAATATGAAATCACATTTTATAAAACCCTTATTTACATTCAAAATCTTATTAAGCGCTCTACTAGTTTTTAGCTTATTATCGTGTTCTAATGACGATGATGATAACCTTAACGACGATTGTAATACCTGTACGACGGAACAATTAGAAACTATTTTAACAGCTTGTTCGGATTGGTATATTGAAGATTTAGAACGAAACAATAGCGATTTAGAAAGCAATTATGTAGGTTACTTCTTTAATTTCTCAGCAGACAATACGGTTATCGTGACATGGGATGAAAATACAGCGAATGGCACTTGGACTGCCAGTGGCTCAGGTAACAACATCAACGTAACTTTTAATATTCCAGATTTTGATGATATCAATGCGACTTGGATATTAGATGAACTTGATAATGATGACAATGATAACGATGTTGAAGTCAGTTTTGAAATTGGTACGACTGACGATTTAGAATTTAAAAACAATAATTGTAACTAATTACCCAATTCCAATCGCTTAAATTTAAGTTCCCTAGTTTAATTGATTTAATAGCAAAGCCAACCTTGAAGAAATTCTTGGTTGGTTTTTTTTATTGAAGTCCTAAGCATATTATATAAAAAATCCTACTACTCTTTAATACCCAAGGCTATAGCCTCATAGACTAATTTAACCTCAGCCTCTCCATACTTCCGCTCTAAACGTCGTATCGTAAAATGTGCCGTTGCCATATTCTGAAAGTGATCTACAAAAACATAATTTAAACCACCTCCTCCAATGGCTCCAACAATAGGTACAGCTTGCGCCAAAAATTTCTCGCTGATAAGAAGACTTAATCTCGTGGCAATTTTGGATAAAAAATTACCCACAGCGTTAGATCCCAAAGCACTAGCTCCTTTTACTAAACTCTCTAAACTCATTTTTATGCCTGCTACTGACACATTATTTAAAGCTGAATTTAAGGCCATACGTGTGGTGTAATAACTAGCTTCCATGCCATCATCATCTAATGAATCTCCTCCAAGCGCAAAAACTTGCAGGCATGCCATTTGCCCTTCTAATGTGTAGATGTCTTCACCTTCGCTTCGTGCGATATCCATAATGGTACGCATTAAAAACTTAGTGGTAAGTGTGACTTCTGATGCAAAAATAGCAGTTCCAAACCCCGTAGACGATCCAAAAAAACCACTTAAAGCTCCTGTACCAGTGACAATGCTTTTATAGGTGTTTTTTGAAGGCTTTTTAAAAGTTTTGTTCTTTTTAATCGTCAGTAAATTGGCTTTAATAATTTTTAATAATACAGATTCGGTAATCTTCTGTACTTTAACTAATACTTTTTCTGGCACATAACTAATGCCTGTTTCTACCGTATTACCAATTTTATTGACATTACGAATGGCCCAACCTAAATTTTGCATGCTAGATTTTGCGTGCACTAAGGCTTCTTTGTCTTCAGGTGATATGGGATTTGCTGTTAGATTCAAAACATTGCTATTTATTATAATAAGTCGTAAAAACTTAGCAATTGTTACACAGCAATGAAAGACTAGCCACGAACGATATCAAAAAAGGATGCATATCTTCTTTGTTGGATTGGCAAAAACGATGCTGCGTCCTTAAATCATATGTTTAGATGTCTTAAGTCACATAAAAAAATCCGCGTCTCACAATTAAGTGAAACGCGGATTATACACTAGGTTTTAAAATTTTAGTTTGGGGTAATTGTAATTCTAAGAACGGTATCAACATTTGGGTAAGTATAACCATCGTTAACATTAGATAATAATTGAACTGGTTCCGTTTCATCGATTCCAGTATCGGCAGCTAATTGATTAGTCACTGTATTAGGACCAATAGCAGGCTGTTCGTTAACCTCAGTTCCAGCATCCCATAGGTACACCTCATTTGTAATATCACCACTTAAAGGAGTTCCGTCTGCACTGAATAATTCAATTCCTGTATCTTGAGTTGCAAACAACACATCATTTGTAGCTGCTAACATACTTGCAAATGATAATCTATTTCCTGCTTCGCCTGTAAAGCTAAACGTATAAGTATTTCCTGGTAATAAAGGCCCAGGACCACTACCTCCATCTACAGTATTAAACACAGCACCTGAAATTTGGCCTTCTAACCCACTTAAATTATCAGCTAAAACAGCGGTATTTCCATCTTCAGCGATATGTTCTAATCCTAAATCGAAATCTGTAACTCCCGATGTGAATAATGGCATCGTATTTCCTTCATGAACTACAAAGATTCCAGGAGACGATGGGTAAGTCACTCCCGTATTTTGGGCTGTATAGTCGCTTAAAGGTGCTGCATTTCCGTCTTCAGCAATCGCTTCAACTCCTTGTCCGTAATCCGCTACACCTTCTGTAAACAAAGGATTTTCACCACCATGAATCACATAAACACCAGGTGATAAAGGGGCAACAGAACTTCCTGCACTCGTCTCTAAACTTGCTGTTATTAAATCTTCTATAGAAACAGTAAATAGTGTCCCTTCTACATGAGTGATGCTTACAGAAATTATTTCGTTTACCGCTGGGTAATCAAACATAAAACCATTGGTAACGTCTGCAATTTTTAATACGTTTCCGTTTTCTACCGCTCCAGTATCAGGACCAGATTGCATGCCAACTGTATTAGGACCCACTGCAGGTTCTTCGTTGACTTCTGTACCCGCATCCCATAAATAAACTTGATCGGTAACGTCTTCAGAAATAGGATCGCCATTGTCATCGTAAAACGCAATGCCGTTACCATCAGGCGCAAAAAATAAATCGTTGGTTGCTGCTAACATGGTTACAAAAGATAATTTTTGACTTCTACCGGCATCAACCGTGAATTCGTAACGTTTTCCTGGCGTTGCTGGCCCAGGACTTGCATCGCCTACGGGCGTATTAAATACTCCAGAGTCTATAAAACTATAGGCACTTCCAATATTTTCAATACTTACTGTAAAGTTAGAATTTTCACTCGGGGTTAAGTTTACTATCGTGCTGTCGTCGTCACTATCGCAACTTGCAAAAAGGGTAATAACGGATAAAAGTGTAATAAATTTAAATTTTTTCATTTGTAAATGTGTTAATGATTATATATCTACAAATATCCTCCGAGAGTATCACCAAATTATAACAACGCCATAACTATAGTATAAACTATTTATATAAAATTTATAACGAAGCGGTTCTTTTAAGCACTGGCAAATTAAAATAAAACTCGGTACCCTGATTTAAAATACTATTCACTTTGATAGTTGAATTGTGAAGGTCCATAATCTTTTTAACAATGGCCAAGCCTAGTCCACTACCTTTTGTGGCATCGGAATAGAATTTGCCTTTTCGGTAGCGTTCAAATATATAAGGTAACTCTTGAGATTCTATACCGCTTCCGGTATCGGACACCTTTACCATCACCTGATCATTTGCCGTGTAAAGCTCTAAGGTAACGACATCGCCTTGCTGACAATGTTTAATCGCATTGTCTATAATGTTCTGTAACGCTCTATCAATTAAAGCAATATCCGCGTATACAAAAGGGAGATCTTTAGAATACACCGTATTTATACTCACCCCTTTATTTTTGGCAATAATGCGGTATTTATCGGCAATATCTTGAATAATTTCTGCCATTTGTAAGGCCTCTGGCTGCACGGCTTTTTGATTGGCTTCCAAAACACTTAACTCAAACAAATCGTTCACCAATTTTTTAAGACGTTCAGAGTTTTTAAGCACTATTTCCATGTAACGCTGCTTTTCCTTGTCTTCTAGGCCGTCTCCTTTAATCATGATGGTTTCAACAAAACCTTGAATAGACGCAATAGGTGTTCTTAGATCGTGAGAAATATTTGCAATAAGTTCTTTACGCAAGTTGTCTACGCTCTGCAAATCTTGAATATTACTTTGAATGGTATCGGCCATGTCGTTATAGGTATTGGCCAATAATCCCATTTCGCCATGCTGCACACCTGCAACGCGAGCATCATGATCCCCATTTTTAAAAGATGTAAACGCCGCAATGATTTTATTGAAATTTCTTGTAATAATATAAATGGAAAGCAACGCCACCAATAAGGCTGCAAATAGTGCATATAAAATATTACGCATGCTGAGTTTACGAATATAACTGGCCTCATGTTTATTAATTAGCGAGTCGTAATCGTTACCACCAACGATTGTATAAATGTAACCTACTTTTTTATCTTTATAAAGGTAAGGTGCTGCTGAAAATATTTTTTTAGTTCCCGGTAATTTTGGGTCGTCACCCTTAATAAACACCTCTCCATCTTGGGCGATAAATTCGGTTACAGGTTTTAAATCAATGCGTTTTGCTTTCACCTCTTTATTCATGGCAACATGCTTAAGAATGTTCCCTTCTAAGTCTAATAAGTAGACTTCAGTCGCAGGATTAGTGGCCATAACATGATGCATTAAACTGCTCATTTTAGCACCCACTACCGAATCGCCGTCGTAGAGTCCTTGGATTTCTTCAACAATAAACCCTGAGACATTTTTATTTAAGCCTTGGGTAATTTCATCGTGATAATCTTCCGAAAGTTGTGTAGATGTTTTGGTAATTAAAAAGGCAAGTACTACAAATAAAAGGGTGAGCACACCAGCAATTTTGTAGAATAAGGTGTTTTTTGTTTTCATAAGGTCTTAAGATTCAGAAAATCGGTAGCCCACTCCCCAAGTGGTGAGTATGTATTCGGGGTTTCCAGGGTCTTGTTCTATTTTTGCGCGTAAGCGGTTAATATGAGAATTTACAGTATGTTCGTAACCTTCGAACTCATAGCCCCAAATGCGGTGTAATAATTGCGCACGGCTATAGGTTTTACCAACGTTATTGGCTAATAAACAGAGTAATTCAAATTCTTTGGGCGTAAGATTAAGTCGCTCACCTTGTAATTCTACTTTTCGCATTTCCTGATTGACCACAAGATCTTTACGCGTTAATACCGGTAAATCTAGGTCTTCTTCTGAAGTCGTACTTATTGTATCGAAGCTTTGGCGCCTAATGATCGCTTTTACACGGGCTTGCAATTCACGAACACTAAAGGGTTTAGTCATATAATCGTCTGCCCCAGTTTCAAGACCTAAAATCTTGTCGATCTCATCGCTTTTACTAGTGAGCATGAGTATGGGAGTATTAACTTTTGAAGCTCTCAACTCTCGACAAATATCTAAGCCTTTTTTACCAGGTAACATTAAATCTAAAATAACAAGATCATAAGCATTTGTAGAGGCTTCTAAAAAACCTTCGTTACCATTATAACAACTTTTTACGCTTGTTTGATCGTCTTCAAGGTTTATTGTAACCAATTCTGCGATATGCACATCATCTTCAACAACTAGAATTTGAACCATTTTCAATTTATTTTGTGGGCAATCTAGTCCTAAAGTATCATGAAAGTATCCCGATACTATGTTATTTTAAAAACAACATCTGCTTAGATTACAGGTTAATACTTGCAATAGACGAAAGAAGCTGCAGATGCTTTCAAATAAGTTGAGCGATAAAAGATTTACTCCCAAAACTTTTCGATTTCTTTAAGGAATTTGCCTTTATTTCAAAAAAATATGATAATCTGTTATAGCTTATCCACTATTTTCTAGAAATACCGATCTAATTACCTGCATTAATGAATTGTAGTTATGTAGAACCTTATTAATTCTTTGTCAGACAATCCATATAAAAATCAGCTAATAAGTCGACGCAACATTGTACCTTTATATCATGAAATTAGGATTAGTACTTTCTGGTGGTGGTGCTCGTGGAGCAGCGCATATAGGCGTCATTAAAGCATTAGAAGAACACGGCATCTTTCCTACACATATTTCGGGCACAAGTTCTGGTGCTATTGTAGGTGCTTTATATGCTGCTGGTGTACCTTGGTCTGAAATATTGACTTTCTTTAAAATCATTCCACTGTTTCATACCAAAAGATTTGCCCGTAGAAAACCAGGATTTTTAAATTCAGATAACTTTTACGACGACCTAAAAACCTACTTTCCAAATGATAGTTTTGAAGATTTAAAAAAACCATTATTCATTCCTGCTGCAAATATTGTTGATGGTACTTCAAAAATCTTTAGTAAAGGGCAACTCATAAAACCGATCATAGCATCTGCTTCTTTTCCTGGCGTTTTTACACCTACTGAAATTAATGGGAAATTTTATGTGGATGGGGGTACTCTAAATAATTTTCCTGTAGAACCTCTAAAAAACAAGTGCGATAAAATTATTGGCGTCTGTGTAAACCCTTTAAAAATTGTGAGTATGAAAGATTTAAAACATTCTTACTCCATAATAGAGCGTGCATATAAAATAAAAATAGCGGCAGAATCTTCAAATAAATTTGCTGATTGTGATATGGTGATAAACCCTCAAGAATTGGTGAATTACAGCACTTTTGGAATGAGTAATATGGATGCTATTTTTAATTTAGGCTATACTTCAACGCTAACAGCACTGAAGGAGCACAAAGGTATTTTTACGATATGATTGATTAAAATAAGCTTAATTATTTTTTCATAAGAAAAAGAATCCTAATCTGTGTTTTTTATCAAAGAACTGATAAGCGACATCCAAAACGTCGATAGTACTCTAATTGATTTTGCATTTAATAAAACTATTAAGTTTTGAAACCTTAAGGGTATTACAAATAAGACACTAAAATTTTCCTAAATAATTCACCATATTCATCTATTATTCTTTTTATTCTTTTTGGCATTTATTCCTACCCAATAAATGCTATAGTGATGAAACTAAATATAACCCTAACCCAAGTTCGAAATATAAATGACGAGCATAATTATGGCAAAACATAATCATTTAGACCATAAATTTATTTTAATGAGCTAATCCAATTAAGGATTATTGTTATCAAAACCACGTTAAAAATAAATTATCCATAAACAAATCATAAAATTAATGAGAATATTGCAAGTCGCATGATAATTTAGTAGATTTAGAATAATTCTTTTTTTAAAATTTAAAAAATAGTAGAGCTATGAAAAATGAGATTAGGTTATATATGTTTCAAACAGGTGTTCTGAAATGCAAGGAAAATAATATCAAGATGAATGCTTCACAAGATCCTTACGAAATCCCGGTTCCTTGGTACCTAATTACTCATCCAAAAGGTACAATTGTTATTGATGGAGGAAATGCAGTGGAGTGCGCGACAAATCCTAAAGAACATTGGGGTGGTATTACGGATGTGTATTGGCCAGTGATGAAAGAAGAAGATGGCTGCGTTAATGTGGTTAAAGATTTAGGGATAGATCCTGCCTCTATTAAATATGTATTACAATCTCACTTGCATTTAGATCATACCGGAGCTACAGGAAGGTTCCCAAATGCGGTTCATACCGTTCAACGTAAAGAATATGAATATGCCTTCACAGCAGATTGGTTTGCTGCAGGAGGTTACATACGCAAAGATTTTGACCGCCCCAATTTGAAATGGAATTTTCTTGAAATTGAAGGTAATGAAGTATACGATGTGTATGGTGATGGAGTTATTAAAATGATTCCAACACCTGGTCATTCTCCAGGTCATTGTAGTTTTTTAGTAACCTTACCAGAAGATGGTGCTATATTATTAACGGTAGATGCAGCCTACACCACGGATCATTATGAAGATAAGGCTTTACCCGGTTTTCTAGCATCTGCGGTAGATTCGGTACGTTCAGTTGCTAAATTAAGAGAAATAGCTTCCATTCATGATGCCTTGGTGGTAACAGGACATGATCCCGATGCGTGGGCTAAGTTCAAAAAAGGTCCTAAAGAATATTATAAATAAAATCAGTAGAAAATGAAAACTAGAGCAGCAGTATTACATAAAATTGGACATGAAAGACCTTACACAAAGTCTAAACCTTTAACCATTGAAGACGTAGAGTTAGAAGCGCCTGGACATGAAGAGGTTTTGGTAAAGATAAAAGCAGCAGGTATTTGTCATTCAGATCTATCTGTAGTGGATGGCAACCGTCCGCGTCCAGTACCAATGGTATTAGGACATGAAGCTGCAGGTATTATCGAAAAAGTAGGTGACCACGTTAAAGGTTTTGAAGTAGGTGATCACGTCGTTTTTGCATTTTTACCATCTTGTGGCCATTGCAAATTTTGCCAATCAGGAAAAACAGCTTTATGTGAGCCTGGAGCAGCTGCCAATGCCGACGGTACACTCTTAAGCGGAGATATCAAAATAACAAAAGATGGAGAAAAGTATTACCACCATTTGGGGGTTTCAGGTTTTGCAGATTATGCTGTAGCATCAATACATTCCTTGGTAAATATCGATAAGTCTATTCCTTTTGAAGTAGCTGCCGTTTTTGGGTGCGCCGTATTAACAGGAGTAGGAGCGGTCGTAAACACTGCCGAAGCAAAAGCAGGAGAATCCATTTTGGTAGTAGGTCTTGGTGGTGTTGGTTTATCTGCTGTTTTGGGAGCACATGCGGCAGGCGCTTCGAAAATTATTGGTGCAGATGTTAGCGCCTATAAACTTGGACTCGCTAAGGATTTTGGGGCGGATGAAGTTGTAAATTCAGAAGATGATGATGCGATGGATCAAGTAAAAGGCATGACTGATAAAGGGCCAGATATTGCTGTAGAGTTTGCAGGTGTAATGCCTGCCCTAGATTTTGCGTTCAATGCCACGAAGCGAGGTGGTAGAACGGTTACTGGTGCATTACCTAGCCCTGATGCAAGATTATCTCTTAATCCACTCACTCTAGTAGGACAAGAAAAGTCTTTAAAAGGATGTTATTTGGGAAGTGGTTCGCCAAAAGTAGACATTCCTAACTTTATGGAGATGTATCAAGCAGGAAGGCTACCCGTTCAAAAATTGATTACTCATCGCATCAAGTTAGAAGATATTAATGAGGGTTTTGAGCGCTTAGCAGCAGGAGACGCTATTAGACAAATTATTATATTTGATTAAGGATTCTATTCGACTTTATATCGCTTCATAAATATGTAAAACTATTGAGATTGAGTTTTTTTTACCATCACATTTTGCTGCCATATTTTTAGGGGTATTTTCATCCTCTTTTATTTATAGCTTTGTACGGAAGGGGTTAAAGTACCAATTAATTTTTCCTTATTCAACATGGAGCTTGAAGGGTTATTGTTCCATCCCCATGCAGAAGAACAACAAAAACTAGCATGATTCCATTTGGCTTCACCTTCTTCCGTTTGGTATTCCGTTCTAAAATGAGCACCACTAGATTCTTCTCTTTGCACGGTATCCACCATTAGTTCGGTTAGTTCCATGTAATCTGACACACGTCCTGCTTTTTCTAATTCACTGTGAATTTCTGAAGCGTCACGAGGAACAATCAAGTCCTTCTAAATTCTTCTCATAAATTTAGAATATTTTCGATGGCATTTCTAAGTCTTTTTTTGAACGCGACAAAATACATCTATTATACAATTCACTTCCATATAATTTATTGAATTCTTCGGCTGTTTTATGGCCTTTCGTACTCAAGAACCCTTCCATTTGTTATTTTACAGCTTCTTCAACCTTATTAAATTCAGGATGATTAATATCTATTTTTGATGTCTTAATTTCATCTGCTAAAAAATTTTGCAATGTATAAAGCGATACAAAATAGCCATCCACACAAGCTTGTAGTATTGTAGATGCCATTTTTAATGTGGGCTATACTTCAATAATAATAATAGCATTACAAGAGAACCCGTGTCTTTTTAGTTCATAATTTAAAATAGACGCTTTCACAGTGGATTAAAAAATCAACACAACCAACTTATATATAGTCATTTATTTTTTTGAAAGGAATTTTAACATATCTCGACAAATTCAAAAACCAACCAATTCAAAAACTAAATGCAACTAACCAAAATTTTAGGCTACCTTGGTCTTATCGCCGCTATTCTTGTAGGATTAGGCGAATATTTCCTACACTATTCACCTTCCATTTTAGAACATTCTGAGGATTATGAGTTTTTCAAATTTGTAGCTTCAGAGCATCTTACCACAGGACATTTCTTAGCCGTTATTGGACTGCCTTTCTATTTTGCTGGATACATACACGTATATAGAATGCTAAAATCGGGTAACGAAACCTTAGCAAGATTGGTTTTGGCTATTGGTTTTGTTGCTTTTGCTGTTGGTGGAGTTTGGATAGGCTCTAGAGCCTCAATAGGTAATATTGTGCAATTAAAGGATACTATAGATCCTTCAACATACCAAAACCTATTAGCTCATTACACGGATCACATGGAAATATTAGTAAAAGCGCTTCGTATAATTATAGCTACACTTTCTGTTGTTTTTGCTATTGCTATTCTAAAAGGTGGCACGTATTATAAAAAATGGATGGCCATTTTCAATCCCATTGTCGTACTTATTTTATTGGTAGTTTTAGGAAAACTACTACCTTCAGTAGGTAAGCATATGCTACCAATACTAATGAATGTAACTCACTTTATTTTATTTGCACTATCACTCTACCAACTAAAAACTATATCAAATGAAACTCATTAAGAAATTTTTAAAACTATTAAGTATTGTCATACTACTGCTCCTTCTATTTTTAGTTGGTTTCTTTTGGAGAGATTCCGTTTCTGATAAATACGATATAACGATTGCAGATAAAGATATTCCAAAATTTGCACCTATCCCTTTAGATTTTGTGCATCAATATAATGGCGAAAAATCATTGCCTATTGCTCCTTCAGCGTTAATTGATATTAATAATGATAATATAGATGAAGTCTTTTTTGGTGGTGGTATGCAACAAGAAGATGCAATTTTTGCCTATCGGAATAATGAATTTGTAGATATTTCTAAGGAAGTTAATTTACCTATAAAAGGAAACTCAACAACGACTGTTGGTGTGGTTTCTGCTGATTTTGATAATAACGGATTTACGGATATTATTTTAGGCCGAGAAGACGGACTTCACATTTATTATAATACCAATGGAACGTTTACAGAAACTATTATTGATACTCCAATCAATGAAAAATCTAATCCTGCCGGAATAACGGTAGCCGATATTGATAAAGATGGAGATTTAGATATATTTCTAGCTACCTATCTTAAAAAAGAATTGATGGAAGGGCAAAATATTTTTGAAGATTACAATTATGGTTCTACAAGCGAGTTATTACTTAATAATGGTGATAACACTTTTAAAAGTATTACTAAATCTGCTGGTCTAGATTATGTACATAATACATTTCAAGGTGTTTTTGTTGATATTGATAATGATAGTTGGCAAGATTTAGTGGTGGTACATGATACTGGTGAGGTACGTACCTATAAAAATAATGGAGACTTAACTTTTACCATGAAAGCCAATCCTTTGACTAAGAAATTTGCGTATCCAATGGGACTCGCTGTGGGTGACTACAACAATGATGGTTTGGTAGATTTTATGTTCTCTAATACAGGAAGTACACTTCCTAATAAGATTGCACAAGGAGATATAAAAGACACCTCTTTATTTACTGATAAATGGATGTTATTTAAAAACGAAGGAAATTTTAAATTTACCGATGTAGCAGAAAAAGCTAAAATAGCAGATTACGAATTTGCATGGGGTTGTACTTTTGCAGACCTTAATAACGACGGTTTACAAGATTTAATGGTCGCCGAAAATTATGTAGACTTCCCTCCAAGTAAATTATTTAAATTACCGAGTCGTGTTTTAATTCAAAAGGAAAATGGAACATTTGCACCTACCGAAGAAGAGAGTGGACTTACAAATCCGCACTTTGCTATTACGTCATTAGTAAGTGACTTTAATCAAGATGGCTATTTAGATATGATTTGGGTAAATATTGATACACCAGCATTAGCCTATATAAATAAAGGTGGAACTAATAATTATCTACAGGTAGATTTAGGAGAGTCTGTTAACGTACAAGGTGCTAAAGTAACCGTAACTACGCCAACAAAAACGCTGACCGAATGGTTAGTTACAGGAGAAGGTTTGGCTAGTGATCAAACCGCATTACTTCAATTTGGATTAGGTAAAGAATCGAGAGTTTTAAACATAAAGGTTTGGTTGGCTAACGATAATGAGATTAGTATCGATAATCCAAAAATCAATACTATTATCGATTTAAAAGCTGAAGTTGAAAAGCAAAAATCAACTTTAGAGATACTTGAAGAAGAGTTGTAGGATATAAGTAACGTAGAAATTTTGTAGCACGCCTTACTTAATAACTACCTGATAATTAAGTTTTTTCTGTACTTTACAGAAGATTTAACTTACCTATTATAATTATTATCAATAACCTTAAGTAGTATTAGCACTATTTTGAAGGCTAATATGCTTTTGTTTTTTTTAACGAAAACAGTAGCGTATCAATTAAAAACTAATGTCAAACAAAATCACATATTACAGTATTCTGGGGATTCTTATAATAGGATTATTTGGTGCTGGAGGATTAGTAATTGAAGAATTTAAAACAGGGGACGGTTGTCCTAAAATAATGCATATACCAATGTGTTTGGTTGTTCTAATCTGCTTTATTATTCCACTCATATCACATCTCTTTAAAAAGGGTAATGTCTTGTATTTTTTATTTACAGGGCTTGCTGGTAGCATTGCTTTAGTGGCTTCAATCATGCAATTCACAGGACATGCCGAATGCCCAAAAACAGCTTCAGGTACTCCAATGTGTTACTACTCTCTATTGCTTTTTAGCAGTTTAATTATTCTAAAAATATTATACATTAAATCAAAACCTAAATCATGAAAAAACCAGTAGTTATTGCTCAAGTAAGCGCATTAGAAAATAAGCAACCAGAACACGCACTCGTTAACGGATTAGACTTAGTCATCGTCAAATTTGACGACGATATTTCCGTACTCTACGGAAGATGTTTGCATAGAGGAGCACTAATGTCTGACGGTCATGTAGATGGTCACAATCTTATATGCGGAGTTCATGGATGGGATTATCGTGTAGATTCTGGAGTTTCAGAATATAATAACAAAGAAGTCCTTCATAAGTTTTCTACCAAAATTGAAGGTGATGATTTATTTGTAGATGCCTTCGAAATTGATGCTTATTTAGTCAATAGTCCACAACCTTTTAATCGCGATGCCTATTTAGGAGCCTACGCAGATACGCATCCAGAAGACACAGAACCATACACAGGTTATATAAAAGAATTGGCTCAAAATGGTTTAAAAAATATTGGACATCATGGGTTTTCTGCTTCTATGGGAGTCGATAGAGATACACTTCCTAAATGGAACGATATTCAGTTTTTGCCTGCACAATTAGCCTCAAGACCTTTATTAGATCATGAAGCTGTTGCTACTAAAGTAGTGATTGGGCCAAAGGCAAAAAAGCCATTAGAACTAGATATGCCACTTTTTGTAAGTGATATGAGTTTTGGAGCCTTATCTCGTGAAGCAAAAATAGCCTTATCAAAAGGAGCACAATTAGCAGGAACAGGAATTTGCTCTGGTGAAGGCGGCATGTTACCCGAGGAACAGGCGAGTAATTCTAAATATTTTTACGAATTAGCATCCGCTCAATTTGGGTTTTCTTGGGATAAATTAGATAACGTACAAGCCTTTCATTTTAAAGGCGGTCAAGGAGCAAAAACAGGAACAGGAGGACATTTACCAGGCAATAAAGTAAGTGCTGAAATTGCAGCAGTTCGCGGATTAAAAGAAGGAGAAACCGCAATTTCACCAGCTGCAAACCCAAATTTTCATACTGTTGAAGATTTTAAAGTATTTGCAGATAAAGTAAGAGCACGTACAGGCGGCATTCCTATCGGGTTTAAAATCGCAGCAAGTCATATAGAAAAAGACATTCAATTTGCACTCGATGTTGGTGTCGACTATATTATTCTCGATGGTCGTGGTGGAGGAACAGGCTCTGCTCCTACTATTTTAAGAGATCATATTAATGTGCCAACCATCCCGGCATTAGCGAGAGCAAGAGCTTACATGGATAAAGTTGGTGTAACGGATGTCACTTTAGTTATTACAGGAGGTCTACGTGTCGCTGAAGATTTTGCAAAAGCCATGATGTTGGGAGCAGATGCTATTGCGGTATCTAATTCGGCATTACAAGCTATTGGGTGTTTAGGGATGCGTGCTTGTGGCAGTAATAATTGTCCTGTCGGGATTGCGACTCAAAAAGAATCGTTGCGTAGCAGATTGATTATCGATTCTTCAGCTAAACAATTACAAAACTACTTTGAAGCAAGCAACGATTTAATTAGAGTTATTGCACGTGCTTGTGGTTATGATAATGTTACAAAATTTAACCAAGAAGATTTGTCAACATACGATAGAGATATACATCAACTTACAGGAATTAATTACGCAGGAATAAGATAAAAAAACAGACTATGGAAAAACAAATGCATTTAGCGGCTCAATATTTAGCTGCAGCAGGAATAAGCTTTTTAGAAAAACAACCAGACGATAGCCATACTAACTTAGGGTTTGATAAAGAAAATGGAAGTCTTTGTACGCATACACTTTCAGAGAATGGAGATCAATTATGTTTAGATTATGAAAAGTTCGCATTACAATGGAAATCTAATAAAGGAACTACAACTTTTGAGTTAGATGGTGCTATGCATGCTGAAGTTTTAAGTTGGTTATCGGACACGTCTAAAGCCCATTTAAATAAAACATATCATTACGCGTTTCACTACGATTTACCTTATGCAATCGACAATTCTTTTACGTTTGAATTGTTAGATTCTGACCAACTGAATGCACTCAAAAACCTACGTGTTTTAGCGCAATCAGTTCTTGAAAAAATAGATCAAAACTATAATCTTAATACATCAATTAGAGTTTGGCCACATCACTTTGATTCTGGCATTTATAATGCATTACCTGATTCTGATGTTACTATTGGATTAGGTTTGGCAATTCCTGATGCTATTAGCGACAAACATTATTTATATATCTCTGGATACAAAAATGGTGGTACAATAGACACTTCACAATTACCGAAATTACCATCTGGAGAATGGAAATCTGGTGACTTTAAAGGTGCGGTTCTTAATGCAGATACAATCGTAGAATCTGAAGGTGTAGCCTTTTTTGAAGAAGCAATAAATGTGCTAAAAAACAGCTAACGATACATACAAATGTAGTACCGGTTATAACTCTCAATAGGAGTTATAACCGGTAGTAATGACATTTACAATATTTCAACATCTTTGGAAATTTCAGTCATAGTTGTATCCACGTTTGGGCTTATTTTATTGATTATATATTCCGTTAGATCTGTGAATATTCATCAAATTCAGTTTTAAAATCAGATCTAACTAAATCAATTTTATTATGAAAAAACAAAAATGGTATAAGGTTCTAGACGATAGAAAAATGCTTCCAGACGGTCGTGTACAAACAGTAACTGCTGGTCACCAAGGTATTTGTTTAACACATTATAAAGGAAAATTTTCAGCATTAGATAATAAATGTCCACATCAAGGAGGACCTCTAGGCGAAGGTTCTATTGAAAACGGCATGTTGCGCTGTCCTTGGCACGGTTGGGATTTTGACCCTTGCAACGGACAGTCACCTGGAGGGTTTGATGATGGAATTAAAAACTTTGAAGTAAAGGAAGAAGGAGAGGCTATTTACGTAGCGATTCCAGAAGAGGAGCCACACAAAGAAACGATCTCAGATGTAATGATGGAGACAATGGTGAATTGGGGAGTCGATACCGTTTTTGGAATGGTAGGTCATAGTAATCTAGCAGTAGCAGATGCTATGAGAAGGCAAGAGGAAAAAGGAAAACTACAATTTTTTGGAATTAGGCACGAAGGTGCAGCTGCATTTGCAGCATCTGGCTATGCTAAGTTAACTGGGAAGCCCGCAGCCTGCTTTGGTATCGCTGGTCCAGGTGCGACAAATATGTTTACAGGAATGTGGGATGCAAAGGTTGACAGAGCACCACTCTTAGCACTTTCAGGACAAATTAATACGCAAGTAGTAGGAACAGGCGCTTTTCAAGAAGTAGACTTAGTAAAAGCTTTTGATAATGTTACCCAATTTAATCACGCGGTGCATTTAAACTCTAACCATAGTGAATTGATGTCTCTTGCAATTAAAACTGCTTTAATAAAAAGAGATGTGGTTCATTTAACATTTCCAGATGAGGTAGCCTTTACTGAAAAACCAGAAAATGCAAAAGCACAAACACCAGAAAATAGAATCACACCTTTCAATATTTCACCTCCAAAAGAGATGGTTGATGAGGCAGTGAATTTATTAAACAAAGCCAAACGCCCTGTCATTATTGTAGGTCACGGCGCCCGTTTTCAAATGGATGCTATAATCGCTTACGCCGAATTATTAAACTGCCCAATTATTACAACATTTAAAGGAAAAGGATTAATAGCAGATAATCACCCTTTAGGCTGTGGTGTACTAGGAAGAAGCGGAACACCAATAGCTTCTTGGTTTATGAATGAAAGTGATTTATTGTTAGTTTTTGGCGCATCCTTCTCTAACCATACAGGTATAACACCCAAAAAACCAATCATTCAAGTTGATTTTGATCCAATGGCGTTAAGCAAGCACCATAAAGTTGATGTTGCACTTTGGGGTGAAATTTCAGAAACGCTTAAGGTAATTATAGCGCAAACAAAGCATACGATTAATACTACAAACCAACGTATAGAAATTGAAGAAAGATGGTCCCTTTGGAAAGAAGAAAAAGTGAGTAGACTGAAAGATTGTGGTGATGGACTAAGTTCAATTTCTGTGTTTGATGCAATGAATAAAATTACACCTAAAGATGCAGTTATCGCTGTAGATGTAGGAAACAATACCTATTCCTTCGGAAGATATTTTGAGCCTACAAGTCAATCCATATTAATGTCTGGATATTTAGGATCTATTGGTTTCGCTTTGCCTGCGGCAATGGGTGCCTGGGCAGCAGAAGGTAATAAAAGACCTATTTGGTCTGTTTCTGGAGATGCTGGATTAGGTCAGTATTTAGCTGAAATAAATACGCTCGTAAAATACAATATGAATATTAAACACATTGTACTTAATAATTCTGAACTAGGAAAAATTTCAAAAGAGCAACGTGCAGCAGAAGTTGACGTGTGGCAGACATCACTAACCAATCCAAGCTTTGCAAAATATGCAGAAAATTGTGGTGCTTTAGGAATTCGTGTAGAAAAGCTGGAAGATTTAATACCAGCAATGAAAAAACTCAATGAACATAATGGACCTGCACTTTTAGAGGTCATTACAGATGTAAATTTAATTTAAGAATAAAACATATTAAACAAACTAAAAATGAAAACAATGAATAAAGCAAGTAATTTAATAGCCGCTGCGCTTATGCTATTTTTTGCAATTCCAAAATTAGTAGGAATTGAAAAAAGCGTCAAAGGATTTGAACAGTTTAAATCGTTAGTACCGATAGATCCAGATATTTTTAGAGTGTTTACAGGTAGCGTGGAACTCGTAATTGCGATTCTTCTCATCATATATACTATTAAGAACACAAATAACTTAGGGAAATTGGCCTATTTTTTATTATTGGCAACAATGATTGGCGGTTTAGCAATGGAGTTCTTTGCAAGACCAGAACCAGTAATGATGCTTGTTGTTATTGCAGTACTTCTTTCTGTACTTTCTATATATAAACTCAAAATATTAGCCAAAAAGTAGTATAATATTCAAAGTAGAATACAGCACTTTTAAAATGAAAGTGTTATAATTTAAACAATAGATAGATACAGTAAATAAGGTTAATGCGGAATTGCAAATAGTTAATCTCCCTTTTAAATATTTGTAATTTTCTCTTAACGCCTATTCATTTTATGTTAAGTGATTTTAACTCTGCTTATGTTGCAGTTATAAATTAACATCATAGGCAATTTTACCTTGCCATTGTTATCGGTGTTTTTGTTGGGAAATATATTAATACAAAATCAAAATAACATGTTCGAATCTTTCAGTATTGTATTTACAATCGCAGCACTTTTTAACTACATCAATTATAAGTGGTTAAAACTTCCAACAACTATTGGGTTGATGATTTTAAGCTTACTCTTAATCATTCCTATAATGTTAAGCGAATCTGTTTTTCCAGAATTTTATAGATTCTTTTGTGATATTATTGTTAACGCCGATTTTAAAACACTATTACTCAATGGTATTTTAAGTTTTTTATTGTTCGCAGGTGCACTGCATGTTAACCTCGCCGCACTCGAAAAAGAGAAAAAATCAATTTTGTTGTTTGCAACGTTAGGTGTTCTCATATCTACATTTATAGTTGGTGGTTTAGTATTTTTTGCCGCACAATGGATTGGTTTAGAATTGCCTTTTCTGCACGCACTTTTATTTGGTGCTTTAATTTCACCTACCGATCCAATTGCCGTGATGGCTATTTTAAAAGAAGCAAATATTGCTGAAAGTTTAGGTATAAAAATAGAAGGAGAATCCTTGTTCAATGATGGTATTGGTGTTGTTGTTTTTTCTGGTATATTATTAATTGCTACTGCAACAGGCGAACACAGTTCAACTGAAATAGGAACAGAAATAGGCACATTATTTCTAGAAGAAGCAGTAGGCGGATTACTTTACGGATTACTCATCGGTTTTCTTGGCTTAAAATGCATTCAATCATTAAAAGAAAACCCACAGTTAGCAGTAATGATCACACTTGCTGTAGTTATGGGAGGAACGGCAGGCGCATTTATGCTGCATATATCGGCACCGTTAGCGATGGTTGTTGCCGGTTTATTAATAGGAAACAAAATCCACGTCAATGAAGATAAAAACGCTGTACAAAAAGCCATCAATTCTTTTTGGGAAATTTTAGATGATGTTTTTAACGGTATCTTATTCGTACTTATCGGATTGGCTATTCATTTGCTAAAATTTGACCTCACACATTTGCTATTGGGTGTTCTTACTATTGTCATTGTATTGGTAGCCCGTTTTATTTCTGTTTTACTTCCTTATTCACTTCTAAAACACAACGCAGAGAAGCCAATAAAAACAGTCGCTGTATTAACATGGGGAGGATTACGTGGCGGAATATCAATTGCCCTTGCCTTAAGCTTATCAAATGATCTATCGAGCGAGCTGATTTTATATATTACTTATGTAGTCGTCTTATTTTCAATAATTATACAAGGCTTAAGCATAGGAGCATTTGTAAAGAAATTGTATCGATAGAGATGCTGTTTAAATCATTTAACGAGGACAATGCAATACAGCTCTTTTCTTTCTGATATGCGTCAATAAGATGAGTTACTAAACATTACATTGATTTGAATTGATTTGATATAATTTTAAACAAATCAATTCTATAAAATTTATTAGATAATCTAACAGTAAAAAGTCGCATTATGGAACTAATAGATGTCACCTTCTTAAGCCCTGTAGCGCTTTTATTACTTCGAATTAGTGTTGGAGTGGTGTTTTTTAGTAGCGGCAAGAGCCACGCAACCAATCCTAAAGAACGTGGAGAAAGTATGGGAATGCCCGCGCCGGCCGCTATGGCAGTGGGCATCGTAGAAATGCTTGCTGCTGCCTCAATTATTTTAGGGATTTTCACGCAAGTGGGCGCCTTATTAATTATGTTGATAATGCTTGGAGCCATTTATAAGAAAATTTTTGAGTGGAAAACAGGATTTTACGCTAAAAAAGGCTTTGGTTGGCATTATGACATTATATTTTTTATAGCAGCCTTTATAATATTAACTACAAATGGTGGCTTATTTACCATTTATTAAAAAAAAAACTATGTCTAAAAACGTATCAGAACAATTATTGGAAATACTCACAGCAACAGGAGTTAAAAATATCTATGGTGTTACGGGTGATGCCCTCAACTTTTTTGTAAAAGCTATCGAAAAAACGGATGACGTTAATTGGATTGGCTTTAAGCATGAAGGCAACGCATCATTTGCAGCGTTTGGAGATAGTGAATCTACAGGTTCGCTTGCTGTCTGTGCCGGAACAGTAGGGCCTGGAGCCTTACATCTAATTAATGGACTTTATAATGCTAAAAAAGCACGAACACCAGTAATCGCTATTACAGGACAAGTTCCCCAAATACAACAGGGGACAAATTATTTTCAAGAGGTCGATCTTACAAAAGTATATGATGATGTTTGTGATTATCAAGCTATTATTAAAACACCAGAAATGGCACCACGTGTCATTTTACGTGCTATTCAGATTGCGGTTTCCCGGAAAACAGTTTGCCGAATTGAGCTTCCTGCAGATGTTGCTGGAATGGAAGCAGAAAACGAACAAATGTTGCGTCCTATTTATAATTCTGATGCTATTTTAATGCCTGGTAACGACTCCATCAAGAAAGCCGTAGAAGCCATTAATAATGCCAAGACGGTTGCTATTCTTGCAGGTCATGGTTGCAGAGAAGCCAGAAGCGAAATCCTTGAACTTTCTAGAAAATTAAAAGCGCCCATTACACATACGCTAAAAGCAACCGACATATTTGACCACGATACAGAAAATACGGTTGGACTTACAGGACTAATTGGGAACCCAACGGGCTATAATGCGGTGATGAAATGTGATTTGTTGCTCATGCTCGCTACTGATTTTCCGTACACTGATTTTTTACCTCACGATACAGAGACTATTCAGGTTGACATAAGAGAAGAAAATATAGGAAATAGAACAAGTGTAAACATTGGTGTACACAGTGATGTAAATACTTTTGTGAAAGCAATAACTCCATTAGTTGAAGAAAAAACTGATGACCAATTCCTTTCAACATTAAACGAAAAATTCACCAAATGGAAAAAAAGTAAATTAGAGGAAGCTTCGCCAGACCGCGATAACGAACCGTTACATCCACAAATATTTACACGTTATATTAATGAATATGCTTCAGACGATGCCATTTTTACTGTTGAAACAGGCACCTCGGCCATTTGGGCTGCACACCATATTTCATTTCATACCAATAGAAGAATTATGGGCTCATTTAATCATGGCTCTATGGCTGTCGGACTTCCTGCAGCTATGGGAGCATCAATGGCCAATCCTGGTAGAGAAGTATGGTGTATCTCTGGAGATGGAGCGTTCAATATGGCAATGCAAGATTTTATTACGGCTGTAAGATATAATCTTCCTGTTAAAATCCTTATTCTCAATAATTCTCAGTTAAGTTTTGTGAAATTGGAAATGGAAGAAGTTGGACTCGCACCTGCTTTGGATGCTTTAGAGCAGCAGAATGTCAATTTTGCAGACTACGCTCGTTTGTGCGGTGGTGAAGGCGTCCGAGTAGAAAAAGCTAAAGACATAGAAAATGCCATAAAGATCGCAAAAGTAAGTACCAAGCCATTTATTATTGATGCAGTTGTAAGTAGTGGAGACTTATCTCTACCACCACATATCGGACTGAAGGAAGCTGTTGGCTTTGGAACTTCAAAATTAAAAGAAGTTAGCCAAATCATTTCTGGAGATGCTGACCAATGGGACAACCTTAAAAAAGAACTCAAGGCCTTTTTCGATTAATATTTTAAACTAAAATTATGAATAACAAATTTTTACGAAGTGTTGTTGCCGGAATAGTAGCAACAATAGCAATGAGCGCTATGATGATGATAGCAGCACAACTAGGAATGCCTAAAATGGAACCTCCAAAAATGTTAGCGACAACAATGGGCGCTTCGGTCGCCATCGGTTGGATTATGCATTTTATGATTGGAATTATTTTTGCCTTAATATATAGTTTTATTATCAAAGACTGGCTAACGAAAATCACTTCAAGTTTAGGAAAAGGGGTTGTATTTGGAATAATTGCCTTTGTCATGGCTCAAATTAGTATGGGTCTAATGATGCAAATATTCCCTACAATGCCAACTCCTTCTGGTAATATGATAGTGATCCTAATGGGAGGTTTAATAGGGCATATTCTTTTCGGAATTGTAGTTGCTGCAATAGTGAATAAGAAAATTACGTCATAATCATACATAGATGACAGATTGGTGTTTACAAATCCAAAGTAAAAATAATTTGAGGCTTTAATAAATAGGGTAGAATCGGTTCCCACACTTAATTTTCTCTACCCTAATTTTATAATCCCTTCACCTTTATTTAAGGACTAGTTTGTACTTTTTTATCATAGCCATTTTGCAGAAAACACCTATCATATTGTTACAAAAGTCGTGAAGGCATTGTATCCAGAACTGAAATCACCAGATAGCATCAGCGCACTTGAGCATTAGAATGGTAGTTGATTGATTTGCGTTTAGTCAATTAGGAAGAAGTGGTGACACAGCAAGCTCTTTTGATGAGTTTATAGCAACGATGTGCAGTAAAGAAAAGTTAGAAAAGCATCGCGATGAATTAGCTCATAACAGTGCTAAAAATGTTGATTTTCTTTATTTACTTTTTATTGAATGGAAAGGTGCTTATCCAAAAAAATGATTACAAATATTGCAGATAAAGTAGTTCTGCAGTTTGAAAAGGATAAGGAAATTAGGTTTGAATCATTCAATATCACTTTTACTAAAGTCATTGTACCCTATTTCTGTTTTACTTACTTATTAATTCTAGAATTATACATCATATAACTGAGCAATTGTTATTTCTATTATTGATTAAGAATTAAGTAGTCGTAAATTTGTAAAAAGACCATACTTTTAAATATGGTCTAATTTATAAAACATCCAACTATGGGAGATAAATCAAAAGTAAAGGCAGAGGATAAATATTTAATGGAAGAATTAGATATTGATAAAGACTCCTTAAAACAATTAAAAAAGAAATTGGCGAAAGTTGCACCAAGGTCTGAAAGAGGAGTAGAAACATTATTTAGATTGTTATCTAAAAATCAGTATACTCTGAACACAATGATAGATACAAAATCTAATATTTTAATATCCATAAACGCTTTAATTTTATCATTAATTCTAGGTACGGTAATGAGTCAATTAAGTACAGATCCTCATCTAATCTTTCCCGTAGTAATGATATTGTTCACGAATCTAGCTTCAATCGCATTTGCGATTTTTGCAACACGCCCAGAATTAGTGCATGGAAAAAGTGAGACGAAAAACTTAATGTTTTACGGCAACTTTCATGATATGGAAGAAGATGAGTACGTAAATAACATTACCAATTTAATGAATGAAGGCGATGAGTTATATAAAACCATTGCAACAGACACTTACCATTTAGGGAAAACAATAGATCGTAAATTCAAATTACTTCGAAAGTCGTTTAATGTTTTTTTAATTGGTATTATTTTATCCGTAATCGCATTTATAGGGTGTCATGTGTTTTTTGGAGGGATGATTTAATTTTTAAGCAAAGCCTTTACGCTCTATAATCATTTATAATCCATAAAAAAAGCCCTACATCTCTGTAAGGCTTGGTTTTACTAGTGGTCCCACTTGGGCTCGAACCAAGGACCACCTGATTATGAGTCAGGTGCTCTAACCAACTGAGCTATGGGACCAATTAACATTGCTGTTAATCTTTACTCTTATTTAAAAGAGTCTGCAATATTACTACATATTTTAAAACTGTCAAAGAATTTTTACTCCTTTATGTCTTGACAAAGCTCAATTAAAACTCCATTAGTGGATTTTGGGTGTAAAAAAGCAATTAATTTATTATCGGCACCTTTTTTTGGTTGCTTATGAATCATGGTAAAACCTTCTTTCGTTAAACGCTCTATTTCTTGCTCAATATCATCAACCGCAAAAGCAATATGATGCATGCCTTCTCCTTTTTTCTCAATGAATTTTGCAATCGGACTATCCTCATTAGTAGCCTGAAGCAATTCAATTTTATTAGGACCACATTTAAAAAATGAAGTTTTTACCCCTTCACTTTCAACATCTTCTATCTTATAATGGTCTTCGCCAAATAAGGCTTTAAAAAGTGAATTTGATTTTTCTAAATCCTTTACTGCGATTCCGATATGTTCTATTTTTTTCATGAATAATTTTTTTTTCGTTCCCTTAAAAAAAGGAAATATCCGTTTCAGTTTTCGCAAAAGCGAACATCTCATTAATTATTTACACTCAAAAATAAGATAATCCTTAAATAACCTCTACTTTTGCAGATGATTAGTTATAATAATCATCATGGAAGAATTTACACAAAGACAGAAAAAAATAGGAGGCATCCTCCAACAAGATTTAGCAGAAGTATTACAAAAAGCGGCTACTGATGGTGGTTTGCGAGGTGTTATTATCTCAGTAAGTAAAGTAAATGTCACTACAGATCTCTCTGTAGCAAAGGTTTATCTTAGTATTTTTCCTAATAAAGAAGCAAAGCCTTTACTCGAAGGTATTACATCTAATAAGCCTCTTATTAGGCACGAGTTGGCGCAACGTACACGTCACCAACTAAGGCGTATGCCTCAATTAGAATTTTTTATTGATGACTCTTTAGAATATATTGATGGTATTGAGCGTTCCTTAAAAGGAGAAGATAATCCTTTAGAAAATCCTGATTTACTAGGTAAGCGTAAAAAATCTTAAGTGAATTTTCCTTTATATATAGCAAAACGTTATCTGTTTTCTAAAAGCAGTAATAATGCTATTAATATAATGACTTTAATTGCTTCTGGTGGAGTTATTATTGCTTCAGCGGCGCTTTTTATTGTCTTATCTGTATTTGCCGGATTAAAAGATTATAGTCTTAATTTTTCTACTTTTATAGATCCAGATTTGAAATTGATACCTTCGGAAGGTAAATCGTTTCAATGGTCTGAAAATGATTATACTTCCCTTTTAAAAATTGAAGGTATTGTAGCATCTTCCGAAATTATTGAAGAACGTATTTTTATTAAATCTGAAAATAAAAATCTTATCGCCACCCTAAAAGGTGTAGATAAAAACTACCAAAATGTTACGAGTATTGACTCAATGGTAACTAAAGGAAATTGGATTACTCCTAATACTAATGAAGTTGTTTCTGGTTGGGGAATATCTAATAATCTGTCTTTTGGTGTTCTAAATTATTTAAAGCCACTGTCCTTTTATGTTCCCAAGGTTGGAAAAGGCCAAGCCACCTCTATTCAAGGGTATTATAATTCAGTCTATGTAAATAACGTTGGTCTATTTGATATCAACGAGCAATACAATAATAATTATGTTTTTTCAGATATTGAACTGGCAAAACAATTACTTAGTTATAAAGAGAACCAACGAAGTTCTATTGAGATTAAATTGAATCCTGAGGCTAATGAAGATTTTATTAGGTCTCAAATTAAAACTGTCTTCGGAGATAAATTCAATATAAAAAATAGAGCAGAATTAAATGATGCGTTATTCAAAATGCTGAATACCGAAAACCTTGCCATTTACCTCATCTTTACCTTAGTCATTATCATTGCATTATTCAATGTTATTGGTGCAATTATAATGATGATTCTAGACAAGAAGAAATCACTCAATACCTTATATTATTTAGGAACGGAAACCAAAACTATTAAATCTATTTTCTTTTTACAAGGTAGTTTAATGACGATAGTCAGTGGACTTATTGGAGTGACTCTTGGATTACTTATTGTATTTACACAACAGTCTTTTGAGTTTGTAATGCTAACTCCAGATTTAGCGTATCCTGTTCGTATTAACTTTTTTAATGTCCTAATTGTATTAGTCACCATTTTTGGATTAGGAATTGTGGCTTCTAAAATTGCCTCTCAGCGAATTACTCCTAGCCTGATAAATAGCTAAATTAGTTTAGGATTTATACTTACCTATTCACCTAATTTGTGTCTTTGCGACTTAACAATTATCACGCAGAGTTACACGGAGATTGCACAGAGAAAAATAAGTATACCACTTTCAATAATGAACACTAATAGATTCATCGTGATTTACGTCTTTGCGACGGCGCGAGAATTATGACTACACTGAGCATCGCAGAGTTGACACAGAGATCCGCAAAGAAAAAAAAGATAGTAGATAATAACTAGAGTTCCCTTTTTTGGAATTTAGTTTTTGTGGCTTGGTGCTTAAGCTTTGTTAAACAAACTGATAATCAGAAAACACATCCAATACCTCATCAAAAGCTGCAAATACGTCTTTAGAATCATCGCTAGTCACCATTTTCATTCGGTATTCTTTAAAATGTGGAATGCCTCTAAAGTAGTTAGTGTAATGTCTTCTAGTTTCAAAAACACCTAAGGTTTCTCCTTTCCAATCTATGGCCATTTGAAGATGACGTCTGGCAGCATCCACACGTTCAGCCAATGAGATTGGTCCTAAATGTTCACCAGTTTCAAAAAAGTGCTTGACTTGTTTAAAAAACCATGGATTACCTATAGATGCGCGTCCAATCATAGCACCATCTAATCCATAAGAATCGCGCATTAACATCGCTTTTTCAGGTGTATCGATGTCTCCATTTCCAAATACAGGAATATGCATACGTGGATTATTCTTCACCGCAGCAATAGGTTTCCAATCGGCATCACCTTTATACATTTGTGCCCTTGTTCTACCATGAATAGATATAGCCTTACAGCCTACATCTTGTAAACGTTCTGCAACCTCTACAATTTTAATAGAATCGTGGTCCCAACCTAGTCTAGTTTTCACAGTGACTGGCAAATTAGTACGCTTTACCATTTCGGCAGTCAATTGCTCCATTAAACAGATATCTTTTAAGATACCTGCTCCTGCGCCTTTTGATACGACTTTTTTAACCGGACAACCAAAATTGATATCAATAATATCTGGATTCGATTTTTCAACGATATCAATAGTTTGCAACATACTTTCCATATTGGCACCAAAAATTTGGATACCAACAGGCCGTTCTTTTTCGTAAATATCTAATTTCATAACGCTTTTTGCTGCATTACGAATTAAACCTTCACTAGAAACAAACTCTGTATACACCACATCTGCTCCCTGCTCCTTGCAAAGTGCTCTAAATGGAGGATCGCTGACGTCTTCCATAGGTGCTAAAAGCAATGGAAAGTCTGGTAATTCTATGTCGCCTATTTTAACCAAGAGTTATGATTTTAGTGCAAAATTAAGGATTTTATTAGTCATTATTTATTGTTTCCTAAAATATACCTTAAACGCTTTAAATCTTAATGCTGTATCTTTAAATCAAAATTTTAACATGAAAAAGAACCTATGTATAGCTTTTGTAATGCTCATTGCACTTTCAAGTTGTGATGCAATTGATGAGTTAACCAAATTTGATTTAGATTATGAAATTAATTTTTCTATCCCACCAACAACAATTATTAACATTCCATTTGATCTTATTACACCAGATATTACAACAAATTCTGACGCTTCATTTGAAAGTAATAACACACGAGAAAATTTAATAGAGAGTATAAAACTGAAACAACTAAGACTTACACTCAATGCTCCTGATGATGGTAATTTTAATTTTTTAAAGGAAGTCCATGTTTATATTGAAGCAGAAGGCATTGATGAAGTTGAAATTGCAAATGTTTATGATTTGGAAAACAATGATTTAAGCACTTTAGAATTAGATGTTTTGGATGAAGAATTGAAGGAGTTTATTAAAAAAGATAATTATAACCTACGTGTTACTACCATCACCGACGAGACCATTAACGAAACTCACGATATTACAGTAAGCACAATATTTAGAGTAGATGCCGAAATATTTGGTATTTAATTTCTGTTTATATTAATGTCATATTGTACTTTACAGTATAGAAAAGCCTCTACATAATGTAAAGGCTTTTCTATATTTAATAACGAACTACTGGTCTTTAATTAAATAGCGTGCCGCTAAAACTGCACCTTAGTGTCAATGGTTTCTTCTCCACGTTTTACGGTAATATCAGCTTTATCACCATTATCAAAAACAGATAAGGCGCGCATATAACTCATCATATCTGTAATAGTGCTATCTCCTAATTTAAGAACGACATCACCTTTTTGTAAACCAGCAGCGTATGCAGGGGTATCTTCTCGCGTACCATCGATTCGCATGCCTTTTCCATCGTATAAATAATCTGGTACAACTCCCAGTCCGACTTTAAAACGTGGTGTTTCTTCACTTTCATTCTTTGTCTTACGAAACGCTAATTCTCCATTATCATCCAAATCGTTAATAATATCGTAGATGTAATCTGAAATTAAATTCATGCCGTCATAATTCAATTTATCCGAATCATCACCTGGTTTGTGGTAATCTTCATGCTGACCCGTAAAGAAATGTAATACAGGAATGTCTATTAAGTAAAAAGATGTGTGATCGCTAGGCCCTACTCCACTTTCGTTTTCTACAATTTTGAATTTATCATTATTAGACTTCAAAGTTTGCTTAAACATCGGAGACGTTCCTGTGCCATAAACAGCCAAAGTGCTATCCGCTTTCATTCTACCAACCATATCCATATTAATCATATAGTTAATAGATGCAGCATCAATAGTTGGGTTTTTAGAAAAGTAATTAGAGCCTAATAAGCCCATTTCTTCCCCTGAAAATGCCATGAATAAATAATTGTTTGTGTCTTTAATTTCAGCCTGGTCATTTTTTACTTTTAATCGACTAGCCAAATTCAACATTACCGCAACTCCACTTGCATTATCATCTGCTCCATTATGTATTGCTTTTTCTTCACCGCGAAATAAAGATCCTTCTCCACCATAACCTAAATGATCGTAATGTGCACCAATAACAATTGTAGTTTTAGCATTATTGTCTATAAAGCCAATAACATTATGTCCTGTAATTGTACTATCTGCATTCGTTGTAAATTCTACTTCACTATGCGGATCTGTTTTAGGCTTAAAAGAAAAGGATTGCAAATACCCCTCCGTTCCTTTTGGTTGTACTCCAATAGCTTTAAAACGCTCTATAAGATATTCTGAAGCTAAGACTTCTCCTTGTGTTCCGGTTTGGCGACCTTCTAGTTTATCATCAGCTAAATATGCAACATCGTCTTTAATATTATTTTCAGCAACTTTAGGTTCGTTTTTACAAGATATAAATCCCGCTATTGCTAATAAAATTAGTGCTTTTTTCATTTCGAATTCTATTTTTTGATTTATTCGAGAAGCTTGTTTTGCCAACTACCACTGAATCACATATCAGCGATATTTCGTGGCTTATTTCATCTATAAATCTTACTTTTGCACAAAATTAGGTAATAAAAGCCACTTATTATAATTCTTTAATTATGAACAGAATCGTCTCAATTTTAATTCTACTCGTTACATTTTCGTCTTGTAAAAACGATACTAACAACACCACTGAAGCGACTTCTGGTGCGACTAAAAAATACGATTCTTTAATCTACCCTGAAGAAGTACATTTTAAGTCTCTAAGACAAGTCACTTATGGTGGAGATAATGCGGAAGCGTATTGGAGTTTTGATGACAAACAATTGGTTTTTCAATCTAATAATACAAAATGGGGAGTTGAATGTGACCAAATGTTCATCATGGATGCGAACCAAACGTTTACAGATAGTATTGCTCCTCCTATGGTGAGTACAGGAAAAGGTAGAACAACCTGCTCGTATTTTATGCCAGATAACAAACATATTATTTACGCTTCTACGCATCTTGGAGACGAAGCTTGCCCTGATACTCCACTTAGAAAAAACGGAAAGTATATTTGGCCAATCTATGATACCTTTGATATTTTTGTTGCGGATTTAGAAGGTAATATTGTAAAACAATTGACGAATGAAGTCGGTTATGATGCTGAACCAACCGTATCTCCAAAAGGTGATAAAATTGTATTTACATCAACTAGAAGTGGTGATTTAGAATTATATACTATGAATATTGATGGCACCGATGTAAAGCAAATTACTAACGAATTAGGTTACGATGGTGGAGCGTTCTTTTCACCAGATGGGACGAAATTAATCTTTCGCTCATCACGTCCAAAAACAGAAGAAGAGATTAAAGAATATAAAGATTTATTGGCTGAAGGCTTAGTTCAACCAACGGAGATGGAATTGTATATCTGTAATGCAGATGGTTCTGATTTACGTCAATTAACGGATTTAGGCAACGCGAATTGGAGTCCGTTTTTTCATCCTTCTGGTGAGAAAATTTTATTCTCTTCTAATTTTGAATCTGAACGTGGTTTTCCTTTCAACTTATACTTAATTGATATTGATGGAAAGAATTTAAAACGTGTAACGCATAGCACAACTTTTGATGCGTTCCCTGTGTTTTCGAATGACGGTAAGTATTTAGTATTTTCTTCTAATCGTAATAATGGTGGTGGACGTGATACTAATTTGTTTATCGCAGAATGGCAAGATTAGTTTAAATCTTTAAGCCTTTCGCGCTCTTCAGCACTTGTAGTACGCTCATTAGTATTAAGCTTTGTGTTACCAAATTTATATCGGAAGCCTAACTTAATATATCTACTATCTAGATCTACAAAACCAGAGCTAGACTGGTTTAAATAACGTGTTGACGTTTCATAGTTTTGTAGATTAAAGAAATCTTCAACAGCTAGAGAAATAACACCTTTTTTCTTAAAAACAGTTTTTGATAGACTCAACTCTGAAACCAATCGGTCTTCAACGGTTTGAAATTGTTGTAAATTTTTACCAATCCAAGTAAATGTTAGACTAGCATGTAAGCTTTGGTCTTCTAAAAATGCGAAACTATTATGTAAAATACTATAATTAGACCATTGATCTTGTGTTACAAAGCCTTCCCCAAAATTAGATTCTTCGGAAATATTATAAAAGGAGGTTACAGCATAGAGATTCCAAGTACTGGTTGGATAATAATCAAAAACAAAATCGAATCCATATTCCACTTTTTTATCCAAATTTATTGGTGTAAAAGCGACTTCATTCGTTTGATTATTTTGGCGAGGTAATTCTACAATATCACCATCATAATTCATATAATACGCTTCCACAGTAAAGTGCTCTAGAAAATTACTTCCTATTTTATAATGATCTCTATACGTCGGCACTAAATTAGGATTACCCAACACAACGGTGTTCTCGTTTAAGAAAAATGTAAATGGATTTAAGTCCGTATAACTCGGCCTTGTTATACTGCGTTTATATGTTGCATATATGTTCGCCTCTTTTAAAAGCTGATGCGATAAACTGGCATTAGGAAACCAACCAAAATAATCTTGAGTATTTCTTTCTGTTAAGGATAAAGAGTTACCTTCAATATGACTTTGCTCTACTCTAAGGCCAAGATTTAATTCCCATTTGTCCCAAGATTTAGCATAGTTAGAATAGGCTGCAAACACTTCTTCATCATATCTAAACGCATCTGTGTTATTAACGTCTATAACTTCTGAGTTTCCGACAATATCTAATTTTGTAATGTCACTATCAGTATTGACATTAGAATATTTTACTCCGGCACCAAAACTAGAAGTCTCATTAATTGGTAAGCTATAGTCTATTTTACCTGTTATAATATTTGTTTTCTGATTAGAGATTGAGTTAAACTCAGAATCTCCACTAAACAGATTATTAACATCAAAATTATTAGTGAATACATTTTGGTCGCGACTATAATCGTAAATGGTATAATGTGCATTAAATGTCAAGTTGGCGCTATTTTCAAAATCGCGTCTAAAAATTAAATCGGTACCAATATTGTACTTGTTATCTCTAGATAAATTATCTGCCGTAAACCGCTCTTGAAAAACTAAATTTTCATCCGTAATAGTCGTGTTATTTTTTATTTGATACTTATAATAAGGAGTGTATAAACCCGTACTTGTTAAACTCAACGTATTTTTATCATCAATATAATAATCAAAATTAAGATTAAGATTATGTGTTTCTGACCAGGTATTTCTATTGATATTAGATTTCCAGATTTCCTCAATATTTCTTGAGTCATCTAAAAAATTCACGGTATCGTCTTGGTCTCTATTGATTTTATTCTTAGTATAACTGTAATTAAGATTAAGGTTGAATTTATTGTTTTTAAAATAATGACTCGTTCCTCCGTTATATCTAGGAAAAACTCCTTGTGTATAATTTGTAAACACACTACCTCTATAACCTGTTACTATATTTCTACTCATTATAATATTAATCACAGCACCAGAATCTGCATCATAGCTTGCAGGCGGATTTGTTATCACCTCAACGGATTTAATACTATTTGCTGGCGCACTTTCCAATAGCGCAATGAGTTCATCGGAAGTTAATTGTACGCGTCTATTATTAATATAAACGATTGCTGGTGTACTTTTAATATTAATAGTGCCTTCTGAAACTATAATGCCCGGTGTATTTTTTAAGACGCTAAGTGTAGAACCTTCTATTAATGCTGTATTCTCTACATTAAAAATTAAGCGATCTGGCTTACGTGTTATAGTTGGTTTTTTGGCTATAACAGTGACTTCATTTAAATTTTCGGGAATATCGTTTAGTTGAATGGTTTTTAAATCTAAATCTCCTGTTAGGATGATTTTTTGTTGAAACTCTTCAAAACCTAAGTAGCTTATTTTGAGGTAAAATGTTGTTTCTGATAAATTAATTAAACTAAAGAATCCATTATCGTCGGTTGAAGTACCTTTTAAATAATCACCTTCAACTTCGGTTAAAATAACAACATTTGCAAACTCAATGGGATTGCTATCAGCATCAACAACACGACCGGTAACAGAATAATCCTGAGCAAATACCACAGAAGAAAGCATACATGTACATATACAAAAACAGAGGCGCAAAGGTGTTATCATAAAATTGTTTGATTGCAAGGTATAAATTGTTTTTCAAATAATACTGTGGTTTTTCCGTAATTAGTCCTGTTTTTATTGTTCAATTTGATACGTCAATGCACAAGAAATCAATTATATTTGCCAATTACTTATTGCCTTAGAAAAGAGACATGAAAAATATTCGTAATTTTTGCATTATTGCACATATTGACCACGGTAAAAGCACTCTAGCAGACCGTTTATTAGATGCTACAGGTTCTGTAACTGCCCGCGAACAACAAGCTCAGCTTTTAGATAGTATGGACTTGGAACGTGAGCGTGGTATTACTATTAAGTCCCACGCTATTCAAATGGATTATATGTATGAAGGCGAAAAATATGTACTTAACCTTATCGATACTCCTGGACACGTAGATTTTTCTTATGAAGTATCGCGATCGATTGCTGCTTGTGAAGGCGCTTTATTAATTGTAGATGCCGCTCAGAGTATACAGGCTCAAACTATCTCTAACTTATACTTAGCCTTAGAGAATGATTTAGAGATTATTCCTGTGCTAAACAAAGTAGATTTACCAAGTGCAAACCCAGAAGAAGTTACTGATGATATCGTTGATCTTTTAGGTTGTGATCCTGAAGAAGTCATTCATGCCAGTGGAAAAACAGGTTTTGGTGTTGAGAATATCTTGAAAGCTATTATTGAACGTATTCCGGCTCCAAAAGGAGATGTTAATGCCCCTTTACAAGCTTTAATTTTCGATTCTGTTTATAATACGTTTAGAGGTATTGAAACCTATTTTAGAGTTTTTGATGGTGAAATTAAAAAAGGTCAGAAAATTAAATTCGTAGCTACGGACAAAGAATATTTCGCAGATGAAGTTGGTACCTTAAAACTAACTCAAGTTGCCAAACAAAGCGTAAAAGCTGGTGATGTTGGGTATTTAATTACGGGTATTAAAACGGCAAAAGAAGTTAAAGTTGGTGATACCATTACAGATTTCGCCAATCCAACAACTAATATTGTTGAAGGTTTTGAAGACGTAAAACCAATGGTTTTTGCAGGTATTTACCCTGTAGACACTGAAGATTACGAAGAGTTGAGAAACTCTATGGAAAAGCTACAACTTAATGATGCATCCTTGGTATTTCAACCAGAAAGTTCTGCCGCGTTAGGTTTTGGTTTCCGCTGTGGATTCTTAGGCATGCTTCACATGGAAATTATCCAAGAACGTTTAGAGCGTGAGTTTGATATGACGGTTATTACAACCGTGCCTAACGTATCTTATCATGCTTACACAAACAAAAACCCAGATGAGGCTTTTATTGTTAATAATCCAAGTGACTTACCAGAGCCAACAACTGTAAATCGTGTTGAAGAGCCGTTTATTAAGGCCACCATTATTACAAAATCTGATTTTGTAGGTAACGTAATGAGCCTGTGTATTGAAAAACGAGGTATGATTGTTAATCAAACCTATTTAACCACAGAACGTGTAGAGTTGATTTTTGAAATGCCATTAGCAGAAATTGTTTTCGATTTTTATGATCGTTTAAAAACGGTTTCTAAAGGTTATGCTTCTTTCGATTATTCACCAATTGGTATGAAAGTATCAAAATTAGTACGTTTAGATGTGTTATTAAATGCACAGCCTGTTGATGCACTTTCTGCATTAATTCACGCGGATAACGCGCACCACATTGGTAAAAAAATGTGTGAGAAGTTGAAAGAATTAATTCCACGTCAACAATTTGATATTCCTATTCAAGCAGCTATTGGAGCAAAAATCATTGCCAGAGAAACTGTAAAGGCCTTACGTAAAGATGTAACTGCAAAATGTTATGGTGGTGATATTTCTCGTAAACGTAAGTTACTTGAAAAGCAGAAAAAAGGAAAGAAACGTATGAGACAAGTTGGTAATGTTGAAATTCCACAACAAGCTTTTATGGCTGTTTTAAAATTAAACGACTAAACGAATTCCTGCGAAAGCAAATGTTATTTATATCATCAGAAATCCCTTTTTTTAAAGGGATTTTTTTATTCCTCAAGCCACTTTCTAAACTCTGCTGTTGTAGAAGAACTCGTCATTACAGTCTCTTTTAAGCCCGTCATTTTAATAAGTAATCGGTTTTTAAAATGGCTTTCTATATTCTCAATAAAATCGATATGAACCAGTTCGCTTCTATTAATTTTAAAATATTTTTTAGGGTTTAATTGACTGTAAATAGTACTTATATTTTGTGAAATGGTATGTCTTTTACCTTCATAATCTGTGGCGATACAAAAATCTCCAGATGCTTCTACAACACTAATATCAGCCGCATTTAACAACTGAATTCCTTTGGTTTTTTTAATAACAAAACGCTTTTTATAATTGGTGTTTTCCTCTTTTAAAGCCAACTTTAAAGTATCTAGTGTTGAATGATTTAAAGCGTTATAATCGCCTTGTTGGAATAAGGCTTGGTATTTTTCTATAGCTTTATTAAAATCTGTTTGTGTGTAGGGTTTTAAAATATAAGCAATGCCATTAGTGTTAAAGGCTTCAAACAAATAATCATCATGTGCGGAACAGAAAATAATAGGTGAATCTATAGAAACACTATTAAACAAATCGAAAGATATACCATCTAATAATTGAATATCTGACAATATAAAATCGTAGGTTTTTTCATTTAATAATAGTTTTCCCTCACTAATAGAGCGCGCCCAATCGTGCTTTATACCTTCAGAAAAAAATGTTTGTAAACACCCTATAAGTTTTTGATACGCTGGGATTTCGTCTTCCAAAATTAAGATGTTAATGGTTTTATTTTTCATCACTTAATTTAATAATAGGAATTATAATTTTATAGCTCTTAGCTGTATCACTGATTTGAATTTGTTTATCGCTTAGTAATTGATACCTCTGTTTTAAGTTTATTAATCCTGTTCCTAAAGACTCCGGATTGATTCCTGTGCTTGTATTCGTATTTGTTACTGTTATCCAATCTTCGGCTATTAAAATGGTCGTTTCAATCGTATTTCCATCTATCATTTTATTATGCTTTACCACATTCTCTAAGAGTGTTTGTAATGCTCCTGTTGGAATAAATTTATCGTTTAAACTCGTATTATTAACAATATTGAAACGGTAATCATTAGCAAAGCGTGTTTCAATTAAGAATACATAATTTTCAGCAAAATTAACTTCTTTAGACAATTCCATGACCTCAGCATCTTTTGTTTTAATTAAATACCTATAAATTAAAGACAATCGATTTATATACTCTTTTGCGCTTGTTGGATTGCTATCTATTAAAGCATCTAACGTATTTAAATTGTTAAATAAAAAATGTGGATCTAATTGAGAACGCAGTAGTTTAAGTTCGTTTTCTTTCTGCTGTTTTTCTATTTTTAAAAATTCATTTTGCCCTTCGTAAAACTTTTTAGTTAATAATAGTGCAAAAGGAAAAGCTGTTTGAAAAGTTCCTCTATCGATCATATTTATAACAAAATCTAATCCTTTTGGGTAATTATTCCAATCATTTTGCCCAGACCAGAATCCTATAGTATACTCTATTCCTGTGATAACAATTAAAATTATAAGCCCCAAAAAAGCAAAAAGGAAATACTTCTTTTCTTTTACAAATTTTGGAATTAACCAAAACACAAATAAAAAGATTACACTACAAATAGCAATTAAATCGGCTGGAAAATCTAAAAGGTATTCTCTTAATAACGCACCTCTTTCATAATATGCCTTTCCTTGAATTAAATAAGACACAACAAAATAAACGGCTAATACTAATAGATCTGATTTATTAAGTTTGTTATTCATTTTAATGGATTAATTATTAGCCTCAATTCTGTTTTCTTCATCTCTAGAAGTTTGGCTTCTACTTTTCTTTTTCCCGTATTTAGATCCAAAACTGTAGGCTAATCTCAATTGAATATTTTGTCTAGAGCCATTACTTTCTACATCTGCAAGGCCATTACCATAATCTATATTTCCAATGTAACCTCTGTTAAGCATTTTACTAAAACCAAGATTCGCTTTCAATTTATCATCTAAAAACTTTTTACCAAATGAAAAGTCTAATTCTGCGAACCAATCTATTTCTACTTGACCTTCTAAAGCTCCTGTTCCATAATTTCCGCTTAATTCAAAATTAATATCCCATGGCAATTCATAATTAGCTTGTAAAAACCAAATTAGATTCCATTTATCTAAATCGACATTAAATGTTGAGGATTCAAAATCTGTATTGGTAACAATAATACCTGTGTAACCTTCTAAACCTTCTGTAAAATCTACAGGTGCAAACAATCTAAAATTCCAATTTTCATTGTTTTCAATATTCACTACTTGCTGTCTAATCTGTGCTGTGGTATTGTCTTGTTTTATTAAATTGAAAATAGCATCGTCTGTTTTACTATAACCAATTGTAAAAAAGGGTTGACCATCATAGGTTAGGTTAAATTGATAATTATTAGTGTAAGATGGTATTAAATTTTGGTTGCCTTCATTTGCAGAAAACGGATCTAAAAATGTAGCAAAAGAATTTAAACTGCTATAAGATGGTCTTTGAATTCTATAACTGTAAGATACACTTGCTCCTAAAACATCCGTTAATTTTCTACTTATTGAAGCACTTGGAAATAACTTTTTAATAGGTCTTTTTTGCACTTCTGTAACAAGAGTTCCGCTATCTAAATAAGTAGATGCTCCATCTGTATTACTATCTTCATAACGCAAACCTCCAGAAAAAGACCACGCTCCTACTGTAGCATTTATTTTAGAATAGAGTGCAAATATGGTTTCGTCTATTACAAAGCGGCTACTTTCTTCATTCACCAAATCAAATGTTCCGCTGTTATCTATTAAGGCTTGCAAATCATTGTCTGTTTCTACATCTGCATATCTTGAGCCTGCACTAAGTTTTAGGTTATCTGAGAATGTTTTGGTATAATCTACTCGATACGTTTTTATGTTGAATGTTCCTTCTTGTATGTACCTTCTATCTGTAAAAGCAACTGTACTACCTGCAACATCTGAAAGTGTATTTGTATTATCGTTTGTAAAATCTACATAATTAAAATCTAGAACTAGTTTATCGGTTTCTGTCTTATACTCGTAATACGGATTGATATTAAAATTAGCACGATCTCTATCAAAATAATTTTCAGAAAATAAGGTTTCAGTATTGCTTTCGTCAGAAATAATGGTTTTACTACTGGATGTTCTTGTCGATGTTCTTTTATAAAATCGTCCTCCCAAACCAATAGAATGATGTTCACTTAAATAATAATCTAAATTTCCACTAATTGAAAAATTTTGAGGATCGTAAGGTTCTCTTGTTGCCTGGTCGTAAGTTTCTGTTCCAACTGTTCTCACTAAAAACAAATCTTCTCGCCAAGTTGGTTCCGAGTAATTAACACTTGTCTGCCAATTTAGTTTGTTCTTAAAACTCGCCATAGAAAAACCAGAACCCCATTCAAAACCTTCGTCCTTACCCACCCAAGAAGTTACATTTCCATTGGTGCCTAACTGCACATTTTTCTTTAAAATAATATTAATAATTGCAGCTGATCCAGAGGCTTCATATTCCGCTCCTGGTTGCTCTACAAGTTCTATTCTAGAAATATTATCTGCAGGAAAATCTCTTAATAAGGTTTCAACATCCATGTATTCGGTTGTTTTTCCATTAATTAAGATTTTTACTCCCGATTTTCCAGCGATTGAAATACCATTGTTAGATACCAAAACACCCGGGATTTTGCGCATTACATCCTCTAGATTGGTGTTTATCATTTCAGAATTTTCGAGATCTACGATGAGCTTTTCGGCGGTTTGTTTAAAAACAGGTCGTTTAGATTTTATAACAACTTCTCCTAAAGTTTGTGCTTCTTCCTTAAGAGTAAAATTGAAGATTTTGTCTGCTGTGCTTAGCGTAAAAACTTCGGTTTTCTCTGTTTGGAAACCTAGTGAAGAAATTTCAAGGCTGTACTTGCCTTGTTCTAAGTTTTTGAATTCATAATAACCTGCATTGTCACTTACCAATCCTGTTAGCGGATCATTAACACCTTCTTGATAAATAATAATGTTTGCAAATGGTAAGGGTTGATTAGTCTCGTCTGTAATAGTGCCTTTTACATTTTGAGAAAAACCTAAGGTAACAGTTAAAATTAAAAAACTACATAAAAATGATTTCATAACTGATTCGATTAAGATTGATGATGTAAATATATACCCACCTATTTATTTTTAAAATCAGAATATGCCGAAACGGGTTAAAAAAAAGTTGAATTGGTTGTATTAATATCTAATGAATAATCTTCGACTCTAATGTAAATGGCTCTAATGTAAATGGCTCTAATGTAAATGGCTCTAATCTTCATTAGCTACTTTCTCCACATCAAAAGGTTTACCTAAATAGACCAATTTAAAATCTTGACCTATATCAGTGACTTCTTTATTCTGAACTGAAATAATATGAAGTTCTCCATCATCGTCCTTTAAAAATAACGGAATCATGTATTTATCCTTACCCGCCATTTCTAAGAGGCTCTTGTAATGTACTGCATCCACTATATCAATTTCTTGAATTGCAGGATACTTACGCGTTACTTCCATTAAATTAATATAATCATCCGTTGGAGAGAATAAGCCTTCTTTAGGAGTGTTTTCTAGGTTATTCATTTCATCTGAAGTTACTAATCTATAGGAACCATTTTCTCCAAATTCTTTGCCGAACTTTTCAATAACATAAGAATTTATATCAGAGTTTCCTGTCATTGCCATAATATAGCCTACGTCATTTAATTCAATATTATCAGAAAGTGTATCAGAATATATATTAGTATTTAATGCTTCTAAACCTAGTTCGTGAGCCTTATCTATATTATTCTGGTTGCTATCAATTAAAACAATGTGTCTTCCATTAGATTCTAAATAATGACCTAATAACCGTGGTAATTTAGAAGCCCCAACAATTAAAATCCCATTAGATTTTGTTAAAAACACACCAACCAATCTTGCAAATAGACGTGCTGTGGTTGCGTTTAATAAAACCGTTCCCAAAACAATCATAAATACCAAAGGCGTAATGTATTCTGCACCTTCAACACCTTGTCGCATTAATTTACTTCCAAAAAGTGATGCAATACCCGCTGCAACAATACCACGAGGTCCAACCCAACTTATAAAAAGTTTTTCGTTAAGATTTAGTTTTGATCCCTGAGTACTTACAAATACCGCTAAAGGTCTTATAATAAATACCACAATAGCAAAAAGTATCGCTGTATTCCATGTGTACAGTAGCATTAGGTCTTCAATATCAATATTTGCCGCTAAAAGAATGAATAAAATTGAAATTAATAAAACACTCAATGATTCTTTAAAATATAATAGTTCTTTAAGATTATCTAGTTTACTATTTCCTAAAACCATTCCCATTACTACAACTGCTAATAAGCCAGATTCATGTGCAAATAATTCAGATTCTACAAACACTAATAATACGGTTGAAAGCGACACAACATTTAATAAATAATGTGGAATTAGCTTTTTATTAATAGCAAAGGCTAAAGCATGCGCAAACGTAAAACCAAATGTGGTACCAAATAATACAATTTTACCAAATTCCATTAAAGCTGTTTTAGTGAAGCCACTATCACCTCCCACACTTATAAATTCAAACACTAAAACGGCAACTAAAGCTCCGATAGGATCAATAAGAATACCTTCCCATTTTAAAACAGTTGAAACATCTTTTTTAAGTGGAATATTTCGCAAAATAGGTGTAATTACAGTTGGCCCTGTAACGATAATGAGGCCTGCAAAAAGAAATGATAAATCCCAACTTAAATTAAACGTATAGCGCGCTACAATACCAGCACCAAAGAACGTAATGGCAGAACCAACGGTAATTAATTTGGTAATTACTGGACCTACATTTTTGATTTCGGATCGTTTTAAAGTTAAACCTCCTTCAAACAAAATAATACTTATGGCCAGTGATACAAAGTAGTACAAGCTATCACCAGGAAACAATCCTTTTGTACCATTCCAAATAGGTTCTATCCACTTAGTTTTATCTTCACTTAAAAATTCTGCTGCAATCGGACCGACCAATAATCCTATTAATATTAAAGGTAAAATAGCTGGTATTTTAAATTTCCACGCCACCCATTGCGCTAATATTCCAAGAATTATAATTCCGGCTAGTTCTAACATCTATCTACTTTTTGCGTGAAAATACTAAATTCTATTTTTATAGAAACTTCCTTTAAGATTATAAATAAGAATCTTAATTAAAGTTATACTTTATTATCCTCTTCTTTTTCTTCAGATTTATAATATACCCGTTTTAAACTCTTTTTTAATAGGGTAAATCTATAGACCCCAATGATAAAAAAGACTACACTAAAGACTATTGCTGTAAGTGCTAAATATTTAAAATTAGCAAATTCTTTAAGTTGGTATAAAGCGATAGCACCTAGTAGTAAATATAAAGAAGAACGAATATAAGATAAAAGGGTACGTTCGTTAGCCAATCGGGTGCGTTCTATTGCTAAATAATCTCTAAGGATAACTTGTTGATCTGGTTTAAAATCGCGACCAAATCGTAAGAGTTTAATTTTCTTAATTTTTAGTGGTGATTTTGATATGCGTTTCATTGTTAATTCATTTTATCCACCTAAAAGTAATTGTTTTTTAGAATAGATATGAAATTATACCGTTGTTAATTGTTAAATATCCTCTAATTTATTGAGACTAACAACAATTAGTTTTAATGCTTTTAGTAATTTGCATAACTATATAAAAAATTTGCAAATGCAATTATATCCTATTCAATCCGGAAATTTTAAGCTCGATGGAGGAGCCATGTTTGGTGTTGTACCAAAATCCCTATGGCAACGTACTAATCCTGCTGACAGTAGTAATATGATAGATATAGCTGCACGTTGTCTATTAATTGAAGATGGTAATCGTCTTATCTTAATAGATACTGGAATGGGTAATAAGCAAAGCGATAAATTTTACGGTTACTATTTTCTTTATGGTGATGATAGTATCGATAAATCATTAGCCGCCCACGGGTTTCATCGCGATGATATTACCGATGTGTTTATGACACACCTTCATTTCGATCATTGTGGAGGAAGTATACAATGGAATAAAGATAAAACAGGATATGAACCTGCTTTCAAAAATGCACACTTTTGGAGTAATGCAAATCATTGGAAGTGGGCAACAGAGCCTAATAGACGTGAAGTCGCTTCGTTTTTAAAAGAAAACATTTTACCTATGGAAGACAGTGGACAATTAAAATTCACTACCGTTCCTGAGCATCATATTTTAAAGAATTCTGAGTTAGGGTTCGACATTTTCTTTGCTAACGGCCATACTGATAAGCAAATGATTCCGATGATTCAGTATAAAGGAAAAACTATCTGCTTTATGGCAGATTTATTACCAACCGTTGGGCATTTGCCGTTGCCATTTGTAATGGGTTATGATACTAGACCCTTATTAACTCTAGACGAAAAAGAGTTATTTTTAAATATGGCTGCAGACAATAACTTCTATTTATTTTTAGAACATGATGCGCATAACGAAATTATTACAGTTAAACATACAGAAAAAGGAGTGCGACTCAACGAAACATTTACCACAAACCAACTATTTAATTAAAATAGAAAACAGAGCAGGTAATAGATATTAGCATTTAAGACCGTATATATTGCATACAAAATCTAACAATTCAATAACAATAAATAATACAAATGAAATTTAATTACAGAATAATAGCCTATTTAGGATTTGCAGGAACCTTATTTTTAGGCTGTGGTAGTACTAGTGAAATTCTTTCTACACCAATAGAAAACATAGATTCTTCACCTTTAAAAGTCACAGAATTAACTGATGCTGAAGCTAAAAATTGGGGACACCTAGACCTTGTAAATGATACCATTCCTGGTATGAGTGTTGACAAAGCCTACTCTGAAATTATTAAAAACAAAAAAGGAAGTAAAGTTATCGTTGCTGTCATAGATTCTGGTATTGATATAGATCATGAAGATTTAAGAAATGTACTTTGGACCAACGAAGATGAAATACCAAATAATGGAATAGATGATGATAAGAATGGCTACATTGACGATGTACATGGATGGAATTTTTTAGGAGATGGTTACGATGAGCAACTAGAATATGTGCGATTAATAGCAAGTGGAGAGACTTCTAATCCGCGTTATGATGAAGCCGTAGCTTTACAAAAAGAGGAATATGAAACGTATATGGGTGCTAAAACCAGATATGAACAAATTCTAAATGTTATAAAAAATGCTGATGAAAAATTGGCAGCACACTTAGGTAAAAAAGAATATACCATAAAAGAAGTTAATGCTATTAAAACAGAAGATGAATCCTTAGCACAAGCGATTCAAATAGCACAAAATATAAATGCTAATGGTGGTACTTTTAAAGATGCTAACGCAGAAATTAGTGGGCAACTAGAAAGTTTTAACGAACGCTTAAATTATCATTTAAATATTGATTTTTCGGGTCGTAAAACTAAAGATAATATCAATGATTTATCTGATATAGGTTACGGTAATGGAAACGTTAAGCCTGTAAAAAAATCAGAATCTCACGGAACACACGTTGCAGGTATTATTGCTGCAGAACGTAATAACGGAATCGGAGCAAATGGTGTTGCTAATAACGTAGAAATTATGTCTATTAGAACTGTTCCTAATGGAGATGAATACGATAAAGATGTTGCATTAGCTATCCGTTATGCTGTAGATAATGGTGCTAAAGTCATAAACGGAAGTTTTGGAAAATCATTTTCTCCACACCCAGAATGGGTAAGAGATGCTATTAAATATGCATCTGATAATGATGTTGTTTTTGTACATGCTGCTGGTAATGATAGTAAAAATGTAGATGAAGGTGCTAATTTCCCAGATGATAATGTTGATTTCGTTGAAATATCAAATACATACATTAGAGTGGGTTCTTTAACTTCTAAATATGGCTCTAAAATTGTCTCTGGTTTTTCAAATTATGGAAAAAAGAATGTCGATGTTTTTGCTCCGGGATCTAATATTTATTCTACAACTCCACAAAATGAATACAAGCCAAATAGCGGAACATCTATGGCTTCTCCTGCTGTTGCTGGTGTAGTGGCTTTAGTACGTTCGTATTATCCAAAATTATCTGCGGCTCAGGTAAAACAAGTGCTTTTAGAATCAGGATTACCTTTAACTACTAAAGTGGTCGTTGGTGGCGATGCTTCTAATGTGACACCTTTTTCAGATTTATCCAAATCTGGTAGAATAGTTAATGCTTACAATGCCTTAATTATGGCTTCAAAATTATAATAATCCTTTTTGGATTTCATTAAAATAATTGGGTTATTTAGTTGGTACATCTAGATAACCCAATTACTTATAAAGTCTTTATATTTATTAAAAACAAATGTTATGAAACATACCATTCTCAGTCTTTTTTCACTTTTAATTTTAGTCTCTTGCGGTTCTACTGAAAAAGCGCTTCAAAATACTAATTCAGTAAATGCATCTACATTTGGATATTGGCAGCAACATGTAGATTACGCCATGGAAATTGATATGGATGTCAACAACTATCAGTATAAGGGCACTCAAAAATTAGTATATACCAATAACTCACCAGACGTGCTTAATCGTGTGTATTACCATTTGTATTTTAATGCCTTTCAACCAGGCAGTGAAATGGATGTACGCTCGCGCACCATAAGTGATCCAGATCGTCGCGTTGGAGCTCGAATTAACGAACTTCAACCTAATGAAATTGGTTACATAAAAGTGAATTCATTACAACAAAACGGAACTTCGATTTCATATGAAACAGTCGGTACTGTTTTAGAAGTAAAATTACATAAACCTATTTTACCTGGAGAAAAAGTCACTTTTAACATGGATTTTGATGCTCAAGTTCCGGTCCAAATTCGTCGTTCTGGAAGAAATAATTCTGAAGGTGTGGCCTTATCTATGTCACAATGGTATCCAAAATTAGCAGAATATGATGATGAAGGTTGGCACGCAGATCCATATATAGGAAGAGAATTTCATGGTGTTTGGGGAAATTTTGATGTAAAATTATCTATTGATGAATCTTATATTGTAGGTGGTACAGGATATCTCCAAGGTGAGCCAAAAGTAAAATCAGGAAAGAAAACTCATCATTTCAAAGCACCTAAAGTGCATGATTTTACTTGGGCTGCTGATCCGGATTATATTCACGATACATTTCAAATGCCAAATGGTCCAACACTTCATTTCTATTATAAAAGCACTTTAGAGCAAGAATATTTAGATAATTGGAAAAAGCTACAATCTGAAACCGCTTTATTAATGAATTTCTTTAATGAACATATTGGAAATTACCCATACGATCAATATTCAGTAATTCAAGGTGGTGATGGAGGCATGGAATATGCCATGAGCACTTTAATAACAGGAAAACGTAGCTATGGTAGCTTATTAGGTGTTACCGCACATGAGTTAGCACATACTTGGTTTCAATTTTTATTGGCTTCTAACGAATCTAAACACGAGTGGATGGATGAGGGTTTTACAAGTTATATTTCTAACTTAGCGATGAATTCTATTAGCGAAAATAAAAAATCTAATCCGCTTTTTGGATCCTATAGAGGGTATTTAGCTTTAGCTAATTCTGGTGTTGAGCAACCCTTAACTACACACTCTGACCGTTATGCTTCAAATGGAGTTTATGGTGCTGCAGCTTACAGCAAAGGTGCTGTATTTTTAGCGCAATTAGGTTATATCATTGGAGATGAGAACTTAGATAAAACGATCAAAAAATACTTTGAAGATTTTAAATTTAAACATCCAAAGCCATTTGATATTATTAGAACTGCGGAACGCATCACAGATTTTGAACTCGATTGGTATTTTATAGATTTTGCGCAAACTACAAATACTATTGATTATGCTGTTAAAGCGGTTGAAGGCAATTCTATAACATTAGAACGCATTGGTTTAATGCCAATGCCTATTGATCTTACGGTTACTTATACGGATGGAACTACTGAAGAATTTTATATTCCACTACAAATGATGCGTGGTGAAAAACCAACCTCAGCTACCATTATCAATGATTGGGCTTGGGCAATGCCAACCTATTCATTTGATGTTAAAAAAGCAGTAAAGTCTGTTGAAATTGATGACTCTCAGATGATGGCAGATGTTAATCGTGAAGATAATATAATGACCATAGAATAATTTTGTTCTCAATTTTAGCAGTGGACATTAAATACCCACCTAACTTCGATTAAGATTATGGAACACGAATAAATGATAATCAATATCTAAGTACTTTATAGTATCTCTTGGAAGGTTCTACCTTGTAAGTATGGTATATCAATCTGAAAAGACCTAAAAGGTATTTAAAACCTCGTAAATCAGGTCTATTTCGTATAAAACCGAATCATTAACAATCAGATTATAACTACAAAAAGCGCAACTTCGGTTGCGCTTTTTCTTTATAAGATTATTATGTTACTATTTCTTGATCACTTTATAAATATTAAACCTTTGATTTGACCACACCTTAACAAAGTAAGCTCCGGCTTCTAAACGCGTCATGTCAATTACATTCGTAGTGTTGATTGAACTCATAGATAGTATCTTTTGGCCTAACATTGAGAAGACTTCTATAGATTCAATAATAACCGTTGAATTAATATGTAATTCTGATGTCACAGGGTTAGGAAATATCTCAATGTCTTCCAGCTCATTGCCTTTTATACTTAAGTTCTCCCAAACAATGGTCTCTATATTAGAAGCTTCAGATTCTCCTTCACTAAATACAGAAGTAATATAATAATCGTAAGTCCCAAAACTTGGAAGCATATCTACATACGTTGTTTCTGTAGTTGACGCTAAAAATTGGTTATTTCGATAAATATTATATTCTAAAAAGCCAAATGCTGTTGCTGATGAAGCTATAACGACCTCATCGTTAACATTAGGATTAATCGTTCCTGTACTAGATACATCTCCAATGACATAGCTTGTATAGTCTGTAGCGTCAATTTTATCAGCAAACCAACAGCCATTGCCGCTTGTATTACCTTCCATATAATTTCCTGATAAAATACCGATATATTGGAAACCGTCATAATACGTCCATGTTACTTGGTTGCCATTTAACTCCCAAGTTCCAGAAGTAGTTTCTGATGGTATATTAAAGGTAAAGTCCTCATAAAAAATGATTTCCACTTGATTGTAAAAATTATTGCAATCATGATCATAATTGACCAACCAACTACCAATAAAATTCGTGGTCGCTCCCCAATCTAAAGTCACTTCACCTTGTATTGCGTCAGTGAGCTCAGCAACCAAATAAACCGGAGTTGTTATATCCAAGGTTGTAAATGTTACTGGTCCTACCCAATTACTATCATCTTCCCCTGGATTTGCTCCACAGTTCCCACGAATATAAACATCGTAAGTAGTATCTAAATTCAAGTTTTCTAATGTATATGGATTTACATTTAAAAATGCAGTTGTGCCATTACCTTGTGTAAAACCTGTTGGTCCATATTCTATTTCCCATGTTTGTTCATTGCCTCCAGCAATCCAACTAAGTTCTGCTGAACTCAATGACACGTTATCTACTACAAAATCTGATAAATCAGGACAAGGGATGGTTTCGCAAATCACTGTTGCGTCCCAACCTCCATAAGTTATGCTAATATCTGACGTAAACCTAAAGGTTAAAGCTCCTGAAGGGTTATCAGCTGTAAAAGATTCTGGAATAGTTGTTCCATTATATTGCCCAATCAAAGGTGCATTTACATCCATACCATCATAGACACTTAAATAATCACAACAATACTCTAACTGAAAATAATTAAAAATAACCGTTACACTATTATTACCAGCAGATGGAGCAATTACCGTAGTAATATCTTCTCCATTTTGATAATTTCCATTTGCTCCACCTGAATCATAAAAATGATTTCCACTGCAGAAATCTGCTAAGGTGGTAATCGTCACTGGTCCTATCCAATTGCTATCATCTTCTCCTGAATTTGCTCCACAATTAGCTCTTATATAGACATCATAATTAAAAGAGGAGTTTAAACCTGTTAGCGTAAAAGGGTTAGAATTTGCTGAGATAACAGTCCCTGTACCGTTTGTAAAACCAGAATAACCATATTCTAGCTCCCAAGAGATTTCACTACCTCCATTAATCCAACTCAAATCAATACTGTCTGAGGAAGCATTTACGGCAACTAAATTAGTTGGCTCTGGGCAGGATATCCACGCTACAATATCTGTATTCGAAGGTTCAGACTCTCCTTCATCATAAACAGCAGTCACATAATAATCATAGACTCCGAAATCTGGCAATAAATCTGTATATGTCGTTTCGGTAGTTGTTGCAAGAAATTGGGTATCTCTATAGAGATTATATTCAACAAATGATAGGGCAGCCACATTTATTTGAACTACCTGATTCTCATTGGGGTTTGGTTGTCCAAAAACATTTAATGCTCCCGCGGTATATTCCATTAAACCATCAGTAGTGTTTTTTGTACTGTACCAACAAGTACCATCATCACCTATACCTACCATATAATCGCCATATCTCGTTCCATAATATGAATTACCATAAGAAAAGGTAAATGTTACTTGATTTGCTTCTAGTTCCCACGTTCCTGAATCATTATATTCTGGAAGAATAAAAGTACCATCAGCATTAAAAATAGCTTCTGTTTGATAATAGTTACCTGAACAATTATAGTCAAAAAATAACATCCAACTTCCTAAAAAACTACTCGGTTCGTCCCAGGTTAAAGTCACCTCACCAAGTGTTTCATCTGTTAAATCTGCCGTTAAATAACCTGGAGTCTCTATGCCTAAAGTAGAAAACGTAAATGGACCAACCCAATTACTGTCATCTTCGCCAGGATTGGCACCGCAATTGCTTCTTAAATAAACATCATAAGTCGTTTCTATATCTAAACCGCTTAAGGTCCAAGGATTACTACTTATATTTTCAATAATTCCTGTTCCTTGAGAAAAACCAGTTAATCCATATTCAAGCTCCCAAGTTGTTTCCTCACCACTCGCTGTCCAGCTTAAATCTGCCGAATTTAATGTTAGGTTATTTGCTATTAAACCGGATGGATTAGGACAAGAAATAAATTGACATGTAACCGTGGCATCCCAACCACTGTAAGTAACACTTTCATCAGAAGTAAACACAAAAGTTAATGTTCCTGAAGGATGTGATGATGTAAAAGACCCTATATTGGTGTTTCCTGTGAATTGACCTAAAAATGGTGAATTTGTATCTGGTCCATCATATATATATAAATTGTCATAACCACTTTCCAATTGAAATGAGTTAAATTCAACAGTAATATTATTATTTCCTGCTGACGGAGCAATAACTGTCGTCATAAATTCTCCATTTGAATAGTTGCCTTCGGATCCACCCGAATCATAAAAATGATCCCCATTACAAAAATTAGCTGCGGTTGTAAAATTTATAGGACCAGACCAATCGCTAAAATTACCTCCACCACATTGAGATCTTATATATAAATCATAGGTCGTAAATGAGCTTAAGTCATTAATACTGTAAGGATTATTTGTTGTTGTAATCCCTAAACCTGTTGGAATATTACCATTTTCAACAACTTCAATTTCCCATGTTGTGGCATTGCCATTTTCTAGCCAACTTATTTCTGCAGAATCAGATAATAAATTAGTGATATTGATATTACTTGGAGCAACACAGAAGGTAATAAACTCATTTACATTAGAATATTCACTGATGCCACAAGCATTTATGCTTCTTACGCGCCAATAATAAATCGTATTGTAATTTAAACCTAAAACATCATAGGAGTTATTAAATGTAACTTCCTCTAGTATCATAGTACTAAAACTAGGGTCTAAAGCTATTTCTATTTCATATTCGGCAGCATTGACATCCTCTTGCCAAGTAAACGTTTCATTAACATCTACAGCTGTTGCATCACTATCTGGAAATTGAAGTATAGGAGGTACTATACTAGCGTCATAAACCTCAAGAGAAATTATAATATTCTTTTCTGCTGTATCTGAAATTCCATTAATAGTTATGTCATAAGTTCCATTAGGGGCTACAGTTGTATTACTTATAGTAACTTGTATATCAGTATTATCAACTGACGCAGAAAGTTGGCTAAAAGTAGCTGTTACACCAACCGGAAGATTTGATGCAGAAAAAATAGTCGTTTCATCAAATCCTAAAAAGGTATTATAAGTAAAATTATAAACAGCATCGTTTGGTTTACAAACCTCTATATTAGAATCCTCAAAGTTCATAACAAACTCTGAAGCTTGCACTTCAAAATTAGAACTATTTAAAGCATAGAAAATACTGTTTGCACCTCTAACCATAACTCTTGCCTCAGTGGTTGTAGGTACATTTGGAATATTTATAGTTTCAGAGCCATCATTTAAAATTCCTGTTGCCAAGGTATATGGATATGTATAACCTCCATCAATTGACAAAAAAACATCAACTTCAGTAGCATTTACAGGAGCTACATCTGTATTAGCAACATCCCAAGTAATGGTAGCATTTTCACCTACATTCCAAATTTCATTAGTTGATTGCGAGGTCACAACAAAAGGTCCTGCAGAATCTGTAACAGTTACCGTCATTTCATCAGAAGCGGTTTGTCCTACACTTGGGTTATTATCTCTTACCGTAAGGACAAAATCCATAGTTCTGCTTATGGATGGTAACATTTCCCATGTTGGGGTTAAATTACCATTGACCACGTCAGATAATTGTGGCATGTAACGATGAGGTGTTGCCACAGGAAGTTTTGAACGGAACATTGGTCCAAATTGCCGTGTTGGTTGAGGTGATGCTGAACTAAAAGGGTCTTCTGGATCATTTTCTTCCCAACAAAATGATACTTGATCTCCGTCAGTATCGCTCCCTGTACCTTCTAATATAAATGCGGTTGATGCAGGAATCGTAAAATCATTACCTGCATCAACTATTGGTGCTGTATTAGTTAATCCAATAAGTTGTGCACAAGAACTGTCATTTATAGTCCATTGAGCGACATCTCTAATATCTACATAATTAAAATAATCGTCTGGGTTATCTTGTACACTAGGGGAACAAATGCCAGCATATCCCATTATAGAACTACCACTACCTGGCTCAACTTCTTGAAGTCCATTTGAACTTCTACAGTTAGCAGTACTTTGAACATGCCAACCACCATATTGATGCCCAAACTCATGACTAGCAATTAAATTAAAATGATCTGAATTAGGACTGCTATGCACAGTATAAGCACTTCCCTTAGAGCCTGGTGTACACACACAGGCAATACAACCTGCATTTCCATATATAGAATCTCCATAAGCAAATAAATGGCCAACATCATAATTAGTATCTCCAATAATTGTGTCTATTGTATTTTGAATTATTCCATTATCAACAATATAAGGATCTGTAAAACTATCTAAAAATATGATGTCGTCATTATTAGCAATTAATTGCATAGTCACTCCAAAATCCCTTTCAAAAATACCGTTGATTCTTGTCAACGATTGGTTTATCGCGGCTATAACCTTTCCTTTTCGTTCTTCATCAGTTGTTTCAGAACCATCAAGATAAAATTGCGAATACTCTCCTGTAGTAGAAATTGCGGCTCTGTAAAGTCTTAAATTACCATCATTTGCATTTTTATTTGCTAAACCAGATGCAGTAATGCCCCTTCTTGCAGATTCCATTGTAGAACATTCGAAATCAGAACTAGACTCATTTAAATCACTTCTTGAAAAAACTGCATAAACACTACTATTAAGGTCTAATAATTTTATAAGTGTTGTTGGCCTATCGAGATTAAAAATTGAAGCTGATAATCCTAATGATGGTGAATAACTAATACGTGCAGTGGCTCCATTATTTAGACCTTTACCAATATATGATTTTATTTGAGGATATTTTGCTACTAATTCTGGGTGGAGATTTGAAGCTTCAAATAATTGATATTTGTTTAATTCTCCTTTTTCATTAGGTAAAGAAATTACTATTTGAGATCTTTCTTGTACCAAACGATCTGGTGCTTTTTTAAATACGTTTATAAGAGAAGCTGTATTTAAACGAAATTCGACATGTTCTAGCGGAATTTCAGATTTTGTAATATTTGTCTGTTTTTTTGTGGTTTGATACCAATACGGATTTTGTGCACTTGTAGTTATAGAAAATACTATAAATACTAAAAAAGCGAAGTAGTTTTTTGTCATGAAAGTTAGAGAGATTAAAAAAAGGAGCGGTTTAGTTTTCACTCAAATATAATTTTTTTTGAAAACATATACTTTCAAAAACATTTTATTAGATGAAATATATTTATATACGAATAATATGTTTTATTTATTTACATTCTTTTTTTATTCTAAAACATTTAATATCAACACATTAAATAAAACTATTAGTATAATTAATAAGCAAAACTTAAAAAAGAAAAACTTACAGATAATAAAAATATTAATAAGCATTAAAATCCGCATAAAATAGATGTTGTTTTCTATTTTTGCTAAATCGGATTTATATAAATGAACTTCAACTATTCAAAAAAAGATAAACTTAAAAGTAAAAAGCTGATAGAGCAACTTTTTACCGAAGGCAAAGCTGTAACCGCTTACCCGCTTAGATTAGTGTATCTTAAAACTGAGTTTGAAGATGGTTCACAACTAAAAACAGGTGTTTCTGTAAGCAAGCGATTACATAAAACAGCGGTTTCTAGAAATCAAATTAAACGCTTACTTAGAGAGGCTTATAGACTCAATAAACCACTGTACTTTAACAATAGTTCAGTATCTTATGCGTTTATGATTTTATACCTTAGTAAGGATGGAACAACTTTTGATAAACTAGATCATAGTATAAAATCACTGTTTAAAAAATTTTTAGTTAAAACTGAGCCATTCATAGAACAATCAGATGCTAATACCTCTGACAAATGAAACCTGTTTGTTAACCATTTTATCTTTCAATTAACACATGAAAAATCTTCTGCATAAAAAAGTATTATTTCCTGTATTAGCTGTGCTTATCTTTTTTGGCACTACAGCTTTTAAAAATGATTTTTTTGAAATTGCAAAACAAATAGAAATATTTACAACGCTTTTTAAAGAAATTAACATGAATTATGTTGATGATACTAATCCAGGAGATCTTATGGATACGGCCATTAAGAGCATGTTAGACGATTTAGATCCTTACACTCAGTTCTATAACGAACAAGACGTAGAAGCCTCTAGAATTAATAATGCAGGCGATTATACAGGTATTGGGGCTAAAGTGTTAACCTTACAAGATAAGTTAGTTATCGTTGAGCCTTACCAAAATTACGCAGCGGATAAAGCAGGTTTAAAAGCCGGAGATGAAATTATTCAGGTAGATAAGGTTACCGTTGCTGATTTTAAAGATGATGCAGCCAACTTATTACAAGGTGCTGCAGGTACAGAAGTATCTGTAACATATAAAAGACAAGGGAAAACTAATACGGTAAAAATTATAAGAGAATCACTTGAAATTAAAGCCGTTCCGCATTATTCTATGGTCGATGAAAAAACGGGCTATGTGGTACTAAGAAAGTTTAATGATAAAGCGTCTTCTGAAACCATTAGTGCTATTAAAGCTTTAAAAAATCAAGGAGCTACACAGCTAATTTTAGATTTAAGAGGAAACCCAGGTGGTTTACTGCACGAAGCGGTTAACGTAACAAATATTTTTGTACCGAAAGATCAATTGGTAGTAACAACTAAATCTAAAGTAAAAAAATATAATAAAACATATTATACTCAACGTGAAGCGATTGATACAGAAATTCCTTTAGTCGTTTTAATTGATGGTAAAAGTGCTTCGGCAAGTGAAATAGTTTCTGGTGCTTTACAAGACATGGATCGTGCTGTGGTTGTTGGTACACGCAGCTTTGGAAAAGGTTTAGTACAACGACCTAAACCGTTAACTTATGGCACGCAAATGAAGATTACGATTTCTAGATATTATACACCATCTGGACGTTGTATTCAGGCCTTAGATTACTGGAATCGGGATGAAAATGGTAAAGCGACAAGAACACAACAAGAAAATTATAATGCTTTTAAAACTAGAAATGGACGCGATGTATTCGATGGCGGTGGAGTAGAACCAGATATGGAAGTTGAGTTTTCTAAACATACTACGATTACCAAAGCCATATCCAACAAAAATCTAGTCTTCAATTTTGCTACAGATTACTATTACGACAATAAAATAGAAGATTTAAAAGGCTTTTCATTGTCAGATTCAGATTTTAAAAAATTTAAAAACTACATAAAAGCTAGTGGTTTTAATTTTGAAACTAAAACTGAAACAGCTTTACACGATGCTTTAAGAATCGCTGAAGAAGAAGATTTAAGAGAGGTTATTAATTCAGAATACAACGATTTAACTCAGGCTTTACAAGCTTATAAATCTAATGCCATTGATGCCAATAAAACACAGTTAAAAGCGCTGCTTACAGACGAAATTATTAAGCGTTACTTTTATAGCGAAGGTTTATATACGTATTACACCGCTAATAATTCAGAAATAAAAAAAGGTTTAAGTATTCTTAATAATCCTTCGCAATACGCAAGTATTTTGAGATAGCACATAAATTATTTATATTTAACCACTTAAATTTTTTCTATTAGTTAGAAAACTATTGTAAAAACATGAAACCCCTAATTATCTTTTTATGCCTATGTTTTCAGCTCTCCTTTTCTCAAAAGGAATTGAAGCACGAAGTCTATTTTGAAACTGATCAGCATGATATACCTGAAACAGAGCATAGTAGGTTATTACTATTTTTATCAAAAATTGAAGATATCGATATAGATAAAGTCACTATTTATGGTTTTACAGATGATAGAGGTAGTGATAATTATAATTTAACCCTATCTCAAAATCGTGCAGATGCCATCAAAGAAGTGTTTTCTAATAATGAATTTGACGAGTCAAAAATGACAAATGTTGATGGAAAAGGTAAAATTTTAGTCAATATTATAAAAGAAAATGACCTTAATAAAATACGTGGCTTAAACCGTAAAGTTGAGATTATCGTCACACCTGTTTTTCCTCCAAAACCTGTTGAGGAAAAACCCATAGTAAACAAAACTGAAGATTTATTAAAAGGAGATTTAAAAGAAGGTGATAAAATTTTACTAGACAACTTATTATTTAGAACAGGTTATAGCTATTTAACAAAAGAATCTAAAGTTGTACTCGATAGAATCGCAGAAATTTTAGTAGAACGTACTAATGTGTATTTTACTATAGAAGGCCATGTATGTTGTACGCAAGGTGAAAGAGATGCTATTGATCGTAAGACTAAAAAACGAAATCTATCAGTGGCTAGAGCAAAATATATCTATGATTATTTAGTAGATAAAGGTGTTAAGCATTACCGTATGAAATTTGCCGGTATGCGAAGAAAACAACCCCTTGGAGGCGAACCTCAATTAGATAGACGGGTCGAAATTTTAGTGACGCGTATTTATGAAAAGAAATAATTAAGATTTAATCATATTTATATGTGGAATACCATCTTCTAGGTACTCTTCCCCAACTTCTTTAAATTCTAAGTTATTATAAAATAGTTTTAAATACATTTGAGCAGAAATTCTAATAGTGGTTTCATTATAATGTTTTCTAATGGCATCAATTGAAGCTTTCATAATAGCGTAACCATATTTAAATTTTCGTACTTTCTCTTGTACCACAACCCTACCAATACTAGATTCTTCGAAATAACAGCCTGGTTTAAAAACGCGTGTATAAGCTACTAAGACCTCATTTTCATAGCCTAAAATATGAAGTGCTTTTTGATCCTTTCCATCTATATCTTGGTACACGCAATTTTGTTCAACTACAAACACTTCACTTCGTAATTGAAGTACATTATAAAGTTCTTGCGTAGTTAATTCTTCGAATTTTTTTGTAATTATATTTAGCATTAATCTTGTACAATGACCTCTTTAGGATCTTCTTTATTAAACTCCGGTTGAATGGTGACATGGTTGATATTAAATTTGTCATGTAAGACCATTTCAATATTTAACAGCAACGCATTAAAATCCGTTGTAGAAATATCTTCTGTTAAGTCTAAATGCGCTTCTAAATGTAGCTCGTCGTCACTTAAATTCCATATATGAACATGATGTAGTTTACTAACTTTAGGTAGTTTATTAACAGTTCTAACCACATCTTTTATATTAATAGTATCTGGTGTAAATAGCATTAACATTTTAGTAGATGTTTTTAATAAATCGTAGCCCACCCATATTAAATATAAGGCTATTAATAAAGTCAATAAACTATCTACCCAAAATAATTGATAGTATTTCATTAATAAGCCACCAATTAGTACCGCCACACTAGCCAACATATCTGTGAGCAGATGTAAATAGGCAGACCGCATATTAATATTATTTTTAGAATCTTTTCTTAATAATAAAACACTTAAACCATTTCCTATAATGGCCACCATAGCCAACCAAATTACTAAACGCGATTCTATTTCTTGTGGATTATTAAAACGTTTTACAGCTTCAAAAATTAGGATAATAGCGACTATTATTAAAGTACTTGCATTAACAAAAGCTGCTAAAATTTCGGCACGTTTATATCCAAAAGTTCTATTAATAGAAGCTTTTTGCTTTGTTAAACGTGCTGCAACATAACTAACGATTAGAGAAACAACATCGCTAAAATTGTGCAGAGCATCACTAAGTAATGATAAACTTCCTGAAACGAGCCCACCAATAACCTGAGCTACGGTAATACCAATATTTAATATTATTGATATTAATAGTTTTTTACCTCGTAAATCTTTAGGACTATGAGAATGGTTATGATGGTGATTCATTTGATATCAATTTAGAATTGACATTAACACGATGCCGGAATCTTATCCACACGATTTTGATGACGACCACCTTCAAACTTAGTTTCTAAGAACGTATCTACCATTTTAATAGCTTGTGGAATCGATGTAAAACGCGCTGGAATACATATAATATTAGCATTGTTATGCAGACGTGTTAATTCAGTAATCTCACTCGTCCAACACACACCTGCTCTAACGTGTTGGTATTTATTAGCGGTCATAGCAACACCATTAGCACTGCCACAAATTAGAATACCAAAATCTACTTTTTTGGCTTCTACATCTTTAGCAACTGGATGTACAAAATCTGGATAATCAACACTATCTAAACTGTCCGTTCCATAATTAGTAACAGTATAACCTTTAGCTTCTAAATGTTTTACAATGGCAGATTTGTAATCTGGTCCTGCGTGATCGTTTCCTATTGAAATAGTCATAATAAATTGTCTTTACTTATTAGACATCAAAGTTAATAATTGCTTACAACTAAGCATAACTAATAAGCGCTTACTTATCCATTAGTTTTAAGTTTGAAAATCAATTTATAGATTGAGTTTATTATCACTGTTGATAACTCTGAATAAAATGATCAGTAATTGTTAATATCTGTTTACAACTACTGAAAACAAAAATTAGGATTATTCAGTTATTTTTCCAAACCAAAATTAGAAGTTATAAACCTAATTAGTTAACCATTTTTTTAAAATAAGTTATCAAACTAAAAAGTTATGAAATGAACAGTATTTTTAAAAATACATGTTAGTTAATAATATTAACAATCGTTATTAACAGTTGTTAATAGCTTTTTAATTTAGCTTAAAAATGAAGCCTTTAGATGTAAAATTAATGTTAACTAAAATGTTGTAAAATGTAAACTACGATTAATCAAAATAAAACTTCAAAAAGTTATAGTCACTATTAACATACTATAATAACCACTATTTATTTTTTTAAATTTTAAAAGAAAACTGATTATATGTATATATATGTTCATAACTGTATTTTTTTTTAAATTTAAGTTTTATGAATTTGATTATTAAAATAACGTCAAGTAGAACTTATAAGATAATATAGGCTACTTATAACAGAATATGGGGTAGGTTATTTTAAGGAAGTTTATTAAATGGTACTAATATATGTTTGTACTTTTATGTATAGCGCAGTAGTGTTTAATACGTATTTAGTATTAATTTAACCTTAAAGAAACACCATTAAAAAATTAAAACGTAACTTTGTGCCAAACTTAATAACCTCTCTTCGCTAAAGTTAAGTTTTAAATAAGTTGTTATTCTTAGACTTATTGCAGAATCTAAAGGATTTGCTAAGCTTATTTAGAATAACAAATAGATAAATAGATTACAATTAATACATGACAAAAAAGAAACACAGGAAACCTTCAAATAATAAGATTTCCAACCTTACAAATACAATTCTTAGTATTTTAAAAAAAGACAGAAATTCAACATTTAATTATAAACAAATTGCAGCTAAATTGGGCGTTAATGATGCTAGTAGTCGCAATCAGATTATAAAGAAACTTCAGCAACTCAAAGCTAAACAAGAGATTGAAGAAGTGGATCGTGGTAAATTTAAAGCCATTGTTAACAACGAATATCATACTGGTATTTTAGATTTAGCAGCGAAAGGCAATGGTTATATCATTTCAGATGATTTTGAAGATGATATTTTCGTAGCTTCAAACAATATTAACAAAGCTCTAAACGGAGACGAAGTAGAGTTCTACGCTTATAAAAGAAAACATAGAGGGAAACAAGAAGGTGAAATAACCACTATTATAAAACGTGCAAAAACGGAATATGTTGGTACCATTCAAATTCATGATAAAAAAGGTTTTGCTTTTGTTGTAGCAGATAGCAATAAAATGTACACCGATATTTTTGTGCCTATTAATAAAATAAATAAGGCAGAAGATGGTGATAAAGTGTTAGTCTCTTTAGAAGATTGGCCAGAAAAAGCAGATTCACCAAACGGAAAAGTTATTGAAGTTTTAGGAAAACCTGGTGAACACAGTACAGAAATCCATGCTATTTTAGCTGAATACGGATTGCCATTAGAATTTCCTCAAGATGTTGAAGCCTTCGCTAATAAAATTGATACCTCAATTACAGCAGAAGAAATTGCGAAACGTCGCGATATGCGTAAAGATTTAACCTTTACAATAGATCCTAAGGACGCTAAAGATTTTGATGATGCCTTATCATTCAAAATTTTAGATAATGGCTTATATGAGATAGGAATTCATATTGCAGATGTTTCACACTACTTGCAACCAGGTACAATTTTAGATGATGAAGCTTATGAGCGTGCAACATCTATTTATTTGGTAGATAGGGTAGTGCCAATGTTGCCAGAAATATTATCTAATGGGGCCTGTTCATTACGTCCACACGAAGAGAAATATACCTTTTCTGCAGTGTTTCATATGAATGATAAATGCGAAATTAAAAATGAATGGTTCGGTAGAACCGTAACGTATTCTGATGCGCGTTTTGCATATGAAGAAGCCCAAGCAATTATTGAAAACAATGCTACAATTAACGAGGTTGAAGTTTTAAAGAACGCAGATAAAATTGATACTACAATTCCGGCTGAAGTCTCATTGACAGGAAAAGAATATCAAACGGCTGTAGAAGTCGCTCAGGCTACCATAAAAATGAACCAATTGGCTAGAAAAATGCGTACAGCTCGTATGCGAGATGGAGCCATTTCTTTTGATAAAGTTGAAGTTAAATTTAACTTAGATGAAGAAGCAAATCCAATAGGTATTCACTTTAAGACGAGTAAGGATGCTAATAAAATGATTGAAGAATTCATGTTATTAGCCAACAGAAAAGTATCAGAATATGTTGGAAAACAGAAACCTGAGAAAACTTTTGTATACCGTGTACACGATGAACCAGACGAATCTAAATTAGCACAACTACAAACGGTTGTGGGGCGTTTTGGACATAAATTAAATTTTAAAGATAAAGGCAGTATTGCATCGTCTTTAAATAATTTATTAAAAGATGTTGTTGGTAAAAAGGAACAAAATTTAGTAGATACCTTAACGATTCGTACCATGTCTAAAGCCGAATATACCACACACAATATCGGTCACTATGGTTTAGCATTTGAGTATTATAGTCATTTTACATCACCAATTCGTCGTTATCCAGATGTCATGGCACATCGTTTACTGCAACAGTATTTAGATGGCGAAAAATCGGCTAATCAAGAGATTTACGAAGAAAAGTGTAAGCATTCTAGTAATATGGAATACTTAGCAACAAGAGCTGAGCGCGATTCTATTAAATATATGCAGATTCGTTTTATGCAAGATCATCAAGACGAAGAATTCTTGGGAGTTATTTCTGGAGTTACGGATTGGGGAATTTACATCGAAATTGTGTCTAATAAATGTGAAGGTATGGTAAGTGTTAGAGATATGAAAGATGATCATTATCAATTTGACCAAGACCAATACGCTATGATTGGACAAAAAACAGGAGCCATGTACCAACTTGGTGATGAGGTTATTGTAAAAGTTAAAAATGCAGATTTAGTTAAAAAGCATTTAGATTTTTACATGATAGGTAAACCAGAGGCGTAAATAGTTTTTGTAATAGTTCAACTTAAAAAAGGACTTATTAATAAATTTTTAATAGATGATTCTTACCACGACCAATTCTATAGAAAACCATAATATCATAGATTATTTAGGCATTGTAACAGGTGTTGCCATAAACAAGCAAGCTATTGCCATGGGATTTAGTATGTCTAAATATTACAATAAATTACAAGTTAGTATTGAGACTGTAAAAGAAGAAGCGTTTCAAACGTTACAAGATAACGCAGCTAAACTTAATGCAAATGCCGTTGTGGGTATTAAAGTAGAAATTGAGTTAACAACCTCTAATTATGCAATGGTTTCTGTAACAGGAACAGCAGTAAAAGTAGCCATATAATGGAGACAAGTACAAAAGCTGGCCTATACGTTTTTTTAATATTTGGCGTTATTTATGTTATAGTAAGACTTAGCATTCAATCTGTTTTTACAGATATTAATCAAATGGTGTTAGCAGTAGCATCTGCTGTCATTACAATAATTTTAACTCCTCAAAGACGAGTAATAAAAAAGCAATCTGGAGACGAAATTCAGTTGAAATGGTTATTTATGAAAAAAGTATTTACCTTAAAATAATAATGTTTTATGAAAAATATATATTTAGTATTAGCATTAGTTTGTACGTTAGTTATTAATGCTCAAGATTCAATTGAAAAACAAGTTGGTGAATTTTCAACAGTAAAGGTGTTTGATTTAATTCATCTTAAAATGATGGCTTCTGATGAAAATAAAGTCGTGATTTCAGGCAAAAATAGAAATGATGTTGAAGTTGTAAATAATAACGGAAAACTTAAAATTCGCATGAATCTTAAGGAAAGCTACGATGGTGACGACACCGTTGTACTACTTTATTTTACTACTGTAGATGAAATAGATGCTAATGAAGGTGCAAAAGTCACTGTAAAGGAAACTATAAAGCAATATGAACTCGATTTAAGAGTACAAGAAGGAGCAGAGATTACAGCTAATTTAGAAACCACATATGCTAATTTTAGAGCTGTAACTGGCGGTACAATAAAGGCTTCCGGAAGTTCAAAAAGTCAAGATATTTCAATATATACTGGAGGAGTGTTTAATGGTAAAGATTTTATTACGGAAAATACAGATGTTAGTATTAATGCCGCAGGTGAAGCTTATATCCATGCTACAGAAACTGCTAATGCCAGAATTAAAGCAGGCGGTAATGTCTATATTTATGGGAAACCAAGTCAAGTTGAAGAAAGTACAATTCTTGGTGGTAAAATAAAACGTATGTAAGTTCCGTTGAGTTTCTTACATTTGTGTAAACCGCAAGTTTTACATGTTAGACGATATCTTAACAGCCATTCCCTTTGGAATAATTTTAGCCTTTACTATTGGACCAGTTTTTTTTGTATTACTAGAAACTAGTGCTACCAAAGGCTTTACAAGCGCCATTATCTTCGATTTAGGTGTTATTTTCGCTGATATCGTTTTTATCCTTGTTATTTTTAAAAGTACAGATACACTTTTAGATAAAATAAAAGACGATCCAAAACTATTAGTTTTTGGAGGCGCATTATTAGTTATTTACGGACTTATTAGTTTCATAAAAACATCTAAATCTTTCCGATCTATTGTAAGAGAACATCATAGAATTGAGCTTCCTAAAAAGGATTATGGTAAACTTTTTGTAAAAGGATTTCTACTAAATTTTATCAATATTGGTGTACTCTTAGGCTGGTTAGGGTTTATAGTCATTGGGACTTCTATTACAACCTCTGAAAACGGAGTAACTATCTTTATTGTAACCATGTTAATAGCTTATTTCTTAACAGATTTGATTAAAATAGCAGCTGCCAAACGACTAAAAAACAAGTTGACTCCACGACGTATTTTTAAGACTAAAAAAATTGTAGCCTTAGTTATTTTAGTTTTTGGTATTATTCTATTAAGTCAGGGACTTTTTCCGGATCTTTATGAAAAGGGGATTGAACAGATAGAGCTTGTTAATCCTATAGATTAAGTACTTCTATAATTTTTATTGACGTATAAAGTACGTACTGAAGTTATTTTATAATATTATTAGTAAATTCAACACCATTGTATTTATGTTTAAATAAGTTATAGAATGATTTATAGACTACTGCTTGTATTTTTTTTAGTTTCCTTTTTTAGCATTAGCGCTCAAACGACTAACACTACTACTGAACTAAAAGAAATAGCCTTTTCAGAACTGATAAGTGAATTAACCAACGGTAAAGATTCTATATTTTCTCTTAAAAATGCCATCGTTAAATTTAATAAAGTAAAGGATGAAAGGTATAGCTTATATGAATACAGATTTAAAGGAAAAAAATATCCTTCTGATACCATTCAGATTCATAAAACTATATATTTTGAGAATGTTCATTTCGAAAATCATTTAAGTGCATACAATTACGCATTTATAAATTTTCGCTTTCATAAGCCTATTATACTAACTAATACTAATGCGGCAAATTTTTTTAATTGTCAATTTAAAAATAGTTTTACTTACCAAAATTCTAACACTACAAAAAATAATATTTCTAATAAGCTATCGCTTAGTAAAAATACATTTAATTCTAAGGTATTTATTGTTGACTATAGTGAAAACAGTGATTTAATTCTTACTATAGAAAACTCTACTTTTAATTATTTTGGTACTCAGGATTATTCAAATATTGTTCGCCCTTTGTTAACCATAAATGTTGCAAATCCATTATATTTTAGTTTCATTTCTAATAATATTAATTATAATAACGAAACATTTAATTTTCAAGCTATGGATAGTAAGGAAATTTATTTTGTAAAAAATCAAATTAAATCAAATGTTTGGAGTTACCTATTCATTAACAATACTGAAAAGCTTTCATTTATTGATAATACCATTGAGTCCGATTTACTTTTTGGTATTGACAAAATGAAAGTTGAATATGAAATGCAATGGCCTATAACAACGCATAAAATAATTCCTGTTAATTATGTATTTTCTAATCAAGAAAATATAGGAAATACTATTAATAAAACATTGGACTCGCTTTACATACATAGTAGAGTTACAGATGAATCGTATTATAAAAATGAATTGACTCTGCTTAGTAAATTTCATTCCTATTTTAAAGAATTTCACGATAGACATTCGGCAAATGATGTATACATCAAAATAAAGCATTTAGAAACGGAGCGTTTAGAACATCTTTATGAAGAAGATAAATCATTTACAAACTACTTTGAAATGATTGTCAATCGGTTTTTGGAACGATTTTCAGATTACGGAACAAGTCCTTCCAAAATTGTAATATCTTCCTTTAATATTATTTTACTTTTTGCCTTTTTATTTTTGTTTTCCTCCAATTCTTGGAATAAAATTAACCTAAACAGATATAATAAAGGCATTGCACAATCCATCAATTATTTTACATCAGATGTTACTATTATTAAGGCGTACGAGATAGATGAAAATAAGATTCTTAAAAACACGAACACAAAAGCGACATTAATTGAGAATAGAAATCATGTACCTAAAGTATTTTCTTTTTTTTCGCTTTTATTTATAAACACTCAAACGAAACTCGTAGAAATTAAATTATCGTTTTGGAACTATCTCAATGTTGTAAAAAATAGCTGGCATGGGTTATCATCATTCAAAAGGATGGTTTACAGTTTTTTAATAGGAGTCCTAATACTTGGGTATTTACTTATAAAAGTACTATCTATCTTATTTAATGCGCTAACACTTAGTATTAATTCGTTTACAACCTTAGGATTTGGAGAAATTCCTATTAAAGGAATCGGTCGGTATTTAGCGATAGTAGAAGGCTTTATTGGTTGGATATTTCTTACCTTATTCAGTGTGACTCTAATTTCTCAAATATTAAGTTAGAATAATAAAGATTCACACTTATAATTAGAAATAAAAGAACCTTTAACGTATGTTGAAGATTTTTTGAGGATACCAAAACGATAGGATTCGAATCGCGTATCTATTAATCTAAATTTTCTAAAAATTTAAGAAATAAAAAAAGCCTCTAAGATAACTTAGAAGCTTTTTGAGGTGTCGAGCGGATTCGAACCGCTGTAGATGGTGTTGCAGACCACTGCCTAGCCACTCGGCCACGACACCCTTTATTCCTTTGAAAAAAGGAATCTCATCAATTTAAACTTAATTTAACGAGAGCGCAAATATAAAAATTATATACGTTATACCCTAAATAGCATTACTTTTTTCGCTTTTGCGTCATTTTTATGGTAACCATCTCAACATCACCACCAATGGGTGGATTAATTTTACTAACCGCAACTGTAGCTTTAGTAATTAACGCTTCTTCACTAAAAACACGATTCAAAATGCGCTTGGCAACCGTTTCTAAAAGCTTAGAAGGTTGAGCCATTTCTTCTCTAACAATTTTATTCAGCAATACATAATCTACAGTGTCACTCAATTCATCAGATCCTGCTGAGGTTTGTAAATTAGCTTTAACTTCAATATCTACACGGTAATCGCTACCAATAGCAGTTTCTTCTTTTAAACAACCATGATTAGCAAATACTCTTATATTTTCAACCTTTATAATTCCCATAGGACAAAAATAATACTAAGTTCACATAAACTGAATTTCTAATAGAATTTTAATTCAGTTAATTATGATCTGGTCACTGAGCGAAGTCGAAGTGACACTTGGAGGACATTTTGAAGGCTATAAAAATCAAATAAAAACTGAATTAGCATCAGTTACCACTAATAAGTGTTGTTTCTGGTTCTTACAGCGAAGCGATCTTTACGCTTCTTTAACTCGTAAACAAATCAAAAATGTTACTCATAGCACTAGTTTTAGCTTTATAAAATTCAGTATACGTGCACTTTTTACAGGTGACTGACGTAAATTTTTTATTCTGAATATCGAAGATTTTAGAAAACGTGCCACCAGTGGCCCGCATCTGATCAACAGTACAGGTATTATTATCGCATTTTGGACATTTATAATTCATTTCAGTATTCGGTTATTGATTCATAGTATCAGTCTAAAATAGTAAATAAATGTTACAATTTGTTTAATTTTACCACCTGGAATAATGATGTTGAATTTTAGTGTTGTGTATAGATTTTACCCAATAGCTAATTGCCAACAGCTAATACCTAAAACATGTCAGAAGAAAAAAAAGCACTCAATTTTATTGAGCATATTATAGAAGAAGATTTAGCGAACGGTTTATCAAAAGACAAGCTTCGTTTTCGTTTTCCACCAGAGCCAAATGGGTATTTACACATAGGTCATACTAAAGCTATTGGTATAAGTTTCGGCTTAGGTGAAACCTATAATGCACCTGTTAATTTAAGATTCGACGATACAAATCCTGCCAAAGAAGAGCAGGAGTATGTAGATGCTATTAAAAAAGATATTGCTTGGTTAGGTTATCAATGGGAAAACGAATTGTATTCCTCTGATTATTTTCAGAAGCTATACGATTGGGCAGTTCAAATGATAAAAGATGGTAAGGCGTATGTAGATAGTCAAACCTCTGAAGACATAGCACAACAAAAAGGAACACCAACACAGGTAGGAACTAATAGTCCATATAGAAGCAGAAGTATCGAAGAAAATTTAGATTTATTTCAACGTATGAAAGCTGGAGAATTTCCTGCTGGTACACATATTCTGCGTGCTAAAATTGATATGGAAAGTCCAAACATGCTCATGCGAGATCCTATGATGTATCGTATTATGCATACCGAACACCATAGAACAGGTAACGATTGGTGTATTTATCCGATGTACGATTGGACGCATGGTGAAAGTGATTATATAGAACAAATTTCACACAGTTTGTGTTCTTTAGAGTTTAAACCACATAGAGAGCTTTATAATTGGTTCAGAGATCATATTTATGATTACGCTAAGGAGGCATTACCAATGCCGCCTAAACAACGCGAATTTGCCCGTTTAAACCTAAGTTATACCATAATGAGCAAGCGTAAATTATTACGTTTGGTAGAAGAAGGTATTGTTTCAGGTTGGGATGATCCTCGTATGCCAACGATTTCTGGTTTGCGTCGTCGTGGTTATACACCGAATTCCATTAGAAAGTTTATTGATAAAGTTGGAGTTGCTAAACGCGAAAACGTGATTGATGTGTCACTTTTAGAATTCTGTATTCGAGAAGATTTAAATAAATCTGCGAATCGTGTGATGGCCGTTTTAGATCCGGTAAAAGTGGTGATTACTAATTATCCTGAAGACAAGGAGGAATGGTTAGAAGCTGAAAATAATCAAGAAGATGATTCTGCTGGATTCAGAAAAGTGCCGTTTTCTAGAGAAATTTATATTGAAAAAGAGGATTTTAAAGAGGAAGCAGGTGCTAAGTTTTTTAGACTGCAACTTGGAGGTGAAGTGAGATTGAAAAATGCTTATATTATTAAAGCTAATTCAGTTGTAAAAGATGAAAACGGAGACATTACCGAAATTCATTGTACCTATGATGAAGACACCTCTAAAAAAGTAAAAGGAACATTGCATTGGGTGTCTATAAAACATGCGATAACTGCAGAAATTAGAGAATACGATCGTCTATTTATGCACGAATCACCAGATAGCGACAAGGACAAAGATTTTATGGAATACGTAAACCCGAAGTCTTTAACTATAAAAACGGGTTACTTAGAACCAAGTTTAGCTGATGTTGAAGTAGGAGAGCAGTTTCAATTTCAACGTTTAGGCTATTTTAATGTTGATGATGATTCTAAATCAGGAAAATTAGTATTTAATAAAACAGTTGGTTTAAGAGATAGTTGGGCAAAACAGAAGCCTAAACCTCAGAATACTCAAAATCATAATACACCAAAACCGCAACAACAAAAACGTTCGGCAATCAGTGTCATTCAACAATTTGGTAAAAAATATACCAACTTAGCTGAAGAAAAGCAATTAAAAGCTAAAGCGGAAATACAAGAGCTTGCTAAAGATGTCGCTTACGATGAATTAGAGCCTTTATTTGGTACGGCTGTAAAAAAAGTAGGGACTCGCATCGCAGTTTTGATTGCGTTAAAAGAACTGCTTAAAAATGGCTTAGAACGAAATGATGCTATTAACGAGTTTATTGAGAAGGCTAAAGAGGATAAGAATGCCATTTTAGTGGCTGAGGCTTCAGATATTTAATATTTATATTTTCTTATTATTTTAATGTACCTACAAGGTTTTCAAATCCTTGTAGGTATTTTTTTAAAAAAATTAAATAATTTAGAGTAGTTTAGGGTGTCTAAATTTAAAATTCAAATACATGAAAAAAATTACGCTCATTCTAACGTTACTTCTTATTGGAACTACCGTTTTTAGTCAGACTATTACTGGCAAAATTGTAGATATTGATAATAACCCCATACCTTATGTTACACTTCAGATTGGTCCAAATTATGGAGTTATAACTAATGAGGAGGGTGTTTTTACACTAGAAACAGATAATTTTTCAGGCTCGGATAACGTTTCAATTTCATGTTTAGGGTATAAATCATTAGAATTTCAACTTTCAACATTTACAAAACCAACGTATGTTTTAGAAGATTCTATAAGTGAGCTTTCAGAAGTTTTTATTACAAACAAACTTCTGTCTATTGAAGAAATTTTGGAAAATGTGAGAGCAAATATCTCAAAAAACTATCCTGTAAATGATAATCAAAGGATTTTTATGAGAGAAAGCAGCAATTTTAATATTAAAGATTTTGACTTTGAAGTTTCAAAATCTTCCAATTTCAACAGAGCAACAATTAAAGACATTAATAAAAACTTCGAGACCATGAGTCAACTGATGGTCAATAATAATTCTAAGTTTTATGAAGATATACTATTAGACCTATTGCATATTGCAGATAGTACACAGAGTCAGATTATAAAAGCAACTAAATTAGTGAATATTGAAAAAGATTTATCTACAGATGCGGTGAATGGTAAATTGATAAAAAGTGTACTTAATGTGTTAGATTCTTCTGCAACCTACAAATTAAAAACAAGTATATTTACTATTGAAGATTCACTTAAAGTTGGGAAAATTATAAAGGAAGATTCTGATTCTAAAAAAGGAAAAACTACTGTAATTAATAATAAGGTCTCTAGGATTATTAGAAACAATTCACTGGTAGAAAACTCAAATTTAGATTTTATATTCGAAGATAAAGGCTACGAGTATTCAATTGACGGAATCAGTTATCTCAACGATGAAGCAACTTACAGCATTAGCTTTAATCCCACAAAACGTTCAGCTAAATACACAGGTAAAATGTATGTAAACACGTCCGATTTTGCTGTTGTAAAGTTAGAATATGAATTTGCTGAAAATAGAACGGGTTCTAAAATGAATCTTAAATTTTTAGCAGGGTTTAAGTTCGAAGAAAATGCGTATCGTTCTACAGTGATTTTTAAAAAGAATGAAAATGCTGTTTATGACTTGTATTTTATTAGTCAAGAAAATGGAAACTATGTTTATATCAACCGTTCGCTTAAATTTATTAGAAACAATACCGCTGAACATACCGATAAACAACAGTTAAAATTAAAGTTTATGATCGAACAAGATTATATCGCTAAAAGTGAATTATTCTTTATAAGTAAAGGATCATTGGAAGATGATTCAGCTTTTAAAATTACTAAAGAATATCCTATAAGTTATATATCAGAATATGACCCTTCTATTTGGAAAGATTATAGTGTGTTGAGTCCTGTTCAAGCTATAATTGACTATAAAACAGACTAAGGTAACCATGGTTTTAACGTTTTATTGAGAGGGATAACTTTTAAAAAAGAGTATCTTTAGATAAACTCATCATATCATGGAAGAATCACAAAAAATACTTACTAAAATCTCTATAGTAACCAGAGATATAGAAGAGAATTATCCAGAACTTCAAAAATACTTAAGCGAAACCAGAAGTACATTACCCAATGGATCTAATGAAAAGGTAAATTTAGATACATCCGATTTAGAAAATTATCTTAATGAATTAAAAGAAATTAGAGATAAATACAAAGAAGAAGGCCATTGATTGCAGTCTATTTTAATCATAAAAAAACCTCGAAATTAACTTTCGAGGTTTTTTTATAGTCTAATTTTCTATAGGTTCTACCTTTACATCATCGTCAGGAATCTCTAAAGAAGTTTTAAAATCTGGTAAAATTTGATTCGTTAACGCATCATTTTTTAATTTATTAGCTTCAATAAACCACCAATAGTTATCGGCTTGATTATAGATTCCTAAGAGCGTACTTTTAGATGATATACGCTGTTGAGAGATCACCATCTGATTAAAACCTTCTACAATACAACGGTACTGACCTTGCTCTTTAACGATTTCGGATACACCGTTGATATCTGCTTTTTCAAAGATAAAACCTTGTGTTTTCATATTTTCAAAAGTAGACGCAATCACTTTTAAAGCAGCATCTTTACCTCCCATCATATCTAATAGGGATGGAAGGGTATGTTTAAGAACGGTTTCGAAGTCCATTTCTAAACTTGCTTTAGATGCTATTTTAGCATCCCTTAAGGCATCTGTTTTGGTTTGAGAAAAACCATTTGCGCTAATAGTTATTAAGACAACTAGTAATACCTTTTTTATATTAGTCATCATTTTTCTTTTTTTGATTTTTCATAGCCTCACCAATTTGATTACTCGCTGTAAAACTAGCAACCATATCATTCAACATTTGGCTTCCTGCTTGTGGTGAATTGGGTAAAAGAATTAAGTTACTGTTTGTTTCACTTCCAATAGCTTGTAAAGTATCGTAATGCTGTGTTACTACAATTAATGCCGAAGCTTCCTGACTATTAATACCAACTCGGTTTAAAACATCAACAGATTCTTCCAAACCACGTGCAATTTCACGACGTTGATCAGCAATACCCTGACCTTGTAAGCGCTTACTTTCAGCTTCTGCTTTGGCTTTTTCTACAATTAAAATACGTTGTGCATCACCTTCATACTGAGCCGCTGTTTTTTCTCTATCTGCAGCGTTAATACGGTTCATAGCAATTTTTACTTGTGGATCTGGATCAATATCAGTCACTAAAGTTCTGATAATATCAAATCCGTAGTCCATCATTGCATCATTTAATTCCGCTTTTACAGCTAATGCAATATCATCTTTCTTTACAAAAACATCATCTAATTTCATTTTTGGGACTTCGGCACGTACCACATCAAATACATAACTCGTAATCTGATCATGTGGATAATCTAATTTATAAAACGCATCATAAACACGTTCTGTGACCACCTTGTACTGTACAGAAACTTTTAGTTTTACAAATACATCATCTAAAGTTTTAGTCTCAATAATGACATCTAATTGTTGAATCTTTAAACTCAAACGGCCTGCAACCTTATCTACTATTGGAATTTTCATATGCAAACCCGATTGACGGATACTGTGAAATTTACCGAAACGTTCTATAATGGCAGCAGTTTGTTGCTTTACCATAAAGAAAGAGGAGGCTAAAATGATTAATCCAAAAAATAGAATTGGAATTAGAATGTAATTTTCCATAGCATGTTTATTTAAGTTAAAAATAAGTGTCTTTAAAAATAAGATATTTTAATTAGATAATTTGAAAGGAACCTCTATAACTAACCTCAATATTTGGAATACTTGAGCTTTTATTTATTGTGACAATAATTTTAAAATGTTGTCATCCAATAACTTTACTTTAGTAATGGTTGAAGAAATAGAATCAGCCTTTACAGTGTCACCATTTTTTATATACCCAATATAATTTCGCCAACCTTCAGAGCGTAAGTTACGTCTTTTAGAAACTAAAGTAAAAAGAGAATCGGCTTTTAAACGTTCAATTTCTGAAACAGGATTTTCGATAGGAACCTCAGGATATAAATCTTGTAATATTTTCTGAGCCATATAAAAATGCCCAATTTTATTAGGATGTACTCCATCTGGAACAAAGGTAGAATCCGCTGTTATATGTTTCATATTCGCTAAAATAGAATTTAGGTGATGGTGTAAATCTATAACTTGAAGTTCTTCAGTTTCGAGACTTAATAACCAATCGGAATAAGCCGTTAAGACGTCGTTATATTTATAATAAGGATGCCAATATGCATGAGGTTCTCCTTCTTTTGAAACGCGATCTGCAATCGGATTAGGATCAAAAATAGTAGGAGTCACCAAGATTAATTGAGCGCCAATTCCTTCAACTTTCGTTTTTAATTCTGAAATCCCATTTTTGTATTTTTGAAATCTAAGACTGTCTAGTGGATGATAATTTCCATCATTCATTCCATAACAAGCCAAAACAACATCTGGTTTTATGTCTTTTAATGCCTTGTCTAAACGTTCTCTAACATTAGGTCTTGGAAAGTCGCGACCAGGTTCAGAACTATCAGAAATAGTTTCACTAGATAAGCCAATACTGATAATATCTAATGAATTATCAGTATAGTGCTTACGTAAATAATAGTCTATAAAGTCTACATAATAACCATGTTGTGTAATGCTATTACCTAAAATTAATACCCGTTTATTGTGTAATGGTAATGCTACAGTATCTAGTGGTAATTCTACTTTTTTTTCACTTTTACAAGACGTGGCTAAACCGAGACTAAATACTAAAAGGAAAAAATAAGACTTCATAATTTTGATGTTTCAGACCTTTCAGGTTTTCAAAACCTGACAGGTCTTGTTTATATTAACTATGTTTAATCAAATTCTCAATACGTTTTACAGTTTCTGTTTTACCAATCATGTACATAATATCGAAAACATCTGGTCCTTGTAAAGCCCCAACTAAAGCGAGTCGTAATGGCATCATTACTTTTCCAAAACTAATTTCATTATCCGTAATCCAACCTTTAATGTTAGTTTGAAGGTTTTCAACCGTAAAATCATCAGTAGCATTAACACGTTCAATAACGGATTTCATAATATCAGTCGTATCTTCTTTTAATGCTTTTTTAGAAGCTTTTTCATCATAAGATGTCGGAGCCGTAAAAAAGAAATGACTTAAGTCCCAAAAATCGCTCACAAAAGTGGCGCGTTCTTTTATTAATCCCACAGCCAATGCTATGTAATTCACATCTATTTCTACCAATTCTGGTTGCTTAGCCTTAAACGTTTCTGCCAAATCCAGATCTAATTGCTGTTGCATGTAATGGTGATTAAACCATTTTGTTTTATCTGGATCAAAACGTGCCCCAGCTTTATTCACTCGTGCTAAATCAAAATCTGCAACCAATTGCTCTAAACTAAATATTTCTTGTTCTGTTCCAGGATTCCACCCTAAAAAGGCTAAGAAATTAACCACAGCTTCAGGGAAATACCCATCTTCTTTATATCCTCTAGACACTGTTCCATCTGGCGCTGTATATTCTAATGGAAATACAGGGAAGCCTAATTTATCACCATCACGTTTACTTAATTTTCCTTTTCCTGTTGGTTTTAAAATCAATGGTAAATGTGCAAATTCTGGTGCATCCCAACCAAAAGCATCATACAATAATTGGTGTAATGCTAAAGATGGTAACCATTCTTCTCCACGAATCACATGGGTAATTTCCATTAAATGATCATCTACAATATTGGCTAAGTGATAGGTTGGCATACCGTCACTTTTAAACAAAATTTTATCATCTAATACATTGGTATCAATCTTCATGTCACCACGAATAATATCTGTAAGCTGTAAAGTTTCATCTTGCGGAGATTTAAAACGGATCACATAATCTTCACCAGCTTCAATTTTAGCTTTAGTTTCGGCTTCAGTTAATACTAAAGAGTTTACTAAGCGTCCTTTTGCACGGTTATGCCAGTTATAAATAAACGTTTTTCCTTCGGCTTCATGGCCTTTACGTTCTGCATCTAATTGCTCAGAAGTATCAAAAGCATAATAGGCTTTTCCGTTCGCAATTAAATCATCTGCATATTGTTTGTACAAATGTTTGCGTTCGCTTTGTCTGTAAGGACCAAATTTTTCATTCTTTCCAGGGCCTTCGTCAAAAGACATTCCGCACCAATTTAAAGATTTTACAATATACTCTTCAGCACCTTCAACATAACGGTTTTGATCTGTATCTTCAATTCTAAGAACAAAATCACCTCCATGTTTTTTAGCGAATAAATAATTGAATAAAGCGGTTCTTACACCACCAATATGTAATGGTCCTGTTGGACTTGGTGCAAAACGCACACGTACTTTTTTAGACATAATTGTATATTAAAGCGCAAAGATAGTTTGATTGAATTTTAGAACAAAGAAAATTTGCACTAGTTAAGTTTACCGTAATTAGCCGTTAATTTGTCTATAATTAACAGAATCTTACCAATGTTGAATTAATGTCTATAAAAATAAAATCGTAGTTTAGTCAGTTAAAGGTAATATAGCATTTTAAACCAAAGGCTAATAGCTAAAATCCAATAGCCAAATCTAATGAGCAATTTCGAAACCATAAAACAAAAATTAGAACAATTCATTAAAAGATACTACACCAATGAGTTATTAAAAGGTGCTATATTATTTTTTGCTATTGGCTTATTATACCTTATTATAACCTTGTTTGTAGAATATGTATTATGGTTGAATCCTACGGCAAGAACCTTATTATTCTGGACCTTTATTATTGTAGAATTGGCTCTCTTTGTTAAATTCATTGCCATTCCATTAGCGCATTTATTTAAACTTAGAAAAGGCATTAATTTTGAAACGGCTTCTAAATTAATTGGAAATCATTTTCCAGAAGTTAACGACAAACTATTAAACGTACTTCAATTAAATCAAAACCCATATCAGTCAGATTTATTATTAGCGAGTATTGAGCAAAAATCTCAAGAATTACAACCCGTTCCTTTTAAAGCAGCTGTTAATTTTAAGTCGAACACTAAATATTTAAAATATGCTGCCATTCCACTGGCGATTATACTGTTATCATTTGTAACAGGAAAGATCAATTGGTTTAGCGATAGTTATGAGCGTGTTGTAAACTATAAAACGGCTTATGAGCCACCAGCACCTTTTCAATTTTTTGTACTGAATGAATCCCTACAAGCAATTGAAAATAAGTATTTTAAACTGAATGTTTCTACGGCCGGAGATGTAATTCCTGAGAATGCACAAATCAAATTTAATGGGCAATCTTACTTTTTACAACAAATAGCAGCTGGTGAATTTCAATTCACATTCAACTTGCCAAAAGATGCTATAGAATTTACCTTAACAGCGAATAATGTCACTTCAAAACCGTACATATTAAACGTGGTTAATACGCCTAGTTTAGTAAATTTTGAAATGGTTTTAGATTATCCGGCACATACTAAAAAGCAAGATGAGGTCTTAAAAAGTACAGGTTCTGCTGTTGTTCCGGAAGGGACTAATGTCACCTGGAGAGCTAAAACCAAAGCCACAACTGGAGTTCAAATTTATGCGGAAGACACCTTAAGTTTTACCTTAAATACCAACGATAATTTTGAAGCTTCAAAACGACTTTTTAAAAATTACAATTACAGTATTACAACAAGTAATGAAGATTTAAAAGATTATGAAAATTTAGCCTACAATATTAATGTGGTTAGGGATGTTTATCCAGAATTGAATATTAAGGTTCAAAAAGATTCTGTAGACCAACAAAGTTTGTATTTCTATGGACAAGCGAGTGATGATTATGGTTTATCAAAGTTGCAATTGGTGTACTATCCGGCAGACAATGAATCTAAAAAAGTGGTTCAACCGATTCATATTTCAGCATCTAATTTTAGTGAATTTGTAAGTGCATTTCCAGATCAGTTTAATCTTGAAGATGGAGTGAGTTACCAACTTTATTTTGAAGTTTTTGATAACGATGCATTACATAACTACAAACGCACAAAAAGTTCTGTCTTTAGTTATCGTAAATTAACTAAAGACGAAGAAGAGCAGAAGCAGCTTAATGAGCAAAATGAAACTATAAAAAATATTGGTAAAACTTTTGATAAACTTCAAGAACAAGATAAAAAGCTAGAAGAGTTATCAAAAACTCAAAAGGAAAAAGAAAGCTTAAATTTTAATGACAAAAAGAAGTTTGAAGATTTTTTAAAGCGTCAGAAAAATCAAGAACAGTTGATGAAAAATTTCAACAAAAAGCTACAAGAAAATTTAGAGGAATTTCAAAAAGACGAAAAGAAAGACGATCAATTTAAAGAGGATTTAAAAGAACGCTTAAAGGAAAATGAAGAGCAACTTAAAAAGGATGAAAAACTTTTAAAGGAGCTCGAACAATTAAATGATAAAATCAACAAAGAAGAATTCACACAAAAACTTGAAGAATTAGCTAAGCAAAACAAGAATAAAAAACGTAGCATGCAACAGCTTCTAGAATTGACTAAGCGTTTTTATTTGATGAAGAAAGCTGAAAAGGTGGCTAATGAGTTAGAAAAATTATCTAAAGAGCAGGAGAAGTTATCTAAAAAAAATGAAGAGAACACCAAGGAAGCTCAAGAGAAATTAAATGAAGAATTTGATAAACTGCAGAAGGATTTAGAAGAATTAAATAGTGATGACAGAAAGCTTCAAAAACCAATGGATATTCCAAGGGATGAGTTTTTAGAAGATGAAATAAAATTCGATCAAAAAGAAGCGAAAGAAGCCTTAGAAAAAAAGGAAGAAAACGATTCTGAAGCGAAACCACAAGATGCCCAAGAGCAGCAGAAAAAGGCAAAAGATAAGCAAAAGAAAGCGGCTAAGAAGATGAAGCAGTTGAGCGAAATGATGAAAAAGGCAGCTGCAGGCGGTGGTGGAGGCGGTGAGCAAATGTCTGAAGATAGTGAATCTTTACGTCAAATATTAGAAAATCTATTATTGTATTCATTTGATCAAGAAGCACTTATGAATACTTTTGAAAGTATTAGCATTGAGAATAATAAATACGGTAAGTACATTATAGAGCAAAGTAATCTCAGGACACATTTTGAGCATATTGATGATAGTTTGTTTGCTTTGTCTTTGCGTCAGCCTAAGATTTCTGAACAAGTAAATTCGCAAATTACAGATGTGTATTTTAATATTGACAAAGCTTTAGATCAATTGACAGAAAATAGATTGTATCAAGGTGTGGGTGCACAACAATATGCGGTTACGGCGACCAATGAGTTGGCTAATTTTTTGAGTGATGTTTTAGATAATATGGAAATGCAAATGAATCCATCTCCAGGAGAAGGCAGTGGAGGTGGTGAACAATTACCAGACATTATTATGAGCCAAGAAGAGCTTAATGAGAAGATGGAGGAAGGTGTTAAGAAAAGTGAACAGGGAAAAGAAGGTGAAGACGGAAAAGAAGGAGAAGGAAAAAAACCTGGTGAAGAAGGTAAGGATGGAAAGGATGGCAAAGAAGGTGAAGGCGATAAGCCAGGTGAGAAAGGGAAATCTGGTAAAGAAGGAGAGAACGGTGAAAGTGGTGAGAACGGAAAAGGCGGTGAGAAAAAAGGTAAACAAGGTGAAGGTGGTCGATCTGGTGAAAATGGATCTCAAAATGGCGAAGGAAAACAAGGTGGAAGGCAAGGAAAGAATGGCAAAGATGGAAAGGGAAGTAAAGATGGAAAAAATGGAGATGGGGTAAATGGTGAAGGTGAGGGTGAAAAGAATGACGGCTATGGAGAAGGTGGAAGTGAAGAACAAAACGGTGAGTTATTTAAAATTTACCAGCAACAACAACAATTAAGACAGGCCTTAGAAGACCGATTTTCTAAGGAAGGAAAAATTGAATCGGCTGGACAATTAATAAAGCAAATGGAAGAGATTGAACTCGATTTATTGAACTCTGGGTTTACGAATCAGACATTACAAAAGATGATGGATCTTCAACATAACTTACTAAAATTAGAGAATGCTACGTTTATGCAAGGACAGGATTCTAAACGTAAATCTGAAACAAATAAAAAGGATTTTGATGAAACCAATCCTAGTCAAATTCCAACAGCGAAACAATATTTTAATACTACTGAAATTTTAAATCGGCAAGCACTACCTTTGCAGAATCATTTTAGGAAGAAAATTCAAGAGTATTTTAAAGGAGCCAATGATTAGTTTTAATTACGAAACCAAATTCAAATTAGAAAATACAGAACTAATTTCTGAATGGATTTCAAATACCATATCAGAAGAAAACTGTAAAGAAGGAGAGATTAATTACATTTTTTGTAACGATGATTATTTGCATAAATTGAATGTAGATTTTCTAGATCACGATACATTGACCGATGTGATTAGTTTTGATTACTCAGTAGGAAAGGAACTACATGGTGATATTTATATCTCTGTAGAGCGCGTAGAAGAAAATGCGTCCGATTTCAATGTGGCTTTTCAAGATGAGATTGCTCGTGTTATCATTCATGGTGTATTGCATTATTGTGGGTATAAAGACAAGACGGATGCAGATGAAAAGGAGATGCGTTCTAAAGAAGATTACTACTTAGCGAAGCGAAATTAATACAGGTTGATTCAGTGTATATTTGCAGATTCAAAATTTTTAAAATTTAATTGTTCCACGTGGAACAAAAAGAAGTTACGATATGTTTAACGAAGTTTACGATGTTATAGTTGTTGGTGCTGGCCATGCTGGAAGTGAAGCGGCGGTAGCTGCGGCAAATATGGGAAGTAAGACCTTACTGATTACCATGAACCTTCAAAACATTGCACAGATGTCTTGTAATCCTGCAATGGGAGGAATAGCAAAAGGACAAATTGTACGAGAGATTGATGCTTTAGGAGGTTATAGCGGAATTGTATCAGATACGTCGGCGATTCAATTTAAGATGTTGAACAAATCTAAAGGACCTGCAATGTGGAGCCCGAGAGTGCAATCCGATAGAATGCGCTTTGCTGAAGATTGGAGATTGTTGTTAGAAGGTACTCCTAATTTGGATTTCTATCAAGAAATGGTTTCTGGATTAATTGTTGAAAACCACAAAGTGGTCGGTGTAAAAACCTCACTTGGAATTGAAGTTCGAGCAAAGTCAGTTGTCTTAACAAATGGTACTTTTTTAAACGGTTTAATCCATATTGGCGATAAGAATTTTGGAGGTGGAAGAGCAGGTGAGAGAGCAGCAACCGGAATTACAGAACAGCTCGTTAACTTAGGTTTTGAATCGGGTAGAATGAAAACCGGAACACCTCCAAGGGTGGATGGTCGTTCTTTAGATTTCTCTAAAATGGTTGAGCAACCGGGTGATGAGCACCCAGAAAAGTTTTCTTATTTAGACACTACACAACCGTTAAAGGAACAGCGTTCTTGTCATATGACGCACACGAGTGAATTGGTTCATGATTTACTTCGAGAAGGTTTCGATCGTTCACCAATGTTTAATGGTCGAATTCAAAGTGTGGGACCGCGATATTGTCCTTCAATTGAAGATAAGATTAATCGTTTCGCGGATAAGAATAGTCATCAGTTATTTGTAGAACCTGAAGGTTGGAAAACATGCGAATATTATATTAATGGGTTTTCTACATCCTTACCAGAAGATGTTCAATTTAAAGCCTTACGTTCTGTGGTAGGATTTGAAAACGTTAAATTCTTTAGACCGGGTTATGCAATCGAATATGATTATTTTCCACCAACACAATTAAAACATACTTTAGAAACAAAGTTAGTTGAGGGTTTATATTTTGCTGGTCAAATAAATGGGACAACGGGATATGAGGAAGCAGCGTCTCAGGGTTTAATGGCGGGTATTAATGCGAGTCTAAAAGTGCAAGAAAAAGATGCTTTTACTTTACAACGTGATGAAGCTTATATCGGAGTTTTAATTGATGATTTAATTACAAAGGGGACAGAAGAGCCGTATAGAATGTTTACGTCGCGAGCAGAATATAGAACCTTATTACGACAAGATAATGCTGATTTTAGGTTAACACCAAAAGGATATGATTTAGGTTTAGCTTCAGAAAAACGTTTAAAACGTATGGAGGAAAAGGAGTCGAAGTCTGATGCGTTTGTACAGTTTTTTAGAGAGACAAGTGTAACTCCTGATGAAGCAAATCCTATTTTGGAATCTAAAAATTCGGCTCCTGTTAAGCAGCAAGACAAGATGTTTAAGTTGTATGCAAGACCGAATATTACTATTGATGATGTAAGGCAGTTTGAATCAGTTGAACAGTATATACAAGCAAATAATTTAGATAGGGAGGTTATAGAGCAAACCGAAATTCAAGTAAAATATGCTGGTTATATTGAGAAGGAAAAGAACAATGCGGATAAACTAAATAGACTAGAGAATTTAAAAATTCCAGCTGGTTTTGATTATTCAAAATTGAAATCAATGAGCATTGAAGCAAGACAAAAACTAACGAAAATTCAGCCTGTAACCATTTCACAAGCATCACGGATTAGTGGAGTCAACCCTAATGATATTTCTGTATTGTTGGTTTACTTAGGACGCTAATTTCTGCAGAAGCCGGAATCTCATTATTGATTATTATAATGTTCCACGTGAAACAATTGAAGAAAGAAAAACTATTTTGATGGGGATATTAGATCTTAAAAGCTCTAAAATCTAGTTAGAATTATTGCAGTAGATATCATAAAACGAAGTCTAATCTGATTTCTATTTATGTTACAAACGTTCTTTGTAAATTATAATTTTCAATTTTTTGTATCGTAGGGTAGAAGTGAAAAGGATAATAAAGTGTTTGCTTCTTGTAAATCTAAATCATGGTTTTGTAAGGATGAAACACAGAATTTTTGAATTTTAAAGAGGGATACTATTTTGTGTAATCTGCAAAGGATTTTATTATTCAGTAAAAAACAAATAGACATCTTTTAAAGTCTAAATTAAATGGTCATAAAGTTGACGTCTTAGTTTTGATATTAAATCGAATTATAAAACGAAAGATTCAAAATCAGATTTCAGAATTTATAAGTATGTCATTTGATCCATATAAAATGTCTGAGTCGAAATCAGGTAGATTAGGGTTTAATTTCTTAATTCTGATAGTATAATTTGGAATCAATAATCAGCTAAAAGTTCTCGGTTTTTTTAAGTTTAAAAAAGACTAAAATTTCATTTGTTAAATAAATAGAAATGAACTTATATAATTAATATTGTAATTCATTTTAAAAGTAGAAGTGTAATTGTGTCAAAAAATAACCCAACATATTTAAGCTTAAAAGATCATTCTGTTTCTAAAGAAGAATTCCAATTATTACATAATAAGGAACTCGATATGTTAGAAACCTATCCACAACCAGAAGGAGAAAAGTTATCTGAGTATTATCAAAGTGAAGATTATATTTCGCACACCGATACAAAACGAAATTTACTAGAATTTGCTTATCATAAAGTGCGAGAGATTTCTTTAAAGCGGAAACTTAAACTTATCAATTCGTTTCAATCAGAATCTAAAACACTTCTAGATATTGGATGCGGCACAGGTGATTTTTTAGAAACGGCTTTAAAAGCGAATTGGAGAATTACAGGGATAGAACCAAATGGTAATGCAAGGCAAATTGCGAATTCTAAAACCAATAATTCGATTTTTGAAAGCAGTGAATTAACAAAATTAAAACCGCACAGCTTTGATGTTATTACACTTTGGCATGTCTTAGAACATTTGCCGGAATTAGAAAAGCAAACTGCGTTGCTAAAATCACTTTTAAAACCAAATGGAACTTTAGTAATTGCTGTTCCTAATTTTAAAAGTTACGATGCGAAACATTATAAAAACTTTTGGGCAGCTTTTGATGTCCCGAGACATCTATGGCATTTTTCAAAAACCGCAATTGAAAGATTATTTAAAAAAGAAAATATGACATTGGTTAAAACCTTACCAATGAAATTTGATGCGTATTATGTCTGCTTACTTTCTGAAAAATATAAAACTGGTTTTATGAATCCAGTTAAGGCTTTTTGGATAGGATGGCAATCTAATCGTAAGGCAAAACGTTCTATGGAGTATTCTTCGCATATTTATGTCTTAAAGAATGCTAATTTTTAATATAAAGGCTCATGACTAAAGATATTTGATTAAAACAACACGTAGCATTCGAAAAATGAAAACAACGCTTAAAACGCTTTATTTAGCTTTGTTTTTGATAGATTTTTAAAATAGCAGAAGTAATATTGAATAGAAAATATCAATAGTGAAAAAATTGAAGAAATCACAGCGTAACTTTTATACATTTGCAAAAATTAATTTGAAACATAAATAGGAAGATTTTATAGAATTTTCTCAAAATTTAAATAACAGAAATAATATGAAAAAAATAGTTTTAAGCGTAATGGTTTTAATTGGTGCAGCATCTTGCCAAGAACAACAAAAAATTGCTTTCATTGATAACGGTGAAATTATCAATGATTACCAAATGAAAATTGATATTGAAGAAAAATTTAAACTTCAGAATGACGATTTTACAAAGCAGCGTGATAGTATTGCTAGGGTATATCAAATGGAGATGCAATCTGTTCAACAACGTTTAAGTCGATTGTCTCCACAGAAACAACAAGAAGAATCTCAAGTTTTTTCTCAAAAATGGCAACCAATCCAACAACAAATGCAAATGCAACAACAACAGATGGAGCAAATGTTTAATACAGAGATGGATTCTGTGATTTCAAAAATGAACAAATTTGTAGAAGGTTATGGTAAAAAGAATGGTTACACATTTATTTTAGGAAAAAACCAAGCAGGTAGTGTAGTTTATGGAGATGAAGCTACTGATATTACAGACGTAGTAATAAAAGAAATTAATGCTGAGTATAGCGGTAAAGATTCTAAAACAGAAGAGGATTCAACGGAAGCAACTACAGAGAAATAATAACAAATAGTAATTTGTTTTAAAAAGCCAAGCCTAAGACGCTTGGCTTTTTTTATGTAATAAACGCGTTAGTTTAATAGACAAGTCAGTAAGCACAATTTTCGAATTTCCATTGCGCTCAATATGATAAATAGCATCTTGTAGTTCGTCAGATATTTCTAAAATATTAGAATCATGAACAAATGGTGCGAATTTTTCGAGTTTAAAGTCATCAGATTTCGGTTCTAAATAAACCAATTCATCGGCTTTGTAATTAAGTAATAAAGCCTGTCTGAAATAATTTAAACAAAAGTTTAAAAACTTCTTTTGTGTTTCACGTCCGGTTTTAGCAATCTCTTCCGACCAAGATATTAAATCGTGGATCGCCGCTTTATTCCCTCTCGCTTTAAATGCTGAGCGGATCCAGAAGACAAACCATTTTTCAAACTGAATATCTTCACTATCGTGATAAATAAGATCACAAGCTTTATTATAGTTACCATTAGACTGGTGTGCTATTTTTGTAGCGGCAGATTGCTCAATATGATAATTTCTAACAAGAGCTTCAGAAATAGCTTCTTCTGCTAAGGGTGGAAAATGTAATATTTGGCAACGCGACCTTATCGTACTAATAATTTGTTCCTCATCCTCCGTGATAAGAATAAATATAGTATCCTTTGGCGGCTCTTCAATTAGCTTTAAAAGTTTATTCGCACTCGCTGTATTCATTTTTTCAGCCATCCAAATCAGCATTACTTTATGTCCGCCTTCATAAGATTTTAACGTTAGTGCTTTTACAATTTCTAGAGCTTCATCGACTCCAATTTGTCCCTGTTTATTATCTACACCTAGAAGTTTGTACCAATCAAAGAGGTTTCCGTAAGGTTGCTGATCTATAAGTTGCCTCCATTCTTCGAGATAATATTTAGAAACAGGCTTACTTTTTACTTTATCACTGGTTGTAACAGGAAAAGCGAAATGTAAATCGGGATGAGAGAAATTCTTAAACTTTATATTACATGAGTCTTTTCCTCCAGAATTCTCACCATTTACATTCCCGCATAATATGTATTGTGCATAGGCGAGTGCCATTGGTAGCGTGCCAGAACCCTCTGGACCAACAAATAGTTGCGCATGCGCAATTCTACCTGAATCTGCACTTGTGGTAAGATGATTTTTAATATGTTTTTGACCTAAAACCTTCGAAAATTGCATAAAGCAAAACTATATAAAAAATTTCTGTTTCTAATCTTTATATTTGTGTTTCAAAACCAAAAAAATGAAGACACTAAACGATTTTAATTTTCAAAATAAAAAAGCATTAATCAGAGTAGATTTTAATGTGCCATTAAATGATGAGTTTAAGGTTACCGATGCTACTAGAATTGTATCTGCAAAACCAACTATCATTAAAATTTTAGAAGACGGAGGGAGTTGTGTTTTAATGTCGCACTTAGGACGTCCTAAAGGAGTACAAGATGAATTTTCTTTAAAACACATTATTCCAAAAATTGAAGATATTTTAGGTGTTGAAGTTAAGTTTGCGAGTGATTGTGTAGGAGCGGAAGCGGAAGAAAAAGCGAATGCTTTACAGCCAGGAGAAATTCTATTGCTCGAAAATTTACGTTTCCATGATGAAGAAACTAAAGGAGATAAAGATTTTGCGGAGCAATTATCTAAATTAGGTGACATTTATGTCAACGATGCCTTTGGTACAGCGCATAGAGCACATGCTTCTACAACGATTGTGGCAGACTTTTTTCCTGAAAACAAATGTTTTGGAAGTCTATTAGCTCAAGAAATTGAGAGTATAAAAAAGGTGATGGAAGATGGTGAAAAGCCAGTCTTAGCAGTACTTGGGGGTGCAAAAGTATCATCAAAAATTACTGTAATCGAAAATATATTAGATAAGGTAGATCACTTGATTATTGGTGGGGGGATGACATTTACCTTTATAAAAGCCCAAGGTGGAAAAATTGGTGATTCTATTTGTGAAGATGATAAGATGGAATTGGCTTTAGAAATTTTAAAACAAGCAGAAGCTAAAGGTGTAAAAATTCATTTACCGGTAGACGTTGTTGCAGCGGATGATTTCAGCAATACCGCAAATACTCAGGTTTGTGATGTAACTGAAATTCCTGATGGATGGCAAGGTTTAGATGCTGGTCCAAAGTCAAGAGAAAATTTTGATGCTGTTGTTAACCAATGTAAAACGATACTTTGGAATGGTCCTTTAGGTGTTTTTGAATTAGAAACCTTTTCTAAAGGTACTATTGCGCTTGGCGATTCTATTGCAAATGCGACAAAAAATGGTGCGTTTTCTTTAGTCGGTGGAGGTGACTCTGTTGCTGCAGTTAAGCAATTTGGTTTTGAAAACAAAGTAAGCTACGTTAGTACAGGTGGTGGAGCGATGTTAGAGAGCTTAGAAGGTAAGACCCTACCTGGTATTGCAGCCATTTTAAATTAATAATTTAAAATATACTATTTTCAGCGATTTCAGCGTTGTATGATGTTGAACGCTATACCAATTACCAATTGAGATTAGGATGTAAAAAGCGTTGCTTTAACTTTAACTAATTTCAATTGGTAATTGGTATATAATCAATTCTTGTAAACCATGACATTAAAAACGTTTTTATTAGCTTGTTTATATCTGTCTGTATGCCATGGGTATGCCCAAGTTAAAACAGATAGTATTGTAAATAAATCATCTAAAGTAATAAATACCAAAGGAGCCGTTATTGATGGTAAACTGTTTAAGCCTGGTGAAAAATTACAGCCAATTACTGATTCCTTAGATGTAAAAAACCTGCAAGATTTACACGAGGTTGCAGAACTCGACAAAAAGTGGTTAGAAGAGCTGTATAGCAACACCCTTTTTGATACCATATATAAATCTGTTACAGAGTTAGAATATGAGCCTGTGGATTACCCTGAGCTTTCTACAGATACATTAAAAGCACGGTTAGAAAGACTTAACGCTAGAACTCCCTTTAATGTAGAATACAACACATCTTTAGAGAGTGTTATTAAAAGTTACTTAAAGCATAGACGCAATTCTATGGAACGTTTAATGGGATTAAGTCATTTTTATTTTCCAATGTTTGAGCAAGAATTTGACAATCAGAATATTCCCTTAGAGATGAAATATTTGGCGATTGTAGAATCTGCATTAAAACCTAGAGCTCGTTCGAGAGTTGGAGCCACTGGTCTTTGGCAATTTATGTACGGAACAGGAAAAGAACATGATTTAGACGTCAGTAGTTATGTAGATGATAGAAGCGACCCTATAAAAGCTACAAAAGCCGCAGGCGAATATCTGAATAGAATGTATCGTATTTTTGGGGATTGGGACTTGTCATTGGCGGCATACAATTCTGGTCCGGGTAATGTAAATAAAGCGATTAGACGCTCTGGTGGTTCTAAAAACTATTGGAATATTAGAACAAACTTACCTAGGGAAACCGCTGGTTACGTACCTGCATTTTTAGCTACTATGTATATTTTTGAATACGCAGAAGAACATGGTTTTCATCCTGAGCGTCCAGATTTTCAGCTCATACAAACGGATACCGTTCATGTAAAACAAATGATTTCATTAAACCATGTAGCCGAAGCAACAGGGTTAAAAATCGAAGCATTACAATTTTTAAATCCATCTTATAAGTTAGATATCATTCCTATGGTTGAAGGTAAAATCTATAGTTTGCGATTGCCTCGAGAAGCGATTGGTACGTTTGTAACTAATGAAGATAGAATTTATGCTTTTGCAAACGCTGAATTTGAGAAACGTGAAAAACAATTACCAGAATTAGCAAGTGCTAGTGCAAATACTGAGATACGCTATCGTGTTCAAAATGGAGATTATCTTGGTAAAATTGCTAGAAAATATGGAGTACGAGTAAGTCAGTTAAAACAATGGAATAGTTTAAGAGGTAACGACCTAAAAATAGGACAACGATTAACCATTTATTCTAAGAATCATGGGACCTCTAGCAGTTCTTCATCACAAAAAAAAGTAATTAATTCGGCAGGGAAACAAACCTATAAAGTAAAGTCAGGAGATTCACTTTGGACCATTGCTCAAAAGTTTTCTGGAGTTTCTGTTCAGAATATTAAAGATTGGAACGATATTAGTAGTAATAAACTAAAAATAGGAATGACGCTAATTGTGTCTAAATAGTGAACCAACAAAAAACGAAACTTATGAAAGCGCTTTACACTGTATTATTTTGTGTGTTATTATTGGCATGCGGGGATAAAAAGGCAGAAGATAAAACTATTTATTTACCAGCTTCTAATGGAAATTTAAATACGATCTCTATCGTTGCGGATAACATTGTTTGGGAAGGAGAAGTGGGTGAACAGATTCGAAGTATTTTTGCTGCGCCTTTAAATGGTTTGCCAACAGAAGAACCGATGTTTAATATGAGACAAATCCCAACTCAGGTTTTTGATGGTTTTGCCGCGCGAAGTAGAATTGTTCTTAAAATTGAAAAAGGAAACCTTGAAGCTACCACTAAGATTGTACATGAAGCTTTTGCTAAACCGCAAACAGTAGCTGTAGTTGGTGGTAAGTCGGATAAAGAGATCATTGCGCAACTAGAAGAGAATAAAGCAAAAATCATTGATGCCTTTACTAAAGAAGAAGTAAAAGAGAAGCAGCGACGTATTAATTTATCGTTGTTAAATGATACGGCTATGGAAAACAAGTTAGGTATTACAATTAATATGCCTTCTGCTTACAGAATAAGTAAAGCTGATGATAATTTTTTCTGGATTCGTAAAAATCTATCAAATACAAAAACGATGGAACTTATGTTTTACGAAGTGCCATTTGAAACCATTTCTATAGGAGACAGTACTATTGTAGATATTGTAAAAATGAGAGATGAAATTACCAAATCTAAAATCCCTGGTGAAGACGGTATTTATATGGCTGTTGAGGATGCTTATGCACCATCAATGTTTAAAACAATAATAGATAATAAACCAGCTTACGAAGTAAGAGGTATGTGGGTAATGAAGGGGTTTACTATGGCAGGTCCATTTATAACTTACGCAATTGAAGACAAGATTAACAATCGTTACTTAATTGCAGATGGTTATGTTTATGCACCATCCTTAGAGAAACGAGACTATATTTTTGAATTAGAGTCGATTATTAAATCGATAACTATAAATTAATTTATAGAAATGTAGAATAAACTACGTTTCTAATAAACTAAAAGAGGTCATCAAAAACATAATTTTAGATGACCTCTTTTTATTTTCAACAGATTAAAATCTACTGATTCTGTTTTATTTCTTCTCTTTATTCTCGGTAGATTCGTCTTTGCTAGCGTCTTTAAATTCTTTAATTCCGCTACCTAATCCCTTCATTAATTCCGGAATCTTTTTGCCACCAAACAATAAAAGAATTGCAAGACCTATGATAACCCACTGCCATGGACCAACAAATAAAGGTATAATGCTTAAACTCATAATTTTTTAATTTAGGCAGCAAAGTTAAGTAATTATAGTTTAATAATAACGTTCTTATGGCAACTTTAAGACTTTATCATAAGAGTATTTGAGTATTTTAACTAATTTTGTTTTGATGGCAAACAAGAAAAAAAAAGAAAAGAAATTCAGAAAAAAGCTACTTCATAAGTATCGTTTGGTGATTTTAAACGAAGATACCTTTGAGGAGCGTTTTGCTATTAAGTTAACACGACTTAATGTTTTTATACTATCATCACTTTCTGCCATTACACTTGTGTTTTTAACGGTTTTATTAATTGCTTTTACACCTCTAAGAGAATATATTCCTGGATATTCTTCAGCAAAATTGAAAAAGAAAGCGACGATGCTGAATTATAAAACAGATTCGTTAGTTCAAGAATTAGAATTAAACAAGCGTTATTATGCTTCAATACGAAAGGTGTTAACAGGCGATGTTGCTTCATTAGATTTTAATAGAGATTCTATTATTGAAGCTGCTAAAAATGATTTAGATATTTTACAAGTACCAACCAATAGAGAGGATTCACTTTTAAGAGATAAAGTAGCTAAAGAAGATAAGTACAATTTATTTGAAGTATCTGGAGATCAGTCTAGTTATGTTTTATTTCCACCAGTAAATGGTACTATTTCCGAAGGTTATAATTTAAAAGAGAAACACTTTGCTGTAGATATTGTTGTGCCAGTAAATACGCCAGTAAAAGCGACTTCTGATGGTACAGTAATTTTTGCGGAATGGACCGTAGAAACAGGATATGTTGTTATTATAGAACACAATAGGGAGCTTATTTCTGTTTATAAGCATAATTCTGCACTTACAAAACAGCAAGGAGATGTCGTAAAGTCTGGTGAAGTCATTGCTATGTCTGGAAATGCTGGTGAATTAACCACAGGAGCACATCTTCATTTTGAATTATGGAGCAAAGGGTATTCTGTAGATCCAACTAACTTTATCAATTTTGAATAATGCCTTCATTTAAAGCCGCACTTTCTAAACCGTTTGCTAAATATGTTGCAAAACGTATCCAGAAATGGTCGTCTAGACCTGTTGAAACGCAACGAAAGGTCTTTGAGCATTTAATTTCTAATGCAAAATATACCGCTTTTGGTAAAGACCATAATTTTACCTCTATAGCGTCTTATAAAGATTTTCAATCTAACGTTCCTATAAGAGATTATGAAGATTTAAAACCTTATGTAGAACGTGTTGTCGCAGGAGAAGAAGATATACTTTGGAAGGGGAAACCAATTTATTTTGCAAAAACCTCTGGAACAACCTCTGGAGCAAAATACATTCCAATAACAAAGGAAAGTATGCCAACACATGTTGAAGCGGCTAGAAACGCAATTTTAATGTATATCCATGAAACAGGAAACGCTAAATTTGTAGATGGTAAAATGATTTTTCTTCAAGGCAGTCCTATTTTAGAAGAAAAACATGGTATAAAACTCGGCAGATTGTCTGGTATTGTAGCACATTATGTCCCAAAATATCTTCAAAAGAACAGATTACCAAGCTTAGAAACTAATTGTATAGACGATTGGGAAACTAAGGTTGATGCCGTAGTTGAAGAAACTATTAATGAAGACATGAGTATTATTTCTGGTATTCCATCTTGGGTGCAGATGTACTTTGAGAAACTGATAGAAAAGTCAGGGAAAAATGTCGGTGATCTCTTTAAAAATTTCAATCTATTTATTTTTGGAGGTGTTAATTATGAACCTTACAGAGCTAAATTTGAGAATTTAATAGGACGGAAAGTCGATAGCATAGAATTATATCCTGCTAGTGAAGGTTTTTTTGCATTTCAAGATAAGCAGAATGAACGCGGCATGTTACTTCAGCTAAATTCAGGTATTTTTTATGAGTTCGTAGAAGCCGAACATTTCTTTGAGGATAATCCAAAACGTATCACTATTTCAGAGGTAAAGTTAAGCGTAAATTATGTTATGATTATTTCTACGACAGCAGGTTTATGGGCATACAATATCGGTGACACTGTAGAGTTTACATCATTAAAACCCTATAGAGTGATTGTAAGTGGTAGAATAAAACATTTTATTTCAGCCTTTGGAGAGCATGTTATAGGAAAAGAAGTAGAGCAAGCTTTAAAGGAAGCTACTGAAGGTACTTCGATTTCTGTAAATGAGTTTACGGTTGCACCTCAAATAAGTCCGGAGGAAGGTTTGCCATATCACGAATGGTTAATTGAGTTTGGAAATGAACCAAAAAATGAAGCGGTATTAATTGAAGCCTTAGAGCAGTCCTTGCAGCAACAAAATAGTTATTATTTAGATTTGATAAAAGGAAAAGTTCTTAGACCATTAAAAATCACAAAAATTAAAAAAGACGGATTTCAAACTTATATGAAATCAATTGGGAAATTAGGAGGTCAAAATAAAATTCCAAGACTCGCAAATGACAGAAAAATTGCAGATAGTTTGCATCAACTTAATTTAACGAAATAAGCCTATATTTGTAGGTCAAATCAGCATATGAGTACAACTAAGAAAAAACAAGGAAGAACTAGAGCACAAGAAAGTTCTAGTGCAATAGAACGCATGTATATTACTATGCGTCACCTATTTAATCGTGGTTTTTATAAGCCCATGGGAGTTTCTGGTGAAACATTACGTGAAGCTTTATTGCTTTTACGTCCAGAAATCTATGGTTCTATTGGGGAGGAAAAAGCAGAATTAGAAGGTTTACAATATGTTGTAGATCGGTTGCCCCAAGGTATAGAAGAATGTACATTTATTAACCTTACAAGTGATGAAGGTTATGGTAATTCGCATTTCAAAGCTATAATTCCACCAAAACGTCGACGTAATTGCTATCGTATTGATGATGAGCAAATGAATATTGAAATCACAAGAGGTCGCTCTGAGATTTACGACATATTAACACACTTAACATTTTTATTTGTTGAATCTCATAAAATTAGTAAACGTGTTATTATTGACGAGGATGGCTCAACGGTTAGAGATTGGCAGAAATTAGAGAACGCTGTACTTTCTACAAAGAAGCTTACGCAGAAAGAACGTGAGATCGCGATTACCCACACGGCTAATATTTTAGGAAGAACCTTCAATGAGCTTACGGAAGCTTATCCGAAATTTGCGACTGAAGATCAACCCGAACGTTTATTACACATCGTATACTGGTTAGGGAAATTAGCTATTGAAGAAACTATTAATAATTCTAAACGTACTATAACATTTAGTCCGGTTTTAAGAGAACGTTTAGGGCATCATATTCATGGAGAAATATGGGCAGATACCATTAAGGCTGCTTTGCATAAAAACGGCTTATTAGAACGGCCAATTCATGTCATTAGCGCCAACATGCATAGTGTTATGAATTCTTTATTTGCTAAAGGAGCGCTTAAAGGAGCAGATGCTAAAAAAGATATTTTTCAAACGTACGAGGCTTTAAGTAATTCTAAAAATTCGGATTTACGTAAAAAAGTTGAAAAGCTAGCGTTGCAAAATGGAATGATTCAAATAAATGATACATCAGGAACGAATATAGACATTCAGATTTTTGATACTGCTAAAATCGATTTTTCTAAAACTGAGTTTAAGTATTTAGAAGAAGCTAAAGAAAACAAAGCTGTTATTTTTGTTATGGATTATGCTTTTGGAGAACAAGCTTATGAGACCTTAGATGAATTTTTGAAACCGATCCACGTCGATGAAAAAGACATTCATTTAGATGTAAAATCTATTTCAATTATGGGGAAAGCGGGCATCTTAGAAGGAGGCAAAGGGGATGTAATGATTCCTACAGCACATATCTTTGAAGGTACAGCAGATAACTATCCATTTAAAAATGAATTGAGTAAAAAGGACTTAATAGACTGTGGAGTTTCTGTTTATGAAGGAACCATGGTAACTGTTTTGGGCACATCACTTCAAAATAAAGAAATTTTAAAATTCTTTAAAAAATCAACATGGAATGTCATTGGTTTAGAGATGGAAGGTGCACATTATCAAAAAGCGATACAAGCAGCATCTAGAGTTAGAAGTAGCATAAATGAGGACGTTAAAGTGAGATACGCCTACTATGCTAGTGATAACCCTTTAGAAACAGGAGGTACTTTAGCTTCTGGTGGTTTAGGAACTTCTGGTGTTAAACCAACATACGTAATTACAAAAAAAATTCTAGAACAAATATTTAATTCATAACACATGAGTGAGAGATTACCACAGCAACCCGAAAATGAGGAGGTTGATTTAGGACAGTTATTTAATGCAATCGGTAGATTATTTGAAAAACTGTTTGCTTTTATTGCTAGTATATTTATAGGGATTTTTTCTGCTATTATTTATGTCTTAAAACCACTAATTGTATATTTTAAATTTACCGTTGCTATTTTTATAATTTTGGCTGTTTTAGGTTTTATTTATGAAAAATCAACTAAGCCAGTTTATTTTTCTAAAATGGTTGTTGAAGCCCATTTTGATTCAAAATATCAATTAGTTAATGATATTGAATATTTTAATGCGTTAATTAAGTCGAACAACGCTGGCGAATTAGCTAATATTTTTGAAATTGATAGCTTAGATTCTAGTAAGCTAAAGGGATTTGAATTAGAAGCTGGTCCTGTAACTCAGAATGATTTATTTGTAGAGTATGACGAATATGTAAAATCTATTGACACCTCGTTAGTCGATCAATTAAACTACGCGGAATATGTTAATAATAGAGATTTATTATCGGGTAGTATATATACGATTACTGCAAAATCGAATAAGCAAGATGTTTTTCGAAAGCTAAATGAAGGTTTTAGAAAGACTTTTGAGAATGATTTTTCAAAACATCAAAAACAAATTAGAGATAGTACTGTTCATATAGATCGCTTGTCTTTAATAACAGAGTTGTCACGTTTAGATAGTATTCAGAATACATATTTAGAAGTTTTAAAAAACGAATCAAAAAATAGGGATTTATCATTCGGACTAAATACAGGTCTTCCTATTACAGAAGAAAAATCAATAACTAAAGAGTATGACTTATTTTTAGAAGAACAGATAATTAGAAAAAACTTAAATTATTTAGATAAGAGTATCGTTGAAAAGAATAATTATTTTGATATTGTTTCGTCTTTTGACAGGTTGGGTATAGAAGATCAAAAACTTCAAACACGATACTTTATTATATTTCCAGTTTTAGGCTTAATACTTTTTCTTATAGGGGTTTTAGCCATTAAGATATTTAAATATATTAAAGAATATGAGTAAAGCAAAATCTATACTAATTACAGGTGGAGCAGGTTTTATAGGTTCAAATTTTATAAGTTTTTTTTTAAAAAACAATAAAAATGTAAAGGTTGTAAATTTAGATAAGCTTACTTATGCAGGCGACCTTTATAATGTAAGTACTCTCGATGCAGATGAAAATTATGAATTTGTTAAAGGAGATATTTGTGATGCAGAACTCGTAAATAAGCTTTTTGAAACCTATAATTTCTTTGGTGTTATCCATTTTGCTGCAGAGTCTCATGTAGATAATTCAATTAAAGATCCTGCTGCATTTATCAATACCAATGTTTATGGCACGTTCAATTTACTGAATATTGCAAAAAGTTATTGGATGGATGCTCCATTTTCGTATAAAGATGGTTGTAAAGCCAATCGCTTTCTTCATATATCTACCGATGAGGTTTATGGGACTTTAGGTGACACAGGGTTATTTACTGAAGAGACTCCTTATGCTCCCAACAGTCCTTATAGTGCTTCAAAAGCATCGTCTGATTTTATCGTACGAAGCTATTTTCACACCTATGGTATGAATGTGGTTACTACCAATTGCAGTAATAATTATGGGCCTAAACAGCACGACGAAAAGCTAATTCCAACCATTATTAGAAAAGCTCTAAATAATGAACCGATACCAATCTATGGTGATGGTAAGAATATTAGAGATTGGCTGTATGTTGAGGACCACTGTAAGGGAATTAATTTAGCATTTCAAAATGGAAGAGCGGGAGAAACCTATAATATCGGCGGAAATAACGAACGCGATAATTTATATATAGCACATAAAATTTGCGATATTTTAAATGATTTGGTACCAAAGGATAATTCATATTCTGAACAAATTACGTTTGTGAATGACCGACCAGGACATGATTTTAGATATGCCATTGATGCTTCTAAGATTGAAAATGAATTAGATTGGAAAGCAGATGAAAACTTTGAAACAGGAATTATAAAAACCATAGAGTGGTATTTAAAAAAGTATATTTATTAACTAAAACTCTATAGGTCTTGTATACGCAGCGTATTTCAATTAAAATAGTTTAGATGAAAGGAATAGTTTTAGCAGGAGGATCAGGAACAAGGTTACACCCATTAACACTAGCAGTAAGTAAGCAGCTAATGCCTATTTACGACAAACCCATGATATATTACCCTATTTCTACTTTGATGTGGTCTGGTATAAAAGATATTTTAATTATTTCTACACCTCAAGATTTACCACTTTTTAAAAAGCTATTAGGTGATGGCAAATCGTATGGTTGTAGTTTTGAGTATGCTGTACAAGAGTCACCAAATGGACTCGCGGAAGCCTTTATTATTGGTGAAGATTTTATAGGCGATGATAAGGTAGCATTAATATTAGGTGATAATATTTTTTATGGTACAGGTTTAGCAGATTTGCTACAACAGAATAATGATCCAGATGGAGGAATTATTTATGCTTATCATGTTCATGATCCGGAACGCTATGGTGTTGTGGAGTTCGATGAAAATGATATTGCTGTCTCGATTGAAGAAAAGCCTAAAAAACCAAAATCAAATTATGCTGTTCCAGGTATTTATTTTTATGATAATTCAGTCGTTAGAATTGCGAAAAATATAAGACCAAGTAAACGCGGAGAGCTAGAGATAACCGATGTAAATAAAACCTATTTAAGCCAAGGGAAACTAAAAGTTAGCGTCTTAGATAAGGGAACAGCTTGGCTAGATACAGGCACCTTTAAATCCCTGATGCAAGCATCGCAGTTTGTTCAGGTCATCGAAGAACGACAAGGACTAAAAATTGGTGCGATAGAAGAGGCAGCTTACAAAATGGGATATATTGATAAAAAGCAATTTATAAAATTAGTTAAGCCTTTAACAAAAAGTGGCTATGGTAAGCATTTATTAAGTTCAATTTCAGAGTAATATGATTGTAAAGGAAACGAAACTAAAAGGATGTTTTATAATCGAGCCTCAAGTTTTTGAGGATAAACGTGGTTACTTTGTAGAAAACTACAATCAAAAGGCGTTTAATAAAGCGTTGGGTATTGATATTGAATTTGTTCAAGACAATGAGTCTAAATCTTCTAAAGGAGTGCTTAGAGGCTTGCATTATCAGTTAGGAGCGCATGCGCAAGCTAAGTTAGTAAGAATTGTTAAAGGAGCTGTATTAGATATCGCTGTAGATCTTAGAGAAGGTTCTAAAACATTTGGGGAGTATGTTTCTATTGAGCTCTCGGAAAGCAATAAAACTCAATTGTTTGTACCGAAAGGTTTTGGGCATGGCTTTATTGTTTTAGAAGATGAAACTATTTTTAGTTATAAATGCGATAATTATTACAACAAAACATCCGAAGCTGGCATCATATATAACGATGAGGATTTAAACATTAATTGGCAACTGCCTAGTACAGATTTTATTCTTTCAGATAAAGACCTCACATTACCTACCTTAAAAGACGCTAAACTATGATACAAGTACTTGTGACTGCCAAAGACGGTCAATTAGGACAATGCATTCAAAGTTTAGCTCTAAAACATCCCAATATTCAATTTGTTTTTAAATCGTCCTCAGAATTAGATATTACAAACAAAGCTAAGATCGAAGTGGCATTTGGCGCACACTCATTTGATTATTGTATAAATTGTGCAGCTTATACAGCGGTAGATAAGGCTGAAGAAGAAACCGATATAGCTGATAAAGTAAATTATCTAGGAGCAAAGCTATTAGCGGAATCTTGCCATAGTTTTAATGTCACGTTAATTCATATCTCTACAGATTTTGTGTTTGATGGTAAATCGTCAAAAGCTTACTTAGAAAGTGATATCACTAATCCTTTAGGTGTTTATGGAGAAACTAAATTAAGAGGTGAACAAGCCATCTCTAAAACGCTAGAACAGCACTTTATAATTAGGACGTCTTGGTTATATTCAGAGTATGGGAATAATTTTCTAAAAACGATGTTACGATTAGCGAGTGAGCGGAATGAAATAGGGGTTGTAGGTGATCAAATAGGAAGTCCGACGTATGCTAAAGATTTAGCTGAGGTTGTTTTAAAGTTAATAGAAACCAAAAGTAGCGCTTATGGTACGTATCATTATAGTAATGAAGGCGAGATAAGTTGGTACGATTTTGCTAAGGAAATTTTTAGACTTAGTGAAAGTTCTATTAAACTTAATAAAATTGAAACCAAGGATTACCCAACACCAGCAAAACGACCTAAATTTAGTGTTCTTGATACTTCAAAATTAGCAAATACATTTCATATTTCTATTCCAGAATGGAAGCTTAGTTTAGTAAAAGCAATATCTAGTCTATAATTAATTGAAAAAATTATAAGTAGATTATTTATGATATTTGATCACGAATTAAAGCCATTCACTATTTTATAAATATTAAGATTAGTATTATTGTATTCTAATTATAAATGGAGTAATACACACAAACTTATTGCTTTATTATAAGAAGGTCAATAAAAATGTTTTTATTAAGAAACCACATTATTTTATATGTTATTTAATTCGCTCGATTTTGCTATATTTTTTCCTATAGTTTTTGTGCTTTATTGGCTTGTAGCTAAAAACCTTACTTTAAGAAATATTCTAATTTTAGTTGCTAGTTATACCTTTTACGGTTGGTGGGATTGGCGTTTTTTGTTTTTAATTGCAGTGAGTACATTAGTCGATTTTTATGTGGGTAAACAAATGCATAAAACAGAAGACAAGCGCAAGCGAAAACAACTACTTTTTGTAAGCCTATTTGTTAATTTAGGGTTCTTAATTTATTTTAAATACACTAACTTTTTTATAGAATCATTTGTAGATTCGTTTCGATTATTTGGTAAAGCACTTGAGGTATCCACATTAAATATAATACTTCCTGTTGGGATTAGTTTTTATACATTTCAGACCTTAAGTTACACTATTGACATCTATAGAAGACAGCTAAAGCCAACGAATGATATTATAGCATTTAGTGCTTTCGTTGCTTTTTTTCCGCAGCTTGTTGCCGGTCCTATTGAAAGAGCGTCTCATTTATTACCTCAATTTTATAAAACCTACACCTTTAATTATAAGCTTGTAAAGTCTGGCCTGTTACTAATGGCTTTTGGCTTGTTTAAGAAAATGGTTATTGCAGATCGGGCAGCACTTTACGTTAATCAGGTTTATAATAATGTGGATGATTATGGAGGTGTTGGCTACATGTATGCAACCGTGCTCTTCGCATTTCAAATTTATTGTGATTTTTCTGGTTACTCAGATATTGCCATTGGTTTAGGACGTACCATGGGATTTGATTTAATGAAGAATTTTAATAGTCCTTACATTTCAAAATCATTAACTGAGTTCTGGAGACGTTGGCACATTTCGTTGTCTACTTGGTTTAGAGATTATCTGTATATTCCTTTAGGAGGAAATAAAAAAGGTAAATTTAGAACTTACGCTAATATTTTTATTGTGTTTGTAGTGAGTGGTTTTTGGCATGGAGCTGCCATGACTTTTATTATTTGGGGAGCTATTCATGGTGTAGTTTTGATGATTGAAAAAGGCACTTTTACTTTTAGAAAAAGAGTATTTAGTAAATTAGGTTTAGATAAAGTGAATTTTTCTAATCATCTTTTCTTTGGATTCATCATATTTAGTATTGTCTGTTTCGCATGGGTCTTTTTTAGAGCGAACTCACTAAGTGATTCTTTTCAAATAGTTTCGGGATTTTTTAATAATTTCAATTTAAGCAATATATTTAAAAAGGATACCTATTTAATAGGTTTTAAACCTAATGAGTTTAAGATAATTAGTATTGCTATTTTATTGCTGTTTCTGTTTGAATATTTGCATAGAAAACATAATGTTATAAAGTATTTAAATAACCAAGCAACAGTATTTAGATGGTTGTTTTATTTAAGTATTGTATTATCAATAGTTGTATTTGGTATTTATGGAGACAGAAATATTCAAGAGTTTATTTATTTTCAATTTTAAATATGAGAGCTTTACTAAGCAAATCTTTAGTTTTTGCAGCGATTTTAGTCTTTATACTTTTAAAGATTGAGCCTTATTTTGTGGATAATTCTAGCTGGGATGTTAGTTCCTTTAATTCATTTTATGAAGAAGACAAGAACTCATCAGATATTGTTTTTATAGGTAGTTCGCATTTAAATAAAGGGATAGATACTTATATTTTAGATGCCAATTGTAACACTAATTCTATAAAAATTAGTGGTGCAGGAATGAATATTGCGCAAACCTACTTTAATTTAAAAGAAGTTCTTACACGTCAATCACCAAAAATTGTATCTATAGAAACTTTTGGATTAATTGTGCCTAATGACAAGTACAATAACAGCATAGATGAAAATGGAAACATGGTATTAAAATCTTATAATACAGAATATTATAAGAGATTTGGCATGGCTAAATTAGAAGAAATAAGCAGTATTTATCCTGATGATAAAGTATTCCATATGTTTAATTTTTTTAGGTTTCATGATGTATGGACCGATGTAGAAACGTTATCAAAATCTATTGATGCTAAGTTGTCTTTTAATCCGAAGAAAATAAATCAAGACATCAATAAATATACAAGTTATTTTTCTGATGTTCAGATGAAAGCTTATCAAAATAAGGAATTTGATACTAAAGATTTTTTCATATCTGATGATGAAAAGCTGTTTTTAGAGAAAATCATTCAATTGTCTAAAGAACACAATTTTGAATTGTTGTTTTTTACGGTCCCAGTATTAGATGTCTATTATAAGAAAACGGCAATAGGCTTTAAAAGAGTTGAAAATGAATTAAGAGAAATTTTTAAATCACATAAAAACATTACGTATTACGATATAAATTCTGGAGTTGGTGGCTATGATAAAACACGTTTTTTGCCGGGTAATGTTAATAATAATCAACACCTTAATTATAAAGGGATAATTAACACGACTCATTTGGTATCGAAATTTATAAAGAAAAATTATAAGTTTGATTCTCATTTAAAAAAGCCGGTTAGGTCTATTGAAGATATTTTATACAGTCATAGAAAGATAGAAAAAGACACATCATTCTTAAGTTATATTTCAACTGTAAATGGAGTCAAATTTAATGTTGATGGCAAGGCGAAAACTACAATTGTTATTCCTAAAAATCAAAAATACATCACGATTAAGGGGTGGATGTTTAAAGACGAATTACCTTCAAGAAAAACAACTAGAAAAATAGCTCTAAAGAAGAATAACAGTTTTATTTTTATCTCTAAAGGAGATTTAAGTAAACGGTCTGTAAAAAATATAGCCAATAAATACGGAGAAGATTATTTAGAATCTGGATATCAGTTTAAAATAGATAAAAATGCCCTAGAAAAAGGGAAGTATAAAATTTACAATATTATAGAATCTGATAAAGGTGACATCTTAGTTAAAGATATGTGGAAATGGATAACTATAGAATAATCTTGAAGTAAAAAATGATTAAAAAAAATGAATGTAATAAACGACGTAAGACATAAAACTCAGTAAATGAGAGCTATATTATCGATAATTAGTTGTGGTTTACAAAGAGTCTATATAAACAAGAGTTTATTTTAAGTTTTGAGGTATGAGGGGTTTTTTTATTAAAAGTATTCTATTTTTAGGTGTAATCTTGTTTGTTATTTATAACATTGATCAATACTTCGTTGAGGATAGTGTAGATTTTAGAAAATACTTCTTTTTTTATAAGAAGCCGTCTAACTCCTTAGATGCAATTATAATCGGTAATTCTCACGCGCATTGCGGGTTAAATTCTAATATTATTTCTGCTAAATGTAATTTAAATACGTACAACCTAAGTATGGCTGGTACTAATTTAAATGAAATGTACAGTTCTTTAAAAGAGGCTTTAAAGACACAAACTCCAAAACTTGTAATTGTTGAAAATTTTGCTTTTCTAGCTCCCGGTCAACCTCAAAATATCACAGATAAAAAGGGAAATGTAATTATTAATAATCCAAATTATGTTTATGCTAAAAAATTAAGTTTCGATAAAATTATCGAAGCCGATAGCATTTTTAAAGATAACAACGTTGTATTAAATTCATTTAATATTTTTAAATATCATGAGGTTTGGTCAGATACCGAAAAACTTTCAAGTGTATTAAGTAAATATCTTTCAGATGAATATCAAACACAGTTTTATGATAATGCATTGGGAACTAGAATTATTAGCGAAAATCGAATAAAAAAGTTTCAAGAAACAGTTTTTGACGACCCAATTAGTATTTCAAAAGATCAAAAGAAGATTCTAAATGATCTAATTGCCTTATCAAAAAAGAATAATTTTCAGTTGGTATTCACTACGGTTCCATTTTTAGATATCTATTATGAAAAAACTAAATCATCTTATGATTTTGCTTATAATCAATTAAAAAATATAATTTCTAAACACAAAAATGTAAGTTTATTTGATATAAATGAATCTAAAACATTTGGATCAAGTTTTATATTAGATGAAAAAACGAATACACTCCAGAATCAGCATTTAAACTATAAAGGGCAAATTCTTGCGAGCAATTTACTCGCAAATTACATTAATAAACATATAGACATAAAGGGTTCTGATTATAATTGGAAATATAGCCCTGAGGGTGTAGCTTATAATTTAAAAGGAGGCACTAAAGATTCAATTTTTCTAGGTTCCGTTAATAAGGTAAATTCGACGTTATATCACAGACAGAATAAATCACCGCTAAAGGAGATAAAAGTGTCTAAAAAAAGTAAATATGTAACATTAGAAGGCTGGATGAAAAGAAAGGGTCTAAAAAATTCAGATGCGAAAAAAATTATTGCTTTTAAAGGAAATAATAATTTTATTTATATTACTGTTAACAATGAAGTCAATGAAAGATCTGCTCCATGGGTAGAGGAAAGATACGGACCTGAATTTATTAATAGTGGCTATAAATTAAAATTTCAGAAGGCGTTGTTAGAAAAAGGGAGTTATACTGTTTATCATATTTTACAAAACAAGCAGGGCGAATGTTTTATTACAAATACATACAAAAAAATAATAATTGAATGAATAAGGATTGCTTTCCAAAATACCTAAGCGTTGATAGGTTTCCCTAACCCAAATAAAAGATTACTTTTGCTTCTTTCTTGATTATTCTATTTATCATTAGTACAATAAACAACTAAAATTGCGCTCCAACGTTATATCTAAAATAATCCTAAATAATTTTTGTAGACATTAATAGTTGCTTCTGCATAGAGAAAAAATAATTCTTTCTGAATATGGACATTAACGCAATAGTTTCAAAATTTTTAAAATCTGATCTTATGGGTAAGAGTTTGAAGGTGCTGGCTATTAAAGTTACTGGAGTGCTTTTACTTTTTCTACTTTCTCTGTTTTTAACAAATTACTATTCTCCTAGGACTGTTGGGCAGTACGATTTTGTGCGTTCAATATTAATGATAATTGGAGGGCTTTCTATATTAGGGACTAATCAATCTATAATATATTATTCGGGTCATTTTAAATCTCAAAACACCTTAGGATCGCTTAAAAACGTTTATTTCAAAATGCTAGCAATTATTGTTTTGGCATCTTGTGTTATGTTATTTTTAAAACTTATAATACCCGATAAGATTATAAATAATCTATTTAGTAAAGATGAAGCGTCTTATCTTATAGATAAGGTGGTGTATTCAATCGCTTTATATGCTATTACCTTTTTAAATATAGATATGTTAAGGGCTATGGGTAAAACGATTTTATCAGAGTTATTTAGAAATATTTTCAGGTATACTCCCTTTTTTATCTTGGCTATATATTTAGCTTACACCTCAAACGAGGTTTATCTAATTGATGCCTATTTGTTAAGTTTTTCATGTTTGGCAATAGCGTCATTTATAATTATATATTTAAACATTAAAAAAACAGAATTTCAGACCCAAACTTCTGAATTAACCTATAAGCACGTATTTTTAAAGTCTTACCCAATGGCAATAAGTGCACTGTCGTATTTTTTAATGCAAAGTGTAGATATTTTACTTTTGGCGAAGTATAGTACTTTTGAAGAAGTTGCTTATTATGCTGTTGCGGTTAAGCTAGCAACAATAGCATCTCTTGCGCTTTTATCGGTAAATATTATCATAGCACCAAAAATTGCAGAAATGTATTCTAATAATGATTACAATGCATTAAAGACGTTGCTCAAAAACAGTAATAGACTTATTTTAGCCTTGAGTTTTCCTGCTATTGCGTTTATAGCAATTTTATCAGAATGGATTCTCGGTTTATTTGGAAATAAATATGTTTTAGCCCAAATACCACTTTTAATCATTTTATTTGGACAGTTGTTTAATTCGTTATGTGGCCCTGTAGGAATCTATATGAACATGACAGGAAAACAGAATAAGTTACAAAGAATGCTTATTTTTGGCTTATTAATTAACGTTGTATTAAACATCATTTTTATTCCTAAATATGGTATGATCGGAGCAGCGTCATCAACTGCATTTAGTATGATTTTGTGGAAATCTATGGCTGCGATTATAAGTTATAAGAATGATAAAGTGAAGACGTTTATATCTTAAAATTAAAACAACGAATGAGCCTACCTAATTTTATTGTTTCTGGTTTTCCTAAATGCGGATCTACAGCGCTGCATTATTATTTAAATGAGCATCCCGAAATTTATATGCCAAAGCAGAAAGAATTGCATTTTTTTACCAATCATATTTTAGGTAAACAAAATCAAGGTCCGGGTGATAAAGAAATAAAAAAAACACAAATTAAGTCGCTTAAAGCTTATAAAACCTGTTATCAGAATGTTACAAATGAAGTCGCAATTGGAGACGCTTCGCCATCATATATAAATTATCCTACTGAATTTGAAAAAATTAAAAAAGAGTTAGATAATCCTAAGATAATTATCTTGTTACGAGATCCCATCAAAAGAGCATATTCTAATTATTTGCATTTAGTGAGGGCACATAGAGAAACACTAAGTTTTTATGATGGCTTAATGGAAGAAACCAAACGTAAAGAATTAAGTTATTCAGATTTTTGGTATTATACCTTCAACTCTTTGTATTTTGATAAAATAAAAGCTGCTCAGGCCGTTTTTGATGATGTATTAATTATCACTCAAGAAGAATTATCAAGTAACACCGAGTCTACAATAAGTAATATCTTTCAATTTTTAGGAGTCGATAGTACTTTTGAACCCTCTAATTTAGATAAGAGATATAATCCAGGTGGTTCATACGAGAGTAATTTTATTACTAAGATGATCTTTAAAGAGAATAAGCTTAAAACCGCAATTAAAAAGAATACACCAGTTCCAAAATGGGCTAAGCATTTAAAACAAAACATAATTAAAAAATTTAAAGTAGATACACCTGAAATTGATAATAAAACAGAGGACTACTTAATTGAAGTTTTTAAAGCAGACGTTAATAATTTAAAAACATTAAACGTAGATGTTTCAAAATGGAACTTTAAATATTTTCAATAACTTATAATGAAGCCAGTTACTAATTTAAGAAAAATAGCGCTATGGCTGTTTCTATTAGGTCTATTCTTTATACCATTTAATTCATTTGAAGGTTTTGGGATTTTAGGGGAATATGATAGAGATTCTTGTGTACTATTTTTTTTAATGTCTTCTTTGTTTGTCTTCTTAACTGGTAAAATAAAAATACCGTATAAAAATTTAATTTTTCAACTATTAATGGTAATGATTGCTTGGTTTATTATTTCCGTAGCATTTAATGGTTATGATTTAACTCAGTATTATTTTAAACATACCTCGGGTATTTCTCGCTTTGTTAGGCAGTTAATCGCTTTACTTATTTCAACTATTGTTCTTTTCATTACATTCTATAATATAATTGAAAATGCTAATTTAAAAGAGATTTTTTTTAAAGTTAGAAAGGTGTTTTCCTATTCTTTATTTGTTGTTGTCGTTTATGGTAGTATTGAGTTTTTGATTGTGAAGTTGAAAATGGATGGCCTACGGCCCACATTATATCTCTTTGATTATTTTCCTTTTACATCTGTAAATATTGATAAATGGACCAATCGTATTTCCTCTGTTACATTTGAGCCTCCTGCTTTAGCAACATATTTACTCAGTATTGCAGGTTGGATGTTTAGTTATATTCTTACAGGAAAAACGTTTAAGCGTTTTATACCTGGCTTACTTGTTATTATTTTTTCGTTTTTGTCAGAATCTAGAGCGGTATTTTTTATCATTATTGTACAGGCCTTTGTATTTGTTCTATATTTAATTAAAGACAGAAAATATAATAAACTCTTTGTTAAAATAGCACTAATATCAGTGTTTGCAAGCTCGGCAGTGCTGATATTTTTTATGAGAACAACTGTAGATTATGTTTATAATGAGTTGACTTCTTTTAAAATTGATGATGGTGTTCACTCTACATCAAATAAGACGCGATTTGGTATACAGACAGCTATGTATGAAGTTTTTTTAGAAAACCCAATTATAGGAACGGGTTATGGACTTCAGGCTTTTGAATCTAAAGATAAATACCCAGAATGGGCTACCGTAGATAATTGGGAGTTTAGACTAAAACATTTAAACGAAGATCATGTCCCATTTCCTCCTGGTTTTAATTTATATCTTAGAATATTGGCGGAAACAGGAATTATAGGATTTATCATATTAATTTTATTTCTAATTAGTATTTTGCTTTGGTGTTATAATAAAGCATTTAAGAAGCAAAACGAGCATACTATTATTGCACTTGTTGTAACAATCTCTATGGTAGGTTTTGTTTTTAATTGGTTAAAAACAGATACATTTAGGGTTTATGCCTTCTGGTTATGTCTAGCATTTATAATGGTAATGATTAAATCAAATAAAAAGTTAATTAATGAATCAAAGTAGACTGATCCTCGTAATGGCACATTACAATAACCCTAAAGGGTTAGAAGAGTCACTGGCATCTATAAATGAACAAATTGATATTGATATCCTTGTGGTTGATGACGGAAGTGAGCAGAAGCCAAATGAAGATGTGTTACACCAAATTTATACTTCTGGTAAAATATTCTTTGAGTATTTAGAAGAAAATAAAGGAGTGGGAGTTGCTGCAAATCTTGGGTTAGAGGTGGCGTTGAAAAAGAAATATGAATTCATTGGTCGTTTTGATTGTGGTGATACGTTTGTGCAAGATAAATGCTCTAAACAAATTAATTATTTAGATCAAAATAAGGAGGTAAAACTATTAGGCACTTGGGCAAACGTCATTGATGAACATGGAACGTTTTTACACGAACTAAAGCATCCTACAGATTATGAAACGCTAAAGAAAAAAATGTATTTAAACAGTATGTTTTTAAACCCTTCAGTGATATTTTATTCTGAAATTTTAGAAAAAGTTGGTAATTATCCTTTCGAGTATCGAAGAGCCTCACAAGACTATGCGTTTTTTTTCAAAGCGCTAAAGCATTATAAGGTTGAAAATTATCCAGAGATATTAATGTATTATGTCTCTGACCCTAATTCTATTTCTACACAAAAAAGAAGGCTTCAAGTGTTAAATAGGATTCGTATCATTTTAGATAATTTTTATTTCGGTTTTTATCCAATTTATGGGTTGTTTAGAAATATTCCGTTGCTATTTGTGTCAAGAAAGCTGACAACTAGATTGAAGAAAAAATTCAAATTGAATTGAGATTATTACACAACATATATCACTATCTGTTTTATGCATTGGTATTTGTCATTCCGTTTGAAGATGATATTAGGGCGGTGCCAAATATTCTTATCGGAGTATTATTTGCCTTACTTCCTTTTGTAGATAAGCGGTTTATTAAAAAAATCCTTGCACACAAAATATATATTATAGCGATTGTAATTATACTTTTTATAACGTTATCATCATTAATTATTGGTACAGTTTCGGAGGATCTGTACGTTATAAAAAAATTACTTACTACAGGCGCAGTACTAGTATTATCCCTTCCTATAAAAGTGAACTTTAAGCTACTGTTAGTTTTTATACTAGCGGTAACTTTAGGTAATTTTATTTCTATATTTAATCTCGCCAACTACACTTTAGGAGTAGGATCATTCGAAATTGCATCAGGGCAACATATCAATGATTTATTATTTATAGAACGTCTTTATTTTGGGTTTTTAAACTCCTTAAGCGTTGCTTTTTCTCTAAAAATATGGTCTAAAATACCTAAGAAATATAGGCTATTTCTTACGGTTAATATGTTATTAAGTGCCTGCCTGTTGTTTTTAGTGGTATCTAGAATGGCAATCATAACGGTTTTATTATTATTTATGATAAAAGTTTTTTATGAAACAAGTTTAAAAAAATCACTGATAACAATTACATTAATATGTGGTTCGGTTGCGGCGTTTTTTTTATTCAACGATAATTTAGCGAAACGTTTTATGTATGTGGATAAGGCAAATGATTTCTTCTATAAAATAAGAGAGTGGGAGCCAAGATATGTTATTTGGAATTGTGCGTTCTCGCAGGTAACTAGCCCCGAACACAAATTACTTATAGGTGATGGTTTTAATAAAACACAAGAAAATCTCAATAACTGCTATAGCCACTCAATGTCTAAAAAAGAACGTGTAGCCTATTTTTTAGATACTCAATTTAATACCCATAATCAGTATTTAGATTTATTGTTAAGTAAAGGGCTTATTGGTTTAGCCATTTTTTTATTTTTAATTTATTGGCTTATAAGACAAAATAATAAGGATATTAATCAATTAAATATTCTATTGGTATTGGTGTTATTTGCTTTAATTGAAAATTTATTTCATAGACAAATAGGAGTATATTTGTTCGCGCTAATTTTAATTGTGTTAACCCCAATCAAATCAGAAGATAATTTATTAGATGAGTAGAAAAAAAATTGTTCATATTCTTCATTCTATAGGCGGAGTAGATACCTCTTTAAGAGTTTTACTGAAATCTATCGATTCTTCAAAATTCGAGAATATTGTAATTCATGGAACAAAAGATAATTCAAATTTCTTAGACGATAATAACAACTACATAAAGGACTACAAAATACCTATTGAGCGAGATATAAATGTTTTGAAAGATTTTAAATCTATTATCAAGGCTTATAAAATAATTAGAAAAGAAAAACCAGATTTAATTCACGCTCATAGTGCCAAAGGCGGACTCGTAGGAAACACAATAGGCTTTTTATTAAACTCAATTAATGTTTTACATACTCCACAGGCTTACTCTTTTTTAAGTGCGAGTAATGGTCTTAAACGCCGTTTTTATGTATTAATAGAACGAGTTCTTAAGAATAAAAAATCGATTTTATTGGCTTCATCTAATTCTGAATTGGAAAGAGGTATAAGCGAAATAAAATATAAGAAATCTAAAACAGCACTTTTTAATAATTGTATTGCGCCAATTACGTTAGATCCAGAGTTTAGTGATATATCACGTTATAATCTTCCTGATGAATATATTTGTACCGTTGGAAGACCATCATATCAAAAAAACATTGAGTTGATGATTGAGGTATTAAAGGAGGTTAAAAAAGAAATTCCGAATGTTCATTTGGTCATAATGGGTATTGGAGTGGTGAGTCCTAATACAGAAAACGTAAAACAATTAATAAACAGCTACGGTTTAGAGGCTAATACGACTTTGATAGAATGGACAGAACGCGAAAGAATTTTTCATATTGTATCTAAATCAAAATTGTACATCACTACGGCTAGATATGAAGGTCTACCTTATGCGGTAATTGAAAGTCTTGCCTTATCTAAAACGATAATCGCAACCGATTGTGATGGGAATAGAGATCTAGTTTTTGACGGGAAAAACGGATATTTAGTAGAGGCAGAAGATATTAGTTTGATGAGTAAGAGAACGATAGAGCTCATAAAAAATGATTCTCAAAGATTAGAATTTGAGAAAAATTCACTTGAGGTTTTTAATCAAAATTTTAACTTAGAAGTAAGCATTAAAAATTTAGAAGCTCTATATTTAAAATATTGTATAACGTGATAGATTCTATTTTTTCTTATGTTAGTTTATAACATTAAGTTCATATAGATAATCGTATGCTTTTTGACTGAGTAGTTCCGTTCCTTTCACTAATTTGTGTAATCCTCTTAAGTTTTGAAATTTATACTCAATTTTATCCATATTACTTAGATTCAATTATATTTGCCTTAGAAACTTGAGTTGTTATATAGATTAGAGGATTATTATGAATGATAGATTTTATACACAATTACTAAGACCTGTTCTGTATATTATCGATTTACTGTTAGTTTGTTTGCTACTAATTAAACTTTTAGCGGTAAATATCAATATAATAATTGCGCCAATTCTTTTTTGGACTATACTTTCTTTATTTTCACCTTTAAAAAATGGAAATAAAACTTTAAGAATTATAAGAATTATTTGTGTAACCTTAATAGTTAGAGTTTCTCTTTTTCTATTATTAATCCTATCGTATTTCTATATTATAGATTACAAAATAGGTGTTTTTAAAATAGTTAATTTCTACTTTTCCTTATTTTTTGTTCTATCCCTTTGGAGAATACTCGCCTTTATTTTAATCAAGCGATATTTGCGTTATAAAGGCATTTATTATAATAATGTAATAATTATTGGTCACAATGATTCTACTAAAAAGCTAGAATATTTCTTTGAACATAATAAAGATCATAATTATAAGTTTAAAGGATTTTTTACGAATAAAGAAACAAAAAAGAAATTAGGAAATATATCACAATCTTTCAATTATATTAAAGAGAATAAGATTGATGAAATATACTGTTCTGTAAAAGAATTGTCTGATGAGCAAATGACTGAATTGGTTTATTTTGCTGATAACAATTTAAAAACATTAAAGCTTATTCCTAATAACAAATATGTCTTTTCTAAAAAATTAAAGTTTGAAAATCACGACCTTATTCCAATATTTTCGTTAAGTAATATCCCTCTTAAGGATAACTTAAATATAATTATTAAAAGGACTTTTGATATTGCATTTTCGCTCTTAGTTATAATTGGGTTTCTTTCATGGTTTACACCGCTAATTGCGTTATTGATATTATTTGAATCAAGAGGAGATGTTTTCTTTAAGCAATTAAGATACGGAGCTGATTTTAAGCTATTTGCATGTTATAAGTTTCGATCAATGAGCTCCAATATGGAGTCTGATAGTGTACAGGCGTCAAAAAATGATATGAGGGTTACGAAAGTTGGGAAATTTATAAGGAAAACGAGTATTGACGAATTACCACAATTTTACAATGTATTGTTCGGAAGTATGTCCGTAGTAGGACCTAGACCATTATTATTGAGTCACACGAATGATTATAAAAATAAAATAAACAAGTTTATGGTTAGGCATACCGTAAAACCTGGTATAACTGGTTTAGCTCAAGTTAGTGGATACAGAGGAAATATAGAAAAAGATTCTGATATGCATAATAGAGTTAAATATGATATTTTTTATATTGAAAACTGGTCTATGTTTTTAGATCTTAAAATTATTATTAAAACTGTTTTAAATGTTATTAAAGGAGAAGAAAAAGCTTATTAAATAATACTATTTATTCTTAAATTATGAACGCCTTCCAAGTAAGTGTTCAATTATAAATCCACAAGCCCCTTTTTAAATAGATCAATAAAATATGGAATATATAAGAGGAAGATATTCATGGGTGTTAAGACCATCATTGATTATATATGATCTCTTTGTTATAAATTTCCTTGCTTTTAATTTGTTAAACTTTAATAGCGAAGACTTATACTTTTTCTCCACTGAGATATTTAATAATAAAAATATATTATACCTAATTTACTCCATAATATTTTGGCTTTTATCTACTCATTTACTGAAGTTTTATAAAGTTTATAGGTATACCTCAGTACTAAATATACTCTCACTTATTTTAAAGCAGCTTTTTGTATACAGTTTCCTTGTCTATGCGTTTGAGGGCTTTTTTAGAAGTATCAATATAGAGGTAACAGTGACTCTAAAATATATAGCCTATTCCTTTATAGCTATTAGCTTTGCTAAGTTACTAAGCTATTACGTTTTAAAATCTATTAGAATATATTTAAAAGGAAATTTAAGGAATATTCTTATAATCGGAGGAGGAGAAAGCGTAAACGCAATAAAGAAAATATTTCGAGAAAAGAAAGAGTTAGGGTATAGTATTCAAGCTGTTTTTAGTAATGTCCACAATGAAGAAAATTCCGGTTCTATTGAAGATAGCTTTGCTTATCTAGAAAGTAATAATGACAATATCGATGAGATTTACTGTTCAATTTCAGATTTGTCAGAAAAAGAACTTAACGAGTACGTAAGGTATGCTAATATAAATCACTGTAATATTAAATTTATACCAAACACTAAAAAATTAATTACTAAACGTTATAAAATAGATTACTACAACTACATACCCGTTTTGTCTATACAAGAAGTAGCATTAAATAATGAGGTGAATAAACTTTTTAAACGGGCATTTGATATTGTTTTTTCAGTATTAATAATTGTTTTTGTACTCTCATGGCTTTCAATTGTTTTATTTATTTTAATTAAACTAGAGTCAAAAGGGCCTCTCTTTTATAAGCACAAAAGAACAGGAATTAATTATAAAGCATTCTATTGTTATAAATACAGATCACTTACCACAACCGAGGAGTCAAAAGGAACGTATGTGAGCCAAAACGATAAACGCGTTACAGTTATTGGTAAGTTTATAAGAAGAACAAGTATAGATGAATTGCCACAGTTTGTTAATGTTCTAAAAGGAGAAATGTCTGTCGTTGGTCCAAGACCACATATGCTTACATATACTGAGGATTATTCTAAGAAAATTAGCAAGTATAATTTTATCTACAGACATAATGTTAAACCAGGTGTTACAGGTCTAGCACAAATTAAAGGATATAGAGGTGAAGTTAAACGTGATAAGGATATTATAAACAGAGTAAAATACGATAATTTTTATATAGAAAATTGGTCACTCTTACTAGATCTGAAAATTATCGGATTAACGGTTATTAACGTTGTTAAAGGAGACGATAATGCTTACTAAAGCTCTTTTTTGAGGAGTTCTAATTGTTTTTTGAAATCAAACTTAAGTTTAGCCGTATCTTGAATGGCTTTTTTTAAGCTGTATTTCAAATCTTCTGTGGTTATTGATCTTAGTGTAGTGTTCAAACACTCATAATTACCTTCTTTAGCGACCCACCCTAGCTTGTTATTCTCAATAATAGATTCACCTTCACCTCCCCCAAAATAAAGCATTGGTAAGCCTAATTTTGCGTACTCAAATATTTTTGAAGGTACAGAGCCATAAATTCTATTTAACAACGGAATAACAGTGATGTCATAATTTAGGAGTGCTTTGTGTAGTTCATCTCTATTCACTCTGCCATGAAAAAATAGCGGTAATTCTCTTTTATAATCAATTAAGCTTTTAATGGCCTCTTCTTCAGCACCAGAACCATAAATATGAAACTCAATAGTATCATAATCAATTTCATTACAAAGTTTATATATGCCTTGTGCTACACCTAAAAGCCCAGCATAGACTAGTTTTATTTTACCATGAGATGATTCTTTTTCAGTGAGTTTTGGAAATTCAATTTCAGGAAAATTTCTGTATAGAAACATTTTAGGTGCTGTTGTTATGGTTTTAATATGGGTAAGAATCTCATTACTTTGTCCTAAAATAAGATCTGCTTTCTTATAATTGAAGGCTTCAAGTTTCTTCAGCATTTTATAGGCAAAACCTTCTTTTAAAGCCCCCAATTCTAAGCCTGCACTTGGCCATAAATCGCTCACATTCAAAATTAATTTCCTTCTTTTAGACCTCAAAAAAAACATACATGTAAACGAGACTAATAGCGGAGGGGATTGTACTATCACTTTATCTGGAATTTTGTTCCATATAAAAAACCATATCAAACTAAAACTATAAGAAAGCATTGCTATTAAACGCAAAAATTTATTCTTAGAAACCGAAGCATAAATCCATAAACGAGTAATTTTAATACTGTTTTCTTCAGTTTTAGAACTAAATTTTCCTTTATAATCTGCAAAAATCTTTCCTGTTGGGTAATTTGGAAGAGGAGTGACCACACTAACATCATAGTCTTCCTTTAAGCCTTCCGCCAAATGATAAATGCGATTTGAAGCGGCCCCAATCTCTGGTGGAAAATAACTTGTGATAATCATTAATTTCTTCAAGAATACTTTATTTTAAATGAGACGTGAATTGTTGCAGTTTTCCGGATTTTGAACGCTTAAGTTTTAGAACACGCTCAAAATTAATGGTAATATCAGGTTCCAAATAACGGATCACTTCGGTTTTTATCGTGGTTTTTTCGGTTTCAGATAGTCCAATTTTACTAACATAACTAATTTTAAACGTATCTAAAAGCGATTGCTCAACAATAAACTCTGAAACATTACCATCATTCTCAATCACACTTTTGGTGATGTAATAAAAAGTTAATCCGGCAGCTTTCTTTCCACTAGGTAATACAACAATACTATTTGTTCGTCCAATTAGTTTTTTCAGAATAGGTTTTCTGATAGTACTAGCTTCCGATAACACACCAATATCGCCAATATCGTAACGAATAAAAGGATGAGCTTTGTTGTACAATGATGTAATAACGACTCTACCTTCTTCACCATAGGGTAAAACCATATTGTTTTCATCTAAAATTTCAACATAGAGTGTTTCACTATTTACTTGCCACTCATCCTTTGGATTTTGAAATGCAATAAGGTCTAATTCTGAAGCTCCATATTCATTTATAATAGGAAGCCCAAATTGAGTTTTGAGTAATCGTTTATCATCATCAAATAACATTTCAGATGTTACAATGCACGCTTTTAGACTTGGACAAACCGATTTTAAAATAATATTATTACGCTTCAAATATTTTGCAAATTGTACAATAGAACTGGTATAACCATTAATATAATCGAAATCTGTACTTTTAAATTTGTTTAAAGTGACTTCGAAAGCATTATCACTCAAATCAAATACTGAAAACCGAAATCGGTTACTAAAAAAGTCTTTCAATCGTTCTTTATAATAGCCTTTTTTGTCTAATGGAATTCCGTAAAAACGTGCTTGTTTAGAGCTGTTAAAATCTATGCCATACCATCCAAACCGGTTCATTATTTCTGCCCAGGTCAACGCGTGGCACCATTTGTCTTTAGCAAAAATAAAAGGATCACCAGAGCTACCAGATGTTTTATTAACATATACATTTTTAGATGTAAATCCATTACTTAAACGTTGTTCTAATGGTTGTTGTAAATGACGTTTGGTAATAATAGGTACAGAGTTCCAATCATTAAAATCAATAGATTTTCCTAAGGTTTTATAAAACGAATTATGCTCTAAATGATAAGAAATAATCGCTTTTTTTTGTGTTTCAACATAAGCTTCAAACTCCAAATTAGATTTTGTTTGAATTTGAGTCAAAGCAGTTTTAGCCTCATTAATAGCAAAGCCATTTACTTTTAAAGAAAAATCGAATATGCGCAAAGTGTTTTTTGCCTTTAAGGTTTCCGTAAATTAATTGTTTTTTAAACTTAAAACCAATTATTTTTGCAGAGAACTCATTTCGACTTTTAATTTTAATCCGAAAATTATGGCTTTTGTGTTCTAATGAAATCGTTGTTTGGTTGCATAGCCAAAAGTTATGGAAGCTAAAAATGGTAAAATTAGAGTGCAAAATGTATGTTTTGCAGGAAAAAGAAAAAGTCTAAATGAGTTCTTAAAAATTTTAGACATGAATATTTTAATACTTGGCTCTGGCGGAAGAGAACACACATTTGCATGGAAACTAGCACAAAGCGACCGATGTACGTCACTTTTTGTAGCTCCAGGAAACTCAGGAACCCGTGCAATCGCTACCAATTTAAATATTGGTGTTACTGACTTTGAGGCGATTAAATCAGCAGTTTTAGAACATAAAATTGATTTAGTGGTGGTCGGACCAGAAGATCCATTAGTACAAGGTATTCACGATTTCTTTTTAGAAGATGAGGCTTTAAAAAATGTGGCTGTTATTGGACCTCAAAAAGCAGCTGCAGAATTAGAAGGCAGTAAAGAGTTTGCTAAAGAGTTTATGATGCGTCATAACATTCCTACGGCAGCTTACGAAAGCTTTACTAAAGCCAATGTAGAGCAAGGGTATAAATTTTTAGAAACGCTCAATGCTCCTTATGTTTTAAAAGCAGACGGATTAGCAGCAGGTAAGGGTGTTTTAATCTTAAATGATTTGCAAGAGGCAAAAGACGAACTAAAAAGTATGTTGGTGGATGCCAAATTCGGTGAGGCAAGTACTAAAGTTGTCATTGAAGAATTTTTAGACGGTATTGAATTGAGCTGTTTTGTATTAACTGACGGAAAAGACTATAAAATTCTTCCAACTGCTAAAGATTATAAACGTATAGGTGAAGGAGATACAGGTTTAAATACAGGAGGTATGGGAGCGGTTTCACCAGTACCATTTGCGACAAAAGAGTTTTTAGATAAAATTGAAAATGAGGTTGTAAAACCTACGGTTCAAGGCTTAAAGAAAGATAACTTACCTTATGTTGGATTTATTTTTATTGGTTTAATTAAGGTTGGAGATGATCCAAAAGTGATTGAATATAATGTTAGAATGGGTGATCCAGAAACAGAAGTTGTATTACCCCGACTCAAAACAGATTTAGTTACGGTTTTTGAAGCAATGGCAAATCAAACCTTAAGTGAAGTCACAATTGATATTGACGAACGCGCAGCAACAACAGTAATGTTAGTTTCGGGTGGTTACCCTGAAGCTTATGAAAAAGGCAAAGAAATTACTGGCGTAGATACTGTTTCTGAGTCTATCGTATTTCATGCTGGGGCTGTTGAAAAAGATGGTAAAGTGCTGACCTCGGGGGGGCGGGTTATGGCAATTACGTCTTACGGAAATACGTACCCAGAGGCCATAAAAAAATCTTATCAAAGTATAGAAAAACTACATTTTGATAAGATGTACTATCGTAAGGATATTGGTTTTGATTTATAAATAAGAATGGGAAGAAATACTTTTATCTTCTTCTCCGTTCTCATTGTATTTCTTAAGTTGTAACATCCAATATACAAATGCAACCACTCCGATGGCCATAAATATCCATGACATTGTGTTAGCCGCAAACCAGCTTTCTAGCTCTAATGCTTTAAGTGCATCAAATGGTGCAAATAACACATTTACAAATAAATCCGCTATTCCGTTAAAGAAATCATTCATAACTTTATAAATTTACACCAATTCTAATTTCGAATTGGGATTGAGCAGCAAAAATACAAAAAGAGTTAATGATAACAAGTATTTTTAGTAAATCTAAACCTATAAACTTCATATTTGTTGCGGTTTATGTTTGTGTATTGTTTGTAGTAACCAATTATTCTCTTCTTTTCTCAGGTGTAAATAGTTCTCTTGCAACGTTTTTTAAGTGGGCTGTAACATTATTTTTAGTTTTTTTAATCGACTTTATTGTTTCTAAAAATAACCTTACGCAACGCAATAGTTATGCTATTATGACCTTTGGTTTGCTGTTTGGTATGTTTCCAGAAACAATGAAGCATACAAATTTACTCTTAGCTAATCTGTTTATTATTTTTGCCTTAAGACGGTTAATAAGTTTACATTCTAATTTACACATAAAAAAAAAGCTGTTTGATGCAGCATTCTGGATAGCGTTAGCAGCTTTATTCTATTTCTGGTCATTGCTGTTTTTTGCTTTAGTGATTGTCGCTTTGATTTATCATTCGCAAAATGATTTTAAAAATGTTATTATTCCATTTATGGGAGTTGCTACAGTTTTTGTATTACTCTTAGTTTATAATATCAGTGTGGAGGATGTCTACCTAAAACCTACAAATTTTAAACGTTACGCTAGTTTAGATTTTACAGCGTATAACAGCAAGGAAAATATTTTAAAATTTACAGTATTATTTACATCTTATATATGGACGCTTGTCTATTATTTTAAAAACATTCCTGATAAAAATAAGAAATTGAAGCCTTCCTATTTTTTGATAGCCTGGGCCTCCATGATAGCTATTTTAGTGGCTATTATTGCACCTGTAAAAAATGGAAGTGAGTTTCTGTTTCTATTTATGCCATTTTCAATTATTATGGCAAATTATATCGAAGTAATTTCAGAACGTTGGTTTAAGGAAGTTTTTATAGCACTGTTAATCCTAGTGCCAATTATTGGCTTACTGTTGTAATTTGTTTCCAAAAGCTAAATCACCAGCATCGCCTAAACCGGGAACAATGTAGCCTTTTTCATTAAGTTTCTCATCTATAGCTGCAATCCACAGTTTTACATTTGGGCCAAATACTTTAGAAACATAATCAACACCTTCTTGTGCACCTATAACACTTATTAAATGAATTTCTTTTGGTGTGCCAAATGGCTTTAAAGCTTCGTAAGTAGCCACCATAGATTGTCCTGTGGCGAGCATCGGATCAGCTAAAATCAAAGTTTTACCTTCTAAGCTAGGACAAGCTAAATACTCAACAACGATCTCAAAGCTTTCCGGATTATCTTTGTGCTGCCTGTAGGCTGAAATAAAAGCATTTTCAGCAGCGTCAAAATAATTTAGTAAGCCATTATGAAGCGGAACACCAGCTCTTAAAATAGAGCATAAAACAATATCCTTTTCGTGTAAGACGGTTTGAGAATTACCTAAAGGGGTTTCAATAGTAGTGGCATTAAATTGAAGCGATTTACTCAATTCATAACCTATTATTTCTCCAATACGTTCAATATTTCTTCGAAAACGCATGCTGTCTTTCTGAGCCGATTTATCTCTTAATTCAGACATAAACGTATTTAAAATTGAAGGTGTATCAGAAAGGTTGTGAATTTGCATATTATGAGAATTAGTTCAGTCGTTAAAGTTAATAATTCCTACTATATTTGTAAACATTAAATCAATTTCATTATGTTTTCACAAAAAGCAAATGCTATATTTCAAGAGGTTATCAAAACCTATAAAGTTTTAAATACAGTAGATCAATCGTTTACTAATAAGTATGATAAAAAGGACGATCTCATCGCGCATTTGTTGTATAGAAAATCTTGGATTGATACGGTTCAGTGGGCGTACGAAGATATTATTAGGGATCCAAATATTGATCCGATTGCAGCTTTAAAGTTGAAACGAATGATTGATGCTTCTAATCAAGATAGAACAGATACGGTTGAATATATCGATAGTTATTTTTTAAATAAATACAAAGATGTAACTGTAAAACCGGATGCTAAAATCAATTCTGAAAGTCCTGCTTGGGCCATAGATCGTTTATCAATTTTAGCGCTTAAAATATACCACATGCAACTCGAAACGGTTAGAGAAGACGCTAGCGATGCACACAAAGCAGCTTGTACAACAAAACTTAATGTTTTATTAGAGCAACGTGTAGACTTAAGCACTGCAATAGATGATATGCTTACCGATATTTCAAATGGTGATAAGTACATGAAAGTGTATAAGCAGATGAAAATGTACAATGACGATGAGCTTAACCCTGTTTTAAGAGGACAGAAATAATTTAGTAGACCTAGCAGGTTTCTAAAACCTTGCAGGTTTGCTTAATCAACATGCCAAAACCAAAACACATACTAGTTCTTAGGTTTTCTGCAATGGGAGATGTAGCCATGACAGTTCCGGTGTTGCGAGCATTAATGGCTCAACATCCCGAATTAAAAATAACCGTCGTTACAAGATCATTTTTTAAGCCCTTCTTTCAAGATTTAAAAAGCGCAAGCATTTATGAAGCCGATTTTAAAAGAAAACATAAAGGCATTTTAGGACTTTATAAACTGTCTAAAGAATTAAAAAAGCTTCGTTTTGATGCGGTTACAGACCTACACAACGTACTACGTAGTAAAATCTTAAAATTATTTTTCTTCGGAAAAAAAGTAGTGGTATTAGATAAAGGTAGAGCAGAAAAGAAAGCACTAACATCAGGTGCATCTTTTAAGCAACTAAAAACCACACATCAGCGTTATGCTGATGTTTTTGAAGATTTAGGGTTCACAGTAGATTTATCCAATCCAATATTTCCAAAACCAAAGACTTTAACGGAGAAACTAAGTACGTTTATTTCAAACAAAAGTTTCAAAACTATAGGCATTGCTCCTTTCGCAGCACACGAAAGTAAAATGTATCCCTTAGAGCAAATGGAAACTGTAATTGAGGAGCTTTCGAAAGACTATAATGTTGTTTTATTTGGTGGTGGAGCTAAAGAAATAGCGCTTTTAAATCAGCTTGAAACCAAATATAATAACGTAACATCCGTTGCAGGAAAATTGAATTTAGAGGAAGAATTAATTCTTATTTCAAATTTAGACCTCATGCTAGCTATGGATTCTGGCAATGCGCATATGGCAGCTATGCTGGGCAAAAAAGTAATCACAATTTGGGGAGTAACACATCCTTTTGCTGGGTTTGCACCGTTTAATCAAACTATAGATTTTGCGCTTACAGCAGACAGAACTCAGTTCCCATTAATCCCGACCTCTATTTATGGTAATAAATTTCCTGAGGGTTACGAGGATGCAGCTGGTAGTGTTTCTGAAGCGGTGATTGTTTCAAAAATTAAAGCGGTTATATAGAATTAAAATCTTCTCAATACAATTTTATCTTGCATCAAAAATCACTCCAAGTGACATTATTTCTTTTAGATGGCTATACGTCAGTTCGAGTGAAATTCGTTTTTTAGAATTTTGTATCGAGAACCTATCGAAAATAAAAAAAGACCTTTGAAGTTTTAAAAACTTGAAAGGTCTAAGGTTTTTTTGAAATCTACTTAAAATGATTTTTAGATAAGTAAGAATCTAATGATCCAAAAATCTAACTAATCTAATAATCTAGATTAAACATCATCATAATCCACCGCAAGAGTGGCCGAAGTTGGATGTGCTTGGCAAGTCAATATTAAACCTTGAGCAACTTCACCATCCGTTAAAATATTATTCTGACGCATCTCTGCTGTACCTTCGGTAACTTTTGCAATACAACTACTGCAAATTCCTCCTTGACAAGAATAAGGCGCGTCGATATCTTGCTTTAAAGCAGCTTCAAGAATGGTTTGTTTTTGTGACATGTTAAATTCAAACTCTTCCTCATCAACCACGACTTTAATTTTAGTTTCACCAGAAGTTTTGCCAATAGTAGCATCAGAACCTGCTTCAACAGGAGCTGTAAACAATTCAAACTTAATCGCTTTTTCCTTTACACCATTTTCGATCAATACATCTTTTACGGTATGAATCATTTGCTCAGGTCCGCAGAGGTAGAAATTTTCTATGGTAACACCTTTGTACTTATTTTTTACGATGAGGTTCACCGTACTTTTTTCAATACGTCCAAATAAGGCATCCGTTTCTTGAGACTGACTGTATATAAAATGCGCATGAAAACGATTATCATAATGTTTTTTTAGTTGCAATAATTCATCAACAAACATAGCGTCTGCCAACGTTTTATTACCGTAAACTAATATAAAGTTACTAAATGGTTCTTCTTCCAGTAGCGTTTTAGCAATACTAAGCACTGGAGTAATTCCACTTCCAGCAGCAAAGGCAGCAGTTGTTCTTGTTTTGGCAGCATTAGCTTCAAATACAAAACGTCCGTTTGGTTCTGCAACCTCTAAGACGTCACCTGCTTTTAAGCTAGTGTTGGCGTAAACAGAAAACGTTCCATTTTCAACCGCTTTTACGGCTACAGTAACGTTACCACTATTCTGAGAAGCACAAATAGAATAATCTCTACGGATGTCTTCGCCATTAATAGTCGTTTTTAACGTGATGTATTGTCCGGCTTTAAAGCTGAATTGTTCTTTAAGGTTCTCAGGGATATCAAAGGTTATCGCAACAGAATTGTCTGTTACTTTATCTACTGATTTTATAGTGAGTGAATGAAAATGTGCCATTAAAAATAATTTTTCGCAAAGATAAACAATCTCTTACAGACCTAGCAGGTTTTTAAAACCTAGCAAGTCTAAAATTTTAATAAAACACAATACATAAGTTTCTTATACATAAGAAAATTATGTATATATTTGTAGTACGATGAGCAATTCAAAACTATATAAAGGGAGTTTAACCACCATCATTTTAAAACTTTTAAATGAGAACGATAAAATGTATGGTTACGAAATTACCCAAAGGGTAAAGGAATTAACTAAAGGTGAACTAAAAATTACAGAAGGCGCATTATATCCTGCGTTACACAAATTAGAGGCTGAAGGTTTGTTAGATGTTGAGGTCGCAAAAGTAGATAACCGATTGCGTAAATATTATAAACTCACCGAAACAGGAACTAAAGAAACCGTTAATAAGCTTGAAGAATTAGCCGAGTATATTAAAACGATGCAAGCTTTAGTGAATCCAAAGCTAGCTTAGATCTGACCTTGCAGGTTTTAAAAACCTTGTAGATATTAAAACTTAAAATGAAACTGACCAAAGAACACATACAGTTTATAGATACGTATTTAGAGAATTCTGATGTGGTTTTTGCTGACATTAGAATAGAAATGGTAGATCATGTCGCCTCAGATATTGAAGATAGAATGCGGGCGAGTACGACTAACGATTTCTATAATGTGTTTAAAGGTTATATGGTTCAGAACAAGGCTCAACTTTTAAAAGAGAACAAACAGTTTTTAAAATCTGCCGATAGAAAAATTTGGAAGGCATTTTTAAAAGAAGTTTTAAATCCATTAACACTGCTGATTTTTTTAGCGTCTTTTGGCGGGTTTTACTTTTTGTATTTAAATTTCAATATAGAAACGTTTAGAATAGTGGTTTCTTATGTTCCGCTGATTGGGTTGTCAGGGTTTATTTTAACCTATGTCGTTTATCATAAAAGGAAAAATCTCAAACGATTTTCAGTGGTTGAACGTTTAGCTATGCCATTTTTGGTGTTTTATCAAATACCCAATATTATTTTTAATTTTAGCTACCAAGCTAAAGATTTAGCGACTGTACTTTGGATTCTCGGAATTGTAAGTATAGTTTTAACTTTAATGTTGGTCTTAGTTCGTGTTAGCATAAAATTATTTAAGAGTTACGAAAAGCGATATAAAACTCTAGTATAAGCAATGAAACTAACCAAAGAAGAAATACAATTCGTAGACAACTACCTCATTAAAAACGAGGTAAAATACTGGGATGTGCGTTTAGAATTGTTAGATCACATTGTTTCTGCGGTTGAAGATAAAATAACGAATGAAGGTGTATCTTTTAATGAAGCCTTACTCGATGTTCATAGAGGCTTTGGAAATCAGTGTATAGAATTTGGAGTTCCTAAGGGTAAAATATTTGAAAGTGGCTTATACCAAAGTAATATTGGGTTTAAGAAGTTTACAAAAAACAAGCAAAAAGAAATCAGTAGAAAAAATAGAAAACGGTATTGGGTGCTTTTAAAACAAACACTGTTGTCTTATAGCTTTATGTTAGAGTATCTTCTATTTGTTATGATGATATTTGTCTCTTATCAATACAAACCAAAAACAGCATTATTGGTGGCATTAATTACGCTGGCAATTCCAGAATTACTGAAATTTAAATATGTGTTTAGAAAAGGGGTTAGGCACTCATTAAACGCTAATATGGTGGGTTTGCTTAATTCTTCTTTTTTGTGCTTTCAAGGTGCTATTCTAAATTTTTATAAAGATGAGTTTACTTATAATGGCATCGTGGATTATAGATATATTATAGGCTTTTATGTCCTTATTTATCCTTTAACTAGAGTCAGTTTTATGCTTTATAAAGAAGTATTAAATACCACCAAAGAACGTTATCAGCTTTTAACATCATGAAACTAACCGAATCCCAAATACAAGACCTCTACGCTTTTACAAGACAACATTTTGTAGAGCACTACGACTTACAAACCGAACTCGTAGATCATTTAGCTAATGACATAGAAGCACAATGGCAAATTCAGCCCAAGCTCACTTTTGAAGACGCCAAAAACAAAGCCTTCAAAAAATTCGGTATTTTTGGTTTTATGGATGCCATTGATCAAAAAGCTAAAGCTATGAATAAGCGCTATATGCGTTACATGTGGACTGAACTTAAGAAATGGTTTGAGCTACCACAAATTATTTCAACTATTGCCTTGTTTTTATTGTTTTATATCACTTTTTCAACAGTGTATATAGCAACTTTAGCTTTAGTTTTCTTTGGAATTATAACAGTTTGGTGCACTTATAAAAGTATTCAGCTTAATAGCCAATTTAGACGTAGAAAGGAACTGTCTAACAAAAAATGGATGTTGGAAGAAATGATATATAAACAAGCCGGAAGTACCATGTTTATATTTATGTCTCAATTATTTAATGTGTATAAAATACCAGAGAATTACGGGGGTAACACTTATTTTTTAGTGCTTTTCTCATTAGCATTTACAGTTATCGCTTTGGTTAATTATATTAGCTTAGAAGTGATTCCAAACAAAGCTGAAAAACTACTAAATGAAACTTACCCAGAATTTAGTTTGTAACAAATTTTTATTTTTTAATACTTACAATGTAAATCAACCCATCATTACACTATGATAAAACACTTTCTCAATCTCGAGTGGAAACAATATTTTCGCTCGTCCTATTGGCAGAAAAATATAGCTATCAATATCTTAATGGTATTTTTTGCACTTTATTTTGTTGCTATGTTTTTAGGCTTAGGATTCAGCCTTCTTTTTCTTCTTAAAGAAATGTACCCTGATCAAGACCCGTTTGTTGCGGCTAATGGATTTCTGTTTTACTGGATTATTGGAGACTTACTAATGCGTTTCTTTTTACAAAAATTACCAGTAATGAGTGTGAAACCTTTATTGACACTTCCTATTAAACGATCTACTGTTATTAATTATGTGTTAGGAAAATCAGCATTGTCATTTTTTAATTTTTTACCATTATTTGCTATCATACCGTTTAGCATAATGCTTATGGGAGACGGTTATGTAGCTTCTGAAATCTTAATTTGGCTATTTGCATTGATCATTACAGTATTGATTATCAATTTTTTAAATTTTATAATCGAAGCTTTTTCAGCTGAATCAGAATTATCATTTCTACCTATAATGGTAGTGGTCAGTATTCTCTTTGGTTTAAATTATTTTGAAATTTTACCAATGACAACATTAATAGGAAGTGGGTTTTTAGCCATTGCGAATAATCCAATTCTTATTTTAATTCCAATCGCAATTTTGGTATTATGTTATGCGTTCAATTTTAAAACCTTAAAAAAGAAACTGTATTTAGATAGCTCATTAAAATCGAAAGTCACTGAAGTTAATGCTTCAGACTTATCATGGACAGAACGTTTTGGTGACATTGCGCCATTCATGAAGCTCGACTTAAAACTGATTTGGAGAAACAAACGTACCAAGTCTATGACATTTTTGTTGCTTATTGGTGTGCTTTACGGCTTGTTCTTTTATCCACAGCCGATGTATAAAGAAATGACTTTTATGTCTGCCTTTATAGGGATATTTTCTACGGGATTTTTTCTTATCAACTTCGGACAATTTATCCCAGCTTGGGATAGTGGTTATTACAAACTCTTAATGAGTCAAAATATTAAATACGAACAGTATTTGCGTTCAAAATTTATCTTAATGGTCATTAGTGTTGTGTTACTGTTTGTTTTAGGAATTCCATACGTGTATTTTGGGTATAAAATCCTAATCGCACATTTTGCCGCAGCCATCTATAATGTTGGCGTTAATACGCATGTGATACTTTGGGGAGGCTCTTTCAATAGAAAAAAGATAGAATTAGATAAGAAAGCAGCCTTTAATTATCAAGGTACTGGAGCAGTCCAATGGTTAATTGGTATACCATTAATGTTAGTGCCAATGGGATTATTTGGATTGGTAAACTGGCTTATTGGTTTTGCTGCAGCAATAGCTTTATTAATCGTTCTCGGAGTTTTAGGAATAGTTTTTCATAAGAAATTAATGAGAGGCATTACACAAAAATATCTCAATTCAAAATACAAAATGATTGACGCTTTTAGTCAAGATAACTAATAATACATCGCACCATGATATATACAAAAGACCTTTCAAAAACATATAACGGAACAACTGTTCTAAATATTGAAGAATTAAGCATTCCTAAAGGCCAAAGTTTTGGTTTGGTAGGAAATAATGGGGCCGGAAAAACAACCTATTTCAGTTTGCTGCTCGATTTAATAAAACCAACTACAGGAAACATTACTAGCAATAATGTTGTGGTAGATGAAAGTGAAGATTGGAAACCCTTTACATCGTCGTTTATTGACGAAAGCTTTTTAATAGGGTATTTAACCCCTGAAGAATATTTTTACTTTATTGGTGAATTGCGTGGGCAAAACAAAGCAGATGTAGATGCTTTAACATCAAAATTTGAAGATTTCTTCAATGGTGAAATTACAGGGAAGAAAAAATACCTTAGAGATTTAAGTAAAGGAAATCAAAAGAAAGCTGGTATTGTAGCGGCACTTATAGGTCAGCCAGAAGTGATTATTTTAGATGAACCTTTTGCTAATTTAGATCCAACAACACAAATTAGATTAAAACAAATTATAAAAGATTTAGCCGAAAAACAAGGAGTTACTGTTTTAGTGTCTAGTCACGATTTAACGCATGTAACGGATGTGTGTGAGCGTATTGTTGTGTTAGAAAAAGGAAATGTGATTAAAGATTTAGAAACCAACCCTGCAACTTTAAAAGAATTAGAGGCGCATTTTGGAAGCACAGCAAGAACATCCCTAGAAGAGGAATAAAAAAAGCAGATAAAAATCAGTAAAATGTATGTATTGTGGTAAGTTGTCAATGTCATTTGTGATTTGCGTATGATAGCAAAGTAGTATTCATTTTAGCAATAATTAAAATAGGCATGAAAATCATTTTCATGCCTATTTTTTTTATTCAAGAGTTGGTTTTTGCATTTCCGCTACGTGGCGAGAATATTATTTATCTCACAATTCCAAACAAACTACAATCAAGACTTTATTCTTCATTCTAACAGCGGGGCGGTTTAATATCTTCTAAAATTCAGCCTCAAATTCAAAAAGATCCTTATTTTTACCACATAACACACTAAACAGGGTGTTTTTAAGTTATCTATTAACCAAATAGAACCAACGTTTGAAAACCTATTATAAAATCATATTCTCTGCATGCTGCGTGGTGATGCTTACTCAAAGTTGTTCACGTAAAAAAGATAAATTCATTAACCGAAACTTCCATGCTATGGGCACAAAATATAATGTGCTTTACAATGGTAATATTGCACTAGAGCGGGGAAAAGATGAAGTTAATAATGAGTTCACAGAAAACTTCTGGGAACTGCTTCCTGTTGAAAGAATGAATGTCTCCGAAGATATTTTTCTACCAGGACAAACAAAAAATGCCGATTTTGAACGTGCTGAAGAGAAAGCTATAAAAGCGATTCAGGTACATGGAATGAATATTGACGGGAAAGAAAAAAATACGCAAATAGACGAAGCCTATTTGCTATTAGGTCAAGCCCGTTATTTCGATCAACGTTTTGTGCCGGCGATGGCTGCATTCAACAATATTTTAAATAAATACCCAACAAGCGATAAAATTAATCAGGTTAAAATCTGGCGTGAAAAAACGAGTATGCGTCTAGATAATGATGCAGGTGCAATAGAGAAACTGAAACGCTTATTAAGAGAAGAGGAAATTGAAGGACAAGATTTAGCAGATGCATCAGCAGCTTTGGCTCAAGCTTACCTTAATATAAAATCTAAAGACAGCGCATTAGCTCAGCTTACTATTGCTGCGGAAAACACTGAGGTTAAAAGAGAGAAGGCACGTTACCATTATATAAAAGGCCAATTGTATAATGAATTTGGAAAAAAGGACAGTGCAAATATAGAGTTCGATGCTATTATAGATATGCATCGTCAAATACCAAGATCTTTTTACATCAATGCACATATTGAGAAATCAAATAATTACGATGGGTTAAATGGTAATCAAATTGAGTTTGAAGAATACCTTACAGATTTAGAAGAGAATAGAGAAAACAGACCGTTTTTAGATAAAATCTATTATAGAATTGCAGAGTATCATCGCAGTAATACATCAGACAGTCTTTCTGAGGTATACTATAATAAATCGCTTAGAAAAATAACCTCAGATAAGTACTTAAGATCGCTCAATTATGAGACTTTAGGGAACATGTATTTTGATAGAAATATTTATAAAACGGCAGGTGCCTATTATGATAGTACAATGACGGCAATGGTTGTTAATAGTAAGCCATACCGAGTTATTAAAAGAAAGCGCGAAAACTTAGATGATGTAATATATTACGAAGGTATAGCGCAAACTAACGATAGTATTCTGAGAATGATTGGTCTTCCAAAATCGGAGCAATTAGCGATTTACACAAAATATACTGAAGAGCTTCGAATTAAAGCGGTAGAGGATCAGAAACAACGAGAGGAAGCCTTAAAAAACCAATCGGCAACAGCAGCACAATCACTCCAAAATAGTCAAGGGAATGTAAAAAACTTACGTACTCCGCCAGGCATTTCGGGGAAACTTCAAACAGTTACTTCAGCAAAAGGAGCGAGTAGTTTTTATTTCTACAACACAACTACTGTAGCATATGGTAAAAACGAATTTCTAAAACTTTGGGGAGATCGTAAACTTCAAGATAATTGGAGGCATTCTAGCCAACGCGCAGATATTGTAAATACTAAAAAAGATGATGATTTGGTCGCATCTTTAGTCGAAGATGAGCGTTTCAATCCAGAAACGTATTTATCATCTTTGCCAACTACTAAAGGTGAAATAGATAGTATTGCTACAGAGAGAAATTACGCGTATTATCAATTAGGAATTATCTACAAGGAAAAGTTTAAGGAATTTTTATTGTCAAAAAACAGGTTTGAAAAGCTTTTAGAAAATAGCCCTGAAGACCGATTGGTTTTACCTTCAAAATATAATCTGTATCGTATTTATATCGAATTAGGTTTAAATCAAAAGGCAGAGGCGATGAAAACTGCGATTATCCAAGGGTATCCTGAGTCTAGATATGCTGAAATTCTATTAAACCCGCAGTCTGAATTATCTAAGGATGAAAACAGTCCTGAAGCGATTTACACCAAACTTTATAAGCAATTTGAAAACGAGGAGTACGTTGACGTTATCACAGAAGCCGAAACACAGATTAAGCGCTTAGAAGGTGATGATTTTGTGCCTAAGTTCGAAATTCTAAAAGCATCAGCAAAAGGAAGGCTTTACGGTTTTGAAGCTTATAAAGAAGGGATTAACTATATAGCCTTGACCTATGCTAATACGGAAGAGGGGAGAAAAGCACAAGAAATTTTAAAAGATGCGATTCCTGTTTTGGCTAAAAAAGAATTTATTGCCGATGATGATGTCGATAAATTTAATGTAATCTTTCAATTTGAAAATAATTCGGGTGATGATATTGAAGCTTTTATTAAAACGTTAGATGAAGAGGTTGCTAAAGTAAACTACTTTAATCTTACTACATCAACAGACATTTATAATGAGAATACGACCTTTGTAGTGGTTCATGGTCTTAAAAGTATTAGTGGAGCAAGTGGATTTGGTGAATTACTAAAGGCAGGAGAAAAGGATAGTAGAGGACGAACAATAAAACCTAAAATTACCCGGCCATATTTTGCGATTTCTTCGCCAAATTATGCCATTATTCAACGACATAAAAACTTAAATGCGTATTTAGAGTTACAGTAATTTAAAACCAGATCATTATGTTTTCTCCAGACAGAAAAAAACAAAAAGACCAATCAACTATGGAAGCAACGACACAACAAAACATTATAGCACAAGGCACTAAAATTGTAGGTGACATCGCTAGCCAAGGGCCATTTAGAATCGACGGTACTATAGAGGGTAACGTTAAAACTTCGGGTAAAATAGTAGTTGGTAAATCGGGTTATATTAAAGGAACCTTACAAGGTGAAAATGCCGATTTTGAAGGTAAATTTTCAGGTAAGCTTATTCTCTCCGGTACATTGTCTTTAAAGTCCACAGCGCATATCGAAGGTGAAGTGCATATTAATAAGTTGGCTGTTGAGCCTGGTGCAACTTTTAATGCTACATGTAGCATGAAGGGGACAGTTAAGTCTTTGTCTAATGAGGCTGTTAAAGCACAACCTATACAAGCAGAAAGTGTCCAAAGCAAGTAAAGGTCCTAACAAGTTTATTAGGTTTACATCTGTTGCGTTTCAAATGGGAGGCACCATCTTTCTTGGAAATTATCTAGGGCAATGGTTAGATGTTAAGTTTAGTACAGATTACTTGGAAACCACCATAACGCTACTTTCTATATTTGTTTCAATGTATTTGGTGATTTCTCAAGTATTAAAAATGTCTAAAGACGATGATTAAATCTCTTGCTATATATATCGTATCATTTTCAATATTATTTTTAATTGTTCATTTTTCGCAAGATTATATACTTAGTGGAGTTAAGAATCAGATTCGGTTTAGTCTTTGGGACACTAATATGTTTTTAGCCGTGGCATCATTGATGATATGTGTTCATTTTCAATTTTTTTCCCTAATTAAAAGTTTAAAAACGCAACTCGGATTTATCTATTTGCCAACACTTTTTATAAAAGGTGTACTGTTTTATGTAGCGTTTAAAGATTCTGTTTTTAATATAGAAGTTTTAAATACTGCCGAAGAATTGAGTATTTTAATTCCATTACTCTTATTTCTAGGAATGGAGGTGTTTTTTGTCGTAAAAATTATATCTAAAATGGGGTTTAAATATTAGACTCAAAAAACATATTGTTATTTTAATAAATTGCGTACTTTTGCACGGAATTTGAGAAGAGGTTTTTTTTATTTTATTAGAATGAAGATAGTTCAACAAAGTTTTAAGTTTTTAGCATTAGCAGTTTTGATGTTTTTTTCATCATCTATTTCAGCATTCAATGTTGGTGGAGATGGAGGTCAAGTTTCTGGTAAACAAGAGGTAGAGGAGTATATAGTTCATCACCTTAAAGATTCTCACGATTTTAATTTGTTTTCGTATACCGATGATTCTGGTGAGCGTAAACATTTTGGTGTGGCGTTACCTGTAATTCTTTGGTCTTCTGAGGGATTAGTGACGTTTATGTCTTCTGAGTTTCACCATGATGATAACGGCCAAGTTGTCGTTGAAAAAGACGGTCTTAAGTTTACAAAGATTCACTCAAAAATCTACGAACTAGAAAAAGGAGCAGCAGCGGTTAGTTTTGATGCTGATCATCATGCAACGAATGCGTCTAAGGTTTTAGATTTTTCAATTACTAAAAGTGTCGTTGGAATCCTATTGATTGGGCTTTTAATGTTATTCTGGTTCTCTAGATTAGCAAAGCAATACAAGAAAAAACAAATTCCTACAGGTTTTGGTCGTATACTAGAGCCATTAGTACTTTACGTAAGAGACGAAATCGCAAGACCAAATATCGGAGAAAAGCACTACCGTAAATTTACAGGTTACCTATTAACAGTTTTCTTCTTTATATGGATATTAAACTTAGCAGGTTTAACACCATTAGGTTTTAACGTTACAGGTCAGTTAGCTGTTACAGCATGTTTAGCAATCTTTACGCTTATTATTTATACCGTAAGTGGTAATAAAGATTATTGGATGCATATTTTATGGATGCCAGGAGTACCAATTTTTGTAAAGCCAATATTAGCACTAATTGAATTAGTAGGTGCGTTTATTATTAAGCCATTCTCATTATTAGTACGTTTGTTTGCAAACATTTCTGCAGGGCATATTGTCTTAATGAGTTTAATTGCTATTATGTTTACACTTAAAGAATCTTTAGGTGTCGTTGGTGCAACAAGCTTATCTTTTGTATTATCATTTTTTCTTTTATTAATCGAATTATTAGTAGCGTTTTTACAAGCGTATATTTTTACAATGTTATCGGCTTTATTTATTGGTATGGCTGTAGCAGAACACGATCATGAGCACGATCATGATAATGAAATTACTTCGGACGTAGAAGACGTTAGAGGCGATTTTATTTAATAAGAATTTTTTTAATTTAATTTTATATATCAATTTTTATGGAACCAGTAACTTACAATTTAATTGGAGCAGGATTAATCGTAATCGGAGCAGGTATTGGACTTGGTCAAATCGGTGGTAAAGCAATGGAAGGTATTGCTCGTCAACCAGAAGCAGCAGGTAAAATCCAAACAGCGATGATTATTGTTGCAGCACTTTTAGAAGGTTTAGCATTTGGTGCTTTATTCTTAGGAAAATAAGAACCAATTCAAATTTACAAAAACACTATCCTGTAACGGTTGGTTACAGGGCGTGTTTTTAAATTAAAAAAAGAATAACACCTAATTAGTTAAATAGGATGGAAACATTATTAAACGATTTTTCACCAGGATTATTTGTAGTATCAACTATATTAATGTTAGCATTAATAGCATTGATGGTGAAGTTTGCATGGAAACCAATTCTTGCATCATTAAGCGAAAGAGAAGAAGGGATCCAAGGTGCTTTAGACGCAGCTGAAAAAGCAAAACGCGAAATGGCAAATCTTCAAGCAGATAATCAAAGATTATTGCAAGAAGCAAGATTAGAAAGAGAAACAATGCTTAAAGAAGCTCGTGAGCTTAAAAGCAAAATGATTGCAGATGCTGAAGCGGAAGCTAAAACGCAAGCAAATAAAATGATTGCACAAGCACAAGAAGCTATTACTAGTGAAAAGAAAGCAGCTATGGCAGAATTAAAAAGTCATGTTGCAGGTTTATCTATAGAAATCGCTGAAAAAGTAGTGCGTAACGAATTATCTAATAAAGACAAACAACTAGAATTAGTTGAGTCTATGTTAGGAGAAGCAACTTTAAACTAGTAAGAGATGTCAGGATCAAGAGCGGCAATACGATATGCTAAAGCGGTTTTAAGCTTAGCAACAGATCAAAAATCTGCTGAGGTAGTAAATAGTGATATGAAATCAATCACTAACGCTATCGCAGGGAGTGAAGATTTAAATCAAATGCTTCAAAGTCCTGTAGTAAGATCTTCGGATAAAAAAGCGGTATTATTAGCTGTCTTTAAAGATGCTAATGTAGCAACTACTAATTTATTCGATACTTTAATCACTAACAAAAGGTTAGCATTATTAAATGAGGTAGCTTCAAGTTATATACATTTATATGATGAATTAAGAGGGAGCCAAGTAGCAACTGTTACAACGGCAATTCCACTTACTGAAGATTTAAAGACTAAAGTATTAGCTAAGGTTAAAGAACTTACAGGAAAAGACGCAGAAGTAGAAAATATTATAGATGAGAGCATTTTAGGTGGTTTCATATTAAGAGTAGGAGATATTCAGTATAATGCTAGTGTTTCAAACAAACTCGATAAATTAAAAAGAGAATTTACATTAAATTAATATAGTTTTAGATAAGCCCTAAAGGCTAACAGCTAAAAGCTAAAGACTAAAAGAGATGGCAGAAGTAAAACCAGCTGAGATATCAGCAATCTTAAAACAACAACTTTCAGGTTTTGAAGCAGGTGCTTCATTAGACGAAGTAGGAACAGTATTAACTGTAGGTGATGGTATTGTACGTGCTTACGGATTAGCTAATGTGCAATATGGCGAATTAGTTGAATTTGATGGTGGTGCAGAAGGAATCGTACTTAACCTTGAAGAAGATAACGTCGGTATTGTATTGTTAGGGACTTCAGTAGGAATTAAAGAAGGTTCTACAGTTAAACGTACGGAACGTATCGCATCTGTAAAAGTAGGTGAAGGTATTGTTGGTCGTGTGGTTGATACTTTAGGAAATCCAATTGATGGTAAAGGACCAATAGCGGGTGAGACTTATGAGATGCCTTTAGAGCGTAAAGCTCCAGGTGTTATCTATAGAGAGCCAGTAACTGAACCATTACAAACAGGTATTAAAGCTATTGATGCTATGATCCCAGTTGGTAGAGGACAACGTGAGTTGGTAATTGGTGACAGACAGACTGGTAAGACAGCCGTTTGTATCGATGCAATCTTAAATCAAAAAGAATTTTACGATGCAGGTGAGCCTGTATATTGTATATATGTTGCTATTGGCCAAAAGGCTTCTACGGTAGCGTTAATCGCTAAAACTTTAGAAGAAAAAGGGGCTTTAGCATACACAACAATAGTAGCTGCAAATGCATCAGATCCTGCTGCAATGCAAGTTTATGCACCTTTTACAGGAGCATCTATTGGTGAGTATTTTAGAGATACTGGTAGACCAGCTTTAATTGTATTTGATGATTTATCAAAACAAGCTGTTGCTTACCGTGAGGTATCTTTATTATTAAGACGTCCACCAGGACGTGAAGCTTATCCTGGTGATGTATTTTATTTACACTCAAGATTATTAGAGCGTTCTGCAAAAATCATTAATAATGATGCTATTGCTAAAGAAATGAATGACCTTCCAGATGTTTTAAAACCTTTAGTTAAAGGTGGTGGTTCATTAACAGCATTGCCAATTATTGAAACACAAGCAGGTGACGTTTCAGCATATATCCCAACTAACGTGATTTCTATTACAGATGGTCAGATTTTCTTAGATGGTGATTTATTTAACTCTGGTGTTCGTCCAGCAATTAACGTGGGTATTTCTGTATCTCGTGTTGGTGGTAACGCTCAGATTAAATCAATGAAAAAAGTATCTGGTACATTAAAATTAGATCAAGCTCAGTACCGTGAATTAGAAGCGTTTGCTAAGTTTGGTTCAGATTTAGATGCGGTTACTTTAAACGTAATTAATAAAGGTAAGCGTAACGTTGAAATCTTAAAGCAGGCACAAAATGATCCTTTCAAAGTAGAAGATCAAGTAGCTATCATTTATGCAGGTTCTAAAAACCTGTTAAAAGATGTTCCTGTTGAGAAAGTAAAGGAATTTGAACGCGATTATTTAGAGTTCTTAAATGCAAAGCATAGAGAGACTCTAGATTTGCTAAAAGCAGGTAAATTAACTGACGAGGTTATTGATACACTTACAAGTGTAGCTAAAGATCTTTCAGGAAAGTACAGATCATAAAGTTATAAGTTTAGAGTTATAAATAAGTTTATTTATAACTCTAAATTTTAATTATTAAACTAATGTCACTCTGAGCTGATGCGAGGAGTCTTTATCATATAAAGAATGGCGAATTTAAAGGAAATTAGAAACAGAATATCATCGGTATCATCAACGATGCAGATTACTAGTGCCATGAAAATGGTATCTGCTGCGAAGTTAAAGAAAGCCCAAGATGCTATTACAGCAATGCGTCCTTATTCTAATAAGTTAACGGAATTGCTTCAGAGTCTAAGTGCAACGTTAGATGAAGATTCTGGAAGTAAATATTCTGCTCAACGTGAAGTAGAAAACGTACTTTTAGTTGTTGTAACTTCTAATAGAGGTTTGGCTGGTGCATTTAATTCTAACATTATTAAGCAAGTAAATAGACTTACTAATGATACATATGCAGGCAAAGATGTTTCTTATTTAACAATAGGTAAGAAAGCAAATGATGCCTTCAAAAAAACGAATAAAGTTATTGCAAATAGAAGTGATTTGTATGAAGACTTAACGTTTGATAATGTTTCTGAAATAGCAGAAATGCTTATGGAAAAATTTGTTGCTGGTGAATTTGATAAAATTGAAATAGTTTATAATCACTTTAAAAACGCAGCGACACAAATTGTAATGACTGAGCAGTTCTTGCCAATTGTACCTGTCGAAAGTGATGAAAATGTTAATTTAGATTACGTTTTTGAACCTTCTAAGATAGAAATTGTTGAAGAATTAATCCCAAAGTCATTAAAGACTCAATTGTATAAAGGTATTAGAGATTCTTTCGCGTCAGAGCATGGTGCACGTATGACGGCTATGCATAAAGCAACAGATAACGCAACTGAGTTAAGAGATCAACTAAAATTAACTTATAACAAAGCAAGGCAAGCTGCAATTACTAATGAGATTTTAGAGATTGTTGGTGGAGCTGAAGCTTTAAATAACTAAACGACATCCTTAGTTTAAACTAAGAATTTTAATATATAAAAACCTAACTTTAAATAGTTAGGTTTTTTTTATGCCTTCATGTAACATTTATAAGATTTGTATTTAAAAGGTAAATTGAATTAAAAATCAATATCATGAAAAATCTAAAAAGCGGACTGCTTATCCTAATACCTCTTGTTTCAGGATTTATGTACTCGCAACACACATCTTTTAATGTTAATATTACCGGAAATTAGAAATCCTATATTACTATTTCCTGACTTTAGCTTTCCTGGTATAGTATGGGAAGTGGCGGTTACAGAGCTTTCTAATACTCGTGATTGTCATGTTTTTACTTTTGCAGGCTTCGGTGATGTACCAGCAGTTAAAACCCCGTGGTTACCTAAAATTAAAGAGAAAGGATAACTTATATTTCTGATAACAATCTTAAAGAAATCACTTTAATTGGTCACAGTTCGGGTGGCACATTGAATTTATGATTAGGAGTCGATAATATGTTAGATTTAAAGACTATCATAATAGTTGATGCTCTACCTTCCATAGGCGCGCTTATGATGCCTAATTTTGATAGCAAAACGATTGTATATGATAATCGTTATAACGAACAGTTAATAGGTATGAGCGATGAAAATTTTGAAGCTATGGCCGCTCAAATGGCGTCGGGAATGGTACTCAATGAAACTAAAAAAGAAATTATTAAGGACTAGATCGTTGAAACCGATAGAGAAACTTATGTTTATGGCTATACCGATTTATTCAAATTAGATTTGAGAACTGATATTTCAAGAATTACTGTACCTGTAACTATACTTGCAGCTACAAAGCCTTATGGATTATAAACCGTAAAAAAGACGAATGCAGATCAATACAAAAATCTTAAAAATTATGAAATTAAGTTTGCAGAAGAATCGGTACATTTTATAATGTTCGACCAACCCAAGTGGTTACTAGAAGCTATTAAAATGGAATTAAAATAAGATTGAGGTCAGTGGAATTCGAAAAAATATATAAATATCCTAAAGTCATGCGCTTATGTATGGGAATTCAATGGGAATCAACCTCAAGCCAAAGATTCAACTCAAGAAGTGTTCATTAAGGTATGGGATAACTTGATATTACAAGAAGAGGCTTCAAACGCAATATATTTTGTACTCCAAGAATTCTTGTAAGTTATATCATTAGTGTTGCAATGCTTTTATCATTTTTTGAAACAGGACTTGCTAAAGGATTTTATATATACATCAAGGTATTAGGGTTAGTAATAATTACTGTAGGAGTTTTTTTAATTTATAAAAGAATTCAAAAAGAACTGTTTCAGATAAAGCAACTTATGGGGTAAATAAGAGCTACAAATGAAATAGTTGATTGCATAAACCGAATTATATAGTATATTTCTTACTTTTAAAGTCTTTTGGTCTGATTATTATGAATTTAAAAGGTATATTTTCATTATTTTTTCTATATTAGTCCTATCAAACTTAACCTATATTAGAATGAAACTACTAAGAAGGGCGTCTTACGTCAGTGCTTTAGCTATTGTCTTGTCGCTAACATATCAATGTACTAATTCAAAAAACGAAACCTCTCCATTTGAATCTCCTACAGTTTTTAAAGTTGAACCAATTGTTTTACAAGAAAGTTACGCTGGTATCAATGTTGCTGGCAATGGAAAAAATGGGGTAGCCGACAAAACCAGAGATATTAATGAAGTTACAGGCACACATTATGAAAACGGCCCCATCTTCTATAAATGACGATACATTGTCAACGGTTGTTGCTTTTACAAAGGAATATAAATAGTATATACTATTCAAAAACATATTAAAAAGTCTTGCTAAATAAGTAAGACTTTTTTTGTTAAAAATTAGAGTAACATTCTATACTTTACAACTATGTTGATGCGTTCTAGTAATCACGGATACAAATAGCTAATCTTTTAAGATTATTTCAATACTTTTGAGCTAAATTAACACCATAAATTTGAGCGGATTCAAATCACTTTTTAAACAAACATTTATTTACGGCTTAGCAACTGTGCTACCGAGAATGTTGAGTTTTATATTGGTGCCTCTTTATACGGATCCAAAGGTGTTGTCGGTTGAAGAATACGGTCGTGTGTCTTTCATCTTCGCTTATTTTGTATTATTTAATGTTGTTTTGGCCTATGGTATGGAAACTGCATTTTTTAGGTTTTTTAATAAGGAGGATAGTCAAGATCAAGTAACGAGTACATCTGCAATTTCATTAATCGTAAGCTCCTTTGCCTTATTAGGAATTGCTTTTTTATTTAGAAATCAGATTTCAACACTCATCAATATAGAACTTCAGTATCTCAATTTAGTATTTATCATTTTACTGTTAGATGCTTTGGTCATTATTCCATTTGCTTGGTTACGCGCGACAGCTCGACCAATGCGATACGCTATAATTAAGATATTAAACGTTGCTGTTAATCTTGGACTCAATGTTTTCCTCTTATTATATTTAAAGGATTTAGCGGATGGTCATTCTGTTTTTGACCCTATTTATAAACCTAATTTCGAAATCAGTTACATTTTTATTTCCAACTTAATTGCAAGTGGGCTAACACTTCTTATATTACTTCCTTTCTACGCTCAAATTAAATTGAAGTTCGATACTGTGCTATGGAAAAAAATGATGCGTTATGCCATGCCTGTGCTTATTGCAGGAATGGCCTATTCGGTTAACGAAACCTTTGATCGTATTCTATTAGATTATCTATTAGATCCTGCTGTAGCCGAAAAACAAGTAGGTATGTACGCTGCGTGCTATAAGCTAGCGTTATTTATGACGTTGTTTGCCACTGCCTTTCGTTTAGGAATAGAACCTTACTTTTTTAGCCATTCTAAATCTGAGAATCCACAGAAGAATTATGCGAGAATCTTGGAGTATTTTGTAGCCTTTGGTTCAGTGATTTTTTTAAGTGTTGTGGTTTTTGCAGATGTTTTAAAACCTTTTATCATTCGCAGTGAAGCGTATTACGAAGCCATGTGGATTGTACCTTTTATACTCTTAGCTAATTTTTGTTTGGGCATATATCACAACCTTTCAGTGTGGTATAAAATAACCGATAGGACGAAGTTTGGTGCTTATATTTCAATATTCGGTGCTATTACGACTTTAGTGTTAAATTATGTATTAATTCCTGTTATTGGTTTTAAAGGTTCAGCGATTGCAACTCTTTCAGCCTATTTAATAATGATGTTGTTATCCTTTTATTACGGAAAAAAATACTATCCAATTCCTTACAATATCAAAAAGATAGTACTGTATTTTGGGCTTTCAACAGCATTTTCAATGCTATACTTCTATGTTTTTAGAGGAAATTATGTTATTGGAATTGGTGCATTAATCGTATTTTTAACCCTTGTTTTTCAGCTTGAGAAAAAAGAGTTGAGGCATTTATTAAAAAGAAATTAACCTGTTTTTAGCACAGTGAATACACTTAGTTTATGAAAATTAAAATAATCAATAAATCCAATCACGACTTACCGCATTACGAAACCATTGCATCTGCTGGTATGGATTTACGCGCTAACTTATCAGAATCTAGAATTTTAAAACCTTTAGAACGTAGTATTGTAGGTACTGGTTTGTATATAGAATTACCGGTTGGTACAGAAGCACAAGTAAGACCGAGAAGTGGGTTAGCCGCTAAAAAAGGAATAACGGTATTAAATGCACCTGGAACTATAGATGCCGATTACAGAGGAGAAATAGGCGTGATTTTAGTGAATTTATCCAACGAAAATTTTGAAATTAACAATGGAGAACGCATCGCACAACTAGTCATCGCCAAACATGAACGTGCAGAATGGATAGATTCTATAGAATTATCTGATACCGATAGAGGAGAAGGTGGTTTTGGAAGCACGGGAGTTGGATGACCAATTCTCGCGAACGCGGGAATCTCAGAATAAAATAGCATGAAATATTGGTATGTCTATATAATGGCAAACAAGCCAAATGGAGTAATTTATATAGGAGTAACAGATAATATTGAAGAAAGAGTAAAAGAACATAAGTTAAAAGTTTATCCTAAATCATTTACTGCAAAGTATAATTGCGATAAGTTAGTTTATTTTGAAGAGTTTGAAAATGGAAAAGAAGCTGAAAAGCGTGAAAAAAACTTTAAAAAATGGAAAAGAGTTTGGAAAGTTGAATTAATAGAAGAAATGAATCCAAGTTGGTCTGATTTAAGTACCAACTGGAATTTGAATTTTAATAAAATTAGAGATAAATAGATAGAGTCCTGTTTTTTTAGGAATTAAGTTTAATATTAAAAAGATACCTGCTTTCGCAGGCATATGTTATGAAAATAATAGTACCAATGGCAGGGCGAGGATCTCGCCTAAGACCACATAGTTTAACCGTACCAAAACCTTTAATTCCTGTTGCAGGTCAACCGATAGTACATCGTTTAGTTAAGGATATCGCTAAAGTTTTAAAGCAACCTATTGAAGAAATTGCTTTTGTTCTTGGTGATCCAGCATTTTTTGGAGATGATGTGGTAGATAGTTTAACAGAACTTGCGGAAGGCTTAGGAGCCAAAGCATCCATTTACAGACAAGATCAGCCTTTAGGAACTGGTCATGCTATTATGAGTGCTAAGCCTTCGTTATCTGGTCCTGCTGTGATTGCTTATGCAGATACATTGATTAGAGCGGAATTCGATTTAGATCCAACAGCAGATAGTGTCATTTGGACAAAATGTGTTGCCAATCCGGAAGCCTATGGTGTTGTAAAATTAGATGATGACAAAAACATCGTTGAATTAGTAGAAAAACCAGAAACCTTTGTAAGTGATCAAGCTGTAATAGGCATCTATTATTTTAAAGATGTAGCGGATTTAAAAGAGAAATTACAAGAGGTTTTAGATGAAAATGTGATGAATGGCGGAGAATACCAAATTAATGATGGTATTAAACGCATGATGGCAGACGGAAAAATCTTCAAAACAGGAACTGTTGACGAGTGGATGGACTGTGGAAACAAAGCTGTTACTCTAGAAACCAACGCTAAAATGTTAGGGTTTTTAAAGGCAGATAATGAGGAGCAATTAATTGATGATTCTGTCGTTTTAGAAAATTCAAAAATCATTGAGCCGTGTTATATCGGAAAAGGAACGGTTTTGAAAAACACAACTGTTGGACCTTATGTGTCCATAGGTAAAGATTGTGTAATAGAAAATACAACCGTTAAAAATAGCTTAATACAAAACCATACGACTATTAAAAACGCTAATTTAGATGAAGCTATGATTGGTAATCATGTAAAGTATAATGGTGAGTTTACTAAGATTAGTATTGGTGATTACACCATTATGGAATAATTATTGAAATAGTATAATCTCGCTATTCAAATGCAGTAATCATGTATATCGTATTGTACACAATTACAGTAAAACCCAACCAAGAAATCAACTTTATTGAAGCTTGGAAAGGATTAACAACATTGATTTATAAATACGAAGGAAGTTTAGGGTCTAGATTACATAAAAAGGATGCCCTAAACTTCTTTGCATATGCACAATGGCCTGATAAAAATACGTTTGATAATGCTGGGAACAATTTACCAGAAGAAGCTAACTATTTTAGAAATATAATGAAGGCCTCTTGTGAGAAATTTGAAGTGTTAGAAAAGTTTGAAATGATTGAAGACTTGTTAAAGCAACAACAAAGTGAATAAGAAATTTATCTTGATATTAGTTTTTCTCTTCGGAATGATAATCGTTCCGCAGACGACCTATGCCCAAGTCGATTTTAACAAACGACCAGATGATGATTTAGGTAATGTTGAAGATGAATTTCAGGAGCATTTTTTTGAAGCCTTAAAGCAAAAAGGCATCGAAAATTATGATCGTGCTGTTGAAGCCCTTCAAAAATGCTTGAATCTCGATAGTAAAAAACCGGTCATCTATTTTGAACTCGGTAAAAATTATAACAAACTCAAAAACTTTGGAGCAGCAGAAGAGAATCTAAAAAAGGCCATTAGCATGCAGCCTGATAATGTTTGGTTTTTAGATGAGCTTTACGATGTATATTTTCAGCAAGACGATATTAAGAATGCTTTAAAAACCATTAAGCAACTCGTTAAATATCATCCCGATTATAAAGAAGATTTAGCAGCGCTTTACGTTAGAGAAGAAAAGTATAAGCTCGCTTTAGATTTATTAGATGAGTTAGATGCCGAATATGGATTGAGCGAATCTAGAGATGCCATGCGAAATGATATTTATAGCATCACAGGTAATGCCGATGATCGCATAGAAAATTTGGAACAACGTATTGCTAACAATCCCAATAATGAGGATAATCACTTAAAGCTTATTTACAGATATAGTCAGACAGGTGATCATAAAAACGCTTATAAAGCTGCCCAAAATTTATTAAAAGTAAAACCAGACTCTAAGTTTGTGCATTTAGCCTTGTATAAGTTTTATCTTCAAGATGAAAAGGTGGATGCCGCCATCAATTCTGTAAAAACAGTGTTGACCAGTCCAGAAATCAATGCAGATGCTAAAGCCAAAGTGCTTAAAGATTTTGTAGCTTTTGTCGCTAAAAATCCTGAGTACGAAACGGATCTAATTGATATAACATCGCTTATAGACGGTAATAAAGATGCGCAAACACATAGCGATTTAGGGCACTATTATTTAAAAGCAGGTGATAAAGCAAAGGCTTTATCAAATTTTAAAGAAGCTTTAAAACAAAGTCCTAAAGACTTTAAATTAATAAAAGATGTCTTATTACTTCAATTAGATATAAAGGACTATAATTCTGTTATAACGGACAGTGAACGTGCTTTAGAATTATATCCTGCGCAACCTATTTTGTATTTAGTAAATGCAGTGGCTAATAATAATCTGAACGCACCGAAGAAATCTATTGATAGTTTAGAAATGGGATTAGATTATTTAATTGACAACCCTAATATGGAAGCCGATTTTTATTCTGAATTAAGTACTGCCTACAAAGCCCTAAATAATATTAGTAAATCTGAAGCGTTTGCTAAAAAGGCAAAAGCCTTAAAAGCCCAATAAGTAATGAAGTTACCTCAAGTATATAGAAATTTTAAACTTACGCTAAGTGTTATTCTAATAGCATTTGCTTTTAGTTGCAGTTCCACGAAACGTGTTATAGCTTCTGGTGAGGCTAGTGATAAACTTTCGGTAAAACAGGTGATTAAACAACATCAGAAGAATGATACGGATTTTAAAACGTTGAAAGCTAGAGTTAAAATAGATATAACTCAAAATAACAATTCGCAAGGTGCAAGTTTTACACTAAGAATAGAAAAAGATAAGGTAATTTGGTTAAGTGAATCCATTTTAGGCATGGCGCGTATGATGATTACACCAGATAAAGTGAAGTTTTACAACAAACTAGATAACGAATATTTTGATGGAGATTATAAGCTATTGAGTGATGTTGTAGGTATAGATCTCGATTTTACGAAAGTTCAAAATATTCTATTAGGTCAGGCTATTTACAATCTTAATGACGAACCTCACCAAGTATCGGTTAATAATAATTCTTATGCCGTTAGTCCAAAAGATCAAAATGCATTGATAGAATTATTTTATTTAATTAATCCTTCGCACTTTAAGATGGATAGTCTGCAAATGCAACAAACGCTAGAAAAAAGAATGCTTCAAGTGGATTATGCGTCTTACCAAGAAGTAGATAAGCAAATTGTTCCAGAAAATATAAGAATAATTGCGGTTGAAGATACTGATGAAGTTGCTATTACCATGGAATTTAAATCGGTATCTTTGAATGATGAAGTGCGTTTTCCGTTTAATATTCCTTCAGGTTATAAAGAAATTGAAATCAAATAATGACTAAAAATCGGTTTAATATAATTTTAGTAATTGGGCTTTTAATGTCCAGTTTTTCACTTTTTGCTCAAAGCGATAGACAAAAAGAATTAGAAGCACAGCGTCAGCAAAATTTAAGAGAGATTAAGCAGATTAATGCGTTATTATTTACCAAAAAGAAAGAGGAAAAATCAGCAATTACGCTTATTGAAGACATTAATTATAAAGTAAACGTTAGAAAAAACTTAATTAGAATTACTAACGAACAAGCCAACTTATTAACTCGGGAAATCAATGCTAATCAAGACGAAATTACAAGTCTAAGAACCCAATTACAAGAGTTAAAGGACGACTATTCTGCAATGGTTGTTAAATCCTATAAAAGTAAGTCAGAACAAAGTAAAGTGATGTTTTTACTGTCTTCGAGTAATTTTCAACAAGCATACAAGCGACTTCAATACATAAGACAATATAGAGACTATCAGAAAGAACAAGGTGAAGCAATTAAGACCAAAACAAAAGAATTGCAGGAATTGAACATTCAATTATCCAAACAAAACGACGACAAGCGAAAACTGATTGAAGAAAACCGAATCGCCAAACGAGAATTAGAAAGTGAATTAAAACAGCGAGAGGTTTTAATGGCTTCCATTAAATCTGATATGGGAAAATTTGCCTCACAGATTAAGAAGAAAAAGCAAGAAGCGGATCGTTTAGATAAAGAAATAAATCGAATTATTAGAGAAACTATTGCTGCAGCTAACAAAGAATCAAGTAAAACGTCTTCAAAGAGTAAGTATGGTGAAACACCAGAAGCAAAACTATTATCTGCAAATTTTGAATCCAATAGAGGGAAACTAGGTTGGCCAGTTTCAAGAGGTGTTGTTAAAGTAAAGTATGGAAAACAAAGATCATTAGTTGATAATTCAGTGACGCAGAATTATAAAAGTATCTATATCGCTACTGAAGACAAATCTGGAGTTAAAGCGGTTTTTAATGGAGAAGTAACTAGAGTATTGGTCATTAAAAATGGTAATCCTGCCGTATTTATTAGACATGGTATTTATTTCAGTGTCTATATGAACCTCTCTAAAGTTAATGTGAAAAAAGGCGATAAAGTTGTGGCAGGTCAGGTTATTGGTGAAGTATTTACCAATAAAATAAAGGGTGAATCGTTATTAGGTTTCAGAATTTATAAGAATGATCAAGTAATGAATCCAGAACCTTGGTTAGCTAAGTTTTAAGATTACTCAAAAAGCGCTTTAAGTTCAGTAGCTTCATCAGGTTTCATTTTACCTGCTAAAAGTAAACTCAATTGTTTACGACGTAGCGCAGCATCAAAACGTTGTATTTCTAATTCGGTTTCAGGCACCAACTCAGGGACTCTTACAGGTCGTCCGGTTTCATCTACAGCAACAAAGGTATAAATAGCTTCGTTGGCTTTAATGCGGTCACCAGATTCTCTATCTTCAATCCAAACATCCATATACACTTCCATTGATGATGAAAATGCTCGTGAAACTTTAGCTTCAATCATTACAACACTACCAAGAGGAATAGCTCTGTTAAAAGCCACATGGTTAACAGAAGCCGTCACTACAATACGTCTAGAGTGTCGTCTGGCAGAAATACTAGCTGCTCTATCCATACGCGCTAATAATTCGCCACCAAATAAGTTATTGATAGGATTAGTTTCGCTTGGTAATACCAAATCGGTAACAATGGTTTTAGACTGAGATGCGGTTCTAGTTGACATAAATTATTAAAATTTGTGCAAAGATAGAGCGATTTTAAGACGAAGGAGTATTATTATGGGTAAAAAATGAAAAGTGAAAAAAAGGCTCGGCGAAAAATAATGATAGATTAAACTATTAAAATTTCTAAATAAAGTCTATCTAATTTATTTCTATGTAAATCTCCGCGTCAACTCCGTGAGTCGCTGTGTAATAGTAATTTACATTAAGCTAAACGTAAGCATTGTTAAAACTCGGATCTTAAAAGTCTATTTGAGTTTTTTTATCAATAACCATGCATCACGATTGTGCTCACGACGAATTTTAAAAAGTTCATTTTGTGCTTCAGCTCTTGTGTCAAAACTACCATAAACAACTTCGTGCAAACCATAACGATTTTCACCAATCTGGCGCGCTTTAAAACCTTGCGATCTTAGTTGATCCACTTTCTTTTCAGAATTAGCCGCTACTCTAAACGCACCAGCCACAATATGGTAATTACCACTCTGTTTTTCTAAAGATAATGTGGCAGCAGGTAATGGGTTGCTGATTATAAAAGTTGCTTCTTGTACTTTAGCATCGAGTTGCTCATTCGCTTGCTCTTGTGCTAATTGGTTATGATCCTCAATTGTGTTGTTGTAATAGTTCGCAGCACCAAAACCAACTAAGCCTAAAAAGATAGCAGCTGAGGCAGCATATTTTAACCAATTACGGTTAGAGCGCTTTTCTGGCGTTAATATAATAGGTGCAACGTCTTCAATAGCTTCAACCGTTTCTTTATAAACTTCGCGTGTAATATCCGAAGATGAAAAGTGAGATAACCCAAAGGAGTCAGTCAAATAATTGATATGACTAGATGGATCAAACTGAATTTTTCCATCAGCATTTAATGCTAATTCACCTATGTTCTTAAGCTGAACAGTTTCACCTTCAGTTAAGTAGGCTTTTATAGACTTTATCTGCTTAGAAATATTATTTAAAGCTGTGCTATACGGTATCTTTTCAACCTCAGCAATATAGTTGGCTAATAAGCCATCATTTTGCTGCAATTGCTCATTAAAAGACAATGCTTTTTTGGGAGGATAAAACGTATGTGTGGTTTCGTGTATTTTCGCCGAAACACGACGCGTCAAAAAAGCTCCAAATTCTGGAACAGTCACACAATCGTATCGGTATAAAAGGTCGCTAATGTAAGTCTCTAACTGCATAATAGCAAAGTTAGAAATTTTTAATTCTGAAAGAAATTAAGTTGGATTTATTTATTAACATCGAATTAAATTGTCACTTATGTAATTGATTTTCTTTTGATTCAATATTAAAATTATAGGGTATACGTAAATAATTACTTAAATGGATGTGTAAATTATACCACAGTTTCAGGTTAAGCGTAATCTAAAATCGATTAAATATAGATAATTATAAATAGTTTAGGCTCAGGTGTTTTAAGATTATAATATTTATATTCGTAACAGATGATTTTTTTTTTAAAGTAATAATGCGCAATGACAGATCAACAACTTATTTATGCTTTAGCTTTACAACACGTTCCAAAAATTGGAGCTACAACGGCTAAGAAACTCATTAATCATTGCGGATCTGCTGAAGCAGTTTTAAAAGAAAAGAAATCTAAGATTTTAAAAATTGATGGTGTGGGTGTCATTACGATTCAAGGTCTTTTTGATAAAATCCATCTCGAAGAAGCCGAACAAGAATTAAAATTCATAAAAGACAATAACGTCACTGCCCATTATTTTACTGAAGATACCTATCCTGAACGCTTAAAACATTGTATTGATAGTCCTATTGTATTATTTCAATCTGGAAACATCAATATAAAGCAACAACGTATTATAAGTATCGTTGGAGCGCGTAAAATTACCACCAGTGGCATCGCCTTTTGTGAGAAATTAGTAGAGGCTTTATCTCCATTTAACCCCATAATTGTGTCTGGGTTTGCCTACGGAACAGATATTACCGCGCAAAAAGCTGCGGTAAAACATAATTTGCAAACTATAGGGTGCTTGGCGCACGGTCTCAACCAAATATATCCTAAAGTACACAAGAAATATGTAGCAGATATTGAAAATCATGGAGGTTTTTATACTGACTTTTGGAGTACGGATGCGTTTGATCGCAATAATTTTTTAAAACGAAACCGCATTATCGCCGGACTTAGTGAAGCAACTATTGTTATAGAGTCTGCTGAAAAAGGCGGTAGTTTAGTTACGGCTGATATTGCCAATTCTTATAATAGAGAGGTTTTTGCTGTACCTGGTAGAACCACAGATAGCCAAAGTATAGGGTGTAATAACTTAATAAAGTTTCAGAAAGCACATCTATTATCTAATCCATTAGATATTCCTTATATGTTGAATTGGGAATTAGAAACAGATAAGAAGCCAGTGATTCAGCAACAACTATTTGTAGCATTAGAACCCGATGAAAAAATCATTTATAATTTTCTAAAAGAGAATAGCAAAACAATGTTAGATGTTATTGCTCTACGCTGCGAAATGCCTACTTATAAAATAGCTGGCATATTATTAAATATGGAATTAAAAGGTGTAGTGAGGCCTTTGCCAGGTAAATTATTTGAAGCAATTTAAAAAGAAGCGCTCTCTAAAGATAGAATAAGAGGTTTTTTTAGTATCTAAATTATGTGGTCATAAGTTGATTTTATGCCGATAACACCAGTAAATTTGTCTTTTGTCGTATTTTTTATACTTTTTATCGTGTTTTTATTTTTTTTATTCGAAATTATTTTAGCATATTTGTCTCCCCTCAAAGAATAGTTGTCTTCCCTCAAAAACAATACATTAAATAATGCAGTTTTGTCAAATTATAGTTATTTGTTAAAACTTCATAGATATACGACTCATGGGATTACAACCTATATATTATTCAAGTCATTGAGGCATTACATTTTGATATGCACGGCGATATATCGTAGTGATACGAATTAATAGAATTGTATTTGCCTCCGAAGCAGAACTAAATAACAGATTGAGTAAAGGAAGTCCTCTACTAAAAAAAAACTAAATAATCTAAAAATAACTATTAAAATAAAGGTTAAAAAAACATGTTTTTTCAGCTATAAAGCACACCGATTGTGTGAGTTACAATGCTAAATAGTGCACTTGAAGGGAAATTACCTACACATCAACTAATATTTTTTGTGTATCCCTTAGACTGCATCATTTTTGCAGTGTTAAACCCAAATTTACACTGAATTGATATTTATCATTAGACTAAGTCTTAATGTCATTTCAAAAGAATTATAATAAAATAACCTATGACTACAATTTTATCTTTCGTTTCATCTAAAAAAGTAATGACTACGTTTTTACTTTTGTTGAGTGCTTTATCTTTTTCACAGACAGTAACTAATATTTTTCCTACTCGTGTAACGACAAGTACTACTGTCACTATTATTGGTACGGGTTTTACTGACGGGGATGAGGATCATATTGCAATTTCTAATTGGGGTATTGGAAGTAAGGTGTTTATTAGTGAAACGGAAATGAATTTTAAAATTAATGTAACTGGAGGTGATAGAACTGCAGATCTTTCAATAACAGGGGGGGCTTTCCCTTATACCTTTGATGTGTCTACACAATTGAATTATATTGCGCCGACAAGTAAAACTGTTAGTGCTACTGATCCCGATGAAATTAGAGTTAGAGAAGTGTATACGACTTGGGATCAGAATGGAGATGGAGTAAATTTCTGGAAATCTTCTGATTGGAATCCTTCTAGTTCTGCTACAGGAAAAGCAACTTGGCCAAATGATAGCCATGAGTTATTAGGGTTTAAGATGAATTATGGAGGTAATGATATTATCTTTTCTACAGGGGTTAAGGATTCAATATTAGAGACTCAATTGGATGTCGCTAACCTGCCAGCAGGTGTTCAGTACATCGCTCAAGATTTTAAAGCATATTCTACTAACGGAGTTAGTGGTAAACCCAATTCTAATAATTATATGGGGTTTGCAGATAAAATAGATGGTCGTATAAATTCAAGTGTGTTAAATAATGCTGTTGAATTAACCGTCTATGATGTTATTATAGACGGTACTAACGGTCTTGATTTAGGTACGGGTATAGCGAATTTTAATAATCAGGCAGACATAAGGTTTTATAGTGGTAATGGAAATGTAGGGGCTCTTAATGATGATGTTCCAGATTTATTAATCACGCAAATGGCACAGCCAGGAGGAACTGATGTTTATTATTATGCAGATTTATATGGTAATGTTGTAGGTAGACCGATTAAACTTGAATTTAAAAATACTAATGATACTAGGCTATATGAATGGATAACAAATTTTTATCGATTAGATCATTCCGCTGGAGCAACATTTGAAACTTCTAGATCAACCTCAATAACTTTGAATAATGGTGTTGGAAGTAGGGGGTTTAGAATGGCAGCGCTAAGTTTAGAGGATTTTGGTATTAATGGAGATCCAGCATCAAGTACAGATGAAGTTTCAGGAGAAATTACTAATAATTTTAATTCTATTGAAAGAGTAAATAATATTAATATGGGAGCTGGTGGGTCTTCAGATATGTCTTTTATAGCTTACAATAAGTCTGCATTTGATATAAAATCTCCAGAAATTTTAAAATCTCCAGTTTCGAGGTTTGTTTGTAGGTTTCCATCAAGTGTATTTGCTTTTACAGCATTAGGAGGAATTGAAGGAGGTGCATCTTCAGATATTGAAGAAAAAATTACTTATATATGGTTTAAAAATAATGTAGAGGTATTAGAAACAGAGGGGGCATATAACGTGCCTGATACATATACTATACCTGCTGCTTTAGTATCTAGCACAGATTTAGAAGGGACTACTTATAAAGTTAGGGTTAAAAATACTTATGGTGCTGTAGATTTACCTTTTACAATAACTGAAGGTGGTACACCTACTTATTGGGATGATACAAATAAAATTTGGGAATTGCCTACAGTTTATACAGACAATAATATTTCTGTTCCTGATGGAGATCGTAGTTTAAGATTTACAGCTGTATCTAATGACTTAGAAGTTATAGGAGCTATTGAAGGTGTTGAAGGATGTGATTGTGTAGTGTCAGCGGGGCAAAATGTAACAATTGGTGAAGAATATGCAATGACACTTTATAATTCACTTACTGTGGAGGATTCTATACTTGAAACCGACATAGATGGAAATCCAACAGGTGCAACAATTCCAGCAGGTATCTTCACCTTAGAAGATGATGCTAGCTTAGTGCAAATTAATGATGTTGCTAATCGTGGTGACATTGTGTTAAAGCGTGAAGCAGATAATTTAAATCAATATGATTATGTATACTGGTCGTCACCTGTAGCAGGTTTTGGTATAGCGGGTATTCCTGGTAGTAATAAGTATGAATGGAATCCTCAAATAGCAAATGGTAATACTGATGACAGCACCGTAGGAGATTGGGTATCAGCAAATGGATTTATGTCTGTTGGTAGGGGGTATATTGCTAGGGTGCCTTCAAGTGCAAATGTAACAGCAACGTTTAACGGTGTTCCAAATAATGGTGATATTAATATAGCAATTTCTAAAACACCTAATTCAGGGTCTTCTGGTATGGCCAGTATTGATAAACATTGGAATTTAATTGGAAATCCATATCCTTCGGCAATAGATGCCATTGAGTTTTTAACGCATAATAGTTCTGTAGTAGATAGTGGTATAGATGGTGGTGTGTATTTGTGGACGCATACTCGTCCCGCTTCTTCTTCTGAAGATGATCCTTTCTATGACAATGACGACACTTATGGATTAAATTATGGCAATCAATATATTGCTTACAACGCTATGGGCAATTCAGACCCTTCGGATGAGTTTAAAGGAAAGATCGCTTCTGGTCAAGGGTTTTTTGTACAGGTGTTAGATGATTTTACAGGGTCACCTTCTGTAAGTTTCAATAATGCAATGCGTCATGATAATTATGAGGCTCATAATAACGATGAATTTTATAGAGGAACAGTAGATACTTCTGTAGCTCAAGAAAAGCAATTAGTATGGCTAAGCTTAGCTAATGAAAATAATCATGCTATGAGTACATTAATCGGTTATGCAGAAGGTGCTACTGAAGGAAAAGACAGACTTTACGATGCGTATACTAATAATGAAGGCTTTAATTTATATTCTCTAATTACAGAAGACGAAAAATTAGTGATTCAAGGATTGCCATTACCATTTGTAGATACTAATACAGTACCTCTAGGTATTGAGTTAACACAAAGTGGAATTTATAATATTGCCATTGGTAATGTAAAAGGAAGCTTATTTGTAGATCAGGAGCAAGACATATATTTAGAAGATACCTATACAAATGTAACTCACGATTTAAGAGCGTCACCTTATACGTTTACAGGAGAAGCCGGTGAATTTAACGACCGTTTCATTCTTAAATATACAACCTCATTACTTTCTGTTAGCGATGTTTTAGCATCTAACACATTTGCTTTTGTTAAAGACGACCTGTTAAATGTGAGATCTAATACAGGTATAAAAGCGGTTAATGTATATGACCTAAACGGAAGAGAAATAATCGCTTACACATCTAATAATCAGCATAATGTTATGATCGAAGATTTTCAATTTTCTAAAGGTGTATATCTTGTCTCAATAACTTTAGAAGGGAATATTATTGTAACAAAGAAGATTATTAACTAGACGATTAGTTTAATCACAAAAAAAAGACCTCTATGAATAATTCATAGAGGTCTTTTTTTTATTAAAATTTAGGCTCTCTGTACTCAACCAAAGTTATCCTAAAGTACACAAAAAGTATGTTGCACATATTATAAATCATGGCGGTGTCTATACTGACTTTTGGGGTTCGGATACTTTTCAGGAATAACTTTTTAAAATGAAAATGGCTGATTGCAGGTCTCAATGAATCCACTATTATTATTATTGAATCAGCAGAAAAAGGCGGAAGTTTAGTCACTCCAGATATAGCTAATTCATCTAATAGAGAAGTGTTTGCTGTGTCAGGAAGAACTACGGATAGTCAAAGTATTGGTTGTAATAATCTGATAAAACTCAAGAAAGCACATTTATTATCTCATCCGTTGGATGTGCCTTATATGTTAAATTGGGAATTGGAATCTAGCAAGAAACCAACTGTAAAAGCAACAACTATGTGTAGAGTTAGAAACCGATGAACAAATTATTTATAATTTTTTAAAAGTGAATAATAAAACCATATTAGATGTTATTGCCTTACGATGTGAAATGCCAACATACAAATTAGCCGGACTACTTCTTAATATGGAACTGAAAGGAGTAATAAGACCTTTGCCGGGAAAGTTATTTGAAGCCATTTAGTTTTACTAAAATTTCATTAATTAGAATGTTAACGGTTATACCGTAATTAATTGTTAGATCTACACATTTAAATCCAAGACTTTTTAGTCAAATTATTAAGGTTAAATTTTTCTTTATAACTGATAAAATTATGGTTCGTTTCCATTATTTTTATTCTTACAACAATGTTAATTTACTCTTTATCGAATTTTTGATGCGTTTTGTCGTGTTTTTGTTTGTTTAATTCAAGTTTATTTTATAATATTTGCCTTCCCTCAAAGAAATAAAACTGTTTCGTTAAAATATAATTTATAGTGAAACTCAATAAGTATTATACTTATGAGGTTACAACCTACTAGTATTTCTGAACATTATGGTGTGCTACAATTTATTGTTTTCGCCTTGTTTTTGATAATTCCATGCTTAGTAGGCTCATACACTATTAATAATGGATTTTCCGAACGGATTACAACTAGCAAAGTTTCTATAAAGTTTAATGATGCTCTGCAAATAAGAGTGCCAAGTGTAAATAGTGTTAGGAAATAACAATGAGTGTTTAAATGTGATGGCATTAGGTATAATGGTTAATGACGAATACCCAGTTATACTGTTTTTATATAATGATTTTAAGGTAGACTAAAATTTACTGCTATAAAAAAGATTTCAAATAATCTAAAAATAATGACTAAAATAAATTGATTGTGTTCAATTGTAAATCACACCGAGTGTGTGAGTTACCATGTTAAAAAGTGCAATTAAAAGGGAATTCCCTACACGTTAACTAATATTTTTTGAGTATCGTTTAAACTGCAGCATTTTTGCAGTGTTAAACCCAAATTTACACTTAATAGATATTTATCATTAGACCTAATTTTAATGTTAGTATAGATTCAAAAGACTTTAAACAAAATAACCTATGACTACAATTTTATCTTTCGTCTCATCTAAAAAAGTAATGACTACGTTTTTACTGTTGTTAAGCATGTCTTTTTATGCGCAAATAGTTGTTACTGATGTTTTTCCTACACGTGTTACTAAAGGTAGTGTAATCACAGTTATTGGTTCTGGATTTTCAGGTTCTACAACTGTTTCAATAGATAATATTTCGACTGGGTCGGTATCGGTAAATACCGATGGTACGGAGTTAAGTTTTGAGATTACTAGAGATGTTCATACCGCAATTCTTATAGATAAAGCATTGAAAATAAATAGCCAAAATGTCTATAAAGGTTCTAATGCACCGGGAAATCAGGTGAAATTTGAATATGTAGGAGCTAAGTTGAAAAAGAATAATGAAAATAATAGTAGTAACTCTCAGTATTTTAAGAAGATAACAAGTATTATTACCAATTGGAATTATGATAATCAAGGATACTGGATGTCTTCTACTGATTACACATATGGAGATTCTAGTACTTACCCTAATGATAGTCATGAACTATTGGCTTTTGAATATAATGGAGTATATTATTCTACAGGAGTTGATGACGATTTATTAGATAACATCCCCGGATTTACCTACAGTAAAGAAGTGTTTAAAGCATATTCTACAAATGGAATTACGGGGACTATTAATAACGGTGCCAATTTTATAGCAACTGGAGATTTGGTTGACGGTGTTGTTTATGAAGGTACTACCATTACGTCAACAGATATTTTAGATTTAACTGTTTTTCAGGTAATGGTAGATGGGGTTAATGGTTTAGATTTAGGAACAGGGGTTACTAATTACAATAAATCGGCCTCTATTCGTTTTTTTAGTGGAAATGGTGATGTTGGTGCTGTAGCAGATGGCGTACCAGATTTAATTATTACACAAATAGCAGATTCAGGTAGTTGGGATAATTATTATTATGCTGATGAGTTGGGGAATGTAGTAGGAACCCCAGTGCAACTATATTTGCATAATGGTACAAATAATTTGGGAAGATGGGGTTTAGACTTATATACACTCCCAAGCGGTGCCGATATAAATACAGCAAACCCGCAAACTAGAACATTTGGAAATAATGAATACAGGTTTATCAAGATTGTTGGCTTGAATTTGGAGGATTTTGATTTAGATAGTAGCAACCTAAGTTCTGTAGAGAATATAAATTCTGTTGCAGGTGGTTCTGCAGACATGGCCTTTATTGCCTATAATCAATCAGCTTTTGATATTAAGGCACCTATAGCACCACCATTGTTACCGCGGTATGTTTGTAAAGCAGATGGTAATACTGATATCACTTTTACTGTTAATGCTGGTATAGATGATGATGCAGGTGGTACAATATATCCGCCTAATATTAGTGATCCAGATTTAGATATGCAGTACCAGTGGAAAAGGAATAACTCAGACATCCCTGGTGAGACAAGTAGCTCATTAACTGTTTCTGGTGTGACATCTACGGATATAGGAACTTACAAGGTTAAAGTTTATAATACTAAAGGTGGGTCTATAATTTTACCTGTGACTATAAGTGAAGGTGGTACACCTTATTATTGGAATGGATCTGCTTGGAGTTCTCCTTATGGAGCAGTAGTAGAAAAAGAGAGAGGTCTTGTGTATACAGGTGATTATGCTATAACCGGTAATTTAGTGGGGTGTGATTGTAAAGTGGCTGCAGGTGCTAATGTTGTGATGCCTAAAGGGTCAAAGATGGTGCTTTACAATGAATTAACTGTAGAACCAGAAGTCGCAGAAGTTAAAGAATTTGATGAATTTGGTAATGAGATAATTCTTGTAAATCAAGTTCCTGAAGCAACCTTCACCTTAGAAGACGATGCAAGTTTAGTACAGATTAATGATGTTGTAAATGTTGGAGAAATTAAAGTAAAACGAGCATTGGATGCAAGTGAAATTAACCAATATGATTATGTGTATTGGGCATCTCCCGTAGCAAATTTTAATATCTCAAGCATTTCTAACACACCAACATACCAATGGGATGTAAATGCCGTAAGTAATGATTCAGGTATAGGTAACTGGGTGTCTGCAGCTAATGCTACAATGACTCCAGGAGAAGGTTATATCATTAGAGTGGCTAATAGTCAATTAAGTGGTTTTACAACCGAATTTTATGGAGAGCCAAATAATGGACCTTTTAGTGTTGGTGTTGAAAAATCGAATTTATACGAAAGTATGGATTATAATGATAGTAGTTGGAATTTAATTGGTAATCCTTATCCTTCTGCCATAGATGCGGAAACCTTTTTAACTGCTAATACAAATCTTGAAGGCCGTGTAGATATATGGACGCATGATACAGGTCTGTTTGATGTTACAGGAGCAGACGATGCATTTTACGATGACTTTGGTGTGAATTATGGGAACCAATATATTACTTTCAATAGTACAGGAACTTCAACTCCAGATCCATCTAACACATTTGATGGGGAAATTGCTTCAGGGCAAGCCTTTTTTGTAAGAGTTGATGATGACGCACTAGATACTGAGAATTCTGTGAATTTCACCAATGCAATGCGTCATAATAATATAGTTGCTTATGATAACTCACAGTTTTACAGAAATAGTTCAGAAGAAACTGTAGCTCAAGAAAAGCAATTAGTATGGCTAAGCTTAGCTAATGAAGATAATCATGCTATGAGTACATTAATCGGTTATGCAGAAGGTGCTACTGAAGGAAAAGATAGACTTTACGATGCCTACACTAATAATGAAGGCTTCAACTTATACTCTTTAATTTCAGAAGATGAAAAATTAGTCATCCAAGGATTGCCATTACCATTTGTAGATACTAATACAGTACCTCTAGGTATTGAGTTAACACAAAGTGGAATTTATACTATTGCCATTGGTAACGTAAAAGGAAGCTTATTTGTAGACCAAGAGCAAGACATATACTTAGAAGATACCTATACAAATGTAACTCACGATTTAAGAGCGTCGCCTTATACGTTTACAGGAGAAGCCGGTGAATTTAACGATCGTTTTGTCTTAAGATATACACCATCTATAACGCTTTCTGTAAATGAGAACACTGTGTCAAACACCTTTGCTTATGTTAGTAATGCCATGTTTCATGTAAAGTCTGATAGTAATTTAGAATCAATTGAGATTTTTGACATGAATGGTAAGAAAATTATAAACTATACGATAGAAGACCATACAAATTCATTCGATACACAATTTGCGTTCGCAAATGGTATTTATATCGCTGCCATAAAACTAGATAATGGCAGTGTGGTGACTAAAAAGCTAATTAATTAGTAGTCCACAAACTCATTTTATTTATTCACAACAATTGTAACCTTTAAGGCATGTTAATCTATCCATTAACATACCTTATAACTAAACCTTAATGCATGAACTCAAAAATTACTTTAAAAGTTAAAGTGCTTAAATCCATAAAGTTGACGGCTTTGGGAGTACTGTTAACAGTTTCAAATGGCTTATTAGCACAATCAGAACTTGTATCTCAAGTTTTTCCAACACGGATTACAACCAATTCTCAAATTACGGTGTTGGGTACTGGTTTTACAGAAGGTACGTCAGTTAGTATAAGTGGTATAGGCATAAATAATGCGAGTATTACTTTAGTAAGTGATACCGAAATGACATTTAAAATTTCACATTCTGGATCAGTTGATACGTTAGGAGAGCTTATGTTAAGCGGAACTGCAACAGGACGAAATATGGAATACGTGAGCCCTACTCCAAAAACATTAAGAAATGGTACGGAGAGTAATGTGACTAAAATAACCGAAATCTTTACAACTTATAATGGGTTTTGGAGATCGTCACAATGGAAAGCTGATCCTACCAATAATAGTTTAAAACCAAATACAAGTCACGATGTATTGGCTTTTACTTATAACGGAGTAACGTATTCTACAGGTGTTAATGATCAGTTGCTTACAGATAATGGTGTTACGTTTAGTTCACAATTATTTTATGCTTATACTACTAATGGTGTTGACGGAATAACAAACCCCAACAATTATTTAGCCATGGCAGATATGATTGATGGAGTAGCAGGAGAAGGAACAGCAATTACATCTCCAGAAATTAGTGGAACTACCGTGTTTGATGTTATTACTGACGGTGTAAATGGTTTAGATATTGGAACAGGTGTTACCAACTTTAATGCTACTGCTGATGTTGAGTTTTTTAGTAGTGGAGGACAGTTAGGTGCTTTAGAAGATGATATCCCAGATTTCTTAATTTCACAGATAGCTGCAGCTGGTAGTACTGATATCTATTATTATACAGATGCTGATAAGAATGTAGTGGGAAGACCTATAAGAATAACGATTACTGAAGAAACTGATAATGATGGAGATGCTTTATTAGCAAAATGGAGACTTGACTTGTATAGCTTTTTGCCTGGTGTTAATTATGGAATTGCAACACCGACAGTAAGATCATTTTCTAATAATGAAGAGAGACCATTACGTATGGTAGCATTTAAATTTGAAGATTTTGAAATTAATGATATTAATATTACTGATATCAACAACATAAATATGGTTGCTGGTGGTACTGCCGATCTTGCCTTTCTTGCGTATAATAGAGGGTCTTTTGATATAAAGACACCAGTAGTTACAGAATATCCATTAGCGAGGTATGTATGTAACTTACCAAGCGATTCTAGTATTACATTTTCTGCTGTAGCAGAAGTTTCTGGTAATGCTACGGGTGCGCCAGAAGAAACATTGTCTTATCAATGGACAAAATATAATGAGCCAATTCTTGGTGCTAATAGTAGTACTTATACCCTTCCCGGTAATATAGATGCAGAAAGCATAGGAAACTATAAACTAAGAGTAACAAATGCTTTTGGATCTGTAGTAGTACCTGTAAGTTTATCAATAGGTGGAACACCTGTATATTGGAATGGCGCCGAGTGGCAATTGCCTCCAGTATATCAGAATGCAGGGATTGTAGTTGAGCCAAAAGATAGAGGTTTAGTGTTTTCTTCTAACTATAATAGCTCTGGCGATATTGAAGGGTGTGATTGCTTAGTACCTGCAGGAAGTAATGTAACAATAGATTCTGGTTCTACACTTAAGCTGTATGGTGAAGTCACAGTAGAATCTGGTGCGTCATTAACATTTGAAGATGGTGCGAGTTTAATTCAAACTAAGATTGTAACAAGTAATGAAAATAGTGGGTCGATTAAGGTAGAACGTCTTGTTACAGATTTAAACGATAATGATTATGTATTATGGTCATCTCCTGTAGCTAATTTTGATGTGTCTAATATCACTGCTCCATATGCAGCTAATGCTTTTAATTGGGGTGTAAATACACCTAATACTAACGGTACCGTGGGTGATTGGTCTTTAACAACTGGAGCGATGAATGCTGGCTCAGGATATGCGGTTAATGTACCAACTGAATTTGTTTCAACTGGGTTTACAGCTAGTTTTGTTGGAAAGCCAAATAATGGGGATGTTTCTGTAAATGTTTTTAAATCAACAGGAAGTCAACCTAATGTTGAAGCTAGACATAGAAACCTTATTGGAAATCCTTATCCTTCTGCTATTAGTGCAGATCAGTTATTGGCAGATAACACGTTATTAGAAGGTAATGTTAAAATATGGGCGCATAATACAGCAATCCCAAATACGACAACACCTTTAACTAGTTCTGCTTATCAAGATTTGAATTATAACTACGGTGAGCCATACGTAAGTTATAACCTTACAGGAGCCAATCCTCCAGAAAGTACAAATGGTTTCATTGGTTCTGGTCAAGGATTCTTTGTTCAGGTTGATGATAGTGCTTCAGAAGGTTCGGTAACGTTTACAAATGCTATGCGTTCTGACGCTACTGATGTTGCATACGATAACTCTGGATTTTACAGAGGTACAAACAATGCTCAAGATTTAGAAAAGCACTTAGTTTGGTTAAGCTTAATTGATGCTACTGATGTTTCTGCAAGTACTTTAGTTGGTTATGTAGAAGGTGCAACTTTAGCTAAAGACAGACTTTTTGATGCTTATTCTGATGACAACACAATGCGTATTTATTCTATGATTAGCAATGAAGAAATGGTAATTCAAGGGCGCCCTTTACCATTTGTAGATACTGATGTGGTGCCATTAGGAATTGAATTACCTGAAAATGGGATTTTCAAAATAGCTATAGGTGATTTCGCAGGAAGCGTATTTATAGATGCTAGTGTAGGTATTTATCTTGAAGATACGGTTTTAAATACTGAACATGACTTAAGAACATCTCCTTATTCTTTTTCTGGAGTACAAGGAAAAATTAATGATAGATTTAACTTGCGTTATGTAACCACTTTATCAATTGACGACAATGAAATGTCTAGCACTTTTGCTTACGTAAAAGACGGTACATTAAATGTAAGATCTGGTTCTGTAATTAAAGACATCAAAGTATATGATATCAACGGAAGACAAGTGATTTCTTATGCTTCTAATGGACAGAATAATACGTTGAGTGAAAGTTTCCAGTTTTCTAAAGGAGTTTATTTAGCAACGATTACTTTAGAAGGTAATGTTACTGTAACTAAGAAAATTATAAACTAAGAATTAATTTCTTTTATTATCAAACTAAAAAGACCTCTATAGAAGTAATAGAGGTCTTTTTTATTTGAAATTTTTAAAAATTAGGATTGATTAATATCCAACCTTTTCTCTAACGCGTTGTAACACGTCATCAGCAACCAATTTCGCTTTAGCAGCACCTTTAGCTAAAGCAGCATCGACCTCTTCAAGATTATTCATATAATAATGGTAGCGTTCTCTTTCCTTTTCAAAACGCTCCACTACCAATTCATATAAGGCTTGTTTTGCATGGCCATAACCGTAATTTCCCCCTTCATAATTAGCTTTCATTTCTGTAATTTGAGTTTCAGAAGCTAACAAACTATAAATAGAAAAACAATTACAAGTAGCCCATTCTTTTGGATCTTCAAGAGCTGTGCTATCCGTTTCTATAGACATTATTTTTTTACGTAATTGTTTGTCTGGTAAAAAAATATTGATAAAATTACCGCGACTCTTACTCATTTTTTCACCATCGGTTCCTGGTATAAGCATACCGCTTTCTAAAATCTTTCCTTCAGGTAAAACAAAAGCATCTCCCATCTTCGCATGAAAACGAGACGCCACATCACGAGTCATTTCAATATGTTGTAATTGATCTTTTCCAACCGGAATAATTTCTGCATCATATAATAAGATATCGGCAGCCATAAGCATAGGATAGGTGAATAAACCAGAGTTAACATCTTCTAAACGATCGGCTTTATCTTTAAAACCATGAGCGAGCGTTAAACGTTGGTATGGGAAGAAACAGCTTAAATACCAAGACAATTCAGTCACTTGGGGAATATCACTTTGTCTATAAAATACTGTTTTTTCAATATCTAATCCACAAGCAAGCCAAGTTGCAGCTACAGAATAGGTATGGTTTCTTAATTCATCAGCATCTTTAATTTGCGTCAGCGTGTGCAAATTTGCAATAAATAAAAACGATTCGTTATTAGCATCGTTTGCCATGTCTATTGCCGGTAAAATTGCGCCTAAGATGTTCCCTAAATGTGGTGTTCCTGTACTTTGTACTCCTGTTAGTATTCTTGCCATGTTCACTTCCTGCGAAAGCAGAAATCTTTTTAAATTAAACTTAAATTGTAAAAAACAAAGGTAAATTTTTTAGTAGACTATAAGAAGTCATTAAGAGCTCATTTACATTTTTTGTGTTTAGAGGAAAATTAGCAATTTTAAAGATAAATGAAGACTTTTTTGGATTGCATAGCATCACTACGGAATTATAAAAAGGCAAAATGTAATTTTAAAGAACAATTTTTCAGCAAATAGAAAAAGTATAAATGAGTTCTTAATTTAATTAACTAGTTTTGGTGCTATGGCATTTTTTAAATATCCATTTTGGCTGTTGTATCGTATTTGGTTCTATATTTTAGTTGCCATTCCGATACTTTTAATGTTTCCTTTATTGATTATTTCAATCTCTAGAGAGGAATGGTATCGGTATTTTTTTAAGCTAGCGCGTATCTGGTCTAAGTTTATTTTAATAGGTATGGGTTTTGGATATAAAATTACTAGAGAGGAAACACCAAATCCTAATAAGAGTTACATGTTTGTAGCCAACCATACCTCTATGGCAGACATTATGCTAATGCTAGTGGCCGTTAAAAATCCTTTTGTATTTGTAGGAAAACAGGAATTGGCGAAAATTCCATTATTTGGATTCTTTTATAAGCGTACATGTATTTTAGTAGATAGGAGCAGTGCCAAAAGTAGACAGGCCGTATTTTTAAGAGCACAAAGACGCTTAAAACAAGGGGTAAGTATTTGTATCTTTCCCGAAGGAGGAGTGCCAGAAGAGCATATTTTGTTAGATGAATTTAAAGATGGAGCCTTTCGCTTAGCTATTAATCATCAAATACCTGTTGTACCCATTACATTCTACGATAATAAAAAACGATTTTCTTATACTTTTTTTAGTGGCAGCCCTGGTAAAATGCGAGCAAAAATTCATCAGTTCATACCAACCAGTGGTTTACAGACTGCAGATACAAAAGCATTAAATGAAAAAGCTCGGACTTTAATTTGGGACGAATTGAGTAGTAATCATATTACAAAAAAAAAGCCACTCTAACCAAGAGTAGCTTTTGTCATCATTGCATAATTCATAGCGTGTTATTTGCAATAACCTAACATAAGTTAACCTAAAACTTATAATTTAATCCTGTGTACACTCCAATAAAGAAAGGTTTGAAATCTCCTGCAGTATTATTAAAGGTGTTTATTTGATACTTAAATGTGGGTTCAAGATTTACATTCCATTGTTTAGAAAGACTGTAATCCATGCCCAAACCAAAATTGGCACTAAAACTCGTATCTTTAATATTGTTAGCTTGTCCAATAGAAGTTGTGCTTCCATTAATATCAGCATAAATTTCATTTTCATTTAAAAAGAGCGTACTAAATCCACCAATAACATTGATTCCGAACTTAGTGTCTAATAATCTATACTCTAACTCTAAAGGGATTTCTATAAAGCCAAAGCGTTGATCTATTTCTCCGGTAGCTTGAGTGTTAAATAATTCTGGAGTAGAGGACCTATTAATTGGCTTATAACTCATAAGAGAGATAGGGCCCACATCTGAACTAAAAGAGATATTATTAAAAGAGGCATCTGCACCTCTAGAGTGTGTTTCTGCACCTGCAAAAGCAAAAACGTCTGACGTGGTTTGGTTAAGTCTAATACGGTTAACACCTGCTCTAATTCTTAGTTTTTTAGAAATAGCGTAACTACCAGCAATTCCATAGCTCATATTAATATCAGAGCTTTTAGAATTTTCGTTAAACTGCTTGTCTAAAGAAGAACCTTGACCCAAAGAATTAAAATAAACAGGCGCAACATTTGGGGCAATGCTCCACCTGTTTTGTTCATCTTCTTTTTCTTCTTCATCTATAGTTTCATTGTGTTCTGCAATAGCATTTTCAATGGTTTGTTCTTCTAATTGTTTAGTAATTAAACTTTCAGGTTCGGTGTCATTTTCTTTTTTGGTCTTAGATTCTACTTTTCTCGACGTAGCGTTTTCTGCAAGAGTAGCCTTGGTCTCTTCAATAGTCTTTTTGGTTACAGATTTTATTTCTGCTTCAGATGTTGACTGTGGTTTTTCACCTGTCTTTAAATTGGAAAGAGATATTTCGGTTTGATTTGTGCCCTTTACTTGAGATGGTTTATCTGCAACTGCTAAAGATTGTTTTAGTTTTTGAGATTCAGAGACATTTAATTTCTCTTTACTAGTATTGTTAGCAACAGTATTAGATTTGTGGTTTGACGCATTAGATGTTGTTGTCAGATCAGAAGATTTGATGTTTTTAGATGCTTCACTTTCAGAACGGTTAATATTAGATTTTTGTTCTATGTCTGAATTAGAATCCACAATCTCAGTATTTTTGTCCGGAGCTATTCTAAGATCATTCTGATCGCTAAGTATTGAGGAATTAGAATTATCTTTTTTTGATGTGTTATTCGAATCTTCTGTATTTACAACAGGGAATTCTTGAGAATTACTATCGTCCGAATTAAATAAAGTAACCCCAACAGTAAACAAGAATGCAATAGCTGCTGCGACGCCACCCATCTGCCACCAAAGAGCAATGACTCTTCGCTTTTTCTTTTTATTAGGAAGACTTTCGTTTATACGATCCCAGAGTGCGTCGTTAGGTGCCACTTCAAAATCTTTAAACTTTTCTTGAAAAAGTCGATCTATGTTCTTCTTATCACTCATTCTATAAACTCTGCGACTTTGGGCTCGCTTTGTAGGTTTCAATCTTTTGTTTTAAAATCAACCTTGCTCGTGCTAAGTTAGATTTTGAGGTGCCTGTTGAAATTTGAATTAATTCACTTATTTCTACATGAGAATAACCATCTAAAACATATAAATTAAAAATTAATCTATATCTATCGGGTAATTCTTGAATGATTTTTAATAAAAAATCAATACTCACATTATCATCATTAATGTCTACAGAAACATCTTCGATATTACCTTCGTTAACGATATCATACACACCAACATCTTCTCTGTAGCGCTGCAACGATGTATTAATTGCAATGCGTTTTAGCCAACCTTCAAAAGAACCTTTATTATTATACTGCTCTATTTTACTAAAAACAGTTATAAATGCATCATGCAGGTTATCTTCTGCTTCTGCATAATTTTTAGAGTACTTAAGACAAAGCGAAAATAACTTACTTGCAAACTGCTTGTATAATTGGCTTTGAGCTTCTGCATCTTGTTTAATACAATTTTCTATGAGCTTGTCTAAACTCACATTCGTTAAGGGATTAGTTAATAATTAATCTAAAAATGTAGCTTCAGTATTAGGTCTTTCGCTAAGAACAGGGACTTCTACTAAAAAATACTGATCTTCTCCTTCTTCGTCATGACCTTGATAAAACTTAAAAAGATAGGTTTCTGTTCCGGTAACTATAAAGTTTAAAGATACAGTAATAGATTCTTCTTCTTCAATACAAGATGAATTTGAATAAACCGAATTAATCACGGCAACGGTACGCTCATTTCCATTAATATCGTACAAGAAATTGTAGAATTGGTAGCACGTTGAAGGACGATTATAAGTTATCTTAATTTCATAGGTTTCACCATAAACAAATTCTTCGGGTATTTCAACACTTTCAATTGGTATCACTATTGTACCAACGTAGGTGTTATCATCATCAAGACTACAAGATGTAAACGTTGAAAGAAAAATAAAGGCTAAAAGGGCAATTTTTTTCATAATTTAAAATAATCAATTTCAACCTGTAGATGCAGAAAATGCAAAAGGGTTGCGTCTAAAACAAAAAAAATCCTGAAAAATAATTTCAGGATTTAAAATTTGAATTTAAGAATTTTGATAGAAACTCCTTACTTGGAGTTATAACTAGTTTTAGAACATTCCTATATAGTGGCTACCTTCAACATTAACAAGTTCTGCACCTACAGTCACTGCACCTGTTTCAGTATCTATAACGTAAATGTTTCCGTTTTCTCCTACAGGAGCTTGAGTAACATAGATTTCTGTACCGTCAACGACAAAGCCTTGGTATTGAAATAAGTAAAAGTCTGGGTCATAAGGAATACTATTGATTTTTTGAGCTGTTTTTGTGTTTAAGTCAACAAGTGCAAAAAATCCTTGAGCTCCAGCGACTCCTTCAACAGAGCTAGCATCACGGTAAGCTACTACAGCTTTTCCGTTAGAAGCAGGTCTCCAAGCCAAAATGTAAGAATCCTGAACACCTAAGGCATCGTCTAAATTGAAATCGTAAGAGTCATCATATTGATTATTAGCATCAATTTTTAATATATGAGAACCTTCTGGGTCACTTTGATTGGCTTGGTAAACACTTCCGTTATATTCGAAAGCATTAATGCTACGGTATCCATTAGTATTACCATTGCTTATTGTAGACGTAATTACAGTTGGATTTAATAAAGAAGGATAGTCTAATACAATAGTTTTAGATCCTAAAATTTCAAAATCACTATCGCTTTCTGTAGTTGCAGGATCAAGCTTACTTAAACGCGCTCCAATATATAATTTATTTCCAGCAGCATTAAGTGTAGGCATGTCAATTCTAGAGATATAATAACCTTGCGCTTCTTCTTCTGGGCTTAAAGGAACACTGTGTTCTTGAAACTCATTGATTTGAGAGTTTTGTAAATCTAAAGTTACAACACCTATTGTAGCTTCTGTACGTGTATAATTACCTTCTGCATCGAATTCGTTTTCTGTGTTTACATATACAGCTGAACCTGTTTGGTCACCATCAAATAACTTAATCCATCTAGGCGCTGTTCCTACATAAGGAGCAATGCTAATGTCAGAACCTGTCTGAGTAAAGTTGTTTCCACCTCCTACATTGTATTTTGTGTAGTTACCTCCGGTGTCACCAGCATAACTAATATTAAATATGGTGTTACCATCTTCAGAAGACTGTAAACGAGCCGTTCTGTTTGAAGGTACAATAAAACCATTTTCAAAAGGTTCTATCGATACTGTTGGGTCTTTTGCATCTGTACTGCTTAGAGCGTAAATTAAAGTTCCTCCATTACCATCACCAGGTACTTCTCCCATTCTTGCTGCTGCAACGGTAATCCATCTACCGTCTTCGAGATTACCTCCTCCATTAGAGGTGTTGATGTCGTCATCACTACAACTAAATGTTAGTAATAATGCACTAAATGCAAAAAATTTAAGGTATAAAAATTGATTTTTCATTATAATTGATTTTTAAAAGTTATTAATAAAATAATTTAGCTTTAAATAAAAAGCACGACCAGGTTTTTGTACCGATAGGTTGTCGTATATAGGTTTGTCGAATATATTTTTAATGTCAAAACTCATCACTAATTTCTGATTTGGAAATGTGTAACTAAGTCCAAAGTCTTGATTTAATTGTTGTGGTACTTTAAAAAAATCATCACCAACCGTGTTAGATCCTTGAGGGACTAAGTATGAGAATTCGTCAGTAAAATAAGTAGTGTAGAATAGATTTAAAGTCGATTTTTTTTGAATTAAATCTTTAAGTGAATATCGTAAACTTCCATTCATTGTTAGAAATGGGGTATTGGGAATTGCTATTTCTGTACCGTTTACCGTTTCTGTTGTTAAATCGAAATTAGAGACGTTAAAATTAAGACTAAAGTTATTGTTGTAGGTATAATTTAATTGTGCATCTATTCCTTTAGATTTAGCATTACCTTGATTAACATATAATATTAATTCGTCATTTACATTGAGTGAGGTCTCTATCGGTAAACCAATTTTATCTGTAATATTTCGCGTAAAAAAATTGGTTGAAATAGCGAATTCGTGCTTTTTAAATTTAAACTTCCCGAATCTAAACCCTAAATTGATGTTGTTACTAAGCTCTGGTCTAATGCTTGGATTAGCAACTACATTGTCTCCATCATTACCAAATACTTCGGTTTCGTTTGGTAGACGTATTGCTTTTTCTGCTGAAGTTAATATCGTAACGTTGGGTGTAAGTGCGTAAGAAGCTGCAAATCCATATCCTTCATATGTATTATTACTTTTTACAATTTCGTCTACAATAATATCATCACCACTCGAATTCGTTTCTATAGCCGGATCAATACTAACCGTTTTTTGCCTATAGTGTTTCCCAAATAAATTGGTTTTTAGTTTGTTTTCAAAAGCGCTCAATTCATAGGTTAAAGCGTAAATATTTTTATACAAATCTCTTGTACCTACAAATGTGTTTTCTAATACAGATTGCAAAGCGTCACTGTCTTCTCTGTCAATACCACTGTAAACATGGTTTAATAAGATTTTATGCTGATTATTAATAGAGTAAGATAATCCAGTTCTAATGGATGAAACTTTTCGTTTAATAGTTGCTAATGTTGGACCTCCTTCTTGTTGTGAACCCCAGGTATATTGGTATTCGTTTCCTCTAAAGTCAATTGCTCTTTCGCCGTTCCAGCTGTAGGCCCAAGCCACTGTATCGTTAACTACTCGGTTTCGATTACCATATAAACCATTAACTGTAACATCAAGTCCTTTAGTTAATAGGTCTTTCTTTTGATAATTTAAAGTTCCTAATAAGGCGTCCGACTCTAAAAATCTTCCATAATATGGAGTAATCGTCATAAAAGCGCCATGCTGTACTTCTTTATAATCATCAGAACCTGTGATACCTACAAAAAATTGATCAGCCCACTTTACATCGGTATAACCAATTTGTGCCATACCGCCAGTGGATCTATAGGCATCATTAAATCTTTTTGCTGTAATTGGGGTTTGTACACCACCTAAGCCTGTAGTGACCACACTTCTTCCAGAAACTTCATAATCGTTGTCTGAATAATTATGAAAACCCGTTGCTTTAATAGTTAAACCCGATTTTTCAAAACGGTATAAGCCATTTAAGCTCGTTTGAAACGTGTTGAATGAACCGTAGGAAACTGAGGCATTTAAGCTGTTTTTTATACTTTTTTGAAGTACAATGTTAATAGCTCCACCTAAAGCATCATCTGCTAAATAACCGGGAACAACACCTTTAAAAACTTCAATGTTTTTAATCATTGAAGGTGGAATACTATTTAAATTAAATGAAGAGCCATACATAGAAATGGGAATCCCATCTATAAAGATACGTACTGCGCTGCCAGATAAACCATTTAAACTGTATTCTACGTTTGAACCTAAACCTCCGTCTTGGCGTACTTTAACACCTACTGTTGTGTTTAATATTTCGTTAAGCTGAATGTTTCTTTTGCTAATTTCTTTTGTCTCAACGACATTGACGGCAAAACCTTTATCTTCTTTTTGGCGTTTTTCGGTTTTTGTTTTTACTACAACTTCTTGTAAGTCTTGATAGTCTGTTAATTCTAAAATTATGGTAATAGTTTCTGAATTAGAATTTAATACAATTGGTTTTGTGATGCCTTTGGCATTTATAGAATACACTTTGAGCAAGTAATTTCCGTGTGGTACATCTTTAAAGGTGAATTCTCCGTTAACACCCGCAGACGTTTCTTTTTTCAAGAATTCATTTTCAAGAGTTACAGATACTCCTAATGACGGTTCGTTATTATCAAACATTATATAACCAGAAATGCGACCCGTTTGCGCAACAATACTTAAGCTGAAACTTAATGCAATTAAGACAAGTATTAATTTATTCAAGGTGTATTTTTTTGGCAAATTTAACCTTATTTAGACTAAATACAAATAAAGAATTGATTATTTTTATCTTATGTATTAAATAGTTTTAGTGATCTTCTAAGATTTATTTTTCATACATCTTAAGAGGAATATTTAAGGGGTTATAAACTAAAGTTAAGGGAAAAGTAGAGTAAAGAAAGAAGGCGCCCCCTTTAAGTGCTTGACTTGTTTAGATTTAGAAAGGGTGTGTTGGTAATCTAACTATTTTAAAACCACTGTAAAATTCAGAGTTTTATATTTAGAAGTACTGCAGTTGTTTAGTCGGCAAGTTGCTAATAGTTAGATTTGTTATAGTATATACGGATATATTAACATGATAAAAAAAACGCTCTGAAATTTTCAGAGCGTTTTTTTTAATAGAATAAGTGTGTTTAAAGGAAAGATTTATTTAGCTTCATTAATTAATGCTCTAACTTTTTCTTCTAATTCATCCATAAGATCTGGATTATCTTTAATGATCATCTTTACAGCATCACGTCCTTGTCCTAGTTTTGTATCTCCATAACTAAACCATGATCCGCTTTTCTTAACAATTTCATGCTCTACAGCAAGGTCTAAAACCTCTCCTACTTTTGAGATACCTTGGCCATACATAATATCGAATTCAGCCAATCTAAAAGGTGGTGCTACTTTGTTTTTAACCACTTTTACTCTGGTTTTGTTACCCATTACGTTGCTATCACTATCTTTAATTTGTGTTGAACGTCTAATGTCTAAACGAACAGAAGCGTAAAATTTTAAGGCGTTACCACCTGTAGTTGTTTCAGGATTACCGAACATTACACCAATTTTTTCACGTAATTGGTTAATGAAAATTACAGTACAATTAGTTTTACTAATCGAAGCTGTTAATTTTCTAAGTGCCTGAGACATTAAACGTGCGTGTAAGCCCATTTTAGAATCTCCCATTTCTCCCTCGATTTCACTTTTCGGTGTTAAGGCAGCAACAGAATCAATAACCACGATATCAATAGCACCAGATCTAATTAAATTATCGGCAATCTCTAGAGCTTGCTCTCCGTTATCTGGTTGAGAGATAATTAAATTATCAATATCTACATTTAATTTTTCTGCATAGAAACGATCAAAAGCATGCTCTGCATCAATAAATGCTGCAATACCACCTGCTTTTTGAGCTTCTGCTATAGCGTGCAATGTTAAAGTTGTTTTACCAGAAGATTCTGGTCCATATATTTCAATAACACGTCCTCTTGGGTAACCTCCAACACCTAAAGCAATATCCAATCCTAATGAGCCAGAAGAGATAGCTTCAACATCTACCACCGCTTGATCGCTCATTTTCATTACCGTTCCTTTTCCGTAAGCCTTATCTAACTTGTCTAAAGTTAATTTTAAAGCTTTTAATTTTGCGTCTTTTTCACTACTCATATGTTCCGTTTTCTTAGAATTCTTTATTAATTATAATTCAAAAATACCACTTATTTTAATTAATAGCATTTCTCGTTTCAAATTACTACAAATGCAAGTCAAATATTTTTTATCTAAAGTTTATAAATCTTCGATTGCGTTTTATATGGAAGTTAAAATTTACTTTGAGACGCAACCTTTTAGTACTTTCTACATCTATTAAATGAAAAAGGAAATAATTGCTATGATTGCCTTAAGAAGTTGAATTATTTTTCCACTTTTTAAGTAAAGCATTAGGTGTTTCAGTTATCGTTTAATATTCCTCAGTAACCGTTAAGCCGATGTAGGTTAACTTTTTAATTTGTTCTAAGTTGATAAGTTAATTTAGTAAAGCACTTTGAAATAATCAAGGTGCTTTTTTTATGCTTATTCTAAAGCTTTTTCAGTAAAAACGATACCTTTGTAACTTTATAATATTCTTTAACCTTAAAAATTAGTATAGCATGCAACTGTACAATAACTTAAGTGCAAAAGAAAGAGCAGAACTTATTGAACAAGCCGGAAAAGAACGCTTAACAATCTCTTTCTACAAGTACGCCAAAATTAATAATACCGAAATTTTTAGAAATCACTTATTTCTTGCATGGGACCAATTAGAGGTTCTTGGAAGAATCTACGTGGCCAACGAAGGTATAAATGCCCAGCTTTCTGTACCTGCAGAGAATTTTGAGCCATTCAAAAACCATTTAGACACCATTTCTTTTTTAGAAAATGTAAGATTAAATATTGCTGTTGAGCACGATAATTTTGCATTTTTAAAGTTGAAAGTTAAAGTACGTAACAAAATAGTCGCAGACGGATTAAATGATGCGTCTTTTGATGTCACTAATAAAGGTGTTCATGTTAATGCTGAAAAATTTAACGAACTTATTGAGGATCCGAACACCGTTTTGGTAGATATGCGTAATCATTACGAAAGTGAAATCGGTCATTTTAAAAATGCCGTAACACCAGATGTAGATACGTTTCGTGAATCTTTAGATTTAATTGAAGAAGATTTAAGAGAACACAAAGAAGACAAGAAATTAGTAATGTATTGTACAGGAGGAATCCGTTGTGAAAAGGCAAGTGCTTATTATAAACATAAAGGCTTTAAAAATGTGTTTCAACTTGAAGGTGGTATCATTAATTACGTGAGACAAATTGAAGCAGAGGGTTTAGAAAATAAATTCTTAGGTAAAAACTTTGTATTCGACGAAAGACGGTCAGAGCGTATCAGTGATGATGTAATTGCTAATTGTCATCAATGCGGTGAGCCTGCAGATTTACATACCAATTGTGCTAATGAAGCGTGTCATTTATTATTTATTCAATGTGATTCTTGTAAAGAGAAAATGGAAAACTGTTGTTCTTCAAACTGTAAGGAAATAAATCAATTACCATTCGAAGAACAGAAGGCATTGCGAAAAGGGCAGGGTAATAGCAATGATATTTTCAAAAAAGGGCGTGCGGATCATTTGCCTTTTAAAAAGGATTTGCGTAATATTTTTGATACCTTGAGCAAAAAAGTTTAAATGAATATTTACAAGCTTTTACAACTTAACAGAAAAATTAAGAGTCATAGGATTAAATTCTTTGGGCTTTTTCTATTGCATAAATTTAATAAGCGGTATTTAGCGGTTAATTTAGATCCTGTAATGGCTTGTAATTTGCGTTGTAAAATGTGTTATTTTACAGATGAAGATTATGTAAAAACACTAAAAGGACAATTTAAAGATGAGGATTTGGAACGCGTTGCAAAAACTATTTTTAAACGTGCTTTAAAGCTTCAAATTGGTTGCGGAACTGAGCCTACACTTTATAAAAATCTTGTAAAAATTGTAGAATTAGGGAAGCATTATAACGTGCCTTATATTTCCATTACAACAAACGCTAATTTGCTAACTGAAGAAAAAATTGAAGCACTTTTAAAAGCTGGTTTAAATGAGTTTACAATTTCGCTTCATGGAGTAACTAAAGAAAGTTACGAAGGTTTTATGAAAAAAGCGAGTTATGAGAAATTTCATAATGCGTTCAATATTTTTAAGAAGCTTAAGGAAACTTATGATTTTAAAGTTAGAATAAATTATACTTTTAACAAGGATAATTTTTACGAGCTTAATGAGTTTTTTAATCATTTTGATGCTAGAAGCTTTGATATATTACAAATTCGACCAATTCAAAAAATTGGAAATACAGAATATAATGATTTTGATATTTCATCATTAACAAATGATTATCCAAAACTCATACAGACAATAAGAGCTACTTGCGAGGGTAATAATATTACGCTTATGGCTCCTAATACAATTTCTAAATTAGACTCAGAAAATCAATCAAGCTTTATTTTTGATTATACATTTTGCTATATCTCACCAAACGCCTTTTGGAAAGAAGGTTTTAATTGGAGAGAGGAAAGCTTTCAGCAATACTCAAAAAGAATTGGCTGGAGTAATACCTTGTTTTCTAATATATTTAAGTCTAAAACACAGTTAAAATCGTTGTCAAATAAATTGAATTACGAAATAGAGTTCACCTAAACTTCGCGTTCTGTAATTAAAAATATTAATAGAGGAGCATTAAACTTTTTAGTGTCACAGAAGAATGATGTGTCGGAATAACAAATCAGACTTTAGTTAACTCAGGAAATAATCATATCTTTACTCATTAATTATTTACGAATCCTATATCTAGGCTTTTGATAGTCGAGATTTAATATATAAAATTTTATGGCTTGTAACAGTTGCTCAACTGGAGAAGATGGCCAACCAAAAGGATGCAAAAACAATGGGACTTGTGGTACAGATAGCTGCAATAAACTTACTGTTTTTGATTGGTTAGCTAATATGTCACTACCAAATGGACAAGATCCCTTTATTGGTGTTGAAGTGCGTTTTAAAAATGGCAGAAAACACTATTATAAAAATACAGAAAACCTTACATTAAGTATTGGAGATATTGTGGCAACACAAGCAAAATCTGGTCACGATATTGGTATGGTTACCCTTACTGGAGAATTAGTAAGTGTACAAATGAAGCGTAAGAAAGTAAGATTAGATGACGCAGAAAATGTTTTAAAAATATATAGAAAAGCATCTCAAAAAGATATTGATATTTGGTCTGAAGCTAGAGATAGAGAAGAACCAATGAAAGTTAAAGCGCGTCAATTTGCAATAGATTTGAAATTGAAGATGAAAATTTCAGATATTGAATTTCAAGGAGATGCAAGTAAAGCTACATTTTACTACACTGCAGAAGAACGTGTTGATTTTAGAGAGTTAATTAAAGTTTTTGCTCGTGAGTTTAGAACACGTATTGAAATGAAACAAGTTGGCTTTAGACAAGAAGCTGCAAGACTTGGTGGTATTGGCTCTTGTGGTAGAGAGTTGTGTTGTTCTACATGGCTAACGGATTTTAGATCTGTGAGCACCTCGGCGGCACGTTACCAACAATTATCTTTAAACCCTTTAAAATTGGCAGGACAATGTGGTAAGTTAAAATGTTGTCTTAATTACGAGTTAGATTCTTATTTAGATGCGTTAAAAGCATTCCCTAAAGCGGATACTAAATTATATACCGAAAAAGGAAATGCCGTTTGTCAGAAAACGGATATTTTTAAAGGCTTAATGTGGTATGCTTACGAAGGTGAATGGATGAATTGGCACATTATCACTACAGACCAAGCTAGTGAAATTATTAAAAAGAATAGGAATAAAGAAAAAGTAGCTAGTTTAGAAGAGTATGCTGTTGAGCATATTCAGGATACTAAAAATGAGTTTGAGAACGTTGTAGGTCAAGATAGTTTAACACGTTTTGATAATCCAAAATCGAATAAGAAACGTAAAAACAATAAGAATCACCAAAGCAACAATAAAAACAAACCTCGAAATCGAAACCGCAATCAAAATTCTAATGCAAAGCCAAAGCCAAATGCTAAGAAAAGTTAATGGGGTATTTCTTATAATTATCTGTTGTTTTTTATTCACAAGTTGCGATTCTAACGCTGTATACGATAGCTATAAGTCAGTGCCAAACCAATGGCATAAAGATTCGATAGCGACGTTTAATTTTAAAGCACCAGATACTTTAAAGGATTATAATCTGTATGTTAATTTAAGGAATACTAACGCTTATAAATTTAGTAATTTATTTCTTATTGTAGACATTAATTACCCTAATGGAAAAGTAATAAAAGATACCTTAGAATATAAAATGGCAGCACCAAATGGTGAACTTTTAGGTACTGGATTTTCAGATTTAAAAGAAAATAAATTATGGTTTAGAGGTTTCGATCACCCTTTTAAATTTAATGAAGAAGGTGATTACACGGTCAACATTCAGCACGCTATGCGAAATAATGGTGTTGTTAAGGGTGTCGAGAATTTACAAGGAATAACAGATATTGGTTTTAGAGTAGAACAAGCTCAAAAGTAGTGAATATGGCAAAAAAGAAGACAGCGAAATCTAAATCAGAAACGTTAGATTTTTCAAAATATGTACGTTGGTTTTGGATCTTATTTTTAGGTGGCATCTCAGCTGTAGTGTTGATATTTTTATTAGCATCTTGGGGTGTATTAGGTGAAATGCCAGATTATACGAGATTAGAAAACCCTGAAACGAATTTGGCTTCGGAAATAATATCCTCTGATGATCAAACCTTAGGTAAGTTTTATTTTGATGATAATAGAACTCCAATTGGTTATGAAGATTTACCAAAAAATTTAGTAGATGCCTTAATTGCTACAGAAGATGTGCGCCATTACGAACATTCTGGAATTGATGGAAGAGGTACTCTTAGAGCTTTTGCCTTTTTAGGAAGTAAAGGTGGCGCAAGTACGATTTCACAACAGTTGGCAAGACAATTATTTATTGGAGTTAGGGATAAAGACAATACAACCAATGCTATAATTCAAAAAATACAAGAATGGGTCATAGCCATTCGCTTAGAGCGCCAATACACAAAGGAAGAAATTATTGCTATGTATTTTAATATCTATGATTTTGGTAATAATGGTGATGGTATACGTTCTGCATCTCGTATTTATTTCGGAAAAGAACCAAGAGACTTAGATGTAAAAGAATCGGCGATGTTAGTTGGTATGTTTAAGAATTCCTCCTTATACAACCCAAGACCTCATAAAAACCCTGTAGGTGTTAGAAACCGAAGAAATGTGGTGCTAGCTCAAATGGCTAAATATGATTACATCACAGAAACTGAAAGAGATTCACTTCAAAAAACAGAATTAGATTTAAATTATTCACCAGAATCTCATCGCGAAGGCATTGCCACCTATTTTAGAGAATACCTTAGAGGTTTTATGAAAGATTGGGCTAAGGATGAAGAAAACAGAAAGCCTGATGGAAGTAAATATGATTTATATACCGATGGTCTTAAGATATACACTACGATAGATTCGCGTATGCAGCAATATGCTGAAGATGCGGTTAAGCAGCACATGCCAAGATTACAAGCTGAGTTTGATAACCAGAATACTCCAGAACGTAATAAAACAGCACCTTTCTTAGATCTTAGTACTGCTGAGGTTAATAAATTGATGAGTGATGGTATGAGACGTGGTGAGCGTTGGAGAATTCTTAAAAAACAAGGAAAGTCAGATAAGGAGATTGAAGCGTCGTTTCAGAAACCAACAGAAATGAGAGTTTTTAAATGGATTGATGGGGAGGCTAGTGAGATAGATACAGTTATGAAGCCTATAGATTCAATGCGTTACTACAAATCGTTTTTACGTCCTGGAATGATGTCTATGGATCCACAAACGGGCCATGTGAAAGCTTGGGTTGGAGGTATGAATTACAGACATTTTCAATATGATATGGTGAAACAAGGAAAACGACAAGTTGGTTCTACGTTTAAACCTTTTGTTTATGCGACTGCGATTGATCAATTACAGTTATCTCCTTGCGATATATTTCCAAGAGCCCCAATTACAATAGAGGCTAATAAGTTTGGAAATCCAGAACCTTGGACTACTAAAAATTCGGATGGTAGCTATTCTGGAGAGCAATCATTAAAAGATGCTTTAGCGAGTTCAACGAACACAATTACAGCACGTTTAATGAATGAGGTGGGGCCACAACCTGTTGTGGAAATGGCTAGAAAACTAGGAATTACATCAGAGATTCTACCAGTTCCGGCTATTGCTTTAGGAACAGCAGATATCAGTGTTTATGAGATGGTGGCAGCCTATTCTACCTTCGCTAATAAAGGAGTTTACAACAGACCCGTAATGGTAACGCGTATTGAAGATAAAAATGGTACCATTTTATACCAATTTGTTCCAGAGAGTAAAGATGTATTGAGTGAAGAAGTGGCTTATGTTACTGTCAATCTGATGGAAGGGGTTACAAAAGCAGGTTCAGGAGGACGTTTAAGATCTAAAGGTGTTGATAGATACAATCAAATGTATAGAGAAGTCATGACGGGGTATCCTTATGATTTACAAAATCCAATTGCCGGTAAAACGGGTACTACGCAAAACCAGAGTGATGGTTGGTTTATGGGTATGGTGCCCAACTTAGTAACTGGTGTTTGGGTTGGAGCAGAAGATAGAGCAGCACACTTTAGAAACATTACTTACGGTCAAGGAGCAACTATGGCACTACCAATTTGGGGATTATACATGAATGCTTGCTATGCAGACGAAACCTTAGATGTGTCTAATGGACAATTTGAAAAACCTTCAAATTTAAAAATCGATATCGACTGTACAGCTAAAGATGAAGGAGATATTCTTGATGAGTCAGATGGTGTCGATAATATTGAGTTCGATTTCTAAAAATCATGATTAGGCACACCCTTCTTTTATGACTATTAATTATAAATTTAGGACTTAGTTTTGTATTTTTCAGAAGCTAAATTTTTCTAAATATGATTAATAAAAAAGTGGATACTATTTCTGAAGCTCTCAAGGGTGTCAGTGATAATATGACGTTTATGTTCGGTGGTTTTGGCCTCTCTGGTATTCCAGAAAATGCTATTGCCGATCTTGTAAAGCGTAATATAAAAGGACTGACTTGTATATCCAATAACGCTGGCGTCGATGATTTTGGCTTAGGCTTATTGCTGCATCAAAAGCAAATTAAAAAGATGGTCTCATCTTATGTTGGCGAGAACGACGAGTTTGAACGGCAAATGCTTTCAGGTGAATTAGACGTCGAATTAATTCCTCAAGGAACCTTAGCAGAACGATGTAGAGCTGCGCAAGCAGGATTTCCTGCAATCTATACACCTGCAGGTTACGGAACAGAAGTAGCAGAAGGAAAAGAAACTAGAGAATTTGACGGAAAAATGTATGTGTTAGAACATGCTTTTAAAGCCGATTTTGCTTTTGTAAAAGCATGGAAAGGGGACGCGGCCGGTAATTTAATTTTTAAAGGAACAGCTCGTAATTTTAATCCTGTAATGTGTGGTGCAGCAAAAATAACTGTTGCAGAAGTTGAAGAGTTAGTACCCGTTGGAGAATTAGATCCTAACCAAATTCATGTCCCAGGTATATTTGTACAACGTATATTTCAAGGTGAGACATACGAAAAGAGAATTGAGCAACTAACGGTAAGAGAACGAAGTTAACTAGGATACAAAATTTGTAATTCCTGCAAATTCAGGAATCTACGACTAAAGATAAAATTTTAATTAAATAGATTTCTGCATCCGCAGGAAGACAGCAGATATGTTAGATAAAAACGGGATAGCAAAGCGAATTGCCAAAGAAGTGCAAGATGGATATTACGTCAACCTAGGGATTGGTATACCGACCTTAGTGGCTAATTACGTAAGAGACGATATTGAAGTAGAATTCCAAAGTGAAAACGGAGTTTTAGGAATGGGGCCATTTCCTTTTGAAGGAGAAGAAGATGCTGATATTATTAATGCAGGAAAACAAACGATAACAACCTTACCGGGAGCTTCATTTTTTGATTCTGCTACAAGTTTTGGAATGATAAGAGGGCAACATGTTGATTTAACAATACTTGGTGCTATGGAAGTGTCAGAAAATGGGGATATAGCTAATTGGAAAATTCCAGGTAAAATGGTGAAAGGTATGGGGGGAGCTATGGATTTAGTGGCTAGTGCAGAGAACATAATTGTAGCGATGATGCATACCAATAGGGCGGGTGAATCTAAGCTGTTGAAAAAGTGTTCTTTACCGTTAACGGGTGTTGGTTGTGTGAAGAAAATAGTAACAAATATGGCGGTTATAGAAGTAACACCTAAGGGATTTAAACTTCTAGAACGCGCTCCAGGAGTCTCTGTAGACGACATAGAAAACGCGACGGAAGGAGATTTAATAATTGAAGGAGATATACCAGAAATGACCTTGTAAATAAATCTATTTATAAAATTGAAACCGCTAATTTATAGCGGTTTTTTTGTGAGTAAATTCCTTGTATTAAGTGTTAAATGTTAAAAATATACGCATTTCATCGATTGATAATGTATTTAGACAGATATAATAAAAATATGTTCCATATTGCAGTCCCCAAATAGACCTATTATTAACCTGATTTAACATAAACCGAGATTTACCTTTTTGCCCCAAATCTACCATGAATTCCTGCTTATGAAGACTCAAATAAATTTACCAGAACCTACTTTAAATGAAGATTACCAATTTTCAGCATTAGAAAACACTTTGGAGTTAGTCTCAAATGTTTTACAATTAGCAAAAAGAGTATTCATGCTATAATCCTTTTGGAATAGCATGAATTAGCTTTTTTGTGTATGCTTGTTTCGGAGACGCATAAATGAGATCTGCATCTCCCATTTCTTCAATTTTCCCCTTGTTCATTACTAATAACTGATCGGCCATATATTTTACAACTGCCAAATCGTGCGAAATAAATATATAAGTAAATCCAAACTGCGCTTTTAAGTCGTTCAATAAATTCAATACCTGCGCTTGTACGGAAATGTCTAATGCTGAAACAGATTCGTCACAGACAATCAATTGAGGTTCTAAAGCAATAGTTCTCGCAATACCTACACGTTGGCGTTGCCCTCCAGAAAATTCATGTGGATAGCGATCAAATGCTGTGGCATCTAAACCTACTTTTTCTAAAATAGCTATTACTTTTTGTTTTCGTGCTTTGTTAGAGGTTCCAATTTTATGAACAATCATAGGTTCCAAAATAGCATTTCCCACAGTTAAGCGAGGGTTTAAAGACGCAAATGGATCCTGAAATATAATTTGGATATCTTTTCGCAAGGCTCTCATGTTCGAACGGCCTAAATTGGTGATATCCTTTCCCTTGTATAAAATGTGTCCAGCTGTGACCTTATCCAGCTGTAATATAGCATTACCTAAAGTGGATTTCCCACAGCCAGATTCGCCAACCAAACCTATAGTTTCACCAGGGTAAACTTTAAAACTCACTCCATCTATAGCATTAAAAGATTGGTCTTTAGAGAACCATCCTGTTTTTGAGAAATATGTTTTTTCAACATCTACAACTTCTAATAACGGTTTCTGTGCATATAGTTTTTCGTGATTTTCTGCTCTTTCTAAATCTGAAACAATCGCTGTACTCACCTTATCAGTCATAAAATCTGAAATTGTTGGTAATTGTTTTAACCTAAATTTAGTTGAAGGTCGTGCACTAATTAATGCTTTCGTATAATTATGTTTTGGATTATTAAAAATGATATCCGTAGTGCCTTGTTCAACAATTTCTCCTCTATACATTACGAGGACACGATCTGCGAGTTCGGAAACTAAAGATAAATCATGTGAAATAAACAACACACTCATTTTAGTTTCGGTCTGAATGGTTTTTAACAACTCTAAAATCTCTTTCTGAACGGTAACATCCAAAGCTGTAGTTGGTTCATCTGCGATCAGCAATTTAGGTTTACAAGCAATTGCCATCGCAATCATAACGCGTTGCTTCTGTCCCCCTGAAATCTCGTGAGGATACGCTTTATAAATGCGTTCTGGGTTGGGTAATTTTACTTTCTCGAAAAGATTTAATACTTCCGCTTTAATTTCTGAAGTAGATAATTTGAAATGTTGTTTTAAAATTTCATCAACTTGCTCTCCGCATCGCATAGATGGATTTAAAGAGCTCATGGGTTCTTGGAAAATCATGGAGATTTCTTTGCCTCTTAAAGTTTGAAATTCTTTTTCAGATAAATCAACGATATTTTTTCCTCGAAATTCTATGGACCCAGAAGTAATCTTTGAAACTTGTTTTGGCAATAACCCCATTAGAGCTAATGACGAAATGGACTTTCCGGAGCCGGATTCGCCAACAACAGCTACAATTTCATTTTTGTTGATACGAAATGAAATATTTTTAATGATTTGCTTTTCAACTTTATCTTTAAAAAAAGAGATATTGATTTTGTTAACGTCTATTAAATTTGCCATATATGAAGTGGGGTGATGATAGTCTATATTAGTTATACGTGTTTTATTTCATTATCATGAAGTAATTCATCTCCTCTCAATCTTAAGAAAATTTGAGCAACGGCAATGGTATCTTTTTCGCAATACACAATAATACGATCTACTTCTTTTTCTTTGTAATACACACGATAGACTTCACTACCATCAATATCATCTTTTGGTGATGGAATGCCTAACACGTTAGTTAATAATTTTAAAGAGGTATAGGTTTTATAATCTCCGAATTTCCAAAGTTCTAAAGTATCGAGATGTGGTACTTCCCAAGGTTTTTTGCCGAATAAATTCAGTTTATATGGTAATTCTATGTTGTGGATAATCATACGTCTTGCGATGTATGGAAAGTCGAATTCCTTACCATTATGTGCACACAGTAAATGTTTGTTAGAACTAAAATGCGAAATCAATAAATTTTTAAAGTCCTTCAAAATTTTAATTTCATCTCCATAAAACGAGGTGACTCTAAAGGTTCTAGATGCACCTTCCATTTTAAAATACCCAACAGAAATACAAACTATTTTTCCAAATTCAGCCCAAATACCTGCTCTATCATAAAATTCTTCAGCCGTAAATTCTTCTTTACGTTGATAGCGCGATTTTGCATCCCAAAGCTCTTGTTTGGTTTTATCTAAATCAGAGAAATTTTCCGTTTCAGGGACAGTTTCTATATCTAAGAATAGAATGTGTTCTAGGTTGAGTTTGCTAATCATGGTGTATTTTCAACTAAAGTTAACATTTTTAAATTAATCTTTAATTAAATTTGGTGTGGTTGTTTGTTTTTCAATGAGTTGTATGGCTTTTTCAAGCACTTCATCACGTCCATTTTTAATGCCTTCGATCGTTGGTTTTACTTCAATATCTGGAACGATACCTACACGTTGTGTTTCTGAACCATCTGGATAAAGAATACCAATGCCTGATATTGCAGTTCTTAACCCTCCGGGAAGTAGTATAGCCGAGACATTACCATCTGCACCAGCAGTTGTGCTGCCAATTATGGTTGTTTTGTCTCCAACTCTAAAGGCCATGGCAGTATATTCTGCTTGACTCTGAGATATTTCATTTACTAATACTATTACTTTTTTACCTTTGTAGGACCAACTTTTAGAAAGTCCTACTTTCCGATCGTCATTATAATTAAATTCACCTGGATTATTTAAGTTGCCTTTTGTGAATTTTACAAAATCTGCCCTGTTATTATTTAAAAAATTTCCTAATTCAAAAACGACAAAAGTTGAAGGGTAATTTCTAATATCTACTACAATTCCTTTTAAATTTTGAAACTCTTCTTTTATTGAATCTATATCCTCGTTTGTGATATTTTGTAAGGTTATGTATCCAATATCATTATTTAGTTTTTTAAAACTTTTCTCAGTTCTTTTTTTGTACCAACTATAATATCCTTCAATACTATCTTTTTTATATAAATCTAGTTTTAAGTCCGAAGTTTTTCCAGCGCGTTCAACTTTTAACTCTATACTGTTTTCTTTTGATCTCAAAATATTAAAGCTAATATCTCGTAAGCGAGTGGGTTGGTTAGATGCTGGATAGTAGGGATTCATGTCTTTTACTACGTCATCAGTGTGTTTACCGTTAATATGCGTAATGATATCGCCTATTTTTAATCCATTGATTTTGTTTTTTTGCTCATTAAATAAATCATCTACAACGAGTTTGTTTTCTATAAATTTAACATGAATCGGTGCATAATAATCGCCTCGTTGTTCTTGTATTTTATTATTTCCACCCCAAAGATTAGCATGTGTGTCTTTAATATCTCCAATAATTTGAATGGCGGCTAGTTCATATTCTAACTCATTTTTAGCGTTGATGAATTTTGGGATGTATTCTGCCAAACAGGTGTCCCAATCCTTATCTGTTAAGTGTCTGTAAGGAAAATAATAATTTATAATATTCCAGTATCTAAAGAGTGATAATAGTCTAAAACCAGCATCTGGATAAGGCATATCCTCATAGATGGCTTCATTTTTAAATTCTGGATTTCCAACACCAGGCTTCATAGCAATATAATAGTGCTCACCTTGATGTCTATTGCTTTGGATGTATAGTAATTTTTCACTTAAATCTGTAGAAATATTAGTTGCAGTTATCCATTCTAAAGCCGGTTTTAAATGAGAGTCTTCAGAAGTTGGTTTGCATTTTCTACAGCGTTCTACCATTCCATAGCGCTCTATCCAAGATAAAAGTAAATTATCGCGTTCTATTGGTGTAGTCACTTTTTGATAATCTGGAAGTAACCTAAAAAGTTCATAATCCCAATTATACTTTCCTTTTCCGATTTCGGGATGATAGTATTTTAAAAATCCCCAAACACGTCCTAAAAGCTCAAGGTTTTTTATTTGATTTTCATCTAAGGTATTGAAAGTAATAGCTGAACCTTTATTAAATTCAGTATCTCTATTTAAGGTTTCAAGATCTACGTGGTGATTGCTTTGTGCAGTAATGTTTAGAAATGTAAATAGCAGGATAAGAGTAAAATAAAGTTGCTTCATGGTTGGTTGGTTTTACTCAAAAAAAGACATAAAAATGACGATGTATAACTAACTATTTGTTAAATAACATAATATTAAGGTTTTAGATTTAACATTGTATAAGCTTCATCTATATAAATATAAAAATCTTCAGGGAAAGAATTTATAGTTTCAGTACTTCTGTGATGTCCTAATCTCACCACCATTAAATTGTCTTCCGGAATAACGATAACATATTGCCCTAAAATTCCTCGCATAGCAAAGGTGTGTTTCCCATTATATTCACTTATCCAGAAACCATACCCATAAGGCTGATCACTAAATCGAGATGTGGTCGCTGTGGCGACAAAAGTAGAATCTAGTAATTGCTTGCCATTCCATTGTCCATGATCTTTATAAAGCTTACCAAAGCGCGCAAAATCACGTGCATTACTAGAAATACAACAAAAGGCTTTGGCTAGTTTGTTTTCATCATCATCTAATTGCCACAAGGCATCATTTTCAGCGCCTAAGGGTTGCCAAAAACTTTCGGAGAAATACTGTGGTAATCGTTTTTTTGTAGCTTTTTGAATCACCATACCTAGCAATTGCGTGCTGCCGCTTAAATATTCAAATTCTTTACCAGGTGTTTTTACCACCTTTTGATTTAATATTGTTTCAGCTAAGTCATCATCGTAATTCGCTCTTGCTGTAATAGAAAACGGACTTGTGTAAGACTCAACCCAATCTAAACCAGAAGCCATGGACGATAAGTCACCAACGGTTGTTTTTGTACCTTCAAATTCTTTATAAAAATCACTAACAGGTTGGTCTAAATTTTTAATATAGCCCTCCATAATTGCTTTCCCAAGTAATGATGAGGTTATACTTTTAGCCATTGAAAATGAATTGGTTTTAGAAGCTGCATCGTAATTCTCGGCATACTGTTCGTAGTAAATACTGTCATTTTTTATAATGAGATAGGCAATAGTACCAAACGCGTCATTTGTTGTGTTTAGCCTATCTGTTGCATTTATAGTATTGTAATTTTTATGTAATGGCCAAGCATCGATTGTTGTACCTTTTTTGATGGTATCATTTTCAAAATACGGATAATCATCAATAAATGCTGAAGAGTGTCCTGTAAAATAAACCACACGAACCCCTTTTAGAATGTAGTCGTAATCAAAAATATAAGAGGCAATTACAAGCACAGCAATAATTCCGATGAGCCATTTTAATAGTTTTTTTATAAATTTCATTGCGTTAGATTTTAATTATTTGCTTTGCGATTTTTTAGTTTTTCTTTATAAAAGGCTTTGTTGGCGATATAAATAGTCTTTTTAAAAGTAGCAATTATATGTTGTTTGTCGTCAACTAAATTCATGGTTTTAACAATATCAATTTCACTAGTTTCAATAACAGATTGTTTTATAGTGTCTATCTCTTCTTTTGTAAATATAAATTCACCATAAATTGTAGTTTTGCCTGGCTTTTTATAGCGCGCTTCAACGGATTTGTCCCAAACCACATAATCATTGCCTAGAATTTGAATGAGCTGAATCATATAAATAGGATCTGTGGCGGACAACATGCTGCCACCAAAAATGGAACCTGCATAATTGCGGTTTTTCCAACTTGGTTTTAATCTAATTTTTACAAAAAGCAAATCGTCACTAACCTCTATAAGTTTGGCAGTAGTTCTGCGGTACATTGGAGACCAGTTGAAACCATATTTGTATATCGTTGAGGTTTTAAAAAAACGTTTTAAAAATTCAGTTGCTATTTTATACATTAAAATAAGGATTGTTGTTTGTATTCACTTTCATGATTGAGCAACCATTGTTTTCTGTATAATCCACCAGAATAACCTGTAAGACTTCCGTTGCTAGCAATGACTCTGTGACAAGGTACAATAATCCAAAGCGGATTTTTACCGTTGGCACTTGCTGCAGCTCGTATGGCTTTTACATCTCCTAATTGTTTGGATAATTCTAAGTAAGAAATGGATTTTCCAAAAGGAATAGTCTCCAATTGTTTCCATACCTTTTTCTGAAAGGTTGTGCCTTCAGGATGTAATTTTAGGTCGAATTTTTTTCTAGTATTGTTAAAATATTCTTTAAGCTGAATCACACAATTTAATAAGGCTTCAGGAATACTTTCTGATAATGCTTCTTGTGAATCTATGATTGAAACAGAAACAATACCATTCTCATTTCCGCTGATTTTGGCATGTCCAAGTGGAGTTTCAATATGGCAGATTTGTAGAAGCGACTGTTCCAAATAAAAGTTTAGTTTTCAGGGTTGTCATTATCAATGATGCCTAAACGTTTTGCTCTAGATTCCCAGCTTCGTCTTGCTAAAAGTTGTAAGTCAGATACATTATCGCTTTCATCCATGATTTCTAATCCTAACAATGTTTCAATAACATCTTCCATAGTTACTAAACCACTTACAGTACCGTATTCATCTACAACTAAAGCTAAGTGATTTCGGCTTTCTACCAATTGTTCAAATAATTTTGGGATTGGTAAACTACGATTCACAATAATAATGCTTCGTTTAATATCAGATAATAATTTTGAACCATTACCTAATGCCATTTCTTTGAAAACTTCAGCTTTTAAAACTAAGCCAGTAATATTATCGGATTCGTCAGTATAAACAGGGACTCTAGAAAACCGAATATTAGAATTGGCTTTAAAGAACGTTTCCACGGTCATGCTTTCGTTTTCAGTTTTCATTACTGTACGAGGTGTCATCACATCTTTTGCTTGTACTTCTTTAAAGTTCAATAAATTTTTAATGACTTTACTTTCATTTTCTTCAAAAACACCTTCTTCTTGTGCTATTTCTGCCATAGCAGCAAAACTTTCTCTACTTAAAACACTACCATGACCTTTGCCACCAATCAGTTTTGTAGTGAGTTGAAGTAACCATAAAATGCCGGTCCATTTTAAAGGAAATATTAAAATGTTTAAAGCTTTTGATGTAAAGTTTGCTAATTGTCTCCAGTACGTTGCACCCACTGTTTTTGGTATAATTTCTGAAGCAACTAATATCAGAATTGTCATAACCGTAGACACAACAGCGACCATGATATCTTCGGTAAACTCAAATCCTAAAATAGAACGTTTTGTGCTGCCATAAAGCTCAACATAAGCCACTTTGGCTTGTACACCCACTAAAATGGCACCAACGGTATGTGCAATAGTGTTTAATGTTAAAATGGCAATTAGGGGACGATCGACATCTTTTTTTAGTTCTTCTAATTCAAGAGCATAAGCTTTACCTTCTTTCTTTTTAATATTAAGAAATGTCGGTGTTAAGCTTAAAAGTACAGCCTCTAAAATAGAACACAAAAATGAAAAGAAGATGGAAATGACAGCGTAAAAAATGAGTAAGCCCATTAATGTTTTGAAGTTTTTATATGTACAAAGTTACGAAATGAATACTAATTTAAAGCTAGCTATTTTTTTAGTTATTACCAAGTTATGGTTGGTAAAGAAAAAGTACGTGTCAAAAAAAATTGTAAATTCGAATTATGAGAAATATATTTTTAATACTCGTCTTGCTAGGTACTTACTGTTTATCAGCACAAATAAAGGGAAAGATAACATATCGTCTCGAAACCATTAAAGACAGTATAGAGCAGCCTTTTGAAAATCCTGAGAACACTGAAGCTCAAAATGAAGTCTTTGCATTGATGCACGAATCGCAACCTGTAGAAGGCTATTTGGTATTCAACGATAGTATTGCACTTTATAATGTAGAGCCTAAAACTGATATTCCTGGGTGGAATAATGGCAGTGATGGACTTATAATTACACGAAGTAATGTTAATCTTTCATGGATGATGGCTGGAGGTAGTAGAACATATTACAATGATTGGAGTCGGGATTATAGCATTACCCAAAATTCTGTATCGGGACCTACCAAAAGAATCATACAAAAACCAAAAGAATGGACTATTACAGAAGAATCTAAAGTAATAGATGGTTATACATGCTATTTAGCAACCATAGATAAACGCAACGATAAGAAAGTAAAGGCATGGTTTGCACCAGAAATCCCTGTAAAACATGGTCCAAGAGGTTTTAATGGATTGCCAGGTTTAATTATGGAAATTGAAGATATCGTATTGCTATGGACAGTCGTTAAAATTGATATTGATAATCCTGAAGCTGATGATATCATAGAGCCTATGGAAGGAGAATTACTAACGCATGAAGAATTTATAAAGTTTAGTGGCAACCCTTTTGGTGATAACTAAAGTAAGAAGTTAAAATTTCTGGGTTTTAGAGATTACCAACTGTCTAAAATACTGCTTGTATTCCGAACTCCGTATTGAGATATACGTTCTAATAAGATTACTGTTCCCTTATTGCTTTTAAAGTAAACCAAAATACATAAACTATCTTTACCAGTAATTCAATCGCAACACTGTACTTCGTCTAAGTATTTAATTTTATTGTAAGCCGTTCTTATAGTCCTAGATTGATGAATTTTAGATTAATGTAAGCTTTAGCATTAACTCCAAATTTTCCATAATTAAGGTGAAGCGAATATCCCAAGATAAACCCTTTTTCTTCTAATTGTTTCATGCTTTTTCCAACAGCAGGTGTTGATAAATCTACAACTTTTCCGATTGTTGCAAAGGACTGTCGTGCGTTGGCACTTCGCATATTTATGATTTTCTCGTCAATAATATCCATGTCCTGTTTCGAAATTAGATATAGTAAACTTAATTTTATTTGTAATTAAAAATTAAGGTTTGGAGAGTCTAATTGTAATGCTTTAATTATTCAGGGTAATAAGGGGCTTTGAGGTAGGATTAAATCGGATAGTATAATATAAGTTTTAGATATTCTCTATTTAATATCTAAAAACACCCCTACACTAATTGATGGGTTTGCGGCAATAATTTTTCCACTTATAAGTGAGCTATAATTTAATGAAACTCCTAATTTTTTAGTTATATAATATGAGGCTTCTCCTCCGATTCCCACATATTCAATATTATTGGCAAATATACTGCCCTGAGAATTCTGAGCATTTAAACTTCCGTTATGAAAAGATTGAATTGTATTTAGTCTCCCTATTAGCCAAAATTTATCTTTAATAAACTGTGTGCCTAATTCTAATCCTGTAGTTAATTGATCTGAAAAATCATTGGTTCTATTATTAAAACCTAAATATAATTTTCCATAAAACGATTGTTTATAAACTTGGAATGACTTGCCTAAGTTAAGTTGTAATAATTGATTAAATTCTCCATCGCCAGTCTGAAAACTTCCGTCAGAACCACCTTCGCTCTTACCTGTAGGAAGTCCTAATGTAAATGTTGCAGATAATGCCCAAGAATTCTTATTAAAGATGCCATAACTGACTCCTAAGTCTATATCTCCAATAGAATTAATAGCTTCTCCTTCTGTAAGAATAGCTCCTGTTGTACCAGAAACAACATCATTTTGAGTGGTTCTTGCAAAAAATGGAACGTATGCAATTAAATCCCATTTCTTAGTCAATCCGTACTGCCCATAAAAATTGAAATTAAAATTTGTTCGTGTGGCATTTGGGTCTTTATCTCCAGTATCTGTATAGTGTTGGTCGGATTCTAAATACCAGGCAGAGATTTTGTAATAACCTTTACCTTTATCTTTTGTCCATTGAGCAAAAGAGAATTGAAAACTGAAGAGAATTATTGCTAGTGTCGCAACTAATTTTTTTATGGTCATTGTAGTAGTCTAAAGATGGATTAATCTAATATTTCGCCAATACCTACTTTTACTCCAAAAGGTTGACACCAGTAAAGTAAATGAGTATAGTCGTTAATATTAGTTTCTGGAATGGTGTAGTTATGAGCGCCGTTAAAGACACTTACAGGTCCTAGGCTATATGCTCCAGAAATTGAATTCGGATTGTTGGTTAAGTATAAGTAAAGGCCAGGCAAGCTTGTTGTTGCTTGGTAGTCGTTATTTACAGAGAGCAATAAATTATCTGAATTATCTTGTTCTTCAAGTGTAAAAGTGCCTGTGAGTAAATAGCTGCTAGTTGTTACAATGGTTCCTGATTTTACAACAGGTTCTATAATAACAACAGTTCCATCTTCAGTAATTGTTATAGGAAAGCTTTGTTCTAAAAAAATATCACTCTCTTCAGTAGAAGCTGATATTGTGGTGGTACCCTCAGAAATAGCAGTTAATAATCCTGAAGCATCAATAGTTGCAATATTTAAATTAGAGCTGTTCCATGTAATTGTTGCGTCTTCTTCAATGCCAATATTATTAAAATACGCCGTGTTAAATTGATACGTTTCTGAAGCAGATAATGAGCTTATGGGGTTGAGAATTCTTAATTGAGGTTCTATAAAATCAGTAATAACATCTTCTCCGATACAACTCGTTTGTAATAGGAAAAATGAAACGAGTAAAAACGTGTACTTTCTAATCATAGACAATAGATTTATAGAAGAGTTGTCTTTAATGATTTAGAAACCTTACATATAATGTTAAGAAAATACTATTATACTATTACTAGACGATTGAATTAGGGTATAAAAACATCCTTATATTTTATAAAAGAATATAACTTTACGATTGAAAAATTATTAATTCAATGCTTTAATCGACTTCGATATGTGTTTTTTGCTCAGTTAAATGTACAAATTCCCCATTTTCATATTCAAATTCTCCTTTGTAAGCATATATTGAATCAACCTGACAACAAAATGAAAAATCGGTTGCATAGCTATATGAGAGTTTTTTCGATTTTTTGTTATAAGTTAAATAGTGTTCTGTTCTAATAAAATGTTCTTGAGACAACGATAGTTTTCCGCTAGGATTATAAATGCTGTCGTTTAAAATTTCATTGTATTTTGGATAATTATAATCAATTTGGTGATAGTTTACCTTATTGTCTTTAAAAGATATTAAAGTCGCCGATTTTGTTTTTTCGGAATAAACAGCTGCTGGTCTACCAAAGCTCTTTTCCTTTATTAGATATTTTCCATCAGGCATTAGGTAAATATGTTCTAGATCTTTAAAGCCTAATTTTTCAATGATGTGTCCATTTGCTAGCACAATTTGGGAAACCCAATAAGGATTACAATAGGCACCACAAGACTCTCCACGTCCAACAACTATTTTAAACAGGTTATCTGGCGAGGCATAAATTCTAGCTACACTGATACCCTTATCTCCGTCAGAATAATCGGATAATAGTTTTTTGATTTTTAAATTTGAAAAGTCAGCATTTATAGTGTCTAATGATGAAAAGGCTGATTTTCTCCAAAAACGAAGTAAATCTAAAGAGTCTTTATAAGACGTCTTAAAGTTTGAATGAATTTCGTCAAAGGGATAGTCTACAAATTCACTATTTTTAATTTTAACAAATTTATCATTAGAGTGAATTTCAGAAACGGATGTTTCTTTAGTTTTAGATGTGTGCTGGTCTTTACAACCAAAAACTAAAGCTAAGAGTATAAAAGTTATTTTAATTTTTAAACTGTAGTTCATTAGCTTTCTAATATGATACTCGTATTTGGAACTCCGTATTGAGAGATGCGTTCTAATAAAGTCACTAATTCTTTGTTGCTTTTAAAATAAGCCAAAATACATAAACTATCCTCTCCGGTTATACGGTCGCAACGCTGAACTTCATCCATGCATTTAATTTGATTATAGGCTGTTCTTAAAGTACTCGATTGATGGATTTTTAAATTGATATAAGCCTTAACTTGAATATCGAATTTTTCATGATTAAGTCGAAGGGAATAGCCTAAAATAAACCCTTTATCTTCTAATTGTTTGACACGTTTTCCAACAGCAGGAGCAGATAAATCTACCGATTTTCCGATCGTTGCAAAGGACTCACGTGCGTTTGCATTTAGTATTTTTATGATTTTCTTGTCAATAGCGTCCATATTTCAATTCGGAATCAATTTTTTCGTTTGTCAATTGATTCGGAACTAAATATAATATAATTATTTTGATTATTAACTATGATTGACTAACCGTTAAGTAGTTTTATAACATCTTTAGCAAAATAACTCGCTATAATATCAGCTCCGGCACGCTTAATTGCCGTTACTTGTTCCATCATTACAGCATCATGATCTAACCATCCTTTTTCGGCAGCAGCTTTTAACATCGCGTACTCTCCAGAAACTTGATAAACAGCAACAGGTACGTTAAAATTATTTTTAATATCACGAACAATATCTAAGTAACATAAACCTGGTTTTATCATCACAATATCTGCACCTTCATTGATATCCATTTCGGTTTCTTTTATCGCTTCGTCTCTATTGGCAAAATCCATTTGATACGTTTTTTTATCTTTTGGAATATCAATTAAATCTACAGGAGCAGAATCTAAAGCATCTCTAAAAGGGCCATAAAAAGCAGAGGCATATTTTGCCGAATAGCTCATAATACCAACATCAATAAGATTAGATTGATCTAAAGCTTCTCGAATACCAATAATTCTACCATCCATCATATCACTTGGTGCTACAAAATCGGCTCCAGCTTCGGCGTGAGATAAACTCATTTCAGCTAAAGCTTCAACGGTGGCGTCATTTATTATTTTTCCACCTTCAACGATCCCATCGTGTCCATAAGCAGAATACGGATCTAAAGCCACATCGGTCATCACTAACATTTGTGGGCAAACGTCCTTTACGGTTTTAATGGCGCGTTGCATTAATCCGTTTGGATTCCAAGCTTCGGTTCCTTTATTATCTTTTAAAATATCGTCAACTTTTACAAAAAGTAAAACCGATTTTAAACCTAAACTCCACAATAATTTCACTTCATCCTTCAATAAATCTAAACTGAAACGATAGTAGTTTGGCATCGATGCAATTTCTTCTTTTACACCTTTGCCTTCAACCACAAAAAGCGGTACTAAAAAATCATTTGGTGTGATGTAAGTTTCTCTAACGATACTTCTAATGGCTTCGCTCGTTCTTAATCTTCTATTTCTTCTAATTGGGAACATGATGATATATTTTCAGGCCTATCAGGTTTTAGAAACCTTAAAGGTTTTTCATTAATTATGATTAATTTTATAGTCTTCAAAGTTAATCAATAAAACCCATTTTAGAGTGCTCAAATCCCTTGATGATTTAGAATTTATTTTTCCGTGGAGAAGCTATCAAGCGGAACTTTTAAAGCATTTTAGCACTCATATTGAAGATCATCATTTTCATGTTATTGCTCCTCCTGGTTCAGGGAAAACCATTTTAGGATTAGAAATCGTTAGAAAATTAGGAAAGAAAACACTGGTCCTTGCTCCAACATTGACCATAAGAAACCAATGGGAAAACCGTTTACAAAACTTTTTTACCGAGAATTGTGATTTTGAAGCCTATTCATTCGATATAAAAGCGCCTAGTGATGTTACGTTTTCTACCTATCAATCGTTGCATGCTTTTTATAAATCCTTTGAAGATAAAAACGATTATTACCAATTCTTCAAAACCCATAATATTGAAACTTTAGTTTTAGACGAAGCCCATCATTTAAAAAATGCGTGGTGGAATTGTTTAATGGATTTAAAGCGGCATTCTGAGTTTTATATCGTGGCACTTACAGCAACACCACCTTACGATAGTAGTAGAGCAGAGGTGTCTAAATATTTTACACTTTGTGGTGAGGTTGATGATGAAATTGCGGTACCAGATTTGGTGCGTGAAGGTGATTTAAGTCCGCATCAGGATTTTGTATATCTCTCCATACCCGAAGATTTAGAGATTAATTTTATCGTAGATTACAGACGAAATATTGCCGATTTTAAAGACGAATTATTAAAGGATGACGCCTTCATCGATTTTTTAATTGAACATCGTTTTTATAAAAACCCGAATTGGCATTTGGATGAACTCTATTCAAATACCGAATATTTTTCTGCCATTCTTATCTTCTTATATCAGTGTGGATTTGAAATCGATCATCAAAAATTGGAAGTTTTAGGGTTCGATAAAAAAGAAATGTTTCAGTTTCCTGAGCTCGATTTACATTGGCTTGGTATTTTATTTCAGAACCTCTTAGTTTCAGACAGAGAACAATTAATTGAGCAAGAAAAGTACGTTTCAACTTTAGAAAAACAACTAAGACGACTTCATGTTTTTGAGCGGAATTCGGTCGATTTTATAGGTGAGCAATTGCTTTACAAATCCTTGTCTAACAGTCCGAGTAAGTTAAAAAGTATTGTAAGTATTGTTAAAGCAGAACGTAAAAGTTTAAAAACAGATTTAAGATGTGTGATTCTAACGGATTACATTCGGAAGGAATTTTTAAATATTAAAACTGAAGAAATAGAAGACATTGATAAAATTGGTGTGCTACCTATTTTTCAATATGTACGTCATTATTGCGAAAAGCCTAAAGAATTAGCAGTGCTTTCAGGTAGCATTGTTATCCTTCATCAATCTATTTTAAGAGCTTTTGAAGCGATAGAATCTTTAGATAGTTTTTCGTTTTCGCCATTACAAATAGATGAATCGTTTTTGTTGGTAACTCCAAAAGGAAAACCGAAAAATTCTATTGTTAATATCATTACGCAACTTTTTGAAGCAGGAAACATTAAAGTGCTCGTTGGTACAAAATCCTTACTTGGCGAAGGTTGGGATGCGCCATCTATAAACAGCTTAATTCTGGCGTCATTTATTGGCTCGTTTGTGTCGTCTAATCAAATGCGCGGACGCGCCATCCGGAAAGATGCAAAGGCACCCAACAAAACCGGAAACATTTGGCATTTGGCTTGTGTGGATCCAACAGTTTCAGATGGTGGAAAAGAAGTAGATACTTTAAAGCGACGGTTTGAAGCGTTTGTAGGTGTTACCAATAGTACAATCCCATTTATTTCAAATGGTTTTGAACGCTTAAATATTCCTGACGAAATTAAAGTAGAATCGATAGAAACTTTAAATACTTCTACAATAAATCGTGCTACAAAACGAATCCTCATCACCGAAAAATGGAATAATGCCATCGGAAAAGGGACTAAGTTAACCAAAGAGGTCAAAATTTTACATTCAGGAAAACGACCTTTTAAAGCTCAAAAACAGATTTACTATTTTGATGCACTTCGCTTTTTTGTGGTGGAATTGTTTTTTACCATGATGCTCTTTTATGTAGAGTTTATGTTGCAAAGTTTCCATCTTATTTTACAACGCGGTGTTGTCTATTTTATCTATGTACTTTTAGCTAGTTTCATTGGTGTCTTTGGTTATAAGTTGATTAAAGCTTTAAAACTAATTATACGTCATGGTTATCTCTATAAAAAGATTGGTAAAATGGGATTAGCCATTCTTGATACGTTGGATGAATTAGGGTATATCACTTCTAACAGAACTAATATTACGGTAAGTTCTTATGTGTTAGGGAAAGGTGATGTGGTTTGTAATTTGGTTGGTGCCAATGCGCTTGAAAATTCTTTATTCTCTAAAGCTTTGAGTGAACTTTTAGAACCGATTGAATCGCCTAGATATTTAATTATAAAAACCAATATTTTCAGAAAACGTTTAGATGTTGAAAATTTCTATCCTGTTCCAGAATTGTTTGGTGATAAAAAGGAAAATGCATTAGTATTTCAGAAGTATTGGAATTCTCATTTTGGAAAAACAAAACTCATATTTACACGTCGTATAGAAGGTCGAAAACTACTCTTAAAAGCACGATTGTTTCACGTGTACAATGCTTTTAAAGAAGTGACTAAGGAAGTTATGGTTTGGAAGTGATGTTATGATTATCATGCAGACCTGCTAGGTTTTTAAAACCTGTTAGGCCTCATGTTTGTTGTTTTATTGACTCAAGCCTAAGTAAAACCATTGGTCATTCTCTTTCACAAAAGCCGATTTTTCATGGATGACATCTACGTTTCCATTTTCAAAAAAATAAGCATTAAAGGTTACGATACCTTCAGTGTCATTCTGAGAACCTTTGGTCGTTTCTAAAACTTCCAGCTTTATCCATTGCACAGATTTTGCCCATTTTACAATCGCTTTTTTCTCTTTTATTGGTCGTGTAGAACTGTGATGTGTTGCCATTAAATAATTGCCATCGGCTAAAACAAACGCACTATAACGAGAACGCATCAGTTGCTCCGCTGTTTCTGTTTTTCCGTTGTTGAGATGGAAAACTTCACAACAAGCTTTATAGGTTTTATCGTTTCCGCAATGGCAATTCATGGTTGCTATTTTTTTAGAGACCTGCAAGGTTTGTAAAACCTGCTAGGTCTGAGATAGTGTCAACTGTTTACACCCAATCCACAGGGTTTTGTAAGACCTTAATCAGTTTTTCTTCTTCACTTCCAGTTTCTGGTTGGTGATCGTAAACCCATTGTACGTGTGGTGGTAAGCTCATTAAAATACTTTCTATGCGTCCATTGGTTTTTAATCCAAATAAAGTGCCTTTATCGTGAACTAAATTAAATTCTACATAACGTCCTCTTCTGATTTCTTGCCAATCGCGTTGCGCTTTGGTGTAGTCTAATGTTTTTCGTTTTTCAACAATTGGGACATAGGCTTCAAGGAAACTGTCTCCAACTTCGGAGACGAAGTCGTACCAATTTTGCATGCTCATGTCATCGGTGACTTTGCAATAATCGAAGAATAAACCGCCAATACCACGACCTTCATTGCGGTGAGCATTGTAAAAGTAGTCATCACATCGTGACTTGTATTTTGGGTAAAACTCACGGTTATGTTTGTCGCAAGCCGTTTTGCAGGTTTGATGAAAGTGCTTGGCATCGTCTTCATATAAATAGTAAGGCGTTAGGTCTTGTCCACCACCAAACCATTGGTCCACAATGTTTCCGTCTTTATCATACATTTCAAAATAGCGCCAATTAGCATGTACTGTTGGCACCATCGGATTTGTAGGATGCAGGACTAAACTTAATCCACAAGCAAAGAAATCAGCGTCTTCTACACCAAAGTATTTTTGCATGCTGTCTGGTAATTTACCATGAACACCAGATATGTTTACACCTCCTTTTTCAAAAACAGCACCATTTTCTATAACGCGTGTTCTTCCTCCACCTCCTTCTGGTCGGTCCCAATTATCTTCTTGGAATTTAGCTTTACCATCGATTCCTTCTAGTTTAGAAGTGATGGTATCTTGTAATTGGTGAATGTATTTGAAGAATTTATCTTTAACCTCTAAATCTCCTGTAAGGTTTTCAAAACCTGACAGGTCTTTAAGAGAACTGTTTTGATGCATAAAATTAAAATTATCTAAGTTTTCAAACAAAGAAAGCACATAGTCTTTTTTTGAGGTAATTAAACCGTTGTTGTCTGAAGAAAAATCATGAAATGAAGAGAATTTATAGGTTCTAAAATCCTTTATTATTTTATGAGTTTCTGGATTCTTATGAACATACAGAATTAGGTTTTTGAGGTACTCTTCATCTTTTATTAATTTCCGTTTAAATGGACGCTCAAATAATGAACCTGTCCTAGAATTCTGTTTATTAAAAGCTTTACTATAAGCGTTAAACAAATTTGAAAAGGCTTGTGGTGAATTTTCATTTTTTATTTCAACAATAAAATGAAAATGATTGTTAAGTAAGCAATAACTAAGAATATCTACAGAATCTGAAAGATACTTCTTGAAGAGACTTAAGAAATAAGACATGTTTTCTTCATTCTCAAAAATGTTAGTACTATTAACTCCTCGATTATAAATGTGAAAATAATGTCCTTTTGTTAGTTTTTCCATAGGTGAAAATATCCTTTATTATTGTCTTTATTATAAATACCTGTCAGGTTTTTGAAACCTTACAGGAATCAGAAACCAATTCATACAACTCCATATCCAAAGGCGCTTCTCCAATTGGTGTAAACTCATTAATTAAAGTTTTAACCCATTTAAAATTAGTTTTCAAAGCCACTTTTATGCTCGATAAATTGTCTTTATGTGCTATAATTTGAAGTGTCTCTAGACCTAAATTACTGAATGCATGTTGTGATAACTTATCAATAGCTTTAGAAGTCAGTCCTTGCCCTTCAAAATTATATCCAATACAATAGGCAAATTCACCTTGTTTAGTGTTCCAGTCGAGCTCTTTTATATAAATGAGTCCTGCGAGTGCTCTTGTTTCGGAATGTTTTAAAGTGAATAAAAATTCTTCGTCATTTTGAAATTGCTTCACTTTTTGTTCAACAAATAATTGTGATAATGTTGGGTTAAGGTTTTGTTCTAAGGTTTTTGGGAAATAACGTTTTAAGCGGTCTTCGTTTGCGATTATGAAATTACAAATTTTCCAAGCGTCTCCATCATGAATAGGATTGATTGCAAAAGCATCGAATTTGGCAACCATTATACTGTGATGCTATTTTGATTCAAGGATCTTTCTTGTTCTAATAATTTCACGGTATTCACTGAAGAGGCTGTTACGCTTAATGGCAAAACCAAAATAACACCAATAACCGGAATTAATAAAAACAATATAAAGACCATTCCATTTCCAATAGCAATGCCTTTATTTCTCCCAACAAAATTAATGCTCTCTCTGTATTTAAAATGACGTTCTAAGGTGTAATCCATGTTACCAAAACCAGCATAGTAGGATTGTACTAAGAATAAAATAACAGACGAGGCGATATTTCCAATTAATGGGATAAAATTTAAAAGTAAAATAGGAATCGTAACTAGTAATTCTTTGGTTAAATTCCGGATATTAATTCTTATCCCTCGCCACAGTTGGTCTTTAAAGGATGTGTTTCTATTATTGTGTTGTTCTACTCCTGTTAAATGTGCTTCAATTTTTTCTGAAACCGGACTCATAAATGGCGCGGATAATGCCATGATAATGTGCTTGTATAAAATTAAGCCGATGGCAATTACAATAATACCTCCTATAAACGTTGAGATGGTAGTAAAGGTTTCTTTTCCCCATTCCCAAGGCCAAATGCTGGCGATAAATCGACCTATATTATCTGATAATCCGTAAGCAGATAACCCAATTAATAGTGCCGTTACAACACTGATTATAATAGGGATGGCGAAATATTTCCAAAGTTTTAATTTTGAAATTAAAGCGAAAGCTCCTGTGTAAGCTTGTATTCCTTTTAATATGTTATTGATCATATTATTGTTTTTAGTTGACGACACTTAAAAGACGTTAAAAGGTGTTCTAAGTTACAATAATTGAGCATTAAAGTTATTCTGCTTTATATTCTTTTACAGCATCAATAAATGCTTTGGCATTTTCTAGAGGAATATTTGGTAAAATACCATGTCCTAAATTAACGATGTATTTGTCTTTTCCGAAATCATTAATCATTTGGGTCACCATTTTTTTGATTTCGGCAGGTGGCGAAAATAAACGTGTAGGATCAAAATTACCTTGTAAAGTGATATTGCCTCCGGTGAGGTAACGTGCATTTTTAGCAGAACACGTCCAGTCGATACCTAAAGCAGAAGCTCCAGATTTAGCCATTGTATCTAAGGCAAACCAGCAGCCTTTTCCAAAAGCAATAACAGGTGCATCGTCTTTTAAAGCATCAATGATTTGTTGCATATATTGCCATGAAAATTCTTGATAATCTACAGGAGATAACATGCCTCCCCAAGAATCGAATACTTGTACAGCATTACAACCCGCTTTTACTTTTTCTTTAAGGTAAGCAATTGTAGTATCTGTAATTTTTTGTAATAATTGATGTGCAGCAATCGGATTTGTAAAACAAAATTCTTTGGCTTTATCAAAGTTTTTAGACCCTTGACCTTGCACACAATAACATAAAATTGTCCATGGTGAACCCGCAAAACCAATTAACGGAATTTCGTCATTCAGTTTTTCTTTGGTTGCTTTTATAGCTTCGTAAACATAGTTTAAAGCTTCTTTTACATTTGGAACAATGACGTTATCGACATCTTTTTGAGAGCGAATAGGATTTGGTAAATAAGGTCCGAAATTAGGTTTCATCTGCACCTCAATATTCATCGCTTGTGGAATCACTAAAATGTCTGAAAACAAAATTGCAGCATCCATACCGTAACGACGGATAGGTTGCACTGTAATTTCACTTGCTAATTCTGGTGTTTGACAACGTGTAAAGAAATCATATTTCGCTTTGATTTCCATAAACTCAGGTAAGTATCTACCTGCTTGACGCATCATCCAAACTGGTGGACGTTCTACGGTTTCACCTTTTAATGCTCTAAGGAATAAATCGTTTTTTATCATAATTGGCTTTTAGCTTTTAGCTGTTGGCTGTTGGCCACTTACTCTAGCTATTTTTGATTGTATTTATTAATCCATTTATCATTCTACCTTCAGTTTCAATTAGCTCAAAAATGTCTGCTAAATCTTCAGGATTGATAAATTTTAATTCTTGTATAATAATTAATTGGGTATGAACTTCAAAGAGTGAACCCATAGCAATTTCTAGAAAGCGTTTGAATTCTACTTCACTATTTCTTGCGCAACCTTCAGCAATATTTGAAGGAATTGAAACTGCAGCTCTAGTAATCTGAGATTTTAAACCAAATTTTTCAGATGAAGGTAGTTGCTTTACTAAAACATAAATTTGTTTTACAAGTTCAATCCCTTGCTCCCAAATCTTTAAGTTTTTATAATTCCTCATTTTTTTAGCTTTTAGACATTTGCTCTTAGCTTTTCATAACAGTGAGACTAAAGGCTAAAAGCCAAAAGCTAAGGGCTATAAGTAAAATTCATTCACCAACTCAACAACACTCTCTACCAAAGGAACCTTAGCCACACGGACTTCTTTAAAGTGTTTTTTAGCTTCAGTAGCCGTGGTTTCTCCAATACAAAACGCAATGCCATTGGCTTCATTGTACTTTAAGAAACTTTGAACGGTAGATGGACTGTAAAACATAACTCCATCTAACTCACCTTCTACTTTTTTAGCGTCAAGTTTTGTTTCGTAAGCTTCAACTTCGTTGACTTTAATGTTGTTTTCAGATAAAATATCAGGAATCGTATCTAATCTTAGGTTACTACTGAAATAGGTAACTTCAGCACCATCCATATATTCCACCATGTACTCAGCCAAATCTTTAGCGTATTGCTCGTAATGTTTTACTTTGCCGATACGCTTTTCAACCATTCGCTTAGTCTTTCGACCGACACAATAAATATTTTTGAACTGTAATTCTATAGCCGAAAAATTTGTGAGTAACGATTCAACAGTATTCTGACTTGTAATAATAACATTCTCAATTTCGTTACGAATGATAGTTTTACTCAGTCGGTTTGGGTTAATCTTAATATCATCGTTACTTTCAGCGACAACATCATCATGAAACAAGGCTTTCTGATCGTTAGTTAATTGTTTGGTAGAATATATATTAGTGATTTTATCACCTTGCGTCAATTCGTCAATTAAAACTTTACCACCTTTTCCAATAATATAATCAGCGCAGAATTCTGCTACGTTATGATGATTTCCAAGTGGAACCACTTTAACAACTTCTATCTTCTTAGAACCATCCTTACTTAAAAGAATACCTTTAAAATTGATTTCTTCTTCTTTATTAATATAACAAATAGCTCCAATTGGAGCGGTACAACCACCTTCTAGACGATTTAAGAATTCGCGTTCAATAGAGGTGCAAATTTCTGTTACTTCATCATTAATTTCTGCAATGATTGCTTTAGTTTCCTCATCGGCATCTAAAGCAGTAATCATAATAGCTCCTTGTGCTGGTGCAGGAATCATCCACCCTAAATTTATCGAATTTTCAGGGGTTAAATTTAATCTGCCCAAACCGGCCCCTGCAAAAATAGCAGCATCCCATTCATCGTTGTTTTCTAATTTTTCTAGTCTAGAGTTCACGTTACCTCGCAAACCAACAATAGTATGTGTTGGGTAGCGGTTTAACCATTGTGCACGGCGTCTTAAACTCCCTGTTGCTATAATGGCGTCTTTAGCTGATAAAAACTCTTCGTTGTCCTTAAAAACTAGGGTGTCGTTAATGTTTCCACGCTTTAGAACCGCAGCTTGAATAATGCCATTGGGTAAAACAGTTGGCACGTCTTTTAAGGAATGAACCGCAATATCGATAATGCCTTTTAGCATGGCAATATCTAAAGTTTTAGTGAAAACTCCAGTAATACCGAGTTCATGTAAGGGTTTATCGAGAACTAAATCTCCTGTTGATTTTATTGGAACAAGGACGGTTTTATGACCTAAATGTTCAAGTTGTGATTGAACGGTTTTTGCTTGCCACATAGCGAGCTGGCTGTCGCGTGTGCCAATGCGAATTATTTTAGACATTATCGGTAGTTTCTAACTGAAATATTTTTTTGATGAGCTCTATGCTTTCATCTGAAGTATTGCCATCTTCTCTTAAGTGATGCGCAAATTGATTTGTTATTTTCTGAATTAAATTACTAGTAATCAACTCTGCCTGAACCTCGTTAAAGTCAGACATTTTTTTGCGTTGTGTATTGAATTCAGAATTTTTAAAATCTGTTAATTTATGCTTTATAGCCTGTATGGTAGGAACAAATTTCAACGTGTTTAACCAGGCATTAAATTCGGCTGAGACCTCTGAGATAATTGATTCTGCATGCGGAATGTATGCTTTTCGATTCTCTAAGGTGTCATCTGTGATTTTTGCTAAATCATCTAAATGCACTAAAGTAATATTAGCATGTTCTCTAATATCTTCATTAACATTTTTTGGAATCGATAAGTCTAAAACTAGCAATGGTTTTTCGGTCGAAATTAAAGATTTATAAACCGTTGGATTTTGGGCTCCTGTTGCGACAATGACAATATCAGAAGCATTAATTTCGTCTTCAAGATTCTCGTAATCTTTAACGATAAGGTTAAATTTACCGGCAACTTCTTCTGCTTTATCTTTAGTTCTGTTAATTAATGTGATATGCGAATTTTTAGTATGTTTAACTAAGTTTTCGCACGTGTTTCTTCCAATTTTTCCAGTTCCGAAGAGTAAAATATTCTTTTTAGAAATTTGGGCAACGTTATTCATTATGTATTGAACAGAAGCAAAAGAAACCGATGTAGCACCCGACGATAATTGTGTTTCGTTTTTAATACGCTTACTCGCTTGAATTACAGAATTCACTAAACGCTCGGTAAATGAATTTAATAATCCGACTTCTTTTGAGGCTCGCGCTCCAGCTTTAAGTTGAAAGATAATTTCAAAATCACCTAAAATCTGACTATCTAAACCAGAGCCAACACGAAACATATGATTAATGGCGTCTTTGTTTTTGTGAACATACGCTACTTCTCTGAACTCTTCAACAGTACCCTTTGTGTTATCACATAATAATTGAATCAGTTGAAAAGGGTGCTCTGCGAATCCGTAGATTTCTGTACGGTTACAGGTGGAAACCAACAAAAGACTGTCAATACCATTCTGCTTGGCTTGTGCCAAAACGTTTTGCTTAGCGGTGTCGCTTAGACTAAAATGACCACGCACTTCCGCATCAGCTTTTTTATAGCTGAGACCTATAGCGTAAAAATATTTGCTTTTATTATGCATGTGTTGCGTTCGCTCGTTTACCTGACTTTGGAAAGTAACAGCGCAAATGTAATTTTGATTCTTAAATAAAAACAACGCTAGAAGAACTTAAAGTATCGATTGTGGTTTTTTAGGATTGTTTTTTACCAAAACATGATAATTATCATACTTTTGTAGTAAAACCAAGGGCTTTTTGGGCTTTTGTTTAGAATCAATCTAAATAATAACGAAATGGATTTAGAAAAAAGGAATTCAGAAAGTATCGCTATAAGTACTTTTGAGGAAACACGTATTGAAGATGGCTTTTTTGTACTAACCCATAAAAATGAAAATGATAGCCTTGAAATTCTTGAGCGTGAGATTGATAGTAGCTATATTCAGTTTCATTTTTGCACTAAAGGAAAAGCCGCTTTTAAGTTTAATCAGGGTAATTATACTTTAAATATTGATGAGGAAACGTCCTTATTGCTTTATAATCCAGAGCGTGATTTGCCGATTCATTTAGAAATTCAGCCACATTCTTGGTTGGTGTCTTTAGTGATTTCTATTAAGAAATTTCATGGTTTGTTTTCAGAGGATGCTAATTATGTTACGTTTTTAACGGACGATAATAGAGATAAAAAATATTATAAGGATGGAAAAATTTCGCCATCCATGGCTGTGGTTTTGAATCAGCTCATCAGTTTTAACCTGAACAATTCAATTAAACCCTTATATTTTAAAGGAAAAGCTTATGAATTATTGAGTCTGTTTTTTAACCGAAGTGAAGATGCCGATATTGAGCAATGTCCGTTTTTAGTAGATGAGGTTAATGTCGCTAAACTGAAAAAGGCAAAAGATATTATTATTGCTAATATGTCAGAGCCGCCAAGTTTGCAAGAATTAGCAGATGAAATAGATCTCAGCTTAAAAAAATTGAAAGAAGGCTTTAAGCAGATTTATGGCGATTCGGTTTTTAGTTTTCTATTCGAGTATAAAATGGAAGTGGCACGTAAACTTTTAGAATCTGGTGATTATAACGTTAATGAAGTGGGCCTAAAAGTAGGTTACAGCACAGGAAGCCATTTTATAGCCGCTTTTAAAAAGAAATTTGGGACCACACCTAAGAAGTATATTCAGGCTTCTAGTTAACTTACTAGATTATTCGTTTTGGTCTTAGATGAAGTGTAATGTTTGATTAAATAACTAATACTGCCAAGGAAAGGTACAAACAGAATTATAAGTGACCAAACTAAAAAATTAAATCTAATCTCGTTTTTTGAAGCTAAAACCAAGCTTGTAATAATTAATGAAACAAACATTAATAAAAAGACAATAACTTGAAATGGGGAAATCATTAGATTAAAAGGGGAAATCATTAGATTAAAATTTAGGTGGTTATAGTCAAAAATACGAAAAATAGTTTAATAATCATAATACCCATCACCACCAGTAGGCGTTACACGTTGTCTATCCTTATAAATCGCTAGATTAAGGATTTCAGTATATTGCTCTTCGAGTTCTTTCGTTTTATCAACCATAGTACCATAACTTTCTGAAATAGAATAGTAATCTACAACCAATTGCTTTGGGTCTTTTGGCTTAATGAATGAAATGTAATGTAAGGCTTCAACCTTGCCAGAATACTCGTCATCCTTATCTATTTTAAAGAAATACATTACGGCATTTTTGCCTTTATCGGTCACAAAATCGCGCTTAAAAAGAAAGGCAATTGAATCTTTTTCTTTTTCATAATTGGCGTCCGATAAAAGTTTGGATTTGGCAAATTGTTGTTGGTTAATACCGATAGATTTTAGTTTGCCCAATAGTTTAGAAGCATCTAATTCTTCTAAAAGCAAATATTCGTTTTCTTCATCATTAACAAGCTTTTCAGTAAGTTGATATGGAATTGTTTCTTTGGCCTTAGTTAATAATACGTAATACTTTACTAAGGCATTTGTGTCATCAACATTAAGCAATTTTGAAAAGAAATCTTGAGCGGTACGTTCATTTCTATAAGGAAAAATCAATCGTACATAAGTCGCTAAATTTTGAGAATACGAATTATAACCGTAATTACTATAGCTTCCTAAATTTCGCTTAATTTCCATTTTTGCGTCATTTATGAGCTGATTTTTATATTTTTTATAAGATTTTTGCTTTACTAATCCGCTATCACTAACCTTGGCTAGCAAAGAGTAAAGTGGTTGCTTATATTCTTGTATGGTGCTATATTCTAGTATTTTAGGGAACAATGAAGCTTTTAGCTCTAAAGAGTCTTGGTGGTTATAGTTATAAAACATGCTGCCCACACTTCCTAAAGGTAAATCGCGCTCCATTAATTCTAAAGCAATGGTATAAGACTCTTTTGTGTTAGAATCTAATAAACCTTCTAAGATAGACGTCTGTGTTTGAGGATCAGAATAACTATCGTGATACAATTGCTTTATAAATGGTAAATTATTCTTTAAATCAATTTCAATGAGTTGTTCTACTAGGTACGATTTAATGTCTAGACGCTCTTTATCGAATTCAAAATCCTTTAGAATTAAAGCAATGTCTTTGCTATTGTGTTTCTTAAATTTAATAAGGCCATAAGATTCCAAGATAATACTATCTTTTGCTCTTAAAGCTTCAAAAAATTGCGTGGTCTTATCTGTTAAAACATCTTTTCCTAAAAGGGTGTCTTTTGGTGTAAATGAGTCATAAAATTCGGTAACAAAAGTAGAAGGACCACTTATGGAATCTATCAAGGTTTTTAATTCGAAAAGCACTCCTTCCTTCAAAATATTCTTCACTAATACTTGTTTTGAGCTTGCAGAATCTGAGTAACTAAAGCTATTGGTATAAATATTGTCATCTGTTTTAGAAGACGTACGATTAGAAATGTGAAATGCTTTTTCAGTTTTATAATAACGTGCTCTGTAGTTTACTTTCTCTTCTAAATCCTTCCACAGGCTATCTGCATTATAAAACATTTGCAAATCGTGAAACTTAGTTCTGGAGACAGAAATTTGTTCATTCGCATAGGTAGAATAAACCGTTTCGTTTATGGTTTGTTCATAATCTTTCGCCTTTTTACCTCCATTATAATTGTAGTTATAAGGATTTGGCAAAGGTGCTTTTCCGTTTGTATTAACCGAAAAATGTAAAGAGGTATCTGTCACTTTTTCAAAACCTGAATAATCCGTCTTATTGAACTTAAACGATTTAAAAAATGCAGCTTTGTCAGCTTCATTGGTGCCAACGTAACCTAGGAGATAATAGCTACCGTCTTTAACAATGGTTTTTAGATGTAATTTTTTGTTGGTATCAGCATCTAAAATTGCATTAGATTCATAGGTTTTATAATCGCCTGCTTTGAAGCCACCTTCAGCTTCAACTAATTTATAATTTTTATATAATGAGTGGTGAAAATACTTAGCTTCAAAACTATCTTCTTCAATATAAGTTAAGTCGTTTAAAACCGCTTCTTCAATAAAATAGTAAGCACCATTTTTATGGCCTTCTACTAGCTTTTTTCCATAGTTGTCCATATTACTAGAAATGTAATATTCAGGAAAATCAACTTGAAATTTACGCCTTGGTGATGTAAACACTTTTGTTCCATCAGAAGGGGTTTTCAAAACTATCGAATTAAAAATCTTAGATTCATGTTTAAGCACAAAATCACTACGGCCCGCAAATTTTATGATAATAATTTCTAAAGGAGTTTCATAAATATGGTACTTCTGAAATTCTCCTTTCTTAGTTTTATTAACGATGCTAATTCCAGGATAAGGCGTGGTTAATTCTTCCTTCTTAATAATATCACCAGGAATATCTTCGTATAATAAATGATCAATCTCTTTTAAGGTAATATTTGATTTTTCATTTGGCAAATAGGTAAAACGACTGATTCTATTTAGAGTTAAATAAGCGCCATTGGTCATATCTGGATCCAAATAATATTTTTGTCCGCCATAAGAAAACTCACGCAGTTCATCATAGGTATTGATACTTAAAAAACCATCAGGGCTACTGTGTTTTTTAAGTTCTGGTGTTACAAAAAGACTATCGAGTTTTGTTTTTTCTGTTTTACTGTAATCGGTTTGTTCAGACGTTAATGATTTTACGGTGTAACCTCTGTTGCGCAACATATTAATCATGCCGTGTTCACCTGGTAAATGGGCTGCACCGACTCCGGCAAAAACAGATTGGGTTGGCATCAATTTTTCTAGAGAAATCACCATATTCTCATTTCTAATGTAAAGCATATTTTTACGGAAGAATTCGGTGTTAACACCGGCACCAATAGAGTCCAATAAGTCTAAGTTTCTGTCGCGATATAAATTTTCTTGAATTAAATAGGCATTCTCTCTAGCATATAATTTTTGTAGCCATGGATCTAATTCTTTTTTATTTGCATTGTAAGCTGCTTTTGTAGTTAAGTATCGCGATTCTTCTAAATCCTCTAGCGCGTATATTTTTTTATTATTTTTCTTTCCAGCTTGAAAAATAAACATGTCCAAATAGGTCTCCTCTTCAAAATTATCTGAAGAACTATTTTTGCGGTATAAATAAGAGTTTACAGCATTGTTATCCATACGAACGGTACCCCTAATGGCCATTTCTTCAGGGTGCGTTAACTTAAAAAGATTGGTATAGAAATCCTCGTTATAATTGTTGTACGCAGCCATTTGACCAAGCATCATTTCATAATTAAAACCTGGCCATGTCGTTGGGTCCGATTCTAAAGCAATACAATCACTTTGATTTAAGGCTTTATAAAAAACATCGTCTAAGCGAAAAGCTACTTTTTTGCTGACGTGCATGGTGCCATAAAGGTAAGACGGCTTGTCTAGTCCGTTGCCTGTAATCTTCCAAAGTAAACTCTGATATTGTTGTTGAGAAAACACAACTAATGTAAATAATGTAAGGAGTATGGTTAAGATTTTTTTCATGTGTTTGTACGTATTGACTTTTAATTAGCCACATGCAGTTCGTTATAAATTATGTCTTTACATAATAAAATTTTGAACATGCTCGGTTCATAATAAAATGTGATCAAGGCTTGTAAAGATATTTAAATCCTTTAAACAGACTTGTAGAAATAGTTAAACTCGATTAAAAACAAGTAATAAAACTAATTGTTTCGATATCTATAACCTAAAAGTAGATAAAATATTTTAAGATGATAGGATAAATAAAACCAATACAAACCATTATTAAGTATTGCGATTAGTATCGTATTTTTGTAGTTGAAAATGTAAAGCATGTCAAAAGGAATTTTATTAGTTAATTTGGGCTCTCCAGACAGTCCAAGCCCTAAAGATGTTAAGAAATATCTAGGTGAATTTTTAATGGACGAGCGCGTTATTGACTTGCCATTAGTGGCGCGTGCTATTTTAGTGAAAGGTATTATTTTAAATACTAGACCTAAAGCATCAGCAGCAGCGTATCAAAAAATTTGGTGGGAGGAAGGCTCTCCGTTAATTGTACTTTCAGAGCGACTTCAAGATAAAGTTCAGCAAAAAGTTGATTATCCTGTGGCATTAGCTATGCGTTATGGTAGGATGACAATTAAAAAAGGATTACAAGAATTGGTTGATAAAGGCTGTACGGAAATAAAGACTATTCCATTGTATCCACAATTTGCCATGGCAACAACAGAAACAATCGATGTAAAAGTAGATGAGTTGGTGGCCGAACATTTTCCAGATATAACAATTACACGAACTCCAGCATTTTATAATCGTGAAGATTATATCAATGTACTTTCAAAAAGTATTGGTGAAACATTGAATGATTTGGATTATGAACATATCCTATTTAGTTATCATGGAGTTCCTGAGAGACATATTCGAAAAAGTGATATTACTAACGGCAATTGCCAAATGAACGGCAAATGCTGTTTTAAAATGGGTAGTAAACAACATGAGTTTTGTTACCGTCATCAGTGTGAAATTACTACGGTAAATGTGGCTAAAAAACTAGGTTTAAAAAATGGAACGTATTCTACAACGTTTCAATCGAGACTTGGTTTTGATCCATGGTTAAAGCCTTATACGGACCGAACAATTGAGAGAATGGGTAAGGCAGGCACTAAAAAAATGGCTATTGTAACTCCGGCCTTTGTAAGCGATTGTTTAGAAACGTTAGAAGAAATTGCAATGGAAGGCGAAGAAATTTTTCACGAAATGGGAGGAAAGGAATTTACAGTAATTCCTTGTCTTAATGATCGTGATGATTTCGCTGAAGTAGTGGCTAAAATCGTAAGCGAGTGGGCGACTGCTGAAACTAAAGCCGTATAATGGCAAATGTATCGTCACAAGATCTAGGGAATGAACCTATAGGCAAATTGTTAATTAGGCAAGCCGTACCAGCTTCTATTGGTATTTTGGTGATGTCGCTTAATATCTTGGTCGATACTATTTTTGTGGGTAATTGGATTGGCTCTACAGCCATTGCTGCGATTAACGTGGTATTGCCAGTGTCGTTTTTTATTGCTGCACTTGGGATGGCTATCGGTATCGGAGGGTCTTCAATAATTTCACGTGCTTTAGGGGCTAATAATGCAGTTAAGGCTCTAAAAACTTTTGGGAATCAGCTGACGCTGACATTATTATTTACGGTGACCTTTGCTGTTTTTGGACTTTATTTTGTAGATACATTAATTCCTGCTTTTGGAGGAAAAGGCAATATTTTTGGGCCTGCAAAAGTATATTATGAAATCATTCTTTACGGTGTGCCTATTTTAGGTTTTGTAATGATGGGTAATAATGTTATTAGAGCAGAAGGTAAACCTAAATTTGCGATGTATGCCATGCTTATTCCGTCTGTTGGCAATTTAGTATTAGACTATATTTTTATCAATATTTTAGATTACGGAATGGCTGGGGCAGCATGGGCAACAACAGGATCTTATGTTGTGGCCTTTCTGTTCATTTTTTGGTATTTCTTATCCGATAATTCTGAATTAAAAATTAACCTTTCACATTTTAAATTAGAAAAATCAATCGTATCTGAAATTGCATCATTAGGTTTTGTAACCTTAGCGCGGCAAGCTGTTGTAAGTGTTACGTTCTTGTTGGTAAATAATGCGCTCTTTAACTTTGGAGGAGAAACCTCAGTTACGGCATATGCAATCGTAGGGAGGATGATGATGTTTGTATTGTTTCCTGTTTTTGGAATTACACAAGGCTTTATCCCTATTGCAGGTTTTAATTATGGTGCAGAAAAATATCAACGTGTTAAGGAATCTATTTATACAGCCATAAAATATGCTACTGTTTTAGGAACCGTAGTATTTATTGGTTTAATGTTCTTTCCCGAAACTATTACTAAATGGTTTACATCAGATCCTGATGTTATTAGAATTACCCCTAATAATATGAGATGGGCTTTTGCTGCGGTGCCAATATTAGCTTTGCAACTTATTGGTGCGGCCTATTTTCAGGCAGTTGGTAAGGCATTGCCGGCATTGTTATTAACACTAACGAGACAAGCTATTTTTTTTATTCCATTAATGTATATCTTACCAGTATATTTTGGTGAATTAGGAATTTGGATTGCGTTCCCGGTTTCTGATGTGTTATCGACCCTTGTCACTGGTTATTTTTTAAAAAGAGAGATTAATAAAACATTAGCAGATATAATTTAATCGCATGGAATATTATAATTACATAAAATCATTACATCTCATTTTTGTGATTACGTGGTTTGCTGGCTTGTTCTACATTCCAAGATTATTTGTATATCAAATTGAAGCGTTTCATAAGCCATCACCAGAAAAAGAAATTTTGGGAAAGCAGTTAAAGTTAATGGCAAAACGCCTTTGGTTTATTATTACGTGGCCATCTGCAGTTTTAGCTACACTTTTTGCAGTTTGGCTATTGATTTTAACGCCAAGTTGGTTACAACAAAGTTGGATGCATGTAAAATTACTTTTTGTGTTTCTATTATTTATCTATCATTTTAAAACTCATTTGTATTTTAAACAACTTCAAAAAGACGAGGTTAAAGTCACGTCTAATTTTATGCGAATTTGGAACGAAGGAGCTACATTTATCCTGTTTGCTGTTGTTTTTCTAGTCATTCTAAAAAGTTCTATCAACTGGATTTTTGGAGTATTAGGTATTGTGGTTTTAGGAATTTTATTAATGTTAGGTTTTAAGCTCTATAAAAATATACGTTCCAAAAATCCGGAAGCCTAATCGATTTTTAGAGATTTGAAATGTACGCATGCCGTCTTTGGATTGATTATTGCTATATTTAAAACTTATATTTCAGAATTAAAATACGTCCATTTCCTTGGGCACTTCAATAATGATGCAACGCCTTTCTTTAAGAGCCCGAATAAATGTAGCCATGATACTTTTAGTACTTGTAGCATCGGTTTTAATAGCTGCAGTAACTATTTATCAGTATAGCGAAGAGGCTAAGGAATATCATAGTGAACGCTTAGAACGTAAAGAAAAAGCAATTAAGCAGAGTATTAATTTTGTTATAGGAGAAACTACATATCCTGTTACTACGAGTAATATTCCATTAATTTTTAAAGATGAAATTTTTGAAATAGATGCCATTCATAATTTGCAAATTAACCTTTATGATTTAGATGGGCAATTACTTAAAAGTTCAAAACGAACCATTCAAAGAGATTCTTCAGATCTCTGTTTAGATGTTGAAATATTAAACACCTTATCTAACACTTTAGAACATCGTTTTGTGGTGAAGAATAATGTTGCCGGACAAACGTTTCAGTCATCCTACACTTATATTATGGATGAAAAATTTAAGACTTTGGCCATTTTAAATTTACCCTATTTAGAAAATGACGATTTTTTTAATAAAGAGCTGAAAGAGTTTTTAAAACGTTTGGCTTATGCCTATTTAGTATTGATTTTAGTTGCTATTGTCATTGCCTATTTTATATCTAAGTTTATAACCAAATCACTACGAACTATAAGTGATAAGATGAATGAAACACGATTAGAGAAGCGAAATACAAAAATTCAGATAGGCTCATCTAGTGATGAAATCTCAACGCTTATTAATTCGTATAATAGTATGATTGATGAGCTCGAAGCCAGTGCTGTAGTTTTAGCAACCAATGAGCGCGAGCAAGCCTGGCGCGAAATGGCAAAACAAGTGGCTCACGAGATTAAAAATCCATTAACGCCCATGCGCTTAACCGTGCAAAGTTTCCAGCGTAAATTTAATCCGGAAGATGAAAACATTCACAAAAAATTAGATGAATATAGTAATACGTTAATTCAACAAATCGATACCATGAGTTCTATTGCTTCGGCATTTTCGAATTTTGCGAAGATGCCAGCGCAGAAAAGTGAAGTGCTTAATGTTGTTCATATAGTAAAAATGGCTCTCGATATTTTTAATGAAGAGTATATTGAATTCTATTCTGAAACCGAAGAAATTATTGCTAAATTTGATAGAACGCAGTTAATACGAGTCGTTACTAATTTGGTGAAAAATGGTATTCAAGCAATTCCTAATGACGCTGAAAATCCTAAAATTGAAGTGCGTGTTTTTAGCGAAGGTGACAATGTAAATATTACTATTGAGGACAATGGCTCTGGAATAGATGAGCAAACTAAAGACAAGATATTCGAGCCAAAATTCACTACTAAATCAAGCGGCATGGGTTTAGGTTTGGCTATGGTAAAAAACATTGTAGAAACTTATAATGGAAGTATTACCTTTAGCACGCAATTAGGAAAAGGGACTATTTTTAAAGTCACATTTCCTGCGCAAGCAAGAATTTCTTAGTAAAAAAAACTAAGATAAAATAATAACAAAATTCCTATTTTTCATAGGAATGAAAACATATTTCAATGAACTACGAAAACATACTTTCAGATTATTATAACGGAATTACAACGATCACAATCAATAGACCAAAGAAGTTAAATGCATTAAATAAAGCGACCATTCAAGAATTACATGATGCTTTTGATGCTGCAGATACAGATGAAAACACTAAAGTTATCATCCTTACCGGAAGCGGTGAAAAAGCCTTTGTAGCAGGTGCAGATATTAGTGAATTTGCGGATTTTAGCATCGATGAAGGTGGAAAACTAGCTGCACAAGGGCAGGCGTTATTATTCGATTTTGTGGAAAGCTTAAGTACTCCGGTAATAGCAGCAGTCAATGGTTTTGCACTTGGTGGGGGACTAGAATTAGCTATGGCCTGTCATTTTAGGGTAGCGAGCACCAATGCTAAAATGGGATTACCAGAAGTATCTCTAGGGGTGATTCCGGGTTATGGCGGTACGCAACGTTTACCACAATTAGTAGGTAAGGGTAGAGCTATGGAAATGGTAATGACAGCAGGTATGATTGATGCTAATCAAGCATTAAATTACGGTTTAGTAAACCACGTTGTTGAGCTCGAAGAATTACTACCATTAGCAGAGAAGATTGCAAGTAAAATAATGCGAAATTCTTCTGTTGCCATCAGTAAAGCCATTAAAGCGATTAACGCGAATTACAAAGACGGAAAAGATGGTTACAAAGTAGAAATTAAACAATTTGGAAAATGCTTCGGAACAGAAGATTTTGTAGAAGGCACTACCGCCTTTTTGGAGAAGCGTAAAGCGGATTTTCCAGGGAAGTAACTTCTTAATATCTAACTAAATTTATTATACCTCTGTTAATTGAAAATCATATAACGTCAATTAACAGAGGTTTTTTTCTTTCCTACCTAATAGTTTAACAAAATGTACGGTTTTACCGTAATGGGGTATCCTGTTATTTCTATTTCTTTATTTTTAGAGAATGAAAAAGTATTTATTTTTCTTATTAGCCATATTTGTTTTATTCTCTTGTAAAGAAGAAATAAACATAAGCAAAGAGCCACCTTTACCTAAAGAGGTGGATTCTTTGTTTAAAGTGGCGTATAATAATTCTTTAACTCTTGATACTAGAGAAGCAGCTATTAATAACATTGATAATTATCTTAACCAACGCAAGAATGATTCTACAAGAAGAAGAAATTATTTGAAAGTTGCTAATAGATATTATAGTATTAATAATCATGAAGGTCGTTATAAGAGTGCTAAAATGGCAAATGAATTAGCTGTAAGAGCTAGGGATACTTTCATAATTGCCCGAAGCAATATGTATCTTGGGAAATACTATTTACACTTAAACAAGATGGATAGTGCTTTTTATTATAGTTATAAGGCTTCTACTTATTTTTCTAGTGCAAAGGATAATGAAACCCAAAAAAGTGCATTATCTACACTATCGTTAATTTTAAAATCAGTTAAAAATTATACAGAGAGTGAAAAATATGTAATTAAAGCATTAGAAATAGTGGAAAGTGATAATAATTATTTTTCCAAATATGGGGTTTATAATACCTTGGGTAAATTATTTGCTGAAACCAAAAAATATGATTTAGCTTTTGACTACCATAATAGAGCGCTTAATGCAACAGACCATTTTAATGAAAAGCAAAAAACGTATCAATTAAGATTAAAGTCTCAGTCGTTGCTTAATATCGCCATTTTAAAAATGGATCAAGGATTATATAGGGAAGCCGAAACCTATTTTGAGAAAGCGGATAACTTAGGTATACTTCCCAAACAAAACCCTATAAATTATGCCTATTTCTTAGAAAATTGGGCATACAATAGACATAGATTAAAAAAAAATAAGGTGATGTCGCTTTTTAATAAAGCGTTGCGCGTGCACGACAGTGTAAATTCGCCGTCTCGTAGTACGGGAGAGTTGCTTTTGGCGAAGTATTATAAGGATATAAAAAATAATGATTCGGCTTTTTATTTTGCACAAAAGGCATACTATACCACTAGGAAAAATGGACAATTAGGAGAGGAGCTGAAAGCCTTACATTTAATGGCACAAACCGATAGTTTAAAAAAAACAAGACAATGGTACGAAACCTATTTAACCTTACAAGATAGCATTACTTTAAACGAACGCAACCAACAAGAAAAGTTTGCCCTAATTGAGTTTAACACCGAAAATTTAATAAAAGAAAAACAATCTGCTGAAAAAGAAAGAGACAAAGCGGATAAAGGATTTTGGGTCGCAACACTATTGAGTGTACTCATTTTGGTAATATCCGTTATGGTCTATATCAATAGAGCCAGAAAATTAAAAAACAAAGAATTACTTCTAGCTCAAAAGGAATTAGAAGCCAATGAGAGCTTGTATAACCTAATGTTAGAAGAGCAATTTAAAATAGAGCAAGGTAAGCATTTTGAAAAAAAACGCATGTCTCAAGAATTGCATGATGGTATTTTAGGTAAGCTTTCAGGTATTCGTTTAAATCTATTTGTGCTTAACAAAAGAAAAGATGCAGAAACTGTTGAAAAGTGTTTGCCCTATATAAAAAGTTTACAGGACGTAGAAAAAGAAATACGCGCTATTTCGCATAATCTAAGTGAAGACTTGTTTTCAGATCAAGTGAATTTTACTAAAATGATTTCAAGTTTGTTTGAAAATATTACTGGTGATTCTAAATTAAAACTCAATTTATATTTTGATGAACTTATAGACTGGAAGGTTGTATCTAACTCTACTAAAATTGAAGTATACCGTATATTCCAAGAGGGATTACATAATATTAAAAAACATGCTAAAGCCAATACGGTTATAGTAAAGATGGAGCAAACCGAAACACATCTTGTTATTGAGCTTATAGATAATGGTGTAGGTTTTTCTAATACTATCAAATCAAAAGGTATTGGTCTTAAAAATATGAAGGAAAGAGCTAGTAAAATAAATGCGGAACTAAAAATAGTCTCGCAACCTAATTTAGGCACGACACTTTCAATTTCTATACCCAAAACCTTTTAATACTTTTTGTTAAAAAGGATTAAGTTGAATCCAAAGATAGGTATTGATTAATTTTTTTATATTTGGTTTTGCACCTATCTATTTTAGAACTACTATATGGAAGTATTGATTATTGACGACCATCCTATCCAAATAGATGGCTATAAAAGTATTTTGTCTTTAAGCGATATCAATGAGTTTCTTAATATTACGGCATGTTATAATTGTAAAGAGGCATATAAGATTATAACAACAACTCAGAGTAAAAATCGGTTTGCACTAGCCATAATAGACTACAGTATTCCGCCCTATGAGGATCAAAACTTATTTAACGGAGAGGATGTTGCACGTTTAATAAAAAGTCATTTTCCAGAAACAAGAATTGCAATTATTACCTCGCATACAGAAGCTATAGTGTTATATAATGTGCTAAAAAAAGTAAACCCTCAAGGACTTTTGGTTAAAAGTGATATAGATGGAGAAGAACTACTAGAAGCGTTCTCTGAAATCACAAAAGGAAACTATTACTTTTCTGAAAGCGTAAAGAAGGCAAAAAAACTACTCATATCGAAGGAAGAACTTTTAGATACTACCAATAGGAAAATCATTGAACTTTTAGCACAAGGTATTAAGACAAAAAACCTACCTACGCATCTGTCGCTTTCCCAAAGTGCTGTAGAAAAACGTAAATCTATTATAAAAGATGTCTTAGGTATTACCAAAGGTAACGATGAAGATATTTTAAGAGAAGTACGCAAACTCGGCCTACTTTAATTTCAACCATTTTTTAACGTTAACATATAGTACGGTTTTACCGTAATCCTACCTCTTTTTCTCATGTTACATTTACAGTGTCAATATGTTGCAACTTTAGTGATAACAACATTTTTGGCGTTAACCTATATGCTTCTAACCAAAATTTAGAGGAACTAAATATTAGATAAAACTAAACAGTTAAAATTTAATAAAAAAGACTCCATAAGGAAAAAGCTGTGATGGCTTCGCTAATACTAAAATAAACAGTATTTGATTTTTATATAATAGAATGAAAAATACTTAAATCAAGATTATCAACTAACAATCTAATTTATATAAATCTATTTTAATAATTAAAACTAAAAACCATGAAAACAAGATTATTTATTATTGCATTTTTTCTGTTTAATTGTATCCTATTCGCTCAATCAAAATTTACATTAGGGTTTGATTTAAGTGAGCAGTTTATGCAAAAGGATGTGGGGCTAAACATTGAAGGTTTATTAGGCTACAACTTAAATTCTGATATAACTCTTGTACTAAGTGCGTCTAATGCAACAATGGAAAATAAGGATTTAGACTTAAAGTATAAATTAGACAAGTATGCTTTTCAAGTAAATTATGATTTCGGAAAATCTGAAACCTCTAAGTTTGAATCTATATTTGGGTTGTCTTACGTTAATTTTGATAAGAAGCTAAATCTTGAAGACGATAATGGATTAGGGATTGATTTAGGTGTTCAAGTCTTATTTGGTTTAAAGAGCAAACTGCAATATGGCCTTAGGATTGTTTCAACTTACAGTAGTATTGCTCCTGGTGGCATATTAAATGCAGGAGCAATTTTTAAATACAACTTATAGAGTTGTAGTTGGTTCGCTTTAATGTAAATGCTTTTCTTCAAAATTAATTATTAGTCCTTATGAAACGTGTAATCTACATCTTATTAGCAGCTTTATTAGCCGTTACAGTGGTATCATTGATATTTTGGTTAATAACAGGGGAAGTTAATATTGTTGCCTCAATTACGGGAGCAATGGTTGTTGTTCTATTATCAATTAAAGCCTCAAAAGATAAACACTTTTAGAGCTGTTATAATAGTCTCTATTATTTTAAATCTGAACTCTGAGTTTGTCCATCGACAGATTCAGAGTTTTATTATTAGTAAAAGTTATAGATATCAATATGTCGTCTTTCATTAGTATCTTCTTTTAGTGCTTTAAATAATGCACCTTCTGGTATTTAAACTGTTCTTTCTAGTTTTGAGTAAAACACCAAAGTAATAGTGTTAGATACAAAAATTAATACGGTTTTGGATACCATAATTAATTAAGTTAAAACTACAACCTGTAGCCACGTTCAGCTGTTTTTCATACTAATTTTAGGGTATGATACATCCCAAATCCACAATTAAAGGTAGAGGCGCACAGCAAAATACACATAATCGTTTTTTTGAGTTGTCTTACGAAATACGAGACGATTTTCTGGAGTTTTGCCATAAAGAAGGTGAAACTGTAGATAAAAACAAAACTCAATATCTTAATGTATTTCCAAAGACAATTGTCAATAAAGTAGCAAGTCCAGATGTTGGTATGGCCTATTCCATGAATATGTACCAAGGTTGCGAACATGGTTGTATTTATTGCTATGCAAGAAATTCGCACGAATTTTGGGGTTATAGTGCTGGCTTAGATTTTGAACGTAAGATATTAGTTAAAAAAGACGCTCCTAAATTATTAGAAGCCCATCTCAAAAAGAAAAGTTGGAATGCACAGACCATTGTTATGTCGGGTAATACCGATTGTTACCAACCCGCAGAACATCAATTTGAGATCACTAGGCAATGTTTAGCTGTGTTTTTAAAGTATAAACATCCTGTAAGTATCATTACCAAAAATGCTTTAATTTTAAGAGATTTAGATCTTTTAAAGGCCTTGGCAGAGGATAATTTAATATCAGTAAATGTTTCTATAACATCGCTATCAGAAGATACTAGACGAATTTTAGAACCGAGAACTGCAACCATAAAAAAACGACTTCAAGTAGTAAAAGAATTAAGTGATAGTGGTATTCCTATAAATGTGATGTTGGCACCTATTATTCCATCAATAAATAGTCATGAGATTTTACCAATGGCAAAAGCCGTTTCAGAAGCCGGAGCTTTAAGTATTGGGCACACTATTGTAAGATTAAATGGAGCTATTGGAGAAATTTTTAGCGATTGGATAAGAAAAACAATGCCAGACAAGGCTGATAAAGTCTTGAGACAAATTGAGAATTGCCATGGCGGCACGCTTAATGAAAGCAGGTATGGAGTGAGAATGCGTGGTGAAGGGCAAATTGCACAACAGATTAATGATTTAGTGAAATTGGCGAGGTTAAAGTACTTTAATAATAAAGTGATGCCTGTATTAAATACAAAGCTTCATGAGCCTTTTAAAAATGGGCAAATGAAACTGTTTTAAACAAAAAAAAAGTGGGCTCTCTACAACCCACTTTTAACTAAATAAACTAATAAATAAACAATAATCTAAATTTTGAAGTTTTCAACAAACACACGACCATTTGCTCTGATTATAGCAGTGTATTCGCCTTTAAGGTTTTGGTCTAATTTGTAAACACGGTTTAATACGTCACTACCTTTAATAGTTTCAGAATAGATGATTTCATTTTTGAAATACAATTCAACATCCATTTCGTTACTATCTACAGCTAATTTTGAAATAATAAGTTGAGCGTTATTAAGTCTAAATACAGGCTTAAAAATCTGCTTATTTGTAGTTTCCAAAAATGTAACTTTATGCGCTTTTACTTTTATAGAGTTAATATTTATTTCGAAATCTTTATTCACTTCAACAGTGTAAACACCATCTTGTAATTGTGAAAAATCATAAAGATTCTGTATGTTTCCGTTGAAATTAATACTACCACTGTAAAGTACCACTCCTGATGCATCTGATACAGAAATATGATCTCCTTTACTAACTAAATCTGAAGTAGGAATAACATCTGTTTTTGCGTTGGCATAGCTCGTCAATGATCCTAAGGTTACGGCTAATACTAAAATTGTTTTAAATGCTGTTTTCATAATCTTTAATTTTAATCGTTTAAAAGCTGGATTTATAATTTAGTTCATAGCAATTTTTTGAGACTCCAGCTTCAAACGATTCAACACTGCAAATTTAGGACAGCTATAGAATGTAGAAAACAACGATTTTGGCACATTTATATGCTAAATTAACCTTAGGATTTTAGGTGGTAATTTTGTGGGTTAAAATAGTATATATTGATGGTAATCTTCTATAGGTTTATTTAGGCCATTACGCTTGGGTATTCTTAATAAATAATGGTATTAGTTGCTAGTAATAAGGTGATTATGGTTGTGAAAAGACACTATAATATAGGGATAAGTACGCTAGTTTTAATCAAAAAAAAAGTGGACCACAAAAGGTCCACTTTTAAAATAAATTGTTTTTAAATATATGTTATATTTCGAAGTTTTTAATAAATACTCTGTCGTTAGATCTTACAATTGCAGTATATTCTCCGCTTATATTTTGATCTAATTTGTAGGTTCTATTTAATACTCCACTTCCATTAATGGTTTCAGAGTGTATTAACTCATTGCTATAATAAAGTTCAATTTTCATTTCAGAAGCATCTAAAGCTAATTTTGAAATTAAGACTTTGCCTTTTTCAACTCTAAACACAGGCTTAAAAATCTTTTCGCTTTTGTGGCTTAAAAAATTAACCTCGTTGTTTTTTACCTCTACAGTATCAATATCAATTTCAAAGTCTTTATTAACTTCAATAATGTATATACCATCTTGTAATTGCGAGAAATCATAAAGGTGGCTGATATTACCATCATAATTAATAAGACCACTGAATACTATTTTTCCTAAAGCATCAGTTACTGAAATTGAATTTCCTTTTTTTACATTATTAAAAGTGGGTGTTACTTCTAATGTTGTAATGGCGTAGCTTGTACATGTTCCTAACATCACAGCTAATACTAAAATGTTTTTAAATAATGTTTTCATATGTTTCAATTTATTGATTTTAAAGTGTGAGATACTGTTTGCTATTTGTCTGTTTTTTGTGATATAACTCTCAGTAGGCTTGGTTCTTATTGTTTCATTTTTTGGATTATAACAGACATTTAAAATGCGCATTTTTTTTATGATCAGTTATAATGATTTAACACTACAAATGTATAAAGTCTTTAGGTTCAGGAAAACATCGATTTTGGTGCATTTGTATGTAAAATTAACCTTATGATTGTCTCAGAAAGTATATACGGATAAAATAGAATATATTATTGGTAATTATATATAGGTTTTCATCTTAAATAGACTTAACTTTGCAGCAATAAATCTATGATGAATACAAGGAAACCTACGTTAGAGAAAATTAGCCCCGAATTTGGTAGTTCTCTTAAAGTAAAAAAGAACGATGTATATACAGGAGAAAGTAAGCCCTTTTGGCACTTTCATCCAGAGATGGAATTGGTATATGTAAATAAAGGCCAAGGGAAACGCCATATAGGAAATCACTTATCTTATTTTAATAATAGTCAATTGTTATTACTAGGATCCAATCTGCCTCACAATGGGTTTACAGATCGTCTTACAATTAATGGTAGTGAAACTATAGTTCAATTTAAGCCAGAGTTTTTAGGTGAACATTTTTTTGATATTCCAGAAATGGAGGATATTTATAAAATGTTTGAACGTTCTAAAAAGGGTATTCTTTTTGGGATTAAAACAAAGCAAAAATTTGGTAAAAAGATCGAAAAGTTAAATGAAAAAGAAGGCTTCAAAAAAATATTAATATTTCTTGAAGTACTTCATGGCTTGGCCAAATGTGAAGATTATACCTTGTTAAATGTAGATGGTTTTGCCTTTGAAACCGAACCGCAAGATAGTGCTAAGATTGATGTTGTTATTAAGCATATAAATCAAAATTTCCAGGAGCATATTAGTTTAGACGAAATTGCCGATAAGGTAAATATGACGGTCCCTGCATTTTGTCGGTATTTTAAAAAAGTAACAGGCAAAACATTTACTAAGTTGGTTAATGAATACCGTATTGTACATGCGACCAAATTACTTTCGGAAAGTCAAATGAGTATAGCAGATGTTAGTTTTGAATGTGGCTTCAATAATTTTTCGCACTTTAATAAACTATTTAAAGAGTTTACAGGTAAGAGTGCTTCTAAATATAGAGGTAAGTTAAAATTAATGGTTCAATAATTATAATTTAATTTTTATGGGTAAGAAAATTGATACTGCTATGATGTACTATTCTAAAAAAGGTCAGGATATTTTGGATGCCGTAAATTCTAATAGTAATTTATCTGCAGATGAAATTATTCATTACGGACAAGAAATGGCTGAAATTGAATATAAGTTAACGGCCTTAGAGGTGGCTAAAGAGAGCTAATAAATTTATTTCTCACCGTCCCATTCTGCAAAAAACTGTTTTAGAAAATCTTCCATATACTTATGGCGTTCTAAAGCAATGCGTTGGCCTGTTTTAGTATTTAACTGATCTTTTAGCAATAGCAATTTTTCGTAGAAATGATTAATTGTTGGCGCTTCTGAGTTCTTATAGTCAGCTTTAGTCATGCTAAGATTAGGCTTTATCTTGGGGTCATAAAGGGCTCTGTTTTTAAAACCTCCATAGTTAAAACAACGTGCAATACCAATAGCTCCAATAGCATCTATACGGTCGGCATCTTGTACAACTTCCATTTCTTTGGAAGTGAATGATGTATGTAAATCAAATGAATTTTTAAAAGACATATGATCTATAATCTGAGTAACATGCTCAATAACTTCGCTATCTACATTGTGTTTTAAAAGAAAGGTGCTGGCTATTTTAGAGCCAAGTGCTTCGTCTCCATTATGAAATTTGGGGTCTGCAATATCATGAAGTAAAGCCGCTAGTGAAACGACTGTAATATTTACGTTTTCATGCTTAGCAATTAGCAAACTGTTTTTGTAAACACGTTCTATATGAAACCAATCGTGCCCTCCCTCAGCATTATTGAGTTCGGTTTTAACGAAATCTATGGTAGCTTCAATAAGTTGTGCATCAGAAATTGTCATACCAAATGATTACGCAGGATCAACCCATTTAAATTGAAATGAATTCTCAGGAATTTTCATACGTTCAGACAAGCGATACATTCTTGGAGGTAGTTTCATTAAATAGTCTCTTGCTTTTTCAGCTTCCTCATTAAGTCCTGTCATTTTGCCTATTTCCCAACGATCAATCAGTTTCTGTAAGATATCTACATAATCGTTAGAGGTGTAAACACCAAGTCGTTGTGCTGTATTAGAAAATTCTTCAAAAGCGGTTCCAATACTTTCACCAGATTCTCTTAAGAAATGTGCAGGCATTGCAATTTTGCGTTTCATCATATCGTGAAAAGCCATCATCATCTGATTAGGATCTACAGCAAAAATGCGCTCTACGAACTCAGAATAAGCATGGTGGTGACGCATTTCGTCTCCAGAAATAATTTTACACATTTTAGCCAATTGTTTATTCCCTTTTTGTTTGGCTATTTTAGCCACACGGTTATGAGAAACATAAGTCGCTAATTCTTGAAAACTTGTATAAACGAAGTTTTTATAAGGATCTCTACTAGTACCAATATCAAAACCGTCGTTAATTAAATACTGTGTGGTTTTTTCTATCTCGCGCATATTAACACGTCCGGATAAATACAAGTATTTATTTAAAACATCTCCATGTCTGTTTTCTTCACCTGTCCAGTGTCTTATCCATGTAGACCAGCCATTTGGTTCTACTTGGTCTATACCTTCCACGTCCATAAGCCACGATTCGTAAGTCGGCAAGGCTTCCTCGGTTATCATATCACCTACTAAAACCACCCAAAAATCGTAAGGTAGCTCTTTAGAAAGTGCTCTAATTTCTTTTACCTCTTCAAAAAATGAATCTTTAGTTGAGTCTGGTAAGAAATCCGTAGGTTGCCAGATTTTTTCAACAGGAATTAAATATTTTTCAATTAGCGATTGTACATCTTTTTCGAGATGTTGCATCACTTCTAATCTTACATTTTTTAGAGACATCTTAATGTTGTTTTTGGTAATTAATTCTCAATAGTAGCAACAATGGTTTGTTCAACGTGCTCAATTAATTCAGTCTTATTTGTAAAGTTAATAATTTCTATGGGCTTATGAACGGTAAATTTCATATGATTTCCTATTCCCATTGGGAAATTTCCATAGCGTAACATTTTCCATGAGTTATTAACCGTAATAGGAACAATAAGTGCGGATGGAACTTTTTTAATAAGCATTTCTAATCCTTTCGTTTTAAAAGGTTTTGGTGTACCATCTTTGCTACGCGTGCCTTCTGGGAAAATTACCGCTGCTCTTTTTGTTTTTTCAATATAATCTCCAAAGGTCATCATCGCAGAGAGTGATTGTCTAGGATTTTTTCGGTCTATTAAAACAGAACCTCCATGACGCAAGTTATAAGATACACTCGGAATTCCATTTCCTAATTCCTTTTTAGATACAAACTTTACATGGTGTTTGCGCAAATACCACATTATAGGAGAAATGTCGTACATGCTCTGATGATTAGATACGATAATTATAGGTCTGTCTGTAGGCAAATCGTACGAGTTATAGAAGGAGATTCTGGTTCCTAATAGATTAAGACAGCGCATGATGAAAAACTGTAATAGGTCTACTGTTTTTTTTAAGGCTTTATAACCAAATAGGTTGAAGCTAAGCCATTGTATAGGGTGAAATATAACTAAGGTGAGTCCAAAGCATATATAATATAAAACGGAGAGGGGGTAGGCTAATAGTTTTTGCACAACAATATATTTATTAAAGCAAAAATAATCAAAATCTTAAGGTTTGTAACTTTAAAAAAATAGGAATACATTGATTGTCTTCACAACTAAATCTATTTCGCAATGTTAGTATAGAATCGTCTAAAATTATTCTAGAAATTATGTTCCAATGAGTCGCTTATGAATTATAAGTTTTAACTAAAGTTAAGGTTGCTACACTTAAATTTATGAGCATAGGCAAAGGTCTTTTAGGAAATCACTAAAAGAAAAAAACCACGATAAAAATCGTGGTTTTTCTAATTTTAGGTCACTGAAATGTTGAATTTTTTTAAACGATGGTAATCATCTGATTTCTTAGAAAGGTGACCACGTTATTTCATTCCTAATAATGATAACTATTAACAATGCTCATTATAAGCATCTTTAAGATTCTCAGCAATTAATGCTGCAGGACGTCCTTCAATATGGTGACGTTCTAACATATGTACCAATTCTCCATCTTTAAATAAAGCCATACATGGCGAGCTTGGAGGAAAAGGAATCATATGTGCTCTTGCTGCGTCAACAGCTTCTTTGTCTACACCTGCAAAAACAGTAACGATATGGTCTGGTTTTTTTGCATTATCCAAGCTTGTTCTGGCACCTGGTCTTGCATTTGCTGCAGCGCAACCGCAAACTGAATTTACAACAACTAATGTTGTACCTTCTTTTGCAATAGCATTTTCTACAGCTTCTGATGTATGTAATTCTTCAAAACCTACATTGGTTAAATCCTCACGCATTGGTTTTACTAATTCTGCTGGATACATATTTTTATATTTTAATTAATCTTAATTTGAAGTGCAAAGATAATGAAAAATAGTAGGCCTTTGCTAGTCTTCCGTTCGTACTTTAAATGGTGCTATTTTGGTTTTCTATAGTAGTGCGTCTAAATTGTAAAGTGTGAATTTTAAATTATTAGGAATTTGTCATATATATAAGATAAGCTTATATGCAAAAGGTTAACTACAAAACGTAACAATTTACATTTTCATCCAACTAACATATAGTATATTTGCAACTTTAGAAAATCAAAAATAAATTATGAGTTTTGCAAAATGGATTGGTGGTGCTTTAGGTTGGTCTTTTGGAGGTCCAATAGGTGCTATTATAGGATTGGCTTTAGGTAGTTTTGTCGATAATTTAACTGATAGTGGAACGCCTTTAATTGGTGACCGTCAAGCAGGAAATCAACGGGATACGTATAGAAAAGTTCCTAATTATGGTCAGCGCACATCCCAGTCACAAACACAATCTGGTGATTTCGAAGTGAGCCTCTTAATTTTGGCTTCTATTGTTATTAAAGCCGATGGCAAACAAGATCAACGCGAACTCGACTTTGTGCGTCAACAATTTACCAACATGTATGGTAAAGATAGAGCGAATAAGGCTTTTGAATTGTTTAAACGTATAACCAAACAAAATATTTCTACACGCCAAGTTTGTGTGCAAATCAGGCAAATGATGGACCATGCGTCGCGTTTGCAATTACTTCATTTTTTATTCGGAATTGCTAAAGCGGATGGTTTAGTTACTGAGGATGAGTTGCGACAGATTTACACCATTACAGGGTATTTAGGCATAAGCAACAAGGACTTTGAGAGTATTAAAGCTATGTTTTATAACAGTAGTGATAATGCATATAAAATTCTTGAAATTGATAAGTCCGTCTCCGATGATGTTGTTAAAAAAGCATATCGATCTATGGCGATGAAATACCATCCAGATCGTGTTGGTCATTTAGGGAAAGAACATCAAGAAGGTGCCGAAGCTAAATTTAGACAAGTGCAAGAAGCTTATGAGCATATTCAGAAGGAGCGTGGCTTTAAGTAAATCTATTTTTTATTCTCTTTTTCTTTTAGTCGTTTTTCAATGTATTTAAAGTAGCGTTGTGTTTTATACTTATTGTAAATGAAAACACACAACACAATAAATCCTATGATGAGTAATCCGTTTTTACCAGTAAAGTAATTCAGTATATTCATGATGGTTTAAAAATATTAAGCTAAGTCGCTAAAAGATGATGATGCTTTCAATTTTATTTCAAAGGAATGATAAATATTTTGGTGTTACCCTCTAAACAAAAAGAAATCATCCTTCATGTCTTCAATCTGAGCATCTTCGTTGGTCATAATGTAGTCAATGGCTTTAGATGTAAATTCATCACCTTTTTTTGTTAATGACACAATATTTTTTTCAATATAAATCATGTTATTTTTTTGTGCTAAATCGAGAACGGTTTTAGCACGTACTTTTTGCCAATTGATATGTTCTCTTAAGTGATTGACGTGGCGTTCTTCAAGTTCATCATGATTTTTTAAGTGCAATAAAAAGGTTAATAAAGACACTTCGGTGCGTTGCTGTTTTTCTCTGTACATTACAGCAATGATGCCTTTTGATGGTGCAAACAAGTAGACTAATAAAAACACTAAACCAAGAACAGTTGTTATAGATCCTGCAATAGACGCATCTAACCAATGTGCGACCCAATAGCCAAAAATGGCACTGAAAATCCCAAAACTTATTGCTAAAGCCAGCATTTTCTTTAAATCTGTGGTTAGTAAATAAGCAGCAGCAGCAGGAGCAATCATTAAAGCCACTACTAAAATGGCGCCAACAGCATCAAAAGATCCAACAGTAGTAACGGAAGCCACAGACATTAATCCGTAATGAATAATCGCTGGTGAAAATCCAAGAGAAGCTGCTAGGCCTTTGTCAAATGTGCTTACTTTTAATTCTTTAAAAAATAGGATTAATAAGGTGAGTGTAATTAATAAAATGGTGCCTACTACCCAAAGTGATTTTGGTCCTACGTCAATTCCTGCAATTAGTAATCTATCGAAAGGAGCAAAAGCTAATTCGCCTAGCAAAACGGCATCGACATCCAAATGCACATCATTGGCATTTTTAGCAATAAGAATCACACCAATACTAAACAAAGCCGGAAATACTAATCCAATAGCGGTATCTTCTTTTACTAAACCTGTTTTTTGAATGTATTCTACTAAAACTACTGTTATAATTCCTGTTAATGCAGCAAGAAGAATTAATAAAGGTGAATTTAAATCTTGTGTAATAAAAAATCCAACTACGATTCCTGGTAAGATGGAATGGCTAATCGCATCGCTAATCATGGCCATTTTTCTGAGGACTAAGAACGTTCCTGGAATGGCACAGGCCACAGCAACTAGACTCGCAATCAATTGTATTTCAAGTTGTGCGTTACTCATCTTCAGTAGATTGTTTGGTGTATAAATTGGCAGCGGCCTCAAAACCTGTTTTGGTTAAACTCCACATGTTTCCATCGAGTTGAACATAATCTTTATCTACTAATTTTTGAAGCGTAGATCGTGTATAGCCTTGAAAATTATTTAAAAGTTTTATAGTGTGCGGATGCGAAATATCCTCGTGAGTTTCGGCGATATGATGCATAAAGGCTAAGGTTTTATGTAATTCTAAATCGCGACGATTTTTTATAAAACGAATTTGTTTAAACAGTAATCCACGATTCGGAGAAAATATAAATGAAAACATCACAAAAACACCAGCCACTAAAACAATTACCGGACCTGTAGATAAATTATCTTGACTCGCACTAATGGCTGTACCAAATACTCCAGAAAAAGCTCCGAAAATAGCAGCCAAAAACACCATAGTTGATAAGCTGTTCGTCCATTGTCTCGCGGCAGCAGCAGGAGCTAAGAGCATAGCACTCATTAAAACAACTCCAACGGTTTGAAGTCCTAAGACAATCGCTAAAACAATGAATGTCGTAATTAGAATGTCAATGAATCTGGTATTAAAACCGAGTGTTTTGGTATAATCCGCATCAAATAATAGAATTTTAAACTCTTTCCAAAAGGTGAGCATGACTATTAAACATAAGCCTGTAACAATCGCCATTAACCATACATCACTTTCCACTAATGTTGCGGCTTGTCCAAAAAGGTATTTGTCTAATCCAGCTTGGTTGGCATCGGGTTGTTTTTGAATAAAAGTTAGTAATAACATCCCAAAACCAAAAAATAAGGATAAAATTAAGCCTAAAGCCGTATCAGATTTTAAATGGGTTTTGGTGACGATTCCTCTAATCCAAAAGGTACCTATTAAGCCACTAATTAAAGCTCCTATTAGTAACGTGTTGCTGTCTTTTGAACCTGTAATTAAAAAAGCTATGGCAATACCTGGTAATGCGGCATGAGAAATGGCATCTCCCAATAAACTCTGTTTTCTGAGTACCGCAAAACTTCCTAACATACCTGTAACAGCCCCTAAAATTGCTGTTCCTAGTGTGATGGTTCTTAAGGTGTAGTCTGTGAAGACTAGTTTTATGTATTCTGTTATGTCCACAATTCCTGCGAAAGCAGGAATCTCATCCTACTTTGTAATATTTTTTTCGTTTAGTTTGTAGACCTCAAAGGTTTCTATAACTAGTGAGGTCTGTATATGTTTTAATTTTTAATTGGTGTACAAATTTCTATAAGAAATCCATTAATATCTCTTAAATATCCAACTTTTTGCCCCCAAGGTTTTTCAATTATAGGTTCATATTCTATTGCTCCAGCTTTTATTGCTTCATTAAAACCATTTTCAATGTTTTCAGTTGTAAAAGCCATTTCAACTCCATTAGGCTTTTCATTTATAGAAAGTTGTTTAAAACCTTTTTTAAAGTTTGAATTCCCTAAAGAATTAGATGCAAAAGCGATTGTGGTTTCTCCGGAAATTAGCTCGCCATAATCATGCTCTGGTGTGATGAATTTTTTTTGAAACCCGAAAGCACTTTCATAGAATGAAATTGTCTTTTCAACATCTTCGACGTATAAAATAGTGTATGTGTATTTCATATTTTTCTTGCTTTCTTATTTCTCATTAGAGTAAGCACTGCCAACTGCTAACTGAATACTGCCAACTATTTCCTACTCCTGTATACTCACTTTATAATTAATACCATAAGTCTTTGTGAGATTATCATCATTGAAGATATCTTTCACTGGTCCTGTGGCAATTTTTTTCACGTTTAAAAATGTTACCCAATCAAAATATTCGGGTACGGTTTGTAAATCGTGATGGACTACAATTACGGTTTTACCGGCTTTTCGTAGTTCTTTTAATATGTTTATAATTGCTATTTCCGTTGTCGCATCGACTCCTTGAAACGGTTCATCCATAAAATAGATAGATGCATTTTGAACTAAGGCTCTGGCCAAGAAAATACGTTGTTGTTGGCCACCTGAAAGTTGACTAATTTGTCGACCCTTAAACGCTAGCATACCTACTTTTTCTAAAGCTTCTAGTGACGCTTTTTTCTCTTTTTGTCCAGGACGTTTAATCCAACCCAAACTGCCATAGGTTCCCATCATTACAACATCTAAGGCTGTGGTAGGGAAATCCCAATCTACGCTACCTTTTTGTGGAACGTATGCGACGAGTTGTCTTTGTTTTTCGTAAGGTTTATCATAAATAGAAACACTACCAGCAATAGGTTTTAAGATGCCTAGAATAGATTTTATAAGTGTCGATTTTCCTGCTCCATTGGGTCCAACAATAGCCATTAAAACGCCTTCCGGAATTTCTAAATCGATATCCCAAAGTACAGGCTTGTAGTTGTAGGCAACGGTAAGGTCGTCAACTTTTACGGCTATGACTCTTGCGGAAGTAGGAGTCTTGTCGCTAGGACTACTATCATTTATATTTTCGTTTGACTCGTTTTTCATTTTAGAATTGAACTAAGTTTCATGAGATTTCTGCTTTCGCAGGAATTTTATTTCAAAGCATTCACTATAGTATTCACATTATACTCAAACATACCAATATAAGTACCTTCTACGGTTCCTGCACTTCCTAAAGCATCAGAGTACAACGTGCCACCAATTTTTACATCGTGGCCTTTAGATTTTACCGAGGCTTGTAACGCTTCAATAGTTCTTTTTGGAACAGAACTTTCTACAAATATGGCTTTGATCTGTTTTTCGATAATAAATGTAGCCAATTTTTGAACATCTTGTACACCTGCTTCAGTGGCTGTAGATATGCCTTGTAAACCAACGACTTCAAAACCATAAGCTTTTCCGAAATAATTAAAGGCATCATGGGCTGTAACGAGTACTCTTTTTTCTTTTGGAAGCGTTTCAATTGTTTGTTTTACTTTATTTTGAAGCGTTTCTAATTTAGCAAGGTACGCTGATTTATTGGCTTCAAACTTTTCGGCATTTTCAGGATTCTTTTCTGATAGAATAGTGGCTGCTTTTTCTGCAAATTGTTTGAAATAATTAATATCGAACCATACGTGTGGGTCAAAATTGGATGCAAAATATTCAGAACCAATAAGTGTTTTTTTATCTAAAGCGTCTGCTAAAGCTATTGGAGTTTTTGTGTTGCTTCCCATTTTTTCAAAAACTTCAACCAATTTTCCTTCTAGATGTAGGCCGTTGTAAAAAATAATATCTGCATTAACGAGTTTATTAACATCTCCTTCGCTTGCTTTATAAAGGTGTGGATCTACACCACTTCCCATTAAACCTTGAACATTTACCATATCGCCACCAATATTCTGTACTAAATCGGTGATCATAGTTGTTGTGGTTGCGATATTTAGTTTTCCGTTATCTTGAGATTCATCTTTGCAAGCTATGAAAGTGAGTGTGATAGCTAATAGGAAAATTATTTTTTTCATATATCTAAATATTTATTACGAAGGTACTAAAAAGTGAAATACTTCAGATTAACTTTAGTGTCAATTTGTGAAAAGTAAAACTTTAAGAAATGTCGTGAGTTTATTAATTGTGATTTAATAATTGGATGACCATGGGGTGTCTCATTATTTTAATTAACGCAGGAAGCCTTATTGATAGGACTTATCCCAATAGTGATTTGCACAATTTACGTGGTTATGAGTAGTATTCTATGATGTAATATGAGATTTAAGAGTTTTGTATAGATGTTTTTGCTTATCTTCAGAATGTCCTTGTTGTTCTGTGAAATTTAAATAAGCCAAAGCAGCACGTCGTAATTCGGATTGTAATATGGTTTTGTCAGTGTTTTTTGAATTTTTAAAATGTAAAATAAAAAGGATTTTTCGTTTTAGCATATTTTCAGCTTCTAATAAATTCCCTAGCGCTTCATATGTGTTTATAAGATTGGTACAAGAAATAAGATATATTTGAGAAAAAGGGATCTTTAAGTCTTTACAGTTTGATGGATAATTATTTAATACTTCGGATCTGTATAAGGCATTTTTATAGCCTATTATGGCTTTTTTGAATTGATTTTCTTCAAATAGTTTATTGGAGGTCCTGGTTTTTGTTTTCCAATAGTTTTCAATATGGTTTAAGCAAATATCGCTCATGACTTATTTTATTATAAATAGATAGGCAACTATACCGCTTTTTAACACTAAAAATCGGTATTGCCTAGCTGTTAAATATGAAAAAAAATAGTAACTTTTATGATGGTTACTAAGCCATTAATAGTCCTACTTTTAAAAAGAACTATCTATAGGTTTATTAGGTATTCTTAACCTTCTCTATAATTACTTTAAATTATATCTTAAACCAAAGAACAGTCGTATACCTTGATTAGGCCCATAAACATAAGCTGGGTCAAAAGTTAGTGCATAAGGATTGTCTGCTGTAGCAATAACATCTCCATTCCCATCAAATTGTACGTTTTCATCAAAAGGGTCATCTGCCCTCGCGATTATAAAGGGATTTCCTTTGTTGGGTGTCCAGTTGAGTAAGTTTTTTACTCCACCATAGATCTCTAAGTTATTGAAACCATCATAGGTCGCTTGTATATTTTGAACACTCCAGGTTGGCGAATATTCTTCTCTTGGATCTAAGTCGCCAAGTAAAGGCAAGCGCATTGGACCATAAAGATTACCCGTATAATCGAAAGTAAGGTTAGTGGCATAATTTTTATAAGATAATGACCAAACACCAGAGTATTCCTCTGTTAATATTTGTTTGGTGCGTTCACCATTTTCAGTTTGAGCAACATCTTGAAAAGTAGCTCCAACTGAAGCACTAATACCACTTCCAAAAACCGCATCTATATTAAAACTTAAACCTTTAGATTCTGAGTAGCCATCAAGATTGTCGTAGATAATTTGATTAGGGTTGGTATCGTAATCTGGTATGATGGCATTGGTAAAGTAGGTGTACCAAACTGAGGTATCAAAGGTGAAATACATGCCATCGTTGAGGTAGAGTTTTTTGAGGTAGTTTAAATTAACGTTGTAAGATTCTTCGGGTTGTAACTCGGATTTAATTATAACATCTCGTGCTCCTGTAAGTGCAGCATGTTCTTCAGTAAATAAGTTGACGACTCTAAACCCTGTACCAGCATTCAATCTAATAATATCAGTGTCGGTTGGTTTGTATCTGTAGGCTAATCGTGGTGTCAAAATGCTTCCGTGCCTGCTATCATAATCGTAACGTAAACCTAAAAGTAAACTTTGTTTTTTAGTAAAGTCAATTTCATCTTGTATAAAAAGTGAAGGTATTGTGACTTCGTCTGCAGTTATGGTTGCTGTAGTATTATCGTTGTAATAATTGTAGCGTAGTGCTGTACCTAATAGTAAATCGTGTTTATTAATGGTCTTATCCCAAATTAATTGTCCAAATCCAATGCGTTGTTGTGCTAAATACGGTGTATTTCCATACACTGAGTTTTGATCGTGGTCAGAATATGAAAACTGTAGATTTACTTTTTCAGTCATTGGTAATTGGTAGTCTCCTAAAATTTCGAAGCGTGAGGTGTAAATGCTCTCTCCATAAATTTCATCACCTCCTCTATAGCTCGAATTCCATTGCATTTCTCCGCCCCATCGGTCTTCATAAAAATAACGACCAGCTAAAGACAGCTTACGATTGTTAGTCCGCTTAAAATCCCATTTTTGAAATATAGATATGCGGTCTTGAAGCGTAACATCCGTAAAATTATCATTGTTGTTATCAATAGGATTGTCGTATTTAAAATAATTAGTACCAACCAATACATTGGCTTTTTCTCCAACTTTAGCCTTAAAACCTACGTCTAAGTTTGTTTCTCCCCAACCTGTTACAAAAGCATCAGCGAAAAAACGAGGTGAATTTTCTGGTAATTTTGTAATAACATTTATAAGTCCACCAACAGCTTCACTTCCGTATAATGAGGATGCAGGTCCTTTTACAACTTCAATTTGTTCGATAAGCGAATTAGGAATGCCAGAAAGTCCATAAACAGTAGATAGGCCACTAACAATTGGCATACCATCGATTAAAACCAAAGTATAAGGTCCTTCTAGTCCGTTAATATGAATGTCTCCAGTATTACAAACACTACAATTTAATTGTGGTCTTACTCCATTGACATTCTGTAGTGCTTCAAAAATGTTTGGAGTTGGGTTTTTCTTTAAAAATGTTGGAGTATAAACTTCAACAGGCACAGGGCTTTCTAGCCTTGATACGGCTTTTAAAGTTCCCGTAATTATAACTTCATCTAGACTTTCATTATAGTTTAAATTAAAATTTAGGCTAACATCGGCATTTGTGATTTCAACTTTCTTTTTTTGCGTGGTGTAGCCAGCAAAAGAAGCAGCGATAGAATAGGTTCCTGGCTCTAAGTTTTTGATGGTATAAACGCCATTTTCGTTTGTTGTTGATCCTTTGGTCGTTGTTTCTACATAGATGTTTGCATAGGGCAACACTTCACCTTCTGCAGTTACGACACCGTTTATTTTATAAGTGTTTTGTGCGTTTAAAATTGAAAAGGAAGCGAGGGTAAAAAGTATTATTAGTCTCATCTTTGTTATTTTTTAAGTAAATATAAATATATTTTTAGATTAGTCTAAAAATATTTTAAGAAGTTTATCTTTTCTATATTTGTTATTCATAAACTAATCATGATTACATTAACAGAAGAAAACTACATTAAAGCCATTTACCATCTAGGTAATAACGGTATCAACTCGGTTAATACTAATGCTATTGCAGAGGCTATGAACACCAAAGCCTCTTCTGTTACGGATATGGTTAAAAAATTATCTGAAAAGAATTATGCTGATTATAAAAAATACCAAGGTGTTACGTTAACGGATGATGGTAGGCGTGTTGCGGTTAATATTATTCGGAAACATCGCCTTTGGGAAGTGTTTTTAGTTGAAAAATTAAATTTTTCTTGGGATGAGGTGCATGAAGTTGCAGAACATTTAGAGCATATTAAATCGGATAAGCTTATTGACGAACTCGATGCGTTTTTAGAATTCCCTACATACGATCCTCATGGCGATCCAATTCCTGATAAGGAAGGGAACTTTAAACATATTGAAAAAATTGTTTTAGCTAAAGCCGAGGTCGGATCAACTTACAAATGTGTTGGAGTTGATGATACGTCTTCTCATTTTTTGAAATATTTAGACAGCAATAATATTGGTCTTGGAACCATAATTACCATAAAGCACAAAGAGCCTTTTGATAATTCTATAAAAATAGCTTTAGAAAATTCTGAAATTGTAGTGTCTCAAAGTGTGGCTAAAAATCTCTACTTAAAGAAGGTTTAGGCGCCTTTTTTATTAGTAATTCGGCTTAAAAGCTAAAATTATCTTAAAATAGCGAGGTGGAGTAGTTGGTAAACCACTTACGCTTTAAGTTTGAAAAAATTATTATAAAACTCTATATCAATGTCTCATATATTTAAGTCCAGTATCGTTTGTCTTTTGCTTTTAACATTTACTACAAGCTGTAAAAATGAAAAGAAAGAACCAGTTGAAGTCAAAACTTCAGCGCCTATAAAAGAAAATAAGATTCTAACTCCTGTTGAAACCATTGAGAAGGCTTATAATAAAGAAGGGCTTTTATCTAATGAGGCTATTGAATTGGACATGGTTATTAGTTTTGGTGGTAAAGAACGCCTCAGTGGTAGAATGACTTATTTAACAAATTCTACAAAAGGAAAACTAGCTTTAAATGATGGTTCGTTAATGTATTTTGATGGAGTTAAAGTGTTTCATTCTACAGATCTTAAAAATGAAAAAGCAGCTAGATTTGATGCTTATACTTGGATGTATTTCTTGTTGTTTCAAACTAAATTAAGTGATGAAGGCACAATTTGGTCTGATGTAGAGGCTTTAGAGCTTAATGAGAAAACTTATAATGCACAAACGCTAACCTTCGAAGCAAATACTGGTGATGCACCAGATGATTGGTATGTTGTTTATAGTGATCCTGAAACACATATGATGGATTATGTCGCTTATATTGTTACAGTTAATAAATCTACAGAGGCAGCAGAAGCTGATCCGCATGCTATTGGATATTCTAATTATAAAATGATAGATGGTGTGCCAATTGCACATAATTGGGAGTTTTATGAATGGTCTAAAGATGGTGGTCTAGGAAAGGTGATTGGTAATGCAACGCTTAATAACGTGAAGTTTGTAACTCCAGATGCAAATACATTTTCTATTCCTGTGGATTTTATAGAAAAATAATAGGCGTAATGCTCTATTAATTTCTTCGTTGTATAAAGGCTTTTAGTGTAAACAAAAGAATAATTTCTACACTGGCATAGAAAATACCGTGAACTATAGTGAGGTTAAATGCGATGACAAAAGCTATTGCAGATATAAAAAGAAATAGACATACAATTATACCGCTAAAAAAGTCTTTTAGAAATGTTGTTTTATTCGATTTATAATCGAAAACAAAGGCGATTAAAATAACGATTAATGACATCCACAGCCGTCATCACCTCCACAAGATTTTGCTGATTTTATTTTAGGTGGCCAAATATATTTTCGTACGAGATAAAGTATGGCCAAACCTACCGCAGAAAAAGCCAATATGTTTTGAATTATAGTATTCATAAATACAGTATTAAAGACCTACGTGGTTTAAAAAAACCTACTTGCTAGGTCTATTATTTTAAGACTTGATAAGCAACTAATGCTACAATATAAGCAAAAGCACTCATAATTACTAACTGATACATTGGCCATTTCCAAGAGTTGGTCTCTTTTTTCACAATAGCAAGTGTACTCATACATTGCATGGCAAAGGCATAAAATAGAAGCAATGAAATACCTGAAGCAAAATTAAATAAAGGGCCTCCAAGTATTGGATTTACTTCTCCTGCCATTCTGTTTTTGATGGTTTCTTCTTCGTCGCTTCCTACACTGTAAATGGTGGCTAATGTTCCTACGAATACTTCACGCGCAGCGAAAGAACTTACAATAGCAATACCAATTTTCCAATCATAACCTAACGGTCTAATGGCTGGTTCAATAGTATGACCTGCAATACCAATAAATGAATGTTCTAATTTATGAGATTCTATTTTTTGGCTTAATTCGTCTTCAGATAAATTTTCTGAAGCGAATTGTTCTGTAACGATGCTTTCGGCCTTATTAAAATTATCACCAGGACCATAAGATGCCAAAAACCAAAGTACAATAGAAATGGCAAGGATGATTTTACCTGCTCCAAAGACAAAAGCTTTAGTCTTTTCTAAAACGGTTAAAACAACATTTTTAAACAAAGGCAGTTTATAATTAGGCATTTCTACTACAAAGAAACTTTTGTTATTAAATTTTAGTATCTTATTTAGAATCCACGCTGACCCTACGGCGGCTCCAAAACCAATAAGGTATAAGAGCATTAAAGTTAATGCTTGGTAGCTTATAAACCCGAAAAAACGACCTTCAGGAATCACCAATGCGATAATAATAAGATAGACTGGTAATCTTGCCGAACAGGTGGTAAAAGGTGTAACTAATATGGTGATTAAGCGTTCTTTCCAACTTTCAATATTACGCGTTGCCATAATCGCCGGAATCGCACAAGCTGTACCAGAAATTAATGGTACGACACTTTTTCCGCTAAGCCCAAAGCGACGCATAATTCTGTCCATTAAAAACACCACACGACTCATATAGCCGCTTTCTTCCAGTATTGAAATAAAAAGAAATAAGAAGGCAATTTGTGGAATAAAAATGACAACGCCACCAAGTCCTGAAATAATACCTTCAGCTAAAAGGTTTGTAAATGCTCCTTCTGGCAGTGTATTTTTTACCCACTCGCTTAGCGACGCAAACGAACTGTCTATAAAATCCATTGGAATACTCGACCAATCGTAAATCGCTTGAAAAATTAAAAGTAGAATGGCACCAAAAATCAGGTAACCCCATACCTTGTGCGTTAGTATTCTATCTAATTTTATACGTAAATCTTTTGCCGTTTTAAGGTCAATAGTTTGGCCTTTTTTTAGCGTTTCGTTTATAAATTGGTAACGCTTTATAGTTTCCTTTTGTTGCAGGCGTTTTAAGTCTGTTTTAGATTTTGTTTTAAAGTCTTCAACGGCTTCAAATGTTTTTCTATCTGTTTTTCCGAAGTTGACATCTTGGGTAATTACTAGCCAAAGTTTGTATAATAACTGATTCGGAAATGCTTTTCTTAAATTGTCAAAATAAGCTTCATCAATAGAAGAAGCGTTTAAACAAGATTCTGTAGAAAGTTCTTTATAATGTGTTATAAGTTCCTTAAGCTCTTGAATACCTTTATTTTTACGGGTACTGATTAAAGCTATTTTGGTGTTTAATTCTTGTTCTAAATAATCAATGTCTAATGAAATGCCTTTATAGGCCATTCTATCAGACATGTTAATAACTAAAATGGTAGGGATTTGTAAATCTTTAATTTGTGTAAATAGTAAAAGATTTCGTTTTAAATTTTCAACATCACTAACTACAATAGCTAAATCTGGATAATCTTTGTCCGTTTTATTAAGTAGCAATTCAATAACTACATTTTCATCTAAAGACGATGCATTTAAGCTGTACGTTCCTGGTAAGTCAATGATATGTGCTTTTACACCTCTCGGCAGTTTGCAAATACCTTCTTTTTTTTCAACAGTAATACCAGGATAATTACCGACTTTTTGGTTTAATCCAGTTAAGGCATTAAAAACGGATGTTTTTCCAGTATTGGGGTTTCCAATTAACGCAACATTGATTTGCTTACTCATGCGCAGTTTCAATTATAATATGACTAGCAGTTTCTTTTCTAATGGCTAAATGAGAACCATTAATGTTAAGATACATTGGATCTGCAAATGGCGCCACTTGTACAAGCTCTACGGTATTACCTGGCAAACAACCCATTTCGAGAAGTTTTAAAGGAATATGAATAGAAGACACATCAATGATAATGCCTTGTTGTCCGCGTTTTAGATCTGCTAATGTCAACCTTATTCTTATTTAGATTAATTTTAAAGAAGCAAAAGTACTAGAAATTTGTTAGCTTAAAAAGCTCGTCAATAAATATTTAAATGCTTTATGATTATTTAAGAGCCACCAAAATATTTTAAGGTCTCAATATCCTGTAGTAATTGATCAATATCCTCGGGATTTGTACCATCATAAAACCCTCTAATTTGACGCTTTTTATCAATCAACATAAAATTTTCTGTATGTATCATATCAAATTGGTCGCCATTACCATCGGTTTTTACGGCTAAGTAACTTTTTCTAGCGAGCTCGTAAATTTGTTTTTTATCTCCGGTAACTAAATTCCATTTTCGATCGATAACACCTTTTTCTATAGCATATCTTTTAAGTTGTGCTACGCTATCTATTTTCGGAGTAACAGAATGTGATAGCAGCATAATATTATCATTATTAATAATTTCTTGCTGCACGCGTTCCATGTTTTTTGTCATTATCGGGCAAATGGTCTGACATGTGGTAAAAAAAAAGTCTGCTATATAAATTTTATCCTTGTAAGCTTCTTGTGTTATCGTCTCTCCATTCTGATTCGTTAAACTAAAATCAGCGATTTTATGATACTTTAGTTGATGTTGAATGGTACTGTCTACTAACTCTTCGCTTACCATTCCAGGTTGATAAATAGGAAGTGGATGTTTAACATTTAGTATATTATATATTATTGCAATGATAATAATACAAAGTACTGAGAAAAAGATTCCGAAGTTTTTATATCCTTTAAAAAATGAAAGAAATGACATTAAGTGTGTATTAAAGACAGTTGAAATGCAAAAATACGACTGAATCTCAAGAAAAGCTTTATTTTTAACATTAAAACGAGTGCTATGAAACGATTTTTAGGATGCCTAATCTTGGTATTGGCTATGCAAATAAATGCCCAAGATTATAATGAAACATTGAATGCTATTCGCTCTGCTGAAACCAACACAGCATTACGTCAAATGATGAATGCACAAAACGCTAATACAGGAAATTACGATGTTAAATACCATCGGTTAGAATTAAATATAGATCCTTCTGTAGCAGCAATTTATGGTGATGTCACTACCTATTTCGAAGCCAAAGAAGCAATGACAGAAATCACTTTTGATTTGTCAGATAATATGACGGTTTCTCAAGTGTTGCAACGCGGTAATAGTTTAAGTTATATTCAGAATTCGGATGATGAATTGGTCATTACTTTACCTGCCACTCAAGCGCAAGGAGTTTTAGATTCATTAACGATAAGTTACGCTGGTAACCCTGTGAGTTCTGGTTTTGGTTCTTTTGAGCAGACCACTCATGGTGCCGACAATGATCCTGTTATTTGGACGCTTTCTGAACCTTATGGAGCTAAAGGTTGGTGGCCGTGCAAACAAGATTTAATAGATAAAATTGAGAATATAGATGTTTATATTACGACACCAGTATTAAATCCGTTAAACAAAACTTATGTGGCCGTTTCTAATGGTTTAGAGCAAAGCCAAGTGGTTGTAGGTTCTGAGAAGACGACTCATTTTAAACATGGTCATCCCATTCCTGCTTATTTAATTGCCGTAGCTGTTACTAATTATGAAGTGTATTCGCATGTTGTACCAAACAATGGCAATCCTTTTGATATTATAAATTATGTCTATCCTGAGGATGTCGCTTACGCTCAGGCTAACACAGGGATTACCGTTGATATTATGAATCTTTTTACAGATTTATTTGAAGAATATCCTTTTGCAGATGAGAAATATGGTCATGCACAATTTGGATGGGGAGGAGGCATGGAGCATACCACAGTTTCCTTTATGGGATCTTTTAACAGAGGACTTATTGCACACGAGTTGGCACACCAATGGTTTGGTAATAAAATAACCTGTGGCAGCTGGAAAGATATTTGGTTAAACGAAGGCTTTGCAACATATTTATCTGGCTTGGTGATTGAAGATTTAGACGGAGAGGCTAATTTTAAATCGTGGAGGCAGCAAACCACGGCTAGTATTACATCCCAGTCTAATGGGGCTGTATATCTCACGGATCAAGATACCACAAGCGTCAATAGAATTTTTAGTAGCCGCTTAACTTATAATAAGGGGGCTATGGTATTGCACATGTTAAGACGTAAATTAGGAGATACTGACTTCTATCAGGGATTACAGAATTATTTAGATACACCAAGCTTGGCCTACGATTATGCTAAAACGCAAGATTTTATTGATATTATGGAATCGACTACAGGACAAAACCTAGGTGAGTTTTTTAATGACTGGATTTATAATCAAGGCTATCCAAGCTATTCAGTGAACTGGAGCCAAGATGAAAATCAATTGCAACTTATGATGTCGCAAACTCAGAGTGATCCTTCGGTTTCTTTTTTTGAAGCAGGAGTGCCTATTAAGGTTTTAGGAACTTTAGGAGAATCATTGGATCTTGTTCTAGACAATACCATTAATAATGAGCAATTTATGGAAACGGTTAATTTTACAGTACTAGAGGTATTAATTGATCCGGATTATCATTTAATTTCAAAAAATAACATGTCAAGTTTAAGCACGTCTGATTTCGATTTAAAGAATCAAATAATCCTTTACCCTAATCCGGCATCATCTGTAATTCATATTGTAAAACCAGAACATATAACGATTGAGACTATTAAAATTTACAACAGTTTAGGCCAATTAGTATTACAGCAGAATTGGACGCCTCAGGTAGATCTAAACACGTTGGCATCAGGCCTGTTATTTGTGCAAATTCAGACAACGGATGGGGTGATTAATAAAAGAGTTATAAAAATATAGTTAAGGTGTTGTTTTAACGTATTGCTAAGATTTTTTTAAATATACGTTTGATTTAAATACCTTACTTTTGCACATCGAAATTTGAAAAATATTACATGGAATTTATTATAAAAATATCTCAATTTTTACTTAGTTTATCTTTGCTTATTGTGTTACATGAGCTTGGTCATTTTATACCAGCAAAACTTTTTAAAACTAAAGTTGAAAAGTTTTATCTCTTTTTTGATGTGAAATTTTCACTCTTTAAAAAGAAAATTGGTGATACCGAATATGGTATTGGTTGGTTGCCACTTGGAGGCTATGTGAAAATCGCAGGCATGATAGACGAGAGCATGGATAAGGAGCAGATGGCATTGCCACCACAACCATGGGAGTTTCGTTCTAAGCCCGCATGGCAACGTTTAATTATTATGCTTGGTGGTGTAACCGTAAACTTTATTTTGGCTTACTTTATTTACGTGGTTATTTCGTTTACATATGGTGATACGGATGTTACTACCGATAGTATGAAAGATGGTTTCTGGATAGAAAACAATTTGCTTTTAGATGTTGGTTTTAAAAACGGAGATAAAATATTAGCCATTAATGACGAAAAAGTTGACACCTATTATGACGTTAGAAAAAACTTAGTAAATGGTGAAAAATATTCTATAGTTAGAGATGGTGAAAATAAAGAGATTGTACTTCCAAAAGATTTCTTGGGTCAGTTATCTTCTGCAGAGCGAAAGAATGGGACCTTTAAATTAAGAATTCCTTTTATGGTTGGTAGTGTGCCAGATTCATCATTAAATAAAGGAGCTAACATAGAAAAGGGTGACGTATTATTATCGGTTAATGGAAAAGATCTACGTTACTTTGATGAGGTAGAGTCAAGAATGTTAGCCTATAAAAACCAATCTGTAGAGGCAACATTTTTAAGAGGGGAAGAAAAAATAAATACAAGCTTACAAGTTAATGCTGAAGGTAAAGTTGGAATTTTCCCGGCATCACATAATTCAAGGTTTGCAGAATTAGGCTATTTTAATATCATACATAAAGATTATACCTTTTTAGAAAGTTTTGGAGGAGGAGTCGATAAGTTTAAGGAACAGGTTTCTGGTTATTTTGATCAATTAGGAAAGATTTTTACACCGAGTACAGGTGCTTATAAAGGTGTTGGTGGCTTTAAAGCGATTTTCGATGTTTTCCCTGATCAATGGATTTGGCAAGATTTCTGGGGTTTAACCGCATTTTTATCCATAATGTTAGCGATACTTAACTTATTACCAATTCCAGCATTAGATGGTGGACATGTGGTGTTTTTACTGTATGAAATGATTTCTGGACGTAAGCCAAGCGAAAAGTTTTTAGAACGTGCACAAGTTATTGGATTCTTTATTTTAATTGCTTTAGTGCTGTTTGCCAACGGTAATGATATCTTCAAAGCCATCACGAATTAATTTTAAAAAAAAAAAATAAAAAAAAATATTATTTCGTTTTGTAATAATGAAAATACTGTCTATATTTGCATCCGCTAACGCGAAAAGATACATACTTTAGTTCTACTAAGAATAACCAAATAGTTAGAACGATTGACAGTTAATTTAGCCTCGAAAGCTTTTCGAGATTAATTAAAGTCTAAGAAAAGAGAAGTTTAGTGCCTTCTAAAACACACTAAAAAAGGAATTTTATTCCTCTTTAGCTCAGTTGGTTAGAGCATCTGACTGTTAATCAGAGGGTCCTTAGTTCGAGCCTAAGAAGAGGAGCAAACAAAGCCATTACGAAAGTAGTGGCTTTTTTGTGTTTTATACTTTCCTTGCTATTGTTGGTCTTACAGCATAATGTAGGATCAAGACTAAAAGTGGATCAAGGATCAAGACTAAAAGTTGTGTGTGAATTATCTATACTTTTCGGATTTTTGCAAAAAAAAGATTGTGGACCATTATCTGAAGTTTCTTAAACTTAGTCTTCCAGAATTTTTAATCAACAATTAATCTTAATCCATTAAGATTTAAGACAACGTGTTTTTGAGATCGTTTTCATTTAATCAGCCCTGTCTAATCCAATCTTTTAAACTTTCCTTTTGTCTTTCGTTTTAAAGGCCCCCTTAATACGACACTTTAAACCTATTAATATAGCGCAACAAGCCTTCTAACAGTACAATTAACATTTACTTAATAATTCCTTGTCAATCTCTTGATGTCAATCACTGAGGGTATTTTCTAATTTTCTACTCATAGTAGTAAAAGGGAATACTCCATGATGGAAATGACTAAAAATGAGAAAAAATGCGTTCGATATTTAACGCAGGAATTGTCTACAGCAGCTAAAGCGATATTCGAAATAGAGCTGACTCTAGATCATGAATTAAAAGCAACCTTTAATAACTACAAACTTATTTGGGATAACTATCCTGAAAGCTTAAAAGCTTATGAAGCGCAAAAAGACTTACAATTAGAATCCCAAGATATTTATAGAACTCAGCGTTCAAAACGAAATGTTATATATCGGGTTGCATATAGTTTGGCGGCTTGTGTTATACTATTTATAACCTACGGTTATTTTTCGCATTCCGATGAATTAAGCTATAAAAACCAAGTCACTACAAGTAAGGGGCAACGACAAGCCGTATATCTTCCCGATAGCAGTTTGGTGATTTTAAATGCGTCTAGCGAAATCCAATACAACTCAGATTTTAATACTAAGCGTCGCGTTTATATCAAAGGTGAGGCGTATTTTGATGTCACTCATAATAAAGAAATTCCGTTTGTTGTACATACAGAGGATTTAAACATTACCGTTTTAGGAACCGCTTTTAACGTTAATACCGTCTTAGATAATAAGTCGGTATCCTTAGAAAGAGGTAAGGTCAATGTCCTTATTAAGACCTCTAAAAACAGTCTTAATTTATTACCAGAGGAAGAGCTAATTTATAACACCAAAACTTCGGATGTTACTAAAAGAAACTTCAATGTTACTAAGACTTTAGCGTGGAAAGATAACATGTTAATTCTCGATAATTTAATATTCAAAGACGCCTTATATAAAATAAATAATTTTTACGGAGTAAGCTTCAAGATTACTGATGAAGAAATTAATCAAAAAATGATAACAGGTGCTTTTAAAGAACAAGACCTCGAGGAGTTTATTCACTCCATAGAATTCATTGCAGATGTTGAAATAAAGAAGGTAAATCATAACGAATATCTAATAATTCAAAATCATGAAGATTAAAAGCATTCGTCATTCAGTCATCACAAGCGAAGACCTTTTTCTATTTGAACAAATTCAAGAAGGTAATACCAAGGCACTCGATGTGTTTTTTAAAAAATATTATGACAAACTTTGCAGATTTGGTGTTTTGTTTGAGTCTAACATTCATATCATAGAGGAAAAAGTAGACGATGTTTTTATTCAATTATGGTCTAATCGAGACCAACTTAATAAAATTAAAAATCCAAAATCATATATCTATGCGATACTAAAAAACGATCTCCTAAGAATTAAGAACAATTATCAGACAAGTCCACTACAAAACGACGACCAGTTAAATAGCAATAGCCTGTATCCTAGTATAGAGGACGAAATCATTGCTAACGAACAAAAAGAAATTGATAAAAATGTCATTAAAAATGTTTTAGAATCCATACCAAAACGTACACGTCAAATTTTTGAAATGAGCAGAATTGACGGCTTTAAATACAAAGAAATATCAGAACTATTAGGCATAAGCCCTAAAACTGTAGAGAATCATATTGGGTTAGCCCTCAGGCATATCAGCTCTAATATAAGTAAGCTAAAGTAGAACGATACACTATTGAGCAATGTTAGCCTATGCTTTTAATCCCTTAAGATTATATCAACCACAACTAAACAACAAAAAAATCACAACTTTATGAAACACCAAAAATTCATATTAAGTACTGTCATCATCCTGGCAAGTTTATTAAATGTTTACGGAAGTACACATCCAACACGAAACACTGACCGTTATTATATTAATACTAACACTATTAATTTACAGTTAAAAGAAGCATCTTTAATTCAGGTGTTTAATTTAATTGAAAAACAAACGGATTTAAAATTCATTTATATTTCTAACGCACTTTACCAAAACACAAAAGTTGATTTAAATGTCAATAATCAACCTTTAGAAACGGTATTAAAGACGTTAAAGCAAAAATCGCCAATCGACTTTAAAATTACTGATAATGGCATTTTAGTTAAGCCGATAACCCAAACGGTTTCTAAAGTTAATCAAGAGAATATCACTATTAAAGGTGTGGTGTATGATGAAACAAATACACCTGTACTTGGAGCTAATATTTACGCTACAGCCTATAATATTGGTGCTGTAACGGATTATGACGGCCAGTTTACAATTACCGTTCCTGCAGATACGAAGATGTTAAAAATCACTTACATCGGATACGAAGACGTCGATTTCCCTTTAGATGGTCAATTAGAAATTACGGTGAATTTAAAACCTCATTTTGCTGCACTTAATGAAGTTGTTATTACAGGACAAGGTGCAAGTGTACAACGAAAACGGTTATCTAGTAACGTTGAAGTTCTTAAGTCCGAAGATTTAGCAGGTTTGCCATCGCAACGTATAGACCAGTTGATTGCAACCAAATTACCAAATACACAGATTAATTTTACCGGAGGCCAGTCCGGAGCAACAACATTAATTAGATCTCGAGGTATTAACTCGGCTTTCCTAAGTTCAACACCAGTATTTTATATAGATGGTGTGCGTATGGATAATTTAAACACCACAAGTGCCTTAGGTGGAGGTAGTGCACAAGGTGCAGCTATGAGTTCTATTGCCGATATTCCAATGGATAATATAGAACGTATAGAATACATTAATGGTGGAGCCGCAACAACATTGTATGGCTCAGATGCAGCAAACGGAGTGATTCAGATTTTTACTAAAAAAGGAAGCTCGAGAGGTACGCAAATTAGCGCTTCAACTCAAATGGGAATTGTAGCACCGACTACAGATTTCCTGCATTTTGATCGCACTAAAGATTTACTATTTAGAAGTGGAACTTACCAAAAATATAATTTAAGTATTAGCGGAGGAAACTCTGAAGGTTTTGGCTATAGTTTTTCCGGAAATTTCCTAGAGAATACTGGAGCACAGATAGCTGATAATAATGCCAATAGAAAAGTAGATTTCAGTACAGGCTTTAAAGCTAAATTAGGCGAAAAAGTAACATATAACAGTTCTTTCATTTATGTGAATAATAAGTATAACAGAAACCGAAATGGTAACCAAGGAGGGTATACAGGTTTATGGTTTGCAGAAAGTGGTGCTTCGGTATTAAAAGGGTTTAACAATAGATTAGACGATCTTAGTGCTGCCGAGTTTAGTGAAATTAATGATTTTGTAAAAACGGCAGAAGAATTACAAGACAACGAAATCTCAATTAATAGATTTACAACGTCTCAAAGTTTTTCTTATAAACCTGTAAATAATTTTGAAGCTAAATTTGTTGGAGGTATCGATTATAGGGTTCAGAACGACAAGGCGATTCAAACTAATGAATATCTAACACATACAACTCAAACTAATGTTACAGACGAAGGAAGTATAAATAATATAGATCGTAAGTACTTTGGTATTACTCTAGAGTTAAGTGCACAACATAAATTTGAAACAGGTCAATTTTCATTTATCTCTACCGTCGGAGGTCAGTTGTTTAGAAACTCAGATCATCAAATTCAATACACAGGTACTAATATTAGAGATGGAGCCGAAACTATTAGCGATGCCGCTATAAAGACAAGTGAAGAATATTTAGCAGAAGTACTCAACTATGGTTTCTATTTTCAAGAAAATATTGGCTTTAAAGATAAGTTGTTCTTTGACTTAGGTATTAGAGGAGATCGTAACCCATCTTTTGGGGATAATATTGGGACGCAATACTATCCTAAAGCAGGTGTTTCATATCTATTAAGCTCAGAACCTTGGTTGGAAAATTCAACAGCTATAAATTCTTTAAGATTACGAGGTAACTTCGGTGTGGCTGGTAATTTACCTCCTGCTTTTGTAAATGAAAGAACCATAGATTTTGATGGTTTTTTAGGAGAACAAGCTGCCTTTTTTGGTCAGTCAGGAAATCCGGATTTAAAGCCTGAAAAGACAAAAACTTTTGAAGTTGGTGTAGACGCTGCATTATTTAATAATAGAGTGAATCTTTCTGTAGGCTACTATAATGCAAATACGAAAGATGCTTTATTCTACGTACCACCAACACCATCTAGTGGGTATGCCAATAGTCAATTATACAATATTGGTGAAATAGAGAATAAGGGTTGGGAAATAAATGCTAGCTTTATTCCTATTAAAACCGAAAATGTAACCTTGTCACTTAATGTATCTATAAACACTTTAGATAACTTAGTGGTAGACTCAGGAGGTGTCGCTCCATTTAATATTAATGGATTTAGTGCTAGAACCATTCAAACTGTAGTAGAGGAAGGGTATCCAATTGGATATATTAGAGGAAACTATGGAACCTTTGATGAGAATGGAGTTTTAGAGTCCACAACAGCTCAATCGTATTTAGGAACTACGATTCCAGATTTGTTTGGAAACTTAGGAATGAACTTCTCATATAAAAACTTCAGTTTATTTGCAAATGGTAATTATCAAAAAGGAGCCTACGCGAATAGTTTTGACCAACAGTTTAGATTTCTCTATGGAGCTTCAGATGATATAGTTCCTGCTGCCGAAGTTGAAGCTAATGGGACATCAAATTGGTTAAACTTCACAAATTTATTTACAGAAAAAACAGATTTTATAAAAATAAGAACTATAGGTATCAGCTATAATTTAGTACCTAAAAATAACAGTACTATTAAATCAGTATTAATTGGATTTAATGTTAATAACCCGCTTAGTTTTACAGCATCTTCATTCGATCCGGAAGCAACCATTAGTGGTTCGGCAACTGGCCAAGGTGGTGCGTCTACTGGTGGAATATCTTATGCTACGTACTCTGCGCCTAGAGAATTTTTAACCTCATTAAAGATAAATTTCTAAAAACAAAAAATCATGAAAAAAACTTATATATATTTAGCGGTTTTGCTTCTGACATTTACGTCTTGTGTCGATAATCCTAATGTTACTGAAGACGATTTCCTAGAAAACAACAATTCAGCTACGAGTTGGATAATGGGTATTAAAAGGCAACTTGCCTTAACTATGAACGATATCGTCATCAATTCTGAAATGGTTTCTGATAATTATTTCAACAATTATACGCTTTACAATAAAGTATACGATATTCCGCAAATTGATTACACCGACATCGATGGAAACAGTATGCAAGTAGAAATTGGAGCTTTAAGAGAGATGGCAGAGTATGCTTTAGAAACAGTACTTCCAAACGATCCAGACGCTACAACTCAAGAATGGTCTTACGCTCATTTTGCAAAAGCTTATGCCTTAATTTTATCTGGTGAAAATTTCACAGGTCTTCCAATGAACAGTAACGGTGAAGCTTATACGACAACCGAATTATTAGAAGCTAGCTTAGACCATTTAGATCTTGCTATTGACAATGAAAGTGATTCTGAAACCATTTTAGTTTACCAATTATTAAAGTCTAGAGTGTACCGTGGTTTAGGAGATGTAGATAATGCGAAATCCTCTGCTTTAGCGGCGATTAGTAATAATAGCTTATTATTTACTGTAGAATTTGATGGAACCAATGGTGTTCCTAATGAAATTCAAAATGCCACTTTTACAGCTAGCGAAAATAGATTTGCGCCATTGCCAAGGTTAGATTTTTTAGACCCTAAATACTTTGATATAGGAACGGCTTCAGAGGATCAAAAACCATTGTCTTTAGCTAAAGTAGAAGAAGCCTATTTAATTTTAGCGGAAGTGTATACGGCTGAAAATAATTTGGAAATGGCTAAATCTACATTAACTAATTTAATAGATAATGTTTTAGCATCTAGACCAATTATGTATTTAGACGATAGTGAAGAATTGAGAAATGGTACGAATAGACAAGATTATCCAACAACAGCTGTTGACGTAAGTTTTGAAAGTGGTCAAGAATCTAATTCAGGGTATATCTTAGACAGACAAGCAGGTTTAATACCTGTATATACCGTTTCTGGTACAAGTATTACAATTCAAGATATTGATGCAACAGCAAGTGCAGACGATTTATTATATCTTATTTACTTAATGCGTCAAGAAATTTTTATTAGTGAAGGTAGGCGTTCTAACGATTTAGGAATTAAGTTTCCTGTGTCTCAAACCGAGCAGTTAAACAATTCTAATATTTCAGATGAATTTATTTTACCTGTGATTCCTAATTTTATTCCTATGAATCTTGGTCTAGATGATTTTACGGTAGATGAAACCACAGGGAATGTGACTATCTTATATGATATGAATCGCGTATTAGTAGCGAATAAAGCGTCAAATCATGTATTACCTTTTAATTAATTCTAAAAATGAAAAAGCAACTTAGATATATTTATTGCGTCATATTAACGTGTTTTGGATTGAACCTAATCGCTGCACAAGAGGCAAAGCACTTGGTTATAATTAGTATCGATGGTTTTAGGCCAGACTTCTATTTGGAAGACCACTGGCCAACTCCTAATATTAAGGATTTAGCTAACAATGGAATTGCTTCTCAAGGTGTCAATGGTATTTTCCCGACAGTGACCTACCCTTCACATACGACTTTAATTACTGGTGTAGGTCCAGACGAGCATGGGATATATTACAACACTAAAGTTTCGGAAGAAGGCACTACAGGGGACTGGTATTATGATTTTAAGTCCGTAAAAGCTAAAACCTTATGGGAAGCTGCAAAAAACGCTGGATTAAAAACAGCCTCTGTGTCTTGGCCCATTACTGTAAATGCACCGTTTATAGATTATAATATACCAGAAATATGGTCCTTTGATAACCCGAGAGACCGTCGTGGTGCTACTCAAAAATATGCAACACCTAAAGGTTTGTTTGAGGATGCCATAGCGAATGCTACAGGGAGTTTAGATGTAGACGATTATAACTTAAGTTCTTTAAGTATGGATCAAAATTTAGCTAGAATAGCAGGCTATATAATTAAAACTTATACCCCTAATTTATTAACAATTCATTTACCAAATACCGATGGTGCGCAGCATAGAAATGGACGTGACGGTGTTGGTGTCGAAAAGGCAATTGCTGGTGCAGACCAAGCTGTCAGTACTATAATGGATGCCTTAAAAAAAGCTAATATTTTAGAGCAAACCAATATTATTATCACTGGAGATCATGGTTTTTACACGGTACATTCTAGTATCGCTCCTAACCTATGGTTAAAGGAATTAGGGGTGTTAGATAAAGACACCTTCTTTATAAGTACAGGTGGTTCGGCATTCTTACATTTGAAGGATAAAAACGATAAAAAAACATTAGAAAAAATTGTAAATAAATTAGAAAATTTACCTTTTAGTGTCAAAAAAGCGTTCAGAATTATCTCAAGAGATGAGATGACTTCTAGAGGAGCTAATCCAGATGCTGTTTTGGCTTTATCTGCAAACGATGGTTTTAGTTTTAATAATGATAGAGAAGGGGATTTAATTAAAAGTGCGCATGGTGGTAAGCATGGTCAATTTCCTGACACTAAGAATATCCAAACGGGTTTTGTAGCTTTTGGACCTGATTTTAAAAAAGGTATCCTTTTTCCTGAAATCCAAATGGAAGATATTCCAACATTATCAACGTATTTACTTGGAGCTGAGTTAGAATCATCTAAAGGAATTGTCTATAAGAGTATGCTAAATAGTGATAGTACTGATTAATAATACCAATTATTAAATCTTTTATACTAAAAAAAGCAAGAGTTCGGTTTCTCTTGCTTTTTTTATGCGGTTATATTTTATTTTAATGTTATGACTGATACTTTTTCTTCAACTGCGTTAGCATTTCTGAAGTCATTTTTTTAAGATCAAAATCGTGCGACCAGTTCCAGTCCTTTCTTGCGATATTATCGTCTATAGACGATGGCCAACTATCTGCGATGGCTTGCCTAAAGTCTGGATTATAAGAAATTTTGAAATCTGGCATTTCGGCTTTAATACTTTCAGCAATCTCTTTTGGTGTAAAACTAATAGCCGATAAGTTGTACGAGGATCTTATAGTGACATCTTCAGGCGGTGCTGCCATAATTTGAGTGGTTGCTTTAATTGCATCATCCATAAACATCATAGGTAAATTGGTGTCTTCAGATAAAAAACTCTCGTATTTGCCTTCTTTTATGGCTTCGTGGTAAATTTCTACAGCATAATCTGTAGTACCACCACCTGGCATCGCTTTATGACTGATAATACCAGGATAACGTATGCTTCTTACATCTACTCCATATTTATCATGGTAATATTCGCACCAACGTTCGCCAACTTGTTTGGTAATACCGTAAACAGTTGTTGGTTCGCAAATGGTATGTTGAGGTGTGTTTTCTCTAGGAGTCGTTGGTCCAAAAACAGCAATACTACTCGGCCAGAATACTTTTTTAATTTGTCCGGATTTGGCTAAATTAAGTACATGAAACAATGAATTCATGTTTAAATCCCAGGCTTCCATTGGGTATTTTTCGCCAGTAGCACTAAGTAGAGCAGCCATAAGGTAAATGGTATCTACATTATGATTAATACAACAATCTTTAATGGCGTTAAAGTTTTTAGCATCTAAAATTACAAAAGGTCCGGCGTTTACCAATTCTAGTTTACGGGTGTTAATATCGCTAGCAATAACGTTATCTACACCATGGATTTCTCTTAACTTAGTGGTTAATTCTGTTCCTATTTGCCCACAGGCACCTATAATTAATATTTTTGAAGACATGTACTCTTTTTAAATTATCGCCAAAAGTAATAAGAATTAAGGCGCTGTAATATTAAAACTTTCAGAAAAAGAGGGTTTTAATTATGAATTACTCAACTTTGTTTCAAATGCACATACTAAAGCCTAAAAAAGGATAGTTTAGTATATTTACATTCAAATTAGAAAATACGTATGAAAACCAAATTTGTCCTTTTATGCTTATGTGGTGTTATGGTTATCAATTGTGGTGAAGATACCAATACCAACCAAGTTGTGGACACAACTGAGAACACAGAACAGAGTACAAAGATTACAGCTAAAACTATTGAAAACATCGGATATGAGGATTATGCGCTTAGTAGCGAGAGTGAAAGTGAGGTTGTAACCTGGGAGCGCTATCATGAATTAGCCACACAAATTAGTTATTTAAAAAAGGCTGATTTTTCTTTTTTTAACGGTGATATAGAACTCTTAAAAACTTTTATTAGTGAGTTTAAAGTACAAATGCCAGATCAATTGAGAGTTAATCCTATCTTATCTCGAATGGCTATTGTAGAAACTGAGCTTTTAAAGCTGAATGAAAACTTAACGTTAGATAATATTAAACGAAACGAAAAATTATTAAGTATTAAGGCGCTGTTTGTATCTTTTTCTAATCTTAATTATCAGATTAATGAAAAATTTGAAAGCGAATTTTACGATAAAATTCAACCAGAATAAAATATAGAATCACAAAAAATGCAGCTCATTGAGCTGCATTTTTTTTCTTATTTAATGTTGTGGCTCCTTAGCCTTTTTTCTCAGCTGCAGCTTGTTGTGCACGTTGCGCTTTTTGAGCCTCTAGAGCTTCTCTGCTAATCTTTGCTAAATTGAAATTAGGATCAATAGACAATGCATCGTTCATTAACTTTAAGGCTTCATCCATATTAGCCGTTTTATTTTCTGTAAATCTTAGAAGGCCTTTTAAATACAATAAAGCAGCTTTCATAGATGTTTCATAAGGTTGTTGCTTTTCATAAAAAGCACGTTTCATATCGTCCGTTACATTAGCCAAGGCGTAATCTATTTTTAATCTTGCTCCAGCCAAATCATTCGTCTGAATTTTCATGTCAGCCATTTCATAAGCTAAATACACATTTGGATCGCGTTCATAAAGCACTTCAAAATGCTCTAATGACATTGCGACTTGATTAATATTTTTTAATGCTAAAGCCTTTACTTCAACATTCATATCAGAATCAGTTGCGTTTTTTTCTACACCAATAGTATTTAAAGCTTGCATATATTGCCCTTCAGATAAATAGATGTATGCTAAAGTGTCTTTGCGCGCAACAGAAGGCTCTAAAATATCGAGATGCGTCATAGCATTAATCACACCTTGCTTATCGCCTTGTTTTTTCATTTGGACATAATACGCTTCAAAATGTTCTTTTAACTCTGCATTGGTTTGTGCAAACATGCTTACTGAGAATAACATAAGAATTGCAATTGTAATCGTCTTCATTTGTTCTTTAGTTTATTGTTCTTGAAAAATTTTAACTTTAAAGTGATAAATCTATAAAAATTAAACAGAAATGGTCTTAAAAATCTATTAATTTCTATGGAGCTATTTTAAAGGTGTAATTCAATAGCTGCATCGTTAATTTAGATTCTATAATTTTTCCTTTGCTTTTATCTTCAGTATTAAAACTTGGTAGTGCTAAATTCTTAAGTTGACATTGGTTTATATAATAGTCTTTTTTGCTAGGATGTAGGGGATAGGCTGCGTTTAATACCACATTCCAAAGATCATTTTTTAGAATAGTTTTTATAATACCAATAGCATCTGTTTTATGAATTAAATTAATAGGAGCCTCAGGATCTGAAACATCGGCCTTTCCAGATAAAAATTTAGCAGGATGACGTGTCTCTCCTATTAAACCACCAAACCGTAAAATTGTAGTATTGAAATTTGAATTGGCTTGTAGCATATGTTCAATTTCAATCAGCTGTTTGCTACTATCAGAGGTAGCGTTTGGCGTCGTTGCTGCTGTGATAATTGGAAAATTATCTTCATTCTCAAATACCGAAGTAGAACTTATATATAATACATTTTTTATAGCATGTGCTTCAATTTGCTGTATTAAAAGCCGAAGCTCTGCCACATGATTTTTATTGGGGTTTTTTCTTAATCCAGGTGGGATATTAATAATTATGGTATCGCTTCCTGTTAAAAATTTAGAGTAAGACCCTGAAATTGCCGTTTCATTCAAAATTATTAAAAACGGATGAATTTGATGATTTTCTAATACGTCTAATTTTTCTTTAGTAGTTGTAGTGCCATTAACGGTATAGTTATCTTTAACTAATTCTTTAGCTAAAGACAGCCCTAGCCAGCCACAACCTATGATGCTTATTTGTGTTTTCAAGATAAAAAATTATAGAGGTTAAAAGTACGGAATATATAGTCTTTAATATTTCGATTTTTTTAAATGGTTAATTTTCAGTATTTTTAAGATTAACTCTAATCTTAAAAAATCAAAACGTTATGGCTATAAAAAGTTTTCAAGGAGCTCGTAAGCAGCAAAATGCTAATGAGCCTACACAATTAAAAGTGAGGGATTATATGAGTACAAAACTCATAACGTTTAAACCAGAACAAACCGTACAAGAGGTTGTAGAGGCATTAATTAGAAATAAGATTTCTGGTGGTCCTGTGGTTAATGATAAACAGGAATTGATTGGTATTATTTCTGAGGGAGATTGTTTAAAGCAACTGAGTGAGAGTCGGTATTATAATATGCCTTTAGCGCACGATAATGTAGAGTTACGTATGGCAAGAGATGTTGAAACTATTGATGGTAATATGGATGTGTTTGATGCAGCTAACAAGTTTTTGCAATCCAAAAGACGTCGTTTTCCTATTGTTGAAAACGGAAAATTAGTTGGACAGATCAGTCAGAAGGATATTTTAATTGCAGCTTTAGAGTTGAAAGGCGAGAATTGGAATAGTACAACTAAGAGAGGGTCTTAAGGGTTGATGTAATTAGTCGTCGCGCTTTACCAAAGCATAATATTCTCCTTCGAGAGGTAAGTAGCCTTGGTCATATATAAAGTAATAAACCGTGCCTGCTTTGGTGGTGTATGTGCTCGTAAAATAATTAAAATCGAAGCCTTTCTCTACTAATTTTGCTCGAGAGCATTTCATTTTCTTATTAGGGTTGAGCGCTTCTAAAATTCTGTAATTTTTTCGTAATCGGTTATTGGTGTTTCTAATGAGGTTTTTAGAATCTTTGTTTAACCTGTTGTTTTGCGTATTCCTACAGCCATCACTACAGTATTTTTTATCTATTCTGCCAACGATGACGTCACCACATTCTGGACATTTTTTTCGCATAACTTCATATTAAGTACCTACAATATACTAAATTATAACGTTATAAAGAACTGGTAATGATAATGGTATTAGTATCGTTTACTTTTTTGTAAATGTCTACTTTATAAACTTTTGTTTTAAGGTAGTCTACTAAGTTTTCAACTTTAACCATGTCAGATTCTTTTACTGAAGCATTGAAAAGTAATGATCCTTTTAATGATTTTGAACGGAGTACAAAATCCCAGAATTCGGTACTTAGAAATTTGTCTGGTACGGAAAGATCGATGTAAAGATCTACGATAATGAGATCAAATGGTGTAGTGTTTGCTTTAACAAATTGGAAAGCATCTGCGCAGTGAATTTTGAGATGTTGGTTTTCAATGATTCCAAATTCTGACTTGGCGATATCTATAATAACAGGGTCTAATTCAACAGCTTCAATAGTGTTACTATAATTAAAATCTTTTCTAAGTGTCTTTATGACACTTCCGCCTCCCATACCTAAAACTAATATGGAATTCACATTAGCAAGTTCTGTTCTTTCTAATCCATATTTTAAAATACGTTGTAATGAGCCGTAACTGTAATTAGCATTTTCTGAATTGAGATGTTTTTTGCCGTTGTACCACGTAATTTCTAGCGTTCCGCTGTATTTAGAATCAATGGTTTTTGTAACAGGGTAAATGTAACTGAGCAGTTGCTTCATAGTTACTAAAGGTAGGCTTATTTTGATATGTTAGGCTGCTGCTCTTCTTTATTTTTGTTGTATTTGGTGTAGTTAATCTTTTTCTTTTCTAGGATGGCATAAAATTTTCGTGGAGATATTTTTAAATCTTTAGTAACTTCACTTACCTTTTTCTTTCCTTTTTTATAGAGTTTTAAATTGTCATTTACTTTTTTATTAAAGTAATAGTCTTTAAGTTTTTCAACAACTTGCAGCTCCGTTAAATTAGATGCACTAGCGTAGTTTTCTATTTCTGCTTTTATGTTTGTTAAATTATTTTTCATGAGGGCTATTTTAGGAATGTAAAATTTATTTAAGGTTTACGAAATTAAAGAATAAATACTAGTTCTGCCAATTCATAAGGAAGAGAAGGGAATAGAACAACTATCTGCTTTGTTTAATTACACCCGTAAGCTCCAAATTTCGTGTATAGGATCTCCTTTGCTTGAAAATCCAGTATGAATCCATTCCCCATCTAATAGCTTAAAGTTAAACTCTAAAGACATGCCGACTCTAGAATCATCTTTTGAGAAGAACTCAATGTTTTCTGTATACACTCCATTTATGGTAGTGTAGGTTCCGCCTCCTGTGCCCATAAATTGTTTTGTTTCGGTGTTATAAGCAATCCATTGAAAACGTGTGCCAGACAATATTTTCATTGTTTTTCTTGGTCTATTGGTATCGCGTGTTTCTGTTTTTCCATCTCTTACTCTGCCAGACATTAACCACGATCCTTGTAATTTTCCCGGAGCACCATTGTCTATTCGATTAAATTTTAACTTACTATCAGGGATTTCTAATGTATTATCTGTAATACTAATTTTAAAGCTTACTTCAGTGCCAACGACTTCAGAGTTATCGGTGTCGAATTCTGTTGTTTTTGCTAACATATCTCCTTTTAGAATCCACGATCCACCGTTGCTACCAATAAACGTTCCGGTGGTCGCATTATACGTGGTTAGTACTTGATAGCCCTCAGTAAAAATAACCACGGTTTTTAACTGGTCTCCATTTTCTGCAGTTGCGAAGTTTTCCCAAGCGCCAATGATACTTTGAGCTTCAACTCCAAAAGAGATTAATGTGCAAATGAGTAATACTATTATGTTTTTCATGATTCTAAATTTTATGACGTGTTAAGAGCATTCTGTCTAGCCTTTTTAAGAGTCTCTTAGCTACGTGTTAAGTGGGGTAGCAGTTACACCTTAAATTTAGCAAATAAAAATTGAATAAAAAATCACATACTAAGATACACGTGTTTTTAGTACATTCAACGTTGAAATCAGAATCCTTTGCTGCAAATTTCGTTTAAGCTTAGATATAATTTTACAGTGTTATATACTGAGCAAGTTCTGAATAGTACTCTTTTATGTTTTTACGGTTTTTAATTTATAAATGTCAAAAATATTTTCATTTAAATTAATTTCCTTCAGGAGTTGATACGAGAGAATATTTTCAGGATCTATTTTTCTAAAGTCTTCTTCTGTAACTATTTTGTCATCAATTATATATATAGCTTGCGAATTGTCGCCTGCATGTAAATAAGTGAATTTTCTTATTATTATAATTCCATTATATGCGACTTCCCCGAATAACTTACTAAAACTTTCAGATTCTTTTTCTGCGTAACTAATTGAATTGGAGTTGATTTTTTGATATACGGGCAAAGATAAATCTAAATTAGAAACTGTGTTTAAAGGCTCGCCATCTAATATTATCAAAGGATCTTTATTGACTAATCCTTGTGTAGATAAATTTTCAATATATGCTATAAGACTTGTGGAATTATCAGTGCTTATCTTTTTTGTTTTACAAGCAAATAGTAATACGATTATTAGTGTGTAAAGTATATGTTTCATAATAATCGCAAATTCACTTTTGTTAGGTTTAAATCTGAAGGCGCATTGAAATCAGGCTTAAATTTTCTGCTTTTTTTGTTTACGTAAGCTATTCTTTAGGCCTATGGAACCAATAATAATCAAAACTATTAATGCACCACTGATTATATAATTGTTTAGACCGTAGGCATCAAAGTCAGTTTTTCCTAAATAAGAAATTAATAGAATTAAAGGAACTATAATTAATAATATGGCTGCATTTTTTTGTGATTTTACTTTATTTACCTCTTTAGTCATATGTAGTTTATTTAATTAATGCTGACGTGTTTAGTTGCACAGTTAAGTGACTAATTTAATAATAATTACTAAATTTAAAAGCTATGAGTTGTTTTTTTTCTATTTGCATTTTGACAAGAAAAAAACCAAAATTAGAATTCCAAACTGTGTACTTTTAATCAATAAGTTCATTTGATGTCAAATTGTCGACAACGTTTTTATTTTTCCTTTTTTTCAATTTTTCCGAAATAATTGTTTCTAATTCAGATGATTTTATTTTCAGAGTATGTGATGTTATTGTTAAAGGTGTTCCATACATTCTGTTATTTGTTTTCATAGCTTCTTTTGAAATTATATTTGTTGAACGTTCAATATATTTTTCAGGATTGCTTGTGTTTATAATTAACATTTTAGGTGATGAAACAGTGAAAAAGTATTCATAAACAGGAATTTTGACCTGAATAGTTTCAATACCCGTAATATCATCCCAATCTATTAATCCGATACTTGTTGCGTTTGAGTAATCAAAAATTCCCTTATCATTTATTTTCAAACCTGCTTTTTTGGTAAATAATCTTTCAGCAATAAAAAATGACCCTAGCCCAAAAAATAAAACACTTAATACTCCAATAATAGTAAGAAATTCCCCTGAATGTTGATTATTAATAGATTTATTAGAATCGATTATCATATAAATGCCACCAACAATAAAAGCTAAACTGAAAATTAGCATTACTACTAATTTTGTTTTGCTTAAGCGTATGATTATATCTTCCATTTATGTTATTTTGGTCAAATGTTCTAAGATACGATTGTTTATCAGTTAGTTGTATGGTTTTGGTGTCTCATTTAGGAATTAATTGCAGTACCATTTAATCAAATTATTTTGCTCTTCGCTAAACCATTTGTTGCCATTTTTATAAATTGTTAGCGTGGCATGAATTGGTTTATAATCAACAAAGTCACATTCTGTAAAGATGACTTTTATAGGCTTCAAATAATTCAGCTTCAGATTTTCTAATGTGTCAATATTTGAAAAATACTCACTCCAGAAATTTAATAAAAATGCCGACCACTCATAAATTAGGTCGATTCTATTTTTGCTTTTTGCCTCGTCTATAATTAAACGTCCTAATTCATAAGGATTTATTTCTTTATAATCAATATTGCTATCGACTTCGCTCTTTTCAAAATTTCCAGCATCAAATTCATACAATTCTGGAATATTCTCAAAATTCCATATCATCTGTTTTTTGCTTTCAACATCAAGTTTTGAATCTTTAATAAATGCAATGCTACTTTTTAAAAGCGCGTCTATTTCCCACATTCCTAAATGTCTTATTTTAATATTGTTTCGTTAATTTACGATTTTTGGTGTCTACATTTTGTTTAGAAATCAAAAATTATGCTTAAACTTTCTAAAAAGGCAGGTAGCAATTAATTATATATGTTGTTGGTAGCTACTTTTTATTTTCTATTCATTATTTTTTTTATTTGTTCTTGAGTTAAATCTAAAATTTCAGAGTGTGAATCAGAGCGTATAAACACAAATTTTTTATCAGGCATAATAGCAATTGAACTTCCACAAACACAACGTTCTTTAAATAATAAATTGAATAGTTGTTTTGTACTATCAATATATATATTATTGTTCCACTTTTTAATTTTGTTGAAATTATTCCCTGGTTCTCTGAAGTTATAAATAGAAATATTCGGTCTAGTAAATAATTCATTTTGAACTCTTTCATTGTAATTTTTCACAAAATCCATTATGTAGTCTTTATTTTTATTATCCAATAAATTCCAACAAGTTTCGTTATTATAGTCATATTTAATGATTATTGTATCTTTCAATTTAGAGGCTATAGAATTTGTTAAAAACTGTTTCAGTTGAAAAAAGTCAGAATCATTCAACTGCCCTGCATAATTTCTTTCTTCATTTTCAAAACGGTAAAGTTTCGAAGTTGATACACAATTTAGCGTAATTGTCAATATCATTATTAGTAGGACGAAATGTAAAAAATATTTTTTCATAGAATTAATTTCAGAATAGCTACCAACGTGTTTTTATATGGTTTGTTGCGGTGTTGGCAACTGGCTTTTATTTTATTATTTCCAATTCGTTAATATTTATTTTAAGTTTTACAGTCTGTCGATTTTTGTAAATCCCGTATTCTATTTTTATTTCTTTTTCATATTCATCTTCGACAGTCCATTCTACAATCTTTGGATTATACATAGGTCCGATTTCGAAAAGATTTTGAACCGGCTTTTCGTCAATTTCAGAAACAGCAATTAGCAAATTATATGAAACTTCCGAATTCGGGAATGCTGCGCTTCCAGTTCCGTTGTCACTTATAAATATTTTTACAAATAAAAAGTTGTCTTTACTCGCTTCAATTAATTCAGAATTATTCAGGATTTTAATGAGCTGAGAGTTGTCAGATTTTTCTATTTTTAACTCATCTTGTCCTAAAGATATTTGTGTGAAACACATAGTTAAAATCATTGTCAAAGTTAGAATATTTCTCATTTAGTTCGTTTTTTTAACTTGTTGACAACTCACGTATATGCGTACACTAATTAGTTTTACATAAAAATACAATAAAACCCTGTATCATCTACAATTAACCATTTACAAACGAAAACAATTAATTACAAACGTATGTAAGTGGGTAACTACCGAATAGTATTTGGAGGCTGCCACATCTTTGCAGTGTCGAAACATTAGAACTCGATAGTATTAACTGTTTAACCATTAAAATTAGAAATTATGAACACACTTAAAAACAAAGTACAGTTGATTGGTAACTTAGGACAAGACCCAGAAATCACCAATTTTGAATCCGGAAAAATCTTAGCAAAATTCTCTATCGCAACGAATGAAAGTTATAAAAATGCGCAAGGTGAAAAGGTTACGGATACACAATGGCATAATGTTGTAGCTTGGGGAAAAACAGCTCAGATTGTAGAAAAATTTATTACAAAAGGTAAAGAAGTGGCTATAGAAGGGAAGCTAACCTCTCGATCTTGGGAAGATAAAGATGGTATGAAACGTTATATTACAGAAGTCGTTTGTAGTGAACTCTTAATGCTAGGTAAATAATGTGATGTGCTTATTAGATAAAAGAAAAAAGAGCAACCTAACGGGTTGCTCTTTTTAAGTTAAAATACAGATTACTTTAATGAAATCTATTCAACGGTCAGTGTATATTGAGGTGTGTGATTTAAAGGACAGAAATACACATACTCTCCCTTAGCCAAGGTCGTTACATTACTAAATTCCTTAGTGTTATTTTCAACAGCCTTGGTGACATAAGCCGTTTTAATATGATTTTCTGGTTTAGAAGCGTCTTTTCCTTTAGGTACCAATACAAAACCAACTTGTTTACCAACATTGTTATTGGCAATTTCAAAAATATAATCACCTTCTGTTAAGGTTAATGCTTTTTGAGTAAATACTCCTTTAGTTTGTTCTAAAGTCACTGTTGTCGCTTTAGTTGTCATGCTGTCTTGTGCATTTCCTGTTAATGTAAAGGTTAATGCGATCGCGATAATTGCTACAATTTTTTTCATCTTTTTTAAATTTTATGGGATATGATTATTAATTAAATAGTTTCTAATTCTAAAGGTGGTGCTACAGGGAAATCTACTGGTACTTGCGTTGTGCTGTGTATGTAGTTAGAGATGGTTTTATCACCAACTAAAGAAATGGTGTCTATTAAATTTCCTTTCGTATAACCTGCATTAAAGTAGTTTTCTAATACATCTTGGTCTGTTTTACCTCTATTTTCGGTAATGTTTTTAGCTAATTTTGCTAAAGCGTCAAATTTTTCGTTTACAGTAGAAAAACCAGCTCTTAATTCTAAGATTTGTGCATCTGTAAAGCCGTTCATTTTTCCAATAGCAGTATGTGCAGAAAGACAATATATACAGTCGTTTACCTGACTAACAGCCAGATTTACAACTTCTTTTTCTTTAGCAGATAAGGAGGTTTTAGCATTGGCAAATGTTAAGTAATTTTCTAAAGCAGTGTCACTGTTTGCGTAGGTTGCATATAAGTTAGGTACAAAACCTAGGGCCTTATTTAGGTTATCGAATATCGCTTGATTATTAGCGCTAACGTCTTCTCTTTTTAAAATATTAAATGTGCTCATGTTTTTAATTTTTTTATTCTGATTTGATACAGAATTATTATTAGTAATTATTTTGAATTTTTTGTTGGTACAAAGTTGCGTTATATCACAGCGCTAAAGAATGCTTGTTATTTCTTTTGGCATGTCATTTTTTCCCTTGTTGTTAATTTAGCTTATAAATGGCTTTTCGGCATCACAGTAATAATCATGAATATGTTTTTCCTCACAATACGATTCTGTGTTAATGTTGTTTACTATTTTTTTTGGACTGTTTGTAAATATCTCTATGAGATTAAATATGGATTTGATTTTTAGTGTCATCTTGTTATTGTTTTAATATTACAATGCAAAGATGCGAGAGAAGTGGGTACTTTAAAATGAAGAATTTGCCCTACGGCATGTCAATTTTTCCTAACTAGTAGTTTTTAGGCGTTTTTTGTAATCTGAAGGCGACATCGAGGTGCTCTTTTTAAACAAACGACTTAAATGTGAAGCGTCTTCAAAGCCGATATCGTAAGCAATTTCTTTTGCTGTTTTATCGGTGTAGACTAATTGACGTTGTGTTTCTAATACAATACGGTTGTGTATAATTTGTAATGGACTTCTGTTTAGTTTCGCGAAATTATTAGATAAGGTTTTTGGTGATTTAAATAGTTTTTCTGCGTAGAACGCCACACCGTGTTCTGTTTTAAAATGTTGTTCCACTAAAAAATTAAATTCGCGTAATAAATCTACTTTAGAACTTTTAGGAGATTCTGTAATGCCTTCTTTAGCTTTTAATAAACGTGTACTCTTTATGATAAATCTTGACATTAGCATTCTAAGCATTTCCGCTTGTATGTTGTCTTCAGTTTCTAATTCATCTATAAAAACCTCGTGAAGCGTATCATATTTTTGTTGTTCAGCTTTATCTAAATGAATAATTGGAATATTAGTATTTCCAAAAAAGAGAATACCAACACAACTCACTTCTTGATCGTGATCTTTAATGCAGTAAAACTCACTATTAAATTGATACATTATTATGTCATTACCTCCATTGTATTGCAGGTACTGAATAGGTGTTAATGCTAATATACTATACGAAGGAACCGTAAAAGGTACGCTGTCAATAGTTAAATCGATAGCTTCAGATTTTGCCCAAATAAACGTGTATAACTCACATTGTTTAGCTGTTTCAAAGGAACGTAAATCAGTTTCATTTCCAATATTGAAAATGGCGTTTGTAGAAAATTCTTTAAAAGTGTGAGTCATACTAATAAGTCTAATAAGTAGCTAAAAAATTACAAATGACAAAAATTATTTATGAAGCGTTCTAAATAAAATATAAAAAAAGCAAATAAAGAACAACGCAATAGTCGTTGTTTTAGATTACATATACAGTTAATATTTTATAACTTTTTTAATAATGCTAGAACCAGTGTTTTCATTGCTAATTTTAATGAAATAAAGTGCGTCCTCAAGTTGCTCTAAATTAGAAATTGTAAGTTTACCGTTACTGATTTTTTGAGTTATTTTTAGTATTTGTCTACCGTTTAAATCTGTAATATCTATACTAAATGTATCGGAGCTGTGTGCGTCTAATAGAATATCTATAGATGAATTAAAAGGATTTGGGCTTACTTTTATTGTGCTTAAATTGAAATTATCAACAGAAAGTGTTCCTCCGCAAATACCCCAGCCCATATCTTCCATAAACCCAAGTGTTACCAATCCAGGATTATGAATAGCTTCTCCAAGACCAATAGAAGGAGTCATTAATGAATTAGGGTGTCCAGGTGGATATGTGCCTTCGTCCCAATGACTATAACTTGAACCGCGCCTGTAAACCGTAGGAGCATATGTTGATGGCTTAACACCTCCATTTTGTGCTGTAGTTATGGGGCCATTGCTAAAAAGATTATTACCTGTAATCTCTGATAGCAACTCGGCTGACGGATCCTCAAAAGTGGTCAGAGCTGTAGGAGTACCGTTCTCAATAAAATTATCCCATATACCAATAAATCCTTGTACTCTTAGCAAGCCTTGTGTTGGATCGTCTGGATCATCTACATTGCCAAACCCTAATATTCCTAATCCATGGCCAAGCTCATGCAAAACTACAGAAACAAAATCCACGTGGTTGATGGGGGTGTTACCATCTAAACCAAAATAAAAATTTGCTGTGCTACTAAAGGTTGCTTGGATGTCTGTTGAGGTTTCTTCTCCAAAATTAGTTAATTCTTCTCCAGCTAATTTTTCTGCTAAAGCAATAGGAAAAGCAATATTAGAAGGAAGGCCGTCTACCGAAATAGTACTAAAGCTTGTTGGGCCAGCACCTCCTAAAACTCCTTCGTCTAATTCTCCGAAATTTGCAGAAACTCTAATGGGTACAGACGATTCAATAGAATTTGACCAAATATCTACTGCAAACTGAAATGCAGCTTGAGCTTCAGGAGTAAAACCATTATAATCAACTATAAACGTTGCGCAGTTTTCACTACCCCTAGCCATTTTTTGAAGTATGTTAGTCGGTGGCTTTATTGATGATGTCTTAGCATTTATAACTGGATAGTATTTACAAACATCCCAGTCTACAGGAATAATGGTCCTGTCTGTTTCTTGGTTCTGTCCGTAAATGGATAAGGAAGAAACCAATGAGATACTAAGATAAATAAGGATGAATTTACGAAAATAGAGTGATCTCATCGGATAAGAATTATGTTAGAATTTGTAAATATAATTTACTTAGTCTACAAATTTTATAATTCCTTAAATACAAACCTGTTTATTTTATAATTAAATTATAATTTATAAAACTCTAAATAAAAATTAAGATGAATAGAGGTTAAGCCACCTTCTTTAGTAAATCAAAACAAGGACATTTTTTACAACGTTTGTTTTCGGCTTTTTTATATTTTTTGCAGCACTTGGTTTTTACTTTTCCAAGTGTCTCGAAGCCAGAGGTCTCAAGAACTTTAATACGTTCCTTTTTTAGCTTTTTATTTTTCTTCTTTTTGCCCATTGCATAAAAAATCAATAGTACAAAAATAACTATTTATATTTAATCTAAATAAAATTTAACATTTAGGTGTTGTGCCTTGAACAATTAGATGCAACATTGACTGCTAGATAGCTCATCATTATTGTTTAATTCATTTTAGGATCAGATCTCAAAACGCCAGAATTTGTATGTACATTTCCAACCTCAGTAATAACAACTCCTTCTGGTCCTGCCATTTGCCAATGAGGTGATTCAGCCTTAACTAGTGAAGCAAAATCTCCTTCGTTAGCTTCAATAATATGATTGGTCGTTACTTTGCCTTCCCAGTGGTTTTGCGGAACTACCACTTGTGGAAATTGATCACGATTATTTTCTCCGACACCCACGATGTAGCTTTTTCCATGTCTTACTAGCCAACCTTCCATTTTTACAGGGTTGCCCTCTGCGGCAAAGTGCATATGCTCACCTAACATTTGGCCTGGTAGAAGAAAGATGTCCATTAACATGTATTTGTCTTCTTCGTTATTTACGAACATTATAGATGCTAATCCTAATTCGGCATAGTTACCTTGATTATAATCGGTGAGCCAAATTTTTTCACGTAAACCATCAAAAATGGGATAATTATGATATGCAAGCATTTCCATTAAAGCGTCTTTTGCCTTTTCCTCTAAAAATTGGCCTTCAGCATCATAAAATTGCTCGTTAGTAAATTTTATTCCCTTTTTAAGATCTTTTTTAACTTCTGTTGTGGGATTTGTGATTTTGTTTTTTTCGGTGTTATTATTATTAGCACAGCTATTGCAAAGCACAACAATAATTAAGATATTTAAGAGAAATAATTTTTTCATAAAACACTATTTTATATTTAAAGTATGATACCGTAGTATTAAATATAGTATAAGTAAATAGGTCTTTATAGCAGTTGTTTTAATTTATAATCCGATTTTGAGAATCGACATTATTTGTTCGGCTATATTTTTAATCTATGAAAATATTAAGTAAAAAAAAGTGTTTTTGATAATGCATCGGTACCGTTTTAATTTGCAAAAACACCTTTTTAAAATTTAGATAGCAGGACCTTGAGCTGCTGAGTTTACTGTGAGTTGTTGGATATCTCTATCAAATAAATATAAACCACCTTTGTCATCTCCAATCATTTTTACTTTATCAAGGATGGTTCTGGCAGTAGCTTCTTCTTCTATTTGTTCTGAAACATACCATTGCAAGAAATTGTGTGTAGCATAATCTTTTTCTTGGAGCGAGATGTGAACCAAATCGTTTATGCTCTCGGATACAAAGATTTCATGTTCTAAAAGTTTTTCAAACATTTCTTTATAAGATGAAAACGTTACACTTGGTGCGTTTAGTTCAGATATATGTGCATGTCCACCGCGCTCGTTTACAAATTTCACAAGTTTTAGCATGTGTGTGCGCTCTTCATCCGACTGATCGTACATAAAATTAGAAATACCTTCTAATCCTTTTACTTCAGCCCAAATTGCCATGGCTAAATAGGCCTGAGATGACTCTGCTTCGATTCTTATTTGCTTATTTAATGCGGCTTCAATAGTTTTTGATAACATAGTTGTGGTGTTTTAAACAAATATAAGAATAGTTAATCCGATGGTAAAATAATTATGAGAAATCGCTTTTGAACTAAAAGTAAACCTCTTGCGCTAGTCTAAACGTGTTAGCGTGTGCATTTACTATTGTTTTGATGTCGGGAGAATAACCACCTCCCATACTGCACATTACAGGAATTTCATTTAATTTACATTGTTCTAAAACAAAACGGTCTCTAGCTTTACAGCCTTCAACGGTTAAACTTAATTTTCCTAATTTATCGGTTTCAATAACATCAACTCCAGATAAATAATAGATAAAATCGGGCTGCTGTTGTGTGATGAGTTTTGGTAATGTGTTTTTTAAAAGGTTTAAATAGTTAGAATCGTCAGTATCATTTTCTAAAGCGATGTCTAAATCACTAGTTTCCTTTTTAAAAGGATAATTGCTTTTACCATGCATTGAAAAAGTGAAAACGGAATCATCATTCTGAAAAATTTCTGCCGTTCCATTGCCTTGATGTACATCTAAATCTACAATTAAAATCTTTTTAGCGAACCCTTTACTTTGAAGATATCGCGCAGCAATGGCTTGGTCATTTAGTAAACAAAATGCTTCGCCACGATTGGTAAATGCATGATGTGTGCCACCTGCAATATTCATGGCAATGCCGTGTTGTAAAGCAAATTCACTTGCTTTAATTGTGCCATCTGCAATTAATATTTCTCGGTGCACTAAGGCCCTACTTAACGGAAACCCTATTTTTCGGGCGGCGCGCTGATTTAGAGTGATATTAATTAAATCATAATAATATTCAGGGTCATGAACGGCAACAATATACTTGTCATTAGGTTTTTCTGGTTGAAAGAAATTAGCTTGTGTACAGGTGCCTTCGTGCAAAAGTTGTTGAGGTAATAATTCATATTTTTCCATAGGAAACCGATGCCCTAATGGAAGTGGATGTTTATATATGGGATGAAAAGCTATTTTGAGCATTTATTTATGAAGCTTTAATTGAATCCGTTTTCTTGCTACATCTACCTCTAAAACCTTCACGATTATTTGCTGATGCAAATACACATGTTCATTAACATCTTTTACAAAGCTATCCGATAAATTGGACACATGAATAAGGCCACTTTCTTTAATCCCAACATCTACAAAACACCCAAAATTGGTGATATTGTTAACGATACCAGGTAGTAATTGTCCTTCGTGTAAATCAGTTATGGTTTTTATGTTTTGATTGAATGTAAATACTTTGGCTGTTTCTCGAATATCTAGACCTGGTTTTTCAAGCTCTTTAATCATATCTTGAAGCGTGGGCAAACCCACTGTTTCTGTGTAATATTTTTTTAAATCTATATTTTGAAGAATAGTTTTATTTCCAATTAAATCTTGAAGTGAAACTCCTTCATCTTTAGCCATTTTTTCAACTATCTTATAAGTTTCAGGATGTACGGAAGAGTTGTCTAATGGATTTTTTGCATCACGAATCCTTAAGAAACCAGCCGCTTGTTCGTAAGCTTTTCCACCTAATCGGGGTACTTTTTTAATATCGTTTCTCGACTTAAATGCTCCGTTTTCATTTCTGTAATTAAAGATGTTTTCTGCTAATTTTGGTCCAATTCCTGAAACCGAACTGAGTAGTGGTGTACTCGCGGTGTTAATATTAACTCCAACGGCATTTACACAATTTTCAACCACAACATCGAGTTGTTTTTGAAGCTTTGCCTGATCTACATCGTGCTGGTATTGCCCAACTCCAATAGATTTAGCGTCAATTTTCACCAATTCTGCTAACGGGTCTTGTAAACGTCGTCCAATAGAAACCGAACCACGAACGGTAACATCATAATTTGGGAATTCTTCACGTGCAATCGGTGAAGCTGAATAAATACTTGCGCCAGCCTCACTTACAACAAATACTTGGATATCATTTTTAAACTGAATTTTTCGAATCAAAGCTTCGGTTTCTCGTGATGCCGTTCCATTACCTATAGCAATGGCTTCAATTTGATAGGCTTCAACTAAAGAGGAAATCTTTTTTATGGCACCGATACTATCGTTTTTTGGGGCATGTGGATAGATGTTTTCATTGTGTTTTAAAGCACCTTGTGCATCTAAGCAAACAACTTTACAGCCACTTCTAAAACCAGGATCGATCGCTAAAACTCGTTTTTCTCCAATAGGAGAGCCTAATAACAATTGTTTTAAGTTTTTGGCAAAGACAGTTATGGCAGATTCGTCTGCTTTTTCTTTGGCATTACTCAGGGCTTCGTTGCTTAACGACGGAAATAATAGACGTTTATAAGCATCTGAAATCGCTAGCTCTATTTGGTCTGCGCAAGCATTTTGGCTTTGTATGATTCTATTATCAATGCGTTCTAAAACTCTAACAGCATCAACTTCAATTTTTACACGGATAAAGCCTTCGCTTTCTGCTCTTAAAATGGCTAATAATCTATGTGAAGGAATTCGTGATAGGGATTCAGACCAATCAAAGTAGTCTCGGAATTTTTGCGCTTTTTCGTCTGTAGATTTAGACTTAATTACTTTGGTAATGATTTGAGCATGTCGTTCTAATTCGTTTCGTAAACTATTCCTAATATCAGTGCGTTCATTAATCCATTCGGCAATGATATGTCTGGCTCCTTCTAAAGCATCTTCAACAGAGGTAACACCTCCTTTAATATATTTAAACGCAATAGCTTCGATATCATTTGCCTTTTGGCTCATTATGATTTTAGCCAAAGGTTCCAAACCATTTTTACGAGCTGTTTCGGCTTTTGTTTTTCGTTTTTTCTTGAAAGGTAAATAGAGATCTTCAAGCGTTATTACGTCTTCAGTGTTTTCAATCTTTTGTTTTAGGTCTTCGGTTAAAACGTCTTGTTCTTCCAAAGCTTTTATAATGGCTGTTTTTCGTTTTTCTAAAGCTTCAAATAATTCTTTGTATTTAACAATGTCTCCAATTTGTACTTCATCTAAATTTCCTGTAGCTTCTTTCCTGTATCGTGAAATGAAAGGAATAGTACAGTCTTCATTTAATAATTGAATCGTACTTTTTATGTTTTTTTCTGCTAATTGTGTGTGTTGAACTATATATTTTATCATCATAAAAAAGACCTTATAAATTTAAAATTATAAGGTCTGTAATATATTTAACTCTGATGTAATTGCCGAATAGTTTTAGCAAAAGTTATTAATTAGAGCCAGCTTCTACTTTTGCATCATTTACCATCGTTTCATTAGGAACAATCGCAATATTTACACGTCTGTTTTTAGAACGTCCGTCTGCTGTTGTATTATCGTACATTGGTTGTTCTTCACCAAACCAATGGGTTGTGAAACGTGCGGTGCCTAAGCCTTTACCTGTTAAATAATTAGTTACAGCTTCGGCTCTGTTTTTAGATAGTGTCATATTGTAAGCATCATTACCAGAACTATCTGTATGACCAACAACAAGAATATTTGTATCTGGGTATTCGGTAAATACACTTGCTAATTTGTTTAAGGTTTCTTGAGACTTTGCGTTGATGTTATATTTTTCTGTATCAAAATAAACACCACTTTGCTCGTCGAAGGTCAGTACTATACCATCATCAACGCGCTCCACAGTTGCGCCAGGAATTTCGCTTTCAATTTCTTGAGCTTGTTTATCCATTTTGTTTCCGATGAGTACACCAGCACCACCGCCAACAACTCCTCCGATAACCGCGCCTAATTCTCCTTTGCCACCTTTACCAACGTTGTTTCCAATGATGGCACCAAGTAGGGCTCCACCAGCAGCTCCAATGGCCGCTCCTTTTTGTTTATTGTTTGCATTGTCTACAGCCTTACAGCTAGTCATTAATACTAAGAGTAATGATAAGGTAATGGCTAAACTCGATTTATAATTTAATAATTTCATATGTTTTTATTTAATGTTTTTTAATGATCACATGCTGTTCGTTTTTAATCATCCCCTTTAAGTAATGACATTTTGAACATACTCGTTTTATAATTTAAAATTTTGTAAAATTCATAGTAATGGTGATGGGCCTTCCATCTAAAGTTACTAGTTGTTCCCATTGCATGGTAGTTTCAGAAAGTGATGTGAGTTCTAGTCTAAACCCTGCATTAGTTTCAGATTTACCTTTTTCGTTTGTAGGTTTTAATAGAAAATCATAAAGACCTGTATTCTCATCAACTTCGTCTATTGTAAACGTAAAATACCGTTGTTCTGTATCGCAGCTAGACCCTGAAAGTGTATAGGTTCCCGTGTTGTTATTAGGTACAAATTGCCATGTGCTGTTCTCAAAGCAAGTTTTTTCGGCATCACTAAGAAGTGTGATTTTTAAATCTCCAATGGCTGAAGATTTTATAGAGTTTAATGTCCAGTCTCCTTTAATCGTTTTCTTAGATTGACGAACAGTTTTTGAAGTTCCGCAAGCTAAAAAGCAAACTGTTAAACATAATAGTGCTATTTTTTTCATTGTCTTTTTGTAATGTTTCAATTCAAAATTACTTAAAGAGTAGGTAGTGGCTTGCTTGTAAAGAAAAAATTATTGATGCAATCGAAAATCTCGATTAGAATTTTATAAGATTATATTCACTCTCTTTGAGATTGAAAGCGCCAAAATAGAGTTCGTTATTGTAGTAGAAAATATCTTCTGCCGTAAGATATGGCTTGTCTTCTTTGTGTTTAGTTATCTTATCAAAACTATTTTCTTTGATTTCTCCTTTAACATGTTTAAAATTTAGATCTAAGATAGTATTGAAAAACGTTGACTTAGTTACGGTATAAAAATTATAATTATGGAATGTAGGGTTGAAAGAAGTAAAGCCAGCGCTAGTCATTGCGGGAGTGCTTACTATAGGGCTAATTCCGCTAGTATTTATTTCTTGATAGCCTCCTAAAGTAATATAGTATAATTCATTCAAAAAGTGAACATTAATACCAAGGTTGCCTGCAGATATTTTTCTTAAGTATTTAGATGTCTGTTCAAATTTTCTTGTATTTATAAAAGGTATTGCGGTGGCTCCTTCTTGAATTATTGGTGAGTTTTTAAAATTGATAGTCATGTCTCTATTAACATAATAATCGTTGATAAGGTTGCCATCAAAATCTTTAATCTCAAAAACCATTTCGTCTTTTGAACTTGCAATTTGATATATGTTTTTTTGAAAAACATAGGAGTTAAACTTTTTAAAGCTTTCATTAACTCTTGATTTTGGATACGGGTATGTTTTTACTTTTAAATCTAATTCGTCTAAATTTATGGTGTAAAAAATTGTAGCGTCTTCATTTGTATCAAAAGTGAGATAGAGGGTTTCTTTATCTTGATACAATTTGTTGGTGCTGGAAGCGCGTTCTATAGAACTTGGTGTTCTAGGGTCAATTTTGGTAATATTACGAGACTCATATCCGGATAAAATAAATGAACCTATGGCATATTTACTGCTAATAAGTGAGGAGTCCTCAATTATTTCTTCCAAAATAAAAGTTTTAATAACGTTAAACGAATCATTTGGGTCTAATTGTCTTATAGTTAATGTAGATGTATTGTCTCCGCTTAAAATATACAACTCGTTGTTGTAATTTATAGCATCTAAAAATACCTCGCCTTTATTAAGATTTAAATCTATTTCGGTGGAATAACTTGTTTTAGAATTAAAGTCTAATTGTAGAATAGCGAATTTGCTATGGTTGTTATTTGTATAAAGAACGTGGTAGGTATTGCTGTCAACCCTATAGCCAAGAACTTCGTTGTATTTAGATTTAATATTTGAAGTTTCAAACTGTTGAACTTCTTTAAATTCAGAATTAAATAGGTATGCAGCAATAATTTTGCGCTCCATTATAATAAGCGCTAAGTCATTATTTTTTTTGTTTGTTAAGGTGTATGAATCTTTACTAGTCCTCCTAGATAAATCTTCGTTTTTAAAAGACAATACCAGTTCTTGGCTCGGTAAATTGAAAGTCAATAATAAGACAAGAATTTGTATATATCTTTTTGTCATATTAGCTTATTTGAAGCCCGTTATTTACGCCATGAGTACCTGTATTGAGCGCCGTTGAAGTATCTGGATTTACAAACACCAAATTACCATCTTTATCTTCCGTCATTAAAATCATGCCCTGACTCTCAACTCCTCGTAAGGCTCTGGGTGCTAAATTTACTAAAACCGTAACACGTTTGCCTATAACATCTTCAGGAGAAAAGCTTTCGGCAATACCAGAAACGATAGTTCTTGTATCAATACCAGTATCTACTTTTAAGACTAAAAGCTTTTTTGTTTTTGGCATTTTTTCAGCTTCTAAAATTGTACCAACGCGTAAATCTAGTTTGGTGAAATCATCAAAGGTAATTTCATCCTTTTGAGGTTCTGTTACCTTCTTTTCAGCTTCATTAGCTTTTTTGCTTGCCTCTAATTTTTGTAATTGTTCTTCGATTTGTGAATCTTCAATTTTAGAGAATAATAATTCTCCTTTTCCTATTTGATGTGCTGCCTGAATTAAAATATCTTTAGTTGACACGTCTTCCCATCCGTTGTCATTCGAATTTAAAATACCTTTTAATTTAGTTGAAGTAAATGGTAAGAAAGGTTCTGATAAAACAGCTAATGCAGAAGCAATCTGTAAGGCAATAAACATTACTGTTTTGGTACGTGCTTCGTCTGTTTTAAATGTTTTCCAAGGTTCTTCATCAGCTAAATACTTATTTCCTAGTCGTGCTAAGTTCATCAATTCCTGACTCGCTTCTCTAAAACGGTAACGCTCAATAGAACTCGAAATCACAGCAGGATACGCTTTTACAGCTGCTAAAGTTTCTTCGTCAATAGTAGAATAGTCTGATGGTGCCGGAATAATGCCGTCGTAATATTTATTCGTTAAAACCACGACACGATTAATGAAGTTTCCGAAGATAGCCACCAACTCATTGTTGTTTCTAGCTTGAAAATCTTTCCAAGTAAAATCGTTGTCCTTTGTCTCTGGTGCATTCGCTGTTAAAGCATAGCGCAATACATCTTGCTGGTTTGGAAAATCTATTAGGTAGTCTGGTAACCAAACCGCCCAGTTTTTAGAGGTCGATAATTTCTGACCTTCTAAGTTTAAAAACTCATTAGCAGGAACGTTTTCTGGTAAAATGTAAGAGCCTTCTGCTTTTAACATGGAAGGGAAAATGATACAGTGAAATACAATATTATCTTTTCCTATAAAATGCACCAATTTAGTGTCTTCGTCTTTCCAATAATCTTCCCAGTTTTTACCTTCTCGAGCTGCCCATTCTTTGGTTGCTGAGATGTAACCGATAGGAGCATCGAACCAAACGTAAAGCACTTTACCTTCGCCACCATCTACTGGAACAGGGATTCCCCAATCTAAATCTCTAGTTACGGCACGTGGACGTAAACCATCATCGATCCAAGATTTTACCTGACCGTAAACGTTAGGTTTCCAGTCTTTTTTATGCCCTTTTAAAATCCACTCGCGTAGAAAATCTTCGTGTTTATTTAAAGGTAAAAACCAATGTTTAGTTTCTTTTAAAGAAGGTACATTTCCTGTTATTGCCGATTTAGGGTTTATTAAATCTGTAGCATTTAAACTCGATCCACAGCTTTCACACTGATCTCCATAAGCTTCTTCGTTGCCACATTTAGGACACGTTCCTGTTACAAAACGATCTGCTAAAAACTGATTAGCCTCAGCATCGTATAATTGTTCTGTAACTTCTTCTACAAATTCGTTTTTGTCATAAAGGGTTTTAAAAAACTCTTGAGCCGTATCATGATGAATTTGAGCGGTAGTACGCGAGTAATTATCGAATGATATACCAAAATCTAAAAAGGACTGCTTAATAATAGCATGATATTTATCCACAATATCTTGTGGAGTGACTCCTTCTTTTTTCGCTTTGATGGTAATCGGCACACCGTGCTCATCACTTCCGCAAATAAAAGCAACATCATTGCCCGTTAGTCTTAAGTATCTAGAATAAATATCTGCAGGCACATAAACACCAGCTAAATGTCCAATATGAATTGGCCCGTTTGTATATGGTAATGCTGCTGTTATGGTATATCTTTTCGACATAGTTTTCATTTTTTTGAAAGCCACAAAAGTACGTAATATATAAGGGACTTAGAAAAAAAATGTACTTTTACCAAAAGCACTATTTATGACTTTTAGACATCACTTAATGTATCTTGTTTTCGTTTTAATTTTTATTTCACAATCCGAAGTACAAGCGCAGATAGAAACTAACAAACCTACTATAATGGCTTCACAAATAATACAACCACCATATTTAAAAGTAGGAGATACTGTGGCTATTGTTGCTCCTTCTGGAATTTTAAAAAGTAGAGTAGGAGAAGTACAAGACGCTGTAAAACTTCTAGAAAGTTGGGGATTGCATGCCATCGTTGGTAAGCATGTTTTTAACCAATTCAATCATTTTGCAGGTACGGATGCCGAACGTTGCGAAGATTTGCAAAATGCTATGGACGATCCTAAAATTAGTGCCATTTGGTGTGCGCGAGGTGGTTACGGAACGGTTAGGATTTTGGATAAATTGAATTATACTAAATTTAAGAAAAATCCGAAATGGATTATAGGATATAGTGATATTACAGCTTTACACAATCAGGTTCATAATGAAGGATTTCAGTCCTTACATGCTATAATGTGTGTGAGTTTAACCAAAGATTTGAATGATATAAAAGAATCTGTTGAAACGTTCAAATCAGCGATTTTTGGACATCCTGAGGACTATACATTAAAAGGCTCAGACTATAATAGAGTCGGGCAAGCTTCAGGGGAATTAGTTGGAGGAAATCTAACGATGTTACATACCATGTTGGGGTCTAAAGAGAGTATAGATACCTTTGGGAAAATTCTTTTTATTGAAGAAATTGGTGAATATAAATATCATATTGACCGTATGTTGCAAAGTATGAAACGCGCTGGTTATTTTGATAACTTGAATGGACTTGTGGTTGGTGATATGTCTAGAATGCGAAAGAATACGACACTTTGGGGTACTTCGGTAGAGCAATTGATTTTAGATGCATTAGAAGACTATGATTTTCCTATTACCTTTAATATGCCTGCAGGTCATGAAAAGGACAATCGTGCTTTGGTTTTAGGACGAACTCTAGAGTTGAAAGTTGGTAAAGCACAATCAACTTTAAAATTCTCAGAATAATTGTTTTTGAAACTTGAAAAACAAAATGGCTCCTAAAAAGTAAAGTCCAATGTCAATTATATCACAAGTATAACGTGTGTTTATTTGTGGCATTAGCCATTCAAAATAAATGGAAAAACAGAGCGTTAGTGCTAAAACGACACTAATAGGTACGTAAAGTGCTTCGGTCTTCTTTAGGATTCTTAAAATGGCTAAGCATGTACTTAAAACAATGGGCATACATAAAAAGTCGTTGACGTAAAAATACATCCAATTAAGAAGTGGTATTTCAAAACGATTTGCAATGTATAATGCAGAAGCGACTAATATACTGATATAGAAAATAGGGTGCTTTAAAATGCTCATGCTGCAATAGCAGTTATTAGCCAAGCAATAAACATTCCGATGGCTACAAATCCCATCCAAATAGAGTGAGTAACTTTAACAAAAACACGCACTATTAAAAACCGGTGATCTTTATGCTTTTCATAAAACGATGGAGATGCTTCTTTTTGAATACGCTCACGTTCACGACGCTCTTTCTCATCTTGAGCAAAGGTTAATTCTCGTCTTTTTTTATAAGATAATAGCGTATTGCAATTGGTGCAATAGTCTTGATTTGTATTATAGAGACCACAATTTGGGCATTTAATATGACTAGCCATTTCGCGTATTTTAAAGCGTTACAAAGATATGGCTAATTGTAAGATTTTATGTGCTTTAAACAAAGATGCTTTGACTCAGTTTGTTTCATTTTGCTTTTAAGACGCTGCAATTTTGTATATTGAAGTTAACTCTAAAGAATTTCTAACTTTTTTGAGATAAAACTGCGAATTGAAGACTTAAAAATGGCACAGCATAACGAACTTGGCAAATTAGGGGAGCAACTCGCAACCGAATTACTCATAAAAAAAGGCTATGAAATCATTGTTCGTAATTACGTGTTTCAAAAAGCCGAAATAGATATCATAGCTAAACATAATAATGAAATGATTTGTGTAGAGGTCAAAACACGAAATTCTGATTTTTTCGGTGATCCGCAAGAGTTTGTTACTCCAAGTAAAATTAAATTATTGGTTAAAGCTATGGATGCCTTCATTATTGAAAATGACATCGGTTTAGAAACTCGTTTTGATATTATTGCTGTTTTAAAGAATAAAACAACAGAGCAACTGACGCATTATGAGGATGCTTTCTATCATTTTTAAATTCCCGTGAAAACGGGAATCCCATAAATTATTACAGAATTTTAAATGTTTAGACTACTGCTTTCAAAAAGTTTGAGACAGATTATGTCTAAACTTTAAGGATATAGGTTTTTCTTCATGAGATTCCTGCGTTCGCAGGAATGTGTTACCTATAAAAATTCATCTCATCAATAAATTGCCACACATGTTCTGGTAAGATTGGACGTACATTTTTTCCGTCTTTAATTTCCTTTCTAATAAAGGTTGAAGAGAGCTCCATAATAGGTGCGTCAACTTTTATAATTTTAGAATGAGCGTTAAATTGGGTGTCTATTTTACCTTCGGATATTCTAGGATAAACATAAATACTATGATTTTCTAGAATGAGTTCATAGTTTTTCCATTTATGGAGACTTTTCAAATTGTCTTCTCCCATGATTAGGGCAAACTCATAATTTGGATACTTTTCAAAGAGATAAGTTAACGTATCGATAGTGTAATTTGGTTGTTTTAGCCCAAATTCAATATCACTTGGTCTCAGTTTATCATAGTCTTTCGTCGCTAAATGAACCATTTCTAAACGGTGGTAATTGTCTAATAAGCTGCTTTTCTTTTTAAAAGGACTTAATGGAGTTACCACAAACCAAATCTGGTCTAAATCACTATGTTCAGCTAAATGATTGGCAATAGTTAAATGCCCAACATGGATGGGGTTGAACGTGCCAAAATATAAACCAATTTTCATGTTATTTAGCTATAAAATCTGAAACTAACTTGTAAGCATCATTTAAAGCTTTGTCTAAATCAGAATTAACGACAATTTCATCAAAAAGTGGAGCGGTAGCCAATTCTGCTGGTGCTTTTGCTACACGCATACTAATTTTTTCTGGACTTTCTTCACCGCGATCTTTTAGTCGTCTTACCAATTCATTTAAGTCTGGTGGTTTTACAAAAATAGCAATAGTTTGCTCAGGGAATTTTCGTTTAATCCGTAAGCCACCTGAGACATCGATATCAAAAATGACATGTTTACCCTTTGCCCAAATACGTTCAATTTCGGTCTTTAATGTACCATAAAAATTATCTCTATAGACTTCTTCCCATTCTAAAAACTCATCGTTTTTAATTCGGTTTTTAAACTCTTGAAGTGATAGGTAGTAGTAATCTTTTCCGTTAACTTCATTACCACGTTTATCGCGCGATGTTGCAGAGATAGAAAATTCTAAATTGAGTTCTTGATGTTTTAATAAATGGCGAACTATTGTTGTTTTTCCCGAACCAGATGGTGCCGAAAAGACAATAAGCTTGCCTTGGACTTCGTTTTTAATTTCTGACAAAATAAATTGTTTTACTTTTTACTGTATACCGCGACTGTGACTGTCAACTAATTTAAAGTACGTTTAATAATTGTTCCTTAATTTTCTCGAGTTCATCCTTCATCTGAACTACTAGTTTTTGCATTGGAGCATAATTAGATTTTGATCCGATTGTATTGATCTCTCGCCCGATTTCCTGAGAAATAAAACCTAATTTCTTTCCATTAGAATCTTCAGAATCTAAAGCCTTGGTGAAATAATCTAAATGATTTTCTAGTCTTACTTTTTCTTCGGTAATATCAAATTTTTCGATGTAATAAACCAACTCTTGTTCAAAGCGGTTTTCATCGACTTTTTCTTTAATATCAGCTATACCTTTTTCTAAACGTGCTCTTACGCCATCAATACGTTCAGGGTCCATGGTAATAACTTCGGTTAATAAACGTCTTAAAGTACTAATTCTATCTTCGAAATCTTGTTTTAGTGTCGCTCCTTCATCTTCTCTATAGACCACAATATTGGCTATAGCTTTATCTATTTCCTCACTTATTAAAGACCATTCTTCTTCGTCGATATCATCGCGTTCTGTAGTTATGGCGTCTGGCATGCGAATGGCCATTTTTAATAACTCAATAGCATCACCGTCTACAACCTCTTTTAATTGCTTGATGTACTCTTTAACGACTGTTTTATTAATCTTTGTACTGGTATCTTCACCTGTAATTTCTACATATAATGAGAAGTCCACTTTTCCTCTAACTAAGTTTTTAGCAATAAGTTTTCTTATGTCTAATTCTTTTGCTCTATACATAGAAGGCATACGAGCATTGAGGTCTAAGCTTTTGCTATTAAGTGATTTTAATTCTATAGATATTTTTTTAGTTGGGAGCTGTAGTACAGATTTCCCATAACCTGTCATGGATTGTATCATTAAAACATTGCGATTAAAGTTGCGCAAAGGTACAAAATTGAATGGTTTTAAATAGTTTAGAAAGCGTCATGTTCTCTAATCAGACTTTTATAACTTTGTAAACCTAAATCGAAAGTAAACTTATGTATAAAAAACAATTTGAAATTCGCTGGAGTGATGTGGATGCCAATGGTCACTTAGCCAATTCTGCATATACCAATTTTATGAGCCACGCACGTATGGCGTTCTTCTCGGAGCAGGGTTTTTCAATGCCAGAAATCATGAAATTTAATGTTGGTCCTGTGGTGTTTTATGAACACATGTATTATTTTAAGGAATCGTTTTTAGGAACGCCAATTACGGTAACGATTGAGGTGTCTGGCTTAAGTGAGGATGGTATGTTATTTATGTTTGAGCATAACTTTTACAACCATAAAGGTGAGAATTTAGCATATTGCGAAATGCAAGGTGGTTGGATAAACCTGAAAGCAAGAAAATTAACAGGCTTACCAGAACCCCTATTAGAACTGGCTCATAAATTTCCGAAGTCTGAAAGTTTTAAGGTGTTGACAAAAGAGGATACGCGTAAGCATGGAGTGCGTCCCAAACCTATGAAGTTATAAGGTTACTTAAAAACCGAGTGTTGCTTAAAAGATTTTATCTCCACGTTTTTTATAAACGGCTTTAAAATCTGATTTGGGATATAGCGTTTGTGTTTGAAATAACAAGTTAATGCTTCGGGTTTTGCACCGAGTGTGCTTTTAATTTCAGAAGCGGTTCTGCCTAAGTTAATATGTGTTGATTCTGTTTCAATGCCGAGTCTTACATAATCATTTAGTATTCTGGGATAGATAGCAAATTCTTTATTTTGAGAATAATTGATACCAATAAAATGTGCATCGAGATGCGTCTCGTTTTGCATAGCAGATAAAAACCCTACTAATTTTTCTTCTAAAAAATAGCCTTTCACTATAAATAGATCTTTGAAGGTTCTTTTAAGATGAATGTAAGTATCGAGATTTAATATTTGAGCATTAAAATCAGCGTTATCAATAGTGTTCTGATATAATTCTTGAAGTGCATCCTTATGTATTTCTATATCGTCTTCAGAAAAAAATTTAGCATTTAAAGCGGCACTTTTAGCATCGGCTCTATTCGCTTTTACACGGTATTTAGATTTTAAAGCCGTTGTATAATCGTCAAAAGAATGCCATTCTGGTTGTAGCCTAATTATCATATTAGGCTCAACTTGCATGGCTGCGTAATCGTAAGATTCTAAATAATTGGTGATAGTAAGAGATTCGTTTTTAAAATCTTTTATAAAAATAGCACTTAGTTTTTTTGTGGATTTAGATAACTGTTTTACACCTTCGGCGATCGCTTTAAACGTGTCGATTTTATCTTCACCATCTTTTAAAAATGTACCATATTCCCCACTTAGAAATATATTTCCACAGAACAATACACGAATATGATTGTTGCAGAACATATTGTTAACCCAATGCCTTATTTTATCAGACATATTAATATTTTTTGTTATGGTCTCAACACCAATGGTTACAATCTGCGTATTGGCAAATGCAACAGCTTCCTGGTCTTTAAGGATGAAAATATAATTAAATTCTATGTCTGTATTGGCGAGTTCAAAAGCTTTTAAGAATTCGGGTGAATAATAAATATTTGTGCAACAGTTGACACTATCCCAATAGGTTTGTGGAATACTATCAACGCTTTTGAAAATTTTTGACTTTAGAGGCAAATTAAGTAGCGATTTTAGGTTTTTTAGATACAAGAAATACTCCTAAAAATATGAGTAACATGGCTCCGATTTTTATGGGATCTATGAAATCTGCACCGATTGAAATAGCAAAGAGTCCAGCAATTACAGGTTGAAGATAAATAAATATGCCTACAGTTGAGGCTTTTAGTTTGTTTAATGCTAATGGGTTAAATAAATACGTTCCGAAAGTCGCGCCGACAATAACAAATAAAACAGACCAAGCTGCATTGGGGGTAAAGGTGTGCCACTCTACAGCTTTTAAATCATTATAACCAAACGGAATTAACATAATGAGACCAAACAAAAACAACCACTTAATAAAAGTAAATGGATGGTATTTTAATGTTAGTTTTTTAATCATTATAACATAGATACTGTATGATATAGCATTTAAAAATACTAATAAATTACCTAAAGGTACATTGTCACCAGCTCTTCCAGATTTGCCATAAATAGTTAAAACCAATGCACCTACTAAGCCTAAGGTAACACCAATTATTTTTAGCTTAGAAACATTTTCTTTTAAGATTATAGCAGACAAAATTAAAATGATAATAGGTACTGTTATGGTGATAGCTGAAGCGTGGATAGGAGAGGTGTATTCTAATCCTTTAAAAAAGAAAAGCATATTAATCATCACGCCAAAAATGGCAGCTACAAAGAATTTTAGATAATCTTTTTTATCAATCTTTTGCTTTGGTAAAAAGAGACTCATAATCCAAAATAAAACTGTGGCACCAGCAACTCTTATAAGTACAAATCCAAATGGTTTAATGAAATTTTCATTCATTACCGTTTTAGCAATAGTAAAATTGAGACCATATAGTAGTTGCACCATAATCAATGCGAAAATCGCAAATTTTCGACTATTCATGTATAGCGAGTTTGGCCGCTTCTACTGTTTTTTTAGAGTTACCAATAAAAATTGAGTCATTATATAATATTACCGGACGTTTTAAGAAGGTGTAATGCTCTAAAATATAATTTTTGTAGTCGTCTTCAGTCAGTGATTTCTCTTTTAAACCTAATTCTTTATAAAGTCGCGCTCGCTTACTAAACAGAGTTTCGTAGCTATCTGTTAGAGCTCGCATCTGTTCAATTTGTTGAACGGTAATTACTTCTGTCTTTATATCTTGAAGTTGAAAGCCTTCAGGAAGATTAAGTTCATTAATGATACGAGTACAAGTATTACAGCTACTTAAATAGTATATTTTGTTCATAATCAAAACGGGTTAATTTCAAAATGCAAAGAAACCGTATTTCTGATGAATTTTATTACTTTTAAGGAAAATATGATAGTATGGATTTTGTTTTAGACGTCGCACAGAAAAATAGAAAATTATTAAAAAGTTTTATTGAAAATCACACTTTAGAAGAGTTGAATAAAGTGCCAAAAGGGTTTCATAATAATATCATTTGGAATATTGCACATACTGTGGTTACGCAACAATTATTAGTGTATAAGTTATCAGGATTGCCAATGGTTGTTTCTGATGAAATGGTAGAAGGTTTTAAAAAAGGAACAAAAACCGAACGCGATTTATCGCAGTCTGAAGTGGATACTATAAAAGGCTTATTGTTTTCTACAATTGAAAAGACAAAGGAAGACTACGACAATAACATTTTTCAAACGTATAATCAATACACCGTGACTACAAAAAGCACGCTGAGTAATGTTGAAGAAGCTATTGATTTCAATAATTTTCATGAAGGTATTCATTTAGGGTATATTTTAGCACTCAGAAAATCACTATAACTATGGATTACTATTCAATTGCTACTATTTTAATCGTTCTTTCTGCGGGCTTTGGTTATATAAACGAGAAGTTTTTAAAATTACCTATCACTATTGGTTTAATGGTTATTACCATTGTATTTACAGTGGTTTTAGTTGGGATTGCTCAATTTGATGATACCTTATTAGTACAAGAACGAGAATTTATAGCATTGATAGATTTTGAAACGGTTCTCTTAGATATTATGCTAAGTTTTCTGCTATTTGCAGGTGCCTTACATACCAATTTTAATCAGCTTAAAGTACAGCGCTGGCCAATAATGGCTTTTGCAACAGTCGGTGTTTTGGTATCCACGTTTTTAGTTGGTATTGCCATGTTTTACGTCTTGAAATTAATGAGTTTAGATGTAGATTTTATTTACTGTTTGTTATTCGGAGCTTTAATTTCTCCAACAGATCCAATAGCCGTTTTAGGAATTTTGAAAAAAGCAGGTGCTCCGAAAAAACTAGAAACCAAAATTGTAGGAGAGTCCTTGTTTAATGATGGAGTAGGAGTTGTCGTCTTCTTAACCATTTTTGCGATTGCTGCGAAACCAGATGCTGCTATTGAGTTTTCTGATATCGCTACCTTATTTGGACAAGAAGTTATTGGTGGTATTGTCTTGGGACTTTTCCTAGGATGGATTACCTACCGTCTAATGCGATCTATTGATAGTTATGAAATTGAAGTAATATTAACCTTAGCTACCGTTATGGGTGGTACGATGTTAGCGCATAAATTTCATTTATCTGCACCTTTAGCGATGGTGACAGCAGGGCTTATTGTAGGAAATGATACTGTAAGAAATTCTGCCATGTCCGAAACCACAGAATTGTATGTCGATAAATTTTGGGAGCTAGTAGATGTGCTGTTAAATACTATTCTGTTTGTAATGATTGGTATGGAAATGCTAGTATTAACCTTAGATGGAAAATACATTTATGCCGGTTTATTAGCGATTCCTTTAATCTTAATATGCCGTTATATTTCGCTTTGGTTACCCATTAAATTCTTTGAAAAGCGATTGGATTTTGTGCCAAAAACAAATTTAATAATGACTTGGGGGGGATTACGAGGCGGAATCTCTATTGCATTAGCCCTTAGCTTAACAGAAGCCATGCATAGAGAACTGTTTTTAGTAATAACCTACGTTGTTGTTGTCATTTCTATTGTCGGACAAGGATTAACTGTTGGTCCAATTATAAAGCGATTAACCAAAAAAATAGTTTAGTTCATTTTTAAATAAGGCTCTATCTCACCGAAGGGTATCATAAATTCGGTATATCCTAAATCGTAAGATGCGACCTCATACACGTTATAAAGTAAAACTAATCCTTCGTCACTAAAACCTATGTTTTCAGGCAAATGAAAAGGTTTGCCGAAGAAGAAATTTTCAATAGTTAATTGGTCTTCGTTCTCTTCTAACGATTGAATAAAATGGGTTTTTGCTAATGTGGTAAAGCCAGGTATATCTGTAATAAAATCAGTTACTTCTAATGTTTTTCCACTTTTAGCATCAAGATTTAATAGCTTTATTTTGTCATTGCCATGAGCACCACCTTTAAACTCGTAGGTGCTAATAACTATCGTGATAACAGCTTCAGACTGGTAAACGAGCTCTGTTTCTATATGAAGTTCCCAAGCAGGTTCGTCCAATTCAGAATATTCCTCTTTAAAAGTTAAATACTCTTTATTAAAAGCTTTTAAAACGTCAGTTAAATTGTTTTTGTTTTCAGTTGTGTTTAGTGTAGAAATAATTGCATTTTCAACGTTGGTGTTAATGCTATTACTGAGTTCACTATTTCCACTTGCCCTACTGTAAACTGCTGAAATTTCGGCCTCAAAGGGTTCTTCAACTGTAATAGTGTCAAATGTTGCCGGTTTAAATTCAGAACTACATGAATTTAGAAGTATTACAAATATTAAAAATGGAATTATATGTTTCACAATATTTAGAGTTAAGTTTAATAAACAATAAAGGTATTATATAGATTTGAATAGAACGAATTATCGGTTAAATTTGTTATGCTACAAAAGCGATAATTCTGTTAATTTTTTTCATGGGTTTCGTTCAATATTTTTATTATGAAATTTAATACAAAAACAATACATGGGGGGCAAAAGCCAGATGCTGCTTATGGTTCTGTAATGCCTCCAATCTATCAAACGTCTACTTTTGCGCAATCAACACCAGGTGGTCATAAAGGTTACGAGTATGCGCGCTCGGCGAACCCAACGCGTCATGCGTTAGAGAACGCTTTTGCTAGTCTAGAGAATGGTACACATGGCTTAGCATTTGGATCTGGTCTAGCTGCTATAGATGCCATTCTAAAATTATTAAAGCAAGGTGATGAAGTTATTTCTACAAACAACTTGTATGGAGGAACCTATCGCTTGTTTACAAAGATATATGAAGACTTCGGTATAAAATTCCATTTTATAGGCATGGAAAATGCAGATGACGTTGAAGATTATATAAATGATAATACAAAACTTATTTGGGTAGAAACACCTACCAACCCCATGTTAAATATTATCGATATTGTAAAGACAGCCAAAATCGCAAAGAAACATAAGGTGTTGTTTGCTGTAGATAATACCTTTGCGACTCCGTATCTGCAACAACCGTTAGAGTTGGGGGCTGATATTGTAATGCATTCCGCAACTAAATATCTTGGAGGACACAGTGATTTGGTTATGGGGGCCTTAATAGTAAAAGATAAAGATTTAGCAGACCGTTTGTATTTTATTCAAAATGCAAGTGGTGCTATATGTGGTCCACAAGATGCGTTTTTAGCTCTGAGAGGACTCAAAACTTTACATGTTAGAATGCAGCGTCATTGCGAGAATGGTAGAGCAGTAGCAGAATATTTAGAGAGCCATCCAAAAATAGAAAAAGTATATTGGCCAGGGTTTAAAAATCATCCTAATCATGCTGTTGCAAAAGCTCAGATGAGCGACTATGGAGGTATGGTGTCTTTTACTACCAAAGGTAATAACTATGAAGAAGCTATTAAAATGGTCGAAAATCTAAAGGTTTTTACATTAGCGGAATCGCTTGGTGGTGTGGAGTCCTTAGCAGGTCACCCGGCTAGTATGACGCATGCGAGTATTCCAAAAGAAGAACGCGAAAAAACAGGTGTTGTGGACTCGTTAATTAGGCTTAGTGTTGGTATAGAAGATGAGGTGGATTTAATTGCGGATTTAAAACAAGCGATAGGGTAAAGACCTTAAAATGGGGTGTATAAAAAAAGACCAAATCATATGATTTGGTCTTTTTTTATAACTAATAGTTTAAGTACCTAGTCGAACATAAATATGTAACCAACATTTAACCAAGCTAACCAGTCATTTGTTTTGTTAGATTCTAACTGATGATCTAAACCATCTGTTTTGTCATTCATAAAGTGTTGAAATCTTAGGTCGACCATTAAATGAGAAATGGCATTAAGGTTATATCTTACCCCTACACTACTAACTATAGACCAAGTAGATCCGGCTGTAGCGTCTATGGAACCGGGTTCCCAACTAGGGTAAAAGTTATTAGTGTTGTTTATATTTTGATCGCCATAAGTAGTAGTTACGCTAGGACTATAAAAAACGTAATGCGCTCCTAAGCTCACAAACGGACCAAATCTATCTCCTCCACGTCTTAATTCGCTAGTAGAAAAAGGATAATATTCTAATTGCGCTCCTAAATCAAGATTTTGAGCTTGTCCAGAATGTGCTCTCAATTTATCTGCTGCACTACTTGTTCTGTCTTCATCTACCCATTGCCCATAATGATCAAGTCCTGCTTTGTTCCAAGAAATTTCAGCTCTTACTTTGAAGTGGGTTGTAAAAAAATTACTTCTCGAATAAGAATAGTAGCCAACATCATCAAAGTTCATGTAATAAACGAGACCTATACCAAATCCAATGTTACCTGAATTTGTTTTGAAATCATAACGTTCACCAAAGTCAGATTGATAAACTATAGGACCCGCAATTATTCCAACTTCGTGAGAGAAGGCTTGCGAGAAACTCAATTGCATTGATAAAAGCAATACAAATGCAACGAATAATTTTTTTATTTTTAGTGTCATGTAATTTTGAAAATTGATGCTTTTACCTAGCAAATATATAAAAACTCGATAAACTACCAAATAAAACCGACAAAATGCATGTTTTTCATTTTTTTCATAAAATATATTCCTTTTATATTCAATAAAAATATTTAGAATATCATAATAATAAAATTGATATATACCTTATTATTAAAGTAATAAGGGTGCCACAATATATCAAAATATTCTTACAATTAGCGGTTTAAAATAAAATATCCTATTTTTTTGACAAAAATAGATTAATATTTAGAATTGGTGAATGAATTATTTAATTTCGAGAATAAATAATACTAATGAAAGAGAAAATAGATGCTTTTTTAGCAGAAGTACAGTCCAGAAACAGTCACGAACCAGAATTTCTACAAGCCGTCCGAGAAGTCGCAGAATCGTTAATACCATATATCGCTGAAAATAAATTATATAGTGGTAAAAATATTCTTTTGAGAATGGTAGAGCCAGAAAGACTAATTTCATTTAGAGTCAGCTGGGTTAATGATAGCGGAGAGATCCAAGTGAATAGAGGGTATAGAATTCAAATGAATTCGGCAATAGGTCCTTACAAAGGTGGTTTGCGTTTTCATCCTTCCGTAAATGCGAGTATTTTAAAATTTTTAGCTTTTGAACAAGTATTTAAAAATGCGTTAACGACATTACCAATGGGAGGTGGTAAAGGAGGTTCTGATTTTGATCCAAAAGGAAAGTCGGATGCTGAAATTATGCGTTTCTGTCAAGCTTTTATGAGTGAATTATGCAAGTATATAGGACAGTTTACAGATATCCCAGCAGGAGATATAGGTGTTGGGGGAAGAGAAATAGGTTATATGTTTGGGACTTATAAAAAGCTAAAAAATGAATTTACTGGTGTTCTAACAGGTAAAGGCACATCATGGGGCGGATCTCTAATGCGACCAGAATCTACAGGTTACGGTACTGTTTATTTTGCTCAGAATATGTTGAAATTAAAGAACGATACATTGGCAGGAAAACATGTTGTGATTTCGGGCTCAGGAAATGTGGCCCAATATGCTACTGAAAAAGCAATAGAGTTAGGTGCGAAGGTGTTAACATTGTCCGATTCTGGTGGTTACATTTTAGATCAAGAGGGTATTGATACTGAGAAGTTAAACTTTATAATGCAACTTAAAAATGTAAAGCGTGGTCGCATTAGCGATTATGTAAACGAATATCCTAATGCAGAATATTTTTCTGGTGAAAGACCGTGGTCTGTAACGTGCGATATAGCATTACCATGTGCAACACAAAATGAGTTGAATGGTGACGAGGCGCAACAATTAGTTAAAAACGGTTGTATTTGTGTGGTTGAGGGGGCTAATATGCCTTCTACACCCGAAGCGATAATTGAATTTCAAAATGCAAAGTTATTATTTGCGCCAGGTAAAGCTTCAAATGCAGGGGGTGTTGCTACTTCAGGATTAGAGATGAGTCAGAATTCGCTTCGTATAAGCTGGTCTAGAGAAGAGGTAGATACGCGTCTAAAAGCTATTATGGAATCCATTCATGATGCTTGCGTTAAATATGGTAAAAATGAAGATGGCTCTATCGATTACATTAAAGGAGCAAACATTGCCGGATTTGTGAAAATTGCAGATGCGATGTTAGCACAAGGAGTCGTGTAATTAAACTTTAGAAAATATTTCTAAGCTTCTGTTTGTTGCAGAAGCTTTTTTTATGACATTATATATGATAAGCACATAATTATCGTTAGTATTAAATATATTTGAGCAAACCTTATTTATTAATGAATACTACTGTTTTTAAAATCTTCATTTTAGTATTTGGGCTTACTGCATCGTGCTATAGTCAAGATTTCTCATCCTTATGGAAAGGTCATTATTCTTATAATAGTATAGTGGACGTTGTTAGTGGTGAAAATAAAATTTATGCAGCAGCGGAAAATGCTGTTTTTAGTTATGATACGCTTACCAATGAACTTACTACAATTACCTCTGTAGAAGGGCTTTCGGGAGAGCAAATTACTACAATATATTACAGTGAACTTTATCAATATTTGCTCATTGGATATGAAACGGGATTAATTGAAGTCTACTCTGAAACTGAGAATTCAGTACTATCTGTAGTCGATATTTTAGATAAGGTAAACATCACTCCTGTTAATAAGCGAATCAACCATTTTTTTGAAAATGAAGGTAAAGTTTATATCTCTACAGATTACGGAGTTTCTATATATGATTTAGAACGTCTAGAGTTTGGGGATACGTATTTTTTAGGAAATGGTGGGGCTCAGATTACAGTGAAGCAGGTCTCTATTTTAAATAATGAAATTTATGTGGCGTGTTTAGATAATAATGGTATTAAAAAAGCAGACTTAAGCAATCCTAATTTAATCGATTATCAGCAATGGCAAACTGTTATTATGGGTAACTATTATACGATGAATGCCATCAGTAATAAATTGTATTCTGTTCGCGATAATAGAGTGCTTTATGAAATAAATGGAGCATCGATTAATACTTTATTTACTTTGCCTTTATTACCGCGAGATTCTGATATGTCAGCATCAAATCTTATTTATTCAACGGCAAATACGATTTATGTATATGATGAAAATCTACAATTGGTTAAAAGTTTTCAGCCAACAGCTGATTATGATTCCGATTTTACATCTGCAATTGTTATAGATGATGCTGTTTACATCGGTACTGATGGTTTTGGTGTCTTAAAAAATTCTATTGCTGCAACTGGGGAGTACACCGAAATAAAACCTAATGGTCCTTTATTAAATGAAACGTTCAGGCTTAATGCAGAATCTGGAATTGTTTGGTCTAGTTTTGGGGGTTATACGGAAGATTTAGTTCCTGATCCCATACGAAGTAGCGGAATAAGTTATTATAGAAATGAGGTTTGGGAGACCATACCGTTTGATAGTGTCTTAGGGGCAAGAAATCTTTCGCAAATTGCGATTAATCCATTTAATTCAAGCCAGGTATTTGTGAGTTCTTTTCAAGATGGTCTCTTAGAAATTAATGCGCTTGAACCGACGATATTATATGATGATAGTAATAGTGGATTAGAATCATTAGTTGTACCAAGCTCACCAAATTTTAGAAGCATAAGAGTTTCTGCTACGGCTTTTGATAGAGCCGGATTGTTATGGTCAATGTCATCGCTTTTGTTTGAGCCCTTAAAATCGTATGACCCCAACACAGGAAATTGGCAGAGTTATGATTTTTCGAGTATTATACAAGATGCTATTAGAGATGAGTTTGGTTATTTTGATCTTGCCATAGATGATACGGGTACCAAATGGATTGGTGCTTATACCAACGGCATATATGCTTACAATGAATCTATAAGTGATAGCCCACTTCGGAATATTAAAACAGAAGAACAAGGGTTGCCATTTCCAAGAGTAAATGCCGTTGCTGTAGATAATAGAAATCAACTATGGGTCGGTACATTTACAGGGCTAAGGGTGCTTTATAATACTGCAGGATTTTATGATGATTTAAATCCCACTTTAAGTTCTATTATTATTTTAGAGAATGGTATTCCTAAAGAATTATTAGAAGGTCAAACCATTACCGATATTACGGTAGATGGTTCTAATAATAAATGGATTGGCACGGTAGATTCTGGTGTATTTTATCTGTCTCCAGATGGCCAAACTACCATTTATCATTTTACTACGGATAATTCACCATTGCCTTCAGACCGAATTAACGACATTTCAATTGATGGTGATGATGGCACTGTTTATATCGCCACAACTAAAGGTTTATTATCATTTAAAGCTGGAGGTTCAAAAACGGAATCGACTTTAGAAGACGCTTTTGTGTATCCTAACCCTGTGCGACCAGAATATAATATTTTAGGGTTTAACGACCTTAACGATATTAATAAAGGTGTAAAAGTTAGTGGGCTAACTGAGCGTGTTAATATTAAAATTACAGATATTGAAGGTAATTTGGTAGCAGAAGCGCAGTCTAATGTTAATTTAAGATCCTCTAGCGCCAACTACAACTTTGCTATAGATGGTGGTACTGCTATTTGGAACGGTAAAAACCTCGGTAATAATGTCGTAAGAACAGGTGTATATTTAATATTGATTTCTGATTTAGATTCCTTTGAAACCAAAGTGCTTAAGGTGCTAATAGTGAAGTAAACATGCTTTCAAAAAATAATAGTATCGTTCTTTCTAAACTAAAGTATAGAGATAACGACCTTATCGTTAAATGTTATACAGAGCAACGCGGAGTCGTGAGCTATATGTTAAGAGGTGTTCTGAATTCTAAAAAAGGACGTTCTAAGACTGTTTATTTTCAAGCGTTATCTCAGCTTCAAATAGAAGAAAATTACAAACCCAATCAGTCACTTCATTTTATTAAAGAGACGAAATTTAATTACATTTATAAAAGTCTTCACACCAATATTTATAAAAGTGCTATTGTTTTATTTCTATCCGAAATTCTTTCCAACGTATTAAAGGAAGAAGAAAAGAATGAGGATTTATTTCATTTTATAACTGCGGCCCTTCAGTATTTAGATAATGAAGATCAGTTTTCGAACTTTCATTTATTGTTTCTATTAAAGTTAACACGCTATTTGGGGTTTCAGCCAGAGAACTTAGATACTGAGCATCCTTATTTTAATTTAGAATCTGGAGTCTTTGAGGCTACGACGCATGGGATTTATTCTATTTCTGGTGAAAATTTAACACTCTTAAAAAACCTATTAGGCACAAGTTTTGATGCCTTAAATTCCATAAAGATTAATGCAAAACAAAGGCAAGAGTTTTTAAATCTACTGCTGTACTATTTTGAATTACATTTGGGAAGTTTTAAAAAGCCAAAATCGTTACAGGTGCTTAACGACGTGTTTCGTTAAGTTGCTTTTGCCAAAATAATACAATAATTGTGAGTTCATACGTGAAGCGCTTTAGCGTACATATTATTTTTTTATGTCTTTTTGTGCAGTTAAGTACTGCGCAAACGATTACGGTTTTAGAAGAAGGTAGTCAAGTGCCTATTCCGGGTGTGGCGCTGGTTAATCAAATGAAAAGCAAAACGGGCTTTACGGATATCAATGGCCACGTATCTTTATCTGTCTTTAATGATGACGACATCATTTTCTTTAAAGATTTCTTATATGAAGAGCTGCGCTTAACTAAATCGCAAATCGTAAAAAACAAGGGTATTGTTTATCTCAGGCTTAAAGTAGAAGGTTTAGATCAAATTCTAATCTCAGCATCTAAGTTTGAACAGCATAAACGCGATATTCCACAAACGATAGTGAATATTAGTGCCAAAGATATTGCCTTGTCTAACCCACAAACGAGTGCCGATTTGTTGGAGAATACCGGTAATATTTACATTCAGAAAAGTCAATTGGGAGGAGGAAGTCCTATGATTAGAGGATTTTCTACCAATCGTCTTTTAATTGCTGTAGACGGAGTACGCATGAATAATGCTATTTTTAGAGGAGGCAATCTTCAGAATGTTATTGCCATAGATCCGTTCGCTGTGCAACATACTGAAGTGACGCTTGGTGCGGGTTCTGTAGTTTATGGCAGTGATGCGATTGGAGGAGTGATGAGTTTTTATACTAAAAAACCACAATTCTCTGAAACTGATGCTTTAGATTTTAGTGCGACAGCTTTAACACGATTTGCTTCAGCGAATACAGAAAAAACGGGTCATTTAGATTTTAATCTAGGCTATAAAAGGTGGGCATTTTTAACTAGCGTGAGTTATACCGATTTTGATGATTTAAAAATGGGAAGCCATGGTCCGGATGATTATTTGAGACCAGAATATGTAATACAGCAAAATGGTGAAGACGTTATTGTGGCCAATGCCAATCCGAAGGTACAGGTACCAACAGGTTATGATCAACTAAATTTAATGCAAAAGGTGCGCTATAAATCGTCTGATGCTTTGGATTTTGATTTAGGCTTGTATTATTCTACAACCTCAGATTTTTCTAGATATGATCGGCTTATTCGTTACCGAGGTGATGAGTTGCGTTCTGCGGAATGGAATTACGGACCTCAACAATGGTTTATGGGTAATTTTCAGTTAACCAAACTGAGTAGTCGTTCTAATTTATATGATAAAATTCAAACTACTTTAGCGTATCAGAACTTTAAGGAGAGTCGGGAGGATCGCGATTTTCAATCTGATATACGTGCTGTTAGGGAAGAATCTGTTGATGCTTTGTCTTTTAATTTGGATTTAGAGAAAAACTTTAACTCCAAAATGAGTCTTTTTTATGGCTTAGAGTATTTACATAATACGGTGCATTCAAACGGACATGATACGGCTATTGTCACTGGTGATACTTCGGCAAGTCTTACACGTTATCCAGATGGTTCTACGTGGCAGTCTATGGCGGCTTATGCCAGTTTAAAGTATAAACCTAATTCTAAATTTGTGTTTCAGTCCGGACTTCGGTTTAATCAGGTGATTGCAAAAGCTGATTTTACGGAGAACAACGTCTTTTTAAACTTACCTTTTGATGCTGCTGAGGTGAATACCGGAGCCTTAACAGGTACTGCTGGTATTACTTGGTCTCCAAGTGATATGATTCAATGGAAGCTTAATGCTTCTACAGCTTTTAGGGCCCCAAATATTGATGATATTGGTAAGGTGTTTGATAGTGAGCCTGGTGCTGTTGTGGTGCCTAGTAAAGATCTCAAAGCAGAGTACGCTTATGGTGGAGAGTTAGGTTTAAAGTTGAATTTTGAAAACAAAGTCATTATTGATTTAGCAACCTATTACACGTTTTTAGATAATGCTTTAATTCGTCGGGATTATGAGTTAAATGGAAATACTGAAATGATTTACGATGGTGAATTAAGTACAATTCAGGCCATGCAAAACGCTTCTAAAGCTTGGATTTATGGCTTTGAAGCAGGATTGGAAGTTCACTTTACAAAATACTTAAAACTTCGGTCTCAGTATAATGTTATTGGAGGTACAGAGGATAATAATGGGGTAGAAGAACCCGTGAGGCATGTGGCCCCTCATTTTGGACGCACACATTTGGTTTGGACCAAAGACAAATTGCTCTGTGATGCTTTTGTAGTCTATAATAATGAATTGGCATTTAATCAATTATCCCCTTCTGAAGCCTCGAAAGATTATATCTATGCTTTAGATGGAAATGGAGATCCGTATGCACCGGCTTGGAGCACTCTTAATTTTAGAACGCAATATCAGTATAATGCTCAACTTAGTGTAACGGCGAGTGTAGAAAATATAACTGACCAGCGCTATAGACCGTATTCTTCGGGTATCACTGCTGCCGGTCGGAACATTATTCTCGCTTTAAAATATACCCTTTAGTCCTTTAATGTTTGTATTATAAGCATTTTATTTATGATGGGTATTTGCTTTTTAGCTGACCGAAATATTAGCTAGGGCGCATACGAATCATATACGGCTCATATACGGAGTACATACGGAGGAGATACGGAGTAGCTATGGGTGAACCTTGCTTATTATCCGTTCTTTATCCGCTTATCACCCGAGTATGACCCGAGGATGCTATGGGTGAACCCTTATTAAGCTTTGGTTGTAATTCTTTTTAAGGCCCTACCACTGCTGGCGTTAAACAAAATAAGCCGCATTTTTTAGATGCGACTTATTTTACAAAATATATAGCGTGTTATTTAGCGCTGTTTGATGGCTTTTTTACTGATGACCTGTCCGTTGGATAGGGTGATCTTAGCAATATAAGCTGCCTGACTCAATTTTGAAAGGTCGTAAACCTCAATAGAATCATTGCCTTGTAAATTGTAAATGATGCGCCCTGTAACGTCTATAATAGCAACATGTTTAATCGTGTGTCTGTTTCCAACTTTAATTTGAACATCTCCATTTTGAAATTCCGTAATCGTTACTTCATTAGTATCAACTATGTTGTCGTTAACGGAAAGTGTAAATGGTGTAAATACAATTTCGAAACGCTCGTTAAATTCGCCTGGTTCTGAGGTGAAGGTGTAGTCTGAAGTTTTAAGGTTGTGAAATGTATTTAATAGTTTGTCGTTAATATACACTGCGTTTTCAGTTATAAAAGCACCTTCCAATTGGTGTATTGAAATACTATAAATTGTAGGTTCTGTAATCGTTGTAATAAACCCAAGCGGAATCATTTCTTCAAGTGTTAGGCTATTTGGGTGTTTACCTTGAATTGCGAATTGTTTACTGTCCAAATCTTCAAGGCGTGAATAAATAACCGCATTGACTTCTGTAGATAAGTTTCTTTGGGCGTCATAATACATCCCATCATCTTCATCAGTTGCTCCATCTACATACGCCACTAAAATTTGATTAAATGCTCCGTTGTCTGTATTTAAGTTTAGCCATAACTTATTACTCATATTAGTTGTAGGAGACCTAAATAACTGATCATTATGTTCTGTAACTCTCATGCTATTATTAAACTCAACGTTTGTTGTTTTAATATCGCCACTTACTGTTGTTGCAGTTGCCCCATTTCCCATAGAAATAAAGAATGCTTGACCAGAAGGAATAAATCTATTTGGTGTTATACCGTCTCCTCCCATGGTTTCACCTGATCCATTAATAATGGCATAATCACTTTGTGCGTAATTTAAGTTTTCATTACCATTAGTAGAATCTGCTGCAGCAGTATCGTGGGACCAAAAGTATATAGCCCCGCTGATGGGTGCATCAACTGTTTGGTCAATGCTAGCATTCGCATCTAAGAACAGATCTGCATCTATAGCAGAAGGGTAAGGATTTCCAATGAGGTTCCAGTTGTTATCATTTAATTCTGAGTCATTCCTGTAAATAGGCACATTGTAAATACCATTATTAAAAGGGCCTTCAAATACGTAGTCGATTTGCGTTGGGAAAGGTGCAAAACTGTTTTGTGTCGCAGCATAGCCCACTCCTGGCTGCATTATAGTTGTGCCATTTGCAAATATCCAATCGTCACCATTGTCATCTATATCATCTTGTCCGGCAGCTTCTGCATCATTATTGCCCAATTCTCTTGTAGCATCTAAATAGTTTTGACCACTGTATGAATAAATTCTTCCTGCATTCGCTTCCGCCAAACCATCACTAATTGTTTCACCAGATACAGGTGCACTCCAATACACGTACTCATGACGTGTTGCTAACACTGGAGTCTTTTTTACGACTTGTATTTTAGTTTTATCTGATAAAACGTTGCCTGACGTTGTTCCTGCGTTATTAATTTGTACAAATGATCCATACGGTTTAATTGTTAATTTACCATCTACAACAAGGTCGTTTTCTACCTTCACATAATCGTTAGTATTAATTGTTAACTCGGAGTTAGTTGTAATTGTGCAGTTACAGGCTTCAAAACTTGTTTGTGTGCCTCCGATGGCTGTGTCGTAATCATCATCGAGTATTACAAATGTATCTATACCAGGGGCGGCTGACCATACTGTACCATCCCAAATTGCCGTGGCCGTTTCTAATTTTACAGAGTTACTTGCTTTATAACACGTTGCAACGTCTTCTCTAACTTGACAATAGAATTGATAATCTAGATATAATAATGGATTAACAATATTTAAGGAGGCTGTTGTTGCATCATTAAAATCTGCATTATTAGGTACAGCTATAAATGTAGCTGTACTTGGTTCTAAATAAAACCATTGGTAAGTTAAACTTAGACTAGAGGGTACTCCTTCAGTTGCTGTTACTGATATCTGAATTGGGTTGGTGCAATTAAAAACAGGTGGAGCTAAAACTGATACCGCAGGCGGCGTAGCCAAGGCAAAGTCATAAGTGCCAAAATTACTATAATTTGAGTCTCCACATGTGGTCCAATCTGTAATGTCCCAATCTGCAGCAAGGTCAAAAGTTGTTGTTGGTAACATGCTTGCTGTATTTAGTCTGCTAAAATTAATACCATTATTATCTACACCTAAACCATTAGACCAACTGTCGCTGCCAAAAACTCCAAAAACATCTATAGATGTCGACGTAGAACTATTGTAAAGTTCTATTAAATCAGAACTATCATTATCAAAGTTAATTCCACTGGCGCTATTAAAAGCTTGGTGAGGTAAGCTTCCATCTAAGCCTGCGGCATAAAAATCGCACGAGGACGTACCAATACTGATAACATGTACGGCACCAGAGGCTACTGTTCCTGTTAAGTTTAAGGTAGACGATGGTGATGCGTTTCCATTATTAAAAATTCTAATTCTATAATTATTTAGGTTAACTGTTGAGGCAGTTCCGTTAAATATTTCAATTATTGACGAACTTCCGGTAGTCGCATCAGAAATTTGACTCATAAATAAATCGGTTGGAGGTGTGGATGCAGAAGTAGTTTCACAACTTGTTATATCATCACTTAACACAGTAAATGCATTTGCAGAGGAACAACCTGTAGAAAATAACACGGAAATATCTCCGTTAGTGGCACCAGCTGGTAATAAAACAATTAATTCTGATGCTGATGAGGTTACAGTGCTCATAGCTAATCCATTAATAGTTGCAACAGCCCCTGTGAGGTTATTTGCGGATGTAATTGTTATCTCTGTGTTTTCTGGTCCTTCGGTTGGCCAAATAGAGCTTATTAGCACCGTACTACAAACTGCTGAGCCCTCTATGTCGAATATATAAGGATCTTCGTCACTATCTGAATTTTCAATACTTACTTGAGCCTTACGCACTCCATCTGAAGTTGGGTTAAACTCTATTCTGAACTCTGAGTTAGATCCAGAACCAATAGAGGTACTAGGTTGTAAGGTTACTATAAAATCACTAGAATGTTCACCAATTATCTCAACTTTTGGTGTTCCTGTTAAACTTAAAGTTGTTGCACCAATGTTTTCAATAATATAGCTTTTTTCAGGACCAGTAGCTCCTACGTTTGTAGATGCATATAGGGTATTGTTTAGACCATAAGGTGCATTAAATCCGTTCTCTATAGAGATATTATTTCCTTTAATATTTATTTCAGCATTTATTGGCTGTGCTATATTAATTGTGTAATCTTCAACCTCACCATCAAAACCAATTTCACAAGGTGTTAGAGGATCTATTGGGTCATCCGTATCGTAGTATTTTGTAGAAACACGCATTCTGGTAGCCGCTATAACAGCATTAGATGGTATTTCAATAGATAATGGGCTTGCGTCAGTAGAACCATCTATAGCATTGTATGCTACTCCTAAGTCGTAATCTTCATTGGCATCTGAAAAATCACCATCGTTGTTCCAATCTATCCAAACCATCGTGGTTGTAAAGTATTCACCATCCGTATTCACTCTAACTTCTAAATTATAAGTTTGGCCAAGGGTTACTGTTGTAGATATTGCTGTGTAATCTGAATAAGCATTATCGGTATTATCGGAACCATTGTCAATGGTGTTAAATTGAACATTATTGGTGAGTGTTAAATAATTATCACCACCATCACCGTAAGAATCACAATAAGTTAGTGAAGGGGTCGCGCACATTTCCACACCTTCGGTCCATGTGGTTCCTCGTCTAATAAATATTTTAAAGCAATAATTAGTGCCATTGATTAAACCTGTAATTGATTTGGTTGACGCACTAGAGGTTGTTTCGTACACCAATTGATTTGATGTTGTGTAAACATCATTATCGTTTCCGGAATAAGCAGAGCCATTACCCGATGGTGTAAACGTAACACCACCTTGATTAGCTACGATAATTAATTGATCATAGCATGCCGTTGGTAAAGGATTGTTCCAGTTTAGAGTTACTTTATTAGTTAATGGTGCTGCTGATAGGTTGGTTATATCTCCTTGTGCTAAACCGTTAGTTACTGTACTTCCGTTTGTACCACCATTGGCCCAGCCAGTTAGTGTTTCTCCCACATAGGCATATACGGTAAAGGAATAGTTATTGCCTTCAGTTAAACCTGTAATTGTAGCTGTAGTGGCTGTTCCTTTATATACCACTCGCCCTAAAGATACTGGTGTAACAGGTGTTGCCGCGGAAAAGTCTGTATTTGGCGTATACGTGTTAGCATCGTCTTTTGTGCCTGTTGGGTCTGTACCACCATCTCTGGCAAATACCATATAACCTGTTGGAGTTACACCAGATGCTGGTGCATCCCAATTTAAAGTTACGCTGGTATCTTCAAAACAGCCTTCAATATTTCTTGCATTATTTGGCGCTTCGTTACTTAAATTTAAGGTTACTGCATTAGACGTGGTGTTCCCACAGATATTCGTAAGGATACAACGGTATTGATTGCCATCCATTGGTGCAGATGTTGCTGCTGTGGTGTACGTATCTGTAGTGGCACCAGACCCTCCGGTAACATTGTTCCATCCTGAGCCTGTATTAACTTGCCATTGGTAGTTGTCTGTATCCGAGGAACTGACTGAGAATGTTGCTGTATCTGGTATCACTTCGGTTTGGTCGGATGGTTGCGTTAATGTTGGTACACCATCTTCTATGACTACCACATAACTTAATGCGTTATCTGACCAACAGGTACCAGCCGTGTCATAGGCTCTTACATAGTACGTGCCTGAGGTCGTTGCGGAGTAGGTTGCTGTAGTATTGTAGGTTTCGTCGGTTCCTGTAGGGCTTGTTTGCCAATAATTCACTGTACCTGCTGCGGCAGTACCAGTATAGGTTAGGTCTGTTGAGGAACATGCTGGTGTTGTGCCTGTAATGCTTCCTGTTGGGTCGGCGGGTGCTGTGCATGGTACCATGCAATATAATTCTACTAATTCTATAGTAACTCGTTTTCCAGAAATCGTGGAAAATTCTAAAACAGAATTTGCAGGTACTCCAGTGAATAATGCCGAATATATATTGAATGAGTTATCATCAATCGTACTAAAAAATTGAGAAACACCATTTAAAGTTACCGTGACTTGATTTTCATTGCTATCCCATCCTTCTGCGTTAAATTGAACAGTAACATCTCCAGATACCCCAGATAGAGGGTTGGTGGAAATTGATCCTGGATTTGAACCAGAGGCTAACCTTATTTCATTACCAGATCCATAAGTATTAGATGATTTATTAGGGAAATTGTTTCCATACATTGTAAAACAAGGCCCAACATAAACTATAAAACTAACACTTATGGTATGCGCAGCAGTTATATTATTAAACGTATAGGACGAAATAGCCCCTTCTGAGACACCATCAACTAAAACATCAGCAACGGCATAACCAGGATCTGCTGTAATGGTATAGGTTTGATCGTCTCCGCAATCAACACTTGTAACTCCAGATGGACTAATAGATCCATTGTCACCTGCGGATGCTGTAATATTATAAGTGTCTTGCGTGTAAACTGCTGTAATTGTATGGTCTGTAATAACGTTATTAAATGGATATGGATTTGTGCTTCCTGCATTGGTACCATTTACGACCCAATTGGTAAAGGTGTAACACGAATCTGGTGTTGCCGTAAAACTCTGGTTGGCATTATCTGCTACGTTGGTTGTGCCTGGAGTAATTGTTCCGCCTGTGGCTTGTGTTACTGTAATTAAGTTTCCTGTTGCAGCAATAATAGTTATAGTGTAATCTTCTACTCCTCCATAATCCATATCGTCGTCAGAGTCACATGCATCAACTGTTCCTACAGCTTCACCTTCTTCTTGTAAAATTCGCATTCTAAAATCACCGATAGTTTGTGCTGCATCAACATTAATAGTAAATGTTTCTGTTTGAACAGCATCAGCGGCAGATGTGGTGATGTCTACCACGCCAATTTCTTCATCAGTATCATCGAAGTCTCCGTCATTATTCCAATCTATCCATACTCCACCAGCTCCATCATAATAAGCGCCTCCGTTACAATCACCGAAATCTACAGTTAATGTGTAGCTTAATCCTTGAAATAAATCTGCGGATTCACTTATATTATATTGTACCGCATTTGTACATGTATTTGCTGTATTATTTATAGAACTAGATTCTCCTGTTAAAGACACACTTTCTATTTCAGAATCACCAGCGTTTGGCCAGATAGGTTCACAATATATATCTACCACATCTCCACTAACAGAAACGGTTTTTGTTGATGCACCTGTGCTTGTAATATCTACATCATCAGTGTACGTCCCAAGAGCTTTTCCTGATATTAATCTTACGTAAATTGTAGTAGAAGCTACTGTACCACTGCTTTCAGTTAAGGTAATACTATTTGTAAACCCAGTGCCAGCAGTTAATGAAATTTCAAAATCGGTTGGTGCTGTGATTACAATATCATTGGTTAAAAGGCTTCCTTCTACTGTAAAAGTATCTTCAGAAGAGGGAGGCATATTATAAAAATAATCTAAACCTGTAATGGTTGTTGGTGCTGCTGTTATGGTTGGACCAGCAGGAGCATCTAGTTTATATAGGGCTATGTCTCTTTGACTTCCTGTATAACAAGCAAAGCGTGGTGCACCAGGATTGTATTGCAAATCTCTAGCTGTTACAGCAAGGTTTGAAAAAATGAAATTCCCTCCGCTATATGTGATATTCCAGCGTTGGTTATTAGTACTTACGGCATTTACAATTTGAACGTTGTTACTGCTACCAGTATAAGATACATATTTAGAACTGTCTTCACTGTATATCGTTCTACCTGAACCATTAGTTTCTATTTTCCAAATAATTGTAGCTGGTGGATTTGTAATAACCGAAGCTACTGGAGCTATACTTGTTTCATCTAAAACGCTACCAGTATGACTATTGCTCATTGCGTAGGCGTCATTTTCTTCCGCGATTACATAATATCCATCTGTGAGTTCTGCTAAGCTTGTAATCTTAGTATAAGTTTGCCCATAACCAGACAAGCTAAAACATAAAAATGCTATAAAAATTAGTGAGTAGTTTTTTACCATAGGGATAATAGGGATAAATTGATTCAATTAACTACGACCAAAGGTATATTAAATACACTGCTAGTCAGTGTCTTGAAAAGTAGGTATTTATTAACAAATAGTTAAGATTTCCTACGGTTTATCTATTAAATACGTAAAACAACGATAAAGTGTTATTAGGGCTAAACGCCATGATTTATTTTGCTAATTGTTTGTGGGTTTAATGAGGGCATTAATTATATGTTTTATGGCCCTGTTTTCTGCTAATCTATTGTATTTTTGAAATGAATGGATGGTACTAAAACATATACAGTAGACGAGGCGCGCAAAAAATTAGAGCACTATTGTGCTTACCAAGAACGTTGCCATAAAGAAGTGCGGCAGAAGCTCCGCGATATGCGTATGATTCCGGATGCTATGGATGTGATTATAGTGCATCTAATAGCTCATAATTTTTTGAATGAAGAACGTTTTGCACAAGCCTTTGTACGTGGGAAATTCAGAATTAAGAAATGGGGTAAAATCCGCTTGGTACGCGAGTTGAAGTTTCGGGATATTTCTAAATATAGTATTGATACCGCTTTAAAGGAAATTGATTTGGATGATTATTACAACACCTTAGACGACTTAGTGCAAAAACGTATTGCTCAGGTTAAAGAGCCTAATGTGTATAAGAAAAAGAAAAAGGTGGCGGATTATTTGTTGTATCGGGGTTGGGAATCTCATTTGGTTTATGAGCGGTTGAATGGGGTGGTGGAATGATGGTTTTTGTTGGGAGTATAGAGAAGAGAGAAGAGAGCCAAGAGCCAAGAGTCTAGAACCAAGAATCTAGATTTGAGAATTGAGGATTAAGACTTGATATTTGTGTTGTAAATTTTGAAAGTCTTTGTTTTGGTCTGCTTTAGTTCCGTAAAAAAAGCCTTAACACGTGAATGAAAAGGCTTAGTATTTTGTTTGTTGTTAGAATTTAAACTGTGTTCTTAATTCTAACAGCGTAGTAGTCTGTTTTATCTACAAGTTAAAAACAGCACCAATATTTAATGCAAATTGATTGTGTATGTCTATTACGTCGTCATTATCATATTTAGCTAAAGGAAAGTTGGCTTCTGTAAAAACACCAAAACCTTCTGTAAAGAAATAACGTGCGCCAATATGGCCACCAAAGTTTTTAAGGCTTAGGTTTAACCCTGGATAGAAATCAAAATTTTCGTCAATATTAATAACGTTACCTAAGTTAGCATTAAAACGTGCTTTTAAATCGAAACGATCTCCAAAATCTAGATCTTCGATACCGTCCGCACCTCCTAAGGAGTAAGAAGACGATACACCGATAGAAATATTTTCTCCTAAACCGTGATCGAAACTTACATTAATTCCTGTAGCGTAATCTTGAATATTAGCTCCAACTTGAAATTTTTGATCTCCTTTACCTTCAAAGGCTTGGGCATTACCAAAACTAAAAGCTAATAAAGCGACTACTAATACAATGTTTTTCATGTTTTTAATTTTAAAAATAGGGGTCAAATATACAAATAGTATTTTATTAATGTCAGAAAATTAAATATAACGATTGGTATCGGATATGGCCTTTTTATTTTTATAGTCAATCCATTTTTGGCCTTTTAGACGTCGCATGAAGTTATCGTAATTTCGCATTACAAAAATATTATAAATCGCCTTGCTGAGGTTTTTAGGATTTCGGGCAATGGCTCTTAAGCTCATGGAGAATCCTGGAGTGATGTAACGCATGTAATGCCAATAGCCTTCGGGCATATAGAGGACTTCTCCGTGGTTTAAATCGCAGATCCACCCTTTTGCATTTTTTAGGGCTGGCCATTTTTTGATATCCGGATTGTTAAAATCAATATCTTCTCTAGTGATTAAGGAGTGCGGTACTTTGTATAAGTACTTATTCTGTTTTTGGTCGAATAAGATGCATTGCTTTTTACCTTCAAAATGAAAATGAAAGATATTAGCAAAATCTATATCGTAATGCATAAAGGTGTACGAGTCGCGTCCGCCAAAGAATAGCATGGGTAGCTTTTTCATGAGACGCAATCCGAAATCAGGGAATTTAAAATCCTTTTGTAGTTGCGGGACTTCCTTAAATATGTTCCATAAGAAAATGCGATAGCGCGTGGGTTTGCGTTGCAGTAAATCTACATAATCGCTCATTTTCATTTTGGCGTGCGCCTGGTTAAAACCATCTTTGTAATGGACTGGTCTGTCGTCGTAAAGTGGTACGGTTTTATCGCCAGCCACTTTTTTGATATAGTCTAAATTCCATTTGGTATAGGCTGGCCAATCTTTGATAAAATGCTCTATTACCACAGGTTTTTGTGGTTTGAAGTATTGGTTTATGAAATCTTCCTTAGTGATGGTTTTAACACGTGGAATATCTTGAAGATTGAGTTTCAAATGTTAGCAAAGTTTAGGATGCAAAGTTAAGAAAAGGTTAGTAATCTTTAAATAAATGTTGGAATGGGTTGGTGGTGGGTTCTCTATACGGTTTTTAAAACTTCGTTTTGGTTTGTCATTTCTGCGTAGGCAGGAATCCACTTGATCATTTATATTTTTCTATTATTGAGATTTTATGCTAAGTAGGCTCGGACTCACTAAAACTTAAGTGGAGTGGAGGGTTTTATCTCTAGTAGATTTCTGCCTGCGCAGGAATGACAGTTGATGTTGCTTTTGTAGTCTGTTTACATTTTGAAGATTGTGGTTGGAGGTTAATTAGTTGTGCTTGTTAGCTTTGCTGAAGGCTTTGCTGAGTAGCTTAAAAATAGAATATATTTTATTTCTTACTAATCCTTAAGGAGATAATCTACGGATTAGATATTTAAGATTTTATTATAGGTTTAATTTTTTTTGCTTTGATTTCTATTGGTATTAGATCTTGTTTTCAATTGTTGATTTATTGGAAGTGAATATAATTATTTATAAAAAAAATTATTAATTTAAAAGAAATTCAGTACGTTTGACTCCGTTTTTTTTGAAAAAAATCAGTCATAACACTTTTATCTATGATGTTTTTATATCAACAATATACTTGAAATTCATAATATTAATAAATAACGTTTAACCCAAAATTTAAAAAAGATGATTAAAAGATCAATGAAATTAATGAGCGGACTTTTTGTAGCTTCAATATTATTAACGTCGTGTTATTCTTACACAAGTGTTGTAGGTAATGGTGCGCAAGGAAACTCTAAAGTGACAGAATGGAACCATTATGTTATTTATGGTTTAGCACCAGTCGGTGTTTCTGATTCTAAAGCTATGGCTGGTGGAGCAGAAAATTATACTGTAACGACAAGACAGACGTTTGTTAATGGATTAATTTCTGGTATTACTTTTGGAATTTATACACCAACAGTTACAACAGTTACTAAATAGTTTTTCTAATTAGTTTATTGGAAGAAGCTATCTGTACAGATAGCTTCTTCTTGTTATTTGTACACATGAAAAAAATTATATTTTATATAGCATTCGTTATATCCTTTTTTTTATTGATAAACGTTATCAACATAGTATTGACGGATCTAGATCGATTAACTGAATATGGCTATGGTTATTTGGTTGGTAAAATTATCTTGTTCTTTATTTTTGCAATGGTTGCTTTTTTTACTAGGAAATCGGTTTTTAAATTGAATTAGCCCAATATATTTCGTTGTAATGTAGCTCCGCAGACTCTCCTTTGTTGTACGAAGGTTTTTTGAGTTAATAATTACTCGAATTTATAGATTGTATTTATACACGATTAATGAGCTGCGCTCGGTAGCTTCAAATATAAATAACACCCCTAAAATCCTCATAAGGAGATAATCTACAGATTAGATATTTAGGATTTTATTATAGGTTGTTTTTTAATTGGTTCTTGGTATGATTTTTAAAACGCCCTTAGGGTTTGTCATTCCTGCGTAGGCAGGAATTCACTTGATCATTTATATTTTTCTATTATTGAGATTTTATGCTAAGTAGGCTCGGACTCACTAAAACTTAAGTGGAGTGGAGGGTTTTATTTCTAGTAGATTCCTGCCTTCGCAGGAATGATAATTGGTTTTAAATTACAGCCATTTAGTATCACGAGATGTGGCGTCTAAGACATCGATGTTTAAGGCTGATGCTATATGTTTGGCGATATCAAAAGCTAAATCAGTAAAGTCGGTTTCATAGGCTTCAATTTTTTGATTGGTATTATAAAACAAGTTGACTTTAACTACGGTTGCCGTCACATTAGTACTTGCTGTGGAGACCCAAACGCGTGTGGTCTGTGTGGTTTTAAACACAGAGACGTATTCTATTTTAGGGAAGTCTTTCCATTTCCCAAAGGTGAGACCAAATAGGTTAGTGGTATTGCGGTATTTTTTTGTTGTGAGGTCAATTTCAATACCATCAGTATAGAAAAAGAAGACACCTGCTCCTAAGAAAAGCACACCAAAATAGGTGTCGATACTAAGTATTCCGATAAAAAAAAGACCAATACCATACATAAATTTTAATGTTGGTATTGGTCTTTTGTAGCTAATTATTGTCAAGAAATGATGCTATTGTTTTTATAACTTATCAATTTCAGCATCAACAGCGTCAATTGTCTTTTTGTCTTTTCCTTTTAAATATTCTGGTAAATCCATACCGGCCATATTAAACATTTCTTGCAATGGTGGTACTGATTTGTACATGCCAGATAAGAAGTTAGCGGTTGACGATTTTCCGTCTTCTCCACCGCTACCATTATCCCAAACGGTGACTTTATCTATCTTAATATTCTTAATCGCTTCCGACTGAATTCTCACTAATTCTGGTAATTTATCTGCAATTAATAATAATACGGCATCTCTACTATTGTTACCAGCCGCTTTTACAATTTGCTCCATACCCGCAGCTTGCTTGGTTAAGATTTCAAATTGTCCTTGTGCTTCGGCTTGTGCTTTAAATAATATGGCATCTGCCTCCCCTTTTGCACGTCTTCTAATACGTTCTGCTTCTGCTTCGGCATCAATTTCAACTTTACGTTTATCAATTTCAGCTGGTATAATAACATCGGCCATTTGAGACGAACGCTCACGTTCTGCTCTTGCAGTTTCAGCGATTTGCTCTGCGGCATACGATTCTGCCAAGGCGTTTGCAGATTGTACTTTTTCAGAGGCATTTGCCACACGTTCTGCTTCTGCTTCACGTTGACGACGTAACGAATCTGAATTTGCTACCGATATTTTCGCTGCATTTTCACCCTCTACAGCTTGTGCGTTAGCTGCTGCGACTTGGGTTCTTTCATCTTGTACAGCGTTAGCTTCACCAATAGATCCATCTCTTGTTTTCTCAGCAACCGATTTACGTGCTGCGTTAATAGCATGTGCTGCAGCCTCTTTACCAAGTGCTTCAATATAACCAGACTCATCAACGATATCCGTAATGTTTACGTTGATTAGTTTTAAACCTACTTTCTTTAATTCAGTTTCAACAGATTCTGAAATGTTTGTTAAGAATTTATCTCTGTCATTATTAATTTCCTCAATATCCATTGAAGCGACTACTAAACGTAATTGTCCAAAAATAATTTCTTGTGCTAAATCTTGAATCTCATTTTGTCCTAATCCTAATAAACGCTCTGCAGCATTTTGCATAATACCTGGTTCTGTAGAGACACCAATAGTGAAACGCGATGGTACATTAACACGAATGTTTTGCTTAGATAAGGCATTAACCAAATTTACTTCTATAGAAATAGGTGTTAATTCTAAGAATTCATAATCTTGAATTACAGGAATTATAAAAGCCGCTCCACCATGAATACATTTAGCCGATTGTCCGCCACCTACTTTTCCGTAAACGACTAAAATCCTATCTGAAGGACAACGTTTGTAGCGTTTTATTAAAATAATTAAGGTAAGTACAACAAATAAGGCTACAAAAATGAGCAGCATAGGACCGCCTAGGCTTTCCATATTAAAGTTGTTTTGAATGGTTAGTAATTTCATAGTCATTTAGATTTGATTGGTTGGTTATAAAGCTTAATATTAGTGTGACTTAATTTTCTATAAGTCGATTTTTTGATTTTGGTAATTCTTCTGTAATAGTATGTGACGGTTCTATGGGCTTGCGTGTTTGATCTACGATGAGAATACCGTTAGAGGTCACGTCGACGACTTTGATGATTGTGCCAGTTTTTAATGGTATTAGAGAATCGGTAAGTGCATCGAGTTCTCGCATTGTGCCTTGCACACTTACATTTACTTTTCCCATTTTTGAACGGTCTGCGCCGATAGGTATATAGACTTCACCAACAGCATCGAGCGCATTTTTGTAATTTAGGGTGCCACTATCCGAAAGTTTACTAATAAAGAAATAGAGCGCTGCCATAATTACCATCATTAGCAAACCACAAATTACCGATATAAATATAGTTAGTACTGTAGAGAGCCCTGCATCAATACACGCAATACCACTCCAGCCAAAAATAGTAAAGAAGCCTATTAGGTTTTTAAATGAAATAAATTGAAATCCGGCTTCGATGTCTCCGTCAATATCATCCGCTTCTCCACCTGCAAAAGCCATGACCATGACTATAGAAAAAATGAGAGAACCAATTATAGCAACTAGCCAATAAAGTTGGGATAGAAATTCTAGATTTGAAAACCATTCTGCCATAAGATACTGTTTAAATTTGAGTTACTAAATATACGACCATTGTAATGCTATGCAATTTTTTTTTGAAAGTAAGTCGGACCCAATGCAATCAGCAGACAGACGTTTTAAGTCTCAGTTTTTAGCTGCGTTTGAATTATGGTAATTCAAGCTAGAAATACTGATTGTATTTTGATGGTTATAGAAGTACGGTCGTTTTTATACTATTTGGAGCCTCAAAAAAGTTTTGAGATTTGGACTGCTTTCAATATATAAGTAGTGAAAGGAGGCATTTTGTTACAGGGAATTTAGGAAATATTTATTGGAAAGGCTTAACGTTGACTGAAGAGAGTCATTCTAGGATTGTGTATTTTGTTTTGGTCGCTAGGTTTGGTGACGGTTCTCGACACGATTTTCTCGTGCCTCAAAAATTACTCGAACTGACAATGGTATTTGTTTTGATGTTTAGGGTTATGATTGGTTTTCTATACATAAAAAACAAAACCTACAAGGTTAAAAAAAAGACCTTGCAGGATCGTTGCGATGAGCATTTAGTTCCGATTTATGAGATTCCTTTTTTTAAAGGAATTTGTAGCGCAGTCCAAATAATACATTGCTTGGTGGCATTGGTGTAAAGCCTGATTCTATATAGTCGGCATCAAAAATGTTGTTTGCTGTTACCGATAATTCTACTTGTTTTAATTGCAGCATTATTGACGCATCCCAAACGTTGTAGGTTTGTCCTGTGGTACGTTCGGCATATTTGTAAACAATGCTTTGGCTAATGTTTTTAAACAATTGTGTGCTTAATCTGGTGGTGTAATGATGCTTTAAGGTGTTTAAAGCATAGCGCGATAATTCTTCGTTTTGCTCTAAGATATCATCTTCTAAATAAGCATAACCAAAAGCTAGGGTTTGATTAAAGGTCTTTATTTTAAAATTATAGGCCACGTCCACTTCTAGTCCTTTAGTATTGACTTCTGCAATGTTGGTTGCTGTAAAGATTTCTTCAACAGTATTTGGTCTTACAAAGTCAATCAGGTTTTTGGCATCACGATTAAAAACAGATAGACTTGCTCTAATGTTTTGAGAGTTGTATTTAATACCAATCTCTTGCGCAAAGGCTTCTTCGGGTTCTAAGTTTTCATTACCGTTGGTTCTTGGGTCACTGTAATATAAATCGGTGTAGGTTGGTATTCTGTATGTGAATCCAATATTTCCATAAGCTTTTAGGTTGTTGGTAATATCGAACCCTACATCTAATCCGGGGAATCCATTAAATTTAAAATCCGAAAAATAGGTGACGGCAACACCAGGTGTAATATCTAAACGGTTGTCTATAAACTGGAATCGATGTTCTAAAAATAAGGTGGTCATAAAACGGTTACGATTCCCTAAATTATTACTCTTTAAGTAGGTTTTAGAGAGGTCTATTCCAAAGCCTGTAACTCCTAATTTAGACGTGTAGGATGCATTGGCTTCGGCACCAATTTTATTAGACAGGTGAAAGTTTCTGAAGAATTCAGGTTCAAAACGTTTTAGGAGAAATAGATCTTGGTTACGTTTCCAGTAGATACGCGGTTGAATTTTGAATTTTTCAGATTGAAATTTTGTGGTGAATGCAATTAAGCTGTTTTGGGTTTCTTCGTATTCATTATATGCAGGATTGGTGGTGTAAAAATTTTCGGCACCAAACTTACGCTCAGAAAAAGTGGTAATCATTTCTATTGCTTGGTTATTTTTATTGAACACACTTTTAAGGAAATAGTTAGAATTGTCGTAATCCGAATTGTTTCTGTACCCGTCAGATGTCATTTTTCCCACATGAAGTATGTGTGTTGAGTTTTCTAATTCAGACCCTACAGTTACTGACCCATTAAGTTGACCGAAAGAGCCTGTTTCAAGATTAGCAGAAACAGAATTATCTAAACTCGATTTTGTAACAATATTTATAGCACCTGTGAAGGCATTTTGGCCAAAAACGCGGGCGGCAGGTCCTTTTATGATTTCGATACGTTCAATTACTTCTAGAGGAAGCGCGGCATTTAAGGTGTGATGTCCTGTTTGTGCATCGTCCATTTTGATACCATCAATTAATAATAGTGTTTGATCAAAACCACCACCTCTAATAAATAAATCGGCTTGACTTCCTCCTGTGCCACGACGTCTAACATCGACTCCTGCGACTTGCTGTAATACATCTGAAATGGTGACGGCGGCACTACTTTTAATATCTGCAGAGGTGATAATGTTTATGGTTCTGGAATTGTCTTTGAAGGGTAGATCAATTCGTGTTGAGGTAATAATCACCTCTTTTAGAGAATCTGTTTTTATGATGGGTTGTGTTTCTTGCGCATTAAGTTGGCACGTGGCCATTAAAATGCATGTAAAAAGTGCAGCTAAAGTTTTCATTTATTTATGTTTTGTAAGACTTTGTTGTTGTATGGTTTTATTTGAACGCTGCAAAAGTCGTAACTTTGCGGACGATTAAAGTAGTCCAGGTTTAAAACAATGAATAGTCCGGTTAGTCAAATACTAAAACAGCTTATCACCTTTGATAAAACGATTGTGCAACCTGTGTATGTTCAAGTTGCACAGCAAATCGTAAATGCGATACAACGTGGCTATTTAGAAAAAGGGAGTAAGTTGCCAGGGACTCGCGTTTTTAGTCAGTTGTTAAACATTCATCGCAATACAGCTGTTGCTATTTATGATGAATTAGCCTCGCAAGGTTGGGTAGATATCATAGCGAATAGAGGCACTTTTGTTTTGGTACCTGAAGAATCAACGGCAAAAATTAAAGCCACAACTCAGCACTTGCAACAAGCGTATTCGTATCCGAAAGTTGCTGGTTTTCCGTTTCAGAAATCGTTTCACTTGGCTTCCACAGCACAAGAAACGACTGCTAAATATTCTATAAATGATGGTAAGCCCGATTTGCGTTTGCATCCTGTGCACCAATTTTCGAGATGGTATAGTGCTGCGATGAAACGTAAACCCTTAATTAATAAATGGAACAGAACAACCGCTATAACACCCTCGGTTTTTAGTACACAGCTCTGTAATTATTTAAATGCTACGCGAGGGTTTCATATCAACCCTAAACATTTAATTAATACGCGTAGTACCGAAATGAGCCTTTATGTGGTATCACAATTGCTTATAAAACAAGATGATTTGGTGCTGGTTGGGCAGTTAAGTAATTACGCAGCTAACATGATTTTTCAGGAAGCTGGTGCCACTATGAGAACTATTCCGGTAGATGATGAGGGTTTAGATGTCGATTATATTAAAACGCATTTTGTAAAGAAAAGCATTCGATGTGTATATATCTGTGCGCATAGGGACTATCCGACAACTGTAACATTGAGTGCTAAACGTCGTTTGCAATTGTTACAACTCGCAAAAACATATGGGTTTGCTATTATAGAAGATGATTATGATTATGATTTTCAGTTTGAAGGTTCTGCGATGTTACCTATGGCAAGTGCTGATGCAGATGGTATGGTTATTTATCTGGGGAAATTAGGACAATCGTTATTTCCTAGCTTTCATACTGGTTTTGTGGTGGCACCTGAAAACTTTATTTCCGAAGCCAAAAACTATCTGCAATTGTTAGATCAGCAAGGCGATTTAATACAAGAGCAAATGTTATCTGAGCTTATTTCTGAAGGTGAAATCTATCGCCTTAAGAAAAAAAACATCATTACTTACAAGCAGCGACGTGATTGTTTATGTCAGTATTTAAATCATTATTTTAAAGGTATTATTACTTGGGACATACCTTTAGGTGGTTTGGCGCTATGGTTGCAATTTGTGAGCACCATATCTTTAGTGAAATTGGCTGAAGAGACTGAGAAACTAGATTTATTCCTACCTAAAACCATTTTATATCAAGATAAAAATACGTGTGCCATTCGTTTTGGTTTTGGCCATTTAAATGAAGGCGAACTCGAAATCGTGATTAAAAAACTTAAAACCGCTTATGATAAGGTGCTTAACCTTTAATGGGGAATTCAGTCTTGCAATCTTCGCATTTGTATTGGTAGCGTGCACTGAATGGTAGCGTCCCAGTTATTAAACCAATAAGAAAAGAGACTAAGGATTTAAAATTGGTAATGGTCGAATAAAGTTCAATACGATGTTTTCCGCAGTTGGGACAGGTGATAGCTTCGCCGTCATCATTTACAGAATACGCTTTAATGGAATTTAAAATGTCTTTTGCTTTGGCTTCGTCCGCAGCTAATACTTTTAATTTTATACCGCCAATAGCATTACTTACTAAGGGATCTGTATCAATAGTGATATTGTCTTTTAGGAATACTTGGATGCCATCAGACTCTAGTCTGCCTTTTATGATTTCGGCTTCTGTTGAATATTGAAATTTGGCTATGGTAACGAAGGTGTCTTGCATGTGGTAAAGGTACTATATTCTTGTGGAGACCTGTCAGGTTTTAAAAACCTGACAGGTCTGAGAAATAAATTGATAAATTATTGTTTATCGATAATTTTTATATATTTGTTATCGTAAAACGATAATTTACATGAAAAACTTGACTATCTTAAAAGGTTTAGCCGATTACATTTGGATACTTACTTGTATTCCTATATTGATTTTTCTACCAATAGGTTATATATATGGTTTCTTTGATTCAGATGCATATAATATTTTGTTTGAGGCAGGTGAGTCGAATGTAAATTATTCGAATCCATTCGTTCACTTTATATTACTTCTCTTTATGGTACTCACTTTTGTAAGTATTTATTGTTTTTACTTGTTTAGAAAAACTTTAGATTTTTTCCTAAAGGCTGAGCCATTTCATGAAGAAGTGATAGTGAATTTTTATAAAATTGGTCGCTTTTTGGTGATCATAGGTATATTAGGTTCTGTGTTTCTGTTTTTAGTTAGAATGATAGTAAAAAATCAACTCAAATTAAATTTAGGTCTAAGTCCATATATAATAATACTATGCTTGGGTTTATTTTTTATGGTATTAAGCGAGGTATTTAAGGTGGCGAAAAAGGCTAAGGAAGAAAATGAATTAACGGTTTGATTATGAAAGACAATGCAAAAACATTAACCATTATCACTTATGCTGTATTGTTAGGTGCTGTCTCAGTACTTCTAAACGATATGCGTGAGTTTGATTTTAATCAATTTGAGAGTTTTCAAAATTGGGCAAAAAATGCAGATAAAAACGAACCTTGGTTTACTACAAAAAATGCGATTCAATGGAGTTACTATGTTATTAGTGCTGGGCTTTTCTTCTGGAGAGGGTATCTAATTTATGGCTTTAGTTATTTCTTATCTATTCTAAAAGAGGTTGAAAAGGGGAATTATTTTAGTGACAAGAATATAAAGTATTTTAGAAAAATTGGAAACATATTTATTTGGTACACTATTAATGTGCTTATTCTTAGATTTCTTTTGGCTTTAATTGGCGAATCAACCTTCAATTTCTTTGATGAACTTAAAGCGGAATTCACGTTTTTAATTCCTGCAGGATTGGCATTTTATATTTTGGCCGAAATTTTTGAACGCGGGAAAATTGTGGAAGAAGAAAACGACTTAACCATATAATTATGAAAAAGGAAAATACACTTGTTTGGGTTTTATATTGGTTTTGTAATATTTCATTTTACTTTTTAATTATATGGATTGTAGTTGCAATTGGTTTTGAAGTTTTTACAGGTAATGGTAAGGTTGGCGATTTTCGGTCTGGAAGTCATCATTCTATTGGTTATCAGATGCCAGTGAAGTTTAGTATTAGCCCTGAAAAACTAATGTATAATAATGAGCTTTTTAAATTAGAAAAAGGAGGTATTAATACTTTGGGGCAAAGTTATTCTAGTGGAACAGGTACTTATGTTAAACCAATAACTTCTGAAGATTCTTTAAATTTTAAATCGATAGTAAGTATTCATAATAAGGATATGGTGGATCATTATGAATTTACTTCAACACAACTCGTAAGCAATGGATTCATAGCGGTTAATCCGAAAACGATGGTTAATAAATGTCTTATAATTTTTAGATCATATTTAGGTTTATTGATACTATTACTTGTGTTCCTTTTCCTTAAAAGAATATTTAAAGCTTTAAAAGCGAATTTTTTATTTTCTCAAAAATTATATAAGAATATTAACTTGATAGGTATATTGTTAATATGCCATGTATTATTAAATTCTATAATTAATTTTATCTTAGGTATTGATTTGCCTTATGTTAGTATTAGTCCTTTAGATTACAATTTAAAGTACGTTACCATTTCCATGAATCCACGTTTAGATTTTGATTTCATGTTATTTTTAATAGGTTTTATGCTTATTGTTTTAAGTACTCTACTTTATAAAGGAAACCAAATTCAACACGAAAACGATCTAACCATATAATCATGCCCATAATAGTCAACTTAGACCTCATATTAGCCAAACGCGGCATGAAGAGTAACGAACTTTCAGAACTCGTTGGTATCACAACCGCAAACCTTTCTATTTTAAAAACGGGAAAAGCAAAAGCTATTCGGTTTTCAACTTTGGAAGCCATTTGTAAAGCTTTGGACTGTCAGCCTAGTGATATTTTGGAGTATGTAGAAGACTAAATGTGTATACGATCATACCTGCTAGGTTTCAAAAATCTGTTTGGTTTTACATCATAATCATCGTCGTCGATTAGCCAACAAAGGAGGTGGTTCTCCATTAAAAGGATTCCAGCGACTAATCGTTTTTGCTTCCATGCCAGCAGCGCTCATTACGGCTCTATCTCCATAACGTTCGCGCATTTTGTCCATAGCACTGGTTAGGTTGAGGTGCATTTCGTTGTCTTCAAACAAATTCACTTGATGGCCACCTTCTACCAAATGACTAAATTTTACGCCAATTAATCGCACTAAAAGTCTACGGTGGTATAGTTTTTTGAATAAATCTAATACCACAGGAATAAGCATGTGATCCATGGCGCTATAAGGAATGCGTTGTTGCTGCGTATAAGTCTGAAAATCTGAATACCGAATCTTAAACGTGACGCAGGCTGTTAATTTATGACCACGACGCAACTGATACGCTAAATTCTCTGCCATCGCAACGACCATACCTTTAAGTTTGGTAACATCAGTAGTGTCTTGCCCAAAGGTACGCTCTGTAGAAATGGATTTACGCTCGTGGTATTGTATTACAGGTGAATTGTCTATGCCATTGGCTTTTTTCCAAATCATTAAACCGTTTTTGCCTAATACTTTATGCATGAGTTCCATGGGCATTTCTTGTACGGTTTGTATACGTTTTACACCTAAGTCACATAGGGTTTTATAAGTTACATTGCCAACCATAGGAATCTTTTTAACCGAGAGTGGAGCTAGAAATGGTTTTTCGTCACCAGAAAGAATTCGGATTTCATTGTTGGGTTTGGCTTCTCCAGTCGCAATTTTAGAAACCGTTTTGTTAAGCGATAAACCAAACGAAATTGGCAAACCGGTTTCTCTTATAATCTTCTGTCGTAATTCGGAAGCGAGTTTGTGGCAGCCAAAAAATTTATCCATTCCGGTGAGATCGATGTAAAATTCATCTATCGATGTTTTTTCATAAAGCGGCACACTTTCTTTTATTACGTCGGTAACAGCGTTTGAAAATTTGGTGTAAACACTAGAGTTTCCTCTTAGTACAATAGCTTCAGGGCAGAGTTGTTTTGCCATACGCATTGGCATGGCAGAGTGGATACCGAATTTTCGAGCTTCGTAACTGCAAGATGCAACAACACCTCTGTCGCTTGTGCCACCAATAAGAATTGGTTTTCCGTTAAGGCTACTATCAGTGTGTCTTTCGCAAGACACAAAAAATGTATCTAAATCCATGTGTACGATGTTGCGGTTGTTTCTCATGCTTGATTTTGGGTAATTTGGGTTTTCCGCAAGGCTTCTAAAACCTTGTGTATTTAAGAGATGGTTTTATAACTACAAGGTCAATAAAGGACCCTGCAGAATTTTGTTGTTTTTATAATTAACGTCAGTTCGCGTGGCAATTTTTGTAGCTAAAGCGGAAAAAAGCGTTGTATAGAGAACCTTTTGATTAATAAATGCTTCTCGATACAATTTACTCGTGCCTCATAAATCACTCGAAGTGACGAGTAGGTTTTGGTTTTATCCTTGTGCCAGTTTGAGGTCTTGAAAGCTTTTTTTATTCTGAAATGTAGGATTTAAAGACTTTACCGAATAACGCGGATCTTCAATAATTGCCAAACGTTCCATTTTTGAAACTTCAATAGTCACACAATCAAATTCTATCATTACTTTTCCTATGATACTATAAATCCCTTTCCCCCTAAATGGATATTTGGCTACAACAGGAGGAAAATGAACCGTGTCTATAAAGTCGCCATCACGATCTAAAAATGTTCCAAAATGCATCATTTTTCCGTTAGCAGTTTTGGTATTTTTTGTGGTAATTAAATAGCCTTCAATGCTAATATATTTGTTTTCTAGTTGTGTTAAGTGTTTGGCGCGTAAATTGCTAATCGAATGTATTTCTAATAAAAAAAAGGGATTACAAAGGGAAAAACCTAGTAATTCAATCGAATCGAAAGCGTTTTCTAGATCTGTACTTGGCAGTTCAGGTGTGTTGTATGTTACGCGTTCGGTTTTAAATAGTGTAATGATGTCTTCTTTAATGACGGTTTTACTAATTTTTAAATGCGCTTCCCAAAGCAATTCACGTTTATTAATATTTGTAAATCGAAAGGCGTTTATTTTAATTAAAATGGACATCTGTTCCATAGAGATTGGAACACGTTCTATGAAATCGTCGAGCGATTTAAATTTGCCATGTTCTTGGCGTTCGCTAAGGATGCGTGTAATGGTTTTAGATTCTAAGGATTGTAAAAACATAAAACCTAAAAAGATGGTTTTTTGGTTTATAATGGCTTGACTAAAAGAACTATTAATACATGGAGCTTCAATAATTCCGTTATGCATTTTGGCTTCGTGTACATAGAGTTCTGTGCTGTAAAATCCACCAAAATTATTGAGGGTTGCGGTCATATATTCCAACGGATAATAGGCTTTTAAAAACAGGCTTTGGTAACTTTCTACGGCATAAGAAGCCGAATGGCCTTTGGCAAACGCATAACCTGCAAAGCTTTCTATTTGTCTCCAAATATTGGCAACTAAGTCATCGGGTTTACCATCATGTTTACAATTGTCGAAAAATTTCTGTTTCACTTTATCAAACTCATCTCGAGATCTAAATTTTCCCGACATACCACGACGTAGCATATCAGATTCACCCAAATCTAAACCACCAAACAGGTGTGCAACTTTAATGACATCTTCTTGGTACACCATAATGCCATAGGTTTCTGGCATAATTTTTTGCAGCACAGGATGCGCATCTTTTCGTCTTTCGGGATAACGGTACCGTAAAATATACTCGCGCATCATACCGCTTTTTGCAACCCCAGGCCTAATAATCGAGCTCGCAGCAACTAAGCCTAAATAATTATCGACTTGTAGTTTTTTTAAAAGCATACGCATGGCCGGCGATTCTACATAAAAACAACCGATAGCTTTTGCGTTGCGTAGTAAATCTTTTATACGTTCGTCTTTTTTAAACCCTTTTATATCGTGTATGTCAATTGGTGGTTGTTCTTTATAATTGGCATCAATAATCTCTACCGCTTCCTTTATTTTTCCTAAACCACGCTGGCTGAGAATATCAAATTTATACAAACCAATATCTTCAGCGACAACCATATCAAATTGTGTTGTCGCAAACCCTTTTGGTGGCATAAATGTGGCGCAATACGAATGAATAGGTTGCTCTGAAATCAGAATACCACCAGCATGAATGCCTAAATAATTAGGAAAACCTTCAATATACGTACTGTATTTAATGACGAGTTGCGATAAATTGTCGAGTTGATTAAGGGTGTATTTTCCTCTGGTGAGTTTATCCATTTCGGACTTAGGTAGGCCAAAAACTTTTCCTAATTCGCGAATAGACGCTCTAAATTTGAAGGTGTTGTAAACCGCAATAAGCGCTGTGTGTTTAAAGCTATTGAAAATATATTTTGTAATATCATCTCTGTCCTTCCATGAAAAATCAAGGTCAAAATCTGGTGGATTCTGACGAAAGAGATTAATAAAGCGTTCAAAATATAAATCGAGTTCAATTGGGTCTACATCAGTAATTCGTAATAAATAGGCGACTATGCTATTGGCACCGCTACCACGACCAACGTAATAATAGTTTTTGTTACGAGCGTATTCTAAGATTTTCCAGTTGATGAGAAAGTAGGAGACGAAACTTTTTTTTTTAATAATATCGAGTTCTTTTTCTATACGATCATAAACTTTTTGATCAACATCGGTGCCGTACCGATAATTAATGCCATTGTAAGTTAATTGTTTCAGTAATTCATAATCTGAAGTTTCATTTTCAGTGAGACATTTTTGGTTTTTAGGTTCTGTGTTTTCAAAATCGAAAGTTGCTGTACAGTTTTCTAAAAGTTGTTCTGTATTACTGATCAGTTTTGGAAATTCTGAATAGGTTTCACATAAGTCGTTATAAGGTAGCATCATATCGCTTTCTTTACCTTCTTCAGACTTTGGTAGTTTACTCAATAAGGTATTATTGTCAATAGCACGAAGTAAACGGTGTGTGTTGAATCCTTTTTTATTCTGAAAAGAGACCGTTTTTAAAACGACGAGTTTGTGTTTGAATTGATTCCATTTAGAAAACTTTAAACGATTAAGATCTTGTGGTGTAATACCTAGAAATTCATTGTGTTTTAATTCGAAATCTATGCCGTTGTAATACGGGTAAATCACGAAGCAATCCGCTAAATCTTCGTCTGGTCGTTCAGGGATTTGTAAATTCTGATTATGAAGAAATTTAGAGAGGTAAGCATTGATATTTTGAAACCCGCGATTATTTTTTGCTATAAGAATAAATTGTTGCTGTGCTCCATTTCTAAAATCGACACCCAGTACCGGTTTAATTTTATACTTTTTAGATAAACGCATCACGTCTAAACACGCAGATGTACTATTAATATCGGTTAGCGCAAGGGTTTGAACACCATTCTCTGAGGCAATAGCAAGGAGTTGCTCTGGTTTTATAGTACCATAACGAAGACTGTAATACGTGTGACAATTTAAATACATAATGAAAAAGCTAGATTGTAAAATTAGCTACTATGTGTAGTTTTTATTGCTTACATTTGTAGTAATATTTAAAATAGTGAATAGTGAATAGTGAATAGTGAATAGTGAGTAGTCAATAGTCAATAGTCAATAGTGAATAGGGTAAGGGTTATAAGTTTTGCAAATGTTACCATGCCACGTTTTTAATTGATGATTAATAAAATAAAATTATAAATGAAACCAATTCAAGTTAATATAAAGCACCTTCGGACGTTAAAAAAGATGTCTCAAGAGCGTTTTGCTGATGAATTAAAGTGGAGTCGCTCAATGGTGGGTTCTTATGAAGAAGGGCGTTCAGAGCCGCCAATAGACCGTTTAATAGACTTGTCTAATTTCTTTGATATTCCGATTGATATCTTAGTGAAAAACGATTTGCGTAAAGCTACAGACACCTCGTTTATAGAAGTAGGGAATAAGCGGGTTTTGTTTCCTGTAACGGTAAATGAAGACAACGAGGATTTAATTGAAATTATACCCGCAAAAGCATCTGCTGGTTATTTGTCTGGTTATGATGATCCGGAATATATAGAACAGCTTCAGAAAATTAAATTACCGTTTTTACCCACGGGTACCCATCGCGCATTTCCTATAAAAGGAGATTCTATGTTGCCTGTAAAAGATGGTGCATTTATTGTCGCAAAATTTGTAGATGATATTAGAGATGTTAAAAACGGACGGACGTATATTATTTTAACAAAGGATGATGGTTTGGTGTACAAACGGATTTATATTCCTGAAGGAGACATTTCAAATTTATTATTAAGCTCAGATAATAAAACCTACCAGCCATATTTAATTCCCCGAGAGAACATCTTAGAAATATGGGAATTTACCTGTTGTATTAATACTCAAGAATACGATGAAAAAGAATTAAAATTGAGTAGTATTATGATGTTATTTCAAGAATTGAAGGTAGAGTTAGAGGCTGTAAAACGACTATAATATTTTATTATAAGACATAAAAAAAGCGCGAAATATTTTATTTCGCGCTTTTCTATTTTATAGTAAGATGTGTTAGTCTGCTAAAATAATTAGCTTATTATCTTTTAATTCTAATGTACCAGAACTAATAGCTAACCAAAATCCTTTATCAGATTTTGTAAATTTTGCTTCAACCTCTTTTTCTAATTGAATGTTAGTTCCATCCACTTTTACATGTCCTTCTTTAAGGATAGAGACAATAGGAGTGTGATTGTTTAACATTTGAAATTCACCATTTACTCCCGGAACCGTTACTGAAGTAACTTCTCCGCTAAATAATGTGGCTTCTGGTGATACAATTTCTAAATACATATTCTTTTAGTTTGCAGTCGGCAGTTGGCAGTTTACAGTCGCACTAAGGACTGAAGACTGAGCACTGCTTACTGATTTATGCTTCTGCTAACATTTTCTCTCCTGCTTCGATAGCTTCTTCAATAGAACCTTTAAGGTTAAATGCTGCTTCTGGTAAGTGATCTAACTCACCATCCATAATTTGATTAAAACCTTTAATAGTTTCTTTAATATCTACTAAAACACCTTTAAGTCCTGTAAATTGCTCAGCTACGTGGAATGGTTGCGATAAGAAACGTTGTACACGTCTTGCTCTACCTACAGCCATTTTATCTTCTTCAGATAATTCTTCCATACCAAGAATAGCAATAATATCTTGTAATTCTTTATAGCGTTGTAATAACTCTTTTACACGTTGTGCACAGTTATAATGCTCATCACCTAAAATATCGGCAGTAAGAATTCTCGATGTAGAATCTAATGGATCTACCGCTGGGTAAATACCTAACTCTGCAATTTTACGAGATAATACTGTAGTTGCATCTAAGTGAGCAAACGTTGTTGCTGGAGCTGGATCCGTTAAATCATCTGCAGGTACGTATACCGCTTGTACAGATGTAATAGATCCTCTTTTTGTTGACGTAATACGTTCTTGCATTGCACCCATTTCGGTTGCTAATGTCGGTTGGTAACCTACAGCAGAAGGCATACGACCTAATAATGCAGATACCTCAGAACCAGCTTGTGTAAAACGGAAGATGTTATCTACGAAAAATAAAACATCTTTTCCTTGTCCTTCACCAGCACCATCACGGAAATATTCAGCAATAGTTAATCCCGAAAGTGCTACACGAGCACGAGCTCCAGGAGGCTCATTCATTTGTCCGAATACGAAAGTCGCTTTAGATTCTTTCATTCCAGATTTATCAACTTTAGATAAATCCCATCCGCCTTCTTCCATAGAATGCATAAAGTCATCACCGTATTTAATAATACCAGACTCTAGCATCTCACGAAGTAAATCGTTTCCTTCACGTGTTCTTTCACCAACACCTGCAAATACAGAAAGTCCACCGTGACCTTTTGCAATATTATTAATCAACTCCTGAATTAATACTGTTTTACCAACACCGGCACCACCAAATAAACCAATCTTACCACCTTTTGCATAAGGCTCAATAAGGTCGATTACTTTAATACCAGTAAATAAAACTTCAGTAGACGTTGATAAGTCTTCGAATTTTGGAGCTTGTCTGTGAATCGGTAAACCAGCATCACCAGCTTTAGGTAAATCTCCTAATCCATCAATAGCATCACCAATAACGTTGAAAAGACGTCCGTAAACATCATCGCCAATTGGCATTTGAATTGGAGCACCAGTGGCATGAACTTCTGTTCCTCTACTTAAACCATCTGAAGAATCCATAGCAATAGTACGTACAGTGTCTTCACCAATGTGAGATTGTACTTCTAATACTAATTTTGAACCATCTTGGTTATTAATTTCTAATGAATCATAGATCTTTGGAAGCTCTGAACCAGCAGCGAATTCTACATCGATAACTGGGCCTACGATCTGTGCAACTTTACCTGTAACTTTTGACATTACTCTTATGTTTTTGTTTTGCAATAGTTTAAATGTGAAAAACAGCTAACGCAATCTAGTTGAGTGCGTGCGTTTTTCGCGCTGCAAAGATAGGAGTTTTAATTTAAATATTATATGAAAATTTATGGCTTTTTTAAGCATAAAAAACGCTCTCAAATTGAGAGCGTTATCTATACTCGTATTTAAGTTTTTTTTATTGTAATGTAGGAGGAAAGTTTGTTGGGTAATCTCCTGCATCTATAAAATTACCTGAAGCCTCAAAATTAGATCCATATGTTTTATCTATAGCTCTCATCATTTCGTTTGCCATTAAAGCATATCCTCTAGATGTTAAATGAACTCCATCTAAACTAATTAATCCTCCAGAAACTAAATCTGTAGTAAGAATAAAGTTCCCTGATTGGAAACCAGTAGTTGATGCTTGTTGTAAAATAGATTTGAAATCTACAAAAGCAAGTCCTTTAATTATCGCTATTGCATCAATATGTTCGTTATAAGCATCTGTTGCTCTTTTGATAGCCAACTGTTCACTTGGAATTAATACCCACTTATCTTCTAAAGGAAGTGTAATTCCTTCCGCTGAAAATTGAGCAGCAAGTGCTGCAGGTAAACCTTGTAATTCTAAGGCAGTAGCATAGTCTTCATTTACAGTACCGATTATTGAACTACTAGGTAGAACTAATAAATCAGCAGCAGTAGCTTGTCTTGTTTGTCCGTATGTATTTCCTAATAGGTTAGCTACTAATGGCACTGCTTGTGCAGGTAATCCGAATTGTGCAATAAAAGCAGGGAATGTTGGACTTGCATTTAAGGCTCCAGCGATTGTAGCAGAAATGTCATCAAGTGTTTCATCTTTAATCACCACAGCACTTGCAGCTGTTTCAGAAAAAACGATTGCTCTGTTAGGATCTACAGCATTAAAAATTGGATTTAAAGCTCCGAAAATTGAATTTAATAATGGAATTTGAGGTCCAAAGGCTTCATTTGTTGGGTCTAATGGATTGTGAGGTACTGTGGTAAAATGTGCTAATGTTGTAATATAAGGAAGGTTAGCAACCACACCTTTTGCTCCATTTGCAGTTAGTGCATCTACACTAGCGCTAAAAGAAGCAGCAAAGACGTTAGGATCTGTAATGTCATTTGAGCCATAAGTTGAAGGATCAATGTTTCCTGTTTGGTCAACACCAGTACCGCCAGAAGTAGCATAGGATAGAACATCATTTCCACCTATTTCAGATAAGGTGAAAAATGTTGGGTTTTGAGCCACAGCATCTCCTAAAATGGTTGCCGTAGGACTTGAGGCCATTCTTCCAAAATAAGGATTCAAAGAACCATAACCAGCTATACCAAGATGAAAACTTTTAGCTCCAGGAATACCATAGTTATTGAATGGTCCAGATAATACATCCGCAATTTGCGTTGTAGGTGTTGCAGGTAGAAGCGCTGGGCCACTACCATTAAAAAATAATCTAGGAGCTACGACTACTGTTGTCCCTGATACAAATCCACCAATATTATCACTCATCAATGGTTGGGTGAAGCTACCTCCGCCGACTAAAGCAAATTTTTGAGACAATAAATTTGGAAATGAGTTTTGTTGACCAGCAATAAATAAGGCATTATCCGTAAATCCTCCTGAGAAAGAAGCTCCAACAGCAATGTATTTAGAAAAGTCAGCTTCACCAGCATTTAGTTCTGGAAATACAACTTCTTCTGTTGGGTTATCTAAAAGTTCTTCAAAATCTGCTTCATCATTACATGCTGTAAATCCAATTAGGACAGCTGATAGTAATACATATTTTATATTTTTCATTTTGCTATTTTTTATAAGTTATTAATTGTCAAAGAAGCATAATACATTGACCCTATGTAACCTGATCCAAATACAGTGAAATATTCTTTACCACCAATATTTGTACCACCTAACTTAATTGTAGATTTTAAGGTTGGAATAGTGTAACTAATTTGTGCATCAACTGTGTGGAATTCTGGTACAATACCATCACCGAAAGTTGCTTCCCAGAAATAATCATCAGTAAATTTGTAGGCTACATTAAATCCAAAGTTTTTAAATAACTCAGTATTACCAAAATGCGCTTTAAACTTGTGCTCTGGTGTATTAAAGTTAGTTTCAAAATTAGGATTAGCTGCTTGGTCAAAATCTTGTTTAGTGAATGTATAACTTCCACCTAAATCAAAATCGCCCATTATTTTAGTTGATAATCCTATTGAGGCTCCATAAGAATTAACATCTACATCAGAATTTGTGTATGCACTATAAGTAGTGAAATCGCTACTTGTTATAGCTAGAATAGATAAATTTCTTTCAGCAGAACCTTCAGGGGCAGTAACATCACCATATAACGGTGCTATGACAACCTCTGAAGAAATAAAATCTTTATATTTATTATAATATGTACTAAAATCTATAGTCAATTTATCAAACTTTCCTCTATATCCAACTTCTATAGAAGATACTTTTTCTGGTGATACAAGGTTTGGATTCGCTACTGTTAAAACAGTAGGATCTCCACTTGCTGCTAGTTGTTGTACCGAAGATGCAGTATAAGAGTTATTGTACGCAGCAGCACCAGTTTGTGTATATACGGTTCCGTTACTTGATGTGAAATCTCTAGAATAGCGATCTAAATTATCTGGAGCAGAACCAACTAGTATTGCTCTACCAGCATCTAATCCAATAAATAAATCTTGAGTCGTTGGATTTCTAAAACCTGTTTGAGCAGAAGCTCTAATGTTGTGGTTTTTATTTAGCGTTAAGCCTACAGATAATCTAGGAGATACAAATCCATCAAAAAACTCTGATTTATCATAACGTGCAGAAGCCGTTATTTTTAAATTCATATCTTCATTTAATTCTAACTCTTTTTGAATTTGTGTGTAAACACCAAACTCACTATAGTCAATTGTCCCATCGTAATCGGTGTAGATAGACCCAAAAGAATTCAACTTATATTGTCTAAAAGACCCTCCAACTTGGATGTCTGCAATATCAGTTAAATGACTAAAGTTGTAATTACCATCAGCATGGTAGTATTTAGAAGCATCTTGAAATTGAGATCCTGTAGCTAAATCTGGATCTTTAATAATTCTATTGAATGCGTTATTAAATTCTGTTGAGCCAGGTTCAAATCTTCCATTTTCAGCAGCAGCTCTTGCAGCAGCATGAGCTTGAGTGTCTGTAGCGCCACCACCTAAAGTTGCGGCTACGTATGTGTTTATGTAATCGCCGAACCAATCCGCATCACTTTTCCAAGCTCTGTTAATATTGATTCCTGTAAATACCATATCATAAGAATCACCAGCTTTATCAGCTACAACATAACCTCTTACGAAATAATTATCGTTTTTTAATTCTAATTTATGTTGCTCTTGGAAGAACCCATCGATATTATATCGGTTAGTTCCTTGGTATATGGTAGTACCTGTACCTACTTTACCTACATATTGAATTTCGAAATTACTATCTGTTATTGGGCGGTAGTATAATCCCCAATCCGCCTTAATACTTTGAGCTTTGTGTTCTGTTAAGTCACGTTCATTATATCCTGTTCTACTTACAAAAACATCTGGAACAATACCTGTTCCTCCAGATAAATCATTAATATTTGCAGATACTTCATCTCCATAAACGTTGATACCGTTATAGTTTAAGTTGCTAGCTCTTGTACCACCAAACATATCACTATCTACTTCGCTGGTTGCAGCCCAATCTGTACCATCTAAATAACCAAAGTTTACCTTCGCTGCAAATTTATCGCTGAATTTATAGGCCATACTAAGGCTTACATCTGTATACTCATTATCTCCGGCAGCTTCTTGAGTTGTGATCCCTTTTTTAATAGCGACACTAATACCTTGATGATCGAAAGGATTTTTACTTCGCATAAATAGAATACCATTAAATGCGTTTGCACCATATAGAGCCGAAGATGCTCCTGGTAAAAGTTCAACGCTATGCACATCTGTTTCGACCATTCCAACAAGATTTCCTATTGGAAAATTTAAAGCAGGCGTCGAATTATCCATACCATCTACCAATTGCATAAAACGTGTATTGGCAGTTGTAGCAAAACCTCTTGTATTCACTGACTTAAAGGTTAAACTACTAGTGTTCACGTCAACACCTTTTAAGTTTTCTAAGCCTCCATAAAAATCTGCTGAAGCCGTATTCTTAATTTCTTTTAATCCAAAGCGTTCAACGGTAACTGGCGATTCGAAAATACGTTCTGGAGTACGTGATGCAGAGATCACCACTTCATCTAATTCGTTACCTTCAGCTAAAGTAACATTAACGGTTTGGTCATTGGATGTGATTTCGATTGTTTGAGTTTCGAAACCTGTATAACTCACACGTATTGAGAACGGTGGTTCTTGAGCTATGGTTAAGGTGTAGATTCCATCAAAATCAGATACCGTACCTGTACTTGTACCTACTACAACAATATTTGCGCCAGGTAATGGTAACCCAGTATTGTCTGAAATTTTACCGTTTATTGTGGTTTGAGCAAACGATACCACGCAAAAAAGCATAGTGAAAAGCTTTAAGATTGTCTTCATGTTAGAGATTAGTTAATTTGTTAGATTAGCAATTTAATTAAATATATGAAAATTCAATAAGAAATTCTCATAAAATTATGCATGCATAGCACTTTGTTGTAAAAAAGAAGCCTAAAAATTGATAATTACACAATTATTAGGCTATAAAATATGATTTTATTAATATGTTTTGCTACTCCACAGTTACAGATTTAGCTAAATTCCTAGGCTGATCTACATTTCTTTCTAGCATCACAGCAATGTGGTACGAGAGTAATTGTAAAGGTATTGTAGTTAATAAGGGAGTAAGGCATTCTAAGGTCTCAGGAACTTCTATGACATGATCGGCTAATTCTTTAACATTAGTATCTCCTTCAGTAACAATACCTATAATTTTACCTTTTCTAGATTTTATTTCTTGTATGTTACTTACCACTTTCTCATAATGTCCTTTTTTAGTGGCAATTACAACAACTGGCATTTGCTCATCAATTAAGGCTATAGGTCCATGTTTCATTTCTGCAGCAGGATAGCCTTCTGCATGTATATAAGAAATCTCTTTTAATTTTAATGCCCCTTCTAATGCCACGGGGAAATTAAACCCACGCCCTAAATACAAGAAGTTAGTAGAGTCTTTATAGATGTCCGCAACAGTTTTTACGTATGCATCCGATTTTAATGCTACTTCAACTTTACTCGGGATAGTTTCTAACTCAATAAGGTGGTGTCTAAATTCTGAACTAGACATTGTGCCTTTAGCTCTCGCTAATCGCAGAGCAATTAGCGTCAGTACTGTAATTTGTGTCGTAAAAGCTTTGGTTGACGCGACTCCTATTTCTGGACCAGCGTGTGTATATGCGCCAGCATCTGTTTCTCTTGCAATGGTTGAGCCAACCACATTACATACACCGAAAACGAATGCTCCTTTCGATTTTGCTAATTTTATAGCAGCTAAAGTATCTGCTGTTTCGCCAGATTGAGAAATGGCTATAACGATATCTTTTTCAGTTATTACTGGATTTCTATATCTAAATTCTGAAGCATATTCTACTTCAACAGGGATTCTTGCTAGATCTTCAAAAATATACTCAGCAACTAAGCCGGCATGCCATGATGTACCACAAGCTACAATTATAATACGATCTGCTGCTAAGAATTTTTTCATGTTATCCTCAATACCAGACATTTTAATAATGGCTTCATTACTTAAAAGACGGCCTCTGAATGTATCTAAAATAGCACTTGGTTGTTCGTAGATTTCTTTGAGCATAAAATGCTCGTAACCGCCTTTTTCAATTTGCTCTAAATTAAGTTGAAGCTCTTGAATGTAAGGGTCTACTAAAATATCATTTTTGATTTTTCTAACTTTGATTTTTTTACCTCTTCTAATAATTGCCATTTCTTCATCTTCAAGATAAATAGCATTTTTAGTGTATTCAATAAAAGGGGAGGCATCACTAGCTATGAAAAATTCATCATCTCCAATACCTATGGCTAAAGGACTACCTAATTTTGCGACTACAACTTCATTTGGTTTCTTTTTGTCAAATACAGCAATGGCATAAGCTCCTACAACTTGATTTAAAGCAATTTGAACGGCTTTACCTAGCTTAAGGTTTTCACTTTTTTGTACGTCTTCAATAAGATTAACTAATACTTCTGTGTCTGTGTCTGATTGGAAAGTATAACCTCTTTTAATTAACTCTTTCTTTAGGGAATCATAATTTTCAATAATACCGTTATGAATGATAACTAAATCACCAGAATTAGAATAATGTGGATGAGAATTGACATCATTTGGTACCCCATGTGTAGCCCAACGTGTATGGCCAATACCTAGAGTTCCATCAGTTGAAATTTCACTCTCTATTTTGTTTTTAAGATCAGAAACTTTGCCTTTGGTTTTTGATAACTTAATTTTATCACCATCGTATAAAGCAATACCTGCGCTATCATAACCTCTGTATTCTAATCTTTGAAGTCCTTTAATAATAATAGGATAAGCCTCTCTGTGGCCAATATATCCAACAATTCCGCACATAAATTTGTTTTTTAGTAATTTGGTTCTGTGTAATATATTTCTAAGTACACACGTTTACTGCTATCTTGGTCTGATACATTACTACCATATAGTATTGTTCCTCTTGGTGTTAAGACAGAACTTATTGGCACAGATAAATCCAAATCATCGTCAGTTTTTACTCTATTTTGAGTAATGCTAATGCTAGGGTCTTCTATATTTACGTTTAGGGAGACAGCTAAACCAAGTTCTACATTTGTAGAATCGCTTAAGAGTAAATTATTAATATGTTCCGTAATTCTTAATTTATATTTAATCCCTTTTTCATAGTCTGCATCAGCTGCGTCTTCAACACGTTCTAAAGGACCAAGGTGGCTAGTTTTAGAAAATGAAGGGAAATTGGTATTAGTAGCATCTAAATAATAGTCGAGCAATGGTGTTTTGTTCTCGGCATCATATAAATAAAGGCGGTCAGGCTCGTTATTTGGATCTTCATTTAATAGATCTAGCTGAGCTCTATCTACATAAAAGATTAAATTAGCTTCGTTAACTAATCGTTTAGAGCTTTCAAATTTATTATCATCTAAATTCACAAAATCATTTCTGAATTTATCAAAAACACTCATACCAGCTTCGGCATCAAAACCATCAAATAATTTTATTCCTGCAGTGGCACCTTCCCCACCTTTTAGGTAAATTCTACTATCTCCATTAATCTCATCCCCATCACCAATTGGCAATGTAAAATCATTATCGAAAAAATTAATTTTATTTGAACCAAAATTAAGAACGTAAGTGTCGCTGTCTCTGGTTTCTGGGTCATCCTCGTTTGGTGTAGAGTAGTATATTGTTATGTTGGCATTATTTGAGCTTGCAGTGTTTAAAATAAGAAAGCTACCGTCATCATTAATAGCTTCAGCCTTAAAATATAGACCTCTAAAATACTCTGTAAAATTATTTAGATTACTTAATACAGCATCTCCTTCTTTTGCTAATATTTTATCTTCCCAAAACGAAGGTTCTAACATTATTCTCATTCCTGGGGATTCGCTTGATAACAAGGTTTTATCTCCATTTTCATCGAGATTATTAACGTCTTTTAAGTCATAGCCTATATCGTTAATATCAATTTCATTGTCTACCACAAACATATTACTGCCCATTTCATCATAATCTACAAAGGTAAGTTCTGAGCCTTCTAAAATTGTGGTTGATATTGGTCCTAATGTTGATGATCTATCTGAAAAATAAGCTTGAGTTACATCGAAACCAGCGCTAGGATCAAAATCTCTAATGAAATAGTTATTCTCAAAAATATTCAATTTTATATTGCTATAGTTTTCTGATTTAGATATTACAGAATCAAGACTATAGGTAGTTTTGCCATCATCATCAATGCCTGTTATAGTACTAAAATATGGGATGGTAACTACGACAGAATCAACCCTTGCTTCGTCTCCAAAAGTTGGGTCGAAAATTGATGGTGTTAATTGAGTTACAAAACTTGCAGTTGTTCTTCCGTAAGCATCGTCGTAAACACCCAAGTTTGTTAAACCAGATAAACTCGTTAATTCTGATCTGTTAGTTTGTACAGGTGCTAAGGGCTTGGTGTAAGTGGTAACGTTATATTCGTTAGTGGAATATATATCAAAATTCGTCGCCACGTCACTATTAAGAACGTCAGAGTTTAAGCTTGCAAAATCATTGTCACAAGCAATAAAGCTTAGAGCAATTAATCCAAAGGATACGATTTGGAGGGCTATTCTGTTTTTTTTCATACGTGATATTAACCGTTTAATACAGTAGTGTTGTAAAACTCTGTGTAAGGATCTGCAAATTCTTCAATAGAATAATAGTCTAACACAGGTTTTGTTAAGTCATTTAAATAGGTGTCTAATTCTTCTGGTAATTCTTCAGAGCCTCTAATGATGGCATCAGAATTATCGATAGCCACTTTCATTAAATTAACATAATCTGGTTTATTTAATAATTGAGTTGTTTCTGCATCTAATCCGTCAAAATTTACTTTAGAGATCATATCTTTATCTAACGTCCCTTCGAAACTTTGATTGTATACAGAGGTCACTATTTTACTTTCGGTAAATAAAGGTTCTGTTTTGTAGAATTCTTTTAAGTACAATGGCAGTAAAGAAGCCAACCAACCATTGACATGAATAATATCTGGTGCCCAATTGAGTTTTTTAACAGTTTCTATAACTCCTTTAGCAAAGAAAATTGCACGCTCATCATTATCTGAAAATAATTTTCCGTCCTCGTCTGTTAGTGTTGCTTTTCTTTTAAAGTAATCTTCATTATCTATGAAGTAAACTTGGATGCGCTCTTTAGGAATAGAAGCTACTTTTATAATTAAAGGCATGTCCAAATCATTAATGACTAGGTTGATACCAGAAAGTCTAATAACTTCATGCAGTTGATGTCTTCTTTCATTAATATTTCCAAAGCGAGGCATAAATATTCTTATCTGACCTCCTTGTTTGTTTACCATCCTTGGCGCTTCAAATGACATTGAAGAAATTTCAGTTTCTGGTAAATATGGCACAACTTCCGAGGACACATACAATATTCGTTTATCTTTCATAAATCTACTGCTTTTTTAATTTAATAGTAAAAACATGCAAAATTACAAAATTTTGGGCAGATTGCTAGTATTATATTATGTTTGCATGCGTTAAACTTTTGTTACGGCATTGAAAAACTTTGAAAATAAAACCGAATTATCATCCTATGTCTCTGCATTAAAAGGCAATGGAAGCACCATTGGCTTTGTGCCAACTATGGGTGCGTTGCATAGAGGACATTTGTCACTGGTAAATAGTGGGTTAGAAGAAAATGACCTGGTGGTTGTTAGTATTTTTGTTAATCCTACCCAATTTAATAACGAGGAAGACTTAATTAAATATCCTAGAACCTTAGAAGCGGATACTGCTTTATTAGAAACCGTAAGTGATGATCGCATTATTATTTACGCTCCCTCTAATGAAGATATTTATGGTAATGATATCCAATCTCAGTCCTTTAATTTTGATGGTTTAGAGCATGAAATGGAAGGGGCTTTTAGAGTGGGGCATTTTGATGGTGTTGGTACTATTGTTAAGCGTTTGTTTGAAATTGTTAATCCTGACCGTGCTTATTTTGGCGAGAAAGATTTTCAACAATTACAAATTATTCGAAAGCTTGTAGAACTACATCACTTGCCTGTTGAGATTGTAGGTTGTCCTATTCATAGAGCTGAGGATGGTTTGGCTATGAGTTCTAGGAATGCGAGACTGTCATCGGCTCATAGAGATGTGGCTCCATTCATTTATAGAACACTAATGTCTGCCAAAATAAAGTTTGGCACAAAAAGTGCTCAGGATATAACGGAGTGGGTTCATACGCAATTTAAGACAGAAGAACTCTTAGAGTTAGAGTATTTTATTATTGCAGATATAACGACCTTAAAACCGGTAAAACGTAAATCAACAAAAAAGTCATATAGAGCTTTTATAGCGGTATATGCAGGCGATATAAGATTGATAGATAATATCGCTTTAAATTAATTATCTTTGTAGTATGCAAATACAAGTTGTAAAATCTAAAATTCATCGTGTAAAGGTTACAGGTGCCAAACTTAATTATATTGGTAGTATAACTATAGATGAAGACTTAATGGAAGCGGCAAATATTATACAAGGCGAAAAAGTTCAAATTGTTAATAACGACAATGGAGAGCGTTTAGAAACCTATTGTATTCCCGGACCACGTAATAGTGGTGAAATTACGCTTAATGGAGCTGCAGCACGTAAAGTAGCTGTGGGTGACACGCTGATCCTTATTACTTATGCAATTATGGAAATTGAAGAGGCTAAGGTGTTTAAACCTTCATTAGTGTTTCCAGACGAAGCTACGAATCTTCTAAAGTAACCAGGTGGCTAAACCTAAAACCATCCTAAAAGTTGTATTGCCATTACTCTTAGGAGTTGGCTTAGTGTGGTATTCTTTATCTAAAATTTCTATATCAACTTTAGTGCAGTATTTTAAGGATGCTGATTATAGTTGGATCATTCTTGGAGTGTCTTTAGGTGTTTTTAGTCATATATCTAGAGCTTATCGTTGGCTCTATATGGCAGAGCCTTTGGGATATAAGCCGAAATTTGGTAACAGTTTAATGGCTGTATATTCGGCATATCTTATCAACTTTACGATTCCACGAGCAGGCGAAGTCGCAAGAGCATCTATATTAAGAAACTATGAGGATATTCCGTTTGATAAAGGCTTTGGAACTATAGTTGCTGAGCGCATTGCAGATACTATTATGTTACTTGCAATAGTGGCTATAGCTTTTTTTATAGAATTCGAATTTATCTATAATTTTTTTGCAGATAAATTTAATCCAACTTCTTTATTTTTAGGAGGTTCAGTATTACTTTTGGGAACTTTACTGTTATTTCTGTTTATTAAAAAAAGTAGGTCTACATTCGCTTTAAAAGTCAAAGGATTCGTTTCAGGGTTATTAGAGGGGGCACTGAGTATTTTCAAGATGAAAAAAAAGTGGGCGTTTATAGGACATACCTTATTTATTTGGGTTATGTATGTACTTATGTTTTACGTTACGACATTTGCTTTACCAGAACTACAAAATATTACATTAGCAGCTGTTCTTATTGGATTTATCCTATCAAGTTTTAGTATTGCCGCTACAAACGGAGGCATTGGTTCGTTTCCAGAGGCCGTAGTTATTGCTTTTTCATTATTTGGAATGGGAGACGATCCTAGCAGAGCTTTTGGGTGGATTGTATGGTCAACTCAAACATTGGTTATTATTATTGTTGGTGGTTTGTCCTTATTATATTTACCTATTTACAACAGAAAGAGAACAACAATATAAAAATATTTTTTACCTTACTTTAAATTTTTAATTTATGCATAATATGAAGAATTTTTACCTTGTTCTAGCTCTTTTTTTAGGCTTAAATATTCATTCTCAGGCAGTTTATAGAACTATTGAATCTGTAAAACTTGAAGGAGAGCGTGAATTGAAAATTCAATTACCACGGAATTATAATCCTGAAGAAAAGCGTTCGTATCCTTTAATTATCGTCTTAGATGGGGATTATTTATTTGAACCAATTGCTGGTAATATCGATTATCAATCCTATTGGGAAGATATTCCAGATTGTATCGTTGTAGGTATTAACCAGGCAACTACTAGAACAGATGATTTTTATTATGATAACGAATCTTTTTTTCCTTCTCATAATGGTGCTGCTTTCTATGAATTTATGGCAGCCGAACTCTTGCCATTTATTGAAGAGAATTATAATGCATCCAATTTTAGAATAATCGTAGGACATGATTTGAGTGCTAATTTCATAAATTATTACTTATTTAAAGATGAACCTTTGTTTAGAGCTTATGTGGCTTTGAGTCCGGATTTTGCGCCGCAAATGATGGAGAGATTAACACAGCGATTATCTATTCTTCAGCAAGAAATATTTTATTATATGGCAACAGCAGATGCTGATATAAAAGCAATGAGAAGTACGATTCTGGAAAATAACTCTACGATTTCAGCTATTGAGAATAAAAATCTTCTCTATAAATTTGATGATTTTGAAGATGCCAATCATTATTCTTTAGTTGGTAGAGGTATCCCAAAAGCTTTAAATCAAATTTTCGCACTTTTTAAACCTATTAATGCGAAAGAATATTCAGAAAAAGTACTCACTTTTGAAGGATCCCCTTTTGATTATTTGATTAAAAAGTATGAAGATATTGAGCATTTTTATGGTTTTGATAAAAAATTAATTGAAAATGATATTAGAGCGATTGCAGCAGCTAGTAACAAAAAAGATGACTTAGAGTCTTTACAAAAATTATCAAAGCTCGTTAATAAAGAATTTCCTAAATCAATGTTAAGCGCTTATTATTCAGGAATGTATAATGAGAAAGAAGGAAATTTAAAAAAGGCGCTACAGCGCTATAAATCGGGACTATTATTAGAGCCTTCACAGTCTGTAGATAAAGAAATGATGCTCGATAAAATGTATGAAATTCAGGACAAGATGAAATAGTAATGTATTTCATCGAAAAAAATTGACAAGTTGGCGATAATTTAGTATGTTTGGAATCCCAAATCTAAACCTACTTGTCATGAAAAAAACTATTTTTTTAGTTCTTGCATGTTTAATTTGTGCTTCTACATTCGCACAGACGACTTATCAGGAAATATCCTCGGCTAAACTTAATACCGTACGTAAGCTAAAAGTTAAACTTCCAAAAAATTATGATGCTAATGCGGATGAAAAGTATCCAGTAATTATTGTATTTGATGGAGACTATCTATTTGAGCCAGTAGTTGGGCAAATAGACTTTCAAACGTATTTTGACAACATGCCAGGATCTATAGTTGTTGGAATAATGCAAGGTGAAAATCGTTTCTATGACGGCTACTATGATCCCACTACAGGATTACCAACAGAATCTGGACTTAGATTTCACGATTTTGTCTCGGAAGAATTAATGCCATTTATTGATAAAAAATACAACACTAGTAAGTTTAGAGTTGCTGTAGGTCATGATAATATGGGGAATTTTATAAATTCTTATTTATTCAAAGAAACGTTAGAGTTTCAAGCCTATGTTTGTATTAGTCCCGATTTTATAGGGTCATTAAACAATTTTATATCTAAACGTTTAGCATTATATAAAAAGGATGTTTTTTATTATTTAGCAACTGCAGAAAAGGATATACCACAAATAAGAGAAAGTATATTATCTACAAATGCGCAAATAAAAACGGTTGATAATCAGAACGTGACTTATTATTTTGATGACTTTAAAGATGAAACGCATTATACATTAGTCACAAGCGCTTTGGCAAGATCATTTGAAAAGATTTTTGATATTTACAATCCGCTTAGAGAAAAAGAGCTTGAGGAAAAAGTATTACCATATGAAGGCACTTTAGATACCTACTTAACGGATAGGTATAAGAGAATCGAAAAATTATTCGGTATTAAGAAAGAAATTAGCGAAGAAGAAATAGAGAAGGTTGTTAAAATTGCAGAACAACGTGAAGATTTAAAATCACTTAGTAAATTAGGTGAATTGGCCAATAAACTTCATCCAGAGTCTTTAATGGGTACTTATTATTTAGCGCAATCTGCAGAAAGATTAGGTAAAACTAAAAAAGCAAAAAAATTATACGAATCTGCATTGACATTAAACGATGTTAGTCATATTAATAGAGATTTTATCTTCTCTAAAATTGATGAGTTAACCGTGGTAGATTTAGATGAAGAGATTGACGACGACGACGATGAAGAAAACTAGGAAATATAGATTATCATCAGATGACTTATTTGAAGCTTTATATGGTAAAACAAAAACATTTTTGTTTTCTAATATGCCTTCAAAAGTAGCAACATTAAAAGTTTTAGCTATTGTAGCTTGGTTTAAAGACATCAATTAAAATTGTCTTAATTTAGCTGTTTCAAAATTTAATAATCCTGTTATATGGGATTCTGAAACTAGAGTATGGCTAAGATAAAAACAACTTTTTTTTGTCAAAATTGTGGCAGTCAATATGCTAAATGGCAAGGACAATGTACGTCTTGTAAAGAATGGAACACCATTGCTGAAGAAGTCATTCAAAAAGCAGAAAAGAGCGATTGGAAAACTCCGACATCAACTTCAAAACGGGTTTCAAAACCACTACTAATTAATGATATTGACACGTCGCAAGAGGCACGCCTAGATATGCAAGATGGCGAGTTTAATCGCGTGCTAGGTGGTGGAATGGTTTATGGTTCTTTAACGTTACTTGGAGGGGAACCAGGCATAGGAAAGAGTACACTTTTACTTCAAATAGCCTTAAAATTACAATACAAAACCCTTTATGTTTCGGGTGAAGAAAGTCAAAAACAAATTAAAATGCGTGCCGAACGTATTAACCCTAATAGCAGTAATTGCTATATTCTCACCGAAACTAAAACCCAAAATATTTTTAAGCAAATTGAAACCCTAGAGCCAGATATTGTAGTTATCGATTCTATACAAACTTTGCATAGTGATTATATTGAATCATCTGCAGGAAGTATTTCTCAAATAAAGGAATGTACAACAGAACTTATAAAGTTTGCTAAAGAAACAGCAACTCCGGTTTTATTAATAGGTCATATAACCAAAGATGGACATATTGCAGGTCCAAAAATTTTAGAGCATATGGTAGATACGGTACTTCAGTTTGAAGGAGACCGTAATCATGTATTCAGAATTCTAAGAGCTAATAAAAATAGATTCGGTTCTACTAACGAATTAGGAATCTATGAGATGCAAGGCTCCGGATTGCGAGAAGTTTCTAACCCATCAGAGATATTAATTTCAGAAAAAGATGAAGAGCTTTCAGGGAATGCAGTTGCTGCTACTTTAGAGGGGTTACGGCCTCTAATGATTGAAGTTCAGGCCTTGGTAAGTACTGCAGTGTATGGAACACCACAGCGATCTGCCACTGGTTTCAATGCCAAACGTCTTAACATGTTATTGGCTGTTTTAGAAAAACGTGCTGGTTTTCGTTTAGGAGCAAAGGATGTCTTTTTAAATATCACTGGTGGTATTACTGTTGATGATCCCGCTATAGATTTAGCGGTTGTTGCATCTATTTTGTCGTCAAATGAAGATGTGGCTTTACCAAGTACCTACTGTTTTGCAGCAGAGGTAGGGCTTTCTGGTGAAATAAGACCAGTACAGCGTGTAGAACAACGAATTCTTGAAGCTGAAAAGTTAGGTTTTACAACCATTTTTGTATCCAAGTATAATAAAATTGCACTAAAGAATACGGTTATTAAAATTCAATTGATTTCTAAGATTGAGGATTTGGTTGGGTTTTTGGTTTAATAAACTCCAACGGTTTTATTCGTAGATATCGTTGGTTTTTAAAACCTGTTAGGTCTCATTATGTTTACCATTTAATATCTTATAATATTTCCACAAAATTCTGTAATTTCGCTCACTTATAAGAAAACAGAATAATGAGTACAAAGTTCCCTGAATACAAAGGACTTAACTTGCCAAACGTTGCTGATGAAATCGGTAATTATTGGGAAGCTAACGACATCTTCGATAAAAGTGTAACCACAAGAGAAGGAAAACCACCTTTTGTGTTTTTTGAAGGACCACCTTCTGCAAACGGTTTACCTGGTGTTCACCACGTTTTAGCGCGTGCGATTAAAGATATTTTTCCACGTTACAAAACTATGAAAGGTTTTCAGGTGAAACGTAAAGCGGGTTGGGATACACATGGTTTACCAGTGGAGCTTGGTGTAGAAAAAGAACTCGGTATCACCAAAGAAGATATTGGTACTAAAATTACGGTTGAAGACTACAACGAAGCGTGTAAAAAAACCGTAATGCGTTATACGGATACATGGAACGACCTCACTAAAAAAATGGGGTATTGGGTAGATATGGACGATCCATACATTACCTACAAATCCAAATACATGGAAACGGTTTGGTGGTTGTTAAAGCAGATTTACGAAAAAGATTTAATATACAAGGGTTATACCATTCAGCCATATTCACCAAAAGCTGGTACAGGACTAAGTTCGCATGAGTTAAATCAACCAGGAACGTACCAAGATGTTACGGATACAACGGTTGTAGCTCAGTTTAAAGCCAATGCAGAGTCGTTACCCGATTTTCTTAAAAATGAAGGCGATATTTTCTTTTTAGCATGGACAACAACACCTTGGACATTACCAAGTAATACAGCGTTGACGGTTGGGCCAAAGATTGAATACGTTTTGGTTGAAACGTATAACCAATACACCTTTAAACCCATGAATGTGGTTTTGGCTAAGAATTTAGTCAATAAACAATTTGATGGAAAATTTAAACGTGTTGAAACCAAACCAGAATTAATTGATTACAAAGAAGGCGATAAAAAGATACCTTATTACGTTGTTAAAGATTTCATAGGTAAAGATTTAGTTGGTATCACATACGAGCAACTTTTACCATATGCCTTGCCAAATGACAATCCGCATGATGCGTTTAGAGTTATTTCGGGAGACTTCGTAACGGTTGAAGACGGAACAGGAATTGTACACACAGCACCAACATTTGGAGCCGATGATGCCTTAGTTGCAAAACAAGCGTCACCAGAAATTCCACCACTTTTAGTAAAAGATGACAATGGTAATTTAGTGCCATTGGTAGATTTACAAGGACGATTCAGACCCGAAATGGGAGAATATGCAGGTAAATATGTGAAAAACGAATACTACGATGATGGTGAAGCTCCAGATCGTTCTGTAGATGTAGAACTTGCTATTCAATTAAAAACAGAAAATAAAGCCTTTAAGGTTGAAAAATATAAGCACAGTTACCCAAATTGTTGGAGAACTGATAAGCCAATTTTATATTACCCATTAGATTCGTGGTTTATTAAAATCACAGATGTAAAAGGGAGAATGCATGAGTTAAATACCGGAATTAACTGGAAACCTGAATCTACAGGAACAGGACGTTTTGGTAACTGGTTAGCAAATGCAAACGACTGGAATTTATCAAGATCTCGTTTTTGGGGAATTCCATTACCAATTTGGAGAACCGAGGATGGTAAAGAAGTCATCTGTATTGGTTCTGTAAAAGAATTAAAAGCTGAAATGCAACTTGCCGTTGAGGCAGGTATGATGAAGGAAGATATCTTCAAGAGCTTTGAAGTCGATAATATGTCTGAAGACAACTATGACAAAATCGATTTACATAAAAACGTAGTAGATAATATCGTCTTGGTTTCAAAATCAGGTCAACCAATGCATCGCGAAAGTGATTTAATTGATGTCTGGTTCGATTCTGGTTCTATGCCTTATGCACAATGGCATTATCCATTTGAAAATAAAGCAAAAGTTGATGATACCTGGAGAAAAGCAGATTTTATCGCAGAAGGTGTTGACCAAACGAGAGGTTGGTTCTATACACTTCATGCTATTGCTACTATGATTTTTGATGATGTTGCTTATAAAAATGTCGTTTCAAACGGATTAGTGTTGGATAAAAACGGACAGAAAATGTCTAAGCGTTTAGGAAATGCTGTAGATCCTTTTGAAACCTTATCTAAATATGGAGCTGATGCTACACGTTGGTACATGATTAGTAATGCAAATCCTTGGGATAACTTAAAATTTGATAGTGAAGGTATTGCTGAGGTGAGCAGAAAGTTCTTCGGTACACTTTATAATACCTATTCATTCTTCACGCTTTATACTAATATTGATGGTTTTGATTATAGTGAAGCTGATATTCCATTAGAAGAACGACCAGAAATTGACCGTTGGGTTTTATCTGAATTAAATACCTTGATTCAGAAAGTAGATAAATTCTACGAAGCGTATGAGCCAACGAGAGCTGCGCGAGCAATTTCAGACTTTACACAAGATTATTTAAGTAACTGGTACGTGCGTTTAAGTAGAAGACGTTTCTGGAAAGGCGATTACCAAACCGATAAAATTTCAGCATATCAAACACTTTATACGTGTATGGAAACCATTGCAAAGTTAGGCGCACCAATTGCACCTTTCTTTATGGATCGTTTGTATTTAGATTTAAATGCAGTGACTAAAAAGGAAACTTTTGAAAGCGTGCATTTAGCAGATTTCCCTATTGCAAATACTAGTGTTATCGATAAAGTATTAGAACGAAAAATGGAGAGTGCCCAAACCATATGTTCGTTGGTTTTATCGTTGAGAGCTAAGGAGAAAATTAAGGTGCGCCAACCGTTACAGAAAATTATGATTCCTGTTGATAATCAACAACAAAAGGAAGAGATTGAAGCGGTTTCAGACTTAATAAAACATGAAGTTAATATTAAGGAGATTGAACTTTTAGAAGATGCTTCAGATATTTTAGTTAAACAAATAAAACCTAATTTTAAGACCTTAGGACCTAAGTTTGGCAAAGATATGAAGTTGATTGCTAGTGTTGTAGCTGGTTTTGGGGCTGGTGATATTAAAAATATTGAGCAAAATGGTGAATTAGATATTAAAATTGGAGAAAAATCCGTTACTTTAGGATTGGAAGATGTAGAGATTACATCGCAAGATATTGAAGGATGGCTTGTAGCTAATGAAGGTGCTTTAACAGTGGCTTTAGACGTTACCATCAATGAAGATTTACGTAAAGAAGGGATTGCTAGAGAGCTAGTAAATCGTATTCAAAATTTACGTAAAGATTCAGGATTTGAGGTTACTGACAGAATTGACGTACAACTTCAAAAAGATGACCAAATAGTAGAGGCTATTTCTTCAAATGAAGCGTATATTAAATCTGAGACGTTAACCGAAGAATTACAAATTATGGACACCTTAGATAATGGTATAGAAATTGTATTTGACGAGGTCAATACCAAATTATTTATTCAAAAACATTAATATTATGACAACAGAGACTAACAGCAGATATTCTGATAAGGATTTAGAAGAATTTAGGGCTATACTTCAAGACAAAATAAAAAAGGCAGAGCACGATTTGCAATTGATTAAAAGTGCTTATATGAATGACTTTGATAACGGTACTGATGATACATCACCAACCTTTAAAGCGTTTGAAGAAGGGAGTGCAACAATGAGTAAGGAAGCAAACTCTGCATTGGCTATTCGCCAAGAAAAGTTTATTCGCGATTTAAAAAATGCTATTATCCGTATTGAGAATAAAACATACGGAGTATGTCGAGTTACAGGAAAACTAATTGCTAAAGAGCGTTTAAAATTAGTTCCTCATGCTACTTTGAGTATTGAAGCTAAGAATATGCAGTAACATTCCTGCGAAAGCAGGAATCTCATTATATTGAGATTCTATTTTGAATAAAAACAAAATCATAGCGCCTTGGAATTTTAATTTCAAGGTGTTTTTTATGCTTTGTATTTTCCTTTTCACAGCAACTTTCTTGTGTGCTCAAAATATTTTAGAAAAGCAAATAACAGTTGGTGGTATAGATCGTATTGTAATCAATGGGAATCAAATTTTTAATATTTCCGTTTCAACATCTAAGACCGATAAAATTAAGATATTATCTACTTTAGATGGAGAATATCAAAATGAATTTCAGATTTTAAGTAGTTTAGACAATCATACCCTGACATTAGGTTTGGAGCATTTGTCATTTTTAGAAATTCCGGATGATAAGCGAAATGCACACAAAGTAATCGCAGCAACATTGCGGATGGAAATTCCAGAGGACCTCTCGTTACAGATTTTAAGTGATATTGGTTCGGTAGATATGAAAGGGGATTTTAAATCGCTTTATATTGAGTTATTACAAGGACGATGTGATGTTGAAGGCACATCGAAAACGGCCACGATTAATACTTTAGATGGTGATATAAGCGTTGTGACTACAAGTGCTTCTGTAGAGGCTAGTTCTAATAGAGGTAAGGTTACTGTTGATAATTTTTATGATGAATTTTCAATTTGGAAATTGAAGTCGATTAATGGAAATATTACGGTTGTAAAGCCAGATTAAACACTTATTTTTGTTTCAATACGATTATTTAACTTAAAACAGATTCTCACTTCTGTGAGAAAAATTATGTCTTTAAAGAAAGCTTCACTTGTTATTGTTTTAATTCTTCTGATAGATCAGGTCAGTAAAATTTATATAAAAACCCATTTTCAATTAGGTGAGGATGTTACCGTTTTTTCTTGGTTTAAAATTGCTTTTGTTGAAAACGATGGTATGGCTTGGGGTACCAAATTGAGTGATTTTACAACTTTAATTTCCGATAAATCAGCAAAATTATTTTTAACTTTATTTAGAATTGTAGCCGTTACAGGTATTGGCTTTTGGTTGGTAGATGTTACAAAAAAGAAGAAATCTAAAATCTTAATTTTTGCCATTTCTATTATTTTTGCAGGTGCTTTGGGGAATATCCTAGACTCTGTATTCTATGGCGTGTTGTTTAATGATAGCATAATGCAAGTGGCTACATTTTTACCGGAAGAAGGTGGTTATGCCAAGGTGTTTCATGGTAATGTTGTAGATATGCTTCACTTTCCGATTTGGAGTGGTGTAATGCCAGATAACTTACCACTAATTGGAGGAAAATACTTTTCGTTTTTTGATCCTGTTTTTAATGTCGCCGATATGGCCATAAGTACAGGGATTGGGATTTTAATTGTTTTTAATAAGAAGGCTTTTGAAGAGTCTTCTAAAATTGAAATACCCGATTCGGAGTCACACAATAATCCAATCTAATATCTTCTTCGGAAGCTTCAATAGTTTCAGCTTCTGCTTCAAAAAATGACAGCCCTATTTTTATAGTTTCAGGTTTACATTGTGCTAAAAACCTATCGTAAAAGCCTTTGCCGTATCCAATTCTATGTCCTGTGTTATCAAAAGCTAAAAGCGGAATAAAAATCACTTCTAATTGAGAGGATGGAATTTCAATACCATCAATAGGTTCGGGAATATTATATGTATTCTTTTTAATCTTGGTATTATCCATAAGTAGATAATGGGTCATAGAATAATCTTCAAAATTACTCTTAGAAATCACAATATTTTTATCCTTTCCTGATAGAATATTTAGAATATAATCGGTATTAATTTCCTTTTGTTCTTCAATGGTTAAGAAGATATGGTAAAAGGTTTTATCCCAAATATCTAAGGTTAAGAGTTTATTAGCAATGGCTAAACTAAAATCGTCAACTTCAGTAAGGGATAGTTGCTGACGTAATTCCTTATATTTTTTTCTTAATAAAGGCTTGCTCATTACGATTCGATCTCAGTAGAAATATGGAAAATAGCATCACCTTGATAAATTATAGGAGATTCATTCACATTAAAAATATAACCTGCATTTGGTGCTTTTACAAAATAGTTGAAACTACCATATGGATCTGTAATATTACCTAGTACTTGCCCTTGGGTTACGTGCGAATTTATTTTAACGGTGGCTTTAAACATTCCAGAATATTTCGCTCTTAACCATTTACTATCTTTAATAATTACAGCGTTAACTTTAGGCCTAGAGACTTTATATTTACTTCGTAACATCCCTAAATGATGTAAGACGCGTTTGGCACCATTAACCCCTGTGTTGGTGATATTAGTATCTATATTAAATGATTTTCCTCCTTCAAATAATAGCATAGGTATGCCCGCTTTATCACAGGCATTTCTATACGATTTATTTAAATTTTGAGAATAGAATATAAAAGGAGCACCAAAAACATGGGCTAATTCTGTAAGGCGTTCGTTATCTCTTACAATTCGTATTTGAGCAGCATTAAACCGACCTGCTCCACCTGTATGGAAATCCATAGCAAAATCGACATGAGGTACTAATTCGGTCATTACAAAATGAGCCACTCTACTGGCTAGAGAGCCATTGGCACTTCCGGGAAATGAACGATTTAAATCGCGTCCATCAGGAAATAGGCGATCCATATTTAAAAAACCAAAAACGTTGATAACAGGCACGCAAATAATAGTGCCTGTTTTAGGAACGTTAATACCTTTGGCTATAATTTGTCTTATAATTTCTACACCATTAATTTCATCACCATGAATCCCTGCAGTCATTAAAACCGTTGGCCCAGGTTTTTTAGATCGTTCAATTATAATAGGAACTTCTAATGTGTTTCTGGTGTGTAATTTTGCGACTTCAAAAGTTGCAGTTACACTCTTACCAGGAGCGACTTCGACTCCTAAAATATTTAAAATATCCTTCGGCATGTTTTAGATTGTGTTTCTTTCAATAAAAGTAATGATAGCTTTAGCAATATTCTTTTGAGTTGCACCTTCAATACCTTCTAGTCCTGGCGTAGAGTTAACTTCTAACAATAAAGGACCACGCGAAGACTGTAGCATATCTACACCACAAACAGGAAGTTTTAACACTTTCGCAGCTTTCATTGCCAATTTTAGTTCGTCTTCATCTAATTTTATAATGTTTGCAGAACCACCACGGTGTAAATTAGATCTAAATTCGCCTTCTTTACCTTGGCGCTTCATAGCTCCAACAACTTGCCCATCTACAACCAAAGCTCTTAAATCTGCGCCTTTAGCTTCTTTAATAAATTCTTGAACAATAACTCTGGCTTGCAAACCATTAAAGGCTTCTAATACAGATTCAGCAGCATTTTTAGTTTCTGCCAAAACGACTCCTAACCCTTGGGTACCTTCTAATAATTTTATAATTACGGGTGTTCCACCAACATAATTAATAACTTCTTCTACGTCTCTAGAATAATTGGTAAATACCGTTTTAGGCATCCCAATACCAGCCTTACTTAGGCGCTGTAAGCTTCTTAATTTATCACGAGAGCGTGTTATAGCATCTGACGGTGCAATGGTGAAAATACCCATTTCTTCAAACTGTCTTACAACTGCACAGCCGTAAAATGTAATTGAAGCTCCTATTCTAGGAATAACGGCGTCAACATAATCTAAGTAACGATCTTTATAATAGATGGTAGGTTTCTCCTTTTCTATAATGATGTCGCATTTTAGTGGATCAATGATTTCAACGGCATGACCTCTTTTTTTACCTTCATCAACAAGTCGTTGGGTAGAGTAGAGTTCAGGATTGCGTGAAAGAATTACTATGTTCATTTAATTATGTTTTGTTTAAAGGATTGATTTTCTATATCGACATCGACCAAAAATTTGTGTTTTAAAAATTGACGGCCTATTAATACAGGGAACCTCATGTCGTCTCTAGTGCTTAAAGTTAAGTTAATCTTATAGCTTTTACCAAAGAATACAACGGTAGTTTTAATTTTGTAGCGATTTTCTTTATGTCCATTGCTACTTTTTACATCTGTATACGTGTAAGTGTTAAAAGCTATTTCTTCACTTTTAAAGTTAGGATGGCCTTTACTGTCAAAAATACAATAAAGTTTGCCGTCTTCTTCTCTAATTTTAGAGCAATGAATTGCAGAAGTATAAGCCCCTGTGTCTATTTTAACATCGATGTTGTTGAGTTTTAATTCGGGAAAATTGACTTTGTCTACGCGTCCCAAAACTTTTTTTGTCATAAACTGAAATATATAAAAAAGAGGTGCAAGGTAATGATAAAGTGTATTAATTATACACATATCTTTTTACGAATTATTACCTTTGGTTAAATGCCAGAATCTACTTTAGACATACAGATAAAAACGCTTCCTCATCAACCTGGAGTTTACCAGTATTTTGATGTGGACGACCGTTTAATATACGTCGGAAAAGCTAAAGATATAAAAAAACGAGTTAGTAGTTATTTTAATAAGCATCACGACTATGGTAAAACTCGTGTTTTAGTAAAAAATATTGCTTCCATTAAACATATTGTTGTTGAAACCGAAAATGATGCGTTACTACTTGAGAATAACTTCATAAAAAAGTACAAACCTAAATATAACGTATTATTAAAGGATGACAAATCGTATCCTTGGATTTGTATTAAAAAAGAACGATTCCCAAGAGTGTTTCCAACACGGCGAGTAATTAAGGATGGTTCTGAGTATTTTGGACCTTACACCAGTATGAAAACGGTAAAAACCCTTCTAGGTTTAATAAAAGGTTTGTACCAATTACGGACATGTAATTATGATTTGTCTGAGGCTAAAATTGATGCAGGTAAGTATAAAGTATGTTTAGAATACCATTTAGGCAACTGTAAAGGAGCTTGTGAAGGCTATGAGACCGAAGAAGAGTATGCTGCAAATATTACCGCAATTAGAGAAATTCTAAAAGGAAATTTTAAAGATTCTTTACAACAATTTAGAATTCAAATGCGGCAACATGCGGAAGCTATGCAATTTGAAGATGCTCAAAAAATAAAAGAAAAATTAGAGGTTTTAGAAAATTACCAAGCAAAGTCTACTATTGTAAATCCTAAGATTAATAATGTCGATGTGTTTTCAATCATTAGTGATGAAACTTACGCCTATGTTAACTTTTTACAGTTAAGCCACGGATCCATTATTAGATCTCACACTTTAGAATTGAAGAAGAAATTACAGGAGACCGATTTGCAATTGTTAGAATTGTCAATCACAGAAATCCGTCAGCGTTTTAATTCAAATTCTAAAGAGATTTATGTGCCTTTTAAAGTCAATTTAGGCGATGAATTAAAAATAACAATTCCTAAACTTGGAGATAAAAAAAGTATCTTAGACCTGTCTATTCGTAATGCAAAATATTACAGAATGGATAAGTTGAAACAAGTGAAAATTGTAGACCCAGATCGCCATGCCAATAGAATAATGGCACAAATGAAAGCAGATTTACGCTTGTCTGAAGAGCCTAGGCATATTGAATGTTTTGATAACTCGAATATCCAAGGTACAAATCCGGTAGCCGCATGTGTGGTTTTTAAAAACGGTAAACCGAGTAAAAAAGATTATCGTAATTTTAATATCAAAACTGTAGAAGGTCCAGATGATTTTGCATCTATGGAAGAAGTGGTATATAGACGGTACAAACGTTTAGTAGAAGAGGAACAACCCTTGCCACAACTTATTATTATAGATGGAGGAAAAGGGCAATTATCTTCGGCCTTAAAAAGTTTAGATGTTTTAGGGCTACGTAATGAAATCGCTATAATAGGTATTGCCAAACGTTTAGAAGAATTATTTTACCCAGATGATCCAATTCCGTTATATTTAGATAAGAAAAGTGAAACTTTAAAAATTATACAACAATTACGAAATGAAGCCCATCGTTTTGGGATAGAACACCATAGAAATAGAAGAAGTAAAGGAGCATTGACGACTGAACTAGAAAATATTCCTGGTGTTGGTGAGCAAACGATTGTAGATTTAATGAAGCAATTTAAAACCGTTAAGCGTATTGGCAATGCCAAATTAGATGAGCTTGAAGCGGTTGTCGGAGTTTCGAGGGCAAATAAAGTATATAATTATTATCATAAAGAATAATTTAAAAACCATATGGGTTTGTAATGAGATTGAAAAACGTTTTTATAATCGTATTCATAATAGCGCTTTTTCCAATAAAGGCACAGAATAAAACGGCTAACTCTGAACCCAAAGTAGGTTTAGTATTAAGTGGTGGTGGTGCTAAAGGTTTTGCTCATATTGGAGTGTTAAAGGTTATTGATAGTTTAGAGATAAAGATAGATTATGTTGCTGGTACGAGTATGGGCGCCATAATCGGGTCTCTATATGCTTCAGGATATTCAGGGAAAGAATTGGAAGCAATGTTCAAATCCCAAGACTTCGACGTGTTGATTAATGATGCGTTTCCGAGAGCCTCTAAATCATTTTATGAGCGAGAAAACACTCAAAAATATGCTGTTAATTTACCTTTTGAGCATTTTAAAATTTCGTTACCTTCGGCACTATCTCGCGGGCAAAATGTTTATAATCTATTGTATCATTTAATGTTGCCTGTAAATGATATTACAGATTTTGATCAACTACCAATTCCTTTTTTTTGTATCGCAACCAATATCGAAACAGGGGAGTCTTTAGTTATGGATAAAGGTAAATTAGCTGACGCAGTTTCGGCTAGTGGAGCATTACCATCTTTATTTCAACCTGTCATTATTGATGGTGCTATTTTAATTGATGGAGGTGTTACTAACAATTTTCCAGTTGAAGAATTACGAGCAAAAGGCATGGATATCATTATCGGAGTTGATGTTCAAGATGCCTTAAAGGATCGCGAATCTTTAAAGTCGGCTCCAGACATTCTTTTGCAAATTAATAATTTTCGGACTATTAATGTTATGAAAAGAAAGTCTGAATTGACCGATATCTATATTAAACCAGATATTAGTGAGTTTTCGGTAATTTCATTTGATGAAGGAAAAGATATTATTTCAAATGGTGAAACTGCAGCAAGAAAGCAACTATCTAAATTGCAAGACGTAAAAAGAAAACAACCAAATTATACAGCAAGAGCCGCAGTAAAAGTATTAGATAGTCTAAAAATTAATAATGTTACTTTAAATGGAAATGAGCGTTACACCAGAGCTTATATGTTGGGAAGATTAAAGCTGAAAGGTAATGAGAAGATGAGTTATTCAGATTTTAGGCAAGGTATAAATAGCTTAGTGGCAACCAATAATTTTGATGCCTTTAGATATCATTTAGAACCTACAGGGAATACATCTGAATTTAACCTTATAGGTAATATCGTAGAGTCTGAGACTACAACTTTCCTTAAGTTAGGTATTCATTTCGATCAACTGTATAAAAGTGCATTACTTGCTAATCTCACAAAAAAGAAATTGTTATTCAATAACGATATTGCTTCGTTAGATATAATTTTAGGAGATAACTCGAGATATAATTTTGACTACTTTATTGATAAAGGATTCTATATCAGTTTAGGGATTAAATCACGTTTCAATCAATTTAATAAAAATGTTAATCCTAGACTAGCTTTAGAAGAGGACTCTCCTTTACTTTCTGGTTTAAATAAAATTGATGCTGAGATTTCAGATTTTACAAATCAAGTGTACTTGCAAACGATATTTAAAAAGGATTTTGCATTACGACTAGGTGCGGAGCACAAACGGCTAAAAATAACATCAGAAACCATTATAGACGAGGAAGAAGAAAATAGAATTGTTTTTGAAAATACAGATTACCTCAGTGTTTTTGGTAATTTAAAATATGACAGTTACGATAATTTGCATTTTCCGAAAAGCGGATTTTATTTTAACGGGGATTTTCACTTATACCTCGATGCTGCAGGTTTCAATAGTGATTTTTTAAATTTTTCAATAGCTAAAGCAGACGTGGGTTACGCTTTTAGTTTTAATAATAAGTTAGCATTAAAAACAGAAGCGCAAGGAGGCTTTAAAATTGGTGATCCCTCTACAAGCGCATTAGGATTTGCGATAGGAGGTTACGGCTCTAATTTTATAAATAATTTTTATTCCTTTTATGGTTATGATTATTTAAACTTAACGGGGGATAGTTTTATGAAGGCAACATTCACCTTAGATTATGAAGTTTTTAAAAAGCACCATGTTCTATTCGCTGCAAACTTTGCCAATATCGAAGATGGTCTTTTTGAACCTGGAAACTTCTTTACGTCTCAAACGTACAGTGGCTATGCTCTTGGCTATTCTCTAGAAACTTTTTTGGGACCATTAGAAGGTAAGTACACTTATTCGCCAGATACTGGTAATGGGTACTGGTTTTTTAATCTTGGATTTTGGTTTTAATACCCTAAAAGAAATAACAAAAAAAAAGAGACTATCTGTTTAGAAAGTCTCTTTTAAATATTTAAAATAGTTTTATCTATTCTTGTACTGCAGCAGTATCATCAGTTTCAGTTGCTGGCACGTCACCTGCTTCAACTTCTTCGTCATCGTCATCAGCTATTACAGCTAATCTACTACGTCTTACTTGACAAACAACAGTGTTGTCTGGGTGTAAGAATTTGTAATCTTCGTTTGCTAATTCAGTAATATAAAATTTACTTCCAATTTTTAATGGAGTAATATCGATTTCAACAAAATCTGGTAATTTTGAAGGAATAGCTTTAACTCTAAGTTTACGGTAAGGCATTCTTAAGTTACCACCATTCATTACACCTTTAGAAGATCCTATTGTTTTCACAGGAATTTCCATTGTGATTTCTTTGTTTTCGAAAATTTGATAGAAATCTACGTGTGTAATTCTGTCAGTTACTGGGTGAAATTGAATGTCTTGCATAACTGCATTGTATTCTTCACCGTTATCTAAGGCAATCACAACTGTGTGCGCGTTAGGTGTGTATACAAGTTTTGAGAAAGCTAATTCTGGTGATGAGAAATGGAATGCTTTGTCTCCTCCGTACATAACGCAAGGAACCTGACCAGCATTACGTAAAGCTTTAGTTGCCTTTTTGCCTACGCTTTCTCTTTGAGATCCGTTAATTGTAATTGATTTCATTTTTTTGAAATGTTTGTTAATTTATAATTCCCTCATTTTGAGGGCTGCAAATTTAGAAATTTTATATGAGAATATTAGTGTTATAAGGCTCTTTTTTGTTGAGACTTCATGTTTTATAGTAAAGTCAATAGTTTTAGTCTTATAATCATGGTATAGTATGACTAAGAATAGCGTTTTGAACCTTATATTACCTGTTTACATTACAAATTTATTGCTAATAGATTCGTTGTGATGTACATTATTCATCACTTCAGCAAATAGATCAGAACAACTTAAAACTCTTAATTTTTTGCTTTCTTGTCTTAAAGGAATAGAATTAGTAACAATTAATTCTTCTAGTTTAGAGTTTTCTAGCTTTTCGTAAGCGTTTCCAGATAAAATAGGGTGTGTGCAAATTGCTCTTACGCTTAGTGCTCCACGTTCCATCATTAAGTCAGCAGCTTTTGTTAGGGTGCCAGCAGTATCTACCATGTCATCTACTAAAACTACATTTTTACCAGTAACATCTCCAATTAATTCCATATGCGAAATCACATTAGCCTTGGCGCGTTGCTTGTAACAGATTACAACATCACTTTTTAAAGCTTTAGAATAGGCATAAGCACGTTTAGACCCTCCCATATCTGGAGAAGCAATCGTTAAGTTGTCTAGGTTTAAGCTTTTTAAATACGGTAGAAATATGGTTGAAGCGAATAAATGATCTACAGGCTTTTCAAAGAACCCTTGTATTTGATCAGCATGCAAATCCATAGTTATGATACGTGTTGCTCCGGCTGCTTCTAGCATTTTCGCAACTAGTTTTGCAGCGATAGGAACTCTAGGTTTGTCTTTTCTATCTTGTCTTGCCCATCCAAAATATGGCATCACAGCAGTAATATGCCTTGCAGATGCGCGTTTTGCCGCATCAATCATTAATAGCATTTCCATTAAATTTTTTGGGCCGGGATGTGTAGATCCTATTATAAAAATACGTGTACCTCTAATAGATTCTTCGTAAGAAGGCTGAAACTCACCGTCACTATATGTAGATGTAATTACTTTACCTAATTTAACTCCATAAGTTTCAGCTATTTTTTCTGCAAGGTAGGTACTTTGTGAACAAGCAAAAATTTTTGCTTCTGGCATTTCGTATGGCATTTGATATCAGTTATTTAGTTAGTGTAGTGATGGGTTTTTTATTCGCTTCAAATTTAGAAAATTATTTTACTACAAAAAGCATAAAACCTACTAATTTTAATAGATTCCCTAAATTATTTTTCTATTTTTGCAATCTGAAATCGCTCAAGTGGTGGAATTGGTAGACACGTTGGATTCAAAATCCAATGTCGCGAGACGTGCGGGTTCGATTCCCGCCTTGAGTACAAAAAAAGCTGTTGAAATCTAATCTTAGATTTTTGCAGCTTTTTTGCGTTGTGCAAAATTTAAGTGATTACCATCTTCCTCAAAGTATATTAAACTCACAATTCTTTTATAAATTTTATAAGGCAACAGGTCAGAAAAATGGCTTAGTAAAGGACCGCTATGCATTTTTGAGATTTGTTTTGTTCTTTGTGTAATTAACCTCATTATATACAATATTAACCCAAATACTTTTTGTAATATGGAAAATTATGCTACTTTTGGTTGACCAATCTGGTTAACCAATTGTTATTGGGTGTTGTAAGAAAACTTGATGTGTTTTTTTCGAAATAGTTCAATAAACATCATAACGAGATTGAAATTATATTAGAAAACCTGATTAATGATAGTACACAACTCTAAATAGAGTTTAACATTTAGTGTGCATTAGGCCTCAGAAAGTTTGTATTCTATCACTAGTTTTAGAGAACAAGCCTTACGCTCAAAGTAGCAGAGTAAATAGAAAATTATTAATGGTAAGTGCTTCTATTTTGTATCAAAATAGAGCCGAGTACGATAAAAAAATATAATTTATTAAACATTAAAAAATCAATAAATGAAGACATACTATTTAATTTTCGGTTTGGTATTAACGCTTTTCTCTTGTGGTGAAAAAACGAAAATAAAACCGGCATCTGGAGAGTTTATTTCTAATGTTGAAGAATTAAATAAAGCAATTGCAACGGCACAACCGGGAGATGTAATTATTTTAAAAAATGGAACTTATAAAGACCTAGAAATTAAGTTTATCGGAAACGGGGCTAAAGACAACCCTATAACTCTAAAAGCAGAAACTGCTGGAAAAGTTTTTATTGAAGGTGTTTCTAATCTAGAGATTTCTGGGAATTATTTGGTTGTTTCTGGTTTATATTTTAGAAATGGCTACACCCCAACTGATGATGTTATTGCCTTTAGAACAAGTGAAGACGATGTTGCTAATTATTCTAAAGTTACCAATTGTGTTATTGTAGATTATAATCAGGCACAACGCGATAAGGATGATCACTGGGTTCAGTTATACGGCCGGTATAATGAATTCAGTAACAATTATCTAGGAGGAAAAACTAATGGTGGTCCAACACTCAGAGTTGATATTAGGGGTAATCAAAGTATTAGAAATTACCATCAAATAGTAAATAATCATTTTGGGCCAAGACCTAGAAAAGGTGGTGCGAGAGGAGAAACGATTCAATTGGGGGGTAGTTTCTCATCCATGTCACCAGGTAATACCATCATTGCAAATAATTTATTTGAAGAATGTAATGGTGAGGTCGAAATTATTTCTAGTAAAACAAATTTTAATGAGATACGGAATAATGTATTCTATAAAAGCGAAGGGTCAGTAGTTACACGTCATGGAAATTATGCGGTTATAGATGGTAATTATTTTATTGGTGATGGTGTAAATAAAAATTATGGAGGTATAAGATTGGTTAATACTGGGCATTGGGTGATAAATAATTATTTCTACAATATCATTGGCGAAAACTTTAGAAGTCCTTTAGCTGTAATGAACGGAATTCCGAAATCACCATTAAATAGATACAACCAAGTAACCGATGTGGTAGTTGCTTATAATACCTATGTCAATTGTAAATCACCATGGCAATTTGGAGTAGGTACTAATATCGATCAATCAGAAGTGTTACCAGAGTCAGAAATTCGTTCTGCAAGAGTCCTTAGAACTGAAGTAGTAAATAATATTATTTACAATGAGGTTGGAGATAAGAATGTAATCATTGAACACGATAAAGCCGATGGTGTTAAATTTAAAAATAATCTTATTAATAATCAAGGTGTAGATTATGGTGATCTTTCTAGAATTGCTGCAGATGATTTTGAATTAATTAAAGTTAACGACAATATCTACTTACCAAAATTAACTAATAAGACTGATATCTATAATGGTTTTGGATTTGAGGTTATTACAAAGGATATATTCGGAAATTCTAGAGAAAATAAAAATTCAATTGGAGCAGCTGTGCAAGGCGAGTTTAAAAACATTAATATTTTAGATAAAACGAAATATGGTGCAGATTGGTTTTCAAATGAAGTAGAAGCGAAAGAAGCAAAAACGCATATAGTATCAAATTCTACGGAATTAATTGCCAAGTTAAAGGAGGCTGATAATGGAGATGTACTACAATTAAATGACGGTTCTTATCAACTTTCAAAATCGTTGATTATTAATAAATCAATAACAATCCAATCTAATGGTAACTCAGAAATTTTATATACCGGATCAGCAGAAACAGCTGCATTAGAATTGCATCCTTATGGGGCGTTAATTTTAAAAAACATCAAGTTAAAAGGAACAGATACTCAGTATGCGTTTGCAAGTTTAAAAGAAAACATGTCTAACCATTTTGGGCTAGAAGTCATAGATTCTGAAATAAGTAATTTTAATTATGCTCTAAAAGTGTACAAACAGTCTTATTCCGAGGAAATCACTTTTAAGAATACAGCCATTTCAAATTGTGAGAACGGTATAGAACTATCTGAAGAAACCAATGATCGTGGTGATTATAATACAGAATATTTAAATATTATTAATTGTAAATTTTCAAACGTACATAAAAACGTAATAGATTATTACAGAGGTGGGTACGATGAGTCTACAATTGGCGGAAACCTTTTGGTTTCTAATAGTACTTTCAACAATTGTGGCGCAAAAGAAGAAAATAAAAGACTTCTCAATCATAATGGTATTGTAAATGTAAATATTACTGAAAACACCTTCATCAATAACCCTGTTCAATTTGTTTCTATTTTATGGGGAGCGAAAAATAATGTTGAATCTGGAAACACCCTCACTAATTCAGGTCAAATTAAAACTGAAGAGAATTTAGAAATGAAATTAATGTATTAGAATTATTCTAGCGAAAGCAGCATTGTCAATACTTATATGTCAACATAAAATTTACATCATGAAAAAATTAGCACTCACATTAATGTCATTTTTAGCACTTGTTGCTTGCAAAAACAACGTTGATACAAATTCTGAAACTATAATTGAAGTCACTACGGAGAAGGAGTCCACCATAAAATACCCAAGTGATATTATTCCATTTATGGGAGAGTGGAAAATTCTTTTAGGTGATGGAACAAGTGTTAGTGACTTAGTTAATTATGAGAAAAAAGATTTTTTCTATGTAGAAAATGAGAATGATGTGGATTGGGTAGTTTATAAAACACCAAATTCAGGTATCACTTCAAGAACATCGAGCAATACAAGAACAGAATTAGGGCAAACAAAACATTGGATTCCAGAAGTTGGAGGTAAATTAACAGGAACATTAAAAGTGCAACATGTTTCTACTTCGGGTGATGCAAGAGTTGCGGCATCATACTCAGTAGTTGTTGGTCAAATTCATAGTGATGAAGGTCATGAAAACGAACCAATAAAGATCTTTTACAAAAAATTTCCTGGTCACACAAAAGGCTCTGTTTTTTGGAATTATGAAATAAATACGGCAGGTGACGATAATTCGGGTAGATGGGATTTATCTACAGCGGTTTGGGGTGATGATATGTCTGTTGTAGGAGCAAGTGCGGATGAATACCCATTAGAACCAGAAGACGGTATTGCCTTAGGTGAGGAGTTCAGCTATGAGATAAATGTTTATCAAGGTATCATGTACCTTACGTTTACCAGTGATGATCACGACACTAAGACGTTTACCAAGAGTTTGCTAGAATCAGAATTCACTACAAAAGAAGCTATTCCAGATCAAATATGGTCATTATATGCTTCTATTGGTCGCGATGGAGTTGAGCGAGAAAATGCCTATGCAGGAGAAATAAATTACTTTAAACAAGGTGCTTATAATCAAACAAATGGGAAGAATCCTGAAGACAATATGGTTTGGAGTACAGGATCAGAAACATATGGTGGCGACATTGCAAAGCAATATGCAAACGGAAGTTATACGGAAGTTTGGTTTAAAGAAGCTACAGTGGGGGAAGGAACTGATCCTAACAATTAAACAAATCTAAAAAAGCCTTTTTTCTTTGAAAAATATTAGAGATAGTATAAATAAAGTAATCTTCGTAATAGGAGTTTCAGGTTGTGGGAAAAGCACAATAGGAAAACTATTAGCGGAGGAATTAGAGATTCCTTTTTTTGACGGTGACGATTTTCACCCAAAAGTTAACATAATAAAGATGTCTAGTGGGCAGCCTTTAACGGATGCTGATAGGCAGGGGTGGTTAGAAACGTTAAATGAATTAGCTAAAACGCAATTGGCTAAAAGTAGTTGTGTAATTGTTTGTTCTGCGTTAAAAGAAACGTATAGAAACACACTGAGTTTGGGTATTGAATCCGCAACTAAATGGGTCTTTTTAAATGGCACTTTTAATCAAATTTACAATAGAGTGAATAAAAGACCTAATCACTTTATGCCTTCAGAATTATTGCAGTCACAGTTTGATACTTTAGAAGAACCTAAAGACGCCATTAAAATAGATATTAGTTTAACGCCAGAAGATATTATAAAAACTTTAAAGGAAAATTTAATGGATAAATCAGAATTTGGATTATTTGGTTTAGGTGTCATGGGAAAAAGCCTATGTCGAAATTTAGCTAATAATGGATTTAAAATTTCCATGTTTAACAGGCACGTTACTGGTGTGGAGGAAAATGTTGCCAAAGACTTTAAAGCGCAATATTCAGAGTTATCCAAAGCTGAAGCCTATGATGAAATATCAGCTTTTGTAAACTCCTTGCAGACACCTAGAAAGATTATGCTAATGGTCAATGCAGGAAAAACGATAGATTATGTCATTGAAGATTTATTACCACATTTATCAGGTAACGATATTATTATAGATGGTGGAAATTCTAATTATGTTAAAACAAAGGAACGTTGTAATTATTTAAAAACTAAGGGTATTCATTTTATAGGCACTGGAGTTTCTGGTGGTGAAGAAGGAGCGTTAAAAGGGCCATCTATTATGCCAAGTGGGGACCCAGAAGCATATAAAAATGTGCAACCCTTTCTTGAGAAAATTGCGGCTAAAGATCAGAATAACTTACCGTGCTGTACTTATGTTGGTCCAGAAGGAAGTGGTCATTTTATAAAAATGGTGCACAATGGTGTAGAGTATGTAGAAATGCAATTATTGGCTGAGGTAGCTACCATTTTACAAGCTTTAGGTCAAGATCCAAATGATATAGCTAATACCTTAGAGAGTTGGAAAGATGCGGCCAATAGCTATTTACTTGAGATAACAACTGTTATTTTCAGGAAAAAAGACGGTAACGATTGGTTAGTGAATAAAATTTTAGACAAAGCTGGTAATAAAGGCACAGGAAATTGGGCAACAATTGCTTCAGCAGAACTTGGTGTCCCAAGTACTTTAATTTCTTCGGCTTTATTTTCTAGATATATATCTTTTTATAAGGATGAGCGAATCGAACTAAGTGACAATTTTGATAAAGTAGATGCTTCGGAATTAAATCTTACTACAACGGAGATTTTAGAGGCGTATCAATTTGCTAGAATTATTAATCACTATCAAGGTTTTAAACTTATAGCGGAGGCTTCTGATAAATTCTCATGGAATTTAAATCTAAGTGAAATTGCTAGAATCTGGACAAACGGATGCATTATTAGATCTACGTTAATGACAGATTTAGTAGATGTTTTTAAAAGCACCTCTAACATATTAACCAATTCCGATTTAATAAAAGTCGTTAAACATAACAAACAAGCGACTAAAAAAGTGGTTTCAGAATGTGTAATTAATGATTTAGCCATACCAGCCCTAAGTGAGGCGCTTCAGTTTTTTAATGGCATCACCACCTTATACGCTTCTGCAAATATTATTCAGGCCCAACGCGATTATTTTGGAGCACATACTTACCAAAGATTAGATGATAATTCCGGAAAGAGTTTTCATACTAATTGGATTTAGAAACTAACAACCTACTAACTAACAACTAATACTATGGAAGCAAAAACACCAAATAAATCATTTCTAAAACAAATCATTGCTATCATTTTGGGGTTTGGTCCTGGTATTTTTGCAATCGGTTACACTATAGGTACAGGTAGTGTAACAGCTATGATTGTTGCAGGTAGTAAGTTTAATATGCAATTGCTATGGGTGCTTTTAATTAGTTGTGTTTTTTCAGGAATTTTAATGTTTGCATATGGCAATTATGCATTAATTACAGGCGAAACAGCGCTTTATGGTTTCAAAAAACATTTCAAATTTGGAAAGGTATTGGCTATAGCAATTATCATTGGCATTACATTCGGACAATGGAATTCGCTAATGGGAATCTTAGGTATTTCATCTAATATTATTTTTGAAATATTAGCAATTAATTTTGATGGATTAAGTGCGTTTAAACATGAAGCTGTATTACTAATTGCTATTGTGATTATAGTTACTTTTTATCTATTAATGTTAGTTGGGAAGTATACTTTTTTCGAAAAGATACTGGTCATTTTTGTGACGCTAATGGGGTTGTCTTTTCTACTGTCATTATGTTTTGTGCAACCGCTTTCTATTGATGTCGTTAAAGGTTTAATTCCAACAATACCAGATGTTCCTGGAGGTAAAATGTTAGTAGCTGCTTTTGTTGGGACAACTATGGCTTCAGCAACTTTTTTGTCTCGACCATTATTCGTGAAGGGAAAAGGTTGGACTATTAAAAATTTAGACCAACAGAAAAAGGATTCTATTACTGCAGCTATTTTAATATTTATTATTAGTGGAGTAATTATGGCAGTTGCAGCGGGAGCTTTATTTTATCAAGGTAAGGAGGTGACTCAGGTTTTAGATATGGCAAACACATTAGAGCCTGTTGCAGGAAAATGGGCAGTTTCTATTTTCTTTTTTGGAGCGTTAAGTGCAGGTTTATCTTCTATATTTCCTTGTTTGTTAATTGCACCATTACTAATAGCAGATTATCAATCGGGAGAATTAGATACCAATTCGCGTCAGTTTAGAATTATAACAGCTATTGCATGTTTGGTCGCCTTAATTGGTCCTGCATTTGGGGCAAATCCTATTGAAGTTCAAATTTTATCACAAGTATTTAATGTTTTTGTATTGCCAATAGTAATACTCGGAATTATTCTGATGTTAAGCAGTAAAAAAGTGATGAAAGATTATAAAACGAGCTTAGGTGTTTATATCGGAATGTATGCGGCTTTGTTCTTCTCACTAGTAATTTCATACAATGGTATTTTAGCACTTTTAGATTATTTCTAATTACTAATTGAAATTAAAAAATAGAAACTAAATATAAAATAATGAATAAAAAAATCAACTCATCCGTAGCAAAGTTTTTAGTCGTTTGTTTATTTTTAGCAGTGCAAAGCTGTAAAAACGAAGCAAAAGAAGTAAAAGAACCAAGTAAAGAAACCGTAGCAGAAACTGTATATGCTAGTGACGTCATCCCATTTTTTGATGATTGGAAATTAATTTTAGGTGATGGTTCTAATGTAGGTATTGCCAATAATTTTGAAAACAAGGATTTCTTTTATACTGTAAAAGAGGGTAATGAGAATTGGGTTGTATTTAAGTCACCAAATGGCGGCGATACGCATGGAACATCTAACAATACAAGAACAGAATTAGCTCAAATAAAAAAATGGTATCCTAAAACTGCTGATGATAAATTAACTGCGACACTTAAAGTAATGAATGTTTCGGCAACTGGGGATGCCCGTGTAGCCGCTTCACATGCTGTGGTGGTAGGTCAAATTCATAGTGCAGACAAACATGAAAACGAACCGCTAAAGATATTTTATAAAAAATTCCCTGGTCATACGAAAGGATCAGTTTTTTGGCACTATGAAATCAATACAGCAGGCGACGATAATTCAGGGAGATGGGATTATTCTTCTGCAGTTTGGGGTAGCGATTTCTCTGTTGTAGGGACTGAAGAAAATACGTATCCTGAAGAACCTAAAGATGGTATCGCTTTAGGTGAGGAGTTTAGTTATGAAGTTGAGGTGAAAGATGGAATTATGACCTTAAATTTTAAGAGCGAAGGTCATGAAACCAAAATTTTTACAAAAAATTTAATAGATTCAGAGTACACAACAACTGCGGATATCCCGGAACAAACACAACAATTATTTGTACCTCTTGGACAAGATGGAGTGGAGCGCAAAAGTGCATATACGGGTGAAGGTTGTTTTTTTAAGCTAGGTGCTTACAATCAAACCAATGGAAAATCACCAGATGTAAATAAAAATTGGTGCTCTGGTGCTGAAACACATAATGGTGATATTGAAAAACAATATGCAGACGGAAACTATGCAGAGGTTTGGTTTAAATCAGGAAGTATTTCTGTAAGTGACGCTGCTGTATCTAATGAAGATTATTTTTCTAAAAACGATTAAATTAATTAAAGATTATTATGATAAATAATAAATTAACAGGTAAAAATGTTTTAATAACTGCTGGTGCTCAAGGTATTGGCGAATCGATTACTAGACATTTTATAGATAGTGGTGCAAATGTTGTTATACACTATTTTTCTAGTGCGGATACCGCCAATGAGTTGGTAGAGTATGCAACCAAAAAAGGACTAAAAGCTGTTGCTGTTAAAGGGGATTTAACAAAAGAATCCGACGCAAACGCGTTAATAGTAGAATCTATAGCGGTGTTGGGTGGTTTAGATATCTTAATTAATAATGCAGGCTCTTTGGTTGCACGTAAAATGCTAAATGAAATGGAGACTGAGTTTTGGCATAAAGTAATGGACATTAATTTAACTTCTATGATGTTAGTTACCCGCGCAGCGGCACCATATTTAGCAGAAAATAGCAATAGCAGCATTGTAAACTTGGCATCTTTAGCTGGTCGTAAAGGTGGACATCCAGGATCTCTAGTCTATTCTACAAGTAAAGGAGCAATTCTAACATTTACCAGAGCGCTCTCCACAGAATTGGGAGGTCAAGGCACTCGAGTGAACGCGGTTTCACCAGGACTTATTCTTGGTACCTCATTTCACAATACACATACAACAAAGGAATCTGCTGCTGCCACAACGGCGGGCATACCTATTCAGCGTGCAGGAAATGCAGATGATGTGGCAAGAGCGGTTCTCTATTTGGCATCAGAATACGACGGATTTATAACTGGTGCTACATTAGATATTAATGGAGGTGTTTACAATATGTAAGTGCTCAATGATATCTACTGTTGATATCTGATATCAATTCTGAATAGTTTTGTGTTAAATATCCATACTTTTTTTTGGATAAATGTAAAAATCATGTATATTGGTAAACCAATCTGGTTAACCAATTATTGATTAAAAACAAATGGAAAAACTACTTCAAAGTAAAATTTTAATATTTGCTTTAGTCGCAAATATGTTCACTGTGTTTTCATATCAAATTGAAAACACAGCGAACATAAAAAATAACCATAAAACATCTTCAAACTTAGTGCATCCCAAACTTATTTTAACTGCTCAAGGGGTTAAAGATATTAGGGCAGAATTAGGAAGTATTCCAATTTTTGATAAAACTTTAACGAAAGTCAAAGACGAAGTTGACGCCGAAATAGCAGCAGGAATAGAAGTGCCAATCCCAAAAGATTATTCAGGCGGTTACACACACGTAAGACATAAACAGAACTGGGTAGTTTTGCAAAAAGCAGGTGTTTTATATCAAATTCTAGATGATGATAAATATGCTAAATATGTAAAAGACATGTTGATGCAATATGAAGAAATTTATAAAACACTTCCTGTGCATCCAAAAACAAGATCTTATGCAAGAGGTAAATTGTTCTGGCAATGTTTAAATGATTCTAATTGGTTAGTATATGTAAGTCAAGCTTACGATTGCATCTATAATTACTTAACAGCAGCAGAGCGTTCCAAATTAGAAACCAATCTATTTAGACCATTTGCAGATTTTATTTCAATCGAAAATCCACAATTTTACAACAGAGTGCATAACCATAGTACATGGGGTAATGCTGCTGTTGGTATGATTGGTTTGGTAATGGACGACGACGAGTTGATTCAACGTGCTTTATATGGTATTCCTGGAGCTGATTTAGACAGAAATGCTAAAGACGATGACGGTGGATATATTAATAAAGACGGGAAAGCTGGATTTTTGGCCAACATAGAAGAACCTTTTTCTCCCGATGGCTATTATAATGAAGGGCCTTATTACCAACGTTACGCTATGTATCCGTTTTTAATTTTTGCGGAGGGACTGCACAATGTAAAACCAGATTTAAGTATTTTTAATTATAAAGATGGTGTTCTTTTAAAATCCATAAATGCATTATTGAACCTATCGGATGCCGATGGAGATTTCTTTCCGCTTAACGATGGTCAAAAAGGGATGTCTTATTATACTAGCGCGTTAGTAACTGCAGTAGATATTTCGTATCATTTTGGAGTACAAAACCCCGAATTATTATCAATTGCAAAAGAGCAAGATCGTGTTTTATTAGACGACTCAGGTCTGGCTGTTGCTCTTGGAATCAAAAATGGAATTCAAAAGCCATTCAATAAAAGATCAATTAATTTGTCTGATGGACCAAATGGCACACAGGGTGGGGTGAGTATATTAAGGACCGAAAATTTAGAACTTGCCTTTAAATATGCAGCACAAGGATCTAGCCACGGACATTATGATAAATTGTCCTTTTCTTTATATGAAAATGGAGAAGAAATTATTCAAGATTATGGTTTAGCACGCTTCGTAAATATTGAACAAAAAGGAGGTGGTAATTATTTAAAAGAAAATAAGACTTGGGCAAAGCAAACTATAGCTCATAATACTGTAACTCAAAATGAAACATCTCATTTTACAGGTAAATATGATATAGGAAGTTTGCACCATTCTGATTTACATTATTTTTCTTCTGAAAATAAAAATGTTCAAGTCGTCAGTGCTATTGAAGATAATGCCTATCCCGGAACAAGTATGCTTCGAACTATGGCAATCATTAAAGACGCAGATTTTGAAAAACCATATATGCTAGATATTATGAAGATTATTTCAAATAAAGCAAATCAATATGATTTTCCATACTACTTTCTAGGACAAGTAATACAAACAAATTTTGAATACAAAACACCAAAAACCTTAAAGCCTTTAGGTACTGAAAACGGTTATCAGCATTTATTTGTGGAAGGGATAGCTAAAGCAAATAACGAAAACTCTAAACTGTCTTGGTTGAATAATAATAAATTCTATACTTTAACCTCTGTAACACGTATTGAAGACGAATTGTTATTCACTAGAATTGGGGCGAATGATCCTGAGTTCAACTTAAGACGTGAACCCGCAATACTGTTAAGAAGAAAAAATAGTAAGAACACAACGTTTGCATCAACTATTGAGGCTCATGGCAGTTATAGTCCGGTTACGGAATCTGCGTTAAATTCAAATAGTAGTATTAAAGCGTTAAATATACTCATGGATACAGACGATTATACAGTAATAGCAATTACAAGTGTAAAGGATACTACCAAACTATTTATTACAGCAAATAGAGATGCATCACAAAGTACAATACATAAATTAGTAATAGATCAAAAAGAGTTTACTTGGGAAGGCTCTTTTGTATTAATAGAAAACAAATAAAATAAAAATTATGAAACGATTTAGTGAAAAGTATGTCATCACAAAAGATATGGAATGGGAAGAGCTTGGAGGAGGAGTATCTAGAAAATTCTTAGGTTATGATAATCAAATTATGATGGTACAAGTTAAATTTGAAAAAGGAGCCTTAGGATCACCGCATCAACATTTTCATACCCAAGCGACTTACTGTGTTTCAGGTAAATTTGAATTTGAAATTGATGGTGAAAAGAAAATTGTTGAAGCGGGAGATGGTGTATATATTGAGCCTAACTTATTACATAGTGCCGTTTGTTTAGAAGAAGGGATGTTAATTGATACATTTAGTCCGGTAAGGGAGGATTTCTTAAGTGGAGGTGCAGTATCTTATTTTGGAGACAAATAGTCTTAAAAAATACACAGTTGCTCAGGTTAACTGTTAAGAACTATTTTAAGAGGTAAAATACACAGTCACTACTACATTGTTTGCTATTTTACCTCAATCATTTGCTATTTTAACATATAAAAATTACGAAAACGTTATAATTAACAAATATTTGTATATATTTGGTAAACCAATTTGGTAAACCAATTTGGTTTACCAAACAAATAGCACGAGAAAAGCTCTAAATTTAATTGTGTTAAACCATGCCTATTTTAAAGTGGCTAATCAATAACTAACAAATTTAATCTAAACAATGAATTATGAATTTAAAAGTTAAACTTACTACAATCGTTGCGCTTCTCTTTAGTGTAATGATTTTTGCTCAAGATAGCTACACTATATCAGGTGTAGTAACTTCAGCTGCTGATAATATGCCTATTCCTGGCGCTAATATTATCATCGCAGAAACGACTACAGGAGCGACAACAGATTTTGACGGTATTTATCAATTACAAGTTAAAAAGGGGGATATTGTAAAATTCTCTTATGTAGGATATGTTACTCAAAGCATAACTATCGATTCTCAAACAACAATTAATGTACAATTAGTTGAAGATACTAGTGCATTAGAAGAGGTTGTTGTTGTTGGGTACGGTACACGTAAAAAATCACACCTTACAGGATCAGTATCAAGTGTTGGAGGTAAGGATGTTGCAGCTGTTCAGGTTGCTCGTGTAGACGAAGCATTAGCAGGTAAGTTATCTGGTGTTTTAATTCAGAACCAAGATGGATCACCTGGTGCTGCCCCAAAAATTCAAATTAGAGCAGCTTCATCTATTTCAAGTGCATCTAACCCACTAATTGTTGTTGATGGATATCCAATTTCAGGAGGTTTAGAAACTGTAAATCCAAATGATATTGAAAGTTTAGAGGTGTTAAAAGATGCTGCATCTGCGGCTATTTATGGTTCTAGAGGTGCAAATGGTGTTATTTTGGTTACTACCAAAAAAGGGAAATCAGGTAAAGCGACTTTTAGTTATAACGCTTACACTAGTGTTTCTAGTAAGTACCGCGATAATATTCTTAAATCTGCTAATGAATGGGGTTCATTCGCAAGATCAGAAATTGCTGCTGGGAATTGGGAAGGTACCGTTAATAGTACTGATCCCGCTTTTTTAGAATACAGATTAAGTGCTTTAGAGAATTCACCTGGAGCGATTAGTCCAGAAGATTGGCTCTTTAGAAATGGTAGTACTACAAGTCATGATTTTAGCATGAGCGGAGGTACAGAAGATGTCAATTATTTTGCTTCAATCGGTTATCAAGATGCTACCGGTGTTATAATCACTGAAGGTTTTCAAAGATTGAATGCGCGTTTAAATGTAGATGCAAAATTAGGAGAAAAATTTAAGGCAGGAATTAGCTTTAATGGGTTTTCATCTGATAGAGATATTTTAGGTCATGATATGAGAGACTTGTTAAGATCTACTCCAAATAGTCCTATCTATCATACAGCAGAATCTATTGCATTCGTTCAAGCATTGGATGCTCAAGCTCAGAGTTTAGGATTGGAAGCATTTGATGTTGGATATAGAGGTTCGGGTTATGAAGCCAATAGTATTTATGAACTAGAACCAGGTATGGCAGCACAAGATTGGCATTATGGTAGAAACAACAATGGTATTGGTGGTTCTGGTGATGCAGGTCCTGCAGCAAAGCTTGATAACACAGAGCGTTGGGAAAAAACATATTTCGGTAATGTAAGTTCTTATTTACAATATCAGATTATAGATGGTTTAAATATTAAAACTGTTTTAGGTGGTGATCTTAGAGATACGCAGTATTATGAACACAGATTACTTGGATTTGATTCTAGAGCGAGGACATCTCAAACTTATATGGATCAAACAGATCTTAAAGTATCTTCAGTATTAAGTGAAACTACTTTGAATTATGCAAAAGAGATTGGTAAACATGATATATCTGCAGTAGCAGGTGTAGAATTTCAAACTACGACATTGATAGGGACTCGTTTAGATGGTGCAAATGTTCCAGATAGTAACGTTCTTAATTATAACTTATTTGATCCTGCTGATATTACAGTAACAGAAAGAAAAGAGACGAGAGCAAGAGAGAGTGTTTTTGGTAGGGTTAACTACGCTTATGATGATCGTTTTTTGCTATCGGTATCTGTGCGTAGAGATGGTGATTCTCGTTTTGGGGCTAATGAGCAGTACGCAACATTTCCAGCGGTATCTTTAGGATGGAATGTACACAACGAATCTTTCTTAGAAAATAATAATACAATTAGCAGATTAAAATTAAGATTTAGTACAGGGTCATTAGGAACAACTTCGTTTTTAGGATCGTATGATGCTTTAAGTCTTTTAGATCCCTCTGCAACAATCTATGGAACAGGATTCTTAATACCAGAAAATAGTGCTAACGATGATTTAACTTGGCAAACAAATACAGAGACCAATTATGGTGTTGATTTTGGGGTATTAAACAACCGCTTTACAATAGGTGTGGATTATTATACATCAGATATTGAGGATATTTTAATTAATCAAGCACAGTCTGAAGTATTAGGTAACCCATCTGCAATACTAAATGTAGGTGATGTTAGAAGTTCTGGATGGGAATTTGAATTAAGTGCAAGATTAATCAATAACGAAAATTTTTCATGGAGTATGGGTGCCAACTTATCTACAGTTGATACGGAAATTACTAACCTAGGTGGTTTAGATGAATTACCTCAAGTAATTTATGGTACAAGTGGTAGAGGTCCCGTATTTAGAAATTATGTAGGTGGTGGTATTGGCGAAATGTGGGGATTAGAAACTACAGGAGAGGTTGAAATGGAATATTTAGCAGACGGTACAAGATATCCAAACGGTCAGTCTGGAGAGTCTTACGTTGTAGATCAAAACGGTGATGGTGTTATTGATGCGACCAGAAGTGTTGCTGATGGTGGTGATTTGGTTAAAATTGGACAAAATACACCAGATTTTTATTGGGGAATGTCACATAATTTGAAATACAAAGATTTCGATATGTCACTTCAATTTCAAGGATCACATGGAGCAGAAGTTTATAATGTAGATCCACTTTACTACGGTTCTCAATGGGGAGGGTTATTAGTTGATAGTTTTGATGCTAATGAAGACGGTATAGCAGATCATAACGGACAGTTTTATGTGCCAAATAGAAACCAAACCGACGCTACAGTTCAAGATGCTTCTTTTATTGCTTTAAGAAATATTACGATAGGTTACACATTAAAAAATGATCTTACGAGTAAGGTTGGCTTAAGTTCTGTTAGAGCTTATGTTGCGGCGTCTAACTTATTATATATATGGGCAGATGATTATACATCATATAATCCAGAGGGTATTGCAACTTCTGGTAGCGATTATTTAGGACCAACGACATATGGTGCTCAATTTGGAGCTAGTCCAGTTGTAAGAAGTTTTACTTTAGGTTTAAATGTTAATTTTTAAATAAAAAAAAATGAAAAAAATATATATATTATTAGGATCGTTACTGTTTATAACAGCATGTTCTACGGATTTAGATCAATCTCCCCCTAATATCGCTAGTTCCGATTCATTAACTGATTACGAAGGTGTTTTAAATGCTGCATATTATTACCAATTAGGAAGCGTTACTCCAATGGCAGTTATGGGAGAGTTTAGAGCAGATAATGCTGTAATGGATGAAGCTCCATATACTGAATTCGATGAATATGACAATGGTCTAACAGCTATGGAAGATCAATTCTTTGGCCCTTTTTATACGGCTTTATATAAGTCTATCTTAAGTGCAAATTCTGTTATTGAGAACTCCACAAATGAAATTCACATAGGGGAAGCAAAATTTTTAAGAGCTTTATCTTATTTTAAATTGGTGCAAGTGTTCGGAGATACTACAGTTAATTTATCTCCTTCACCAAGTCTTCAAGATACATCTATTTTAGTAAGAGTACCTGCTAACGATGTCTATAATGATGTTATTATTCCAGACTTAATGGATGCAATAGCTGCTTTAGATGCTTCTATTGTAGATGGTAGAGCTTCTAAATATGCTGCTCAAGGGTTATTAGGTAAGGTTTATGTCACTATGGGTGATTTTATCAGTGCAGAACCACATTTAGCTACTGTTGTAAACGGTGCAGCCGGTGCAGGAATTAGTTTAAAAGCCAATTACAATGAGATTTTTGGTGCTGTAAATGAGATAGAAAATTCAGAAATTATTTTCGCTACTCAAATTTCAAGTTCTATTATAGATGAATATTCACCAGCTACCGATTTTTGGAACTGGTATGTGGGAGATGATCCAAAAGCCGACCTTCCTGTTGATCCCGATTTAATTGCTGCTTTTGAAGCTGTTGCAGGAGAGATTACAAATCCTACTTCAGATCCTTTACGACCAGATGGTGGTGATTTAAGAAGAAGAACTATTATTAAGACTAATGAAGTGTTAGGTATTGACCCTGTTACTGAAGAAGAAATTGTTGTTGCAGAAGAAGAGGTTTTAACCATTTCAAAATTTCCGAAAGAAGGTGGCCTAGGAGCTGAACACGATTGGATAGAATTAAGATTAGCAGATATTATATTATTATATGCTGAGACATTAAATGAAAATGGTGCGCCTGCTTCAACAGTACTTCCATTATTAGACGATATTAGAACAAGGGCTGGCTTAAATAGTTTAACAGGAACAGTATCTACTCAAGCAGGTGTAAGGCAAGCTATTTTAGACGAAAGAAGACTGGAGTTAGCTTTTGAAGGACATAGATGGTTTGATTTAGTGAGAACAGGAACGGTAGATGCTGAGATGGGACTAACGGTTAACAGTAATTATTACTTGTTTCCTGTGCCTGTTTCAGAAGTATTAGCTACTCGTGGTGTTATTACTCAAAATACAGGATATTAATATGTAATATATTTCTTTCTTTGAAAGTCATTTTATGTAACCTAAAACTTACATGTTGATTTTATAAAGAAAGAAATTATTTTAAGAATTTATTTTTTCTAAAGAAGCGTAGACGCTTTTTTTAAAATTTAATTAAGTCAATTATAATTGAGGGATTATGACACATATTTGAGTTAGTCGCTTATTGAATTCTACTGGTGTTTAGTTGTATAAGTAGAATTCTTTAAGCACTAATATTTGTCTCTTATAAACTAGTATTTGTATATTATTTATATAACTTTAGCGCTTTAAATCTGGTTAACCAATTTTTAAGTTTAAGATATGAAATTAGAAGTAGCAACAAAAATAGATAGTCTCGACACGCAAAAAACGATTATTTCTAAAATTGGAGAGCTTATTAATTTTAAAAACCTCGAACCTGGTGACAAATTACCTTCAGAGAGAATGTTATCTGAAAAGTTTGAAGTAACCAGAAGTAATGTTAGAGGAGCAATTCAAAAATTAGAGTTTTACGGATTATTAGAGTCTATTCCACAAAGTGGAACTTTTGTAGCCAATATTGGTGTTATTGCTATGAATGGAATGATAGAGGATATTCTAAAATTAGAGGATCCCAATTTTAAATCTTTAGTTGAGACTAGAATATTATTAGAATTAAAAACGGTTAGACTTGCGTCGCTTAGAAGAACAGATGAAGATTTAGAACGAATAAAGGAAGCCTTAGATGCTTATGAAAAAAAGGTATTAAAAGGTGAAGACGCAGTTCAAGAAGATTTATTATTTCACTTAGCGATAGCTAAAGCTAGTGGAAATAGTACGTTGAATAATTTTATGTTAATCATTACTCCTGAAATAATTACAAATTTTGAAAAATACCACGTTTGTGATAAAAGTTTATCGAGACAAGGTATAGAGGAGCATAACGCAATTTTTGATGCCATCAAGAAACAAGATCCTAAGTTGGCAAAACAAAAAATGAAAGACCATTTTAATGTATTGTATCAATACTGTTACAATATTAAAAAATCATCTTAAATCAATTTAAATGAAAAAAGCAGGACGAAAAATAAAAGGATTAAGATGGTGGGTAGTTACTTTAATAGCTATCGCTACAATTATCAATTACATTGATCGTACTTCGCTAAGTGTGCTTTGGCCAGAAATTGCTAATGACTTATATCCAGGACACACCGCTGATGAAACAAAAGCCATTTATGCACTAATATCCATTATTTTCGTTTTTTCTTATGCTTTCGGACAAGCAATATTTGGTAAGATTTTCGATTGGGTAGGTACGCGAATGGGATTTGTACTTTCAATAGGAGTATGGTCTGTTGCTACGGCATTACATGCTTTTGCTAATGGTATTTTAAGTTTTGGGATATTCCGCGCAATATTAGGAGTTTCAGAGGCAGGAAATTGGCCTGGTGCAACCAAAGGAAACGCAGAATGGTTTCCTACTAAAGAACGTGCGCTAGCACAAGGGATTTTTAATTCTGGCGCAGCTATCGGTGGTATTATATCCATTCCATTAATTGCGACCTTGTCAATATATTTTAGTTGGAAGGCTATATTTATTCTTATTGGTTTAGCAGGTTTACTTTGGTTAATTCCTTGGTGGATTTTAGTTAAAGCAGCTCCAAAAGATCACCCTTGGATTACTGATGAAGAACGTGAATATATCTTAACAGGACAAAAAAACGAAGACTTTGATGGTGATGGAGTAGAGGATCAAGAATACAATCCTAATACGGGTGAATTACTTGGCCATAAACAAAGTTGGGGTGTCATATTAGCTTCGGCAGCAATAGATCCAATTTGGTGGTTATTTGTTTTCTGGATACCAATTTATTTAAATGAAGTCTTTGCTATGGACGTGAAGTCAATGGCATTATATGGTTGGGTTCCTTATGCGGGCGCCATGATAGGTGCTTATTATGGGGGTATCTTAGCTCGTAATAAACTTAAAAAAGGATGGAATGTTGATAAAACACGTAAAATGGTAATAACCCTTGGTTGTTTTGTGATGTTGCCTGCATTATTAGCAATGTCTAACCCTCTAGGTATTGAAACGGCTGTCATAGACTTTTTAAATGGTCTTGGAGCTACAACTATGAGCGTTACAGATATGCAGAACCCAGGTGCAACAACAGCTGTAATATTAATGGCAGTAATTTTATTTGGTTTTCAAACTGCAATAGGGAACGTTCAAACACTTCCTAGTGATCTTTTTAGTGGTAAAACAGTAGGTTCTTTAGCAGGATTTTCTGGTATGGCTGCTAAACTTACTGCTGCAGGATTAACCTATTTAGTACCGTGGTTAACAAGCGGAGGAAATTATACACCAGCTTTTATTATAGGAGCAACTTTAGCATTATTAACAGTGGCTAGTGTTTGGATATTTATTCCAAAAGTAAAACCAGTGACAAAAAAAGTATAACATAATTATATATTAAATTAATAAAAATGAGTAATAACAAAGGAAAAGTAGCTATAGTAACAGGAGCTACAGGCGGAATAGGTTTTGAAGTAGCAAAGAGATTAGGTACAGATGGATATACAGTTGTTTTAAACGGTATTGATGACAAAACTGGAGTAGAAAAAGTAAAGGAGCTTACAGAAGCTGGAATCACAGCTGAGTATCTTGGTTTTGATGTTACAAATGAAGAGCAAGTAACCTCAAATATCACTAAAATTGGTGAGAAATATGGTAGAATTGATGTACTTGTAAACAATGCAGGTGGTTTAGGTGGTAGATCTCGTTTTGAGGAAATGACCACTGAATTTTACAGAAATGTAATGGCATTGAACTTAGATTCTGTGTTTTTTGCATCAAGAGCGGCTATACCGTTCTTGAAAAAAGGAGAGCATCCTTCTATTATTAATTATACATCAAATGCAGGATGGACTGCTGGCGGACCTGGTGCAGGTATCTACGGTACGTCTAAAGCAGGTGTTCACGCAATTACTAGAGCTTTAGCAAAAGATTTGGCTGAATACGGAATTAGAGTAAATGCAGTATCACCAGGTACTATTGACACACCTTTCCACGCTCAAATTAAAGCGACTAAGCCAGAAGTTTTTGCATCTTGGGCCAATAATATTATGTTAGGAAGATTAGGACAGCCAGAAGATGTTTCTGGTGTTATTTCTTTCTTAGCAAGTAAAGATGCTGCTTTTATTACAGCTGAAACTATCCAAATTGGTGGTGGACAAGCATTAGGTATTTAATAAAAACAGTATTATATCAATGTGAACTCGGTGTTTTTCTAAAGTTTACTTTGATTCTGTAGTATAATAAAAGGTGGTTGAACTAAAATTTAACCACCTTTTTTTTGTTTTAATGCTTGGGTTTATTTTGAAGAATCCCTGACAATCAATTCCGCATCTAAAATGATTTTATTTAAGCTTTGTTTTATCTCACCTTTAGAAACATGATTTAAAAAGGTCTCTGCTGCAATACGTCCTATATCCTTACTGTGTTGATCAATACTTGTAATAGATGGACTTACCAAAGATGTGAAAGGTTCATTACCAAAACCAACTAGTCGTATGTCGTTAGGGACGTGTATGCGATTCTCATTTAAAATCTGTAAGGCTCCAAGGGCCGCATTATCACTTGCAGCATAAACTGCATCTGGTCTATTTTTTAATTGAAGTAGTTTTTCCATTTCAATTCTACCATCTTCAAGTGTAAGAGAGCATTCAACAATAAGCGTATCATCAATAGGAAGCTTATTTTTCTTTAAAGCATCAACATAACCTCTAATTCTATTATTGAAAATTCGTGTTCGCCTATAGCCACCTATATGAGCAATGCGTTTACACCCCTTTTCAACCAAATGCTCAACGATGACATGGCTACTATCATAATCATTAATACCAACGTAATCTACATTAAGATCGTTTTCCCCGCGATCAAATAGTATTAAAGGAATACCATTAGACTTTATTTTTTCGTAATGCGATACATCAACAGTTTCATTAGCCATTGAAGCTATAATACCATCGACTTGAGTGTATAAAAGCGTATCTATATTTTTACATTCTTTTTCAAAAGATTCGTTAGATTGGGTAATGATGATGTTGTAACCGGCTTTGTTAAGAACAGCCTCCATGTTTTCTAAAACGGAAGAAAAGAAGTTACTATTAGTTCGAGGCACAATAACACCTACCAAATTGGTTTTTCCCTTTCTTAAGGCACTTGCCAAATGATTAGGCTGGTAATCGAGTTCTTTAGCAACACGCTTAACGGCCCGCTTCGTTTTATCACTAATTCGCGAATCGTTATGCATTGCTTTGGAAACTGCTGCAGGTGAAATGTTTAGCTTGCTAGCAATGTCTTTTAGAGTTGTTCTTTTTTTATTCGCCAAGTTTTTATATATTTGCTTAATCGATTAAGCAAATATAGTATTTTAACTATAAGAATCAAAGCTGCTAGGTTTTGATTTATTTTTAACTACGTTGCTTAATCGATTAAGCAAATAAAGATTTTATAACTAAATAAACAAATATTCAGAATGAAAAAAGTAGTCACTTTTGGAGAAATTATGCTAAGATTAGCACCTCAAGGTTTTTTAAGATTTTCTCAAGCTAATAATTTTGATGCCATCTATGGTGGTGGAGAATCTAATGTTGCAGTTTCTTTAGCAAACTATGGTGTACCTGTTGATTTTGTAACAAGGTTACCAAAGAATGATATCGGAGAATGTGCGATGATGGAAATGCGTAAAAGAGGAGTTGGTGTCGATAAAATTATTTATGGTGGAGACCGATTGGGGATTTATTTCTTAGAAACAGGTGCTGTAAGTAGAGGTTCTAAAGTAGTTTACGATAGAGCACACTCTGCAATTTCTGAAATTACACCAGGAATGGTAGATTGGAAAGCTGTTTTTAAAGATGTGGCCTGGTTTCATTGGACAGGTATTACTCCAGCAATTTCTCAAGGTGCAGCAGATGCATGTTTAGAAGCTGTAAAAATAGCTAGCGAAATGGGTGTTACGATTTCTACAGATTTAAATTACAGAGCTAAACTTTGGACATTTTGTGATGAAGCTCACAGAGAGAAAATAATGACAGAATTAACATCGTATTGTGATGTTATTTTAGGAAATGAAGAAGATGCTGAAAAACATTTTAATATAAAGCCAGAAGGTTTAGATATTACAACGCAAGGGCACGATGTAAAAGCAGAAGCATTCTTATCCGTTTGTAAGCAAATGATGGAAAAATTTCCAAGAGCTAAAAAAGTAATTACGACATTAAGAGGTTCAATTTCTGCATCACACAATACTTGGGCTGGTGTATTGTACGATGGTAAAAAAATGTACGAAACGCGTCAGTATCAAATTACAGATATTGTGGATCGTGTAGGTGGTGGAGATTCATTTATGGGTGGATTAATCTATGGTTTGCTAAAATATCCTGAAGATGATCAAAACGCGTTAGACTTTGCTGTTGCGGCATCATGTTTAAAACACACGATAAAAGGTGATGCTAACTTAGTTACTGTTTCTGAGGTTGAAAAACTAATGGGAGGTGATGCATCTGGGCGTGTAGCACGTTAATTAAATATTAATCAATAAAAATAAAAATCCTTCTAAAGCTTGTGTTGAACGTACGTGCATCGCTAAAATGATTTCGTAAGATCAACTGAAGAATAGGGGCGATTTAAGATAAGATTATGGCAAATTATACAAGAATAGAAGTCGCAAATGTTATGAAACAAACCGGAATGGTGCCTTTGTTTTATAATCCAGACATAGAAATTAGTAAAAAAGTAATCAAAGCTACTTACGATGGTGGTGCACGTTTACTAGAGTTTACAGCAAGAGGAGATTTTGCTCACGAAGTTTTTGGTGAGTTAAACAAATGGGTACTTAAAGAATTGCCAGGCATGATTATGGGAGTTGGTTCTGTAACTGACGCAGCATCTGCCTCTCGTTTTATGGCACTGGGTGCCAACTTCATTGTAACACCTGTTTTAAGAGAAGATATCGCCATTGTTTGTAATAGACGTAAAGTCGCTTGGTCACCAGGTTGTGGAACACTAACTGAAATTTGTAGAGCCGAAGAATTAGGATGTGAGGTTGTAAAATTATTTCCGGGAGATATCTATGGTCCAGCATTTGTTAAAGCCATTAAAGGGCCGCAACCTTGGACAAGCGTTATGCCAACAGGTGGAGTATCGCCAACAAAAGAAAATTTAGAAGGTTGGTTTAAAGCCGGAGTAACATGTGTTGGTATGGGGTCTCAATTGATAGCAAAAGGTGCAGATGGTAGCTACGATTTAGCAAAAATTGAATCAGATACAAGAAATGCATTAAGTATTATTAGTGCTTTAAAATCATAATTATTGAAATCGTCAGCTGTAACTATCAAAGAACTTTCGTCTTTATCTGGGTATTCTATATCTACAGTGTCTAAAGCATTAAATAATAAGCTAGATATTAGTAAGGCTACACGAGAAACAATAAAAACTATAGCTAAACAGTATGACTATGTACCAAATAGTTATGCTGTTTCTCTTAGAATGCAAAAAACGGGCTCTATTGCGGTAATCGTCCCCGAAGTTACTGAGGCGTGCTTCAGTCAATCGCTATGTCAACTACAAAAGTCGGCTGAAAACTTAGGCTATAGAGTTTTGTTTTATCAATCATTCAATTCTGAAACAAAGGAGTTAAATTATATAAAGAGTCTTAGTGACGGCTCTATTGATGGTATTATCGTTGTTTCGGCACAAGACAAGCAGAAACCAGAATATACTAATCATTCATTTCCTATTGAATTACTTTATATTGACTACAATCAATCAGTAGACGAAATTAATCGATTATCTTATAGTTGTCTAATAAATTTATTAGATAGATAAAACTTTATTTTTGTGCATCATAACTTCAAAATCCTACTGCTCTGAAAAAAGCAATACAATATATGGTTATAAGCGCTTTTGCATTTACATTTATGAATGCTTTTGTGAAGTATTTAGACCATTTTAGTGTTTATCAAATTGTTTTTTTTAGATCTATCGGATCGTTGTTTTTTACGATGCCATTCTTATTGAAGAATAAAATTTCGCTATTAGGAAATAAAAAAGGACTCTTAATAATGCGAAGTATATTTGGGCTTATTTCAATGACATTATTCTTTTTGTCTATAAAATATATTGCCATGGGAACAGCGGTTTCCATTCGGTATATCGGTCCAATATTTGCGGCATTTTTTGCCTTGCTATTTCTAAAGGAAAAAATAAAACCTATTCAATGGTTATTTTTCCTAATTGCATTTATAGGTGTCCTTGTGCTAAAAGGATTTGATACCGAAACAGATATTAAGGGTATTGTGTTTGCTTTAATTTCGGCGGTGTTTGTAGGACTAGTTTACATCACTATACGAAAAATTGGAAGTGGAGACCACCCAGTAGTTGTAGTCAATTATTTTATGATTATATCAGCTGTTATTGGTGGTGTGTTGGCCATTACCGATTGGGTAAATCCTGTTGGTAAAGAATGGCTAGTATTATTAAGTTTAGGTGTTTTTGGCTATTTTGCGCAATTGTACATGACCAAAGCCATGCAAGTAGGCGAGACCAATCAAATAGCACCACTTAAATATCTAGAGGTTATTTTTACCATGATCATCGGCTTATTCTGGTTTGGCGAAATTTATACCATTTGGACGGTTTTGGGAATTTTACTTATTGTCTTGGGCTTAACGTTGAACGTTGTGACAAAGAAAAAATAGAATACTAAAACAACTCAGACGCAATCGCTTTTATATTGTCACTTTTTCCCATAGAATAGTAGTGCAAAACAGGAACACCTGCTTGTTGTAATTCCTTAGATTGTTGAATAGCCCATTCTACGCCAACTTGCCGCACTTGTTCATTGCTTTTACAACCATCTACAGCTTCTATTAAATCTTCAGGTAAATCAATTTTAAAAACTTGTGGTAATAACTGTAAATGGCGCTTTACGGCAATAGGTTTAATACCAGGAATTATAGGTACATTAATCCCTTCTGCCTTAGCAGCTGCGACAAATTCAAAATACTTTTTATTGTCAAAAAACATTTGCGTAACTACGTAATCAGCTCCTGCATCTACTTTTTCTTTTAGACGTTTTAAATCCGTCTTCAAAGATGGTGATTCAATATGTTTTTCAGGATAACCAGCAACTCCAATGCAAAAATCAGATTTGTCATCAGCCTCAAGAACATCATGTAAATACTGCCCTTTATTAAGATTTTGAATCTGACTCACCAAACCTTTTGCAAATTGGTGTCCTCCATCACAAGCCTCAAAATATTGTTGATGCTTCATCGCATCTCCTCGTAAGGCCATCACATTATTTATACCTAGATAATGACAATCTACAAGCAAATACTCTGTTTCTTCTTTTGTAAATCCGCCACACAATACATGCGGAACCGTATCAACGTCATATTTGTGTTTAATAGCAGCACAAATACCAACAGTTCCTGGTCGCATACGTGTAATCTTGCGATCTAGAAGCCCCTCTTTTTCAATATAGAGGTATTCTTCTCTAGAGGTTGTAACATCTATAAAAGGTGGGTTAAATTCCATTAAAGGCTCAATATTATTGTACAATTGCTGAATGCTATTTCCTTTTTTAGGTGGAATAATTTCAAAGGAAAATAACGTTTTTCCATTGGCGTTTTTTATGTGATCTGTTACTTTCATACGCACTTCCCACGAAAGTGGGAATCTTTTTAATTACTAATTATATTATAAAATAGATTCCTGCTTGTGCAGGAATTACTGTTAATCCGCAATATTAGGACTCAACCATTTCGTTGCTTCTTCATTCGAAATATCTCTACGTTTACTATAATCTTCAACCTGATCTTCTTTTATTTTTCCTAATCCAAAATATTTAGCTTCAGGGTTTGCGAAATAATAACCACTTACACTGGCGGCTGGCCACATGGCTAAACTTTCTGTGAGTTCAACTCCAATATTTTCTTTGACCTTTAAAAGGTTCCAAATAGTTTTCTTTTCTAAATGGTCAGGACAAGCAGGATAACCAGGTGCTGGTCTAATTCCTTTATAGTTCTCTTTAATTAAATCATCGTTAGTTAGGTTGTTGTCATTGGTGTAATTCCAGTGGTTAATTCTAACTTCTTTGTGTAAGTATTCTGCAAAAGCTTCAGCTAAACGATCGGCAAGTGCTTTAATCATTATAGAATTATAATCATCGTGCTCTGCTTCAAATTGAGCTGCTAGTTCTGCGGTTCCAAAACCTGTTGAGACACAAAAACAACCCATATAATCTTGTTTTCCTGTTGCTTTTGGTGCTATAAAATCTGATAAGGCAATGTTTGGTTTTCCTTCTGATTTTTTAGATTGTTGACGTAGCGTTAAAAATGTATCTACTATTTTACCAGAAGTATCCTTAATCTCAATATCATCATCGTTAATCGTATTGGCTTCAAACAAACCAAAAATGGCTTTTGCCTTTAAAAGCTTTTCATCAAAAATACGTTTCAATAATACTTTTGCATCGGCAAATAATTCTGTGGCTTGTTCTCCAACGACATTATCAGTTAAAATCGCTGGATATTTTCCATGTAAATCCCAACTTCTAAAGAAAGGCGACCAATCAATGAAATCTTCAAGTTTTGTAATATCAAAATTTTCAATAACTTGAATCCCTAATTGTTTTGGTTTTACGATTTCAGAAGTATTCCAATCAATATTAAATTTGTTTTTTCGCGCGTCTTTTATCGTTAAATATTCTTTTTTTCGGGTTCTTTTTAAGAATTGCTCTCGAAACAAATCGTACTCCTCACGAATCTGATTTTTATATATTTTGCTGTCTTTTTTGAGTAAATCTCCAACGACAGTTACTGCTCTCGATGCATCATTGATATGAACAACAGTATTTGTGTAATGTGGTGCAATTTTTACCGCCGAATGTGCTCTAGAGGTTGTTGCGCCTCCAATAATAAGAGGGATTTTCACGTTTTGCTTTTCGAGTTCTTTAGAAACATAAACCATTTCATCAAGTGATGGTGTAATTAATCCGCTCAACCCAATAATATCCACCTTTTCTCTTATTGCGGTTTCTATTATTTTTTCTGGTGGAACCATAACACCAAGGTCAATAATTTCGTAATTGTTACAGCCTAAAACAACGCTTACAATATTCTTTCCAATATCATGCACATCGCCTTTTACGGTGGCCATTAAAATACGACCTGCAAATTCTTGTTTTCCATCTTTTTCGGCTTCAATAAAAGGTTGAAGGTAAGCTACCGCTTTTTTCATTACTCGTGCCGATTTTACCACTTGAGGTAAAAACATTTTACCGCTTCCAAATAAATCACCAACCACATTCATGCCAATCATTAAATGACCTTCTATAACATGAATTGGTTTGTCTGAAGCTACACGTGCTTCTTCCACATCTTCAAGAATAAATGCATCAATACCTTTAACTAAGGCATGTGTAATTCGTTCTTGTAAAGGATTACTTCTCCATTCTAATACCTTTTCTTCATGTTCTTTTTTCTGTCCTTTTAAGGATTCAGCAAAATCTAATAAACGCTCAGTGGCGTCATCACGTTTGTCAAACAAAACATCTTCTACGCGCTCTAATAAATCTTTGTCAATTTCATCATAAATTTCTAACATTGTTGGGTTGACGATTCCCATATTCATACCATTTTTAATCGCATGATATAAAAAGGCAGAATGCATCGCTTCTCGCACAATATTGTTTCCTCTAAAAGAAAAAGAGACATTACTTACCCCTCCAGAAACGTTAGCATATGGTAAATTTTCACGAATCCATTTGGTCGCTTCAAAAAAGTCGAGTGCATTTCTGCGATGCTCATCCATACCTGTAGCCACCGGGAAAATATTGGGATCAAAGATGATATCTTGAGCAGGGAATTTAAGTTCGTTTACCAAAATATGATACGAACGTTTACAAATTTCGATCCGTCTATTGTAATTATCGGCTTGACCATCTTCATCAAAAGCCATCACGACTACAGCAGCTCCATAACGTTTAATGAGTTTTGCATGGTGTTTAAATTGGGCTTCACCTTCCTTTAAACTGATAGAATTTACTACACATTTTCCTTGAGCTACTTGTAAGCCAGCTTCTATGATTTCCCATTTAGAACTGTCTATCATTAAAGGGATTCGAGAAATATCGGGTTCTGAAGCAATCAAATTTAAAAAGGTCGTCATGGCATAAACACCATCCAACATCCCTTCATCCATGTTAACGTCCAGAATTTGTGCGCCACCATCAACCTGATCTCTTGCGACTTCTAAAGCTTCATCGTATTTTTCTTCTTTTATAAGTCGAAGAAATTTTCGAGAACCAGTAACGTTTGTGCGTTCTCCAACGTTAATGAAGTTGCTTTCTGGTGTTATTACTAAGGGTTCTAAACCAGAAAGGGTAAGGTATTTTTTTGTTTCAGTCATGTCAGTCTTTTAAAAGTAGATTCCTGGTTATGCAGAAATGACAATTTTTCTTGGTTCGTAGTTTTTGGCAGCTTCAGCAATTGCTTTTATATGGTCAGGACTCGTACCGCAGCAACCACCAATTATATTTATTAATCCATCTTTTAAATAGTCTTCAATATATTGTTGCATTTGCTTCGGTGTTTCTTCATATTCTCCAAAGGCATTTGGTAAACCTGCGTTTGGATGTGCCGAAGTGAAAAATTCCGTTTCGTTAGAAAGTCTTTGCAAATAAGGTTTTAATTGTTGCGCACCAAGTGCACAATTAAATCCAACACTCAATAATGGAATATGTGAAATTGAAGTTAAAAATGCTTCGACCGTTTGCCCAGATAATGTTCTACCAGAAGCATCTGTTATGGTTCCTGAAACCATTATTGGAATATCAATATGGCGTTCTTCTTTTACTTCTTCAATGGCGAATAAAGCTGCTTTTGCATTTAATGTATCAAAAATAGTTTCGACTAAAAGCATGTCAACACCACCGTCAATTAAGGCTTCAACTTGTTGTTTGTAGGCGATGCGTAATTCATTAAAAGTTATCGCTCTATATTCTGGTCGATTCACATCTGGTGATAAACTCGCTGTTTTATTTGTAGGGCCAATACTTCCTGCAACAAAACGCGGTTTTTCGGGGTTTTCTTTTGTGAATTTGTCAGCGACTTGTTTTGCGATTTTAGCCGATTCATAATTCAGTTCGTATACTAAATCTTCCATGTCATAATCTGCCATAGCAATGGTAGTCCCGGAAAAGGTGTTGGTTTCTACGATATCTGCACCAGCTTCGAAATATTTTGCATGAATTTCTGCAATGGCTTCAGATTGTGTTAATGATAATAAGTCATTGTTTCCTTGTAAAGGGGATGGGTAATCTTTAAAACGTTCGCCTCTAAAATCTTCTTCTTGAAAATTGTATTGTTGAAGCATGGTTCCCATAGCTCCGTCGAGAACCAAGATTCGTTTTTGTAATTCGTCTGTTATTGTGCTCATAATATGTGTGTGTTCTCGATGCAACTTTATTCCGATGGCATAAAATCACTCGAACTAACCTTAGTTTTCTAAAGCTTGTTTTAAATCGTTAATAATATCTTCTGGATGTTCCAAGCCAACAGATACTCTTATTAATCCTGAAGTTATACCTGTTTCTAAACGGACATCTTCTGGTATTTTTGCATGTGTTGTAGATGCAGGATGTGTTACAATACTTCGTGTATCACCTAAATTTGCTGAAAGTGATAATAACTTAATGGAGTTAAGGAACTTTCTGCCTGCTTCAATGCCTCCTTTTATTTCAAAAGCAACAACATTGCCTCCTAGTTTCATTTGTTTTTTTGCTAATTCGTATTGTGGATGCGATTTTAGAAATGGGTATTTTACAAAATTCACATTCTCGTTAGACTCTAAAAAAGTCGCAACTTTTAATGCATTATCGCAATGTCTATCGACTCTAACAGGTAAGGTTTCTAAACTTTTAGATAAAACCCAGGCATTAAATGGTGATAAAGCAGGACCTGTATTTCTTGAAAATAAATATATTTTTTGGATTAAATCTGCACTACCAACAGTGACACCTCCTAGAACTCTGCCTTGTCCATCCATTAATTTAGTAGCCGAATGAATCACTAAATTGGCACCAAATTTTATAGGCTGCTGCAAGTATGGTGTTGCAAAACAATTGTCTATTATAAATATAAGATTGTGCTTTTTTGCAATGTCGCCTAAACGTTGTAAATCTAAAATGTCTACAGCAGGATTTGTAGGACTCTCAGCATAAATCACTTTAGTATTAGGTTGAATTAGATTTTCAATTTTATCTAATTCATCAATTTTAAAATAGCTGCTCGAAATATTCCATTTCGGTAGTATGTTGTTAAATAGCGTTTGAGTGGAACCAAAAATACTACGACAAGAAACGATATGATCGCCAGCATCGAGTAATGCTGCAAAAGTTGAAAACACGGCGGACATACCAGAAGCAAAAGCGTAACCACGTTCTGCACCTTCCATTAGACACACCTTTTCTACGAATTCTGATGAGTTAGGGTTAGAATAGCGACTGTAAATATTACGTTGTTTTTCGTCAGCAAACGATGCGCGCATATCTTCAGCATCTTCAAAAACATAACTCGATGTAAGGTACAAAGGATTAGAATGTTCTAAAAATTGCGAACGCTCTATTTGTGTTCGTATCGCTTGTGTTTCAATGTGTTTGGTATTCATTTTCTAATAATTTAAGCAAATCAATAAACTTAAAAACGCTGCAGACGTATGTATAGAAAATATTATAAAGAATATTAATTACAGATGTGTAATTATGTTGGGTTATCTATCCAATTGCGCGATAAATGAATCGACAATAACGTAGAAGTTAGCACCTTCTTAATAAGTTTAAGGGTTGCTAAGGTTTCAAAGGGTCTAATCCCTCCACCTTTCTTGATAACATTTCAATAAGTTGTTTGAACTTTGTAAGTTACAATATTCCGAAAGAAAATAGGATTACACAAATTTTATTCACTTTATTTTAATTAAGACTTGTTGCATTTTAATTGTAACTTTGATTTACCCAAATAAAATTATTATGTTAGAAAATTTCTGGTTTAATGTGCAATACGGCATGAACCATGTTTTAGATATTAATGGATATGACCATGTCCTTTTTTTAATGGTATTGGCAGTACCATACGTTTTTAATGAATGGAAACGTGTGCTTCTTTTAGTGACCACATTTACGTTAGGTCATACGCTTTCATTAGTTTTGGCAGCTTATGGTGTTGTGAGTATTAATGGTCAATTAGTAGAGTTTTTAATTCCTGTTACTATTTTAATAATGGCACTTTACAACGTCTTTACTGCAGGTAAAAAATCAAAAACGGGTAAGATTGGTTTGTTGTTTTTTACAACTTTGTTTTTTGGAATTGTACATGGTTTAGGGTTTGCAAGAGAATTTAAAATGTTTTCGGGTCAATCGGAAAATAAACTTGAACTTCTTATAGAATTCGCATTAGGGATTGAACTTGCTCAAGTCATCATTGTTTTTATTGTCTTATTTTTAGGGTTTTTATGCCAAACAGTCTTTAGGTTTTCGCGTCGCGATTGGGTGATGGTTATTTCTGCTATTGTAGTAGGGCTTGTAATTCCGATGATTATAGAGAGCGATTTTCTAAAATAAGCCAAAAAAAGTTTGGTAAAACTTTAACGAGAAGGTAATAGCATATAAAATACTATCCGTTTATCTTCGTTACGTACATGGTACGTTTGTATAACACTAATTATTAATGTCAAAGGCAAAACAATTACGCTACGATAAAGCTTATTTACGAATTGCAAAAGAATGGGGGAAATTATCTCATTGTAAGCGAAAACAAGTAGGTGCCCTTATTGTTAAAGATAGAATGATTATTTCTGATGGTTATAATGGTACGCCAACAGGCTTTGAAAACTATTGCGAAGATGATGAAGGCTATACCAAATGGTATGTATTGCATGCAGAAGCTAATGCCATTTTAAAAGTAGCATCATCCACACAATCTTGCCAAGGAGCAACATTATATATTACACTTTCACCTTGCAAAGAATGTAGTAAATTAATTCATCAAGCAGGAATCGTAAGAGTTGTTTACCAACAAGATTATAAGGATTGCTCAGGGATTGATTTTCTTAGAAAAGCAGGTATTGAATTAGAGCTTATAGAAGACTTAAACGCAGATTTCCATTCTGATGGGAAATAGTATGTCCACAAAAAATAAATACATACCACTTATTATTGGTGTTGCAATAGCGGCTGGCGTTATTATAGGTGGAAAATTAAATTTTTCTGACACATCAGATAATCTCTTCACTACAAATAGCAAAAAAGATAAACTCAATCGGTTAATAGATTATATAGATTACGAATACGTAGAGGAAGTAAATACAGACAGTATTGTCGATGTTACAGTTAATGGTATTTTACACAATTTAGATCCCCACTCAACTTATATACCTAAAGAAGACTTAGAACGTATTACTGAAAATATGAAAGGTGATTTTGTAGGTATAGGCATTAATTTTTATGCTTATAAAGATAGTATAGCAGTTATAAGGCCTACGGAATATGGGCCGAGTGAGCGTGCTGGTGTTATGAGTGGAGATCGTATACTTTTAGCCGATGGGGATACGCTTTATGGTCCTGATATTTCTACCGATTTTATAAGTGAAAAGCTAAAAGGAGATGAAAATACAAACGTAAAACTTACAATTTATAGAAAAGGAGAGAATGACTTATTAGAGTTTGATGTTAAACGAAAAGCCATTCCTATAAAAAGTATAGACGCGGCTTATATGCTTACGGATGATTTAGGATATATAAAAATGAATCGTTTTGCAGAGTCTACTTTTAAAGAGTTTAAGTTGGCTCTTAGCGAATTGAAGGATCTTGGCGCTACTAAATTAGCCTTAGATCTGCGAGATAATCCTGGAGGTTTCTTAGGTATTGCGGAGCAAATTGCTGATGAGTTTTTAGAAGATGATAAGCTTATATTGTTTACAAAAGATAAAAGAGGTAAAGAAGAACGCATCTACGCTACCAAAAGAGGTGATTTTGAAGAGGGGGAACTTTACATCCTTATCAATGAAAACTCTGCGTCAGCAAGTGAAGTGATTGCAGGTGCATTACAAGATAACGATAAGGGAATTATTGTTGGTAGACGTTCTTACGGAAAAGGCTTAGTGCAGCGCGAAATGGCTTTAGGCGATGGTAGTGCTGTACGGTTAACGGTGTCTAGATATTATACACCCACAGGGCGCTCAATACAAAAACCTTACACGAATGGTGAAAGTGAAAAATATTATAACGATTACTATAAACGTTTAAGAACCGGAGAATTAGTAGATGAAGAAAGCATCATTGTTGATGACTCTTTAAAATTTACAACACCAAAAGGTAAAGTGGTTTATGGAGGAGGTGGGATAATTCCGGATGTATTTGTGCCAGTAGATCGCTTGTTTGATAATGAGACCATCAATTATTTAAGACGTCGAGGACATTTTGGTTATTTTGTGTTTGAAGAATTGGACAAAGATCGCACGATATACCAAGATATTTCTAAGTATGATTTTATTAATAATTTTGAAGTGAGTGATGATATTGTGATAGGTTTTCAAAATTACATTAACATAAGGGAGAGCACTAATATTAGTTTTACTGTTTATAATGCTGAAATAAAACGCATAATAAAAGCCACATTGGCACAGCAGTTATATGATGATAATGCCTTTGAAGAAATATTGAATAAAGACGATATTATGGTGCAAGAAGTGATTCTATTAAGTACAGAATATCCAAGTTTAAAGCAAGACTAAATCTTTAGATTTTATCGTGAATCTTGGTTTGTTTACCATCGTTCCACAGGGTTAAAATGTCAGTAGCCACATGCGATCCACTACCACAAGCCATGGCAAATTGACTACGCCAACCAGCTAAAGTACCAGCAACGTATAGATTTTTTTCAATAAGATGATCAGTGTTTTTTAGCCAAATTCTATCTTTTTCAATAGCAGCTCTTGGGTGTGGTTCTATATAGCTTTCAAGACCATCTATGGTCATTAAATTAGTATAGCCAACTGCAATAACAACGATTTTTGAATAATAGCTATTTTTGTTGGTCTTAATTACAAAACCCTCTTCGTTTTTCTTAATTTCATTTACTTTTTCATTTTCAATTTGAGAAATATGAGGATATAGCGCTGTCAATTGTGTTTTTCCTTCCGTTAAAATATCCGAACCTAACGTGCCAGGTTGCAATCCTAAGACATTATTAAATAAGGCATCTTGAAGATGTGATGCTTTTTGATGTGCGATAATGCCGATATGTTTGCCTTCGGCAAAAGGTTTGCTTTTAGCAGAGCCTAAAATCAAAGCGCAAGACAAGCCAGCTGCTCCACCACCGATAATTAAAGCATCATAATTCATTAGCGCCCTTTACTTAATTTTTCAATTTTTTTAGAAACTCTTAGAATTTGCAATAATATAAGTGCGCAAAGTGCAGCTACAATTGTAATTAGAGCTGTTTGACTTTCGTCTTGCAAAAGAGCATCAAAATTTAATTTTGTCGTGTTGAAAATAATAAGCGCCAAGGCAACAACTGATAGGATAAGTGTAACTACTTTCATGTTTAAAAAATTTAAGCCAATAAAGCTTTAATGTTATGAGCAAATAACTTTACTGCGATGGCTAACAAAATTACACCAAATATTTTTCTTATAATGTTAATTCCGTTTGTGCCTATAATACGCTCTATTTTTGATGATGTTTTTAAGACAATATAAATAACAACGACATTACTAATTACAGCAACAATAATATTTTCAATAGCAAATTCTGCCCGTAACGATAATAATGTTGTTAATGTTCCTGGTCCTGCCATCAATGGAAATGCCAATGGAAAAACGGAAGCCGTAACCGAACTGTGTTCGTCATCTTTGTAGAGGGTAATACCTAAAACCATTTCTAAAGCAATAAAGAATATGACAAAGGCACCAGCAACAGCAAATGAGTTGACGTCTATACCGATGAGACTTAATAAACTTTTTCCTACGAAAAGGAAAATAATCATTATTACACCGGCAATAATAGAGGCTTTTCCACTTTGTATATGGCCTACCTTTTTACGTAAATCTATAATGATTGGAATGTTTCCGATGATATCAATCACCGCAAAGAGAATCATGAAAGCTGTAACTATTTCTTTAAAATTCAGTTGCATTTTTTTAGTATTTTAAATATTTTATAATTTCTAAAAATGGACTATAAGATATTGGATTTTAAATACTTAATAGTCTGTTTTTAGTATCGATTTTGAAATTTTTTGCAAAGGTGCGATATTATTAAAGATTTTCAATGGAAAATTACCGTTAAGTTTAAGTATTTTTGCGGCATGTTTCAACTCGGAAAAACCATAGTCTCAGAAGACATTATAGAAAAGGATTTTGTTTGTAATCTTTCGGCATGCAAAGGTGCCTGTTGTATCGACGGTGATGCAGGTGCTCCTTTAGAAAAAGATGAGGTCAAAATTTTAGAAAATATTTATCCATTAGTAAAGCCATTTCTTCGTAAAGAAGGTATTGACGCTATAGAGTCTCAAGGGACTTCAATAACTAATGATTTTGGAGATTTTGAAACACCACTAATCAATGGTGCAGATTGTGCGTATGTTATTTTTGATGAGAAAAAAACAGCACTTTGTGCCATAGAAGAAGCCTATAATCAAGGAGAGATTAAATGGAAAAAACCGGTGTCTTGTCACTTGTATCCAATACGAGTGCGGGATTATACAGAGTTTTCTGGTGTTAATTATGATAAGTGGGAAATTTGCGACGATGCCTGTTCTTTGGGTAAAGAATTGCAAGTGCCTGTTTATAAATTTGTAAAGGAAGCATTGATTAGAAAGTTTGGAGAAGATTGGTATGCTGAGTTGGAGAAGGTGGCCGAAAAAATGAAGAAGTAATAATTAAGTTGCTTAAATAAATGTATAAGTTATATTAGCTTCAGTTAAAGGAATGCTTAATTCATCCGTGTTAAGTTCTGCATAAGCCAAACCTTTCCTGTGATTTTTTAAATAATATAGTGATTGGGTAGAATTTCAAAAGTAGGCCTATTCACTTATAAAAGAAGTCAAAAAAACAAGTAAATTCCTTATAAGTAGTATATTAGACTTTTAAAACTCTAATATGAACCTACAGATCTAATTTTTGTTGGGTTCTTTAGTAGCATTTTAAAAAGTGACTATAGCTATGAAACACATCTACCTTATTTTAAGTTCACTTGTCTTTTTTATTACTTTGCCAGCCCAAACTACTTGGCAAGAGTATACAAAAATAGCAGATTCTCTGCAGGTACAATTTCAATTTGATGTTGTAATAGCGCCAAGAGAGAAAGCAATTGAATTAGCTGCGGTAACTCAAAAAGATACCATTCCGTTTTTAAATTTATTGTTAGCAACGAGTAAAAATGAACGTTATGTAGACAATCCTGAAATTAATAAACCGCTTTATAAAGCGCTTCAATCTCAAATTTTAGAACTCGAAGCACGCAACGCAAAACCAGAACGACTTTACCAAGCATATAGGCGCATGTATATTATTGCGCATAATTTTATTCGCAACATGGAGGATACAGAAGTCTATGTCGGTAAATCTATAGCATATCATTATAAATGTGAGACTATTGATTCTTTAGTTTTATTTAAAGGTTTACACACTTCTGGCGTTATATCTCGAGAAGTTGGTAAACTTAATAAATCGGTAGAGGTATTTAAGGAAGCAGAGCGTTTTTATGGTTTTATGACGGCAAAAGACACCAATGTAATGGCCAGTGTTTATAAAGATTTGGCCATGGTTTATCACTACAATTTTTTAAATATTCCTTCTGAACGATTAAAATATGTAAAAAAAGCAGAAGCCTTATTTAATAGTGTTAGTAGACCTAACTTAGATTATTTATTAGGTGTATATAATGATCTTTCAGAATATGAAAAGCGTCAAGGTAATTACAAAATTGCAGCAGGTTATTTAAATAAAGGTCTAGACATCTATTTAAATAATAGAGAAGAGGCTCAACGCTATAGAATGGGTAAAATAGGAGTGAAAAAAGAACTGCAATTTCATTCTGCCTTAATGGAAATTTACAGAGAAACAGGACAAGAAGATTTTGTGCTTTATCATTTTGAGGAAATGAAGAAAATAAATTCTAAACACACATTAGATGATATTGAGTCGGACTTTTATGCAACAGCGCACATTATACTTGCAAAATATTACGGTTTTAGGGATAATGATAAAGCTTTAGAATATCTGAATGAAGGTTTGAAGATTCATAAAAACTTAAGGTTTGATAAATTTGAAGAAGAGTTTACAATAGCAAGAATTAATATTTATATCGATCAACAGCGATTTCTTGAAGCAGAAGAACTTTTAAAAGCGTTAGAGGCTGTAGAAGATTTACCCCAGTTTATTAAAAAAGATATACTAATCCTTAATGCATCATTAAATTTAAAAAACAATAATAGCGATGTAGCGTACAGTTATATTAATAAATTGATTCATGGTTTTTCTGATGCCAATAACGCGTTAGATATTAAAACAATTACATATAATGAGTTTACACCAAGTCTTGTTTTAAACGATACAGAACTTATTTTAGAAGTTGTAAATGATCTTAATGACGCGCCTTTTAAAGATGATAAGATAAACCATAATTTACATGTGTTAGCTTTAAAACAATTTGAATCTAATTTTAACCAAGAATTTTTAAATGATAAACTTAAAAAAAGCTATGATCAAATAGGATTATATTTTTACAATAAAGCTTCTGAAGGACTTCTTAGAGAGGAAGATAAAATTCGTTTCTTGAATTTTACGGAAGCTATTGAAGCTAAATTTTTATTAAACACCTTTCTCGCAAATAGAATAACATCAGGAAAAACTGAGGCAGATTTAACAGTTGAAAAAGAGCAACAAATACGATCAAATATTACGTATTTAAAAAAGAAAAATATAACGACGAAATCAGATAGCTTAAGCCAGCTTATTTTTGAAGAAAATGTAAAACTCAAGTCTATTGAAGAACAATTGCAGAAAGATGGTTTTAATATTTCTAAGCTAGTTAATATAGCACATCCGCTTCAAAATCTTGAAACCTTTAAAGATCGTTATATTATTAAGTTTAAAGTTGTAGACAACCAATTATTTAGAGTCCTCTGTTACGATAATAAAATAGCAATTAAAAAAATAGGGGATTACAAGAGTTTAAGCTCTAAAGTTGAAGGTCTTGTTTCTGAATTAAAGGACATCAATGTTCCAGTTGCAACTATAAAGCAACATTCTGAAAGTCTATATAACACTTTACTCAAAGATGTAGATATTTTGGCTATTGATAATGTTCATATTATACCAGATGGTATTTTACATTATTTACCATTTGAGCTTTTAGTGACTAATAACGACTACATTCTTAATGAAACGAAAGTGAGTTATGCATCTTCTTTAAGCTTTATAAATTCTCCCATACATAACAATGAAAAAAACGGAAAAATTGCTTTATTTGCTCCTTCATATGCATTGTTTGCTCCATCAGATAAGCAACTAGCAGTAAGAGGTGAGCCTTATCATTTAGAAGGAGCTTTAAAGGAAGTTTCTTCCATCTCTAAGCTATTTGAAAATAGTGATGTTTATGTAAATGATAAAGCGTCAAAAGGATCATTTAAATCATTGTCTCCTGATTATTCTATTTTGCATTTGTCAATGCATTCCTTTTTAAACGATGACGACTCTGAGTTGAGTAGTTTAGTGTTTTCGGACGATGATGAGGATCATGAACTTTACATTTCAGAATTATATGGCTTAAATCTCAATGCAGACATGGTGGTTTTAAGTGCTTGTAATACAGGAGTTGGAGAGTTGAAAACAGGAAAAGGTATTGTGTCTATGAATACCGCTTTTACAGCTGCAGGAGTACCTTCCGTATTATCAAGTTTGTGGAGCGCACCAGATGATGCTACACAAGAAATTATGATTGCATTTTATAAGCATCTTAAAGAGGGTTCTGATAAATCTGAAGCATTACAATTGGCAAAACAAGATTATCTAAATACTACGGAAAATGAATTATTAAAGCATCCTTATTATTGGGCTGGTTTTGTTGTTTCTGGTGATATTTCATATATTGCAACTAAAGAATCGGATGATATTTGGTATTTTTTAGGAGGCTTTGGATTAGTGCTATTAGCTTTTGTATTTTTTAAAAGTAAGAAGAAGCAAGCGGCATAACTTCTAATCCAATTGTTCTAATAGTTGCTCAGCGGCATTTTTCTTATAAGTACCATTTTCTATCACTGTGTTCAAACTCACTCTAGCTTTTTTAGTGTTATTAGTTTTAATATAAGCTAGTGCTAAGTACCATTGCTGTTGGACTTTTAGTTTTTGTGGTAGCTCATTATTCTGTTCCAATATTTTTATAGCTTCGTTATTCTTATTCAATTGTAATAAAACATTGGCTTTGTAAAACGAAATAGTAGCATTGTCACTTTCCTTTAAAATAGCATCAAAATAATTGAGTGCTTCTTTATAGTCTTTAGCTTCATAAGAAATAAAAGCTTTTGATTTTAAATCATCAGAGGCTTCTCCACGTACTATTGGGTGCACTACATTCTCAAAAGGTGTAAAATTGTTAGCGAAAAGAGCGTCGTTATCTAAACTTGATGATCCAAAGTACCAAAAACTAGGCAGTGCCAATAGTATAATAATGGAAGCGGCAACAAGCCATTTTATATATGTTTTTGACGATGTTTTTGTAGAATTTTCAAAAGACTGTAGTTCTTCTTTTAGTTGTGTTTGTGTATCTTTTTTGATAACCGTTTTAAGATTCTCTTGGAATTTAAACGTTTTTTTAAATTCAGGATCTGTGGCCAATAAATGGTCAAATTCCTTTTGCGCTTCAGGGGAAAGCGTTTTAGAAAAATAGTGCGCTATGAGTTTGTCTTTAGTCATAATTAGGGTTTAAAAATCAGGTCTTTAAGGGATTTTATACAACGCGATTTTTGGCTTTTTGCTACATCTTTATTAGAATAGTTTAATTCATTTGTAATTTCATCAATAGTAAAACCTCTGTAATAGAATAGCGTTAATATGGCTTTACATTTTTCACCTAAACTTTTAAAGGCCATTTGTAATTTTTGCTGATCTTCAGACAGATCTTCTATTAAATCTATAGTGTAATCAGTATCTATTTTTAAGCTGTCTAAAGTTGTATCCTCATCAATTGAATACATACTTTTTTGTTGCTTCAACCTTTTGTAAATCATGTATTTTCCAATACTAAAGAGATAGGTTTTTAATTCACTTTTTAAATGGTCTAATTTTCCATCAACAGCGTTATCATGCAACGCAATAATGGCATCTTGATAAATATCAATAATCGTTGCTTCATCTAAAGGATATTTTTTTGCAAATCCAATAAAAGCTGCCTTGTAATCTAAATAAACGGATTTCAGTGCTTCTGAATTTCGTTTTTTTAAAGCTTCAACAAGAACCTTATCTACCATATTAGTGTCATTAAGTTTTCAAAAGTAAACAACATAAATTAAAAATATAAAAAAGAACCAAGACATGTTTACCTTTTTGATAATAAGGACACTAAAGAGAAATGAATATAATGGCTTTGAAACTTACTAGAATGGTAGTCAATTTTAAAAGTCATATTAATCGTCACTATTGAAAACATATAATTATGAAATTTTTTAAAAAGGCAGTGGTTCTCAGTTTGGTTTTAGGGTTTACTTCATGTAATCAATCGGTTTCTGATAAAGAGAACGAAGAAATAAAAAACACTACAACTGAAATAATAGAAGAAGCGCCTAAAACAAACTCTAAGTTAGTAGGCAAAAGTTATGAGCAATATGGGGCACCATTTTGTGAGATACTAAATATAGATATTATAAAATCCGTTTTCCCTGATGCCACTGAAATAAAAACGAAAGAGGCAACAGATCGTTTAACACCAGAATGCGAAATTACATTTACGTCTAGTGAAGATCGTATGGGATTAATTTTGAAAGGCCAGCCTAGAAAACATAACAACTTTAGTTTAGATTGGAAATTAGAGAATGAAAAAGGATGGTCTAAAATAGAAGGCTTAGGAGATGAAGCTTATTTCTTTCCATGGTTTAATGGAGCAAGTGTACTGGTGATGAAAAATGATGTTAGATACAGCTTGCTAATGAATAGCCAAAAGGAATCTGCAAAGGAAGATGCCATTGCAATAATGGAAGCTCTAGTTAAAACTATAGAGTAAGAGTTGTTTTTTTAACCATTTATTGGTTAGTGTTTTTTTGAAATGATAATACAAGATGAGGTTGCTTTTAAAAAAAAATGCAATTTCTATGTTTACCTAGATCTAATTAGAACACTAAAGAGAAATGAACACAAACTCAATTCTCATGAAAACACGTTTTACAATGATTTTTTCTATTGGCTTTATGCTATTAGCTTCTGCACAAAGTATAGATAAGCAAGTGGTTGCAACTGCAGGAAATACCTCTAGTAATGCATCGCACAAATTAACAACAACAATTGGAGAGCCTATAGTTGGTTTAAAAAGTACAACCGTTAGTATTAGTCAAGGTTTTTTAGCCGGAGCTGTAACTAATGAAACACTCTCTATTGAAACATTAATTGATAGTCCTGCCGTAAAAATATTTCCTAATCCTGTTACAGACAGTGTGCATATAAGTATGCCAAATAACACAGAACAGGTTACAACAACAATTTATGATATTACAGGGAAATTAATAACAGAACAGACTACAAATTCTGAATTACAAACTCTAAATGTTAGTGCTTTTAATAATGGAGTATACATGATACAGCTTCAGTTTAAGGACTCAAATAAAATAAAAACTTTTAAAATTATTAAAAAATAAAATTATGAAAACACAATTTTTAAACATCACAAAAACAATTTTAGTAGCTCTTTTTATCTCAATGACATTTGTATCCTGTTCTTCTGATGATTCAGATGCACCAGATGATGACGGAGGAAGCGATGTAGAATTTTTCGCCAGAGTTAATGATGGGCAATTTACCCCAGACGATGTTATAGCAATAGGCTCAGTAGGAGTTAATTTTTTTAGTATAACGGCTACAAAAGATAATGGCGAAAATGTAGACATTACGATACCAAGTGTAGAGTTAGGTACTTATACGGCAACAGGAGATACCGATACTCAGGTTATTTCTACATATAGACTCAATGATACAAATCCAGCTTTAAGTACGTACACTGCAATGCAAGGCAGTGTAACCATTACAAGTAGCGAGCAAATTAGCTCTGTTTTGCGTAATGTAAAAGGAACTTTTTTCTTTACATATACAAGAGACGATGAGCCACAGGTTTACGAGTTTACCGAAGGCGAATTTAATATTGATGTTCTCTACTTTTAATTCAAATCAATTATAAAACATCTAAATCATTAACAAATGAAAAAAATATTACAAACTATAGCATTTGCGTTATGCATTTGCTTAACCAGTTATGCTCAAAATAGACAATCAAACTTTATTAACTATCAAGGTGTGGCAAGTGATGCCTCTGGAGAGGTTATCTCAGAAACAGCTATAGCATTACAAATAGCCTTAAAATTTGGTAGCGAAACAGCAACAGCTAGCTATATAGAAACACACAACCCAACTACCGATGCCAATGGTGTTTTTAGTCTTGAAATTGGTAATGGTACCTTAGTTTCTGGAGTTTATAATCCTAATGATTTTGGATTTAATGCTAGTTATATAACCGTTTCTTTAAATGGATTAGAAATTGGAACTACTGAGTTAAAAGCTGTTCCATTTGCGTTAAGTTCACTAAAATCTGGAGATAATTTATGGTATGGTGGTGGTGATTCTACTAATGGTTTCATTCAAAATGGAGTAACTAATGTTGTTATACAAGGAAGTCTAGGAGTTACACCAAATGGAGGCACAGCACCACAAGGAGCATATATAAACGAGTTTTCAACTGACGCTACTTTGGCAGGTAATAGTGATACAGCTCTACCAACAGAAAAAGCAGTAAAAACTTATGTAGATAATGCGACAAGTGGTTCTGTTTCTAGGATAAATGATTTAATTGATGGGAAAACATCTAGTGAGTCTATATTTTTAGGTAATTCTTCTGGAAATGCAGAGACTTCTGGTTCTCAGAATACTGCAATTGGTAATGAAGCTTTACCATTATTAACCGATGGAAATCAGGTGACAGCAATTGGTCATTTTGCTCTTAATCAAAATACTACAGGTTCTAATAACATAGCTGTAGGTAGTTTTGCACTTCGATCTAATACTACAGGTTATTTAAATACTGCAGTTGGAACTTCTACCATGTCGCTTAATGAAACAGGTTCTCACAATACAACATTAGGCTCTGATGCCCTTGACAATAATATAATCGGTTCTGGTAACGTAGCTTTGGGCTATCAAGCTGGAAAATTTGAAACAGGAAACAGCAAACTTTATATTTCTAATAACGGTACGTCTAACCCATTAATCTACGGTGAATTTGATAATAATATTTTAAGATTCAATGGAACTACGGAAGCTAGAAGTTATTTCAATAGCCCAACCACAACAGATTTAATTCTAGGTGGTACTGCAAACACCACAGCAGGAGATGACGGTATTATTTCTTCAGACCCTAAATATGCAGGTAGTGATATTTTTATTAGAAGTAACGATGCTGTAGTTATAGAGTTAGATATTGATGATAATGAAACTGGCCAGTTTCAGATATTAGCTGGTGATGGAGATCTTCTCTTTGAGGTTAATGAAGAGGACTATATTTTATTAAACGGAACGCCTGTTAGAGGTGCGGCAAATGCAGATCCAGATCTTATTTTGGGAGGTACGTCTAATAGTGCGTCGGGTGATAACGGGATAATTTCTTCAGATCCAAATTATGCTGGTAGCGATGTATTCATTAGAAGTAATGATGCTGTAGTTATTGAACTAGATAGTGATAACAATGAAGACGGAGAATTTGAAATAAAATCAGGTGCTGGAGAGGTTATTTTTTCGATTTTAGAGGACGGATTTACTATATGTAAACAAATTACTGTAGATGAAAAAATTTATACAGAAGATCTTACTGTTTTTGGTGATTTTAATAATTACTCAGATAGACGCCTTAAAAAAGATATCGAAAGTTTATCTTATGGTTTAGATGAGGTTTTGCAATTACAACCAAAAGCTTATAATTGGAAACACAAAACACAAGAGTATAAATCTTTAGGGTTAATTGCTCAAGACGTACAAGGAATCATTAAAGAGATTGTAACTGAGCAGGATGATGAACAAAAAACGTTATCAGTAAGTTATTTGGAATTAATCCCAGTACTCATAAACGCCATAAAAGAGCAACAAACACAGATAGAAACTTTAAAAACAACAAACACTACCAAAGATGTTGCGTTAGCTGAGATTTTAAAACGTGTAAAAACTTTAGAGTATACAGCAGAATTAAATAAAAACAAAGGGAATAGTTTAAGTAGTGCCAACTAAATAATTAAACAACAAATTGCATTTTTTATAGAAATAAAAAGCGTAATCATCATTAAAAACAGCAATAAAACAAACAAAATTTTAAACCATGAAAAACTTTAAATTAATAACAGTATTTGTATTCATTAGTGTCTTAGGTGTATTTACCGTTAACGCACAAACAGAGACTAAAATAGGTGGCTTTTTAGCCTATGGTACAGAAATAGAAAATATAGGGATTGGTGTCAATGCAGAATTTCCAATTATGGATAAACTTACTATTGCGCCTTCCTTTATTTACTATTTACCAAAAGAAGAGAGCTTTATTAAAGTGAATTGGTTTGAGTTTAATGCCAATGCCAATTACTATTTTATGGATGAAGAAAACATTTCTGTTTATGGTATTGGAGGTTTAAATTACTCTAGTGTCAAAGTCTCTTATGATGGTAATAATTCGTTTTTAGGAGAAAATTACTCATCAAGTGATGGCAGAATAGGTCTAAACTTAGGTGCAGGTGCTAACTTTAATATTGGTAGTAAAATTGAACCTTTTGCAGAATTAAAATATGTCATCATTGATGGTGGACAGTTAGTTATAGCAGCTGGTGTAAAATATAAATTATAAGCAATCAGCTTTTTTAGCCCTTTAAGACTATTTAAATTTTAAAAAACTCAGGATAATATAAAGTCCTGAGTTTTTTTATGCCCTAGTATTTAGACGTACTAAAAAGTAAGATTTCAAATTATTAATAAAAAAAATAAAGAATTGTGTTTACCTTTTTTTAAAACAGACACTAAATAGAAAATACCGAGTTGTTAAAACGTTAATGCAATGCATATGAAAGCACTAAAACCACTATTTCTTACACTTGTTTTTCTATTAATGAGTAATGCTGTTCAAGCGCAGTTTTGGAAGAAATTAGCAAAAAAAGCAGAGAAAAAAATTGAAAGAGAAGCCGAAAATCGCGCAGAAAAACGCGTTAATAAAAATATAGACAAAGTATTTGACGAAGCAGAAGACGGCATAGATAATATAGATCTAAAAACGGAAAAAGTAGATGTAAAACTTCCGGATAGCTATCATTTTGAATGGAAATATAGCATGAAAACGGAAACTCAAGATAAAGAGATTAACATGTATTATATGTTAAAGAAAGAAGCAGCATACATTGGTATAATTGTGATTTTAGATGAGTTTAATACTTCAAAAAATAGCAAAACTATAATGGATAGTGACAGAGGCGCGTTTATCACTTTTATGGATGTAAATGGTCAAAAAATATACAGAGCGATGGAGCTTCCTGAAGCAGATCCTTTAGAAGAAAACACCAATAATTTCACATTAGAAAAAACAGATACTAAAGAGATTTTAGGATATAGTTGTCAAGGTTATAAAACCCAAATAAACGACGGAACCATGCATTTTTATATGGCAAATAATGCACCAATTAGTTTGCATTCTGCATTTGGTAAAAATCAAAGCATGCCTAAAGGCTTTAATAAAGAACTTCTAACAAATTTAAAAGATGGTCTTATGTTAGAAGCCGAATTTACTAGTGATAAAAACAGCAATAACAATTTTAAAACCACATGTACCGAGCTTAAGAAAGTAGATTATACCTTAGACGTAAGTCAGTATGGTTCTTTAAGTGAATTAGGTAGTAAAAATTAATTATAGACGTAAAAAACCAATCATGAAAACAAAATTACTCATTTTAGCATTGTTATTTTCAATAGCGATTAGTGCTCAAATTACAAAATCTGAAGCTTATATTCCAGGAACTAAATTAGTGTTTTATGCTAATGAATGTGGAAACACCATACCAGAAGCGGCTGGTAAATTAACCTTTTGCGATGGCAACGGAAATTTAGGAGTTGTAGAAGAAAGTTATGGGCTTAATAACAGAAATATAAGGTATATGGTAGAGAATAGAGCGAATGCAGATGAAGCATTTGTAACTAATGATGGCTTATCTATTAAACTAGCAGATGGTACATATGAAAATGTACCAAACATTGCCATTCCAGATTTTACCACAGCTGGAGATTGGCAAAATGATAATATTTTTAGAGGTGCTTTAATTATGCCTAATAACAATGTTATTTTTTCTGGTGGTGACTATTATTTATATACCTACAACCGTACTCAAAAGACGATATCTACAATAGAATTTTCTGATTTTCGTAGTCCTGTAACTATGACATACGATGAAGATCGTGATGTAGCTTGGATTATTGCACGTGATGGCAGTGGTCCTCATCTGTACAGTTACAATGAGACTATTGGGTTAGTACATATTAGTGCATTGTCTTTGTCTATCAATGTTGCGCAATTATCAGCTGGTGCACTGATTTCGCCAACGTTCACCTATCGAGATAATCATTTGTATTTTGGTATTCAATCAGGTTTATTTAAAGTAAGTGTACTAGATTATACAACTACAAGTTACAATACTACTTCAACACCAAGTATACCAAGCGACAATGTAAGTGATATTAAGTTTGATGATAATGGTGACTTATGGTTAGCTTTAAATGAAACTAACGATGGTAGTATTCTTAAATTTAATATCGCAAATGAAACCTTTGAGCAATATGAATTACCAAGAGCTACTAATCCTGCCTATACGTATAAGTTTAGTAATATAGCTCTAGATAATGCTGGCACAATTTGGTGTACAGCACTTAACTATAATGGTTTAATAAAGTTAGAATTTGATCAAGGTGTGCCGCAATGGGAACAAATACCATTAGCAGATTTACCACAATTAGGTTTAGAATCACCATATGTGCCAGATAATATCTTTTATAAAAACGATAAATTTTATTTCACAACGTTTTCAGCTTCTTCGGGTTCTAGTAGTGTTGATCAAATTTTAATAAATGATAACGGTAATTGGTCTTCCATAACAGATAATGAAACAGGAAATATTTCTTACTTATCTAGCAAGCGGTTTAATTATAATTTACCAGATGATAATGGTGGTATGTGGTGGTTTAATTGGTATGACGATGTTATTGTACATCGTATGGCTAATGACGAGCAGTTTGTATTTACAGATGTATCCAATCTCGGTAGTTATGCAGCCATCGATATAGATGATAAGCCTATTATACCATTAAGTATAAGTGGTACTAAAATCACCAAAATAGATACACCTCTTTTTTATGGTTTATTAAACGATACAAATCAAAACGCAAATGGATTAGTACGTCATAAAGATGAGGTTTGGTGGTATAACGAAAGTACCTTACAGGTTAAGATTTTAAAATATAATCAAGTTATAGCGACGTTCGATTTAGATGCTAGCTATGAAAATATTTATAATTTTCAGGTAGACTCTAATGGTGATGCCTGGTTTTCTAAAAATGCAAGTAATGGTTCTATCATTAAAAAGTTTGAAACCAGTACTGCAACGACAACGGATTATACATTTACTGAAAATTTAGGAACATTAAAACGAACTGTTGCAGCACCAAATGGTGCGATGTGGTTTGTGAGATCCAATGGGCTTATTTATTACGATGGCAGCACATTTACAACTTACCCAGGGGCTAATTATCCTGAGCTTTCTAAAATAGTATCATTAATAGTAGATACTAATAATGTTGCTCATGTATTATTAAATGATAATACTGCCATTGTAAAAATTGAAAATGCAGGAACCTCTAACGTGTCATTTAGTACCACGTTTTTAGAAGGTATCAATTCTATTTTGCCAGCTTTGGGTCACTATAGACCAGATGATTTGTCTATTGATGGTCAGGGTGCCATGTGGACACATGCTTCTCTAAACACATTTAAGCTTACAGATGCAGATATGGCTACGGAATACAGAACTGAAGGTGAAACTTATAATGTTTCTGGTTTAATATATAACGATCTTAATGAAAACGATGTTTTTGATGCAGGTGAAGAGTATGCAGGTCAATTAGTAGCTTTAAAACTAAATGGGAATGTATATTCTACATTTACCAATGCCAATGGAGTTTATGCATTCTATATGTATGATGAAAATTCAACTTATGAAATTACATTGCCAACTATTGGACAATTTGTTACAGCTTCAAATAGACAGTTAGAAGTTGTTGTTGGTAGCAGTGATCAAAATTACGATGGAAATGATTTTCAGCTAAAACCTAAGTTTGTGAATTCTTTACTTGTAAAAAGCAGTTCTAAATTAGGAGCTTGGGGATTTGTAAGAGCTAATTTTGAAAACACCTATACTACTGCAATCGGTAATTTATCACCAACAAAAACGTTTAACAATCTCGAAGTTACTTATACGTTTAAAAATCAAGATGAAAATAGTAACAATATTTTACCGTCAATAGATGATGTAAAAGTGTATGAGTTAGATCCTAATGGAGGCTTTCAACTTATAGAAAAAGTAACTATTGATCAAAGAAATAACAAGTGGAGCGTAGATTTACTACCAGGTGCTTATACGCAAAATGAATTAACGATTACGCCAGACATCATAGAAACTGGAGCACAAACCGATATTAAAATTACCATACCAGCGGTAAGTCCACTTAATACGTACATAATAGAAATAGATACAGGTCTGTTTGATCCTTCTGAATCAGGTGTAATTATAAATCATGGTGTTTCAAAGATGGGCTCTGATAATTTTGAAGACGCTAATAGTAATCCGCTTATAGATCCTATAATTTTATTTCCTCTTGAAGATCGTGATGAAAACAATAGTGGTTTTGATGTAGACGATTCGCCCTATTTAAATCCAAACGATGTTTATATAGATCCACCATACTTAGAACCTAAACAAGTGTATGGACCAGGACCTTATAGTGCTAAAATTTATAGTTCATACGATCCCAATGATAAATTGGTAGATGAAGGGGTTCCTGGAGTAGTTAACGATAGACATATTGAACGCAAATGGTTAACCTATACCATTCGTTTTGAAAACTCAGGAAATTTCTCAGCAAAAGATGTGGTTGTCACTGATGTGTTGGATGCTAATTTAGATCCTAACTCAGTAAAAGTGATAGAAGCAAGTCATAATTATAATGTAGATATTCTTAAAAATGGAGCAGGGGAAAATGTTTTAAAATTTAGCTTCAATGATATCTTTTTACCATTTGATGATGCCAATAATGATGGTTATATAAAGTTTATGGTAAAAGCAGATGAAGGTATTGCAGAAGATACCATTGTAAATAATAGCGCTAACATCTATTTTGATCAAAACCCTGCGATTATTACCAATATAATTCAGGTGCGTTTCTTAACTATAGAAACATTAGGTATTGAAGATGAGGACTTGGTGTCTCAGTTTAGAATGTATCCGAATCCTACACATTCAATAGTTAATATAGAGACAAAATTACAAATTAAAAATGTTGAGGTCTATACTATTTTGGGAAACAAAGTATTAGAAACCACAAGCAAGCATATTGATGTTTCTCAATTAGCAGAAGGTACTTATATCTTAAAAGTTAGTTCAGAACGTGGTACCTTAAATAAGAAGCTAATTATAAATTAACTCTAAGGTTACTAATTACACCATATAATTCTCTAAGTATACATAATCATTTAGTTATTAATTGATTATGTATGCTTTAATAAAAAACATAAAATATGAAAACTCTAAATTTTTTAAAAAGCAGTCTATTTGTAGTTTGTTTCTTTATGCTACAAACTGTTTTTGCGCAATTCGGAAAAGCAAATAAAGTTAAGCTTCCAGAGTCTTATAACTTTGAGTACATCTATAAACTTAAATTAACCCATAAAAAAGGAGATGTAAACCTGGATTACTATCTAAAGGAAGATGCTAACTACTTTGGTTTTGATACTGCTGAAATGACAAAAGGAAGTGCGGATACTAACATATTTATGGTCATGGATGCTGAGCTCGAAATTACAGCCATGTTTATGGAAATGATGGGTAAAAAAGTGGTTCAGAAAACAAAATTAAAAACCTCAGATTTTACTTCTAAGCAAGAGGATATGTCAGATTATGATTTTAAACAAATCGATTCAAAAACTATTAATGGTTATGACTGCGAAGGCTATTTGAGTGAAAATGATAAAGTAAAAATTATCTATTATATTACGGATGATGTGCCTGTGAGTTTCAATCAAATGTTTGGAGATAATGTTAAGAATCTTCCAAAAGGATTTAATGCAGATATGATGAAAAAATACGCTGAGAAAGGCTTAATGATGGAAATGATTTATGAAGATAAAAAGAAATCCAAAAATAATATCACCATGGAATGCACCAGTTTGGAGAAAACAGATTTTTCAATTGATACCACAAAATATGGTTCTATGATGGGAGTATTTGGAGGTTAAGTAATAATTTGATTCTTCAATTTTACGGGAATTTGTAAAATTATTTTAGTGCCAGAAGGGTTTTCGTTTTCGTATAAATCTTCAATCTCTAAAGTATATGAATTTTGAAATGATTCCGAAAAATTAGCCAATCGTGCTTTGGTAATATCGATGCCTACTGAGTTCCGTTCAAGTCGCTTTCTGTCATTTAGTTTTTTGGAAGCTAGCCTGCCGATACCATTATCTGTAATTTCAACGGTGATAAAGTTGGCTAAGTTCTTTTTAACATTCAAGGTTATTGTTTTGTTGTTAGATTTTGAAGATAGGCCATGCCATAACGAGTTTTCTAAAAAAGGTTGAAGTACCAACGACGGTAATTTTATAATCTCGGTATTTATTGACGGATCTACCGTAATCGTAAAATCTATTTCATTTGAAAACCGAATGTTTTCAATATTCATATACAATTTCATGGTTTCTAACTCGTCATTTAGAGAGGTTTCTTTTTCTTTAGAAGCCATTAAAATTTTTCGGATGAGTTTTGAGAACTTATTGAGATAATAAACCGCATTAGTTTTATCATTATTAATGATATAGAGCTTTATGGAATTTAGTGAGTTAAAAATAAAATGAGGATTCATTTGACTTCGTAACATATCTTGCTCTAAAGTTAAAATATGTTTGTCTCGTTTTAAGGCTTTTGTTCTGTGAACGATAAAAAGGGCGATGCCAATAATTCCTAAGAGTAGAGAGGTATAAAGTAAGATTTGTTTATTGTGCTCTAGGCGTAAGCGAACAGATTCATTTTCTAACGCTAAAGCTCTTATTTGGTTGTTTTTATTTTCGTTTTCATATTCAACAGCAATGTCATTAACATACTGTAGGTTTTGTTCCGTTAATATGGTGTTTTCTATTTCAACAGCCTCTTGGTAATATTTTAATGCTGTTTTAAAGTCGTTATTCTTTTGGTTAAGTTTAGATAGTAATTTGCTAGATTCTACAACAGTGGACTTTAAGTTATAAGAATTTGCAATGTTAAGTGCTTTCTTTAAATGCTTTTCTGCAGAAATGAGTTGGTTGGTTTCTATTTCTAATTGCCCAAGGTTGACATACGAAGCAGAAATATAGTATTGATCGTCAATATCTAAAGCCTTACTTAGTGCTTCTTTAAGAATCGGTTCCGCTTTTTTGTAATTCTGTTGTTTCAGATAAATGCCACCGATGCTATTGAAACAGATAACACGTCCGATTTCAGAATTAATCATATTATTGTAATCCAATGATTGTTGAAAACTAGACAAGGCTGAGCCTAAATTTCCTTTAGCTTCTTGTGCATAACCTATGTTATGATAATTAATAGCTAAGCCTAATTTATTATCAATACTTTTTTCAATTTTAAGAGATTTATTAAATTGATTAATGGCCAAGTCATACTGTTTTAATGCCAAATAAATATTACCAATACTATTTTGGGAAACAGCGATATTCTCTGTTATAGTTTGTGAGGGTTGATGCACAGAATAGGCGATTTTTAAAGCTTCTGTGTGGTAATCCAAAGCCAATTTAACCACGTCCATCCGTCTATAAACAACGCCTATCATATTTAGGCTAATGATTTTAAATTCTGTGCTCTCTGTTTTATCTGCATAGACTTTTGCCTCTTCATGTAAAGCAATAGCTTGGTCGTATTTAGAAATATTTCTTTGAATGACCCCTAGGGCGTTAAGAGCATAGCTGCAACTTTCAAAAGAAGCGATGTCTTTAGAAACCGTAAACAAGCGTTTCATTTTTAGGCTATCTTGTTCAAATGGTTCAAACAAAGAATCAATTTCGGTGTATAGCGTTGGTGTATTGTTTTTTATGTAAATTAATGAGTTCTCAAAATTTAGTTGTTGTGCAGAACTATAGGAACTAAAAAAGAAAAAAACCAGACATAAGTTTAATAGTTGAAACTTAAACGAATAATTCATGATTTTGATTTATAGTTTTTCAAGAAAATCTGATTTGCGCTGTCTCGCTACAGGAATTTTATGATCACTGTCCATAATTACATAACCCTCGTTTTTAATGAATGCTTTAATCTTGTTTAAGTTAATAATGTAAGAGTTGTGTATTCTGAAAAAATAATGCTCTGGTAAGATGGCGTCAACTTCTTTTAATTTTTTGGTTAGCACTATTTTTTTTTGGTCTTGTAAAAATAACGTGCTGTAATTGCCGTCGGATTCTATATATATAATATCATCGACATCTAAGAAAAGGAGCTTGCCATCCGTGTTAATGGTAATCTTTTTTTTATCGAATTGCGAATTAAAGTTAGTGAGCATTCGCTCTAATTTTTGTGAATTAATAGTGCGCTCACTATGTTTTTTAATTTTTGCGATGCAGTGTTTTAAATCGTCCGAATCAATAGGTTTAAGTAAGTAATCTATAGCATCGTGCTTTAAAGCTTTTATGGCGTATTCGTCGTAAGCAGTAGTAATAATTACTGCAAAATTGGGATCGTTAAGTTGTTCTAAAAATTGAAAACCACCAATAGTTGGCATTTGTACATCTAAGAATAGGCAATCTGGAGTATGCGAATTTAAATACGTTAAGGCTTCATCTGGATCAGTAAAGGAGGCCATGACTTCTATTTCATCACTAAAATTATTGATTTCCCAAATTAAACTTTGTACGGCTTTTGGTTCATCGTCTACGATTACTGCTTTTAACATAGGTATAAATTATGAAATCTAAATATAACAATATATTGAGTGTTAGGAATATAAATATGTGTGTAATGCATAGTTTTGTGTATAGCGTGCTAAAATGTTTTGATGAAAAATAGCACAGCCAGATACACACGTTTTTTTACCATTTATACATTACACTATTGAATTATAGATAATTATAAGCATATTTGTGTAATGAAATTAACCAAAAAAATTATAGCGAATTAGGGGTTTGCTTTTTGGTTAGTACGCTATTAATTAGTAGAATTTAGGATTTTAAAAATTCTAATCTTTCATTACTGTGTTAATTTGTAATAAGTGATTTTTTAATTGCTTATTATTAATTTTAGTTAGTTATTAGGGAAAAAGAGCGTTATGTCAGCGCTCTTTTTTGTGGCTTAATTTTAACCAAATATTTATGTCTTAACCGTCAATAAACTCGCTTGTTAACCTTTATTTTAACACGATAAAACTTACATTTTTATATGTATTTGCTCAGTTTTAAATTACTATAAAACAGGTGTTTAGTATGTGTTTTTGTAATCTTCCGTTTTTCTCTGTGATAAACTGATTTGTTAAGAACTTGTTGACAATGTTTATAAAATTAGCTTTCATTTTTACTGACAATTGTCAATCTTTGTGGCGAGCAAAATAGAATAGATTTTTCTAGTTTTTTGGATTTGAAAATCGAGAAGAAAAATCATTTTTTATAAAATTCAGCCCTTTATTTCTATAAAGGAAAAATATAAAACGTTTAACGGATTTACCCAACTGGTTTAGAATGGTTTCATGCCATTCTGATGACGAGATAGGCTTTAAAATTAAAAGAATTATGGAGATTACCCAGATTATTAAAAGAGATTATGAAACAAGTCCGTTTGTTTTAAATAAAATTACAAACGCTATTGAGAAAGCGATGCTTTCTGTAGGAAATGGTGGTAAGGAAGATGCCAATGCAATCTCCGTTAGTGTGTTGCAAACCTTATTAGAGAGAAAAGGAAAAGATTACAATTATTTACCTACTGTAGAAGAGGTTCAAGATCTTGTTGAAGAAAAATTAATGACAAGCTCATTTCCAAGTGTTGCAAAAGCATACATCTTATATAGAGACGAGCAGGCGAGAAGTAGAAAAACGAACATTTTTGAAAAGCGTATTAACTTAAAGCCTTATGAGTATCCAGAACTTAACGAATATGTAGATGCGATTAGACACTCATACTGGATTCATTCTGAATTTAACTTTACAAGTGATATACAGGATTTTAAAACAAGATTGACCGTTGTAGAGCAAAATGCTATTAAAAATACAATGCTTGCTATTTCTCAAATTGAAGTCGCTGTGAAATCGTTTTGGGGTGAGATTTATAATAAAATGCCTAAGCCAGAAATCGGATCTGTAGGAGCAACATTTGCAGAAAGTGAAGTACGTCATCATGATGCTTACTCACATTTATTAGAAATATTAGGTCTTAATAACGAATTTAAAAACCTGAAGAAAAAGCCGGTAATAATGAGACGAGTTCATTATTTAGAAACCGCTTTAAAGAATGCGAAAAGTGAAGATAATAAAGAATATGCAGAGTCAATTTTATTGTTCTCTCTATTTATTGAGCATGTATCTTTATTTTCTCAGTTTTTAATCATCATGGCGTTTAACAAACATAAAAACATGCTTAAAGGGGTGTCTAATGTGGTTGAAGCAACATCTAAGGAAGAACAAATTCATGGTGATTTCGGAATTGATATTATTAAAATTATCAAAAATGAAAACCCAACTTGGTTTGATGCAGAACATAGTTCTTTAGTAAGAGACTTATGTGTAGAAGCATTTGATTCTGAAAGTAAACTTGTGGATTGGATCTTTGAAGCCGGTGAGTTAGATTTCTTACCTAAAGATGTAATTAATGAGTTCATTAAAAACAGATTTAATAATTCATTAGAAAGCATTGGCATTGACAAAGTATTCGATGTAGATGAAAAATTATTAGTGCAAACCGAATGGTTTGATGACGAAATTATTGGAACAAAGCATGGAGATTTCTTCGTGAAGCGTTCTATAAATTATGCAAAGAGACAAAAAAGTGTAACCGGAGACGACTTATTTTAAACCATAAACAACAACGACCATATGAACCAAGACATCAAAAACACAGTGATTCACGAAACAACACAAACATCTAGCCACGATGAATTAATTAAAGCTAGAAAGGAAGCCATAAAAGAAGCTAAAGCAGAACCAGAAATAAAATGGTTAACAGAACATAGTCGTCAATTTTTAGCCTCTGGTTACCTTACAGGAGATACAACTCCAGAAGAGCGTATTAGAGAAGTTGCTAATAATGCAGAGAAAATATTAGGCATCGATGGTTTTGCAGATAAGTTCTACGGTTATATGGCTGAAGGCTACTATTCATTAGCATCTCCAGTATGGTCTAACTTCGGAAAAAAACGTGGCTTACCAATTAGTTGTTTTGGTTCGCATATTTCTGATGATATGGGAGATATCCTTTATACACAGTCAGAAGTAGGTATGATGTCTAAATTAGGAGGTGGTACTTCTGGTTATTTTGGAAAATTGCGTCATAGAGGTGCTCCTGTAAAAAATAACGGTGAGTCTTCTGGTGCAGTTCACATTATGCAGTTGTTTGAAAAAATGGTTGATGTTGTAAGTCAAGGGTCAGTGAGAAGAGGTCGTTTTTCTCCATACTTACCAATTGAGCATCAAGATATACACGAGTTTTTAGAAATAGGAACAGAAGGAAATCCAATACAAGAGTTAACACATGGTGTTACTGTAGGTGATGAGTGGATGCAAGAAATGATTGATGGCGATGCGGATAAAAGAGCTATTTGGGCAAAAGTATTACAACGTAGAGGAGAGATAGGCTATCCTTATATTTTCTTTAGAGACAATGCTAATAACAATGCACCGGATGCTTATAAAGATCAAAAACATGAGATTTATGCCAGTAACTTATGTTCAGAAATTATGTTACCTACAAACGATCGTTGGTCTTTTGTTTGTGTATTATCTTCTATAAACTTATTACATTATGATAAGTGGAAAGATACAGATGCTGTTGAAACAATGGTATATTTCTTAGACGCTGTTTTAGAAGAGTTTATTACAAAATTAGAAGTGTATAGAGATTCTGATAGCCGTGATGATAGACATACATTTATGTTTATGGAAAAAGCATACACGTTTGCTAAAGAAAACAGAGCTTTAGGTTTAGGAGCTTTAGGATGGCACTCATTATTACAATCTAAAATGGTAGGTTTTGATAGTAAAGAGGCATTTGACTTAAACAGTGAAATCTTTAAAACAATTAAAGATAAATCGGTTAAAGCCTCAGAAGAGCTAGCTAAGTTATTTGGTGAGCCAGAAGTATTAAAAGGTTACGGAAGACGTAATACTACCTTAAATGCTGTAGCGCCAACCACATCTTCAGCGTTTATTTTAGGGCAAGTATCGCAAGGTATTGAGCCAATTTGGTCTAATAGTTATGTAAAGGATATCGCAAAAATCAAAACAACGATTAAGAATCCTTATTTGTTAGAGCTTTTAAAAGAAAAAGGAATGAATACGAGCGATGTTTGGAAAAGCATCCGTGATTATGATGGTTCTGTACAACATTTAGAAGGTCTTACAGAAGAAGAGAAGAATGTGTTTAAAACCTATTCTGAAATTGATCAAATGACAATTATCTACCAGGCAGCAAACAGACAAAATCATATCGATCAATCACAGTCGTTGAACATTATGGTGCATCCAGATATGCCTGTAAAAGATATTAATAAGATCTATGTTACGGCTTGGCAATTAGGTGTGAAGTCATTGTACTACCAACACAGTATGAATGCTGCACAGAAGTTTAAGCAAAAGAAAGATTGTACGAGTTGTGAAGGGTAATAAATTGCTGCGAAGGCAGTAATCTCTCATAATAAAATTTAAAACCACTCTACTGTAGGGTGGTTTTTTAAGGCGGAATTTTAAACTGTTAAATTGTTAGTAAAATATTGTAAATCAGAATTTTATAAAATTTTTTTTGTATAAAGTGTTAAAGCTATAGATTAAAAGGTATTGCCTAGAAAAAGATATTAAAAATAAAGAGTAGAAAATAATAATAACCTAAACTATATTGAAAATGAAATAAGTTAAAATAGGTTAGAGCCCTTAGACCTTAAATTAAGGGAGTATAATTTTAACCTTTAGAAATATTGAGTAAAAATAAACGGAACAACCCACAATGGTGGATGGTGTTCAAAAAAGAGATTAGACTTGTAGTTCGTACTGCAGTAAGTCTTATCAAAATGTGGCTACTTTAAATTCCACGACTCCTGACCAAAGCGGCAGGTGTAATTAGTAAAAAATAAGTCTGTTGCGCCAACAACAGGCTTTTCGCTTTTAAAAGCATTACAAAAGTACTATATATTTATCGTACTCATATAGTAATAATAATTTTTTTTATTATTACTATAGTTAATGGGCTTAGTATCATTAATAATGATAAATCCTAATTCTGTTAAAATCATCTTTATCCTAAAAAACTCTAATCCTCAACCAAAGTATCCGTCCCCAAATACTTATCCGCTTTATTATAATACCAAGCTCTTACTTTAGGTATTTTAATACCGTTTAGAAGTGTTTCTTCAGAAAGTAATATATATTCACCACTATCTGTTTTCTCTTTACCATTCTCATCTGTTTTAAAGAACTGATAGATTTCCATAGCATACGTCTTCGGGTTAAAGTAAAAATACCAAACATCACTACCTACGGCTTCATCGTACGTTACTTTTAAAACCAAATAATCTTTGCCTTTAAAGATTTTCTTTTCAACCTTACCAAGATTAGTGCCTTCATCTTTCAACTTCATTGGCAAACCATACAAATACGAATAGTAGTTTTTGTAAAGTGTCGCTCTATCGCAAGTCATGTTTTTGTCTTTGGCCTTAAGACTGTCTAAAACTTTACCGTTATAAGTCAACGTGCATTTATCCTTGTTTAAGGCATACGTCGTTGTTACGGTATCTTTTGTGGCGGTGACACTAAAATATTCAGCAGGTAAATTAATTGAAATAGTACTAGTACGCTTTGCAGACTTAGGCATAGTCATTACCACGGTAAACGTATCATTAAAGTGTTCCCAATTACCATTAGGATCGTGATAATTAATAGCGTTGTCTAATAATTCTTGTGAGGATGGGTTTTGGCTAAAACTAGAAAAAGACCATAAGAATAGGGCTAAGGCAAGGAAAGATTTCATGTCAGTTATTTTTTTACAAATTACAATATATCAAACAAAAAAAAAGCACCCAATGCCGATATGTTCGGGAGGGTGCTTTTGAGTTAAAATCTAAATAGATTTATGACTTATTTTTCTTCCATCATGGCGAAGAACTTATCAATGTTTGGCATTAATATAATACGCGTTCTTCTGTTTTTTGCTCTGTTAGCATTGTTGTCATTTTCAACTAAAGGTTGGTAGCTACTACGACCAGAAGCAATTAATTGCTCAGGTGCTACTTTAAACTGCTTTTGTAATTTTCTAACAACAGATGTTGCACGTAGTACGCTTAAATCCCAGTTGTCTGCAATTTTATCGGTGTTTATGCTTCTTGCATCTGTATGACCTTCAACCATAACATCTAAACTAGGCTCAGAGTTAATGACATCAGCTAATTTTTGTAAAATTTTGTCAGCTTTGTTACCTACTCTGTAACTCGCTGTGTTAAATAACATGTTATCAGCAATAGAAATCATAACTACAGTTTCGTTGATATCAACAACGATATCTTCATCTTCGTCAAGATCACTAGTGTTCATAGCTTTACTTAAGTTGTACTGTATTGCTACATTCATAGAATCTTTTAACGTTTTAGCACCTGCTAATTTCTCTGGGCTAACGTTTTTAAGCGTTTCGCGCATTTTTTCTTTGCTTGCTCCAGAAGCTACAGTACCATCTTCAGATACCTGAAATTTTGCTTTGTTCTCAATAGTTAAGCCTTCAACATCTTCGTTTAAAGATTGTATCTTAGTATTGTATTGATTCACTCTGGCTTCAATAACGGCAAACTTATTTTCTAAATCTTCTTTTTCTACTCTAGTCTTAGTTAACTCACTTAAAGTTTCTCCTTGTTGTTGCTCTAGGGCTAGGTATTTTTTCTTAGACACACATGAACTTAATATTACAGCGGTTACTAATAGGATTGAAATTTTCTTCATTTTATAATTTTTAGTTATTATAGTTTTAAAGTTATATATACGACAAAAGGTCGTATTTGGATGTTGAACGTTAAAGATAATTAACTTTTATCCGGTTTAGTCTAAATTAACTTAGGTTTTTAGTTTGATCTATATGTTTAAAGATGAAAGTCTAAGGGTGAGAATACAGTCTGTAAGTTTCTTGCAAAAAAAAGCTTCAAATCATATGAAGACTTGAAGCTTTAAATTAAATATTTTAGATGTGATCTACTCTTCTTCTGTTTGAATTGTAGCAGGCTCAACAGAACTATCATGTGAGTTGTAATACTCTTCTAATAAATTCATCATTGCGGTCAGTAAATCTTTAGTCTCTAGTAATAAACTAAAATATAATGTTGTGTTTTTAGGACTAGATTCTTCATTACGAGTTCGTTCTACTTGCTTCTGAATTTTATCTCGGACTAAGTTGTAAACTTCTGTTTTTTCAGTTAGTACAGCTCCAATTTGTTCAAAAGAACGAGATTCGAAGGCTGCTTGAGTCGCAGAAAATAAAGCTTCCATACGTATGTCTAAGTCTTTAAGCTCCTTAATCTGGCTAAACTTTAATTTCTTATGATTGTTGTTTACGTGTTTATGACTTACTTTAGAAATGTAGTCTAAAGATTGTGCCATATCTTGTAAGTAACCCAAGATATTAATGTAGAAATTACTAGCTTCTAAACTTGGTTCTTCTAAGTTTTTAATAAAATAGAAAATGTTATCTCTTAAATCATCTATTTCACTAGATAGCTTTTCAATCTGCTTTCTGTTCTTTTTAAGCAATTTTAAATCTTGAACAGCTAAACCGTTAATAGCTGATGTATAGACTCTGTTACCACGTTTTATAACACTAGCAATATTAGAAGCACTCTCATGGATAACACCTTGAGTAGAACTACTTTCAGCTTTCTCTAATTGGTCTTCCTCTTGTAACATTTTAGAACTCTTACGATGCGATAAAAAGCTTCTTAACAAAAGAAGAATTGCTAAAACCAATAAGCCAACCAATGCATAACCTTGACCATAATATAAGATATAAGCCATAATTGCAGCGGCAACAAAAGCACTAAACGCTGTAAAAAACCAGCCCCCAATAACATTAAGTACACCGGCAACTCTATACACAGCACTCTCGCTTCCCCAAGCTCTATCTGCTAAAGAAGTTCCCATAGCTACCATAAAGGTAACATAAGTTGTAGACAGCGGTAATTTCATAGAGGTTGCAATAGATATTAATACACTTGCCACCATTAAATTTACGGCTGCTCTCACCAAATCAAATGCCGGCATATCTTGTGCCTTAGCTACAACTTTTGGTTTTACAAATTGTAGATCAGCCCAATTTTTATAAGAATTTGGTAAGATTTTGTTTAAACTATCTGACAAACCAATTGTGCCTCTTACTATAGACCGCGATAAAAAATTAGGCTCAAAACGTTCCTTAACTTCATCTTGTCTCGATAAATCTACAGAAGTTTTAACTACAGATTTAGCTTTGCTAGAAAACCATAGTGTTAAAACCATAATAAGACCAGCTGCTAATAATAATATAGGTTGTGTTTTTACTGGCGCATTAAGCGCTGTCATTACATATTCTGTTGGTAAATCACCACTTGCAGACCAGGCTTCGTAAGAATTGTATGCTGCAATAGGTACACCTATAAAGTTGACCAAGTCATTTCCTGCAAAAGCGACTGCTAAGGCAAACGTACCAATGACTATAATTACAGTATAAATGTTAGTTTTAAATAGATGAATAACTAAATAAGATAGTAATGTTAACACTACAAAACTAATGCCGATAAGCGCTAGGGGGTTAGATGCTATTACTGAAGAAACATCAGCACTCATAAAACTAGCGTTTTTTACACCTTTAATTAGGATGAAGTATAAGATAGACGTGTTAGCAACACCACTAAAAATAGCGCCATACCATGACGGTTTTTCTTGAAACTTAAATGATAATAATAATCTTGAAACATATTGTATTAATGCTCCAATTGTAAATGCAACAGCGACGGAGAGTAATATACCTAGGATAATTTCAATAGCTTTAGAATTATTGATGTAAATCGCTAAGTCTATTATAGATTGCTCACTATTACTGTATATTTTTATCAATGCCACAGCGACCGACGCACCCAAGAGCTCAAAAACAATTGATACTGTTGTAGAGGTTGGCATTCCGAGTGTGTTAAAGAAGTCGAGAAGTAGAATATCCGTGAGCATCACCGCCATAAAAATGACCATAATTTCATCGAACATAAATTCACCAGGATTAAAGATGCCTTTACGGGCAACTTCCATCATTCCACTAGAGGTTAAAGCACCAACGGCCACCCCAAGGCTGGCAACTATCATTATGGTTTTAAATGAAACCGCTTTAGATCCTATAGCAGAATTTAAAAAATTAACAGCATCATTACTTACACCAACAACTAAATCTGCTACAGCTAAAAAAGCTAAGGCAGCAAGCATATAGATATAAAGGTTTTCCATTAAAAAGTATTAATAAAATTGACTGCAAAGTACCTTTTTTATTTCCAAGAGAATGTTACCTAAATGTTATTATTAGAGGTTACAAATGCATCAAATAGTTAGTGTTGTTTAGTTTTTGGTCCTTTATTAATTTTAATAAAAATGTAGGTAAACTCTTGTTTTAAACATACTAAAATTGATAACATCAAAACGGTATGCTTATTTAAACTTAAGTTTTAGATTTTATGATGTTCTCGAGGTAATTAACGTTAGGCGCCATGATCATATTAGGTTTTAACGTGTAAATTTTAAAAGACAAGGGCTTTGTAATTGTTAAACGACTTAAGATTAAGTCTTTAAGTGTCTAATGTTAACTTAATGTTATGTAAATATTGCTTAAATGTAAAATTAATGTTATATTCGTAAAGTAATTATTAATTAAATACCCAAATAGAGATGAAAAAGATAGTCATAATATTAGTAATGTTGAGTGTAGGGTTCACATATGCTCAAAATAAAAATACTCCTAAATTAGAAAAGAAAGGTGATTTAACAATTGCTACTTATTTCTATGATAATGGAGAAGTGCAACAAACTGGTGCTTTTGATGCCAATGGTAAACTGCAAGGTAAATGGACGAGTTTTGATGTTGAAGGTAATAAATTAGCCGTAGCCACATATGATGCTGGTAAAAAAGTTGGTAAATGGTTTTTCTGGGAAAGTGATTCACTAAAAGAAGTAGATTATAGCAACAATACTGTTGTAAGTGTTGTGGAATGGTCTAATGATAGAACATTAGTGTCTTTAGATTAACTATTTTATAAATAAAATTAAAAAAACCGTCTCATAAGCTTATGAGACGGTTTTTTAATTTAATGAACTTTTGTTTTTTGCTTAGAATCGTTTTGATCTAAACTAGAATTTTATAGCATAGCTTAAAGATAATTCTACACCAGGACTATAATTGCTAAAAATTTGATCTTCGGCATTATATGATTGGTAATTAGATCTTACTTCATCATTTAAAATGTTATCCACCTTAAAACTAACAGTCTTATTTTCCTTCTCTCCAAATGACTTAGAGAAATTGAAGTTTAAACTATGGAAAGGGTCAGAAAAGACATCTGATACCTGACCAATACCAACAATCTGAAGGGTTTCTCCTTGTACGTTATAATAAATACCAGATTGAATACCATTTTTTGCGTAGCTTAATCCTGCATTAATTAAATAAGGTGACTGACCTTGAAGCTGTCTTTTGTTATCAACCTCTTCTCCGTCACGTGCCGCAGAAAGTCTACCTTGATATTCAGCATCATTCATGGTCTGTTCAGATTCTATTACAGAAATATTTGTGTTAAATGATAGGCTATTAAGATTTTCATAGATAAAACCAAGGTTTCTTCTAAATTCTAATTCTACTCCATAAACTTTAGCATCTCCAATATTTCTTGGGATAATATCATTAATCGCTTCTAGCCCAAAAATGGTTAACTCAATAGGATTATCGAAGGACTTGTAGAATGCGCTTAAAGCAAGTAGACCAGCATCCTCACTAAAGATTTCATAACGTAAATCAAAATTATCGACGTAAGTCGTTTTAAGGTCAATATTACCATTAAATGTAATGTTAGTAATAGGATCAAAAATTTGCGCTACAGAAGCTTCTTTGAAAGAAGGTCTTGCCGTAGATTTAGCATAAGACAATCTTAAATTGGTATTATCATTAAGACTATAAATTAAGTTTAAAGATGGGAATATATCCGCTTCGTCAATAATACGTTCGTCATTAAAGTTAATGTCTCCTATGGTGTTACTTCCTGTATAATAACTATCGTATTTCTCAAATCTTAAACCTAAAACACTTTTTAACTTATCTGTTATTTTAAATTCTTCTGAAGCATATGCTGCGTAAGTAGTAGCATAAGCGTTGAATGTGTTTGCAGGTTCAAAATTACTTACGACGTATGTACCACCTGAATTGTCGGTGGTCCAGATATTCTCATCAATTAATAAATTATCTGGATTACCACTAAATGCAGCTGCAGGTGTACCAGAAATTCTTAAACTGTATTGATTAATGTCAAAATCACGTTCTTTATATACTTGAGCTAGACCTGCTTTAAATTTAGCATCTTTACCAAATAATTCATGTTTTTTAGTAAAGTTCAATTTAGATGACAGATTGTTTTCTTCTAAGTTTCTCCATATTCTTCGAGGTTCTCCAATACTTGGTCTAATAATATATTGACCATCGTCAAATTCAAATAATGTAGAACGCACATCCTTGTCGTTTACTTTTACGTTGGTCCCAGAAATACTCCAATCGATTTCATTTGTGCTTTCTGCGTTAAAGGCGTGCGTACCAGATAACAAAAGGTTGTTAACTGCTTTCTCAGTATATTCTAAGTTGTCGCTATAGAAAAGTGCTGCATTAGTTATAAAGCTTTCTTGTTCAAACTTACCGGTTTTAGCTGTACCATTTTGAACTTTGGTAAAAACAACCTTGTATTTAGAAAAATCACGTTTATAAGTTATACCCGCTAAACCACTAATAAGAACATTTTGCTCAGATAAAATACCTTTCTGTAATCTATTAGGTACCAATTCTGTTTCGCTTAAACTCTGTGGTTTAAATAAAAAGTTTTGTTTGTAATCATCATATAAACTAGTTTCAGAATTGTAACTAATAGCAGCGATATATCCTAATTTATTATCTCCAATATCAATTTGGTTAGATGTGCTGAATCCAAAGTTGTAATTCATAAAACTGGTTCCAGTCTGTGCTGCCATTTCAGGTTCAAATCTTCGAGTTAATCCTGTTAAAGTTGGATTATTTTCAGCTAATGAAGGTATATCCGTACCTGCAGCAATTGGGTCACCTCGTAAGCCATTGTCAAAACCTAAGAAATCAGTACCACTTTTACTTTGCGTAATAAAGTCTGAATTAAAATGCATACTAGGATTATAACCGACACCAAAGCTTAAATTGTACTCTTCACGACTAGAAAAATCTTTTGTAACAATATCGACAACACCTCCAGTAAAATCAGCAGGTAAATCGGCAGTTAAAGTTTTGTAAACTATGATATTTTCAATAAGGTTAGATGGAAAGATGTCTAACTGAACTGTGTTTCTATCAGGATCTAAGCCAGGAATATCCATTCCATTTAGAATAGATTTAGTATAGCGATCTCCCAAACCTCTTACATATACAAACTTACCGTCCTGCAATGAAACTCCAGGTACGGATTTTACGGCACTCGCAACGTTTGAAGCACCAGATTTTTTCATTGTTTCAATAGATAGTCCATCAAAAAGATTAACAGATTTACGCTGTAAATTTAAAACGGCTGCTTCAGAGTTTCTTCTAACCGATGTAGAAATCACAACCTCATCTAAACTTTCTGATGATGGGTTTAGTGTTACGTTAATAGTAACTTCTTTATTGCTTTCAATAACAATATCAGTTATTTCTTTTGGTTGGTAACCAACAAATGAGTACACTAAAACATAAGTGCCGGGATCAAGCTCTAATTCATAATTTCCGTCGAAATCAGAAGTGGTACCAGTAGTGGTATTCTTTACCACAATATTGGCAAAGGGTAGAAGATCATTAAATTCTGCGTCATAAACCTTACCAGTTACAACACCAGTTTGAGAGAATCCAACTAAACAAAATAGACTAAAAACTAATAACGTAAATAAATGTTTCATCTTAATATTTTAAAGTATAGAAAAACTCATCTCTTTGAAAGAGATGAGTTTGAAATTATTTTAATATTACACAAGTTGTGTATTCAAATAATATTTAATTTCTTAGTGAATTATTCAACTGTTGTATCATTCCACATTACAGAGTTGTCATCACCTGTAGGATAAACAACTTGCCAGTTAGAGAAAGTGATATTTCCATCAACATAATTTTCAACCGAAGTAGCGTCATCTAATTCAACATCAGAACCAGCTCTAAATCCGTATGCATAAACGTTGTTGATTGTGCATAAAGCACCATCTCTTAAATCAGAATATTCTCTGTTTCCACTTACACCATCAATTGTAGCAGAAGTATCACCAATCATTGTTAATCCGTTGATTGTAAAACCAGCTTGAAAAGATCCTGCAGGACCATCAATTTCCATAGCGTGATCTGTTACATTTGTAGATATTGTTAAAGCATTGGTAACAGTACCAGAATAAGCTTCATCAAAGTCTAATAAGTCATCAGCACAACCCCAAACAACAGCGTTTGATACATTTACAGCACCTGCAAACCATTCGATACCGTCATCCAAATTTGCTACTACTTCTATATTAGAAATTGTAGTGCCATTACCAACACCACCAAGTGTTAAGCCATTGATTTCGTTGTCAGACCCAATTACTGCTCCACCATGTCTGATAGAGATGTAGTTTAATACACCAGAGTTGTCTGCATCATTAGTTCCACCATAAGAACCAGGCTCAGTTGCAGGCAAACCTTCTATTTGTATTGATACTGCATCACCAGAAAAAGAACCTTGTGCTTTACCTAAAACTAAAACTCCACCCCATAAAGCTCTATCATCGATAGAAAGGCTTGTTCCTGCGTTAGTTCCTAAAGCGATATTATCACTTTCTGCAGTAAAGATAATAGGAGCACTAGCTGTTCCGTTTGCGATAAGCTTACCACCTTGAGCAACAATTAATGCAGATGCATTAGAACCTGTAGATTCAGCACCTTTAATAATTGTACCTGGCTCAATGGTTAAAGTAACACCATCTTGTACGTAAACTTTACCTGCTAAAATGTGAAATCTATCATTTGTCCAAGTTTCATCAGCTGTAATAAATCCAGTATGAGTTGCATCAGCTTGTGGGCTAGCAATAGTCCAAGTAGGATTGTTATAAGATAAACCATCAATTTCATCAGCGATTTGACTAGCTGTATAGGTCCATCCAAATACATTTAAATTAGCACCTGTTGTTTGGGCGCCTTGTGCAACTGTAGAAGACCAGTCATTTGAATCGTCAGAGAAATTAAGAGTTGGAACCACATCATCGTCACCACCAGTGTTATCATCATCACTACTACAGTTAAATGCGATAAGAGAAAATGCAAGTAAGAAAAATAAGTTTTTAGTTGTTTTCATTTTGTTTTTGTTCATTAAATGTTATGCCGCAAAGAAAACATGATTAACTAACTTGTAGGTTAATTGAAAATTAAAGGTTTGTAATGAAAAGGTTAGTGAAGTGTTAGCTTAATATTAAGGCAATTGTTATTGAGGAAACAATTAGTTAACATTGAAATTTGTTTCATCTATCTACGCATTATATAATCGATTGTATGCCAATTTATTTATCTTGCATCCTATAAGAATGTAACTATGAATTGGGAACAATTACTCTCCTTAAGGCGCTTTGGCGATACCAATAAAAGATTAAGAAAAGAACAAGACGAAACCCGTTTAGGGTTTGAGGTTGATTATGACCGCATTATATTTTCTTCAGAATTTAGAGGCCTACAAGATAAAACACAAGTGGTGCCTTTATCTAAAACGGATTTTGTCCATACGCGCTTAACACATAGCTTAGAGGTGAGTGTCGTAGGACGCTCATTAGGGCGAAAAGTAGGGCAGTTATTATTAAAGAAGCATCCGCAATTAGAAAATGTTCACGGTTATAAAATGAATGATTTTGGTGCCATTGTTGCTGCGGCTGCCTTAGCTCACGATATCGGAAATCCTCCATTTGGACATTCTGGTGAAAAAGCGATTGGTGCTTACTTTAAAGAAGGACAAGGGTCTGAATTTAAAAAGCACCTAACCGAAAAAGAATATCAAGATTTATGTGATTTTGAAGGTAATGCCAATGGTTTTAAGATTCTTACAGAAAGTAGAGAAGGTAGAGAAGGAGGTTTAAGGTTAAGTTACGCCACCCTTGGTGCGTTTACAAAGTACCCAAAAGAATCGCTACCTAAAAAACCAACCAACCATATTGTAGATAAAAAATATGGATTCTTTCAAAGTGAAAAAGTAATGTTTGAAACCATAGCTTCCGAGTTAGGTTTAGCAAAACGAAGTGATACGTATGTTAGTTATCAAAGACATCCATTAGCGTTTTTGGTAGAAGCTGCTGATGATATTTGTTATACCATTATTGATTTCGAGGATGGGATAAACTTAGGATTAATCGATGAGGACTATGCTTTAGAGTATTTAATCAACTTGGTTAGAGGTAGCATTAAAACGGAAAATTACCATGCTTTAAAAACCACTGAAGATCGCGTAAGTTATTTGCGAGCATTAGCAATTGGACGATTAATTGATGAAGCGGCTACACTATTCATGAAACATGAAGAAGCTATTTTAGCTGGTAATTTTGAAACTGCTTTGTTAGACGTCAGTCAGTATAAAGCACAAATAAAGGACATTATTAATATTAGTATCAAAAATGTGTACCGTTCTAAAGAGGTTATCAATAAAGAAATAGCAGGGTATAAAATATTGAATCAATTATTAGAGTCTTTTGGCAAAATGGCGGAGCATTGTTTTGAAGAGAACATGTCTAATTATGATGAGTTATTACTTAGTACATTGCCTGAAACCGTAAAGCTAAATAATAAATCATTGTATGAAAATCTATTAGCGGTATGTCTTTATGTATCTAAATTGTCAGACACTAATGCAATGTTATTACACAAGAAAATTCAAGGTCAAATATTATAAAAATGCATTTCATCGAATAAATTTGTTTTTTAACGATGTATTGTTTTAATTTACTTCATAATCAACCCATTAACCAACCTGTTTATGAAAAATAATATACTCGGAGGGCTTGTCATTTTTTTAGTTGTAGTAACGTGTTTATTGATGTTAGACGATATTTCAAGCGATCGTATAGAGCAATCAACTTATGACGCTGTTAATACTGAGCAGATTGACAATATATCGGACTTAGCTATTATTGACACTGAGAACTAAATCCACAATTACATTCTTAATAGATGTTACATCCAATTTCTGTAACTGTAGCAGTTGGTTTGTGGTGCCATGTTCAATAAATTGATCTTCAATACCTAAGGTGGTGATTTTTTGTTGGTAATTGTTTGTGCTAGCAAATGCTAATATAGTACTTCCAAATCCACCAACGATAGTGCTATCTTCTATGGTAATTATAGCTTTATATTTTTTAAAGATCTCATGTAATAAGCTTTCATCTAAAGGTTTTACAAATTGCATATCATAATGACCAATAGCTTCTTTTTCTTCTAAAGAATAAATAGCATCTGCAATTGTTTTAGCAATAGTACCAATAGATAGTATGGCGATTAGCGAACCAGTTTTTAGACAAAGTCCTTTTCCGATTTCAATAGCTCTAAAAGGTTTTTTCCAATCTAATAAATGGCCTCGTCCTCTTGGATAGCGAATAGCAATTGGGAAATCAATACCTAATTGAACGGTATACATTATGTTTCTTAAGGCTATGGCATCTCTTGGTGAGAAAATCACAAGATTAGGAATACAATTTAGATAGGCTAAATCAAAAACACCATGATGTGTAGCTCCGTCTTCACCTACCAAGCCAGCACGATCCAAACAAAAAACAACAGGTAAATTCTGTAAAGCCACATCGTGAATTATTTGGTCATACGCACGTTGTAAAAATGTAGAATAAATATTACAAAAAGGAATAAGTCCTTGTGTTGCCATTCCGGCGGCAAGGGTCACTGCGTGTTGTTCTGCTATACCAACATCAAAAGCACGATCAGGAATCATTTCCATCATATACTTTAAAGAACTACCTGTTGGCATGGCTGGCGTAATACCTATAATTTTATTGTTTTTTAAAGCCAGTTCTACAATAGTCTCACCAAATACATCTTGAAACTTAGGCGGCAGCTTCAACTCGGATTTTATAGGAAGTTCACCTGTTTTTGCATCAAATTTTCCTGGTGCGTGGTATTTTACTTGGTCCAATTCGGCTTGTTTTAAACCTTTGCCTTTTGTGGTGATAATATGTAAAAACTTAGGGCCTTTTACAGTCTTTAATCGTTTTAATTCTGATAGTAATAAAGGAAAATCATGACCATCAATTGGACCAGAATAATTAAAGTTTAAAGCTTCAAAAATATTGTCTTGCTTCTCAGTGCCTTTTTTTACGTTGGTTAAATATTGTTTTAAAGCACCAACACTTGGATCGATACCAATGGCATTATCGTTTAAAATGACAAGTAAATTAGCATTGGTAACACCTGCATGATTTAGACCTTCAAAAGCCATACCGCTTGCAATAGATGCATCACCTATCACAGCAATATGGTGTTTGTCTTCGCCTTTTAGTTGCGAGGCAATTGCCATTCCTAAAGCGGCTGAAATTGAGGTAGATGAATGTCCAACACCAAAAGCATCATAGATACTTTCGCTACGCTTTGGAAAACCACTAATGCCTCCCAGTTGTCTATTGGTCTCAAAAATATCTTTACGTCCTGTTAAGATTTTGTGCCCATAAGCTTGGTGGCCAACATCCCAAATTAATAAATCTTTTGGTGTATTGAACACATAATGAAGTGCAATAGTTAATTCTACAACACCTAAACTTGCACCTAAATGCCCTTCTTTCGTTGCGACTATATTAATAATGAAATTACGTAACTCGTGGGCAAGTTGAGGTAAATCATCTGGTTTAAGATTACGTAAATCTTCAGGAAGGTTAATATGGTCTAAAAATGTCTTATTCACGGTGTAAAAATACGAGATTTAGAATCTCTTATGCATGCTTTGTGTTTTCTCTTTTTGTTAAAAAAAAAGTATAATTGTAAGTAAGCTTATATATTAAAGACTTAAATTTAAATATTAACCGCTACTTATGATAAAAAAATACATTTACTTAGTTCTTTTACTACTGTTATCAGTTTCTTATTCATTTGGTCAAAGTGACTTAAAATCTTCAGAATACGGAATCTTGATAATTGATTATTTAAAAGCTAACAAATCAGAATTCGATTTTAAAGATAAAGACTTAGAAAACCCTGTAATAAACAATGCATATTATTCTGAAAATACTGCAGTAACACATGTTTATTTAAATCAAACTTATCAAGATATCAGACTTTTTAATGCTATATCTAGCCTCGCTATTAAAGATGGTGAGGTATCTTATTTCGCTAATAGGTTTCTAAATAATATAGCTTCTAAAGTTAATTCTGTAGTGCCAGTCTACTCTCCTAATGCTACTATTCTTAAAGTTGCACAACAATTTCAATTAGGGAAAGTGAAAAATATGCAGGAGTTAGAACATAACGGTAATCAGTATGTGTTTTCTAATTCAGGAATTTCAACACAAAATATAAAAGTTGAATTGGTTTTTGTAGCACAAAAAGATAACTTAATATTGGCATGGGATTTTATTATATACACGAATGATACTAAGCATTGGTGGAGTGTTAGGGTAGATGCAATGACCAATGAGATCATCGAGTTTAATGATTTAATTTTAACCTGTACTTTTAATAAAGAACACGACCATTTCAAGCACACCAAACAACAAGATTTTACGAATCTAATGTTTACTTCTAATTCTGTTTTAGTTGATGGTTCTAATTATAATGTTTTTCCGCTTCCATTAGAGAGCCCAAATCATGGTTCTAGACAAATTATTACAGAGCCTGCTAATTCTAACGCTTCACCATTTGGATGGCACGATAATAATGGATTTCCTGGTGCAGATTATACTATTGCAAGAGGTAATAATGTTTGGGCAAAGGACGATATTAGAGGTAATGATGCTATTAATAGTTTTTCTCCAGAAGGTACTGCATCATTAAACTTTGATTTTCCATTGGATTTCGATTTGTCACCATTAGATTACCAGGAAGCCGCTATCACCAATTTATTTTATATGAATAATATGATGCATGATATTTGGTTTAATCATGGTTTCGATGAGAGTTCGGGGAATTTTCAAACAACTAATTACAGTAATCAAGGAAATGGTAACGATTTTGTTTTCGCCGATGCCCAAGATGGAAGCAGTTTTAATAATGCTAATTTTGGTACACCTCCAGATGGTATTAACCCACGCATGCAAATGTTTTTATGGTCGCCACCAGGCGTTGCTACAAATGAACGTGTTGCAATAGAGAATGGAAGTTTAACAGGAGAGTATGATGCTATTGGTGCTTCTTTTGGAGCCCTATTAACGGCAGTGCCTGTAACCTCTAATTTAATAAGAGCTATTGATACTTCTGCAGATATTTTAAATGCTTGTGAAACCATTATTAATCCTGCTCAGCTTAATGGAAATATAGCAATATTAAGACGTGGGATATGTGAGTTTGGAGCAAAAGTTTTAGCAGTAGAGAATGCTGGTGCGATTGGTGTCATCGTTGTCAACAATGTGACTGGTGCTGCCATTGAAATGGGACCAGGAACGGATGGAGATTTAGTATCTATACCTTCAGTAATGGTTACACAAGATGTTGGAGAAGCACTCATTACAGCATTAACTAATGGCGAAAACATTACAGCGAGTTTAGTAGGGCCAGATTTAACTGATTTTATTGATGGTGGATTTGATAATGGAATTATAGCTCACGAATATGGTCATGGTATTTCTAATAGATTAGCAGGAGGTCCGTCTGCTGCTGGTTGTCTACAAAACAATGAGCAGATGGGAGAAGGTTGGTCAGATTGGTTTGCATTGATGGTTACTCTGAAAGCATCAGACCTTCCTACAGATGGAAGAGGAATAGGAACATTTGCCATTAGTGAACCAATTACAGGTGGTGGTATTAGACCTGCACGTTATAATACTGATTTTGCAGATAATGGATTTACATATAATGCATCAAATACACTTTCTCAACCCCATGGTATTGGTTTTGTTTGGGCAACGACATTATGGGATTTAACTTGGGCTTATATAGATAAATATGGTTTCGATTCTGATCTATATAATGGAAATGGTGGTAATAATAAAGTGATGAGCTTAGTTATTAATGGTTTAAAATTACAACCCTGTAATTCTGGATTTGTAGATGGTAGAGATGCAATTTTGGCAGCGGATAGATTAAGTACAGGAGGTGTTGATCAGTGTTTAATTTGGGAAGTATTTGCTGCTAGAGGTTTAGGTGTAAATGCAGAACAAGGAGATGCAGATTCTCGTAATGATCAAATAGAAGATTTTACAATGCCAATAAGTAGTACTCCGTCATTAAGTAATTGTTCGGCTTTAAGTGTTCTTGAATTTGATAAGGCCAATCTTAGTATTTATCCAAATCCTACGGAAACTGAGTTGTCAATTACATCCGGTAATACTCTGGGTAAAGTTGATATTAGTATCGTTGATATTAATGGTAGAGTTGTTTATGAAACACAAAAAGAATCATTTACGAGTCTTACTATAGATACTAGTGGATTACAGACAGGATTATATATTTTAAGAATTATAGGTGTTAATATTAGCTACAATGAAAAAATAATAAAGAAGTAATGTATATTTATTTTTTAAATTTTTATGATAAACCCATTTGATGATACTTATTTTATGAAAAAAGCACTTCAGGAAGCTGAGGCTGCTTTTGAAAAAGGTGAAATACCTGTTGGCGCAGTAATTGTAGTAGAAGATAGAATCATTGCAAGAACACACAATCTAACAGAATTACTAAATGATGTTACAGCACATGCCGAAATGCAAGCTATTACTTCTGCTGCTAATTTTTTAGGTGGAAAATATCTGAATCAATGCACGCTGTATGTCACCTTGGAGCCTTGCCAAATGTGTGCTGGTGCATTGTATTGGAGTCAGATTTCTAAGATTGTGTATGGTGCTCCAGACGAACAAAGAGGTTTTAAAACAATGGGAACACAACTGCATCCCAAAACAGAAGTGGTTAGTGGAGTATTAGCAAAAGAAGCTTCTGCTTTGATAAAACGCTTTTTCATCGAAAAGCGTAGTTTGAATTAAGTAAATTTTAGATTTCAAATAGCGACTAATTATGAAAACACAAACTTTAATACTTTTGTTAGTATCTGTTTTGAGTTGTAAAAGCAACAAAATCCAAGAGCATGATTCTAAAATAAAAAATTCAGAATTTAACTTAATAGCTAAAGGTGATCTCTATGGAGCAGGGGGTGAAGGTATTGCTAAACAAAATGCTGTTATAGAAAATCAGAGTGATTGGGAGCTTTTAATGACTCAAATGAACACAACAAATAATGTTTCGGATAGTTTTAAAGAAACGGAAATTGACTTTTCAAAATATGCTATTATCGCAGTGTTTAGTAGTGTTAAAGGAAACGGAGGTAATAGTATAGAGTTAGAGATTTCTACTTCCTCGGAACATAATACAGTTGTTGCTGTGACGTATGTTAGTTCTACAGGATATGCGACTAATGTAATGACACAGCCATTTTATATTGCTAAGATTGCTAAGACAAAGTTGCCAATTCTTTTTCAGTAGAGCATGAGATCAATTCTCTAAAATATTTTGAATAAGTCGCAACTTAAAATTAATGCAAAAAAAAACGCCCAACCATTGGTTGAGCGTTGAAACTTGTAAGATATATACTTATAATACCTGCACGTTAGCAGCTACTAAACCTTTTCTTCCTTCTTCTTCGTCGTACTCTACGGTGTCACCTTCGCGTAATTCTACGCCATTAAGGTTTGATACGTGTACGAAGATGTCTTTTCCTGTTTCTTCGTTGGTAATGAATCCAAATCCTTTTGAATCATTAAAAAATTTAACTGTTCCAGTCATTATAATATAAATAAAAATTAAAGTGTAAAGATAAAATAAAAATAAAACCCTATGTTAAGAAATTGTTTTTTTTTGAATTATTACTTCAATCAAAGGAGATAATCTAAAACGTTAGTTTATAGAATCTCGTTGATTTTCACGCATCTTATCAAGGTTTTCTTTAGTGAGCATATAGTCTTTCACATCTTTATCTTTCCATCTGTAATAAGAAAATAGGGGGAATACTACAAAGAACAATCCAAGAACTCCAAAACCAATTAGTTTTTGTGAGTATTCCAGCGCGAACACTAAACCGCAAACGATACTTGTAAATGACGCTAAAAAAGCAATAAATGTGATAATTTTTATGGGTTTCATAAAAGCAAATTTTTCAATATACCTAATAATAGGTTTAAGATGTAAAGTTAATTAATTCGGTACGATATGCCGTTAATAGTTTAGATTTTGAAACAAAGCCATAATATTTATTATCTTTAATTACGGGAAGATTCCAAGCTTTTGAGTCTTGAAACTTTTTCATTACGATATGCATAGCATCCTTTTCATAAATAATATAATCTGGTGCTTGATGCATAAAGGTTTCTACGGTTGTCGATTCATATAAACTTTGATCAAACATTACAGAGCGAATATCGTCTAGCAGAATAATACCGACAAACATATCGTTAGAATCCGTAACAGGAAATAAATTTCTACTCGATTTTGAAACCCCTTTTTTTAGCATCTCACCTAGGCTCATTTCGGGATGTAAGGCAATAAAATCTTTTTCTATAACAGAATCTAATGTCATTACCGTTAGAACACTTTGATCTTTATCGTGCGTTAAAAGATCTCCACGCTCTGCTAATTCTTTGGTATAAATGGTGTGTTCCATATAATTCTTAGTAATCATATATGAAATTGCCACCGTGATCATCAGAGGTAAAAATAGAATATAACCCCCTGTAATTTCAGCAATTAAAAATATAGCCGTTAATGGTGCATGGATTACACCAGCAATTAACCCTGCCATACCAATGAGTGTAAAGTTCGATTCAGATACTTGGTGTCCAAATCCAATGTTGTTAATTATTTTAGCCACAACATTACCTAGGGCACTTCCCATTACCATAGTGGGTACAATAACTCCACCAACACCTCCAGCAGCAAAAGTGGTCGTCATTGCAATAGCTTTAAATATGGTAAAACCGATGAGCAACACAATAACTACCCAAATATTATCCGTGTATTTGTCAAACGGATTAGAGCCAAGTGCGTGTAGATAGTTGCCTTCAAATAAATCTTTGGTAAAACTTAAACCTTCACCATGAAGTGGTGGAATAAAATACAACATAATACCAATAGCGATTCCGCCTACTAAAAGTTTTGTAAACTTGGTTTTAAATCGGTCGAAAAAAGCATAAATAGCAAAATACATTTTGGTGAAATAGATGGATGCGATACCTGTTCCTAACCCTAAAATCATATAAAAAGCCGTATCTCTTGGGTTGAATTTTTCTGTGACATTAAAGTTAAAAAGCAACTCATCGCCTAAGAAAAAATAAGAGGTTAAGACAGAAGATATTGAGGCTATCAATAAAGGTAATAATGATGCAAAGGTGAGATCTAAACTGAAAATTTCTACAGCCAAAACAATCGCGGCAATTGGGGATTTAAACATAGATGCCACAGCCGCAGCGGTCGCACAAGCAATAAGAAGTGTCCTGGTTTTTTTATCGACATGTAAAATCCGACTTAAATTAGAGCTTAATGCAGAGCCAGAGGTTATTGCAGGTCCTAGTAACCCAACAGACCCACCAAATCCAACGGTTAACGGTGCCATAATTAACGGATGATAGATAAGTTTATAAGATAAAAGTCCTTTTTGCCTTAATAAAGAATAGAGTAGTGAAGGTATTGCACGTTTTATATACGGAGGAATCGTCGGTGTCATTCCTTGGTTAAACATATACTTTGTTAATAGATATACCAAGAACAATCCAATTACAGGCAGTATAAAATAGAGTTGGTTTTGAGAAAAAATAATACCTTCTTCTAATCCAGACTGTATGGCGTAAGTAATGTTTTTTAGAGTTACGGCAGCAATACCAGTTAATAAGCCAACAGCGATACTTAAAATATAGATAAAGTTCTTTTGCGATATATATTTGTATCGCAATAGCAGTAATCGTCTTATGAAGTTTTTTGTTGGCATAAATTAAAAAAACCTGGTAGTACTACTATTTTGCAATTCAAAACCTTAACTATAAGATTTCTTAACTCAGGTTAAGATGTAAAATTAATTAATTCTCTCCGGTATGCCGTCAATAATTTTGATTTTGAAATAAATCCAATATAACTACCGTTTTTAACTACTGGCAAATTCCAAGCACTACTGTCTTGAAATTTTTTCATAATTACGGTCATTTTATCTGTTTCAATATCGATGATCGCAGGTGGTTTTTGCATCACTTCGATTGCAAATACGTTATCGTATAGGGTTTGGTCAAACATTATTGGTCTAATATCATCTAATAAAATTATACCTTTTAAAGTGTTGTCTTCTTCATCTATTACCGGAAAAATATTTCGATTCGATTTAATAACGGCTTCTTTTATGATCTCTTCTAATGTCATATTGGTGGTGACATGAATAAAGTTGGTTTCAATAACTTTATTTATATCCATTAAAGTTAAAACAGCATGATCTTTATCGTGTGTGATTAATTCCCCTTTTCGAGCCAATTCCATCGTATAAACAGAATACGACACAAAGTATTTTGTTATTCCAAATGAAATCGCAGCAGTAATCATTAGAGGTATGAATAAGTCATATCCGCCTGTAAGTTCTGCAATTAAAAATATCGCTGTTAAAGGAGCATGAAGCACTCCTGCTAATAACCCAGCCATCCCAACAAGCGTAAAATTACTTTCTGAAACAGGAGTATTAAATAAGCCACAATTATTAATGACTTTAGCAACGCAATTCCCCATTATACTTCCCATAAAAAGCGTTGGTCCAAAAATTCCACCAACACCACCAGCACCAAAAGTCAAAGCACTAGCAATAATTTTGAAGAATACGAGTCCAGCTAAAAGCGCAATTACAATCCATATATTACTCAGATCTAAATTTAAAAAATTATTGACTAAAGCTTTTTCCGGATTTCCAACAATAAGATTATTAATAACATCAAATCCTTCACCATAAAGAGGCGGAATAAAATAAACAAGAATACCAATGGCAATACCACCAACAAGAAGTTTTCTAATTGGTGAGTTTAGTTTGTCGAATAACTTTTGAACTCTTTCATAAACTTCGGCAAAATAAATAGAGGTAAATGCAGCACAGACTCCTAAAAAAGCATAAAACGGCACATCAGAAATCCTAAAGTTATCTTCAATTCTAAACGGTAATATCACATCGTTTCCAGAGAAAAAATAGGACGTAATAATAGCTGAAAGAGAAGCTAACAATAAAGGTAACATAGAGGCAATTGTTAAATCCAAACTAAAGACTTCAATGGCAAAAATTATGGCTGCTATTGGTGCTTTAAATATAGAAGATAACGCTCCGGCTGCGGCACAACAGATTAACAAGGTTTTGGTTTTTTGGTTCATTCTAAAAAGCCGAGCAATGTTAGAGCCAATAGCGGCTCCTGTTGCAACTGCAGGGCCTTCTAATCCTACCGAACCTCCAAAACCAATAGTTAATGGAGCTGTAAGAATAGAACCGAACATTTGATAACCTTTTATAATGCCTTTACGTTTAGAAATGGCATGTAATGTTGAAGGAATTCCATGACTTACCTTTTCTCTGATCACATATTTTATGATTAAATAAACAAGAGTCAATCCAATTATAGGAAACAAAAAGTAAAAGGCTTGATGGTAATATTGAACCAATTTACCTTCTAGTAACAGTTGAATATAATGCGTTAATTTTTTTAAAACTACAGCACCAATCCCAGACGTAAACCCAATTAAAATACTCAAGAAATATACAAATTGCTTATGCGAGATATGTTTAGCTCGCCATATCAATAGCCTTTTAAATATAGGGTGTTTTGTTTCCATAAAATTAATCTATAAAAAAATCCTGCAAGAAGCAGGATTGATATTTTTTATGATTTTAAATTCAGTTTTAAACTCAACTCTTTTAGTTGATCATCATCAATTGGTGCAGGCGCATCAATCATCACATCTCTGCCAGAATTGTTTTTAGGGAACGCAATAAAATCTCGTATTGTTTCTTGGCCACCCAAAATCGCAACTAGTCTATCTAAACCAAAAGCTAAACCTCCATGTGGTGGTGCTCCATATTCAAAAGCATCCATTAAGAATCCGAATTGCGCTTTAGCGTCTTCATCTGAAAACCCAAGATGTTTCAACATAATTGCTTGCGTCGCTTTATCGTGAATACGAATAGAACCACCTCCAATTTCGTTACCATTTAATACTAAATCGTAAGCGTTAGCTTTTACATCACCAGGGTTGGTATCCAATAATTCTATTTGTCCAGGTTTTGGAGACGTAAATGGATGGTGCATCGCATGGTAATGACCCGTTTCTTCATCTAATTCTAATAATGGGAAATCAATAACCCATAGAGGTGCAAATACTTTAGGGTCTCTTAAGCCTAAGCGTGTTGCTAATTCCATACGTAGCGCACTTAATTGTGCTCTTACTTTATTAGTATCACCAGATAATACGCAAACTAAATCTCCTGGTTTTGCACCAGTGACTTCAGACCATTTTGCTAAATCGTCTTGATCGTAAAATTTATCTACTGAAGATTTAAAACTTCCATCGTCATTACAACGCGAATAAATCATGCCTAAAGCCCCAACTTGTGGACGCTTTACCCAATCAATTAGTTTATCAATTTCTTTTCTTGTATAACTGTTTCCACCAGGAACTGCGATACCAACGACTAATTCAGCACTGTTGAATACGCCAAATTCTTTATGTTGGGTAACAGCATTTAATTCGCCAAACTCCATTCCAAATCTAATGTCTGGTTTATCGTTTCCGTATAAACGCATAGCATCATCATAGAGCATTCTTGGGAATTTTTCAATTTCAACACCGTTTACTTCTTTTAATAAGTGACGTGTTAAACCTTCAAATACATTTAAAATATCTTCTTGCTCAACAAACGCCATTTCACAATCTATTTGTGTGAATTCTGGTTGTCTGTCGGCACGTAAATCTTCATCTCTAAAACACTTAACGATCTGGAAATATTTATCCATACCACCAACCATCAATAGTTGTTTGAAAGTTTGTGGTGATTGTGGAAGCGCGTAAAATTGCCCTTCATTCATACGAGAAGGGACTACAAAATCACGTGCTCCTTCTGGAGTTGATTTAATTAAGTATGGTGTTTCAACTTCAATAAAACCATCATTTGATAAATAATTTCTAACTTCTTGAGCCACTTTTGCTCTAAAAATTAAACTGTTTTTTACCGGATTACGACGAATATCTAAATAGCGATATTTCATACGTAAATCATCCCCACCATCTGTTTTATCTTCAATGGTAAAAGGTGGCACTAAAGAGCTGTTCAAAACAGTTAATTCTGATACTACAACTTCAATATCACCTGTTGGAATATTAGGGTTTTTTGAAGCCCGTTCAATGACATTACCTTTAACTTGAATAACAAACTCGCGACCCAATTTTGAAGCCTTATCCATAATTGCTTTTGGTGTGCGTTCCTCATCAAAATATAATTGTGTGATTCCATAACGATCGCGAAGGTCAATATAAACCATAAATCCTTTATCGCGAACACCTTGAACCCATCCTGAAAGTGTAACTTCTGTATTGTTGTGTGATGCTCTTAACTCACCACAATTGTGACTTCTGTACATAGATTTTTATTAGAATTGCAAAAGTAAAAAATCCGAAGTTAAGACTTCGGATTTTTCTATTTAAATAATGAATTTCAATTAATTGTCAAGCTCAAGTGGAGTTGCCCCTTCAATTTGCTCAAACGTTTCAGTGTCATTAGCTCTTAACGGCTGAGATGTGAAATTTACACGCATCCACATTTTAAGCTTTATACTTAAAAAGAATAAAATAGGAACAACAATTAAAGTTAAGAATGTGGCGATTAATAAACCGTAAATAACAGTCCACGCTAATGGTCCCCAAAAGACAACGTTGTCTCCACCCATATATATGTTTGGATTAAAATCTGCAAATAACGTAAAGAAGTTAATGTTTAGACCAATAGCTAAAGGTATTAGACCTAAAATTGTTGTAATTGCAGTTAATAACACCGGCCTTAAACGGGCTTTACCTGCTCTAACGATACTTTCAAAAAGATCTTCAGTCGTTAAATAATCGGTTTCTTCTAAGTCCAGTTCATTTTTCTTTCTATCAATCAGCAATTGTGCGTAATCTAGAAGTACCACACCGTTGTTTACTACAATTCCGGCTAGCGATATAATACCAACCATAGTCATCATAATAACAAAGGCACTTCCTGAAATAACGATACCACCAAAAACACCAATAAAACTTAAGAAAATCGCAATCATTATAATTGTTGGTTTCGAAATGGAGTTAAATTGAAATATTAGAATGAAGAAAATTAACCCTAATCCTGTAAAGAATGCTCCAACTAAAAAGGCCATTTGTTTATTCTGTTCTTCAATCTGACCTGTATAATCGATATGAATATCATCAGCTAAGCCTTCATAGCTTTTCATTTCATTTTGAATCTGAGTTACAATTGCGCCAGCATCTGTATACCCTGGTGATAAAGCTGAATAAACAGTAACAACACGTTTAGTGTCCTTATGTTTAATAGCACTAAAACCAGAATTGTTTTTCTGTTTCGCAACCGTAGATAATGGAATCTCCTTTATTTGACCAGTATTGTCTCTAAATGTAATATTTTGATTAAAAAGAGCACTCTTATCATACCGATTGGCTTCGTTAAAACGGACATAGATATCAAAATCGTCTCCATCTTCTTTATAGATTCCGGCTTTAGAACCAAAGATAGAATTACGTAATTGATCTCCAATTTGTTTTGCAGTAATTCCTAATTCACCTGCTTTTTTTCTATCAATTTCAACCAACATGGTTGGTTTGTCTTTGTTAACGTCTATTTTAAGCTCGTCAATTCCAGCTATATTTTTAGAGTTAATAAAAGTTCGCATTTGCTCAGCAGTCGCAATTAATTCGTTGTAGTCGTTACCGTCTATTTCAATATTAATTGGGGAACCTGCAGGTGGTCCGTTGGCATCTTTTTCAACAGAAATTAGTACACCTGGGAAAATACCAACTAAAGCCTCTTGTACTTTTTGACGTAAAAGTTCACTGTCTTCACCTTTTCTAAATTTATATTCGCGCATAGACGCTGTGATCTTAGCTTTGTGCGGCATTTCAGCACCAGATCCCATATCTGTTTGTGGGTTTCCGGCTCCTTCTCCAACTTGAGAAACAGCACTTTCTACTAAGAAGTTTCTGTTACCATCCATGTATTGGTCTCCATTTATAACCGCATCCACACGCTTTTCTATTTGTGCAGTAATGGCATTAGTTTTTTCAATGGCTGTACCTTGTGGATACTCTATATAGACAATAATTTGGTTGGGTTTATTATCTGGGAAGAATTCTACTTTAGTACGTTGTGTGCTTAGAGAAACTCCAAAAGCAATAAAAGCAGCAATTAATAATAGAAACGTCGCAATAGTTAAAACGTAAGGTTGCTTTTTTGATAATGAATTTCTTAAACGTACTTCATACCAGTTTTCAAGTCTTACCAAAGCTTTATTTTGGAAACTATTTGCCCATCCTCTGATGAAAAATCGATAAGCCCAAAGCATAATCGCTGTAAAAATCATAATGGTTCCTAAACCACGATATGTACCACCAAAAATTAAAATAAGAATTCCAATCACGGCTACAATAATTGTAGTTCTAATAATTTGATTTAAAGGCATGTCCTTATCTTCAGTAGTCATATAACGCGATACCAACACCGAATTGAAAAATATAGCAACGACTAAAGAGGATCCTAAAACGATGGATAAGGTAATTGGTAAAATCTTCATGAATTCCCCCATGATACCAGGCCAAAGTCCTAAAGGTACAAAGGCTGCAACCGTTGTTGCTGTAGAAATAATTATAGGATATGCAATTTCTCCAATTCCTTTTTTAGCCGCTTCAATACGTCCCATACCTTCGTCTTCCATTAAGCGATAGACGTTCTCAACAACTACAATACCATTATCTACCAACATTCCAAGCCCCATAATAAGTCCAAAAAGTACCATAGTGTTTAAACTATAGCCGATAAAACCTAAAATCATAAGCGACATAAACATGGACATTGGAATGGCAAAACCAACGAATAAGGCATTTTTAAAACCTAAAAAGAACATTAAAACGGTAACCACTAAAATAACACCAAAGATGATGTTGTTTACCAAATCATCTACCTGCCCAATCGTTACTGGTGATTGATCGTTTGTAATGGTAACTTCTAAATCCTTTGGGAATACGTTATCTATAGCATTCTGTACAATAACCTGTGTTTGCTCTGCAGCAGCAACCATGTTTTTACCAGCACGCTTTTTAACGTCTAACATTACTACTGGTTTTTCAGATTTTCTTGCGAATGTGGTTTTATCTTCTTCATGAAATGCAACAGTTGCCACATCTTTTAAATAGATTGGACTGCCATTGTCTGATTTTACAACGAAGTTTTCAAGTTCTGAAGGTTTTTCAATTTCTCCAATAATACGTATAGTACGTCGTTGTCCGCTAGCTTTTAAGTTACCTGCAGATTGTGTAATGTTTCCATTTCCAATAGCACCAAGAATATCATTAAACGTTACTTTGGCCGCCATCATTTTGTAGATGTCTACCGCTACTTCAACTTCTTTCTCTTGAGCACCGCGGATATCTGCCTTCTTAATTTCTTGTAAATCTTCTATTTCATCTTGAAGATATTCGGCATAATCTTTTAATTTTTCAATAGGATAATCCCCAGAAATATTAATGTTAAGAATTGGCATTTCTTCCGAAAGACTTAATTCAAAAACATCGGGTTCTACTTTTGCTCCGTTAAATGTTGGCCAATCTTCGCCAGCTGTTTCCGAATCAATTTCATCTTTTACTTTCTGTTTGGCCTGTTCTACAGTAATGTTTTCATCAAATTCTATGACCACCATAGAATAATCTTCTTGTGATGTTGAGGTGATTTCTACAACATTACTTACTGTTTTTAGCTTGTCTTCTACAGGATCGGTAATTAACTTTTCGATATCCTCAGCAGTGTTTCCTGGATAAATGGTACTAACGTAAATTTTAGTTTCATTAACCTCAGGGAATGCTTCTCTTGGCATGTCGAAAAAAGCTGAAATTCCTAAATAGAAAAATACGGCGATCAGCACATACATCGTGGTTTTATTGTTAATTGCCCACGATGACCAACCAAATTCCTTTTCGGTATTTTTTTTATTTTCAGCCATTAGTTTTTAGTTTCATAATTAATAACTTCAACAGATTGTCCGTCTCTTACGCTACGTGCACCTTCTTTAATGATTTCAGATCCATCTTCTAGTCCTTTTAAGACTTCAATAATATCGTCTTGAGTTTTTCCTGTTTCAATAATTACACGTTTTGCAGTACCAATACCTTTTACATTTTTATCTGTAACAACATATACATATTGTTCTCCTTCTGAATTTTCAGAAACGACACTTTGTGGAATTAATAACGCTTTTTCACTAGTGTAATCGTTAATTTTTAAACGCGCAGATAAATTTGGTTTAATAGATTTGTCATCATTAGGAATACCTACTTCAACCTTAAAAGTTCGGTTTGCAGGATTTATGAAATCACCAGCTTGACGAATATCGGTCTCTATTGTTTTTCCTAAAACGGGAATATTAACACTTACACTTTTTCCTTTTGTAACGTCTGAAACGTAACGTTCTGGCACTTCTGTTTCAATATACATATTGTCTAAATTTACAATACGCATTAATGGAGATTGGCCTGCAGCAACAACACTTCCTTGCTCCGTAATAATGTCATCAATAGTACCAGAAAAAGGTGCTGTAACATTAGTTTTAGCAATTTGTTGGTTTAATTGGTTTACGGCTTCTTGTTGCGATTGATAAGTAGATTTTGATTGTAAGAATTGAATTTCACTTCCAATATTCTGTTCCCAAAGTCTTTGCTGACGCTCGTAAGTGGTTTTTGCTAATTCTGCTTGAATTTTTAATTGTGCCAATTGTTGACTTAAACCACCGTCATCAATCTTTGCTAAAATTTGTCCTTTTTTAACTTTTTGACCTTCCTTTACATACACATTTGTTAGGATACCGTTATATTCTGGTGTAATAGTTAAAAGGTCTTTAGTAGTGACATTTCCTTGCAGTTCTAAAACGTGGTTAAATACTTCGACTTGAGCTTTAAACGTGGTGATTAAAGGCACGTGCTTGGTAGTATCTAAGGTTTTTATTTTCTCATCCAAAAGCTTAATTTTATCATTGATGCCTTCTTGCTCAGCGACTAATTGACCTCGCTTTGTTCTAATAGTTTCAAGGTTATCACTTTGTATAGCTTGCTCTACAGAATTTTTCTTTTCCCCAGAACAGGATATCGATACGATTGCAACGATTAATAATAGATATATGTACTTCATTTTGTTGGTGATTTTTAATTATTGAATGGTGTATTAAGAACGGTTTCTAAGGTTGCTTTAGAGTTTATAACGTCTAGCATTGCTTGAAGTAATTCTTGTTGTGCGGTGTATAATTGGGTTTGTGCTTGTCTCAATTCAAAACTAGAACCAATACCTTCAAAAAACTTGGTTTGGTTCTTAGCTTCAATACGTTCTGCTAAACCTAAATTCTCTTGTTTATTGGCATAATCCTCAATAGCGAATTGGTAATCGCTTTTTGCTGATTCAATTTGAAGCTTAATACGTTGTTCGGTTTCGGTTAATTCCGTTTGTGCTTTTTCAAGGTTGATTGCTGCACGTTGTGTTGAGGCACTTCGCATACCTGAGCTAAAGATTGGGATATCTAAACTAACACCAAATAACGACGACCCAAACCAAGGTTGGCTTGTCTTGGTAAATGAAAAGTCTTCGCTGTAACCAGAATAACCACCATTAATAAAGGCATTAAGAGTTGGTAAGGCTTTGCTTTTTTCGAGTTTAACCATTAGCGCTTTTGCTTTTGTATCGTTTTGGGCAATTAAATAATCAATGGTACTTTCGGGATTATTTTCTGCATCTAAATCTGCTAACGAGATGTTTTGGTCAGTTAATGTTTCTAGATTATCCGTTAATACCATAGTATTTTGAACATCTAATCCTAAATTAATATTTAGCATCTGATAGGCTAACTTTTTTAGTCTTTCAACATTATTCAAGTTACTTTTTACGCCAGAGAGGGTGATTTGTAGTTGTTCAACACTTTCTTCTTCTCCCAATCCATTTTCGTAAATTTTCTGTGTTTCGAAAAGATTTTTTTCTAAGACATCAATATTTCTTTCAAAAATTTTGATACTTTCTTCTGCTAATAAAACATTTCCGTAAGCTTCAATAACCGCTTTTCTGACTTCTAAATCGGTCTTTATTTTAGCATTTTTAGATATTTCTAAAAAGACTTTGGCAGATTGTAGACCTACAAGATAGGACCCATCAAATATTTTTTGATTTAAGGTTGCAAAGGCCGTCATGCTGTGTTTAGTACCAAACATTACTTCTGCAAATTCTCCGGGTTGCCCACCAAAAAATTCTGCAGGAATTAATTGCACTTGCTGTTTTAAATTGTTCTGATAATCTATACTTGCACTTACTTGAGGTAAACCAGTAGCTGTTGTTTCCCATTTCTGTTGTTTGGCTGCTTCAATATCTCGTGAAGCATTAATGGCAGTTCTATTGTTTTCCAAAGCGTAATCAATAGCTTCTTGAAGCGAAAGTTGTGTTGGCTGCTCTTGTGCAAAGCCAGTTTGAAAAATAATAAAGCCTATTATTAGCGTTAGTGTTTTTTTCATAGGTTATTAGAGGTTGGTGTTTAATTCTGTTAATGTTTCTAGGCCTTTAGTTGAGCAAATACCTCTTAAATGGTAGTCTATATAATTGTTCATTAGATTTTGCATTGCATAAGTATCGCGTGGAAAAATATCTTGATCCTTTAAAGAAATCATACCGTTAAAGTAGAGGCGTGCTATAAAATCGACTTCTATGGAATCTCTGTACAGTTTCTGTGTAACACCGCGTTCTAAATTGCGAGTGACACAGCCAATCATTTTTTCAAATTGCTTTCGTTTTAATGAGCAGTATATCTTAGGATAATACTTTTGAAGCTGATATTGAGGCGATGATTTTTCATCTTTTAGATTAAGCATTACAAACCGCTTAATTTCATATATTTCGTTAATTGGATTAGTGTTCAGTTCACATATACAATCAATACCTTTAGAAATATTTTCAAAAACATGCATTGCCGTGGCTTCCACTAATTTTGTTTTATTCTGAAAATGTTGATAAATCGTTTTTTTTGAAATACCCATTTCATTAGCAATATCGTCCATAGTTACGCTCTTAAAACCTAAGTTTGAGAATAAATCAGTAGACTTTATTATTATTTTATCCTTCATCATTGTGTTCCGCCTAAGTGGAATATCTTTTTAAATTGTGGCGCAAATTTACAATAGGAAACTTTAAAAACCAAAAAAGTTTCCAAAGTTTTAATGATTTTTTTACATGGCTAACATTCGTTTAAAATATCTTTAATGCATTATTTTTGTCCAATGCAATATATAGAACAGTATCAAAAGCCTTTTCTAAAATTTTTAGAGGGTTTTACAACCGATAAGGAACCTAAAAATTTATATAATCCTATAAACTATATTCTTCAGTTAGGGGGAAAACGCTTACGACCAATTTTAACGTTGATGGCGGCAGAAATTTTCGGTGGAAATGCCGATAGAGCTATGGATGCGGCATTGTCTATTGAGGTTTTTCATAATTTTTCTTTAGTCCACGACGATATTATGGATGACGCACCTTTAAGACGTGGAGAGGAAACTGTTCATGAAAAATGGAATCTAAATACCGGAATTCTTTCTGGGGATGCCATGTTGATTATGGCTTATCAATTATTTGAAAATTATGAGCCACAAACATTTCAGGCTTTGGCTAAATTATTTAGTAAAACAGCTTTAGAGGTTTGTGAAGGTCAGCAATATGATATTGATTTTGAAACACGCAATGATGTTACGATTTCTGAATATCTGAAAATGATTGAATATAAAACAGCTGTTTTGGTTGGTGCTGCTATGAAAATGGGTGCTATTGTCGCTAATGCGTCTATCGAAGATCAGAATTCTATTTATGAGTTTGGTCGACTTTTAGGTATTGCGTTTCAATTGCAGGACGATTATTTAGATGCTTTTGGAAATCCTGAAACCTTCGGAAAACAAGTCGGTGGAGATATTATAGAAAATAAAAAAACATATTTGTACCTTAAAACTATGGAGTTAGGGTCTGAAGATGAGACGTTGAATTTAAAGACATTTATGTCTAATTTAGAGCTTCCTAATAGCAATAAAGTTGAAAAGGTAAAAGCGTTATTCTATGCATCGGGTGCAGCAGAAGCTACTCAAAATGCTGTGAAATCATACACAAATAAGGCGTTTGAAGTTTTAGAAACTTTAAATGTGTCTCATGAGAAAAAGCAAGTCCTTAGAGTATTTGGAGAACAATTAATGAATAGACGCGTTTAATTTCTAATGAGTTTACCATCTAATTTTGAGGATTTAATTGTTGCGGCGGAACAACTACAATTGTATAAGAAACTTATTCTTCAACTTAATAAAGATTTACTTTATGCTAATATCGATTTAGAGTTAGACAAAGAAACCTTGCCAACGAGTTTAAAATTAGTGCTTCAAGAAACCGTTTATGATTTGATAAACTCTAAATTTTCAGACTATTTAAACTTACTTTATATTATAGATGTTTCTGAGGCTAAAATTAGAAATCTCGATGGTAGTGATGCATTACGCTTATCTGAAGACGTGACCTTTATGATTTTACAACGCGAATGGCAAAAGGTTTGGTATAAATCCAAATATTCTTAATAGTAATGTTGTTTTATAAAAGATAGAAGATCACTTAGCTTTTAGATTTTGTAGTAAAGATGACGTTTTAATTAATTGAAAAAAATTAAATTATTCAGTCTTCTCACTTTCAGAAAAAGCATGGCTGCTCGGTTTTGAAATCAATAAAATCAAACCTTTTAAACGAATACCTCATGTTTTAGTTAGTCATTAGGATCTTAAAATAATTATATAGGATAAATTTATCTTATTTAAGATAATAATTGTATTTTTGTATTCTAAAATAACATTAAAGGATGTTTTCTAAAGCTTGCGAATACGGAATAAAAGCTGCAATTTTTATTGCTATTAATTCTTCAGAACATAGACGTGTCAGTCCAAAAGAGATTTCTGAAGAGATTGATTCTCCTCAGGCGTTTACTGCAAAAATATTGCAAGACTTAGTTAGAAATGACATTGTGAAATCCGTTCGAGGAGCTCATGGTGGTTTTGAAATTGACAAAGATAAGATTGCAACAACCAAACTCTCGCAAATTGTTTTTGCTATAGATGGGGATAATATTTATAAGGGCTGTGGGTTAGGCTTACATACCTGTGATGAAAATCATCCTTGCCCTGTACACGATAAATTTAAGGCTATTAGAGAAGAGCTGAGGGATATGTTAGAAAACACAAGCCTAGAACAATTGGCTTTAGATATTAAATCTGGGGTTTCATTTTTAAAGATCTAAAAAAATTTGAATATAAATAGGATAAATTTATCCGAAATTAAAATATAATATGGAAACACTTCAAGAAAAGACCCAAAAAGAAATAGGACAATATGTTGCTGACGATTTTAGAACAGCTGCAATTTTTTCTAAATACAAAATAGATTTTTGTTGCAATGGTAATAGAACAGTAGAAGAGGCTTGCGATAAAAAAGACATAGACTATAATCATCTTATGGCTGAAATTAATCAGGTTTTAAATTCTAAAGGAGCTGAAACCATTGATTACAAATCTTGGCCGCTAGATTTATTGGCGGAATATATTGAAAAGAAGCACCACAGGTATGTCGAAGAAAAAATTCCTGTGCTGAGTCAGTTTTTAAATAAATTGTGTCGTGTGCATGGAGAGCGTCATCCTGAATTGTTTAAAATCAATGAATTATTTACAGCGTCTGCAGGCGAATTAACATCGCATATGAAGAAAGAAGAACTTATACTTTTTCCTTTTGTAAAAAGAATGGTTAATGCTAGACTAAAAAGTGAAGCCATTCAATCACCGCAATTCGGTACAGTAGAAAACCCAATTGCGATGATGATGGAAGAGCATGATGCCGAAGGTGACCGTTTTAGAGAAATTGATGAACTTACTAATAATTACACTCCACCTGCAGATGCTTGTAACACCTATAAAGTTACGTTTGCAATGTTAGATGAATTTGAAAAAGATCTGCATTTACACATTCATTTAGAGAATAATATTTTATTTCCTGAAGCTATAAAACTAGAACAACAGTTGAGGTAAAAGCCATCTCTACTACGTTTTTAAATTAGGAAAATCCTAAGATGTTATTCCCTTGCATTTTGGGATTTTCTTCTTATTAATCTGCACCTCACTAAATCGTAATCTTAACAATGCCAAAAAAATTAGTCGTCATATGTTTAATTAATTTTCTAATTGCTGCGGTAATGGGTTTGGCATTACGCTTTTCATTTATAGAACCCATTGGTTTAAATTATAGATTTTTAACGCACGCACATTCTCATGTAGCCATGTTGGGGTGGGTTTACTTAATGTTATTCACGCTATGTGTTCATTATTTTATTCCTAATGAAACAAAGGTTTTTAATCGCTTATTTTGGCTCACAGAATTTGCTGTTGTTGGTATGATGATTAGCTTTCCGATACTAGGTTATGCAGCTATGTCCATAGCATTTTCAACATTACACATATTTTGTAGTTACTACTTTGCACATCTCATTTGGAAACATCTTAAAACAGATTCTACTGTAACCGAAAAGTTATTAAAATCGTCACTCCTATTTATGATGGTTTCTACCATTGGAGTTTGGTGTCTAGGACCTGCAGTTTCCATGCTTGGATCAACGTCGGCCTTTTATCACATTGCCATTCAATTCTTTTTACACTTTCAGTTTAACGGTTGGTTTTTAATTGCTGTTATTACTGTGTTTTTTCACCTATTAAAGGTTGAAGACTCTAAACTATTTAGACAGTTTTATAGGTTGTTAATTGCATCTGCAATACTAACATTTGCCCTGCCAATTCAATGGTTTGCGCCTCATATTAGCTTGCCTTGGATTAATGGAGTAGGTGTTGTGCTTCAAGTTTTAATGCTTTATAAATTCTTTCAACTTATAAAGCCTAATCCGTATTTAGCATGGCACAAAGAATCAAAGCTTGTGACTTACATGTACGGTTTTGCATTGGTCTGTTTTATCTTAAAAGCTCTGTGTCAAACCGTATCTATTTTGCCGGAATTCTCTGCCGTTGTTTACAATCACCGCAATTTTGTTATCGGATTTATTCACCTAATTATGCTAGGTGTCATTTCAGGCTTTTTATTTGCTTTCATTATAAAAAGCAACTTCCTAAGCAGTTCTAAAACTTTAAATTTTGGTGTGTACAGTTTCCTTTTAGGCTTTGTTTTAACTGAGGTACTGCTGTTAATTCAAGGGATTATGTTTTACTTCGGAACTGGAATTCTACCCCATTATTACCTGTTATTATTCTTATTTAGTATCCTTTTACCATTAGGTATCGGTGTACTATTATTCACTATTATTAAACACAAAAATTATGCAACCAAAACCGCAAAAACGACATAATGCACTTCAACCGTTAAGCAGAGAACACCATCATGGTTTATTATTATCTTGGAAAATTAGAGCGGGATTCAGTAAAGACATCGACCCTAAACGCATTAGAGCTTATGCCGATTGGTTTTTTGAAAATCACTTAATTCCCCATTTTGAAATAGAAGAAACTCACATTTTTAACATATTAGAGCCTGAAAACGAATTAATAAAACGCGCATTAGCAGAACACAGACGATTAAAGCGCTTGTTTGTAGATCGTGACGACGACTTAAAAATCTTGAGTAAAATTGAAGAAGAATTAGAACAGCACATCCGATTTGAAGAACGCATCTTGTTTCCCGAAATTCAGAAAGTAGCAACTGAAGCGCAATTGCGTCACATTGAAATCATCCATCAACCTGAAAAATTTGAGGATAACGAAAGTGATGTGTTTTGGAAATTATAAATTGATATTATGATTTATGTCATTGCAGCTCTTAATAAGTTTCCGTAACTTTAAGTATAAGTTTATGATTATGAAAAAGATACTCTTGCTTGCGGATTTTTCTAAGAATGCTATAAATATAATTATTGATATTATATAGTCATCAGGCAGGTGTTGAAAATAGACAAATTTAAAATTTAACGTTATGGTCAAATCCTTAAAAAAAGAAGAATGTCAATTAATTTTGAATCAAAATTATATAGGACATTTGGCGTATATTTATCAAAACAAACCTTTTGTTGTCCCAATCACTTATTTTTATTCAGACCATAGAATTATTTGTTATTCAGGGTATGGTCATAAAATTAATGCTATGCGTCAACATAATAACGTGGCTATAGAGATCTCTGAAATAACTTCAATTACTAATTGGAAATCGGTCGTGGCTCATGGTCAATACATAGAGTTAGAACGCAGCAGTGCAAAAGCGTTATTGCACGAGTTTTCTTTAGGTGTAAAAGATGTTATAATGCGAAAAGAATTACGCGACTTAGATTTTATTAATGAGTTTTCTGCTAAAGTTGATTCTGATGAAATCCCTACAATATTTGTTATAAACATTGAAGAATTAACAGGAAAGTTAAGGCATGACTAATCAAGACTGCTAACTCTTATACTTATAATGCTGTCGTGTTAATTATTCAGTGTTGTTTTAAATAAACTTGGTTTAACCGTAATCATTAACCAGGCCCAATTGTTAGCATTGTCTTTATTACCCGCTTTTAAAACCTCCATCGTTTCTGTGGCAAACATTTGCGAATAGCCTGCGTTAAAACTGATGTCTTTGGTCCACTTATAACCCAATACCAAATCTAATTCGGTGCCCAATGCATTGCTCATTTCTTTACCTGTTAGGTCTACGACAGTCGCTGCAGATGAAAACATATGAGGAGTTAGTTTTGCTGAAAACCGTTCTTTTTGATAATCGAATGAAGTATTAATGTCTAATAATCCAACAGAATTAGAATGGTTGCCCACATAAAAATAATCCATTAGTCCATTAAATTTATGATTCGTACCAAACCAAGGATTAAATGATTTTAGCTTGTTTTCAGTAGTGTTCATATCAGTTCCTGAAAGATATTCGGCGCCTATCCCGGTTTTAAATTCAGTGTTGATTTTATAATATGCATTAACCGCAATATTATAAGCACTCAAATCTGTGTCTGCAATTTTTCCGGTTTGAAAATAGATAGAAGCATCTGTATGCCATTTGGTTGTTTCAAAAGTAAACCGAGAACCTATAGTTTGGTTATAATCTACTTTCTGCTCGTCGTTTTCATTTATGTACGTTAAGCCGTTGTTTAATAGTAAAACACTTAATCCAACATTTTTTAGATTAGTATGATACCATATATATTGAAATGCCTTATAATTATTAACGGAGTAATCTGTATCAAATACGGTTTCTTCATTTGCATTTAGAGCCAAACCAAAATCTAAACGATTCGTAGTATTTGGTTGATAAGTAGTAACTAAGGCATCATGGCTTCTGGCTTGTTGTGCCCAGCCAACATTTCCGAAAATCCTGTGGTCGTCGTAGCTGATTTCTTGTCGACCTAATTTTATGGTTAATTTTGGATTGAATACTAATTCTGCCCAAGCTTCATGCAATGCAATTCCATTTTTATCTTCTAAAGACGTAGTATTAACATCGCCCCAAACTCTCACATTTTGAAACGACACAAAAGCATTCAATGTTTCACTTCCGTAGTTGAAATTTAATCGTGTACGTTGCGATATAAATGTCGCAGCATCTACATCATCTGGAATCAGCGTTTTATAACCCTGTCGGTATTCAAATCGTGGTCTTAATTCTGCCGAAATCTCAAATTCTTGAGCATAGGATGTCATTACTACTCCTAAGCAAAGCATTGTTAGTAGTGTTTTCATCTTTAAATTAGTATTGGGTTAACTGAAGGATGGCGTCAATAGTTTCTTTATTATCAACACCTAAACCTTCTTGTTGGTGTTTTAATTCACCTCCAGAATTAAACACACTAATAATATTAGAATGCGAAAAGTCTATAGGCGAAATTTCTTTATATTTTACAGATAATACATTGGCAAATTCGCGAACTCCACCATCTGTACCTTGCAAAAAGGTCCACTGTTCTCCATCCATCGCGTTTTCTATAGCGAAGGCTTTTAATCGTTCTGGTGTGTCAGTGTTTGGGTCGATAGAAATTAATGCAAATTGAACATTCTTAATATGCTCAACAGGAATTTTAGCTTCAATATGTCTCATATCGGCCACTAGTCTTGGGCAAGCTGCTTTACACGAGGTGTAAATCATTACTATGACCAAAGTTTTTCCTTTAAGATCTTCAAGTTGAATTTTATTGCCCTCTTCAGTATGCCAATCACTTGTTAGGTTGAAAATAGATTCCTCTGAAATCTCTTCAGTTTCTATGTCTTTTGAAGCTGTTTCTATTTGTTTTAAATCCATGTTACAAATAGGACAGCTACCTGCTTCGTCGTAAGTCTTCTCTCCTTCGCATTGCATTGGACATTGGTACATAACTAATGCTGTGTCAGATGCTTTTGGTGCATCCGACTTGCATGATGTTACAACCATTAACATTAGCAACGCTGAGATTATCAATTTTAAATAGTTGCTCACGTTATTTAAATGGATTAAGTGTTCGTGATATTTCTTTGAAACGTTCATTTATTTTCTTTTTTAATATCCTGTACACATCTAAAGCCTAAATTTTTCATAGAATATTTAGCTTTTAAACTTCCTCTAATGGCATAGCGCATAAATGCGGCATAATTCATTAAATCTGTTGCATTAACTGCAGCACTTCCACAGAATAGGTTACTGTCCTTATCGACATCTTTTCTAGATTCTCCAGTTATTAATACCGAATTAAAATCTAAAGTCCACTCCCACACCAAACCGTGTAAATCGTAAACTCCCCAAGCATTTTTTGGTGTTTCGCCAATACGGTTTTCCTTTGTTCTAGGGGCTTCGTACCAGGCTAAAATTTGTGCATTATAAGATGGTTTAACACGCGCGTCTTTTGTGGTTTCGTCTGCCATGGCAACATATTCCCATTCGTCAATTGTTGGTAAACGCTTATTTTGACAATCGCAATAGGCTTTTGCCGCAAACCACGACACGTAGTTAACCGGAGTATTAGGATGAATAGAGTCGTTTGGTTCTAAGTCGGTTTTCCAATTAGTTAAATAACTTTTATCTGCAAATAACGATACAACTTTAGATGTTCTCCATTTTGGATTATCTTTTAGAAATTGCTTATAATCTTCGGTAGATACAGGATAGATATCCATCTTAAAATCTTTGACTTCAACAACTGTAGAGTCTCTTCCATATAAAGGAATGTAGCGACTCCCTTCTATAAGAACCATGTCTTTAGTCTGTCCAAACATTAAGGGTTGAACCACTAAACACACTATGAACAAACTAAAGACTTTGGTTTTCATAATATTATTTCTTTTTAACGTCGTCAACCATTTTTTTGGTTACTACTTTCTTAGAATTGCCCCAGCTATTATAAACATAGGTTAATACGTTAGCCACATCATCTGAAGAAATCATTTGTTTGGTCATTACACTGTTGTATTTATTTCCGTTTACAGTAATTTCTCCGCTTAATCCGTTTACAACTACTCCAATGGCACGATCTACATTTGCATTTAAGTAATCTGATTTTGCCAATGGTGGAAATGCATTCGGAATACCTTGACCCTCATTTTGGTGACATGCAAAGCAATTTTGCATATAGATTTGTTTTCCAAACTCCATTTGTTCTTCGAAAGATTTTGCAGGAATTTCAGATTCTACAATCTCATTAGTGGTTGGCATGTTTTGTATGCCTGGGCCTTCAGGCAAATAAATCCCTTCTCTAATTTCACCAGAGTAAATTTTCTTTTCTTTTTCACCTTCAACTTTTAGCATACCTAAAGCTCCTTTATTAAAAGCTCTAAAAATGGAGTGATCTACTAAAATAAAAGTGCCAGGCACGTCAACTCTAAACTCTACTATGGCTGCACCTCCTGCCGGAATAAGCGTGGTTTGTACGTTTTCATTTATGAGGTCACCACCTTCAACGTGTACTTTATCGAATATTTCACCAATCACATGAAAAGAAGATACAAGGTTTGGTCCACCATTTCCCACATAAAGCCTAATGGTTTCTCCTACTTTTGCTGTTATAGCATTGTCGCCAGTTAATGCTCCAACACTACCGTTAAAGACAACGTAATCCGCATTTTCATCAACTGCTTTTTGCATGTCAAAAGGCTGTAGGCCGCGTTCTCCATTTTTGCCTTTGGTATAGAAATCACCTTGCATAATGTAGTATTCCTTATCAACTTGTGGTAACCCTCCTTCTGGCTCAACGAGAATAAGGCCATACATTCCGTTTGCAATATGCATTCCCACAGGCGCTGTTGCACAGTGGTAAACATAGAGACCTGGATTTAAAGTTTTGAATGAAAATGTTTTTTCATGTCCTGGGGCTACAAATGAAGATTCCGCTCCGCCTCCTGGTCCTGTAACAGCATGTAAATCGATATTGTGCGGTAATTTATTATCTGGGTGATTAGATAAGGTAAATTCAACTTCATCACCAACACGTGTTCTAATGAAACTACCCGGAACAGAGCCTCCGAAGGTCCAATACACATATTTTACTCCATCTGTTAATTCCCCTTCTTCTTCAAGAATTTCCATATTAACAATGAGTTTTTTCGCTTTTCGTCTCCCTACAGGTGTGGGTACATTTGGCGGAGCAGTTAATTCCGCTATCATTTCTCTACGTACTGGTATTTCTGCAGTAGCAGTTTGCTGTTCTTGTTTTTCGGAATCCCCACAGCTTAATATTAGTAATGCTAGAAAGAGAACAATTGGTTGTAGTGTTTTCATCGGTTCAGATTTTTTCTCAAAAATAAGTCGTATAGAAGACCTAAAATATGATATATATCATATTCAGGATAAATTTGTCCTATTTAATTTAAGCTTAGGTTTTATGTTCTTTTAAAAATTTAAAAGTCAATCATTAATTAGGAGGAGAGGAGTTAAAATTATAATTAAGAAAAACCCACAAATGCTAGTTGTGGGTTGTAATTATACATAAGACTATATATGCCGAGGATATGTTCAGAAATGTCATTTTACTAAAAACTAAATCGTACAAAGGGCATCCAAGCTTCGGTATAAATACTTTTATCTTTATCGTAAAGGACATCGTATCTAATACCAATAGTAACATTTCCATTGGTATAACCTGCACCCAAAAATAATGCGGGATACCAATAGTTTTCATCAAGATTTGTTACATACCGGTCATCAAATTTACGACTAACGTGTAATTGTTCAAATTCAGTTGAAATCTGAATTTCTCTATAAGGATTAAATAAGCCTATAAGACTACCTCCTAAAACGGTAGATTTAAAGACATCCTTTTGACTGCTATAAGAGAAGTTAGCACCAATTCCGGTGGCGATGTAAGGATTAAATCTATAGAGGGCGTTGGGAGCTAAAAAGCCACTAAAAAAACCATTTCCAAAGTTTAATCCAATGCCTCCGCCATATTCTACGTGGCTCCAAAAGCTGTTCTTATAAGTAGTTGGTTCTTGAGCGAATGAAAAAAATGTAAAAAAACACATAAATAACGCACTTAATACTATTTTGTGCTTGAGAAAATGCTTCAGATTTGTCATAGTTTAATTTGTTCTATTCAATATGTTATAAATATAATAAATCCTTATCTATATTTACCAAAAGTTGTATTTTTGAATAAATTATGTTGAAACGACAACGTCTCAAAAAGTAAAATGGATAAATATTCCTTTCTCAACGCGGCACATACAGCATATTTTGCTGATTTATACGACCAATACCTCAAAAACCCTGATTCTGTAGAGCCAAGTTGGCGTGCCTTTTTTCAAGGGTACGACTTCGGATCTGAAAATTATGGATTAGATGGTGAAATTGTTGAAGGTGTTTCTACTCAAATACCGGAACAACTTCAAAAAGAATTTCAAGCTCTAAAACTTATTGATGGTTACAGAAGCAGAGGTCACTTATTTACTAAAACCAATCCTGTTCGGGCAAGACGAAAGTATGCTCCAACATTAGAAATTGAAAATTTCGGATTGTCTAAAAGCGATTTGCAGGCTGTTTTTTCGGCTGGTGAAGTTTTAGGTTTAGGATCTGTGACACTTCAAGTTATTATCGATCACTTAGAAAAAGTGTATTGTGAGTCTATTGGTGTAGAATATATGTACATTAGAAAACCTGAAGAAATTCAGTGGATTCAGCAAAAGCTTAATGTCAATGATAACCATCCGCAGTTCTCACCCGACCAAAAGAAAACAATTTTAAGAAAGCTTAATGAAGCGGTTTCTTTCGAAAACTTTCTACATACTAAATATGTAGGTCAAAAACGGTTTTCTTTAGAAGGAGGTGAAGCATTAATACCAGCATTAGATGCTTTAATTGAGCACGCTTCTGGTTATGATGTAAAAGAATTTGTAATGGGAATGGCACATCGTGGTCGTTTAAGTACCTTAACAAATATCTTCGGTAAATCTGCAAAAGATATTTTTAGCGAGTTTGATGGTAAAGATTACGAGCAAGAAGTCTTTGATGGTGATGTAAAATACCATTTAGGCTGGACTAGCGATCGCGTTAGTGATGCAGGTAAAAAAATCAACCTAAATATAGCACCAAACCCTTCGCATTTAGAAACAGTTGGAGCGGTTGTAGAAGGTATCGTTAGAGCTAAGCAAGACGATAAGTATCCTGATAACCCATCTCAAGTATTACCTATTATTGTACATGGTGATGCTGCAATTGCAGGTCAAGGTTTAGTCTATGAGTTGATTCAGATGGCGCAGCTCGATGGTTACAAAACCAACGGAACAATCCATATCGTCGTGAACAACCAAATTGGGTTTACCACGAACTATTTAGATGCACGTTCTAGTACTTATTGTACAGATGTCGGTAAAGTAACGCTCTCACCCGTATTGCATGTTAATGCCGATGATGTTGAAGCTGTGGTACATGCAACATTATTTGCTTTACATTTTAGAATGAAATTTAAGCGCGATGTATTTATTGATATGTTGGGCTATAGAAAATATGGACATAACGAAGGTGATGAGCCTAAGTTTACACAACCACTATTATATAAAGCGATTGCAAAGCATAAAAATCCAAGAGATATTTATGCAGAACGCTTATTAGCAGAAGGAGTTATTAACAATGACTTTGTTGCTAAAATTGAAAAAGAATATAAAGATAGGCTCGAAGAAAAACTCGAAGATTCTCGTAAAGTAAAGAAAACAGAGATTACTCCATTTATGCAAAATGAGTGGGTTAATTTTAATTCGGCACAAGAGGATAAGATGATGGAGACTGTAGACACTACATATCCAAAAGAAGGACTTGAGAAGATTACTAAAATTATATCGAATTTACCAGAGGATAAAAAATTCATAAGAAAAATTCAACGTTTAATAGAATCGAGACAAACGATGTTTGATGAAGATCGATTAGATTGGGCAATGGCAGAACATTTGGCTTATGGATCTATTTTATTAGAAGGTCATGATGTTCGTATTTCTGGCCAAGATGTGGAGCGTGGAACGTTCTCTCACCGTCATGCCGTTGTCAAAGTTGAAGACAGCGAGGAAGAAATTATCTTACACAATAAATTAAGCGACGAACAAGGAAAGTTTTTTATTTATAACTCTCTTTTATCTGAGTATGGTGTTGTTGGTTTTGATTATGGTTATGCCATGGCAAGTCCAGAAACTTTAACTATTTGGGAAGCACAATTTGGTGATTTCAGCAATGGTGCACAAATAATGCTAGATCAATACATTTCTGCAGCAGAAGATAAGTGGAAGCTTCAGAATGGATTAGTAATGTTATTGCCTCATGGTTATGAAGGTCAAGGTGCGGAACATTCATCTGGTCGTATGGAACGTTATTTACAATTATGTGCTAAAGACAATATGTTTGTTGCCGATTGTACAACACCAGCAAACATGTTCCATCTATTACGTCGCCAAATAAAGGCAGATTATAGAAAGCCTTTAATTGTCTTTACTCCAAAAAGTTTATTACGTCATCCAAAAGTAGTTTCTGCTGTTGATGAGTTTGCAAATGGTAGTTTCCAAATGTTAATTGACGATGTAAATGCTAAAGCAGATAAGGTAAAAACATTAGTTTTTGTTACAGGTAAGTTTTATTATGATTTATTAGAAGAGCAAGAAAATTTAGGAAGAGAGGATGTTGCTTTAGTAAGAATAGAACAATTATTCCCTCTGCCAGCTCAAGATATGAGAGCTATGCTTAAAAAGTATAAGAATGCAGATGATGTTGTTTGGGCTCAAGAAGAACCAAGAAACATGGGAGCTTACAGTCACTTATTAATGCATTTTGATGAAGCTAGGCAGTTTAGATCGGCAAGTAGAAGACCTTATGGCGCACCAGCAGCAGGAAGTTCTGTGCGTTCTAAGAAAAGACATAAAGAAGTGATTGATTTTGTTTTTGATAAAACCAAAAACAACCAGAGATAATAAAATTAGGGTATCAAAAAAAGATATCTTCAAACAAAAACAATGTAAGACCATAGGTTATAAATAAAACAATATGATTTTAGAAATGAAAGTGCCTTCACCAGGCGAATCAATTACTGAGGTGGAAATTGCAGAATGGTTAGTGCAAGATGGAGATTATGTAGAAAAAGACCAAGCTATTGCTGAGGTAGATAGTGATAAAGCAACTTTAGAGTTACCGGCAGAAGCTAGTGGAACTATTACTCTAAAAGCAGAGGAAGGTGATGCTGTAGCAGTGGGTGCCGTTGTTTGTTTAATCGATACGAGTGCAGCAAAACCAGAAGAAAGTGGAGATACACCTGAAACTTACAAAAGTGGGGATGAAGGAAGTGGTGACAAAAATGTTGCAGATGACTTAAAGAAGGAGCAAGAGCAAACTTCAAATACAGGAGAAAAAGCTTCAAACCCAGCTAAAGATACATACGCTTCAGGAGTTGCAAGTCCGGCAGCTAAAAAAGTCTTGGCTGAAAAAGGCATAGATGCAAGTTCAGTTTCTGGTACAGGTAAAGATGGAAGAATTACTCAAGATGATGCTGTAAAAGCGGTACCATCAATGGGAACTCCAACAGGAGGCAATAGAGGAACATCTCATAGCAAAATGTCTATGTTACGTCGTAAAGTTGCTGAACGTTTAGTGGAAGTTAAAAATACAACAGCAATGTTAACCACATTTAATGAGGTTAATATGACACCAATCTTTGAATTGCGTAAGCAGTATAAAGAAGATTTTAAAGCGAAGCACGGAGTAGGCCTTGGGTTTATGAGTTTCTTTTCTTTAGCTGTTGTTAGAGCACTAGAGATGTATCCAGCAGTAAATTCTATGATAGATGGTAAGGAAATGTTGACTTATGATTTTGTAGATATTAGTATTGCGGTTTCAGGTCCTAAAGGATTAATGGTACCAGTAATTAGAAATGCGGAAAATTTATCATTTAGAGGAATTGAATCTGAAGTTAAACGTTTAGCATTAAGAGCTAGAGATGGTCAAATTACGGTTGATGAAATGACTGGTGGTACATTTACTATTACGAATGGTGGTGTGTTTGGAAGTATGTTATCTACTCCAATAATAAACCCTCCTCAAAGTGGAATTTTAGGAATGCATAACATTATTGAGCGTCCTATTGCTGTGAATGGTAATGTGGAAATTCACCCTATGATGTATGTGGCTTTATCTTATGACCATAGAATTATTGATGGTAAAGAGTCAGTAGGTTTCTTAGTTGCAGTGAAGGAAGCATTAGAAAGTCCTGAAGAATTATTGATGAATAATAATATTAAGAAGGCTTTGGAATTATAAGACTTGAAATTATAAATAAAAAAAAGCGCAATTTCATTGAAATTGCGCTTTTTTGCTCCTAATAAAGAGTATTCAATTATACTAATCAGTATTAGCTAAAGAAATTAACAGCAATATTTGCCGATACCACAATTATTGAACTAACAATTAATAAGATAATAAATACCTTGTCATTTTTTGAGGTTGATTCATTTTTCATTGTTTCCATGGACTTATTGTATTTTTTTAAAAACTCCGAATTACAAGATAATTTGAAGCTAATAAGGTTTACGTTATAGGTTTAATTAATAGCTGGTGTAAAGTTGCAAATAATTATAACACAATACTATACGTGACTTTACGTATTTTTTAATTTTATTTAATAAAAAAAGGCCTCGAACAAAAGTTCAAGGCCTAATAATCCCTAAGAATTAATCAATCCTATGTTTTTTTAGAATTAACTAATAGCAAAATTTTATGTTACAACCCCTACATTTGTAACACGAAGTAAAGGTCATGAAAAAAACAATACTAAACTATACGTAACTTTACGTAGTTTGTGTTTTTTTTGAATTTAAGTGTCAAAAAAAGCTGAATTTTCTTTAGCCCAAATCAATAGACTGTTTTGTTTTCGCTCTAATTTTAGTTTTTTTATAATATTACTTTTGTGTTTTTCTACTGTCCGAGGGGAAATTAAAAGTAAGTCTGCAATTTCGACCCCTGTTTTATTTTGAGATATTAACTTAACAATTCCTTTTTCGTGATTAGTTAATAAATCAAAATTTTCGGGTAGTTCGTGTAATTCTAAAAATTTCAGCAATTCAGGGCTAAAATATGGCTTGTCTTTTATGACAGATGAGATACAGTTTTCAATTTCTACTAATGCAAATTCCTTTAAAACATAACCATAAACACCAAGTGCCTTAGCATCATAATATATCTTTTCGTCTTTTTCGAATGTGATAAGGATAATTTTTGTGGCTAGCTTATCATTTTTGCATTTTTCAGCAATCTGTAAACCAGTAAGAAAAGGCATTTTTATGTCTAAGATAGCGATGTCTGGAGTGTGTGCTTTTATAAGTACTAAAGCTTCTTTTCCGTTTTTAGCGCTTGCTAATACGTTAAACTTTTTTTCTATTAGAAAATCGTGCAGACCTTTCAGGACCAAGGGATGGTCATCTGCTATAATAATTGTAGGGTTCATTAGTTGCTATTAATAATTTTAAAGGTAATAAGAAACTTTAGTATATTAAATTTCTGCTACCATTTTAATACTTACTAAGGTACTACAACTTTAAATACAAGTATTTTTTTTCGTAGTCTATAACAGCTTTCCCTTTCTTTAAAACATCAGCCCCAAGAATACCATCTACAGGATCTGCATTATGATTTATTAAGCCATTATTTACATGAGATAAATTAAATAAAATTAGAGCCACGCGGTTCTTTCTCCATTTTCCAACTTTTATAGCGTTAGATGTAGAGATTTGCGTCAACATGTCAGAAGCCCCAGCTCCAACAGCTTTAATCTCCGAATCTTTAACATTAAGCTTAAATCTGTCAATAGCTTCAAAACCTACACAGCTATTTGAGGCCCCTGTATCTAATATAAAACGTCCTTTTACACCGTTAATACTGGCTTTTATTTCGAAATGATTGGTTTTAGTGAATTTTAATTTGACTTTAGAATAGCCTTTATTTAAGAGGAAGTCTTTTAACGTTTCCATATTTTTTGTTTGAAAATTAGTAACCAACTGAAGAATGCAATTATCAAGCCTAAGATGACATAGATATATGAATTGTAGTTATTAGGAGGTTTTGGAGCCGTTAAGTCACCAAAATAGACAAAAGCACTCCAGTAATAGGGTGATTTCTTAATATTTGAGATGTCAGGATTATTTAAGTAAGCTAATTTAGAGCTTTGATTGGCAGCAAAAGGTGATTCCGTAGTTCTAAGATCTTTATAAAAACTAGACATGAGTTGTGAGGTGGATAAATCATTGATTTTCCATAGTGAAACTAATAAATTAGATACACCTGCATATTTAAAACCACGTGCTAAATTCATGCTGCCTTCTCCTTTTTGAAGCATTCCGACTCCTGTTTCACAAGCACTTAAAACGACTAAATCGTTGGTTAAGTCAAGATTGTATAAGTCTTGCAAATACAATTTTGAATCTATAAAATCGATATTGGCTGGCGTAGTGAAATTGCCACTATTAGCATGTGTTGAAAGATGTAAAATACTATATTTATTTATCTGTTCTAACACATCTTGCTTAGTGGCCGCATTGTACATTAAAAACTCAGTTTTAATTTCATTGTCTATTTGTTCTGCTTCGTCTAAAGAATACGTGAGTTTTAAATTACTATTGTCAAAAACAGGAAAAATACCAAGAGCAGAATTTTTAAACTCATACGGTTTGCTTTCATTATAAAAGGAAGCACTTGTGTGATAAGCTAAGCGATGTTTTTTAACCAAAAATGGCATTTTAGAATAATTGGAGGTCGTTGTTTTTTGAGTTAATAAGCTTTCAAAAGGAATAAAATTTAAAAGACCATCTGCAACAACGATAACGTTTTGGTAGTCGTTAATATCTTTCCATTTTAATAATTCATATAGATTGAAGGCATCATCCGTAAATTGTGAAATAGTGTTATTGATGACCGACGCATTTTCAAAATAATCTATAAATGTTGAAATTTTATGTTTGTTGGAGTCTGACAATTCTATTTGTTGAAAACCCAAGTGATTTGGGGTAAACACAAATTGATACAAGTTGCTTTTGCCATAAAAGTATTCTATTAAACAAGCTTTGTCTAGTTCTAATTTTGATTTAAGGCTTGCCAAATCGATACTTCTCGAATAGCTTGAAGGATACGTTTTATTGATAGAGTCTTGCAACTGTTTTAGTGCTGTACTTATGGTAATGAGTTGTAATTGCAAACTATCGCGTTCTAATAATTGTAATTGCGCTCTGTTTATAGGTCTATTAAGTAACCTGTTGGTTAGTTGTTGTTGCTGTTTTAGTAAATAGTGTTCTTTTAAAAGAAGACTATCTGTTGGATGCTTTTGTAAAAGAGTTCTTTTATTAGTGTACCATTTTAAGGCTAAGGCTTTAGTGTATTCGGCATAATTAAAAGCGCGTTTGGCATAATCGCTTTCTCCTTTTATTTGATACAAGTCATATAATAGGGCAATGCATTTTTCGCTTCGGTCTTTATTGACACTTGCATTGAGAATATAACTTTCTTGACTTGTATTTTCTTGTGCGAGCAAGTCCGAAACATAAAAACTTAAATCGTAATACTGCAATGCGTTTTCTGATTCAGTTTCTAATTCCGCCCATAGATCGAAAATATCTATAAAGGTGTTTTCAGGATATAAATCCGTTGTTTTGGGTATTTGAGTACCGTCAAAATTTGGTAATAAAATCGCTAAGCAATTTTTTAATTTCGCAATAGCTTTGTCATTTTTGTTGCGTTTAAAATGTAATTGCGCTTCCTGAAAACTAAATTGTGCTTTACTTCGTGCTGAGGTAAGATCATTAATTTTTTTAGGTCTTAAATGATTTAAATAGGAAAGGGCTAACTCGTAATCTTCATTAGTTAAAGCGGTTTCGTAGTTGAGTTGAAGTTCTTCAATTGTACCAGCATTAAACCTTAGAACAATGAGGTCGTTTTCCAAAAACAATCGCTTCTGATTACTTTTTAAAAGTAGGTTACTTTTTCTTTTTATATAATTAAGGTTCTGTTTTTGTTGTTTTTTTATGCCTTCAATTTTAATGCCTTTCTTCGCAATGGTTATAACTTGCTGATGTTTATTTAAAGATTGGTAGAGCTTCGCCAAATTAATGTAACCAGAAATTTGTTGTTGTTTATTATTTTGTTTTTCGGCAAGTTGAAGGTAATAGGTGGTAATTTGTTCTGCTTTTATATAGGAATTGGTTTTATGGTAAAGAATACCTAAAGGAATCAAACAATATTCTATAATATCATAAGATGAAATTTTATGGTCGTTATAAAGTTGATGTGCTTTTTCGTAGGTGCTAATAGCTTCCTTTTTTCGATTTAATTTATCGAGATAATACGCTTTATGAACTAATAGGTTTATAAATGCAAAGTACTCGTCTTTGGTGTTAAGTTGTGCTTCAATTTGAAGACTAGTTTTATTTAGCTCATCTAGGCTTTCAACTGTTTGATTTTGACTAAAATTTTCAGTAGCCACATAAATTGCTTCTTCTAAATCTTGAGCAAAACAAGTTCCGAAGACCAACATAAAAATTAAAATAAGTCCTTTTTTCATTTATTATGGAACTGTTTTTATACTAGAATTTCCAAATTGCATAAAACTGTAAGTAATTATAATCGTCTTCTAAGTTAAACACATAACGTGCACCAAGACTTGGGCCAATACGCGCAAAACCGGCTGTAGCTTCTACTAAGAAACCTTTTCTGAAATTGGTGAAGGACTCTGTGACATCTTCATTGGTGGTGCTACTGTCAAAAAGAAATAAATCGGCTCCTTGACCTTCAAATTGTTCAGTTAAAACGGACTGTTTTTGTTTCTCGTTTACCGAAACGGTACCAATAATTCCGGCTCCTAAACCGATGTAATTATTTACGTTGTACCGAACTAATACTGGGATTTCCCAATCTATATTATTGTAACTTCTGTTTGTTGTAGTGCGTTCGGTGTATGGGAAACCGATGGCGCCATCATCGACAATTTCTTCTGTAATTTCGGTGTTGCTGTCAAACTTATGAAAACTGTTTAATAACTCAACTTGCCAATACCAACGATAGGATTTGTAGGGAGAAATAGTCGCTCCTAAAAAGTAACTTTCTGAGTTTTTTAAATCTGCAAAGGAGTTGTAACCCGCTTTGACTCCAATAGAAATGCCAGGTAAAAAACGTGTTGTAGAATAATTGGTGATTATGGGTTCGTTTTTATCGAAAATAATAGCGGTTTTGGATTTGGTTTTCTTTTTATGAAAATCATTAGAAAACTTTAGTCGGTATTTTACAAAACCTTTGGTAGAGTCGTATTCTTTTACATTTTTCTGCTCACTTCCTGGGAGATAGATGTTTTTGAAAGTAAAAATCGCTTGTTTAGCGGTGTAAGTAGTGTCGAGACAGCTATAAGCAACATCATACTTTGGACAAATTTTCACTTTAGGATACATATCTAAAACTTCAATACTCGATTTGTCAAACATTTCTGGAATATCAGTTTCTAAACGAATCGTTGTAGCCGGACCTTCACCATTATTTTGGAATCTAATTTTGAATTTAGGCTTTTTAAATCGTACTAATCTATAATTTAGAAACGAGGCATTAGAGGACATTTTATTAGGGTCGTGAGAGGTTACAATTTCCATTTCCATATCTTTTACATGGTGGTTGTCATAACTATTATCTGGTACATAAACTCCTCTAACCGAAATAATAGCCGAGGTGTCTTTTAGCATTTCTTTGGTGGTTTTTAAACTGTAAAATACATGGCGTTCTTCGTTAGGTTCCATGTTGTCAAAACTTAGTTGACTTGAATTCCTAAATGTAAATTTAGCATCGTCTAAAGTCTGAGGTAGATTTCTGCGAACCGTAGTGTCTTGGGGTTTTGCTTTTAGAGATAGCAAATTATCTTCTGCAGAGGCATAATATACATCAGAATCAAATTTTGAAGCATATACAATAGCATCATTTATTTCTTTCTCATTATGATACGGTCTGGTTTCAATAAGGTTGAAGTTGTCTGCTTTGTATTTCGCTTCATTGTAAAACAAAAAGAACTTTCCATTCGTTGTATATGATTTTGTGTTTTTGTAGCTAAACACAATAACGATATCTTCATCTGGCATGGGTTCCCTGTTACGTTGTAGATTTAAGGCACCATCCATTGACGCTTCATCTTCATAATCATCAGCTGCATTATCAACGTTTATTTTTTTAGGGCGTGTTGATGGTGGTTTTCCGGTATCGTAATTATTCGTTGCCCATAATCTAACGGTGTAGTCTCCGTTTTTTTTATAGGTTTTTATCGGTTCTAGTTCTTTACTAAACGTGCCATCTCCAAACTCCCAAAAATTAGTGTAAAAAGCTTTTGGTGCACCTGCAATCTGGTTGAGTTCTGGTGCGTTTGCCTTAAATTCAATTTGGTTGCCAAGATTTTTATGTTCAATACTTGCTGTTCTACGTGTCGTATCTTTTGCAATGTTTTGCTGTGCAAAACTAAAGACTGAAAAGCTAAAGACGAAATAAAATAGAGTTATAGGTTTCATGGAGGTGAATTTATTGTGATTAAATTTAACAATTAATAACTAATGGGGTTCTTATTATCAAGTAAAAAGGATATATGACTATTTGGAGATAGCACAAAAAGTCAGAAAAATTAATTTCTGACTTTTATAAACTAAGTAGGTAAGCGTGATTTATGGTAAATCATTTATCAAAGCTGTTAATGAAGCTTCTGTTCCTACTGTAGTTTCCCCTAAATAAAACGTTATAATTTCATTGGCAACTATAGTTACTGGTTTTATAGCATATCTCCATTCACCATCGGATTCAGAAACGAAAATGACATGACATTCTAAACCAATTGGTATTTGGCCGTAATGCTCACTGAAAAGATTCAGAGTTTCATCATAAGTATCTAATTGTGCTAAGGCTGGCAGTTCACCGTCGTAAGACAAGTAAATTGCGCTGTTTTGATTGTTGTAACCCGCTGGTGGCTGTACTTGAAGTGTTGTTTTCGATCTTGGATCATTGTAGAATTTATCTACATTGGTCCAGCCAAACCCTTCTAAAAGACCGTAATAATTTTCCCCTTCTAAGAATAGGCCTCCATCTCCATTGGTGTTATCTTCAACTTCATCCCAAGCTAAGTTGCCATCAGCATCCATTTCTCCAGTCCAAAGACTCATGTCTGGATTAGCACCTCCTGTTAGGCTTGTAGGAATAACTAATTGTAAACCACAGTTTGTATCTAATATGTTACCATTCTGAGTTGCTTCTATAAAGAATTCTCCTCCTGTAATTATTAAGGCTTTATCACCATTTGGCAACTTTCCCATAGTGGGTTTATTGGTCGTTAACATGCTGCCTTTTTCAAAAATTTCAACATATTCTAAAGTTATGTCTCCAGAAACGGGGTTGCCATTGTCGGTAAGGCAATTTGCATTTAAATTAATTTGAACGCCATTTTCTGAAATTAATGAAATGTAAACATCCTCTGTGTTAAAATTAAATATTTGAGTATGGTTATTTAGTGCAATATCTCTGATGTTTTCAAATTCTAGAGCTGTAGGCGGCTCTTCATTTTGTGATCCGCTATCGGAATCGTCAGTAGGATCGCAGCTAGTGGCAAGTATTGAGGTCATTAGCAATAGGGCAAAAAGGCTGAATAAATTTTTACTTAAAATTCGTTTTGTACTCGTTCTGATGTGAATCTTTTTAATTGTTTTCATAATAGTTGAATTTATGGTTATCTGCATTTATATAAACTGAAAACTATTTTTGTTACCCCTTCTTATGGTTTTTTTTAGTAATAAGCTACTTTAGGACTGAAGTAGCTTATTAATTAGTAGTTTACATCGGATAATTATTTTTTAATTATTTTCTTTTGATAGGTTTTTCCATCAATTATAACTGTAGTGATATAGATGCCAGTAGGCCATTTTTTTACAGAAATAGTCTCCTTTTCTAATGTCGTTTTCTTAGAAAAAACCGCTATGCCTTGTATGTTTTTAATACTCACCACTTTTGTTGCTTCCGAATTAAAGTTGCTAAAATCTAGATTCAATATTTCATTTGCAGGATTAGGAAATGTTGAAAAGGTAACGACTTCTTCGTCTTTAATATCTGAATTATCTTCTCCAAAAGTTAAACGGTACTTGTAGACTTCTGCTACCTCTGAAGGATTGCCAACCACAACGATGTCGCGTTTACAACAAGTCACTTCAAAAAAGATTTCTGTAGAATCCCAAGGTGAACCTACAGCTAATTTAAACTTGTAGATTTTGCCAGGCCTTAAATGATAACCAGGTGGTAAGAAATCAACAATATTAATATTATTAGGAGCTTGAACTAATGGTGTTACCCAGTCTGAATGTAATACTAATGTATTATTCCAGCTTATAGGGTTAAACTCACTTAGTTCTACAAAATAACTGTTTTCACAACTGCTCAGAGATCCATCGACCAACAAATTGTCTACTAAACACAATTCAGTAACATCTAAAGGGCCATATTTAGAAGGGTATTGATTAACTGCATTTGGAAATCTAAATTTTGCGACTGCAGTAGCTCCCATATTTGGCCTACAATCTTGGCAGTTAAATAGCTGATGAAAACTTTGGTAAGTGTGTAGTAATGGATTGGCACCTAGCTTTCTGTCGATTCCAGTAATTACAAATTCGCAATCATATATAGCGATACTTTCTAAATGATTCTTAATTTTATTACTGATAGCAAATTCATGCAATAAACTGTTGCTTGTGTCAAACAGTTGTACTTTATAATCTGGGTAATTAATACTTCCGTAGTTTTTACTAATTAACAATCTGTTATTTATATCTACATCGACAAAACCATTTGAATATTGAAAAATATTACTGCCTCCAGAATGTAAATATTTAACCCTAAAGTCTGTAAATGGGTATGATGTAGATGTATTTACGTTATAAAATACTTCCCAATTAGAGCGCAATGCAATTTGATTGTTGGTTATTTCAAAACGACTACCCGATTCTGAATAGTGAGAATATTGAGAAGACGAATTGATGTTAAAGAATGCACTAAAGTTTGGGCTGTAGGTGAAGCGCTTAATATGTAATTGTGATGACGTTATGCTACCCATAGAGTACCCAACTACAAACTTAGAGTCTTTCATATCCATCTGTATAGAAAATGGGCTAGTGTTAGTAATTGTCGGAACATTACTTATTGGTAAAAACCCTTTATAAACCATGTTTCTAAAAACTTTAACCTTGGCTAAATTACTTTCAACGCATCCAATAAGAACATCTCCGTTAGGAGCCACTTCAATATCTGTAGCATTGGTGTTATTATTTACTTCAATTCTAGACCCAATTAACACACCAGCGGTATTGTACTTTTTTAGATAGGTTCTAAACGTACTACTTCCCGGAGCAGTTCGATCAACGTATATGACGTAAACATTATTGTTATGATCTAAACGTACTCTTGTAAATCCGTGGTAACTAGAGATGAGAGTTTGTGGAGATGTAGAAGCAAATGTGGTACCATCGTAGACTTTTAAATAATTTCCACAATCTTCACCGCTAACCCAATAAGCAGAGGCATAAAATTCTTTGTTTTTGTCAGAAGTTGAATTTACCCAACTACTTATAGATGCACTTATAGAGCTAGTTTGTACTCCTGGTGTTAATTCACCTTGTGCAGACGCAAATGCATAGCAGGACAGTAGTATTAGTATGATGATTTTTTGAATAGAATTTTTCATAATAAAAAATTTAATGATTAGTCAATGGATTCTCTACCCATCTACTAATACATCAAAAGCTTTTGAAATTTGTTACCTCAATATTTCAAAGTTTTCTTTAAATTCGTTGAAAATAAAGGGCTTATGAATGACAAAAAAATACACGAAGACCAAAAATATATTAATGGATTAATGGCAAATAATACCTTTATTATTCAAACCATCTATGATAAATTTGCTCCGAAAGTAATTAATTATGTAAAGCAGAATAGCGGAGATGCTTATGATGCTCAAGATGTTATACAAGAAACAATTATAACTATATATAACCAAGCTAAGCAAAAGAACCTACAATTAACATGTCCGTTTGACGCCTATTTTTTCTTACTCTGTAAACGAAAATGGTTAAATCAAATAAAGAAAAGTGGTAGAAAAGAGGTAACAATTAATGAGGAAGTGTTATCTAAGGATGATGAAGCACAAGTATTGACTTTTGAAACTTCGATTTTTGAAAATAAACAAGTCTTATTTAATGAGATGTTTCAGCAATTAGGGGACGCTTGCAAAGATTTGCTCAAAGCCTCCTTTAAAATTAATTCAATGGAAGAGGTCGCTAAAAGTCTTAATATCACCTATGCTTACGCACGCAAGAAAAAATCGTTATGCATAGGGCAATTGACCAAATTAGTGCAAGCCTCACCAAAATTTAACCAATTGAAATATTAAAATTATGGAAGAACAAGATTATATACAGTTTGAAGCTTATCTCCTTGGTGACCTATCTCATAAGGATCTACTAGCATTTAATAAGCGACTCGATTCAGATCCTCAGTTTAAGAAGTCCTTTGAGGTTTATAAAGATATGTCTGCTTATTTAAAACATGAAATTACTAATGAACAAGTAACGTCAGATTTTAAAGCGAATTTAGATGTCATTTCAAACAAACATTTCAATACAATTAATGAAGACGAAAATACGACCAAGCCTTCAGGCTCATCTAAATTTTATAAATATGCCATAGCAGCATCAGTAGTTGTTCTATTAGGTTTCTTCGTTTTTAATCAGTTTGGAGGTCCCAAGTATGGTGATTATAATAATTTTGATACTATTAGTTTAACGGTTAGAAGTTCCGATGATCCTAATTTTAGCAAAGCAGAACAAAGCTTTAATTCTAAAGATTACAAAGAAGCGATTAAGGCCTTTAATGCCATTTTAGAAAATGATTTTACTAATTTAGAGATTCAGTTATATAAATCTATAGCTTTGGTTGAAACCAATAAGTTAAAAGAAGCTCAGATTTTATTAGGAAAAATAACTAATGGAAATTCAGCCTATCAAAATAAGGCCAAATGGATTTTAGCTTTAAGTTATTTAAAACAAGATAACGAAGCGCAATGTATTAAGATGTTGAAAACAATACCTCAGGATGCAGAAGATTACAACACGGCTCAAGAATTATTGCAGAAATTAGACTAAATAGTAAGCGCTTATAATTACGCTACAATTCTTTAAAATAAATACTAAAACGAAAGTCGTCAAATCCAAGATGACTTTTTTACTTTTGCAAAATGATTATTACAGATACCCATACCCATTTGTACAGTGAGGCTTTTGATGACGACAGAGCGGAAATGATACAGCGCGCCATAGACGCTAACGTAACACGATTTTTCATTCCGGCAATAGATTCTACCTATACAGAATCTATGCTTCAACTCGAAAAAGATTTCCCTGAACATGTCTTTTTAATGATGGGTTTGCATCCTACTTCTGTAAAAGATAATTACAATGAGGAATTGCGTCTTGTTGACGACTTATTAGCAAAACGAAAATTTTGCGCTATTGGAGAAATCGGAATCGATTTATACTGGGATAAAACGACTTTAGATATTCAAATTGAAGCGTTCAGACATCAAATAAATCTCGCCAAGCAATATAAGCTTCCAATAGTTATTCATTGTAGAGAAGCTTTTGATGAAATTTTTGAAGTTCTAGAAAAAGAAAAATCCGACGATTTATACGGGGTTTTCCATTGTTTTACTGGGAATTTAGAACAGGCTCAGAAAGCAATTTCTTATAATATGAAATTAGGAATAGGAGGTGTTGTTACCTTCAAAAACGGGAAAATTGATCAGTTTATCCATCAAATAGATCTTAAGCATATCGTTTTAGAAACTGATTCACCTTATTTAGCGCCTAAACCGTTCCGAGGAAAACGAAATGAAAGTGCTCATATTAATAAGGTGTTAGAAAAATTGTCGGAAATTTATGAAATAAGCGAAGAAGAAATCGCTACCATTACGACTGAAAATTCAAAAGCTATATTCGGAATTTAAATGATAAAACAACCACATATTCTATTAATATATACGGGTGGTACCATTGGTATGATTAAAGATGTTGAAACTGGTGCACTAAAAGCATTCGATTTTAATAGTCTACTTGTTAAGATTCCAGAATTACGATTATTAGATTGCACAATCGATACTGTTTCTTTTGATGACCCGATAGATTCATCTAATATGAATCCTAAATATTGGGGAGATATTGCAACTATTATAGGTGAAAATTATACAAAGTACGACGGTTTTGTGGTTTTACACGGAAGTGATACAATGAGCTACTCAGCGTCTGCACTTAGCTTTATGTTAGAGAACTTGGCAAAACCCGTTATATTTACAGGTTCACAATTACCAATTGGAGATTTACGTACAGACGCAAAGGAAAATCTAATTACATCGATACAAATGGCTTCATTAAACATTGAAGGTATACCTATCATTAGAGAAGTAGGTTTATATTTTGAATATAAATTATATAGAGGTAATAGAACTACAAAATTAAATGCAGAGCACTTTGAAGCCTTTGAGTCTCTTAATTATCCGCATTTAGCAGAATCTGGAGTTCATCTTAATGTTAATTCGGAACATTTATGGAGACCAAAACCAAATGCTGATTTAATTTTACGCACAGCCATGGATACTAATATAGGGGTTCTGAAATTGTTCCCTGGTATTTCTAGGCCAATTTGTGAAGCCATTCTTAGAAGTAAATTAATTAAAGGACTTATTATAGAAACATACGGTTCTGGTAACGCTACAACTGAAGATTGGTTTTTAAAATTATTAGAAAAAGCAATTGCAAGAGGGCTTCATATTGTTAATGTGACGCAATGTGCAGGTGGAAGTGTAAATATGGGCCAATATGAAACGAGTTCACAGCTAAAATTAATAGGCGTTATCTCAGGAAAAGATATAACAACAGAAGCGGCAGTTGCCAAATTAATGTACCTTTTAGGAGAGAATATAGAAGGAAAAGAATTCAAAACTATTTTCGAAACGTCCCTAAGAGGAGAAATGTCCTAAAAATAACAGAAAATAACACTATAAATTTTAGTGTTTGAAGATTTTTTCGTTATTTGGCACAATGTAATTTTAAATAAATTTAGAGAGAGGTGGCCGAGTGGTCGAAGGCGCACGCCTGGAAAGTGTGTATACTCCAAAAGGGTATCGAGGGTTCGAATCCCTTCCTCTCTGCTGATATTTATCGTTAGAATTGCATAATTTTTTTTATCTTTAACACTTTAACTAATAAAATTAAGAATCAGAACAATGAAAAGATTATTTTCTATCCTTGCCATAACATGTTTAATGGCTATCGGAACTGTTAATGCCAATGCAACAACAGCCTTTGCAAGTGCAACAGCAACAGTAACAAGTGTAACTCAAAGTGATGCTGCGGCAGAAGAAGATTTGAGTTTCCATCAAGTATTAAAGAAACGTTTTATCGAAGGTGGTGCAGGCTTTATGGGTATTGTATTACTATGTTTAATTCTAGGACTAGCAATTGCTATAGAGAGAATTATCTTTTTAAACCTTTCAACAACAAACACAAAAAAATTAACCCAAAATGTAGAAGATGCACTGAATTCTGGTGGTATCGAAGCTGCAAAGGAAGTTTGTAGAAATACAAAAGGACCTGTTGCCTCTATATTCTATCAAGGTTTAGACAGAGCCGATGAAGATATAGATGCTGCTGAAAAAGCGGTTGTAGCTTATGGTGGTGTTCAAATGGGACAATTAGAGAAGAATGTATCTTGGATTTCATTATTTATCGCCTTGGCACCAATGCTTGGTTTCATGGGTACGGTAATTGGTATGATATCTGCCTTTGATAAAATTGAGGCTGCAGGTGATATGAATCCTTCATTGGTTGCAGGTGGTATTAAAGTAGCACTTTTAACAACTGTATTTGGACTTATCGTAGCGATTATACTTCAAATTTTTTATAATTATATTATCGCTAAAATCGATAGTATTGTAAATGACATGGAAGATGCATCAATAACTTTGATGGATTTATTAGTAAGACACAAAAAATAAAAATTAATTATGCACAAAATATTCAAAATTATTGCCGCTGTCCTAAGTTTGATTGGTATCGTTTCTCTTGTGAGAATTATTGTTGCCGGTGACGAAGCTATGGAAACAGGTGGTGAAGCAGGTTTGTTTGAGCCAATGGCTTATACTACCTACGTGATATTAGGATTAGTTGTGGTGTTTGTTTTGTTTTTTGTTATTCAAAATCTTATTACAAATACAGCTTCTCTTAAAAGTACTTTAATTGGTGTTGGTGCGTTTGTAGCTGTACTAGCTGTTTCGTATGCATTGTCTAGTGGAGACCTAATGGCATACAAAAGTGGTGATGAAATGGCTACAGAAAGTCAGTCTCACTTAGTTGGCGCTGGTTTAATTGCATTCTATATATTATTAGCGATTGCTGCAATAACTATGGTTTTCTCAGGAGTTAAAAAAGTAATTAGTAAATAAAATAACATGGCAAAAAGAGCAGCACCCGAAGTAAATGCAGGATCAATGGCTGACATTGCCTTCTTATTACTTATATTTTTCTTAGTAACAACTACTATTGAAAAAGATAAAGGATTATTAAGAAGTTTGCCACCTATTGATGACACTGAAGTAGAACCACCAGTTATTAGACAAAAGAATCTATTTACTGTTAACATTAACCGTAATAACCAACTCTTAGTTGAAGAGGAGGAAATTCCGATTAGTCAATTAAGACAAGCAGCAATTGATTTTTTAGATAATGGAGGTGGCACTAACCCAGCAGGCCAACGTTGTGATTATTGTAAAGGAAATCGTTCGGAAGATTCTTCTGATCACCCCGATAAAGCAATTATCTCAATGAAGCATGATAGAGAAACCACTTATGAAAAGTACATGGATGTACAAAATGAATTGGTGGCAGCCTATAACTTTTTAAGAGAGCGTGAGGCATCAAGACTTTACAAGCAGTATTATCCAAATGCTGATAAAGTTTTTACCGCAATGCTTGAAGAGAAAGATAAGAATCAATTTAGTAAGGATGAAGTCCTTAATGATCGTATAGAAACCATTAAGAAACTTTTCCCGATGAAATTGTCAGAAGCAGAACCTGATAAAAAATAAAAAAGTAACAATTATGTCTAAGTTTAGAAAAAAAGATAAAGGTGGATTGCCAGCAATTTCGACGGCATCACTACCAGATATTGTATTTATGTTGCTTTTCTTTTTTATGGTGGCAACTGTGATGAGAGATAGTACGTTGATGATTGAGAATCAATTGCCAAGTGCAGATCAGGTAGAGAAACTACAAAAAGATAGAACTATATTTATCTATGGTGGTAAACCTAGCGATATGTACAAGCAATTTGGTAAAGAGCCTAGGATTCAATTTAATGATGCTTTCATAACAGTTGAAGAAGTACAATCATCCGTTATGCAAGGAATAAATGATTTGACTGAAGAGCTACAAAGTAGAGTTGTAATAGGTCTTAAGGTAGATAAAAATACCAATGCTGGTTTAGTATCAGATATCAAACAAGAATTACGTAAAGCAAATGCATTAAAAGTTATGTATATAGCTAATTCAAAGAATGACGATTTATAATAAATTCTTAATTTTATAAACAAGGCGTCCTGAGAAATAATCTCAGGGCGCTTTTTATTTAATTCGCATTAAAGATTTTGTAGTTTTATCTATATTTAAAGTACAAGCGAACTTATGAGGGTCTATTCATAAAAGCGTTTTAAGAATAATTTATATAAGCTAACAAAATAAACATATCAACCTATGAAAAATCAGATTTCACTTTTATTCATTTTAATAGGTTTTTACGGGTTTTCTCAAAACGATTATACAAGTGTGTCCGAAGTAGATAATAACTACAGAGAGGATCAATTTTATGCGTCAGTAACTTATAATTTACTCAATGAAAAACCCGACGGGGTTTCACAGACCGGATTTTCATCTGGTTTTCATTTCGGCTTTATTAGAGATATGCCAATTAACGAGAGGCGTAATGTGTCAATAGGTTTGGGACTGGGAATTTCAGCAAATTCATATAATCAAAAGAACCTTTTAATTAAAGAGACAAATAAGACAATTTCCTTTACTGAAATCAATGAAAGTGATTATAACGTTTCAAAAAATAAATTTGCAACATATCTTGTTGAAGTTCCTTTAGAGATTAGATGGCGAACATCAACTGCAGAAGATTACAACTTTTGGCGTATTTATACCGGATTTAAAATTGGATATTTAGTGTATAATACCACGACCTTTAAGAGCGACCTAGATAATGAGAGACTTTCGAATATAGATAGTTTTAATAAAATGCAATACGGTCTAACCCTAAGTGCTGGTTATAGTACTTGGAATTTTCATGTATATTATGGATTAAATTCAATTTTTGATAATAACGTAGAATTCGAAGGCGAAAGTATTAATATGAAATCCCTAAAAATAGGATTGATGTTTTACGTTCTATAACCAATAATTTAAAAGGACCAACTGTGGAAGTAATCCTGTAAAAAGGCCTAGTATCAATTCTTTAGAGGTGTGTGCTTTAAGGTGTAAACGGGATGTGCCTATAGCACCTAGAATAATCATCATAAGAGCAATGGTACCATTAATATTTATATGGTAATGCAAGCTTAATCCAACAGCAAACATAAAAAAGCCAGAAGCGGCTATCATATGAATACTTGCTTTTATTTTAACAAGAGCCAAAATAAAACAGGTTAATGTAGAGAATAATATACCCAAAAAGAAATAATATAATTCTATTATTTCATAAGGTGTTAACACACGTATTAGAATCAATACAATTATAATACAATTAATAAATAGTGGTATTAAGCGCTCTTTAGTACTTTTTAAATAAATAGAATTAACCCTGTTAATTGTTTTAAGTAGAAAGAACAAAAGGATGGGTAAAATAATTGTAAGTATAACAATCGAAAATATTTTGGCATTTCTTACAGGCTCTGGTATATAACGAGGAGTTTTAGAAAAGTAAAATAATATACCCAATAATGGCATTATTAGTGGGTGAAAAACAAACGATATACCTTTTAAAATAAATTCTTTCATGAGCAATAACAAATGTAAAGTTTTATCTTCAAAAAAATCGTGCTATAATTTATTAGTAGTATTAAATATTCTATTTTTAAAGAAATCCAATCGCATGATTAAAAGATCCGTCGCTTTAAGTCTCTTCCTTTTATTAAGTATTAATTATGCATTGGCTCAAGGAAATTTCGGTATTATTTTTCCTAAGTCCGATTCCGAAAGAACTCAATCGTGTCGAAGCTGTCTTTCTGCATTTCAGCAAAAACCAAAAGAAGTAAATTTCAGCATAAAAAATGACAATGGTAGCTTGTATTTTCATATTAATGATGAGACTTGGTTTAATCGTTTATTTGCTAATAGAGATGATGGTATTGCTATTGATGTGGTTTCTAAAGATATTTATGATTGCGAAATAGAAACTATAAACACTGATCAGATAAGAGGTGAATTATTAAGACCAGTATATGCTTCTCGGCTCAAAAGCGGTTTAAAAGCTATTGGTGAAAACTCCTATCGTGTGTTAGTAGGTAAATTACCTGAGCATCTTAAAAATAATGAGCTAGAATATAATATACTTTTCTTGGGTAATAAAACACTATGTCGCTATCAAATCATTTATGACATAGAAGCCTATAGGTGGGATTTGTTAGATATGGGAATATATTTAGATTCTATAAGTTTTAAAAATGAAAAAGTTGCAGAAATTGAAGACGAGACCTTTCAGTTAAAGTATAAAACACTTCGATTTAAAATACCATTTGAGAAGAATAAAACACAATATTCATCAGAGGATATAAAACCGGTTTACGATTCTCTAAAGTTAACAAATTTTAATATAAAGACGATAAATATAAAAGCGTATTCATCTATTGAGGGGAGTCTAGAACGCAACATAGAGTTGCAACAAGAAAGAGCTAATAGTATAGCCAAAGCAATACAGTCATATCAACAACCCAATATTAAAACCACTATTACTTCTTCAGAGAATTGGGTTGAGTTTTTAAATGACATTGAAGGTACAAAACATGAAAATTTAAAAGCCTTAAGTAAAAGTGAGTTAAAATCTAAGCTTGTAGGTTCTTTTTCTCAAGAGATGGAACCTTACTTAAAAAATCATAGAAAAGCAGTTATTACATTAGAATTAGAACGAAAAGACATCTATAAAGTAAAATCTGAAACAGAACTCGTAGACCTCTTTAATTCGTCTATAAAGGATAATAATTTAGATGAAGCAGCGCAAATACAGAATTCAATTTTTGAAAAACTAAAGCATAATGAGATATCACCAGATATTTTGACACGTTTAAAAATCCCTTCACAGTTAAAGTATATTAATTTTCTAAATAATAGAAGTGCTATTAAATACCAATTAGATCAAAGAGAAATTATCAACGTAAGGAATGAACTTGAAACTCTTAAAAAATTAGAGACTAAAAATCCACGAGTTCGTTACAATTTAGTCGCCTTAAAATTTTTAATCTGGCGTCATAATATTGAGCCTGTAAATGATAATTCGTTTAAATCAGAAATTTACGCTCTAAAAAGTTTTGGTATTGACCAGCAGCTTATCGATAGAATGATGATAAATTATCACATTATTAAGAGTGAAAAGTACATGCGTGAACGTGATTACAAAAACAAAGATAAGTCGGTAAATTACATCGTAAATGCTTATAGGAAAGTATCCCTTTCAGATTTTGATTATTTTAGTTTAGCACAGTATTTAGTGTATTATGCAAATACAGATAAAGCGGCTGAATTATTAACAGAAAAGGCACGTTCAATAGATGTTGATGAGGATTTACTGTTTTACTATTTAAACCTAACACTTACAAATAACGAGCTCACTAAGACAGGTGATTATAGAGCAATTATGCTAAATGCCATAAACCTTAATAACAACAGATATTGCAATATATTTAATGCTGTTGAAGATGGGGGAGTAACGTTTCAGCTATTGGCAAACAATTATTTGCGCCAAAGTTATTGTGAGAGCTGTACTAATTAAAAGCTTAGAGTTCTTTTCGTAAGCGAGCCACGGGGATATCTAATTGCTCTCTATATTTCGCTACAGTACGTCTTGCGATAGGATAACCTTTTTCTTTTAAAATTTTAGAAAGGGCTTCATCGGTTAAAGGTTTCTTTTTGCTTTCTTCTTCTATAACAGTCTCTAGGATCTTTTTAATTTCTCGAGTTGAAACTTCTTCGCCTTGATCATTAGTCATAGATTCTGAAAAGAATTCCTTAATTAATTTTGTACCATAGGGAGTGTCTACATATTTACTATTGGCAACACGGGATATGGTCGAAACATCCATTTCAATTTCGTCCGCAATATCTTTTAATATCATAGGACGCAAATTGCGCTCATCACCAGATAAGAAGTATTCTTTTTGGTAATGCATAATGGAACTCATAGTAACAAATAAAGTTTGCTGACGCTGTCTTACCGCTTCTATAAACCATTTAGCAGCATCTAGTTTTTGCTTAATAAACATTACCGCATCCTTTTGAGATTTAGACTTTTCTTTAGTCTCCTTATAACCTTTAAGCATGTTATTATATTCGCGCGAAACATGTAATTCTGGTGCATTTCTACCATTTAAGGTCAATTCTAATTCGCCATCAACAATCTTTATGGCAAAATCGGGTACAATATGTTCTACAATCTTATTATTACCAGCATAAGATCCGCCTGGCTTAGGGTTTAGTCTTTCAACTTCTTCAATAGCATCTTTGAGTTGTTCCTCATCAATGTTAAATTTTTGCATTAATTTTTTATAATGCTTTTTTGTAAATTGTTCAAAGCCTTTATCTATAATAGTGGTTGCCAATTCGACATCTGGATGCTGTTCTTTTCTATGTAATTGAATGCTTAAACACTCTTGGAGATTACGAGCTCCAACACCTGCAGGGTCTAGTTGATGCACAATATTCAGGACCTTTTCAACTTCGTCTTCTGTCGTATACACATTTTGTGTAAACGCTAAATCATCTGTAATATCAGCTAATGAGCGCCGTATATAACCACTTTCATCAACACTACCAACAAGGAAGTATGCAATTTCTTCTTCTTGTTCGGTTAGTCTAAAGGTGTTTAACTGGTTGATTAAATGTTGTGTAAATGAAGTGCCAGCAGCATAAGGCATCGTTTTGTCTTCATCATCAGCACTATAATTATTAGCTTGTGTACGGTATTCAGGAATTTCATCGTCACTTAAATATTCGTCTATATTTATATCATCAGCTTCAATCGTTTCATTGTCATCAAAATTATCTTCTGAATTATCAAATTCATCTAAATTGTCGTCAGACGTTTCGGATTCTTTCCCGGTGTCTAAGGCAGGGTTTTCTTCTAACTCTTGTTTTAATCGTTGCTCAAAGGCTTGAGTAGGCAACTGAATCAACTTCATAAGTTGAATCTGCTGTGGAGATAACTTTTGAGAGAGTTTAAACTGTAAAAACTGCTTTAAAGACATAAATTCTAAGTGGTTAGATAAATAATAAAAAAACCTATTAGATTTTTTAAAACCTAACAGGTTTAAATATAGTGATTAAAACTCTGCATTTTGAGGTGTTCTAGGATAAGGAATGACATCTCTAATATTTCCCATACCTGTAGCGAACATAACTAAGCGCTCAAAACCAAGTCCAAAACCAGAGTGAACAGCAGTTCCGTATTTACGTAAATCTAAATACCACCATAGTTCTTCTTCAGAAATATCTAAAGCTTTCATCTTTTCTTTTAAAACGTCTAAACGTTCTTCTCGTTGAGATCCTCCGACCATTTCACCAATGCCTGGAAATAAAATATCCATGGCTCTTACTGTTTTTCCATCTTCATTTAAACGCATATAAAATGCTTTAATGTTGGCAGGATAATCAAATAATATTACAGGACATTTAAAGTGCTTTTCTACTAAAAAACGTTCGTGTTCAGATTGTAGATCTGCTCCCCATTCTTCAATAATGTAATTGAATTTTTTCTTTTTGTTGGGTTTCGAGTTTTTTAGAATATCGATAGCTTCAGTATAACTAACACGTTTAAAGTTATTGTCTACAACAAACTTAATTTTTTCAATTAAGCTCATATCACTACGTTCAGCTTGTGGTTTTACTTTTTCTTCATCAAGTAAACGCTTATCTAAAAACTCTAAATCTTCTTTATTGTTTTCAAGGACATAGTTTAAAACAGATTTCATAAAATCTTCAGCTAAATCCATGTTTCCTGCTAAATCCATAAAAGCAACTTCTGGCTCAATCATCCAGAATTCTGCTAAGTGACGCGTTGTATTAGAGTTTTCTGCTCTAAATGTTGGTCCAAACGTGTAAACTTTACCTAAAGACATCGCATAAGTTTCAGCTTCAAGCTGGCCAGAAACCGTTAAATTTGTTTCTTTTCCGAAGAAATCTTCTTTATAATTTACAGAACCATCGTCATTTAACGGTGGTGTTTTTGAATCTAAGTTGGTGACTTTAAACATTTCACCTGCACCTTCAGCATCACTTCCCGTAATAATTGGTGTGTGCATATAGTTAAAGCCATTTTCGTTAAAGTACTTATGAACAGCAAATGATAACGAAGAACGTAAACGCATTACAGCACTAAATGTATTTGTTCTTGTGCGTAAATGAGCGTTTTCTCTTAAAAATTCAAACGAGTGCTTTTTAGGTTGAATAGGGTAGGTCTCTGGGTCAGAATCACCTAGAATCTCTAACGTTTTTACAACGATCTCAACCGATTGACCTTTACCTTGACTTTCTATTAATTCTCCTGTGATATGAATCGCAGCTCCGGTAGTGACACGCTTTAAAAGGGCTTCGTCAAAATTTTCAAAATCAACAACACATTGAATATTATTTATAGTAGAACCGTCATTTAAAGCTATAAATCGATTGGCTCTAAACGTTCTTACCCACCCTTTGATGGTAACATCTTGTAAGGTGACATCTTGTGATAATAATTGTGCTACAGTTTTTGAAGTCATTTTTTTATTAATTTTTTAATGCTAAAATATAGTGATATGCTTAATGTAATTTCTTGTCTTCGTTATCATCTTCCGAAGCAATAATATTGATGGAAGGTTTTCTTAGGACTTCTTTATTGGCAATATTACGTTCTAAAGATAGTAATAACGATGGTAATAAGAGCAAGTTAGATAGCATGGCAAAGAGTAACGTTATAGAAACTAAAGCTCCTAAAGCTACGGTGCCACCAAAGCTAGAAATTGTAAATACAGAGAATCCAAAGAATAATACAATCGAAGTATAAATCATACTAACTCCTGTTTCTCTTAATGCCGCGTATACTGATTTTTTAATTTTCCAATTATTAGCTTGTAATTCTTGTCTGTATTTAGCTAAAAAGTGAATGGTATCATCTACGGAAATACCAAAAGCAATACTAAATACTAAAATAGTCGAAGGTTTTATAGGGACGCCAATGTAACCCATGATCCCTGCGGTCACTAAAAGTGGCAGGAGATTAGGAATTAAGGATACAATTATCATTTTAAAAGAACGGAACAAATAGGCCATAAATAACGCAATAAGTACAATGGCAAGTGTTAATGAAATGGCTAAGTTTTTAACCAAGTATTTGGTTCCTTTTTGGAACACCAAAGCTTTACCAGTAATAATTACATTATAACGTTCTTTAGGAAACAGCTTGTCTATTTCTGCTTGAAGATCTTCTTGAATGCGTTCCATTTTATCGGTGCCAATATCTTTCATAAATGTAGTAATACGAGCATATTGACCTGTGCTATCTACAAAATTACTAAGCATATCAACATTAGAGGTTGAGTTTTTAGCGTAAGATAGGATGAAACTATTTTCCTGACTTGTTGGTAATTGGTAATATTTAGGATTACCATTGTAATAGGCTTGTTTACTATACTTTACTAAACTTACCACTGAAATAGGTCGAGATAATTCTGGAATATCAGCAATTAATTCTTCAAGCTCATCCATACGTTTTAAAGTTGCTAATTTCATAACACCTTTTTTACGCTTGGTATCTATCATTATTTCCAACGGCATTATACCATTAAATTCAGATTCAAAGAATCGAATATCTTTAAAGAACTCTGTATTTTGAGGCATATCTTCAATGAGACTCCCAGAAATCTTAATTTGGTGAATACCTATAATACTGACGACAATTAAAACAAGGGTTGTAATGTATATTGTAATCTTCTTATTCTTTACCATGGACTCCATCCAATTCACAAAGGCACCAATCCAACGCTTATTTAAGTGTTCTAAATGGCGTTCTTTAGGATAAGGCAAGAATGTGTACATTATAGGAATAATGAGCAGACACAGGGTGAAAATTGCAAGAATACTCAACGACGCCACAATACCAAATTCTTTGAGTAAAGTACTTTCTGTAAGTATGAATGTAGCGAAACCAGAAGCCGTTGTGACATTAGTCATTAATGTAGCGTTACCAACTTTAGTAATTACACGCTGTAAAGATTTGACCTTGTTTCCATGAGATTTTACTTCATGTTGAAATTTATTGATTAAGAAAATACAATTAGGGATTCCGATAACGATGATTAAAGGAGGAATTAAAGCCGTTAGTACTGTAATTTCATAACCTAGTATACCTAAGATTCCAAAGGTCCACATCACCCCAATGCAAACTACAATTAATGAAATAAAAGTCGCTCTAAAGGATCTAAAGAACAGAAAGAAAATTAATGAGGTTACAAATAGTGCTCCTCCAATAAAAATTGGAATTTCATCTATAATGCTCTGTGAACTTAAAGTTCGTATATATGGCATTCCAGAAACCCTAACGTCTAGTCCGGTTTTAGCTTCAAAGGCATCGACCTTTTCTTGAAGATTATTTAAAATAAATGCTTTCCTAGCAGGAGTATTAATAATGTCCTTCTTTAAGTAGAGTGCCGTTCTAATGGTTTTGGTCTCTGCATTAAATAGAAAGTTATCGTAAAAAGGATATTGTTTAAAGAGTTCATCTTGAAGTTGGTTAACCTCTTCGATACTACTTATAGAATCCTTTATAAAAGGCTCTAGTTCAAACTGTACTTTTTCAGTGTTTTTAACCAGTTTCTTAAGGTCTTTTATAGATAGAACAGCGTCTACTTCATCATAACCTTTAAAAGAATCGGCAAGTGAATTCCAGGCATTAAGCTGGCTCACAGAAAATAATGTAGAATCTTTAACTCCGAGTACAACAAGGTTGCCTTCTTCTCCAAAAATTTCTAAAAATTCGTTGTAAACAAGATTGACTTCGTGATCATCAGGTAATAAATTTGCTTCTGTAGATGAAAAACGCATGTGTTTCCATTGAGAGCTAAAAAATATAGTTGCTAAGATAATAGCAATAAGTATAAAGATTTTATTACGAAGAATAAGTCTTGCAATAGCTTCCCAAAATCCTGTGGTAAAAAGTTTAAACATGCTTTAGTAAAACTGCCTTAGAGCAAGCTCATAAGATATTGATTGAAATAAACATTATTGTTTTGATGAAATCATCACTACACATAAATCTCGTCTAGCGAGAGAAATGAGCGGCAAAGGTAGAAAAAACCTAAGGATTTGTAGGTTAATTAACAGTAATATAATTTATACTAAAGTGAAATATTAAAGGTAAACTTAAAGGCAATGTTATCTTCAAAATTAGGCAAGTGGTAACCTCCATATCTGTAGGCAAAGCTGAGTCCAAAACCAAAGACTAATTTATTGATTTCAAAACCAGATTCTGAGTAGAGTTTGTCAAGTGTGTTGAATTGCAAGCCTTGGTGTCTGTTCGTATTACTCATATTTCCGACAGCATAGCGAGATATTAAAACCAATTGTGGCTTAAAACGATCGGAAATTTTAAAAGGACTAAAAGCGTGCTTTAGTTGTAATGTTGAAAATCTATCGCTAAAAAATTCATTGAAATACATAGTTTCAAAACTATTTAAACCTGCAACAGAGAAACGCTGTAATATAGTTTCTTTTGTAATATTATTTGGATAGGCATGATACAAATGTGTTATTGGAATATCTCCTTGCGCAATACCTGCCACAAGAGTGATACTTGTAAGGGCATCATTCTTATGTTGAAATTGATGTACGGTTCTAAAATCGAGTTTAGAAAATTTTAAATCACTGCCCAAAATAGATTCGAAGGCTTTTGTATATTGAAGTGTGAACTTTGGAAAACCATCTTTAGTCTCCTCTAATTTATCATTTGCAATAGTATAGGTGCTAAATGGACTCCATTGCAAGCTAGCCTTCACCGTACTTAAATCATAAGTAGAATAGACATTGTCATTTATTAGAAAATTGTAAAAATAAGTGGGCTCTATTTTAGAAGTCGCTAATTGCGTTTCTGAAAGTAAATGATTAGAAATTTTATGCTGTATTGAAACTGATTTTGTAATGTGTTTATGAAAGAGATCAATGTTTAATAATCGGGGTTCAAAAAAGGTAAAGAAACGCTTATCAGTTAAAAATTTTGAACTTCCGGTTTCTTGTAAATCATTGATATAGGCAACGTGTATCCATGTGTCTGTGTCCTCATTAATTCTAAATCCACCGCCAACTTTGTATTTCAGTTCTTTGTCCTTAAAACCATAGACCATATAGCCATCAATGCGGTAACGCTCAGAAAAGCGATCGTTAGTAACTCCGCCTAATCCGCTTCTTAAACCTTCGTACTGATTAAATTTAACAAGGTATTTTAAATCTAAATTGAAATAATTGAAAGGAAGAAATCCGTTGCCAATATGTTGTAAGAATTCAGTTTTTTTTATGGAGTCTTGTACCGTTTTTGCAACGTCTTCTTTGGTTGTAATTGGCTGCTGCGCATAACAAAAAGATGCAAGCGTTAAAAGTAAAACGACAAACAGGTGCTTTCGCATTGAGTATGTTTCAATTGTGATTTTAAAAAAAGCATCCCAAACGTGTTGGGATGCTCTATATTTTGAACGTTAAGATTATACAGTCATAATCTCTTTTTCCTTAACTTCTAAGGTATCGTCTATTTTCTTAACATAAATGTCAGTTAGTTTTTGAATATCGAACTCAGCATTTTTTTGTAAATCTTCAGATACTTCTGAATCTTTAATATCATGATTAGCTTCTTTACGAGCACTTCTAATACCAATTTTAGCATCTTCAGCTTCAGATTTTGCTTGCTTAGCTAAATCACGTCTGCGCTCTTCTGTTAATGGTGGAACATTAATTATGATAGTATCACCATTGTTCATTGGATTAAAACCAAGATTGGCAATCATAATACTGCGTTCTATTTCTTGAAGCATTGATTTTTCCCAAGGTTGAACAGTAATTGTTCTACCATCTGGGGTATTCACATTGGCTACTTGACTCAATGGGGTTTGCGATCCATAATAATCAACCATAACGCTACCTAACATTGCAGGACTAGCCTTACCAGCTCTAATATTTACAAACTGCTTTTCTAAATGCTTTATAGCAGCATCCATAGATTCCTTAGTTGAGTCTATTATAAATTTAATGTCTTCGTTCATAGTATTAACGTTTTAAATGAGAGGTATCAAAGTTTAAGCCAAAGGTTAAACGTTTACCTCAGTTCCTATATTTTCTCCAGAAACTACTTTTAATAAGTTTCCTTTTTTGTTCATATCAAAAACTATAATTGGCAGTTCATTTTCTTGACTAAGTGTGAATGCCGTTGTGTCCATAACTTTTAAACCTTTAAGTAAAACATCTTTAAAAGATATTTGGTCGAATTTCACAGCTGTACTGTCTTTTTCTGGATCGGCTGAATAAATACCATCAACACGAGTTCCTTTTAAAATCACATCAGCCTCTATTTCTATAGCACGTAATACGGCTGCAGAATCTGTAGTGAAATATGGATTTCCAGTGCCTCCACCAAAAATTACAACGCGACCCTTGTTAAGGTGACTCATAGCTTTTCGTCTTATAAACGGTTCAGCGACTTCATTAATTTTAATAGCTGTTTGTAAACGGGTTTTAATACCTGTATCTTCTAGTGCGTTTTGTAATGCTAAACCATTTATCACTGTTGCTAGCATTCCCATATGATCCCCTTGAACACGATCCATACCTTGCATAGCGCCTGCAACACCTCTAAAAATGTTTCCACCACCTATAACTATAGCTACTTCTACACCTAATTCAGTTATTTCTTTAATATCTTTAGCATATTCTGAAAGTCGTTCTGGATCTATACCATATTGACGATTTCCCATTAAGGCTTCTCCAGATAATTTTAGTAATATTCTTTTATATTTCATTAGATAGTTTCTGTTGCAATTTTTAGTCTGTAGCAAATATGCCAAGTAACATCTAAATTAAAATTAGTGTCATCATGGCTCATTTCAATAGATGATTTAAAAGTTGAGCAAAGCTACGTAATTATTAGCATCTGTAAAAGTGAAAAAAAAGGCAAAAACATATTTTATTAAAATAGGGTGCGTCACTGTAAAACATTAGTAAACACTAAGTTTAGAAATCAAAAAACCACTATTCGGTAAGGAATAGTGGTTTTTAATTATTTAAGACTTGCTATAAAAGCCGCTTTATTAACCTACTGTCGCACGTTTAAAACCTGTAACAGTAACGTCACCATAAGTTGCAACGTAATCAGCCACAGTTTGCTTTTCATCTTTGATAAATCTCTGATCTAATAAACATTGTTCTTGATCTAAAGTGGTGTTATCAGAAATAAAACGCTCCATTTTACCTGGTAAAATTCTATCCCAGATTTGTTCTGGCTTACCTTCAGCTTTTAATTCTGCTTTTGCAGCTTCTTCAGCTTCAGCAATAACTTCAGGAGTTAATTGTGCCATAGAGATATAGCTAGGTACATTCTTTAAAGTTTTACCTAAACGACCTAATTCAATATTATCTTTTTCTATAACAGCAATACGTGCTTCAGTTTCAGAAGCAATAAAAGCAGGGTCAAAATCTTTATAAGATAATGATGACGCTCCCATAGAAGCAACTTGCATTGCAACATCTTTAACTAAAGTTTCAACATTATCAACTTTAGTAGATAAACCTACTAAGGCAGCAATTTTGTTGATGTGTACGTATTGTCCAACATAAGGAGCATCTAATTTTTCGAAAGCAGTGATGTCTAATTTCTCACCGATAACTCCAGTTTGTTCTACTAATTTTTCTGCAACAGTCATACCACCAAAATCAGCAGCTAAAAATGCTTCTTTTGTGTCATGGTTTAATGCGATATCAGCTAAGTCATTAGCTAATGCTACGAAGTTTTCGTTTTTACCAACAAAATCAGTTTCACAACCTAATACAATAGCAACACCAGAAGTGTTATCTGCATTAATTTTTGCGATTGCAGCACCTTCAGAAGAATCTCTATCAGCTCTTTTTTCTGCAACTTTTTGTCCTTTTTTACGTAATACTTCAATGGCTTTATCAAAATCACCACCAGCTTCAACTAAAGCTTTTTTACAATCCATCATCCCAGCACCAGTTGCTTGTCTTAGCTTGTTTACTTCTGCTGCTGTAATTTTTACAGTATTTTCCATAGTTTTTAAATTTAAAAAGTCATTTAATTAATTTTCAAAAAGAAAAGAACCAAATGACTTTTAGTATTGTATAAATGTTATTTATTCTTCTTCTTCAGATACAGCTGCTTTTTCTGCTTTTGCAGCAGGCTTAGCTTTTGCTTCTCCTTTTTGAGCTTTACCTTCTTTATCTGAACGTTCAGCTTTTCTTTCGTTTAAACCGTCGGCGATTGCAGAAGTTACGATAGATAAGATTTTGTCTATAGATTTAGAAGCATCATCATTTGAAGGGATTAAATAATCTACTTCACGTGGATCAGAGTTAGTATCTACCATTGCAAAAATTGGAATATTCAATTTTTGAGCTTCTTTAATTGCAATATGCTCACGCATAATATCTACAACAAATAAAGCACCTGGCAAACGTGTCATATCAGAAATAGAACCTAAATTCTTTTCTAATTTAGCACGTAAACGATCTACTTGTAAACGCTCTTTTTTAGATAAAGAGTTGAATGTACCATCTTTCTTCATTCTATCAATAGAGGCCATTTTCTTAACGGCTTTTCTGATCGTAACAAAGTTAGTTAACATTCCACCAGGCCAACGCTCAGTAATATAAGGTTGGTTAACCGCACCAGCTTTTTCAGCTACGATGTCTTTAGCTTGTTTCTTTGTAGCAACGAATAAGATTTTCTTTCCTGATGCTGCTATTTTAGCTAATGCTTCAGAAGTTTCTTCAATTTTTGCTGCTGTTTTGTAAAGGTTGATAATATGGATACCGTTACGCTCCATATAGATGTAAGGAGCCATGTTTGGGTTCCACTTACGTGTAAGGTGACCGAAGTGTACACCTGCTTCAAGTAATTCTTTTACTTCTACTTTTTCCATTTTGTAATAGTTTACGTTCTGTTAAATTAGCAATGTTCCGTTAGGCTATTAGCTAGTAGCTATAAGCTGTTGGCTTCATTTAGATGCTAAACTTTATCTCAAATTTATTTTGAGATCTTTTAATTTCAATAAAAAATAATAATCCAGAATCTGCCGAAGCAGATTCTGAATAAAAAATTGTTGGATATTAACGTTTCGAGAATTGGAATTTCTTTCGAGCTTTCTTTTGTCCGAATTTCTTTCTTTCTACCATTCTTGGATCTCTCGTTAATAGACCTTCTGGCTTTAATACTAATCTGTTTTCAGGATCTAACTCGCACATAACGCGAGAAAGGCCTAAACGTATTGCTTCTGCCTGGCCGGTGATACCACCTCCATATACGTTAACAGTAATATCAAAGTTGCCATCATTGTTAGTCAGGGCTAAAGGTTGGTTTACTTTATACTGCAATGTTGCAGTAGTAAAATAATCCGCCATGTCTTTTTTGTTCACTGTGATTTTGCCACTACCTTCGGCAACGTACACACGAGCAACAGCCGTCTTTCTACGGCCAATTTTGTGAATTACTTCCATTTAGTTAATTTCTTTTAATGTCATTGTTTTAGGTTTTTGAGCTGCATGAGCGTGCTCAGTTCCTGAAACAACAGTTAAATTTCTAAAAAGGGCTGCTCCTAATTTGTTTTTAGGCAACATTCCTTTCACTGACTTTTCTACTAATCTGGTTGGGTCTTTCTCAAACATTTCAGTAGCCGTCAGACTTCTTTGTCCACCTGGATAACCTGTGTGACGGATGTAACTTTTTTCCGTCCATTTGTTACCAGTTAAGTTGATTTTTTCTGCATTAACAACAACTACGTTGTCACCGCAATCAACGTGTGGCGTAAAATTAGGTTTGTGCTTACCTCTTAAAAGTATTGCTACTCTCGAAGCTAAGCGACCTAAAGTTTGTCCTTCAGCGTCAACTAAAACCCACTCCTTATTAACGGTAGCTTTGTTAGCTGAAACTGTTTTGTAGCTTAATGTATCCACACTAATTTGATTTATAATTGTGCCTTAAATGACACAATAGATTAAACATTCCTCTTTAAAAAAGAGTTTGCAAATTTACGATAAACTATTGATTTACCAAACCTTGATGGAGATATTTTTGTATTGAAAATCAGATGCTTTAGAAATGCACGTCTGACTTTAGCTTTTTGTGGCTCGAGTTAACCGATCATTTATAGATTTTCCTAAGCCATAATCTGGAAATTGTTCCGCGATAATTACATCAAGATGTTGTTTGTCTAATTGGTGTAAGGCATCGTAAAGTTTTGATGCAGCTTCTGCCATATTTCTAGTTTCCGATAATATAATTTGAGAAATTATATTTGGATTTTTAAGTTTAGTATTAAATACAATGACTCCTATACGTTTATTGCCTTGACGTTTTATAACATTTATGATATCGTCTGTTAAAATTGTTTGGGTCTTTGGTGCATAATGGCGTGCTAGCATGCCAGGAGCATCCGGACTCACTTCTTTTGTGTTTTTAATTTTAACTTTTCCAGCGACCGCTTCAATATCTTCTAGTGCGGTAGAGCCCAATCTATATATAATTGGTTCATCATTTTCAAAACCTATAATCGTAGATTCAATACCGCTTGTACAGTGTCCGCCATCTAAAACCATTTTAATACTATCGATAAAATAGGTTTCCACATGTTCCGCTGTGGTTGGACTAATACTACTAAACGGGTTGGCAGATGGTGCCGCTAAAGGAAAATCTAATTGATTTAATAATTTTAATATCGTGGGGTGATTTGGTACGCGTACGGCGACAGTATCTTTACCACCTGTAATTAAATCGGGAATCGTATCTAGTTTCTTTAAAACCAAAGTGATGGGGCCAGGCCAAAACGCTTCTGCTAGTAGTTGTGCTTTTTCTGGGATGTAAGCAACAATATTTGGGAGCTGGTCTATAGAAGGAATATGAACAATAAGCGGATTAAAAAATGGACGCTTTTTGGTTTCAAAAATAGACGTTATAGCTTTCTCACTGTAAATGTTTCCAGCTAAACCATAAACAGTTTCTGTTGGTATTGCTACAATGTCTTCTGCATTTAATAATGCGACAGCTTTTGATATGTCTTTTGAAATAATACTCATAATCTTAAAAATACGACTGCAAAATTACTTCAAAATCTTATACCGCTAAGATTTAAGTCGCTTATTTTTCTTTTCTTGACTTTGTTGGTAAAGCGCATAACCTAACACAGCCATTTCTAAACCCAAAATAGCTATTTTGGCTTTTTTACTTCTGGTGATTGCGCTTGTTAATCCTAATACTTTAGTGATAATCATAATTATTATAATTTAATGTTATTGATAAATTGGTCATAAAATTAAATGATATTGTAAATATAGGTTGACTGAAACACCATTAGAATTGACTGAAATAAAACGTGATATAATTTTGTGCACATTTAAAAATAATGACAAACCATTTAGTAGTTTTGCAAATTCAAAATTCAGAACATGATTTCAGTAGATAATTTAGCGGTAGAATTTAGTGGACACACGCTTTTTAGTGATGTGTCGTTTACTATTAATGCCAATGATAAGATTGCCTTAATGGGTAAAAATGGAGCGGGTAAGTCTACCATGATGAAAATTATTGCTGGTGTGCAAAGTGCTACGCGTGGTAATGTGAGATGTCCTAAAGATGCTGTTATTGCTTATTTGCCACAGCATTTATTAACGGAAGATGATACTACGGTTTTTGATGAAGCTTCTAAAGCATTTAAGCATGTGTATGAAATGCGTGACGAAATGGAAGGTCTTAACAAGCAATTGGAAACTAGAACCGATTACGAGTCTGAGGAGTACATGAAAATTATTGAGCGTGTGTCTGATTTAGGGGAGAAGTATTACGCTTTAGAAGATGTAAATTATGATGCTGAAGTAGAAAAAGCCTTAAAAGGTTTAGGATTTAAACAGGAAGATTTTACAAGACTTACCAGTGAGTTTTCTGGTGGTTTCCGTATGCGAATTGAACTGGCTAAGATTTTATTGCAAAAACCAGATTTAATTTTATTAGATGAGCCTACCAATCATATTGATATAGAATCGGTGATTTGGTTAGAGGATTTTTTACTGAATAAAGCTGATGCCGTTGTGGTTATTTCTCACGATAGAGCGTTTGTAGATAACATTACCAATCGGACTATTGAAGTGACGATGGGGCGTATTTATGATTATAAAGCAAACTATACACATTACCTTCAATTACGAGAAGACAGACGCATACATCAAGTAAAAGCGTACCAAGAACAGCAAAAATTTATTGCTGATAACATGCAGTTTATTGAGCGTTTTAAAGGCACGTATTCTAAAACCAACCAAGTGACGTCTCGTGAGCGTATGCTTGAAAAATTACAGATTATTGAGATTGATGATGTAGATACGTCGGCATTAAAATTACGTTTCCCAGCAACGCAGCGTTCTGGTGATTACCCGGTAACGGTTAAAGAGGTTTCTAAATCTTATGATAATCATATAGTGTTTAATGATGCTAATATGTCTATCGCTAGAGGTGAGAAAGTCTGTTTTGTAGGTCGAAATGGTGAAGGAAAGTCGACGATGATTAAAGCTATCCTAGGAGAGATTGATGTAGATGGAACTTGTAGTTTAGGTCATAATGTGAAAGTTGGCTATTTTGCGCAGAACCAAGCGGCTTTGTTAGATGAAGATTTAACTATTTTTCAGACGGTTGATGATGTAGCTAAAGGCGATGTAAGAACTCAGATTAAAAGTATCTTGGGTGGTTTTATGTTTAAGGGCGATGATATTGATAAAAAAGTAAGTGTACTTTCTGGTGGTGAAAAAACCAGATTAGCTATGGTGAAGTTATTATTAGAACCTGTGAACTTATTAATTCTCGATGAGCCTACAAATCACTTAGATTTAAAATCTAAAGATGTTTTAAAGGAAGCACTTCAGAATTTTGATGGGACTTTAATTTTAGTTTCTCACGATCGTGATTTTCTACAAGGCTTATCTAAAAAAGTCTTTGAGTTTAAAGAAAAACGTGTTATTGAGCATTTTGAAACAATTGACGCCTATTTAGAGCGTAATAAAATTGAAAGTATAAAAGCGCTTAACTTATAAATTCAACAGAATTTTAGACTAAAACATAGGTCTTAGCAGATGCGCCCGCGTTAGTGATGGAGGCATTTGTTGAAGCTCTTTTTGTATTGTTGCACTTATGCAATACAAAAAAGCGACTGCCGAGAGCACGACCGCTGGGTAACGCCCAAATAAAATACCTTAACTTTTTGTACTGCCTAAGCGGCAATATTTTAACTACTTTTGCAACGTGAAGAACGAATTACAACTTTCAGATTGGTTACCTACCACAAACAAAGAGGTGAAAATTCGCGGATGGGAAGCACTCGATGTTATTCTGTTTAGCGGAGATGCTTATGTAGATCATCCAACATTTGGTCCTGCGGTTATAGGACGTATGTTAGAGAGTTTTGGGTTACGCGTCGCTATTGTGCCGCAACCTAATGTGAAAGATAATCTTCAGGATTTTGTGAAAATGGGGAAACCAAAACTGTTTTTTGGTGTTACAGGTGGCTGTATGGATCCTATGATTAGCAATTATAACGCAAATAAAAAACGTAGAGATAAGGATGCATATACGCCTAATGGAGATATTGGGTTTAGACCCGATTATGCAACAAGCGTTTATACTAATATTTTAAAAGAAAAATGGCCAGATACACCGGTTTTAATTGGTGGTATTGAAGCATCATTACGTCGTGTTACACATTACGATTTTTGGAGTGATAAGCTAATGCCTTCTATTTTAGAAACGTCTAAAGCAGACATGTTGGTGTACGGCATGGGTGAGCAACCTTTGCGTGAAGTGGTACGTTTACTAGAAAGAGGCGTGCCTTTTAATAGCATAAATACGGTTTTACAAACGGCAGTGCTTTTAAAAGAAGATGAAAAAATACCGAAGAATAGTAATTGGGAAGATATTGAAATCTCTTCGCATGAAGTTTGTTTAAAAGACAAGAAGAAATACGCTTCTAATTTTAAGGTGATTGAGCAGGAATCTAATAAGTTGGCTGCAAGACGAATTTTTCAGAAAATAGGGGATAAGACCTTGATGATTAATCCGCCGTATCCAACCATGACGGAAGCCGAAATTGATGCGTCTTTCGATTATCCTTATACCCGATTACCACATCCTAAATATAATAAACGAGGACCGATCCCTGCGTTTGAAATGATTAAGTTTTCCATCAATATTCACCGTGGGTGTTTTGGTGGGTGTAGCTTTTGTACCATTTCGGCACACCAAGGGAAATTTATTGCGTCTCGTAGTCAAGAGTCTATTTTAAAAGAAGTAGATACAGTGGCTAATATGCCTGATTTTAAAGGGTATTTGTCTGATATTGGTGGACCAAGTGCCAATATGTATCAGATGAAAGGGAAAGTGCAATCTATTTGCGACAAGTGTGTGGCGCCGAGTTGTATTTCGCCAGTGATTTGTAGTAATTTAGATACCTCTCACAAACCGTTAACGGAATTATACCAAGCGGTAGATAAGCATCCAAAAGTAAAGAAATCATTTATCGGTTCGGGGATTAGACATGATATGTTGGTGCCAGAATTTAATAAAAATGCCGATCCTAAAGAGTTAGATGATTACACGGAAGAGGTCATGACGAAGCACGTCTCTGGCCGATTGAAAGTAGCACCAGAGCATACAAGTGATCCTGTATTGAAATTGATGCGTAAACCGTCGTTTAAATACTTCCATAAGTTTAAGGAACGTTTTGATAAGATTAATATTAAGAAGGGTTTAAAGCTTCAATTGATCCCTTATTTTATATCGAATCATCCGGCTTGTGAAGTGGAAGATATGGCTAATCTAGCTGCTGAAACTAAAGATATGGGTTTCCAGTTAGAGCAAGTACAAGGTTTTACACCAACACCAATGACGGTTGCTACGGTTATTTATTATAGTGGTTACCATCCTTACACTTTAAAGAAAGTCAACACGCCTATTACTAAAAAGGAAAAGGACGAACAACACCGTTTTTTCTTCTGGTACAAGGATGAAAATAAAGCGTGGATTAAAAAGACCTTAAACAAATTAGGCCGTGAGGATTTATTAAGCGTTCTACTTCCAGAGAAAACAGAAAAGTGGCGTAAAAACAAACCGAAAGGGGATGCTAAAAATACGTTTAATGATGCTGTACCTTTTAATCAGCGTAAAGCCGAAGATAAGGTGAGATTTAAAGGGAAGAAACGCCATAAAAAGAAGCGCCGTTAGTTCTAGGGTGTTTGCTTTAATCGAATGAATGTTTTAAAAGTTTTTGTTCTTGGTCTTTTAGCTCAGGATATGTCCGCTTATACCCGAGGATAACCCGCTTTAGATACGGATAAGATACGGGTGAGATACGGGGATGCTATGGGTGAACCTAAATGGTGATATGCCTAAAATCAATTACTCAGTCTTTACTACTGTGAAATTATATTAGCGTTCTTAAATACTAAGAAAGGATAGGTGTCAGAAACTCAATTAACTACTAAGTTTGGGTTTTTTGAAGTGTTAATTATTTCGTGTTTCTGTTGTGATTATATTAATTTTATTGCTCTAAACAATAAATAAAAATGATAAAAAACTACACAATTGCCTTCATGTTATTACTTACAGGAGGTGTCTTTAGTCAGGAAACAATTTCCTTTGAAACCAGTGAGTCTTATACTTTAGGAACACTAAACAATCAAAATGGTTGGGAAGTTACAGAAGATAGCGATGACGCTTTTCTTCAGAATCAGGTTATTTCTAATGAGCAATCTTCAGATGGTGCTTATGCTTTTAAAAATTCTTATGAGTCTGGTTTTGAACCTCAATGGTTACCAATTTTTGGTGCTGTAAAAAGTTTTGATACTCCAAAATCATTTGAGGATTTTACATTCTCTTACGATGTTATGGTAACCGAAAGTAATGGAGCAGATTTTGAAATGACACTTTTTGGTATTGATGCTGATGATAATTTTGTTCCTGTAGCAGGTATTGCTATGGAATATCAAGGGTTAATTTATACGATTGATAATATTAATTATACAGCTGCTTATATCGAGGATGCGACATGGACTCCAAATACCTGGGTAAATATTAAAATTGAAGTAACGGCAACTGAACTTAAGTATTACTTAAATGATGTATTAGCACATACGCGTAGCAATTTTACGTCTGTTGATATTGTAGGTTTTAATATGTTGCATAACAATTATGGCGGTGATGCTTATTACGATAATTTTAGTTTTGAGAGCGGCACCTTAGGTGTTGATGATTTTGCAGATGCTTCAGCGTTTCGCATTTATCCAAATCCGGTTGCTGATGAATTAAAAATTACAGGCATTCAGAACGAACAGATTTTACAGTTGTCTATTTATAATTTGAATGGACAGCAATTAATGGAACGTACTTCTGCAGATGTATTAGATGTTAGTAGTCTTGCTGCAGGCGTTTATATGTTGAATGTTGTAACAGTAGATGGTAAGACCCATACAGATAAGCTTTTGAAAAAATAGCGATACGTAAATCTTATTTAAATGGCCTTGATTCTTTTATAATTGAGGCTTTTTTTTGTTTGGTATTTTTGAAGAAAGAATTCTTTCATCTCAATAATCCTTTAGGGGACAATCCTAACCGAGAAACATAAATAATTAAATTTATTTTCCCAATACCCAATTTATAAACCCTAAGAATATTATATTTTCCTTTATCAAATGTCCCCTTGAGCTTGCGGAGACTTGAGGGGGTGTGGAAAAGATGAGTGATAAATTAGTACAATGAAAAACAAAATAATACCATACAACCCAGAGTTAAAAGAACGCGCTAGACAACTCAGAAAAAATAGCACATTACCTGAAGTCTTATTATGGCAACATATAAAACAGCGTGCTTATGGTGTTCAGTTTCATAGGCAAGTACCAATGCTAAATTACATTGTAGATTTTTATTGCCATGAAATAGGTTTGGTTATTGAAATTGATGGGGATAGCCATGAGCATCGTTTTATATATGATACCAAACGGCAAAGTGAACTAGAGGCTTATGATGTTACTTTTTTAAGGTTTTCTAATGAGGAGGTTAAAAAGAATATGTTTAGTGTGTTGTTGGTTATAGAAGAGACGGTTAGGGAATTGGTTGGGTAAGTTGGGAAAACACCCCTAAAGTCCCCTCGAGGGGACAATCCTAACCAACAAGCAAAAGTTTTAAAAATTAAAATTGATTTTACCATTACCCAATCTGATATCCTATGAATATTCTATTTTCCTTAATCAAATGTCCCCTTGAGGGGACCTTAGGGGTGTGAAATAAGGTTGCTATTTAAAACAGTTTTAATGATGTTGTTGCCTTTTAATCAGCGAAAACCAGAACATAAGGTGCGATTTGAGGGAAAGAAATACAACTAGAAAAAGCGCCGATAGTTCTTAGGTGTTTGCTTTATTCTAATTGAAGTTTTATAGTATTTGTTCTTGGCCTTTTAGCTTAGAATAGGTCGGTATATACCCGAGGATAACCCGCTTATGACCCGCTTAAGACCCGAAGTTACTATGGGTGAACCCTTGGTTTGATTTGTATTAAATTTACTGTTTTAATGATACAAGCTCTATGAAAGTCTTAGATATTTAATTTTTGCCTATACGTCCTCGTTATGGATTGTTCCTTGAGCAGACATTAGGTGTGTGAAATAGAATTGATATTTAAAACAGTTTTAATGAATGCATTACACTTTAATAATTAAAAGAATAAGTTTAAGTATTAGATGAGGTTGTCAATGATTTAGTTATATCCAAATGTCATCTGAATTGCCAGAACTTAATTTCTCACTAGCACTTTTTAATTCCAATAAAAGTGGTTCAATTGCATCGAATCTATTTTGTAAAAAATTAAAATAATCTAAATCATATCCTCCATTAATTAGTTTGTCAGCATTCCCAATATAATGCGTATTTAAAGATTGTTTTAGATTACGGTTTTTAGCTTTTATTTCTCCCAAGTACATTTTTGGTGGTTTATTACTAATTTTGATGTTTTCTATTTTGTTAATTCTCACTTTATTCAGAATAGTATCCGAAAAATCAAACTCTGTAGAATCTTTACCAAATTTAGTTTCTATATAATCTGAAGGGAAGATGTGATGAACATCAACTTTTTCGTTGAAACTAACGTCCGCATTATTGTTTAAGTTTTTAAAAGGTGTTTTATGCCACATATAGTAGTTCAATGCTAAAAATTTGGCATTTGATTTACTGTCTATTTTTTTAAATTCATCGAAAGAATAATCAATTCTGATTTTTTGCCAATATGTTTTATTTGGAAATTTATTCCGTGCCAAATTTTTCATTATATCGCAATCTTCTTTTATTACGACATTTGTTGAACCGTGTCTTGCCCCTCCATATCTCGTATCTAAAATAGAACCGTAAAACCAGAATTTAAGTAAGTCAAGTTGTTTCTGACTTGCTTGAGAAAACTCTTTATGTTTTAAATTTTGATAAAAAGATAAAATAGGTAAAAGCATTGTTTTATAAGGGATTTTATCAATGTCAAACAACCATTTATTTTCAATTAACCAACCTTGAATAGTAGATAAATCCTTCACGGTGTCTTTCCAGTAATCATTGAAATCTGAACCGTTTAAATCTTTTAAGATAGATTTTTTAGTAACTGCATCATTAGCTACATAGTTGATATATCTAACAGTAGAATCTACTAGCTTCTCATTGAAGAAAGTGTGTTCTTTTATTGCTTTGTCAATTTCACTTCTTAAATTAAATTCGGTATATACTTTCGCTGTAATTATGTCTGTAAAAGAAAGTGTAAGTCCTTGTGAATTACTACGTTCAAAATACAAGCAGAATTTCTCAATACTCATATCTAACAATTGAACAGAAATCAATGTCTTTTGTTTTAGAATGGAAGAATTAAAATCAGATTTAAGTTGAATTGCAAAATCACGTAGAACTTCTTTTTTCTCGTTATCTAGAGAAAAAGTATCAAGAATTGGATTAATGTATTCATCAAGAAAAGGCGCTTCTCTATTGCTTCTAGCTTCGTACAAATCTTTTAAACTAATAAATAAAGTCTTTTCATCAGGTTTGCTTGAGTCAAAGCCATCAACATACTCGTCATACCCTACTTTTATTTTTTTATTTTCATAGTCATAATATTCGTCAGATAATAGTGTGTCTATATCTTTAAACAATAAATTAACAACATCTGGACCTTTAAGAGTTCTATATATTGAAGTAGCTCTTTGTTGTCCATCTAAAATTGTATAGATATCATCTACTTCAAATTCTTGTTCAGTATACTTTTTAGGAATTGGTCTTCTTTTTTTAGAGCCTCTTTCTCGTAAGTCTAATTTTTTACAAGCTAAATCAAATTGAGGTTTTGAAAGAATTAAAGAACCAATAAACAAGTCTTTAAAAATAGAGTCGAATAAAGTTTCTGATTTTTCCAATGGCCATTTGAAATCTCTTTGGAATTCAGGAAGAAGAAGTTTTCCATTATCGTACATTGTTATTAATTCTTCTATTGATTTTGTTGGTCTTGAGCTGCTCATAATTTTAATTACGATATTTTTTGGTGAATTTTAATTAAACAGAAAAATCTAAATAGTAAACTCCTTCCTCGATAATCGATACAGAGATAGTGTCTCTACCATATTTTACTAAATCCTCACGCAATACTCTTTGTCCTAATGGAATATTTAATCTTTCACGTATGTAAATACCCAATTCGTCTTTATGAGGAAATGAAGCTATTTGTTTTGGTAATTTTATATCGCTATTAGGTAACGGTTGAGAACCTTCCAATCTACCTTGCATAATTACTCCATCATCCCAAACAAATTCAATTACTTCCTTAAGTGTTCCTTTTCTACTTTCAGGGTCAGGTTGAAGTATAGGAAATAATTTTGGATATTTTCTTATGTGCTCCATTCTGATTGGAATGTTAGCATCATTTGGTCTAACATTAGCATCTGCAAATCCCCAATTCAAACCGTGTCCATTGTGAGTTTGACCAGTTCTAGGGTCATAAAGAATCATTTCACAAACAGCTTTGTCATAAGTTTCCTCAACTTTTTCAGATTCTTTTATTTCTACAGTATTACATTCTCGTGCTGAATTTAATATTATCTCAATATATCCTTTCATTACGTAAAGTTGATTTTCATCAACTTCTAGTAAGGTTTCTCGATAGTCGTTAAATAAGCCATTTGAAGAAAAATTTGCCGAACCAATTAACCCTTTGATTGGTGTATTGCCATTAAGCCACAAATAACATTTTGAGTGACAAGCAATATCTGGATAGAAAATTTTTCTGTTTTCGTTATGAAGTCCAACAAGTTGTTGGTGTAATAGAAATTTTCGATTTTCTTTTTGAAGACCGTAAATTATTGTACTCTTAAAAGGTAGTTCTCCCAATTTTTTGATTGGGTCTGGACCCAAAAAACCACTTAATGCAATAAAATCAGTTGCTTGTTGTGGAACTGATTCAAAGAACAGTTTGTTTAGATTTTTATAGTGTAGCATATTTTAGTTTAGGTTCGTTTAATTCTTCAAAAAGACCATTTTTCATTCTAAACGTTTTGTCAACAGTTTCAAATATTTCGCATACAGTTTCTGCAATTACTTTTGAAAATTGAGGCGGAACAGCATTTCCAATCATTTTATATTGATCTCCTCTTGAACCTAAAAATTCAAAATCATCATCAAAAGTTTGTATTCTAGCAGCTTCTCTTACTGTAATTGTTCGAGCTTGGTTTGGGTCTGGATGAATATGTCTTAAACCATCTTTATATAAATGAGCAGGAATTGTATTGCTTGGTTTATCTTCTCGTATAACGTGGTATTTATGAAATTTAGAATCTTTACCAGTTTTTTCTTTATATAATTGAATTAGAGCTTTACTCGAAGTGTATTTTTCAGTTCCACTCAAAATATCTTCTGTTAGCATTTTAAAGATTTCTATATCTCTTTCACTGTGCATTCTTGGTTCGTGGTTATTTGGTAAAGCCACACCATTTAATTTTACTGAATGCGAATGTTTTGGATTTAATTTTGAAGGATATATTTTAGGTAAATTTTCGAAAGCAACTTTAGAATTCATAGGTTCTGAACTTGCCTTTTCCTTCATAAGTGAATAAAATCTACGAACTTGTTTTGTACTATTTTCGCTTTTTTCCACACCAAAAATGATGACTCTTTTTCTTTTTTGAGGAACATTATAGTATGATGTGTCAAACAAAGCATTTTCTCTTAAGTTTTCAGTTATTTCATAACCGATTTCCTCAAAAGCTTTTCTAACTCTTTTGACAATAGATATTCCGCCTGGTTTTGCAGAAAGAATCCCTTCTACATTTTCAAAAACAAATGCTTTAGGTTGAAAGTGGTTAACCATTTTTACATAACTCTCAAATAAGAAATTACGATAATCGTCTTGCATGCCATTTTCATCTCTAACTCTTCCAGCCATTGAATATGCTTGACAAGGTGGACCTCCAACAATTAGGTCTACATTTTTGTCTCCAACGATTTTATCAAGTCCTTCACTTTTTCCAAATTTTGAATCATCAAAACCATTGATTAATTCTTCTGTTCTTTGAATATCGAAATGTAATATATTATTGCGGTCTAAATCATAATTCCATTTTATGTTCAATCTCTTTTTAAGAGTTTGAACAGTTGGAAATTCCCAGTCGACAGCAGCTAAAGTATTGTACTTTTCTGTTTGAAGAAATCCGTCTGTTAATCCACCACAACCAGCGAATAAGTCAATTACGTTAATTTTCATCTTTCAAATAGTTTATTAAGTGAGTACCAAGAACTTTTCCTAGTAATGGTGGAACAGCATTTCCAACTTGTCTGTATTGTTGAGTTTTATTACCTAAAAAAACAAACTCGTCTGGAAAGGATTGTAATCTCGCATTTTCTCTAACGCTAGGAACTCTATTCCATTTATAATGAAAGTGATTTCTATGACCTGTATCTATAGTTTTAGATGGTCTTTTACTGTGATATCTAGTCCAAGCTTCATTAAATTTTCTAGAATCTCCAACTCCTGGTGGCAAATCTTTATGATTTCCGCCTTCGGGAACTTGTGAAATAACATTTATAACGTGTTCAGTATGTTGTGTTCCAAGATGGTTTTTTAAAACTTTGTTTCCATTTCGCATTGTTTTCTGATATTGACTAGAAGCTTTTTTGTCGTACGATAATTCTTCATTCCCTAAATCGCTGACTAAATTTGGCAAGTCTCCAATTGCATCTTTACAACCAATATATTCTTCTGGTTTATGAGTTTTTTCTGGAAATTCAAAAACTCCTAATTCTTTTTTTAGTGCTACAAAAAACACTCGTTTTCTTATCTGTGGAACTCCGTAGTCTGGTGCATATAAAAGTTTAGGATTACAGTTATATCCCATTTCTTCGCACAATTCAATAATCTCTTTTTTTGCTTTTCCTTTGTATAGATTGAGTAGTCCTGGAACATTTTCAATAATTATAGCTTTTGGATTTACTCTTTTAGCAAGTTTGAATACAGCATTAAAAAGCGTATTTCTTTCGTCATTTTCATTCCTTGCTCCAGTCAAAGAGAAACCTTGACAAGGTGGTCCAGCGATTATAACATCTACTTTATGTTCTCCCTTTGATTCTACAATTTTATCTATTGAGTCGTCTTCGTGCAAGTCTAAAAGAAGTGTTTTAGAATCGTTATGGTTTTGTTCAAATGTTTTTAAAGCTATTTCTGTATTATCTACACCTAAAATAACGTGGAATCCAGCTTGCTGGAATCCATAAGAGAATCCTCCGCATCCAGAGAATAAGTCGATTGCGGTTAATTTTCTATTCATTTTCAAAATTTAATTTTGCTTGTTTTACGTTAGTATTTCTGAAATAAGTGGCATTGTTTTCTGCAACTGAAAAAACTGATTCAGAGCATTTGTATTTTAAAGCTTCTTTTGCAAATTTGTCAGCAAAAAACAAGTCATTAACTTTCTGATTGTCAATTTTCAAGATTTTAGAAAGCCTTTCGAGTTTTGAAATACTGAACTTCTGTGTTCCATTTTCAATTCGGCAAATTGCACTGGTATTTATACCAATTTGATTACCAAATTCAGTTTGTGTCCAATCTCGTTTTTCTCGTTCGTTCTTAATAAATTGTCCGAAACCTGCCATTGTATTTATTTTAAAGTCAAGTTGACCTATTTTTAGCAAATGTAATTATAATTTGCGAATTTAGGGTCAACTTTTGAAAGAATTCTAATGCGCCTCCAACCAATTCAGCCCAGTATCCACCTCAACATCAAGCGGTACATCCAATTTAAACGCACTTTCCATTTCGGTTTTAATTAATGTGGTGAGTTCTTCGAGTTCTGGTTTGTAGATGTCAAAGACCAATTCATCATGCACTTGTAAGAGCATCTTCGATTTATAATTGCCAGCTTCAAGCTTGTTGAAAATATTAATCATGGCGATTTTAATGATATCGGCAGCACTTCCTTGTATGGGTGCGTTAACGGCATTTCGTTCAGCAGCACCTCTAACCACAGCGTTACGCGAGTTGATGTCTTTTAAATACCGACGACGACCCAAAACGGTAGAAACATAGCCATGATCTCTTGCAAAATCAACTTGCTTACTCATGTAGGCTTTTAATTTTGGATAGGTTTCGTAATAGGTGTCAATGAGTTCTTTGGCTTCACCACGCGATAAATCGGTTTGGTTACTTAAGCCAAAGGCAGACACGCCATAGATGATTCCGAAATTCACGGTTTTGGCATTGCTACGTTGTTCTCTGGTCACTTCTTCCAGTGGCACACCAAATACTTTGGATGCGGTTGAGGCATGAATATCTTCGCCGTTTTTAAAGGCTTCAATCATGGTTTCTTCTTCACTTAAAGCGGCAATGATTCGTAATTCTATTTGCGAATAATCGGCAGCCAGTAAGGTGTACTCTTCGTTTCTTGGTACAAAGGCTTTACGGACTTGGCGACCACGTTCGGTACGAATTGGGATATTCTGTAAATTAGGATTGTTACTACTTAAACGCCCTGTTGCTGCAACGGTTTGCATGTAATCGGTATGCACGCGACCTGTAGACGGTTCTACTTGTAAAGGCAAGGCATCTACGTAGGTACTTTTTAATTTTGAAAGGCCTCTAAAGTCTAAAATCTTCTGAATAATCTCATGGTCTTTTGCTAAATAGGATAAGATATCTTCACCTGTTTTATACTGTCCGGTTTTGGTTTTCTTTGGTTTATCTACCAGTTTCATTTTTTCAAACAATACAATACCTAACTGTTTTGGAGATGCAATATTGAATTCTTCACCTGCCGTGGCATAGATTTCTTGTTCAAGCGTTGCAATGTCATTATTTAGTGCTTCGGATAAGGAATCTAAAAATTTTGTATCGAGATTGATACCTTCTAATTCCATAGCCGCTAACACACGCAAAAGCGGAATTTCAATCTCATCGAATAATTTTTGGGTATTGGCTTCGCCTAATTCGGTAGTGAAATGTTCTTTTAGTTGTAAGGTGATATCGGCATCTTCAACGGCGTATTCGGTGAGTTTTTCTAAGGGCACATCGCGCATAGATAACTGGTTCTTTCCTTTTTTACCAATCAATTCGGTAATAGAAATTGGAGTGTAGTTCAAATACGTTTCAGCAAGAACATCCATGTTGTGACGCATGTCTGCATTAATTAAATAATGCGCTAACATGGTATCGAATAATTTGCCTTTTACCTCAACATTGTATTTGGCTAATACTTTGATATCGTATTTTAAATTCTGACCAATTTTCTCGATGGTTTCGCTTTCAAAAAATGGTCTTAGTATTTCAATCAGTTCTTGTGCTTCTGTTTTATCTTCTGGAAAAGGTATGTAAAACCCTTTACCGACTTCCCAAGAAAATGCAATCCCAACCAATTCTGCGGTTAATGGATTTAAGCCTGTGGTTTCGGTGTCAAAGCACACAGACGTTTGACTCATTAGATTTTTGAGAAACAATTTGGTTGCCATACCAGGCGCAACGCTTTGGTAAAAATGAGAATAGGTTGCTGAGGTTTTTCTAGTATTTTCTGAAATAGTTTCAGTGGTTGATGGTTCGCCACCTCCAAATAAAGAGAATTGACCAGCTCCTGCTGATTTTTCTTCCGTAGGAGTGGTTTTCGGTGCTTCCTTTTTATCTGAAGTTGGAGTAGAAGTTCCGGCGGACTGCATGGCTTCAGCAGCAAAGGTTTTATTAAAATTATCAATGAGACGTCTAAATTCTAACTCTTGAAAAATTTCGGTCACTTTTGGAATATCAGGTTCTGACATTTCAAAATCCTCGGCATTAAAATCCACCGGAACATCGAGCATAATGGTGGCTAATTTTTTAGATAATAGCCCGAGTTCTTGATTGGCTTCAATCTTCTCTTTCATTTTGCCTTTGAGCTCATGTGAATTTGCAAAAAGGTTTTCCATGCTGCCATAAGCCGCTAAAAACTTCTTGGCTGTTTTTTCACCAACACCTGGTAATCCAGGAATATTATCAGAGGCATCTCCCATCATCCCTAAAAAGTCAATGACTTGTAGTGGATCGGTAACTTCAAATTTCTTTTGAACTTCTGGGATACCCCAAGTTTCATAACCACCTCCAAAAACAGGTCGGTACATAAATATGTTTTCAGAAACCAATTGCGCAAAATCCTTATCTGGAGTCACCATAAAGGTTTTGTAGCCTTCTTTTTCCGCTTTTTTAGCTAGCGTTCCAATAACATCATCGGCTTCATAGCCTTCTTTCACCATGATAGGAATGTGCATGGCTTCTAGAATACTACAAATGTATGGAATAGCTGTTTTTATGCCTTCAGGTGTTTCGTCTCTGTTAGCTTTGTAGGCCTCGAACATTTCCACGCGGTCTGCACTTCCACCTTTATCAAAACAAACGGCTAAATGATCTGGGCGTTCACGCTTAATGACATCTAATAGGGAATTCATAAAACCCATGATGGCTGAGGTGTCTTCTCCTTTAGAATTTATTCTTGGGTTTTTTATAAAAGCGTAGTAGCCACGAAAAATAAGGGCGTAAGCATCGACGAGAAATAGGCGTTTTTGGTCTGACATGTTTTTCAATTTGAAAATTAATGTCACCTTGAATGCTGTCGAAAGTTCATTAAAACACTAGGTTTTAAGTTTTCGACTGCGCTCGAAATGACAATGGAATACAATTGCTTAGCTTAAGTAAAACAATAGCCTGCAAATTACAAAAACTAAAGCGTTTATTTAAAAAGCAATTTGTAATTTTCCAAACTTAAATGATACCCATGAAAACATTCTCAATAGCCATTCACGGAGGAGCAGGAACTTTAGTGAAAGGGATGATGACTCCAGAATTAGAAGCACAGTATAAATCGGCATTACAGTCGGCTTTAAATGAAGGTTATAAACTATTAGACCACGGAAAGTCTGCAATTGAGGCTGTTGAAGAAGCTGTAAAATTATTAGAAAATTCACATTTATTCAATGCCGGAAAAGGCTCTGTGTTTACAGCTACCGAAACGCATGAAATGGATGCGAGTATCATGGATGGTAAAACCCTGAATGCAGGAGGCGTGAGCTTAATTACAGGAATTAAAAACCCGGTGTCTTTGGCTCGTGATGTGATGGAAAAAAGCGAACATGTATTCTTAGCCGGAGATGGAGCCATGCAGTTTGCTAAAGAACTTAATTATAAGTTGGAAGATGCATCTTATTTCTATGATGAGTTTCGACACAAACAATGGTTAGAAATTAAAGATACCGACAGTTTTCAGTTAGATCATTCTACAAAAAAAGACTCTAAATTCGGAACCGTTGGTGCGGTAGCTTGCGATAAAGATGGTAACATCGCAGCAGCAACCTCAACTGGCGGTATGACGAATAAAAAATGGGGACGTGTAGGAGATTCTCCAATGATAGGAGCTGGGAATTATGCCAACAACAAAACTTGCGCCATCAGTTGCACCGGAAGCGGTGAGTTTTTTATTAAAGGGGTTGTGGCTTATGATGTGGCTTGTTTAATGGAGCACAAAGGCATGTCAGTAGAAGACGCTTCAAACGAAGTCATCAATAAAAGAATTCTAGACATTGGTGGTGATGGTGGTTTAATTGCTGTTGATGCGAAAGGGAATATTGCGATGCCTTTTAATACGGAAGGGATGTATCGTGGACAGAAATCGTCGAATGGTGTTAATGAAGTTGCTATTTATGGTTAGTTGGAAGTTGTTTAGACCTATTTTTCTATGAAACTCCGTGAAACCACTGCGCATCTCTGTGTAATAACTGCAGAGACTAAAGCCGTGTCTGGATTTTAGTAAAATATTGAAAACTAAATATATAGTAATGAGATCCCTTTTTTCAAAGGGATTTTTTAGATGAAGTCGGCTTCAATAGGTAACACCTTTACTTTTCGCGTTTTAATATTGTATTCATCACCGTTAGACAATACATGAATTGTAAGATTAGCAACAGTCATCGGAGTGCCTTCTTCTAATATCTTTTCGTTGTTATGCGTTAAAGTACTTCCGTCAAAAACAATAACCATCCCAGAGCCAATCACCGTACAGTCATTTCCATTTTTAATAATCATACCTGTATCTTCTGCCAATCCAAGTCCAATTAAATTTGGAAATTTAGCAACAGCCTCAGACTGTCTTCCAAAGCGACCACGACGAACAAAATGAGTATCTATAATTAACTCAGGTATCAATCCTAAGCCTTTATACATATTCACAGCACCTTTAATAAATGATTCAGAAGCACTTCCGCCTGCAATCATTTCGTTGGCCATTGCCATGGCGCCAGCACTTGTACCTGCAATAACAAAACCAGCTTCGTTAACAAAGCGTTCCGCTAGAATGGTGTGGATGATGGTCCCTCCAATTTTATCGGTAATCTTAGATTGGTCACCGCCCGAAAACATAACGCAGTTTGCACTTTTTATAAGTTCAATAGCGTGTGGAGTTTCAGAATCTTCCTTAGAGCGAATGTCTAAAACAGTAACATTTGTACAGCCTAATGTAGAAAATGCGGTTAAGTAATTTTCACCAACCTCCACAGGAATACTAGATGCCGTTGGTATCACCACAATTTTAGCATCAACCCCTCCAGCTTCTTTAACGACATGGAATAAAATTCCTTCGTCAATAAACTCTAGTGTGTAGATTTCACTTTCTTCAATACCTTTATCTTCATTTCCTCCAATAGGTATTAAAGTTCCCTTTATCTTCTGCATAATTTACATCTAAAAATATAGGCCAAAAATAAGCCATTTTTTTTAGTGAAAAATACTATATTTAGAATCTTTCAATAACTAAAACAAACCAACGAACATGAAAATACGCGAAATTAATGCGATGAGAGGACCTAATTACTGGTCTGTAAGACGACATAAATTAATTGTAATGGTTCTCGATCTTGAAGAGATGGAAGACTTACCTTCAAATAAAATTGAAGGTTTTCCAGAGCGATTAAAAACGATGTTTCCTACAATGTATTCGCACCGCTGTTCTGAAGGTTGTGAAGGTGGTTTTTTTATGCGAGTTGATGACGGTACTTGGATGGGGCATATTATAGAGCATATTGCTTTAGAGATTCAAACCCTTGCAGGAATGGATACGGGCTTTGGAAGAACTAGAGGTTATGGAGAGCACGGTGTTTATAGTGTGGTGTTTTCATATATGGAAGAATCTGTAGGACGTTTTGCCGCTAAATCTGCTGTGAGAATATGTGAAGCCTTAATTGCTGGTGATGCTTATGATTTGTCTGACGATATTCAGGAAATGAGAGAATTGCGTGAAGCCGATCGTTTAGGACCTAGTACGGGTTCTATTGTAGAAGAAGCCGAAGCTCGGGGTATTCCTTGGATACGACTAAATAAATATTCATTGTGTCAGTTGGGTTATGGGGCGAATCAGAAACGGATTCAAGCTACCGTGACATCTGAAACAAGTAGTATTGGTGTAGAGTTGGCTTGCGATAAAGAAGATACTAAGTTTTTATTAGAACAAGCTGAGGTTGAAGTGCCCCGTGGAGATATTATTCGTCGTGAACGCAGTTTAGAAGAGGCCTGTAACTATGTTGGTTATCCTTTAGTAATTAAGCCTATTGATGGTAATCATGGTCGCGGTATTACTGTAGATATTCAAAATTATGACGATGCCTTAGCGGCGTTTCACCATGCAAAGGAAAGTTCAAAAAGTGGAGCCATTATCGTTGAAAAGTTTATTGTTGGTCAAGATTATAGATTATTAGTTATTAATAATAGGTTAGTCGCTGGAGCTATTAGAACTCCTGCGCATGTTATTGGAGATGGGACATCTACGGTTCAGGAATTAATAGATAAAGTGAATAGCGATCCTCGACGTGGATTTGGACATGAAAACGTATTGACGAAAATCACTACAAACGAGCTAACACTAACCATTATAAAAGATGCAGGTTATACGTTGGAATCTGTGATTGCAGAAGGTGAGCGTTTAATTTTAAAAGACACCGCTAACTTAAGTACAGGAGGAACCGCTGAAGATATTACAGATATTATACATCCTGCAAACGTAAGTATGGCAGAACGTATTTCTAAAATTATTGATTTAGATATTTGTGGTATCGATATTATGACCACTGATATTTCGCAGCCCTTATCCGAAACCGGAGGAGCTGTGTTAGAAGTTAATGCTGGTCCTGGATTTAGAATGCACTTAGCACCAACCTCTGGATTGCCAAGAAATGTAGCCGCTCCAGTAATTGATAAATTATTTCCAAATAAAGGAGACACAGGGCGTATTCCAATTATTGCCATTACCGGAACCAACGGAAAGACCACAACGTCTAGATTAATAGCGCATATTGCTAAAATGAATGGTTATCGTGTGGGGTATACTACTAGTGATGGTGTTTATATTCAGAATCGTTTATTGATGACGGGCGATTGTACTGGCCCTGCAAGTGCAGAATTTGTATTGAAAGATCCTACTGTGAATTTTGCGGTTTTAGAATGTGCACGTGGTGGTTTACTTAGAGCTGGTTTAGGCTTTAAAAAGTGTGATGTGGCTATTGTAACGAATGTGGCAGCAGATCATTTAGGCTTAAAAGGGATTCATACTATAGAACAATTAGCAAAAGTAAAAGGAGTTGTGCCAGAAACGGTTTTACCAGATGGCTATGCGATTTTAAATGCTGATGATGATTTAGTCTACGATATGCGACGCAGTTTGGATTGTAATGTAGCCTTATTTTCTATGGATGAAAACAATCCACATATTAAAGCATTACAACGCTTAAACGGTATTACAGCAGTTTATGAAAATGGCTATGTCACCATTTGTAGAGGCGAATGGAAAATGCGTCTCATGAAAGCAGAAAACATTCCGTTAACTTATGGTGGGAAAGCAAAATTTATGATTCAGAACGTGTTAGCAGCCGTTTTAGGGGCGCACGTGCAAGGTATTAGTATTGAAGATATGAAAGCTGGCTTGGAAACGTTTATTCCTTCGGCTTCGCAGACACCAGGACGTTTAAACTTATTTAAATTTAAGGATTTTTCTATTCTATTAGATTATGCTCATAATCCTGCAGGAATGAGAGCTTTGCAAGCGTTTACAAATGAACTAGAAGCCACCGTAAAAGTTGGCATCATTGCAGGTATTGGAGACAGACGTGTTGAAGATAACAACGAAATGGGAGCGATTGCCGCCGACATGTTTGATGAAATTATTATTAGACAAGATAAACGTTTAAGAGGTAAAACAGAGCAAGAATTAATTAAGATGCTCGATGATGGCATTAAGCAACGAGATCCAAATAAGAAAACGACTATAATTCCATCAGAAAAAGAAGCGATTAAATTTGCTGTTAGGAATGCGGTTAAAGGATCACTTATTATATTGTGTAGTGACGTGATACCTGATGCTTTAGAGTTGGTGAAGAAATTTAAAGAGCAAGAAGCGAATGGTGAATTAAATTATGCGGATTAATCCACTAATGATTATATAATGAAAAAAAGCCGAAACGTGAGTTTCGGCTTTTTTAATAAGGTTAATAGCGTTTTTATAATGGCTTAACAAAGCTTTATAGTCTTTACTCTAATTTGAAGACTTTTTCTGAAAGATTTGATACTGATGATTTCGTTATTCTTTTTACGATTCATTTTTAAAACTTTAGCTTTAATTTCTGGAGAAATAGCAGCTTCATTCGTTTCAGGCTTTTCCGTTTTAGTAGTTTCAACAATCGTAGTTTCGTTAGTTGTTTTTACATCTTGTTGTGCAAAACTTGTAAGAGACATTGTTAAAAATAATATGATGAATAAACCTTTTTTCATAATTGTAGGAAGCTATATTTGTTTTAACTTCGAGTCAAAGAAACGCAACATATTTAGTGTGATTGAAATTTTTAGATGAAATCGGTCGATAAACTGTTAATTGGAAACCGCTCGTAAAAATCACCGATGAAATGCATGATATGCGCTCATAGCCCTTTAGATACGTTGCGTTTTAAGTTAAACGATATGATTTGTTGGATAAAAAACACTTCCAGATGGAAAATATCGATGAAATGCACAAAATAAGCTTGAAGTACCCATAAATAGACAATTAATTATGAATGATTTTAGCAATAATCCCTATTATGAATTGTTTTCGAAACAACACATTAATCAGTATGCTGTAGGTAATCGGACTTATAAAGAACGAGTGAAACTTTTAAACAAGCTTCAACATGCAATAGAAGTGACTTATAGAACTGAAATCCAAGTTGCATTACAAAACGATTTGGGTAAACCAGTTGTAGAAACCGAGCTTACAGAAATCTATGCTATTATAGGAGATATAAAATATGCCAAAAAGTACCTGCATCAATGGATGCGGAAGCAACGCGTAGAAACACCAATAGCGATGTTAGGCTCTAGTTCTTATATAAAGCATGAACCTAAAGGAGTGTGTTTAATTATTTCGCCATGGAATTTTCCTTTCAATCTTACGTTTGGCCCTTTAATATCTGCAATTGCAGCAGGCAATACCGTTATTATAAAACTATCTGAAATGACGCCTAACTCATCAGCGTTAATGGCTAAGATTGTTGCGGCTCTGTTTTCTGAAGATGAAGTTGCAGTGCTTCAAGGTGAAGTTGAAGTCTCTACCCAATTATTAAAATTACCTTTTAACCATATCTTTTTTACAGGCTCTCCAAATGTGGGGAAGATTGTAATGAAAGCCGCATCGGAACATTTGGCATCTGTAACCTTAGAATTGGGTGGGAAATCACCAACTATAATCGATGAAACAGCTAACATAGATAAAGCCGCAAAGAAAATCATATGGGCTAAGTTTTTAAACTGTGGTCAAATTTGCGTGTCACCAGATTATGTGTTGATTGATGAAAGTGTAAAAACTCAGTTCATAGAGGCGTGTAAAAAGTGGCTTGATACGTTTTACAGCGATAATCCAAAAGCATCCGATTCTTATGGAAGGATAGTCACCGATAAACATTTTGAGCGCTTAAGTTCTTATCTCGAAAATGCAAAAACGCTACAAGCTAAATTTGAAGTCGATGGACAAACCGATAGTGCTTTAAAATATATAGGACCGACTATAATTTCCGATTTAAAATCAGAAGCTAAATTGCTCGAAGACGAAATTTTTGGACCAATTTTACCGATTGTTACTTATGATAGTTTGGATATGGCCATTGCGTACATTAATTCTAAACCACGACCATTAGCACTTTATATATATAGTAACAGTAAAGCCAATATGAATACGATTTTAAATAACACCAGGGCAGGAGGTACGTGTATTAATAATAGTGTATTGCATTATACCAACCATAATTTACCTTTTGGTGGGGTTAATAATAGTGGTGTTGGGAAAAGTCATGGGTTCTTTGGATTTAAGGCGTTTAGTAATGAACGCTCGGTAATGACACAACATACGTATGGTGTTACTGAGCTGTTGTTTCCTCCGTATACTGGGTTTAAGGAAAAGTTAGCAAGGTTAACTATTAAGTGGTTTTAGGATTTATTAAAATAATCCGATTGAATATGTTCATTTGTTCCATTGTGGAATTTGGTGATGCTAAATGATTTTTGAATAGAGTAGCATCCTGTTTCGCCTTTTTTATTCATAGCCACGTAGCCCACTTGAAAATCCCTAAAATTACTTTTCGGTTTGTTTGTAATTCTTTTAATCGCATCTTCACAGGCCTGTTGCGGTGATTTGCCTTGTCGCATTAATTCAACCACTAAAAAGCTACCAACCGTTTTAACAATTGCTTCTCCCAAACCTGTAGCAACACAACCACCTATGTCATTATCTATAAATAAGCCTGATCCAATAATTGCAGAGTCACCAACACGTCCACCAAGTTTATAGGCTAAACCACTTGTAGTGCAAGCTCCTGAGATATCACCATTATTATCCATGGCAAGCATGCCTATTGTATCGTGATTTTCTATGTTAATTATGGGTTTATATTTGGCTTCAATTTTCCATTTTTCCCAAGCTCTTTTTGAGGATTCCGTTAATAAGTCTTCGGATTTAAACCCTTTTGAAACAGCAAATTGTTTGGCGCCTTCGCCAGCGAGCATCACGTGTGGAGTGTCTTCCATTATTTTCCGAGCTACAGAAACGGCATGTGTAATATTTTGAAGATACATCACAGATCCACAATTGCCATATTTATCCATTATCGAAGCATCTAAAGTAACATTACCATCTCTGTCCGGTAGACCACCGTTGCCAACGGTTTGATTCTTTTTATTAGCTTCTTCGACCTTGCAACCGTGTTCAACCGCGTCTAGAGCATTTCCTCCCGTTTGGAGAATTTCCATTGCTTTTGCGGTTGCAGCTTTAACATGCCATGTAGCCACAACTAGTGGTCGTCTCATTGTGTCAACGATAGCATCTTCGTTTTGGTTTGCTGATTCTTTGGAGATTCCGTCATTACAACTTATTAAAGAACTTCCTATAGCTAAACCAACACCAGTTATAGACGCTGTTTTAATAAAATTTCTACGCTTCATACTTAATTTTTTTAGTATTTCTGTAATGCCAGTAAAGGATACGATTGTGGGAAACTATAACACAAATTAAAACCTATAAAAGGCATTTAGTTTAGGCTTGATTAAAAGAAATGCTGATTTTCAGACATCTAATATAGTAAAATGCGGACCAAGAGTGTTTTTATAAAATTCCCTTTGTAATATCGCTCTTATTGGCCTAAATTTAAAAACCAAATTTTTAATAAGTTTAAAGTCCTTAAATAAAAACCTTTAACACTTTAATAAGAGAAGTGGCTTGCCATATCTATTAATTTTGTAAATTCAAAAAGAACAAAATGATTCGCTGGATACTATTTGCTATTTTATTTATAATAATTACAGTTTATGGCTTTCAAGCTGTAAGAACTGTAACCAAACAGACTTGGGTCTATTATCTATTCTTTGCAATTGCCATTGTTGTGGTCGGTAATTTTATCTATCAGTTTGTGGCTGCTAGTGAAGGTCGGGTTTTAACACCATCTAAAAGTTTTGCCTTTGGTTTTTTATTGGCATTTATGGCCTTTAATTTAGTCTTAGTACCAGTTTTAATTGGAGAAGATATTATTAGAGGTGTCATTAGTTTGTATGATAAAGTAGTTACAAAGAATAATACATTTTACGTGCCATCACGTCGGAAATTTGTGAGTCAAGTCGCCTTAGGATTAGCTGCAATACCGATGTCTTCATTGCTTTATGGTATGTTTAAAGGTAAGTATAACTTTAGAGTCCTTAAATATACATTGCATTACGAAGATCTTCCAGAAGCCTTTGATGGGTATAAAATAACTCAAATTAGTGATATTCATTCGGGTAGTTTTGATAATCATGAGAAGGTTGAATATGCTGTAGATTTAATCAATGAGCAACAATCTGATGTATTATTATTTACAGGTGATATGGTGAATAATAAAGCTTCTGAAATGTTACCTTGGCTTGATACCTTCGGAAGATTGAAAGCTAAAGATGGTAAATTTTCTGTTTTAGGGAATCATGATTATGGAGATTATGTCGATTGGAATTCACCTGAAGAAAAAGCTCAAAACCTAGAGGATTTAAAAACGATACAAAAAGATATTGGTTTCGATTTATTGTTAAACGAAAGTCGCTATCTTGAAAAGAATGGACAGCGCATAGCATTAGTTGGTGTAGAGAATTGGGGAAAGGGAGGTTTTATAAAAGTAGGGGACTTAGGTAAAGCTGCATCTCAAATTCAGGCCGATGATTTTAAAATATTAATGACACACGATCCAAGTCATTGGGAGGCAAAAGTATTAAAAGATCCATATCATTACCATTTAACTTTGAGTGGGCACACACATGGTATGCAATTCGGAATTGAGATACCAGGTTGGATAAAATGGAGTCCCGCGAAATGGCGTTATAAGCAATGGGCAGGGATTTATACAGAGTTAGATCAGCACATTAATGTAAATAGAGGCTTTGGTTACTTAGGATATCCTGGTCGTGTTGGTATTTGGCCAGAAATCACAGTGATTGAACTCAAAAAAGGGTCGAAAAGTGCGTAATTGTAAAGAATTGCTTATTTTTATGATATGAGTACCTTATTTGTAGCAACTATGCATTAATTGTTTACAAGTTTGAAGTACTTATATATTTGACTAAAACTAAAATATATGTCAAAATTTGGGGAATTAATAGATGTTGAAATTCCAGTACTTCTGGATTTTTATACCGATAGGGAAGAGCAATCTATGGCTATGCATCCTATTCTTAGAGATGTCGCAGCTGCATTGGGTGATAAAGCTAAAGTGATTAAGATTGATGTTGAGAAAAATAAAGAACTCGCTGAAGCATTGCGTGTTAAAGGATTGCCAACCTTAATTATCTACAAGAATGGAGATATGAAATGGAGACATAGTGGGCAGCAAGATGTTAATACTCTGATTACTATTATTCAAGAATATATTTAGGTGAATCCTAATCTTTTAAAATAAGTGTAGACAAGTGTTGTTTATACTTTTAAATTTAAAACCTCTCTTATCGTAATATTCTAAGACTTTTGGGAGTACATGTTTTAAATGTTGTGAGGCTTTTACGCTATCATGAAACACAATAATACTTCCTTTCACAGCGGCAGAGGTTACGTTTTTAAGACAGGCTTCCTCGGTTACAGAATTATCCCAGTCGTAAGATAAAACATCCCACAATACAACTTTATAGCCTAATTCTTGAAGCTGCTTATTTTGTTTAGGTTTAATTTTGCCATATGGAGGCCGGAATAACGTTAAACCAGAATTGTTTTCGTAAGCATCTTGACTGTGCTTATGATATTCTTGAAATTTGGAATTTATAAGATGCTGGGTTTTTTCGACATCATCGATATAATCCTTAACGTTATGCTTCCAACCTTTTAAGTGGTTGTATGTATGATTGCCAATCGTATGCCCTTCAGATATAATAGACTGAAAGATATCGGGATGTTTCTCAATATTATTACCAATACAAAAAAAGGTAGCTTTTGCATTGTAATCATTTAATGTTGAAAGGACCCAATCTGTAATTTCAGGTGTTGGGCCATCATCAAACGTTAAATAAAGCTCCTTGTTTTTGGTATTGATATTCCAGATAAAATTTGGAAACACTATTTTTACAAAGTCTGGCGTTTTAGCTGGAATAATCTGCATACCCTAATTACTGCTCTGGTGCTATGAGATCTATGGTATCCTTAATAGCTTCATTAAAATCTATATCACTTGGAATTTCTGGTAGCTCATCTTGACTGTAACGATTCATAAGTTCATCGAACAAACTCAAATAGCTATTAAAGGTTTTTGTTTCTTGCAAGGCAAATTCTTTGTCATTATAGATGACTAAAATATCTATCAATGCTCTGTAGCGTTGGATGTCTAAATAAATGTCCTCACCCGCCATGCGATCTTGGTTTTCAATTGAAAGATTACTGTAGTAAACTAAGTTTTCTTGATATTTTTTAGCGACGTCTTTGTATAAAGCACGTCCTTTTTCAACATTTCCTATTTCATAATACGCACTAACGTATGGTTCTAATAATGAATAAAAACCAAATTTATCAACAGGCATTTTTTCCATAGCAATATCTGCTATTTCTTCAGCTTTATCTAACTCCTTATCATTGATAAGTTGCTCAATTAGGCGCGCTAAATTACCTCTATATGTAATACCATTTCTTCTGGTTTCAATATCGTAGTACATCTCTTCACCACTGCCTCCCCATTCCCAGTTCTTAACCATATCGTACATAAGCTCTGGATCTACACGTCCCATGTCATATGGATTAGCTCGATCTACGGCTGTTTTAATTGGTACGAGTTTATAGCACATACCATCAAGCTGTAAGTAATCTTTTAACCAAACATAATCTTCAGCACCAAAGGCACCGCCTGTAAAGTAAATAGGACGTTCCCAATTATTGTTAGCAATGATATCTAACATTAAAAGACGGTTTTTATAAATGTAACTACCTTCAATTTGAGTGTAGAGGTTGTCCTCTATTTTATTAGCATCCTTTTGCTTAACCACACCATTTTTTAGTACCATTTCCTTATTTACAGGAATACTGATACTACGTGTTGGGAAATAATTGGAATTCAATAAATGCTTTGGGTATTGGCTAGAATCTTCACCTTGTTTTTCTGTAACATACTTAAATTTTGTACTAGGCTTTTCACTAGAAACAAAATCCATAAAATCCTTAATAGGTAACGTGTCATTGGTGATTTCTCTTCTAATAATGACATCTCTTGTGCCTCCTCTATATTGGTTGTGTGTAAGCTGTGATGGAATGGGTTCACTATCATATGCTTTACGTTTCATTTGATCAATGTACCAATCCGTTTGAAATAAGCTTGTGTTAACGACACGTACATCTGTACGCACACCTTCTATTTCTTGCAAATACCACAGTGGGAAGGTATCGTTATCTCCAATGGTAAATAGAATAGCGTTTGGTGCGCAAGACTCTAAATATTTCCGAGCCATAGAGTTGGTGGTGTACTTACCAGAACGGTCATGATCGTCCCAATTGTTTGCTGCTAAAACTCCCGGAACGATAACAAGGCAAGCTAATGTTACAACCGGAGCCAAAAGTTTTGTTTTTATGCGCGACTGCAACAAATCGTAAATGGCATACACGCCAAAACCAATCCATATGGCAAAAACATAAAATGAGCCTACAACAGAATAATCACGTTCTCTAGGTTCAAAAGGTCTTACATTGGTGTAAAATTGAATGGCTAAACCCGTCAATAGGAAGAATACTAACAATACCCAAAAACGCTTTAAGTCAGAGTACATTAAGAAAAAGAAACCTGCTAGTCCTAATATTAAAGGTAAGAAGTAGTAAGTGTTTCTCGCTTTGTTTTCTAGCACATCTGTGGGTAAATTATCTTGAGATATACCTAAGTGAATGGTGTCTATAGGATTAATTCCAGATATCCAATTTCCGTTTTTATGCGTATACCGTCCTTGAATGTCATCTTGTCTCCCTGTAAAATTCCACATAAAATAACGCCAGTACATATAACCAAATTGGTATTGAAACATGTACATAATATTGTCCATGAAGGTTGGTTTTTCAATAATCAAATACTGTTGACCGTAACGTTTTAAAAATTGATTATAACCGTCATAATCTATTTCTCCATTAGCTACACGCATTCTAAAGTCGTTGATTAATTGGTCAAATTGTTGTTTTTCTCCCAGGGCATACTGTGCCGATTGTTCTTCTGTTAAACCAGCATTTAGGGCTTCATTGTAAGCACGTGTTTGTAAACTTGGATCAACTTTAAAGTCTATTAACCCAGTAAACATCATGTAGTTTTCAGCATGTTCTGAGCTCCACATACGTGGTAGTATAGAGGCATGTTCGTGATTGTAATTCTGCTTACTTTTCTCCCAATCGTTTATAATAACGTATTTCCCAAGCTCATCATCGCGTTCGTAATTCTTTTTATCATCAATAAATGGTTCATCCTTATCTGCTCCAGAATAGACTTCTGTAAAGAAAGGACCATAGAATAAATGTGTTTCAGGGTATTGTTCCAAGTTGTAATACGCCAAGAGCTCTCTCGCATCTGAAGGGTTGTTTTCATTAATCACAACCTGAGCATTTGCACGAATAGGAAGCATCATCCAAGATGAGAACCCTATAAAAATAAACATAAGGCATAGCACTAATGTGTTGGTGTGCTTCATGCCCTTTTTACGGGTGTAATTCAGGCCAAAATAAAACAAGGCAATAACCATTAAACCAGTAATAATAGTTCCTGAGTTAAATGGTAAACCGATAGTGTTTACAAAAAACACTTCTAAATATCCAAAAAGTTTTAAGGTTGAGGGCAATAGAAATTTAAATATAAAAAGTAGAATTGCGGCGGAGGCAATATTTGCAATAATGAAATTCTTAACCGTAATTGTTTTATAATTTTTAAAATAATAGAGTAGGCCAATTGCAGGAATCGTTAATAATCCCATAAAATGAACTCCAAAGGATAAACCAATAACAAAAGCTATGAGAACGAGCCAACGGTTGCCTCGCGGCTCATTCATATCTTGTTCCCAACGGAGTCCTAAATAAAATAAGACAGCCATTATTAATGTGGCCATGGCATACACTTCTGTTTCTACAGCATTAAACCAAAATGAATCGGTAAATGTAAATGCTAAACTACCAACTAAAGCACTTCCTAAAATAGCATAGGCTTTATTGGGGTTTTTATCTTCATTGTATTTAGTAAGTTTTACAAGCAGTAAAGTAATGGTCCAAAACATAAAAAGTATGGTAAATGCACTTGCAACACCACTCATCATGTTCATTATGGCTCCAATCTGCGAAGGTTCTAAAGCAAACATGGAGAAAAACGCACCAAACATTTGAAATAAAGGTGCTCCTGGTGGATGTCCTACTTGTAGTTTAGATGAGGTTAATATATACTCACCCGCATCCCAAAAACTAACTGTTGGTTCTATGGTAAGTGCATAAACGACGCATGCTACGGCAAAAACAACCCATCCTAATATGTTGTTCCACTTTTTAAAGTTAAAATCTGTCATGAAAACTTTGCTTATTAATGCTCGCGAATTTACTAATTATTAGCCAAACGTGCTCATTTTTAAGGTAACGTTAAGTATTTTTAAAAATTTTCCTGTTTTTTTTTGCAGAAGTAAAACTTTGTATTAAATTTGCACCCTCAAAATAAGAGATTGGCCTATGGTGTAACTGGCTAACACATCTGTTTTTGGTACAGAAGAGTCTAGGTTCGAAACCTAGTAGGCCAACCAAAGTTTAAATCCTAATTCGATTACGAGTTAGGATTTTTTTTATTTAAGACATTGTCTAATGCGCTGAGAAACCATGTTAAACGCAGTAGTTTTATGGAGTAGAACGATTGGAAAAGAGAAATCCTAATCAATACTGATTAGGATTTTTTCATGGTACTTCTAAAATTAAGACGTGTCTTTTAAAAAACTATTAGTCTTAACTTTGAGATTATAGAAATCTAGATTCTTTCCGAATTAGATTTTAAAAGTAATAACTGGTCGCTTGGCATGGTTTACTAAGTCCTCACTGATGCTTCCGTTAAAAAAATGTGCAATACCTTGTCTGCCATGAGTGCTAATGCCAATGAGATCTGCGTCTAAGTCTTTAGAGACATTTAAAATACCTTGTTCTACAGTATGATCATTGTGTATAATAATGGTGTAATTATCAAATGTTTGGCCAGATATAAAATCATTGATTCTCGATTTGGCCTCGTAAGACGTCATAAAGTTGCTAGAGGTTATAACGAGTAGTAAGTGTATTTTAGCCCCAAAAGCCTGTGCGAACTTCACGGCTTGCATGTAGGTTTCTTTATTATCATTTTTAAAGTCTGATGCAAATACAAAATCTGATACTTCAAAATTTTCATGTTCATTTTTTATCACTAATACGGGGACATCAGAAGAGCGTACTACTTTTTCTGCATTAGAGCCCACAAACATTTCCTTCATACCTGTAGCTCCGTGAGATCCCATAACTATTAGGTCGATGTTAAGTTCTTTACAAGAATCCTTAATTTCGTTAAAAGTGATATCAGCTTTTACAGTTTCGTGAACTGTTATGTTTTCTAAATAGTCTTGAGCCATGAGATTTTTAAATCTTTTTTGGGCTAACTTCATAAAAAATAAAGTTTCAGGAATATCACTTTGTGCTTGGCCAGGGTCCGTTTGCTGCATAGGAATCTCCATCATATGTAATAAATAGATCTCTGCGTTATGCGCTTTAGCAAGTATGGCGGCTACCTTTAATGCGTTTTCTGCTTGTTCGGAGAAATCAGTTGGAACGAGTATTCTATTCATGTTTATTGGTTTATGTTAGTCCTTCTAAATTTAAGGAAATAAATCCGTATTACATAGCTTGGGTGATTTAATATAAAATTCGTATATTTGCACCGTTATTTACTAAAAATGAATAAGCGAGAGGACGAAAAGTCCTCTCTTTTTATATCAACAAATGTTTAAGAAAATAGTAGAAGACTTATTAGAAAACGCATTAGAAGAAAGACAAGATCTGTTCTTAATAGATTTTACTTTGTCTGGAGATAATGCGGTTAAAGTAGTAATAGACGGTGATAATGGTGTGTTAGTAGAAGACTGTATGTTTATAAGTCGAGCTATTGAAAACAACATAGATAGAGAAGAATATGATTTTTCTTTAGAAGTTTTATCTTCTGGTGCAGCATCTCCATTAACTTTGCCTAGACAGTATAATAAGCATATAGGTAGAAATTTAGAGGTAAAAACCTTAGATCATCAAGATTTAGAAGGAGAGCTTACAGAAGTAAGCGAAGATGGAGTGGTTTTAAGCTGGAAAGCTAGAGAGCCAAAACCAGTAGGGAAAGGAAAAGTAACAGTCGCTAAAACAGCAGCTATTGCTTTCGATAATATTAAAGAAGCGAAAGTTAAAATAAAATTTTAATTCATATCAATATATGGAAAATATAGCGTTAATTGAGTCATTTTCAGAATTTAAAGACGACAAATTAATAGATAGAGTTACGCTAATGGCAATTCTTGAGGATGTATTACGTAATGCATTGAAGAAGAAGTATGGTGATGACGACAACTTTGATATCATTATAAACCCAGATAAAGGTGATTTAGAAATTTGGAGAAACCGTATCGTCGTTGCTGATGGTGAGGTAGAAGAGCCAAATCAAGAAATTGAATTATCAGAAGCTCAGAAAATTGAGCCTGATTTTGAAGTTGGTGAAGATGTTGCTGAAGAAGTGAAATTAATTGACCTTGGAAGACGTTCAATTTTAGCTTTGAGACAAAATTTAATTTCTAAAATTCACGAACACGATAATACAAACATTTACAAGCACTTTAAAGAGCTTGAAGGTGAGATTTATACAGCAGAAGTTCATCATATTCGTCATAGAGCAATCATTTTGTTAGATGATGATGGTAATGAAATTATACTTCCAAAAGACAAGCAAATTCCTTCGGATTTCTTCAGAAAAGGAGAAAATGTGAGAGGGATTATTGAAAGTGTTGAATTAAAAGGAAGTAAGCCAGCAATTGTAATGTCTAGAACCTCTCCTGTATTTCTTGAGAAATTATTTGAGCAAGAAATACCAGAAGTTTTTGATGGCTTAATTACAGTTAAAAAGGTGGTGCGTATTCCTGGTGAAAAAGCGAAGGTTGCAGTAGATTCTTATGATGATAGAATTGACCCAGTTGGTGCTTGTGTTGGTATGAAAGGTTCAAGAATTCACGGTATTGTGCGTGAGTTAGGGAATGAAAACATTGACGTTATTAATTACACTAACAATATTCAACTTTTTGTAACAAGAGCATTAAGCCCGGCAAGAGTAACATCTTTGAAATTAGATGAAGAAAATATGCGAGCTGAAGTGTTATTGAAACCAGAAGAAGTTTCAAAAGCTATTGGTAGAGGTGGTCACAACATTCGTTTGGCTGGTCAGTTAACAGGTTACGAAATAGACGTGTTTAGAGAAGGAGCAGAAGAAGATGTTGAATTAAAAGAATTCTCAGACGAAATAGAAGGTTGGGTAATTTCAGAATTTAGCAAAGCTGGTTTAGATACTGCAAAGAGTATTTTAGAACAGGATATTGTTGATTTAGTGAAGCGTACAGATTTAGAAGAAGAAACAATCTTAGATGTCATTAGAATTCTAAGAGAGGAATTTGAAGAATAATATCCATTTATTTTCAAAATGAATTTTGTAATTCATTTTGAAGTTGAATTGGTATAACATATATTTAAGTATTTTACAGGCAATTTATGGCTCAAACAACAAGATTAAATAAAGTATTAAGGGAATTGAATATCTCAATAGACCGTGCTGTGGATTTTTTAGAATCCAAAGGTGTGGAAATTGAAAAAAGTCCCAATACTAAAATTTCAGCAGAGGTTTACAAAACGCTTTCAGATGAATTTCAGACAGATGCATCTAAGCGTGAAAAAGCTCAAGAAGTAAGTGAAGCAAAACTCAAAGAGAAAGAGGAGCTTCGCGAACAAAGAGAACGCGAAATTGAAGAGAAGCAAAAGCAAAAAGCAGAAAGAGAATCTGTGGTTAAGGCTAAAGCTGAGTTAAGTGGCCCAAAACAAGTCGGTAAAATTGACTTAGATAAGAAGCCAAAAACTGAAAAAGAGGAGGAGCCTAAAGCTGCAGAGATTAAGGAAACTCCTAAAGCAGAACAACCTGAGGTAAAGTCTGAAACACCTAAGGAAGAACCAAAAGCTGCTGAGAAACCTAAAGAGGTAGAAAAGCCTAAAGAAGTGGAGAAACCTAAAGCGACTGAAAAAGTTGAAAAGGTGGAAACAGTTGAGAAGGTCCAAAGGGTACCAGAGGTTAGTAAAATTGAAAGAGAGGTCGAAGCTAATAAGCCAAAACCGAAAGTGGATCTTAAAAAAGAGGAAGCTGCTAAAGCTTCAACTGAACCAGTAGAAGAAACACTTAAGACTCAATATAAAAAATTAACAGGGCCAACTACAACAGGTAAAAAAATTGATTTATCTCAATTTAATAAACCTAAGAAGAAAAAAGTAGAAACGGCTAAACCTGGTGATGCTAATAAACGTAAAAGACGTAGAATTAGTAAAACGGGCAGTGATACATCTAGCAAACCAAACTTCGATAATAAAAGAGGTAGTGGACCAAGAGGTCGCGGAGGTAATGCTGCAAGACCAAAAGTGGTTAAGGAAGAGCCGAGTGAAGAAGATGTTCAAAAACAAATCCGTGAAACTTTAGAAAAGCTTCAAGGAAAGTCTAATAAAGGTAAAGGAGCTAAATATCGTAGAGATAAGAGAGATCAACACCGCCAACAATCGGAAATAGACCAAGAAATTGCAGCAGCAGAAAGTAAAACTATTAAGGTTACTGAATTTGTTACTGTAAGTGAAATGGCTACGATGATGGAAGTTGGAGTAACACAAGTTATTTCAGCATGTATGTCTTTAGGTATGATGGTTACCATGAACCAAAGATTAGATGCAGAAACATTAACTATCGTTGCCGAAGAGTTTGGTTTTGATGTCGAATTTATCAAAGCAGATATAGAAGAATCAATTGTAGTTGTTGAAGACGATCCAAAAGATTTAGTTGAAAGAGCACCAATTGTTACCGTCATGGGTCACGTTGATCATGGTAAAACTTCATTATTAGATTATATACGTAAAGAAAATGTAATCGCTGGTGAATCTGGAGGTATAACGCAGCACATTGGTGCTTATGGAGTACAGTTAGAAAATGGTCAGAAAATAGCGTTTTTAGATACACCAGGTCACGAAGCCTTTACAGCGATGCGTGCTCGTGGTGCACAAGTAACAGATATTGCTATTATAGTAGTTGCAGCGGATGATGCTATAATGCCTCAAACGAAAGAAGCGATTTCTCATGCACAAGCTGCAGGAGTGCCAATCGTTTTTGCGATAAACAAAATTGATAAGCCAGATGCAAATCCTGAAAAGGTAAAAGAGCAATTGGCACAAATGAACTTGTTAGTAGAAGATTGGGGTGGAAAAATTCAATCTCATGATATCTCTGCTAAACAAGGAACAGGTGTTAAGGATTTACTTGAAAAAGTATTGCTTGAAGCCGAACTTTTAGAATTAAAAGCGAATCCTAATAAAGCCGCAAGCGGAACTGTTGTTGAAGCGTATTTAGATAAAGGTAGAGGTTATGTGTCAACTATTTTAGTACAAGCAGGTACATTAAAAGTTGGTGATTATGTTTTAGCTGGTAAGAATAGTGGTAAGGTAAAAGCCATGCAAGATGAGCGTGGACATGATGTTAAAGAAGCTGGTCCTGCAACTCCTGTATCTATTCTAGGTTTAGATGGAGCACCACAGGCGGGGGACAAGTTTAATGTTTTCTCTGATGAGCGTGAAGCGAAACAAATAGCAACGAAACGTGCACAGTTACAACGTGAACAATCCGTTAGAACACAACGTCATATTACACTTGATGAAATTGGTAGACGTATTGCCCTTGGTGATTTCCAAGAATTGAATATTATCCTTAAAGGTGATGTGGATGGTTCTGTTGAAGCATTAACAGATTCTTTCCAGAAATTATCTACTGAAGAAATTCAAGTTAATATTATACATAAAGGTGTGGGTGCTATTACAGAAAGTGATGTATTGTTAGCAACAGCCTCAGACGCTATTATTGTTGGATTTAATGTACGTCCTGTTGGAAATGCAAGAATGATTGCAGATAAGGAAGAGATTGATATCAGAACCTACTCAATTATCTATGCAGCCATTAATGATCTTAAAGACGCTATGGAAGGTATGTTGTCTCCAGAAGTTAAAGAAGAGGTTACAGGTACAGCTGAAATTAGAGAAATATTTAAAGTATCTAAAATTGGAAACATTGCAGGTTGTATGGTAATGAACGGTAAAATCTTTAGAAATTCTGGAATCAGAATTATTAGAGATGGTGTGGTTGTTCATACAGGTACATTAGAAGCTCTAAGACGTTTCAAAGATGACGTTAGAGAAGTTTCTAAAGGTTATGACTGTGGTATGCAAATTAAAGGCTATAACGACATTACAGAAGGTGATGTTATTGAAGCCTTCCAAGAAGTAGAAGTTAAGAAAAAATTGAAGTAATATATATTCAATTTATAGAAACAAAAAAACCGACAATTAATTGTCGGTTTTTTTATGCGGTTAAGTGAAATGCTATTAATCCGTTTTAGGCTGAAAAATAATAGCGTTCATATATTCCTTTTTAATTTTTGCCCAAGCACGATCGGCTTCTAAACGATTAACAAAGTTGCCTACCCAAACTTTATAATTTGGAGTGTTCCAAACTATTTCTGCTGGCCACTCATCAAATAGATTTAAAAAGTTTTGTTTCTCACGTTGCGCCATATCGATATCCACATTTTGGTACACTTGAATTCTAAATACTTTTGATGTTTTAATATCCTTTTTGTATTCTAACAATTTATCAATGTCACTATCTTGGCTAACTTTAACCACTCCTTCTTGTGCAGGTAGGGCAACGGTTAGGCTAAAACCTAAAATTAAAAGTGCAAAAGTTTTATTTTTCAATTTCATAAGTTAAATTTATTAGGCAAAGGTAGAATTTTCAAGTCAATCAATGCAAATTTTTTTATTGTCATTTCAATTGTAATCAATTGCGATTCAAGCTGTCGATAATTACGGAACGAATATTCACACATAAAATTTTAAAATGCTTTATTTAGAATTAGTATAAATTATCTATTAACACTTCTCTAAGATTTTCAAAATCGACTTTAAATGTTACTTTTGCCTGAGTTTTTTACAAACATCTTTTTTCACTTTTTTAATGAAAAAACCGTACCAAAGTTTAGAAGATAATCCAACTTATAATATGAAACAGGTGATTTACTGTAGTTTAACCTCGAAGATTTTTAGTCTTTGTCTTGTTCTATTGCTTTCTTTTTCAACCTCCCTTATAGCTCAAGAAGGTGATCCAGTGAATGGGAAATCGCTCTTTAATTCTAATTGTGCCGCGTGTCATAAGTTAGATAAGCCAATGACTGGTCCGGCTTTACGTAATGTAGAGGCTAGATTAGCAGATGAGCAAGGTTTAGATCGCACATGGATTAATGCATGGATTAGAAATAGTTCGTCATTAATTAAAAGTGGTGATGCATACGCTGTAAAGATTTACAACGAATACAATCAAACAGCAATGACTGCTTTTCCTCAGTTAAGCGATCAGGATATTTCTGATATGTTAGCTTACACGGCGGCGCCGGCTCCTGAGCCTGTGGTTGCGCCTGTAGCTGAAGGTGGTCCTGTGCAAGAAGGCGGTGTGTCAAATGATTTAATTCTTGGGGCGTTAGCTTTATTATTTGCATTATTAGCAATAGCCTTAGTATTAGTGAATCGTACTTTAAACCGTTTTGCAGAGGCTAAAGATATTAAGGTTGTAACTGAGCAAGAAAAAAGAACGCCTTTATGGAAAGCTTTTGTTCAAAATCAATTTTTAGTATTGGTAACGGCTATTATCTTTTTATTAGCTAGTGGTTATTTTGTTTATGGTTATTTTATGCAGGTAGGTGTAGATCAAGGTTACGAGCCTGTTCAGCCTATTCATTATTCACATAGAATTCATGCTGGTGATAATGGTATCGATTGTAAGTACTGTCACTCTTCTGCTAGAGTGAGTAAAACTTCTGGTATTCCATCATTAAATGTGTGTATGAATTGTCATAAGTCAATTTCGGAAGTCGCACCAGAAACATTAGCTGAAGGCACTGACTATGGTGTTGATTATAATGCTGAAATCCAAAAGTTATATGATGCTGTGGGATGGGATGGTACAGGTTACACCGGAGATTCTAAACCAGTAAAATGGATACGTATTCATAATTTGCCAGACTTTGCTTATTTCAATCACTCACAGCACGTAGAGGTTGGTGGTATTGAATGTCAGACATGTCATGGTCCTGTTGAGGAAATGGAGATTATGTATCAGCACTCTCCTTTAACTATGGGGTGGTGTATTAACTGTCACAGAGAAACAAATGTAAAAGTTAAGGATAACGATTATTATACTAAAATTCACGAAGAACTATCTAAGAAGTATGGTGTAGAAGAGTTAACTGTTGCACAAATGGGTGGTTTAGAATGTGGTAAATGTCATTACTAAAATGCCTTTAGTATAATTTTTGAGGAATTAGAAATTATAGTAAAGAGAAAGAAAATAAAATTTAAAGAGTTAAATATTTAGATGGAATTGATTAAAGTTTTTCAAAGCTTAAATCTTAAATTCGTAAATCGAAAATTATAAATAAACACTATGTCATCAAACAAGAAATACTGGAAAAGTGTTGAAGAGCTAAACGAGAATAGCTCTATTGTTGAGGCGCTTCAACAGAATGAATTTGTGGAAGAGATTCCGACAGATGAATTTTTGGGAGATAAAGATTCATTAGAGTCTTCGTCTACATCGCGTCGTGATTTCTTAAAATACGTTGGTTTTAGTACTGCAGCAGCTTCCTTAGCCGCGTGTGAAGGTCCAGTGATTAAGTCAATTCCTTATATAGTGCAACCAACGGAAATTATTCCTGGTGTTGCTAACTATTATGCAACTACAATTGCGGATGGTTTTGATTTTGCCAGTGTTTTAGTTAAGACAAGAGAGGGGCGTCCTATTAAAATTGAAAATAATACGGATGCATCATCTAATGGTATTGCAAATGCTAGAGTTAACGCTTCAGTATTAGGATTGTATGACAACCTTAGGGTGAAGTCACCAATGAAAGGTGAGTCTACAATCTCGTGGGATACTTTTATGTCAGAAACGGCTTCGAAATTAAATGGACTTAATGGAAAACCAATTGTGTTATTAACACAATCAATGCCTAGTCCATCAACAGATAAATTAATTGCAACATTTAAATCTAAATACGGAAATGTAAACCACGTATCTTATGATGCGGTTTCAGATTCTGCAACTTTAGATGCATACCAAGCAAAGTATGGCTCTAGGGGAATGGCTAATTACGATTTCTCAAAAGCTATGACGATTGTTGCTGTTGGTGCTGATTTCTTAGGGGATTGGCAAGGTGGTGGCTTTGAGTCAGCATATGCAAAAAAACGTATTCCGGCTAATGGTAAAATGTCTAGACATATTCAATTTGAATCTAATATGTCTTTATCGGGTGCCAATGCAGATAAGCGTATTCCATTAACACCTAGTCAACAAAAATTAGCACTTGCTAAGTTGTATAGTTATGTTACAGGTGTTGCGTTGCCAGGATCTTTACCAGAAGCTTTAGATAAAGCAGTAAAGGATGCAGCAAAAGAATTAAGTCAAGCTGGTAGTAATGCAGTTGTTGTTACTGGAATTCAAGATGTCAATGCACAAACAACAGTTTTAGAAATTAACGAGCATTTAAGAAGTAAAGCTTTTGATCCTAAAACAACTGTTAAGACGAGACTTGGAAGTAATAAAGCAGTAACAGAATTAGTAGCTGATATGAAGGCTGGTAAAATTGGGGCAATCATCATGAATGGTGTTAATCCAATGTATACATTACCAAATGCTTCAGATTTTAAGGAAGGATTAGAAAAGACAGAATTATCGATTGCGTTTTCGATGAAACAAGACGAAACGTCATCAAATTGTCAATATATTGCTGCTACGCCACATAATTTAGAATCTTGGGGTGATTTCGAATTTAAATCTGGTCATTATTCTATGATGCAGCCAACAATTCGTCCTTTATTTGATACGAAGCAATTTCAAGAGGTATTAATGAGCTGGACGGAAACGTCAGGTTCTTATAGAGATTATTTAAAGTCTGTTTGGACAGCAGGTATATTAAATGGGTCTTCATTTAATAAAGCTGTTCAAGATGGTGTTTTTGTTTCTGGCTCAACTAGAACAGGATTGGCAACAACGACTTCTACAACAACAGAATTAGCGGATAAAAAAGATAGAACATTTTTAGGTGGTGTTATTCATGATGTTGCTGTAGGTGTTGGAATAAAAGAAGAAGACAAAGACGAATATAAGACAACAACATCTACCACTGTAAATGGTGTAGATACGGCATCTGTTTTATCAGGTGGTGCGGCGGCAAGAGCTCTTGCAGCTTCTGCTAAAGATGGTAATTTAGAGTTGTCATTTTATACTAAAGTAGGTATGGGAGATGGCCAACAAGCTAATAACCCATGGTTACAAGAATTCCCGGATCCTATTACAAGAACATCTTGGGACAATTACATTACAGTATCTCAGGCTGATGCTAAAACTTATGAGTTAGTTAACGAGAATGTTGCTAATGGCGGTCTTAACGGAAGTTATGTTGATGTCACTGTTAATGGTGTTACTGTTCCTAAGGTACCCGTATTAATTCAACCAGGTCAAGCAAAAGGATCGGTTGGTATGGCATTTGGTTTTGGTAGAACTTCAAAAGCGCTTAAAGAGGAGATGAAGACTGGTGTTAATGCTTACCCATTATACCAAGGGTTTAACTCAGTTCAAGAAGTAACTATTAGTAAAGTAGCTGGTCAGCATGAGTTTGCTTGTGTTCAGTTACATAATACGCTAATGGGACGTGGTGATATCATCAAAGAGACTACATTAGAGATATTCAATACAAAAGATAAGAAGCATTGGAATTCAATTCCTCAGGTTTCATTGAATCATATAGAAACTCCTGTAACATCTCCTGATGTAGATTTATGGGATGAATTTGATCGTTCTATAGGTCATCATTTTAATTTATCAATTGACTTAAACGCTTGTACAGGTTGTGGATCATGTGTTATTGCATGTCACGCTGAAAACAACGTGCCAGTTGTTGGTAAATCAGAAATGAGACGTAGTAGAGATATGCACTGGTTGCGTATTGATCGTTATTATTCTTCTGAAGATACTTTTAAGGATGATTTAGATAAGAAAAATAACATTTCAGGATTAGGTAGTTCATTAAGTGAATTTGGTGAATTAGAGAATCCTGCTGAGAGTCCACAAGTGGTATTCCAACCCGTAATGTGTCAACATTGTAATCATGCACCTTGTGAAACTGTTTGTCCTGTTGCAGCAACAGCTCACGGTCGTCAAGGTCAAAACCACATGGCTTATAACCGTTGTGTAGGTACTAGATATTGTGCAAACAACTGTCCTTACAAAGTACGTCGTTTCAACTGGTTCTTATACAATAAGAATGATGAGTTTGATTACTATATGAACGATGATTTGGGTCGTATGGTATTAAACCCAGACGTCGTAGTGAGATCTCGTGGGGTTATGGAGAAATGTTCTATGTGTATTCAAAAAACACAAAAAACGATTCTTGATGCTAAGCGTGATGGACGCCTTGTTAAAGATGGTGAATTCCAAACAGCGTGTTCAGCGGCATGTGGAAATGGAGCTATGATTTTCGGGGATATTAATGACAAAGAGAGTCAAATTACAGCATTAAAAGAAGACGATCGTATGTATCATTTATTAGAGTATGTGGGTACAAAACCTAACGTAATCTATCAGACAAAAGTGAGAAATACATCAAAAGCGTAAATTAAATTAAGAAACAAGTATATAATTATGGCGTCTCATTACGAAGCACCTATTAGAAGACCTTTAGTAACTGGAGAAAAATCGTATCACGATGTTACAGTTGATGTCGCAAGACCTGTTGAAGGCAAGGCCAACCGTGCATGGTGGATTGTTTTCAGTATAGCTTTGGTCGCATTCCTTTGGGGAATAGGTTGTATTATTTATACAGTATCTACGGGTATTGGAGTTTGGGGTCTGAACAAGACTGTGAATTGGGCTTGGGATATTACTAACTTCGTTTGGTGGGTTGGTATTGGTCACGCAGGAACACTTATTTCTGCGGTACTATTATTATTCCGTCAAAAATGGAGGATGGCAATTAACCGTTCTGCGGAAGCTATGACAATCTTCGCGGTTTTTCAAGCAGGTTTATTTCCAATTATTCACATGGGTCGTCCTTGGTTGGCGTATTGGGTTTTACCAATTCCAAACCAATTCGGGTCATTATGGGTAAACTTTAACTCACCTTTACTTTGGGATGTATTTGCAATCTCGACGTATTTATCGGTATCATTAGTATTCTGGTGGACAGGTTTATTACCAGATTTCGCAATGTTGAGAGATAGAGCTGTTCGTCCTTTCCAAAAGAAAATCTACGCTTTAGTGAGTTTTGGTTGGTCTGGTCGTGCAAAAGATTGGCAACGTTTTGAGGAAGTATCTTTAGTCCTTGCTGGTTTAGCAACACCTTTAGTACTTTCTGTACACACTATTGTATCTTTTGATTTCGCCACATCGATTGTTCCAGGATGGCATACTACAATTTTCCCTCCTTACTTCGTTGCAGGGGCAATTTTCTCTGGATTCGCCATGGTAAACACACTTCTTATTATTATGAGAAAAGTGTGTAATTTAGAAGATTATATCACAGTACAACATATCGAGTTAATGAACATTGTAATTATGCTTACAGGTTCTATCGTGGGTGTTGCATATATTACAGAGTTATTTATTGCGTGGTACTCTGGGGTAGAATATGAGCAGTTTGCATTCTTAAATAGAGCGACTGGTCCTTATTGGTGGGCATACTGGTGTATGATGAGTTTTAACGTCTTCTCACCACAATTTATGTGGTCTAAGAAACTTAGAACAAGTATCATGTTCTCATTCTTTATTTCTATTGTAGTAAATATAGGTATGTGGTTTGAACGTTTTGTAATTATAGTAACATCATTACATAGAGATTATTTGCCATCATCTTGGACAATGTTTTCTCCAACGTTTGTAGATATTGGAATTTTCATCGGAACTATTGGTTTCTTCTTTGTATTGTTCTTGTTATATGCACGTACATTCCCTGTAATTGCACAGGCTGAAATTAAAACAATATTAAAATCTTCAGGTGAACGTTATAAGCGCATAAGAGAGAATGGAGAAACACTTTCTGGTACTGGTGCAGATTCTAGAACATCTAATTTTAAGATTCCAGAGCAAACGACAGCTTCAAAGCCACTTCAAGATACCACTGAGAAATTAGGTAACTTATTGGAAGGTGTTGGTAGATTCGATGCTTCATTACAAACGGCTGACGATTTAAAAGTTATTAATGGAATCGGTCCTAAAATGGAAGAAGTACTTAATAACATTGGTATCTTTACTTATGCACAAGTAAGTAAAATGACAAAGAGAGAATATGACTTGTTAGACGAAATTACAGGTTCTTTCCCAGGAAGAGCAGAACGTGATGATTGGTCAGGACAAGCTAAAAACTTAATAAACAACTAATATAGTCTATGGAAGCTTCGAAAGTAATTCATGCTATTTATACCGATGATGATGTTTTAATGTCAGCCGTTAAAACGGTAAAGGCAGAACGATATCACATTGAAGAGATATACACACCTTTTCCAGTTCATGGACTAGACAAGGCAATGGGATTAGCACCAACGCGTTTAGCTATTACAGCATTTCTATATGGTGCTGTTGGTTTAGCAGTTGCCACTGTAATGATGAACTATATAATGATCCAAGATTGGCCTCAAGATATTGGTGGTAAACCTAGTTTTAGTTTTTTAGAAAACATGCCAGCTTTTGTTCCAATTATGTTTGAGCTTACAGTGTTCTTTTCAGCGCATTTAATGGTGATAACATTTTACATGAGAAGTAAAATATGGCCATTTAAAAAAGCTGAAAATCCAGATCCTAGAACTACAGATGACCATTTTTTAATGGAAATTGCAGTTCATAATAACGAAGAATCATTAACCAATCTGTTGAAAGATACAGGTGCAGTTGAGATAAACATTGTTAACAAAGATGAAGATGCACATTAATATGAAGAAAGCCACAAAATATATCGTTGTATTAGCAGTGTTGGTTAGCTTTATGTCTTGCCAAAAGAACTCTAGGCCGAACTACCAGTATATGCCTAACATGTACGAATCAATTGGTTATGAAGCCTATCAAGAATCTGATGCATTTGCAAACGGTGTTGAAGCACAATTGCCAGCTGAAGGTTCTATACCAAGAGGTGATTTTATGCCTTTTGAAATTGAAAACACTAATGAAGGCTACGCATTTGCTAAAGCGAACCTAACAAGTCCATTAGATTCTACTCAAGTTGATTATGATAGAGCAGGTCCGTTATATGGTATATACTGTGGTATTTGTCATGGTAACAAAGGTGATGGAAAAGGTAAATTGGTACAACGTGAAAAGATTTTAGGTGTGCCGAGTTATGCAGATGTTGGTAGAGCAATTACAGAAGGTAGTATCTATCATACCCTTTATTACGGTAAGAATACAATGGGTTCTTATGCTAACCAATTGAATGAAGAAGAACGTTGGCAAGTTGTTGCATATGTTCAGAAGCTTAAGGCAGATTTAGAAAAGTAAGATTTAGATAAAGATTATATAAATGGAATATAAAATTTCAAATCGATTAAGAACAGGAGCTATCATTTTAATGATCTTGGGAGTATTAGGTGTTGGTTATGGCTTTATGGATGCGTATAGTGTTAATGAAGACAATATAACTGAATTTCTAGCAAACGAGGATCATCATGGAGATGAACATGCTACCGAATCGCATGGAGAAGAGCACGATATGTCCACAGCACATGCTGAGGAAAGTCATGCAGATGATGCACATGGTGCCGAAGTTGAAGCTGAAGGTCATGAAATGACTCATGAAGAACATGTGTTACACCAATTACATAATAGACCATATGCAGCGCTATATGTAGCGGCATTCTTTTTCTTTATGATTTCACTTGGTGTTTTAGCATTCTATGCAATTCAGTATGCTGCTCAAGCAGGATGGTCACCAGTACTATTTAGAGTCATGGAAGGTATTACATCATATGTTTTGCCAGGTGGTGCACTTGTATTACTAATTGCGTTTTTTGCAGATAGTCATATATTTATTTGGATGGATGAAAATGTGGTAGCACATGATGCCATAATTCAAAATAAGTCTGGTTGGTTAGATAAAACCTGGTTTATGATTAGAGGATTGATCTTCTTAGGAGGTTGGTCAGCTTACCGTCATTTCTCAAGAAAATTTTCTGTAGCACAAGACCTTGCTGATATTAATGATAATAGCAACTTTAAGAAGAACTTCAGAATATCTGCAGCATTCTTAGTATTTTATATCTATACTGAGTCAATTATGTCTTGGGATTGGATAATGAGTGTGGATCCACACTGGTTTAGTACCTTATTTGGATGGTATGTATTTGCAAGTATGTTTGTAAGTGGTATTACAGTTATAGCTTTAATTACTATTTTCTTAAAATCTAAAGGATTACTACCATTTGTAAATGATAGTCATATTCATGATTTAGCTAAATTTATGTTTGGTATTAGTATTTTCTGGACGTATTTATGGTTCTCTCAATTCATGCTAATATGGTATGCTAATATTCCAGAAGAAGTGACTTACTTTGTTACACGTATAGAGGATTATAATTTACCATTCTTCGGTATGGTTGCAATGAACTTTTTATTCCCATTATTACTTTTAATGAATAGCGATTATAAACGTATTCCTTGGTTTGTAGTGATGGCAGGTGTTGTAATACTATTTGGACATTATCTAGACATATTCAATATGATTATGCCAGCAACAGTAGGAGATAGATGGTTTATTGGTTTTCCTGAGATAGGATCAGTATTGTTTTTCGGTGGGTTATTTATGCTTATCGTATTTACATCACTTGGTAAATATCCATTATTAGCAAAAGGGAGTCCTTTTATTAAGGAAAGTGAACATTTCCATTATTAATATTAAATAAGAAAAGAAACGATAATGACGGCTTTATTAACGATAATAATTGTAATTTTTGTAGCGGTTGCCATTTGGCAAATGGTGAAGATATTTGATCTAGCCCAAGTAGGTACAACAAATACACAAGTTGCAGACGATCAAGATAACAAGATCAATGGTTACTTAATGATGGGGTTCTTAGTATTCATCTATTTGATTACTATACTTTGCTTTTGGTATATTGGAGATCTACCTTTAATGTCTAATGCGGCATCAGAACATGGTTCAGAAGTTGATAATCTTATGATTATCTCTATGGTTGTTATTTTTGTAGTACAAACCATAACACAGTTTTTATTACACTATTTCGCTTTTAAATACAAAGGTGAAAAAGGTAAGAAAGCATTTTTCTATGCCGATAACAATACTTTGGAGTTTATATGGACAATTATTCCTGTTATCGTATTGGCTGGATTAATTATCTACGGTTTATTTACTTGGAACGATATTATGAATGTCGATGAAGATGAAGACCCAATGGTTATTGAATTATATGCACAACAATTTAGCTGGAAAGCTAGATATAGTGGTAATGATAATGTTTTAGGTAAAGCTAATGTAAGATTAATTGATATAGATCGTGCTAATGTTTTGGGTGTAGATGAAGAAGATCCTAATGCTCAGGATGATGTTATAGTATCAGAACTGCATTTACCAGTAGGTCAACAAGTAGTTTTTAAAATGCGTTCTCAAGATGTTTTACACTCAGCTTATATGCCGCATTTTAGAGCCCAAATGAACTGTGTTCCTGGTATGGTAACACAATTCGCTTTTACTCCAACAGTAACTACGGCTGATATGCGTCAAAATCCAGACATTGTTGAGAAAGTTAAAAACATTAATGACCTTAGAAATGAGAGAAAAGTAGAGATTGAAGAATCGGGTCAAGAATTAATATACGAATTTGATTACTTACTATTATGTAATAAAATTTGTGGAAAGTCGCACTACAATATGCAAATGAAGATTATTGTAGAGACTCAAGAAGAATTTGATGCATGGATGAAAGAACAAACTACATTCCCAAATTCATTAAATTAACTAAGGTTTTAAGAAAAAGATAAACAGATTATGTCAGCAATATTAGATACACACGGTCACGACGATCACGACGTACATCACCACAAAGAAACATTTGTAACCAAGTACATCTTTAGTCAAGATCACAAAATGATTGCTAAGCAGTACCTTGTTACAGGTACTCTAATGGGTGTTATTGGTGTTTTGATGTCTATAATGTTTCGTATGCAAATTGCATGGCCAGAAGAGCCAAATGTATTATTTGAGGCATTATTAGGTAAATGGGCTCCTGACGGAGTTATGGATGCTGATGTTTATTTAGCATTAGTAACTATACATGGTACTATCATGGTATTCTTCGTATTAACGGCAGGATTGAGTGGTACCTTTAGTAACCTATTAATCCCATTGCAGATTGGTGCACGTGATATGGCTTCAGGATTCCTTAATATGGTATCGTATTGGTTATTTTTCATATCATGTGTTATAATGATTAGTTCGTTATTTGTAGAGGCTGGACCAGCAGCTGCAGGTTGGACAATTTACCCGCCATTATCGGCGTTACCAATGGCTTCTGGTGGTTCTGGATTAGGTATGACCTTATGGTTGGTATCCATGGCTATCTTTATTGCATCGTCATTACTTGGGTCGTTAAATTACATTGTAACAGTAATTAACATGCGTACAAAAGGTATGTCTATGACGAGATTACCTCTTACAATATGGGCATTTTTTGTAACTGCTGTTATTGGAGTGGTATCATTCCCTGTATTATTATCAGCGGCATTATTATTAATAATGGATAGAAGTTTTGGTACATCATTCTTCTTATCAGATATTTTTATACAAGGTGAAGTATTACATTATCAAGGTGGATCACCAGTATTATTTGAACACTTATTTTGGTTCTTAGGACACCCGGAAGTATATATCGTTATTTTACCAGCAATGGGATTAGTATCTGAAATTATGGCGTCGAGTTCACGTAAGCCAATCTTTGGATATCGTGCAATGATTGCTTCAATTTTAGCTATTGCATTCTTGTCAACTATTGTTTGGGGTCACCATATGTTTATTTCTGGTATGAATCCTTTCTTAGGATCTGTATTTACATTTACAACATTATTAATTGCGATTCCTTCAGCTGTAAAAGCCTTTAACTGGATAACAACACTCTGGAAAGGGAACCTACAAATGAATCCGGCTATGCTGTTTTCTATCGGTTTTGTTTCTACATTTATTACAGGTGGTTTAACAGGAATTATCCTAGGAGATAGTGCTTTAGATATTAATGTTCATGATACGTATTTCGTAATTGCGCATTTCCACTTAGTAATGGGTATTTCAGCTCTTTATGGAATGTTTGCAGGGATTTACCATTGGTATCCAAAAATGTTTGGACGTATGCTAAACAAAAATTTAGGGTATTTACATTTCTGGATTACGGCAATTTGTGCTTACGGAGTATTTTTCCCAATGCACTTTATCGGAATGGCAGGTTTACCAAGACGTTATTATACTAACTCTAACTTCCCATTATTTGATGATTTAGCAAACACTAATGTGATCATTACGATATTTGCAATCATTGGAGGTTTGGCTCAGATTATTTACTTATACAACTTCTTTGTGAGTATGTTCTATGGTAAGAAAGCGGTTCAAAACCCATGGAGATCTACAACTTTAGAGTGGACAACACCAGTAGAACACATACATGGTAACTGGCCAGGTGCGATACCACACGTTTACCGTTGGTCTTACGATTATAGTAAGCCAGGACATGATGTGGATTTTGTACCTCAGAATGTGCCTTTAATGGAAGGTGAAGAAGAGCTTCAACATTAGATAATTTCCTTTGAAAAAAGGAACTTTATAATAGATTAGAAAAGACCTTTGGATAGCTATCCAAAGGTCTTTTTCTTTATATTTGTTTACCATAGTTGAGCATTCTAAATATGTTTCAGAATGTTTTTTTATAATTTAAATAAGATTCCCACTTGCGTGAGAAGTATAGATGAACGAAAACCTAAATCCAAATAGCGATAATTTCAGTCCAGAAGAGCTAGATGTCGAAAAGAAATTAAGACCATTAACGTTTGAAGACTTTACAGGCCAGGATCAGGTACTCGAAAATTTACTGGTGTTTGTACAAGCTGCTAATTTAAGAGGTGAAGCATTAGACCATACCTTATTTCACGGACCTCCCGGTCTTGGGAAAACAACCTTAGCACATATTTTGGCTAATGAGTTAGATGTTGGTATTAAAGTTACTTCTGGGCCAGTTTTAGATAAGCCTGGTGATCTAGCAGGTCTTCTTACTAACTTAGATGAACGTGATGTTTTATTTATTGATGAAATTCATCGTTTAAGTCCAATTGTAGAAGAGTATTTATATTCGGCAATGGAAGATTACAAAATAGACATCATGATTGAATCTGGGCCAAATGCTAGAACGGTTCAATTGAGTCTAAATCCATTTACATTAATTGGTGCCACGACACGTTCAGGATTGTTAACAGCACCCATGCGTGCTCGATTTGGTATTCAAAGTCGGTTACAATATTATAAAACCGATTTGCTCACAACAATTGTGCAACGTAGTGCGTCTATTTTAAATATGCCAATATCTATGGAAGCTGCTATTGAAATTGCGGGTAGAAGTAGAGGAACACCTCGTATTGCCAATGCCTTATTAAGACGTGTTAGAGATTTTGCTCAAATAAAAGGGAATGGTAAGATTGATATCGCCATCGCTAAATTTGCATTAAAAGCGCTGAATGTTGATGCTTACGGATTAGATGAAATGGATAATAAGATATTAACTACTATCATTGAAAAATTCAAAGGTGGGCCAGTTGGTATCAGCACTATTGCTACGGCTGTAAGTGAAAGTACAGAAACGATAGAAGAAGTATATGAACCTTTTTTAATTCAACAAGGCTTTATAATGCGAACACCTCGTGGACGTGAAGTTACAGAACAAGCTTATAAACATTTGGGCAAGGTAAAAGGACCAACACAAGGAGGTTTGTTTTAAAATCGTATAGATTCTTAGTAGCTAACCTGTTTTAAACTTAATTTAAATACCGCTAATTATATATTGAAATCAGAAAGCAACATACCTACGGTTCCTTTAAGTCGATTTTTTAAACACTCTTTAGAGATTCTTAAAAATCCACTGCCTTTTCATCATCAAAACTTTGAAGCGCAAGGTGATGTTTTCAGATTAAAAATTGGATTTAAAAATAGTGTGGTCTTTGTTAGAGATGCGGCCTTTGCAGAATATGTCCTTCAAAAGAATCAAAAGAATTATACCAAATCTAAAATCCAAACAGAAGATTTAGTAAAATATGTTGGTACCGGATTGTTAACTGCAGAAGGAGAGCATTGGAAGAAACAACGCAAACTCATTCAGCCAGCCTTTCATAAAAAACAATTAGCAAATCTTTTAGATAGTATTAAAAATGCTATTCTTTCCGAATATAGCAAGATTACTACGAATGCTACTATAGACATATTTCCCATTCTTAATGACTTGGCATTTCAAGCCGTTGTAAAATCATTGTTTAGTAGTGCGGCTAATCAAGACGATATTAATCGGTTGCAATATATTACAGAAGCTGCTCAAAAAATGCTTGTTAAAGAGTTACGCCAACCGTATTTAGGATGGTGGTTTAATGTGAGTGGAGAAATTCAAAAACACATAGATTTAACCGGTGAGGCACGACAAATACTAAAACGTATTGTCAACGAACGAAGAGCTTCTGAAGTAAAGGAAAATGATTTATTAGACATGCTGTTAGAGGCTAGATATGATGATGGCAATCCAATGGAAGAAGAGCAGCTCATTGATGAAATCTTAATTCTATTTACGGCAGGTCATGAAACTACGTCTAACGCGCTCACATTCATAACACAACTCTTGGCGTTACATCCTGAGTGGCAAGAAAAAATTCTAAAAGAACGGGTTATAATTCTTTCAAATAGCGATGATTTAATGGACTTGGTAACCCAATCTAAAATTTGTCAGCAAGTTATAGAAGAAGGCATGCGATTATATCCACCAGTGTACTTTATAGATCGTGTAAACAAAGAAGCGGATACTTTTAATGACATGGATTTTGAAGCTGGATGTAATCTTTTATTCTCTGTTTATGAAATGCATCGTCATCCTAAATTATGGGAGCAACCCGATGCCTTTTTACCTGAACGTTTTAGTGAAGGTGGTCGTAAATTTTCATCTCACTATTTTCCTTTTGGAGCAGGTCCACGGAAATGCATTGGAAATAATTTTGCCATGTTCGAAATGATTATTGCGGTTTCAGAATTGGTTTCTGCCTTTAAGGTAATTCCAAAGTTTGATACCATTGATATCACACCATTAATCACTCTAAAACCTAAAAATGCTTTTTTAAAGTTTGAAAAACGATAGTAGTGTTAAACCATAAAGCTAAATACAGTGAGATGATTAAAGCCGAAGCCAAACGCCTCGGTTTTTTGTCTTGTGGCATTAGTAAGGCTGAATTCCTAGAAACCGAAGCACCACGATTAGAAGCATGGTTAAATAAGAATATGAATGGTGAAATGCATTATATGGAAAACCATTTCGATAAGCGTTTAGATCCAACATTACTTGTTGAAGGTTCAAAAAGTGTGGTGTCTTTACTGTTGAATTATTATCCGTCAGAAACTCAAACGGACGATTCTTATAAGCTTTCCAAATATGCTTACGGAAACGATTATCATCATGTCATAAAACACAAGCTAAAGTCATTATTGTATTTTATTCAAGATGAAATAGGAGAGGTTGGCGGACGTGCTTTTGTTGATTCCGCACCAGTTTTAGATAAAGCTTGGGCTGCAAAGTCTGGTTTGGGTTGGATAGGTAAACATTCAAATTTATTAACCCAACAAGTAGGTTCTTTTTATTTTATAGCCGAATTAATCATAGACTTAGAATTAGAATACGACCATATAACGACAGATCATTGTGGTACGTGCACTAAATGCATAGATGCTTGCCCAACTGAAGCCATTACAGAACCGTATGTGGTGGATGGAAGTAAATGTATTTCCTATTTCACCATAGAACTTAAAGAAAATTTACCCACAGAATTTAAAGGCAAATTTGACGATTGGATGTTTGGATGTGATGTTTGCCAAGATGTTTGTCCTTGGAATAAATTTAGCAAACCACACAATGAGCCTTTATTTAATCCGCATCCTGAATTACTGGATATGACCAAAAAGGATTGGGAAGAAATTACAGAAGATACCTTTAAAAAAGTGTTTCAGAAATCGGCTGTAAAACGGACTAAGTTTCCTGGTTTAGAACGGAATATTAAATTCTTAAAATAGTAAGTATGAAATTATACTATATTTTAGTTTTTCTAATTTTATGTTTTAGTTGTTCCTCTAAAAGAAATTCTGTTTATTTTGAGAGTATTCCCAGTCAATATGCTGATAATGACTATAAATTTGATTTGGATAATGTAGTTTACCCAGTAAATAGAGAGGTCTTATATCAATGCACTATTGAACATAATAACAAGCTTTTAGATACAGATTTGAGATATGTAAGGATGATAATTCAAGGAACCACAAAACCTTTCTCTAGTTTTGATCCGACTTATAATCAAACAGTTGTTAAGTATGAATATTTAGATCACAGCAAAAAACAGATTACTAGAGAAAGAACAGGTTTGGTTGAAAATAAAATCAATATATGGTTACATCCGCCACGTCAAACAGACTTGCATGTATTGCAGCTTTCTGCTTTTCCATATATAAAATTGAATGCTATTAAAAATTGGAAATGGAAACTTGTCGGTACTTATGGTAGTTATGAGAGCGTAGAGTTAACGCATCATTACAAGAAAAATGAAGAGCGCATTTATGATTCCAATTTAGGTCAGCTTAAATGTATTTTGGTTGATGCTATAACTAAGAGTCGTATTGGTAAAACGACAGCAGAATTCTTATATAATGACGAATTGGGTTTTGTAAAAATGAAGTTTTCTACAATTGAAGATACTACGATCACACTAGAAATGATAAAAGAATAAATAACTGAAGTCACCCTTAAAAAAGTGTTTCAGAAATCGGCTGTAAAACGCACTAAGTTTCTTGGTTTAGAGTGGAATATTAAGTTTTTGAAGGATTAATATACCCAAAATATCAAATCATTAATTTCGTTATATTTGTATAAGAACATAATATACTATGGATATTCAATTAGAAAAATATAAGTTAATGGAATGGTTGGTTTGAATGACGAAACCATTATTTCTAAATTAAAAGAGATTAAATCAAATTTATCTAATACTTCGGATTGGAATGAGGGTATTTCAGATACGGAAAAACTGCTAATTGAAGCTGGATTTAAAGATATTGAAGCAGGAAATACAAAGACTCATAACCAAGTAATGGAAGAAATTAAGGCTGCTTATGATATTTAATCATGGAATTATAAAGAGATTTTAGAATACCTTAAAATACAATGGACAAAAAGGTAGTTAATAGCTTTTAAGGAATTAACTAACGATGTTTTGTTCAAAATTCAAAAAAGGCAAATTGTATTCTCTATTGTCAATAAAGCATTAGGAATTAGAAAAATTGTTCTTCGCAAAAACGTCTCCTTATTTTACAAGGAAGATAAAAACAACATTTACTTAATTACTTTTTTAATAATAAAATGAATCCAGAGCGTCTGAGCGATCTATTGAAGCAATAACGATACTCGATTGAATTTTACATTATAGATATTGTAAAAATCAGATTTGAAATGGACTTAGTTTTTAAAAGATTAAATAGTATTACTTAAACGTAAAGCCCATAGAATATTTAAAAGTAAAATTATCGCTCGATTTGTCAAGATTGTGATACCCATACCGATAGAAAGCACCAACACCAATCCCTAAGTAACCAATATTTAAGTACGGAATTTTAATAATATTCTGAAGTTCTAGTCCTGTTTCTAAAAATAACTCTTCTTTGGTTTTAAATTCAATATTCTGATGATATGCCGTATGATCTAAACTTCCTATTCCGAGATTATTATAGAGCAGAACATCAGGCTGAAATTGGCCTTTGTTGTTAAATAGCCGTCCGAAGTTATGTGTTATGAACAAATTAGCATAGCGATCAGATAAAAACTCATAGGGTGTTACGGTTTGAAAATAATTCTTCACCACAAAAGGAATTTTTTTGTCTAAAGTTCCTTCGCCTGTAAATAGTAATCCATAAGGTAGCGCACTATCTATATAACCCAAGTCTAAGCGATATGTTGTTTTTCCAAGTCCTTTAGTTATAAAACTATGATCTAATGTAAAGCGTAATTTGTTATAATTAAAATCACTGTCAAAAGTACCTTTTAATCCTCTCGAGTAAATCAGGTTAAAAACGGGTGCATCGCTAGGTAGTCTGGTTGTTATTCCGAAGGTTCTTACTAGTTGTTCATTAACATGATAGCCAATACCGACATTGATTTCAGAATTGGTATAATTTGTCATTGGTAATCCATTAGTCATAAATTGATAATCGTAAAGCGGAGTCACATCAGCAGTATTAAAACCCAAATTCCAATTTATATTCCGCCAAAGTTTCATCTCTGTATGAATACTAAAGGATTCTAGAGCGTCCATTTGACTTGCAATCCAATTGCGTTGAACAAAAGGGTTATCAGTAGTATTTCCAGAATAGGTTCCTGTTTCTCGTAAATCATTCTTGTATTTTAAGCTTACTGAAATATCTTTCTCTCCAGGAACATTGACTAAAACCTCTCCTCCATATTTCCAAGTGTGGTCTTTAAACCCATAGGCACCATAGCCACCAATAGACACGTGTTTAAAAATATCATCATTTGTATAAAGTCCAAGCCCTAATCTTGTGCCTTCGTATTTATTATATCTAATTAGATGTTTTAGGTCTAGATCAACATATTTTAATGGAATTCTCCACTTAGCCAAACTAGGAGCCCACTTTAAAAACTTGTCCAATTTCAATTCCTCCCCAATACTATCCATTAACACATAAGTGCGCCGTTCTTTTACATCTAATGTATCCTTTCTGTACTGATCCCAATATTGAGAATATCGACCTTCTACTCCATCAGGTAAGGTGAGCGAAACTAATGGGAAGTCTTTCTTTTCTAGTGGAGTATTTAGGTTAATTTCAGATAAATAACTTTTACCGACATACTTAAAACTGCCAAAGCCTTCACCTAGAATAATAACGAAATTTAACTGTTCTGGAAACCAATGGTCGTTGTCTATAAATTTATATTTCTGCTGAATCATAAAATCTATTTTTCCAGAATTATAAGTTGAGGCATTAACACTTTCTACTGCATATTGGTTAGAATTAATATAAAGCAAACCTTCTAAGCCTTCAAAGTTGCGATTTGCTCTAGGTTCAAAAGAAATAACAAATACAGTGTCTTGTCCTTTTACGTATTCGTCTTTTAGTCTAAATTTATATTTGTTCGTACTCCCTTTTGAAATGGGATTTAGGTAGTTTGTTTCAAACAGAGAGATGTGCTCATCGTAAAAAGAAAAAGGTTGAAAACTATTGGCTAAAACAGCAAAATTAGGATTTTTAAAACCTGAAGTTCTTCTAGCAATAACACTATCTTCAGAAAATTTTGGTTTTAAATATTTATGCTTAGCAATGGTTTCTGTAATAAAAAAATAAGAATCTTTAAAAATTGAATCAACGGCTTTAAGCGAATCACTTTCGAGTTGGTCTTCATTGATGTCGACATAAACTTTGTCATAAGATTTATAGGTGAAGGAATTTAGGTTTTCAGGATTATTACGCTCTTTAGTAGCCACCGCTAATCTAATAATCCGATGTGCCGGATTTTCTCTATCAATAACCACTTCATCAAGTTCGCTAACAGCTTGCTTTAGCGTAATGATTTCGCTTTTTATATTTGCGATCCTTAAGATTTTTGTCTCATAACTGACATAACTTATGGTGATTTGCTTAATATCTGAATTAACAAAAAAGACACCATCAATATCAGTTGCAGTCCCTTTATGAGGGGAGTCATTAAAAATAATATTAGCAAATGGAATTACGGTACCACTATCTTCATCAATAAGTTTGAATTTTTTTAAGGATTGACTATAACTTGTTAAACTTAAAAAAACGAATACAATGGTTAATGCTACTACTTTTTTCATTTTACAACGTGTTAGGTGCAACAATGTAGTAAATTATCGATGAATTGATTAAACGTAATCTTTATTTTTAAAAAGACAGAAACCAAAGACGAACGTTCATTTTCTTATATTTGCAGCTTGTATTAAATGCATTTTTGTTTAATATCTAACCCATTCAAATTATGAGCAAACAAAGCAAACGTTTAGAAGCCTTAGTATATCACGCAAAACCAACTCCTGGTAAAATTAAAGTTGTACCAACAAAAAAATATGCGTCGCAACGCGATTTGTCTTTAGCCTATTCACCAGGTGTTGCTGAGCCCTGTTTAGAGATAGCCAAAGATGTAGAAAATGTCTATAAATACACGGCTAAAGGAAACCTCGTCGCCGTAATTTCTAACGGAACTGCGGTTTTAGGTTTAGGAAATATTGGTCCAGAAGCCTCTAAACCAGTGATGGAAGGTAAAGGGTTACTGTTTAAGATATTTGCAGACATTGATGTGTTTGATATTGAAGTTGACACGGAAGATGTTGAAGCATTTATTGCAACAGTTAAAAATATAGCACCAACTTTTGGTGGTATTAACCTAGAAGATATAAAAGCTCCAGAAGCTTTTGAAATAGAACGCCGCTTAAAGGAAGAATTAGATATTCCTGTAATGCACGATGATCAGCATGGTACAGCAATCATTTCGGCAGCAGCGTTGCTAAATGCTTTAGAAATTGCTAAAAAGAAAATAGAAGACGTCACCATAGTGGTTAGTGGCGCAGGCGCTGCGGCAATCTCTTGTACACGTTTATACCAAGCATTTGGTGCAAAGCGTGAAAACATAGTGATGTTAGATAGTAAAGGCGTGATCAGAGATGATAGAACTAGTTTAACCTCTGAAAAAGCTGAATTTGCAACCCATCGAAAAATAGATACTTTAGAAGAAGCGATGCAAAATGCAGATGTGTTTGTTGGTTTATCTCAACCAGATATTGTAACGCCAGAGATGCTGCTAACTATGTCGGCTAATCCTATTGTGTTTGCGATGGCAAATCCAAACCCAGAAATTCAATACCAATTAGCGATAGATACTAGAGAAGATATCATTATGGCAACGGGTCGTAGTGATCATCCTAACCAAGTGAATAATGTTTTAGGATTTCCTTTTATTTTTAGAGGAGCTTTAGATGTTAGAGCAACAAAAATTAACGAAGCTATGAAAATGGCAGCCGTTAAAGCTTTGTCTGATCTGGCAAAAGAATCCGTGCCAGAACAAGTGAATATCGCTTACGCAGAAACAAAATTAACTTTTGGTAAGGAGTATATTATTCCAAAACCATTTGATCCAAGATTAATTGCTGTAGTGCCGCCAGCAGTTGCTAAAGCAGCAATGGAAAGTGGAGTTGCAAAAGAGCCTATAGAAGATTGGGATCGTTATAGAAACTCATTATTAGAACGATTAGGGTCCGATAATAAATTGGTGCGTATGCTGATGGGTAGAGCAAAAACCAACCCAAAACGTGTTGTTTTTGCTGAAGCAGATCAGTTAGATGTTTTAAAAGCAGCACAGATTGCTTACGAAGAAGGCATTGCGCATCCCATCCTTCTGGGTAGAAAGAAAGTCATTTTAGAATTGATGGCAGAGATTGAGTTTAATGCTGACGATGTTGCTATTATAGATCCAAAATCAGACAAAGAAACCAATCGTAAAAATCGATATGCAAAAGCATATTGGGAAAAGCGAAAACGTCAAGGAGTCACCATTTATTCTGCAGAAAAAGTAATGCGCGAGCGTAATTATTTTGCCGCAATGATGGTCAATGTTGGTGATGCAGATGCATTAATTACAGGGTACTCTCGTAATTATCCATCAGTGGTAAGACCTATGTTAGAGCTAATAGGTATGGCAGATGGTGTTTCAAGAGTAGCAACGACCAATGTAATGATGACGCAACGTGGTCCAATGTTTTTAAGTGATACCTCTATAAATATTGATCCTTCAGCTAAAGACTTGGCTAAAATTGCGCGTATGACATCGCGAGTTTCAAAAATGTTTGGAATAGAGTCGGTTACGGCAATGATTTCGTATTCTAACTTCGGCTCTTCAGACAATCCAAGGGCGGAAAAAGTAAGAGAAGCTGTTGCGTATTTACATAAAGCACATCCAGAAATGGTTGTTGATGGTGAATTGCAAACGGATTTTGCACTTAATCAGAAAATGCTTCAGGATATTTTTCCATTTTCAAAGCTGGCAGGTCGAAAAGTTAATACCTTAATTTTTCCGAATTTAGATTCGGCAAATATTACGTATAAATTATTAAAGGAACTTAATAATGCAGAATCTATTGGGCCAATTATGATGGGAATGCGCAAGCCTGTTCATATTTTGCAACTAGGTGCCAGCGTAGATGAGATTGTAAACATGACTGCAATAGCAGTTATTGATGCACAAGAACGAGAAAAAAGGACGCCTAGGTTGGGGTAATCTTGTCTTTTAAGATTTACTGAAATGTGACTAAGCTCTTAAAAAGCCTAATGTAATTGCATCGATCTTTCATACTAGAATTCTAAGTGTTCTAATGAAAATAATTTTATTACATTTGGTTTTTCAACATTTCGTCATAAATGATTACACACATAGAGGGTAAACTTGTAGAAAAAAATCCGACAGACATTGTTATAGATTGCAATGGTGTCGGTTATTTTATTAATATATCATTACATACGTATTCTCAAATTCCAGATAAAGAGCATATAAGAGTTTACACATATCTTCAAGTTCGTGAAGACTCTCACAGTTTATATGGGTTTTCGTCTAATGTTGAACGCGAAATTTTTAAACTACTAATTTCTGTAAGTGGCATTGGTACTAACACAGCGCGTACTATGCTGTCGTCGTTATCCCCAGATCAAGTAAAAGAAGGTATTGCGGGTGGAGATGTAGCTTTAATTCAAAGCGTAAAAGGTATAGGGTTAAAAACAGCACAGCGTGTTATTATTGATCTCAAGGATAAAGTGTTAAAAGTCTATGGTATGGACGAACTTTCTGCTATAGCAAACAATACACACAAAGATGAAGCGTTATCAGCATTAGATGTTTTAGGATTTAATAAAAAACAATCCGAAAAAGTTGTCGATAAAATTTTACAAGCCCAACCAGACGCCCAAGTGGAGCAAATTATAAAAGAAGCTCTAAAAAACTTATAATGCAATTGAATAAAACTCTACATAAACAGCGCTTCTCCTATCGATACTTATGCATATTAGCTTTTACAATGCTAATTGGTAATTCGGTTATTGCTCAGGAAACAGAAACAGAACAAGACTCTACAAAGACAACATTTGCATTTGGAAAATTAAAGATGCCAAATCCAAATAGCATTGTTTCAAAATACACCTATGACCCTGTTTTAGACCGTTATGTCTACTCTGAAAAAATAGGGAATTTTAATATTAACTACCCTTTAATACTTACACCAGAAGAATTCCAAAAACTAGTGTTAGAAGAAAAATTAAAGGACTATTATAAGAAAATGGCTGATGCTAAAGCTGGACAAAAAGAGGGTTCAGAAGAAGATCAGAAAAATTTATTGCCCGAATTTTACGTGAATTCAGGCTTATTTGAAACCATATTTGGTGGCAATACCATAAATATTATTCCACAAGGTTCTGTGGAGGTCGATTTAGGAATATTATTCTCAAAACAAGATAACCCTTCCTTTTCCCCAAGAAACAGAACGAATTTTACTTTCGATTTTGACCAAAGAATTAGTTTAAGTTTATTAGGTAAAGTGGGAACTCGTCTTCAAGTAACAGCTAATTATGATACCGAAGCTACTTTTGATTTTCAGCAAGTTGTAAAGTTAGAGTATACTCCAACCGAAGACGATATCATCCGTAAAATTGAAGTCGGTAATGTTAGTATGCCTCTTAATAGTTCATTAATTACAGGTGCTCAAAGTCTTTTTGGTGTTAAAACAGAATTGCAATTTGGTAAAACTAGAGTTACGGCAGTATTTTCTGAGCAGCAATCGCAATCTACATCAGTTGTAGCTGAAGGTGGTGGAACTGTTGAAGAATTTGAGTTTTTTGCACAAGACTACGATGAAAATAGACACTTCTTTTTAGCGCAACATTTTAGCGAAACTTATGATAAAGCGTTACTACAATATCCTTTTATAGATAACCAAGGACTTCAAATTACGAGAGTAGAAGTTTGGGTAACCAATAGAAACAATCAAACTGATAATGTAAGAAATATTGTAGCATTTCAAGATTTAGGTGAATCAAACAATTCACCAGATAAAACAGGCTTACCTTTTGATAACTTGGGCAACCCAATTCCAGGTTTTCCAGCTGCAACATTTTTTAACGTCCCAGCAAATTCATTTCCAAACAATAAAAATAATGATTTAGACCCAACAGCAATTGGAACGACATCTATATTGAATCAAAATGTAAGAGATATCACTAATGTAGAAGCTGGTATTTCTGTTAGTGCAAACGAAGGTTTCGATTATGGAAAATTAGAATCTGCGCGAAAGTTAGTTGAAGGACAAGAGTATGTTTTAAATGAAAAATTAGGATATATTTCTTTAAATCAACGTTTACTTAATGATGAAGTTTTGGCTGTTGCATTTCAATATACTATTGGAGGTGAGGTGTTTCAGGTGGGTGAATTTGCCAATGATGGTGTCGATGCTACGACGGTAGATAATACATCCGGAACAGAAGTTGTGAATAACCAAAGTTTGGTTCTTAAAATGTTAAAAAGTGCAGTCACTTCAGTAAATCAGCCGATTTGGGATCTAATGATGAAAAATATTTATGATACGGGTGCTTACCAATTAGATCAAGAAGATTTTACATTAAATATCTTTTATACAGAATCGTCGGCGCTAAACTATATAACACCAGTTGTTGTTGGTGGCGTAGAGGTTCCGTTTCCAACTTTTGATAATAACACCGTTAATACCGCTGATGATACTGAAATAAGCGAAACCCCATTAATTCGACTTTTCCATTTAGATAAATTGAATTACAATGGCGACCCGCAAGAGCAGGGGGATGGTTTCTTTGATTATGTAGAAGGTGTTACGGTATTATCACAAAACGGTAAGATCATCTTTACCAAATCGCAACCTTTTGGACGTTATTTATTCGATGTTCTAGATGATGATGGTAATCCAAATAATAACGACTTGGACTACGAAGATATAGCTGATACGCAAAGTGGTTATAATGAGAATCAAAAGAAATATGTTTATGATATTCTTTATAAATCTACTAAAACAGCGGCTTTAGATGAAGCGGAGAAGAATAAATTCCAAATAAAAGGGCGTTATAAGAGTAGTGGTGGAGATAGTGGTATTCCTTTAAATGCGTTTAACGTGCCGAGAGGTTCCGTAACTGTAACAGCAGGTGGACGAACACTTGTAGAGGGTGTCGATTACACTGTAAATTATGCATTAGGTCGTGTAGAAATTTTAGATGAAGCTTTAAAAGCCTCTAATACTCCAATTAATGTATCAGTAGAAAATAATGCTGTTTTTGGTCAACAAACAAAACGATTTACAGGGATTAATGTAGAGCATCAATTTGATGATAATTTTGTTTTAGGGGCAACATTATTAAATCTTAATGAGCGACCAATAACGCAAAAAGCCAATTATAACTCAGAACCAATAAATAACACCATTTTTGGATTTAATGGAAACTATTCAACAGAGGTTCCTTTTTTAACACGAATGGTTAACAAGTTACCAAACATAGATACAGATGTCCCCTCGGACCTTTCAATACGGGGTGAATTTGCCTATTTATTGCCTGGAGCTTCAAATGGTGCTGATTTTAATGGAGAAGCGACAGCTTATATTGATGATTTTGAAGGTACACAAGGTTCTATTAATTTATTGAGTCCCTTATCATGGACTTTATCTAGTAGGCCAGTAGATTTACCAAATACAATTCCTGGAAGCGACGCTAACGGCATTGAAAACGGTTATGGTAGAGCACTTTTAAATTGGTATACAATCGACCCTATCTTTTATAGCAACCAACGTCCTGATGGCATTACAGATGATGATGTCTCAGACTTGTATACACGTCGTATTTTTATTGAAGAAATTTTCAATCAAGACATTGTTCAAGGGCAGACATCGGTAATCAATACATTAGATTTAGCGTATTATCCAACAGAGCGTGGTCCGTATAACTTTGATCCGGGAGCAGCTAATGGTAACGCTTTAGATCCAACAAGAAGTTGGGCAGGTATTACAAGGCAAATCACCTCTACTGATTTTGAACAAGCCAATGTTGAATACATTGAATTTTGGGTGCAAGACCCATTTTTAGATAATCCAGGAAATACAGGAGGTAAATTATATCTTAACCTTGGTAATATCTCAGAAGATATTTTAAAAGATGGTAAAAAACAATTTGAAAACGGCTTACCAGAAAATGGTGATGTTTCAACATTAACTAGAACTGATTTTGGAAGTGTGGTGCCACAAAATCAGTCACTAATTTACACGTTTGGTACTACAGGTGCAGAGCGCACAAATCAGGATGTAGGTTTTGATGGTTTTAATGATGCCGAAGAATTGTCTGAATTCGGAGCACAATTTGGAGAAGATCCTTCAAATGATAATTATCAGTACTATTTAAACACAGATGGTGATATTTTTAACCGCTATAAAAAATATAACGGTACAGAAGGTAACACGCCAGAGACTTTTTCAGATACTAATAGAGGTTCTACAACACAACCAGATGTTGAAGATATCAATAGGGATAATACGATGAACACTATTGATAGTTATTATCAGTATGAGGTAGATATTACTCCATCTAGTTTAAATTTAGATAACCCTTACATCAATGATGTTAAGGAAAATGTGCAAGTTACTTTACCTAATGGTGATATTAGGAGTGATGTAAAATGGTATCAGTTTAGAATTCCTATTGCAGATAGCGATATACGTGAAGCTGTTAATGGAATAACCGATATTCGATCTATACGATTTGCACGTTTATTTGTGTCTGATTTTACACAAAATACGGTCTTACGTTTTGCAACTCTAGATTTAGTGCGTAGCGATTGGAGACGTTATACGTTGGATTTAGATAATGATGATACTAACGAAAGTCCAAACGCAGAATTTAATGTTGGTGTTGTTGGTGTACAAGATAATGCGGGTTATGAACGGCCACCGGGAGTTGAGCAAGAAGAACTTAATAATAACAATACAATTGTAAGGCAAAATGAACAATCATTAGTCCTTCAGGCTTGTGAGCTAAGGCCTACGGATTCTCGTGGGGTCTACAAAAATATTAATGTAGATATGCGTCAGTATAAGAAACTGCGAATGTTTACACATGCAGAAGCTCAAGAAGGGTCGATGTTAGAGGCAGGTGAAATGATTGCATTCATAAGAATGGGTAATGATTTTACTCAGAATTATTATCAGATAGAAGTGCCGTTGTTACCATCAACTGACGCAGAAGGAAGTGTTAGAGAACGTATTTGGCCAGAACAAAATGAAATTAATATTCCTTTAGAGTTTTTACAAAAAATTAAAGCACTTGGAATTTCTAATCCTAATTTAAATAATGAAGATCCTACGTTTTATAATATAGTAGATGGTGTGCTTGATGAAACACCATTGACGACTTTAAATCAACCTTATAATGATATTGTTGGAACTCAAAAACAACGTATTGCTATTAAAGGAAATCCAAACTTTGGTGATATTAGAGTGTTAATGGTAGGTGTTAAAAACTCTGGTTCAACGGGAATGAATTCGTGCGGTGAATTTTGGTTTAATGAACTGCGTATGTCTGATATGGAAAATGAAGGTGGTTGGGCAGCTGTTTTAAGTATGGATACTAAAATTGCAGATTTTGCAAGTATAAGTGCAACAGGAAGAAGAAGTACTGTTGGTTTTGGTGGTATTGAGCAGGGGCCAAGTGAACGAAGTTTAGAAGATGTGGCACAATACGATGTGGTTACTAATGTGCAGTTGGGACAATTATTACCGAAAAAATGGGGAGTTCAGTTGCCGTTTAACTATGCTCAGAGTGAAGAGATGATTACTCCTAAATTCGATCAATTATATAATGATCTTACTTTAGAATCAAGATTGGATGCAGCAAATTCTAGTGCAGAAGAAGATATAATTAGGTCACAATCCGAGGATTATACTAAACGAAAAAGTATTAATTTTATTGGAGTAAGAAAACAGAAAACGGGGGATTCTAAAAGCCGTTTTTATGATGTAGAAAACCTTACATTAAATTACTCCTATAATAAGGTAGAACATCGTGATTTTGAAATAGAGAATGCCTTAGATCAAACAGTCAGGGCAGGTGCAAATTATAATTTTGCTTTTCAGCCAATAAAATACGAACCTTTTAAAAAGAACGATTCCTTATTTACTGGTAAAAATTGGAAAATTTTAAAGGATTTTAATGTCAACTTATTACCATCTAGTTTTTCTGTTGCTTCTGATGTTAACAGACAGTTTAATAAACAGAAATTTAGAGAGGTTGATTTAGTTGGAGGGAATATTGGTATCGAAGAGTTGTATCGAAGAAACTATACTTTCGATTTTCAATACGCCATTAACTATAATCTTACAGATGCCTTAAGTTTAAATTTTAATGCCGCCAACACAAATATTGTTCGTAATTATTTTATTGACGACCGTATTAATGGATTGCAAGATCCAGAACTCGATGTTTGGGATGGTTTATTTGATTTCGGTGATCCTAATTACCAGACACAACAGCTTCAGGTAAATTATGAACTGCCACTATATAAAATACCCGTTCTAAGCTTTTTAAGGGCAACTTATGCATATAGCGGTGCATTTCAATGGCAGAAAGGATCGGATTTAAATACGGGATTGCAAGTTGAAGACCCTGATAACCTAGGAGTTTACACCACTGTGAATTTAGGGAATTCAATTCAGAACTCAAACACGCATAATATTAACACGACTCTTAATATGGAGACGCTGTATAAAACCTTAGGGTTAGTTAAAACAGGGAATCAAAATGCCAGAGGAAGAACCAGAACTACGGCAACAAGAAAGCGCCCTGGGACGCCAGACACTGAAAATGAAAAAGGTGCAAAAGCTGATGATGCTAATGAGCTAAGTACCGGAAAAAAAGCGTACAATACCTTTGTTGATGTTGTTACTATGGTGAAACGTGTTCAGTTTAGTTATGCGGAAAATAACGGAACATATCTACCAGGTTACTTGCCAACACCAGGCTTTATAGGAACATTAAAGCCTACCTTGGGTTATACTTTTGGTAGTCAAAGTGATATTAGAGGTTTAGCGGCGAATAATGGATGGTTAACTACTTTTGGGGATTTTAATGAACAGTATACAGAGATAAAGAATAAGACGCTAGATTATTCAGTTAATTTAGAGCCTATGCGCGATTTAAAAATTGATTTAACAGGGAATAGAACCTATGCAGAGAATATCTCAGAAAGTTTTATAGCCCCAGATAATAATGGTGATGGTTTAAGTGATACATATGAAGATTTAATCACTAACTCTTTTGGAAATTTTATGATTTCTACCGCATTAATCAAAACAGCGTTTAGTAAAAGTGACGAAAACGGATCTGCACCTTTTGATGATTTTAGAGCGAATCGATTAGTTATTGCCAATCGATTAGCGAGAGACTTTTATGGAGAAACGCCATTTGTTAGAGATGCAGAGGGCTACCCAGAGGGTTTTGGTAAAAATAGCCAACGTGTTTTATTACCAGCATTTTTATCTGCTTACCAAGGATCTAATCCAGATAAGGTAACTACTAGTGCTTTTAGGGATATTCCAATTCCAAACTGGACGTTGAAATATACTGGTTTAATGAAATTACCTTGGTTTAAAAGAACCTTTAAGCGTTTTTCTGTGCAACATGGATACAGATCGCGTTATACTATAAATCAGTTTAGAACTAACTTAGATTATGACAGCGATGTGGACAACTTAATTTTAGATTCGGGGACTGGTATTGGTTCTGTAAATAGTCTAAACCAAGATGCCAATGGAAACCTTAAAAATCAAACGCTTTATAGCAACATTAACTTAGAAGAACAGTTTAGTCCGTTAGTGCGTTTAGATTTTGAAATGAAAAACTCGGTAAAGGTCTTAGCGGAAGTGAAAACAGATAGAACGTTATCTCTTAGTTTTGATAACAATTTAATGACTGAAATTCAAGGAAAAGAATACACACTTGGACTAGGATACCGTTTTAAAGATTTAAGAATTCGATCGCAACTTGCCGGACCCCAACAAATGATTGTAGCTGATTTAAATATGAGTTTAGATGTTACCATAAGAGATAATAAAACCATTATTAGGTATTTAGATTTAGAAAATAATCAAATTACAGCGGGTCAAACTATTTTGGGGCTTAAGTACAACGCCGATTATGCGTTTAGTAAAAACCTAACGGCTATTTTTTACTTCGATTATACATTCTCAGAATTTGCTATTTCAACATCATTCCCACAGACCTCTATAAGGTCAGGGATTACATTACGTTATAATTTTGGTAATTAAGTTTGAATTGAAGCTATTAAAAATTTACATTTGCTTTATAAATAATATATCAAGTTAAAGATGAATACACCATCAGAATTAAAGTACACTAAAGACCACGAATGGATCAAAATTGAAGGAGATATCGCTACAATTGGTATTACCGATTTCGCTCAAAGCGAATTAGGTGATATTGTTTATGTAGAAGTAGATACTTTAGATGAAGCATTAGAAGTTGAAGAGGTATTTGGTACCGTAGAGGCTGTTAAAACAGTTTCAGATTTATTCTTACCACTGTCAGGTGAGATTATTGAATTTAATGAAGGTTTAGAAGATGAGCCTGAAAAAGTGAATTCAGATCCTTATGGTGAGGGTTGGATGATAAAATTAAAATTTTCAGATGCATCTCAAATAGATGATTTATTATCTGCAGATGCTTATAAAGCACTTATCAGTGGTTAAAAAAACGCTTTTACTCCTGTCAATAGCTTATTCGTTGACATTGGTTATTGCGAGTTTAATAACATTGAATGGCGTGCCAAGTTTAGGCTCTTCATTCGATGATAAGATTTATCATATTGTTGCTTATCTAGGTTTAACATTATTATGGGGACTTTACGTTAAACATTTTAAGAAAAACCGATTACTTTATATCGTTTGTTTTGCTGCTATCTTTCTAGGATTTATCCTAGAATTGCTACAATACGTTGTTAATCCTAATAGGACTTATGATACTTATGATTTAATAGCAAATAGTATTGGTGCTATATTTGGTACATTAATTGTAGGTAAAATAATTAGATATAAATTAAATTAACTTAAAGCCTTGTTTGTTTTACTATTATTTAGTTAAATTAGCGATGTTGTATTAAAAAATTATATTATGAAACCTAAAAAGAATCACAAATCAGACGTAAGTAGAAACAGTTCACTGTTTTTTGCTGTTGGTCTTGCCTTAATGTTGGGTATAACCTACATGGCTATAAATTATAAAACTTACGATAAAGTTGATGTTATTGCTGACTCGTTAAATTTAGATGATGAATTAGACGAAGAAGTGCCAATTACAGAACAAATTGTAACACCACCACCACCACCACCACCACCACCTGCAGCTCCAGAAGTGATTGAAGTGGTTGAAGATGAAGAAGAGATAGAAGAAACTGTGATAGAGTCAACTGAAACTGAAATGGAAACAGAAATTGTGGAAGTTGAAGAAGTTGAAGTAGCAGAAGTTGAAGAAGACTTAGAAGTTCCATTCTCAGTTATTGAAAATGTTGCTGTTTTTCCAGGTTGTGAAAAAGAAAAAGGAAATGCAGCTAAGAAAAACTGTATGAATGATAAGGTTAATAAGTTCATTGGTAAAAAGTTTAACACTGATTTAGCTGGAGATCTAGGATTACCTCCTGGTAAAAAAAGAATTTTTGTTCAGTTTAAAGTGGATAAATCAGGTAACATAACAAGTATTGTTGCTCGTGGGCCACACCCTGGTTTAGAGAAAGAAGCAAAACGTGTTATAGGACAATTACCTAAAATGCAACCAGGTAAACAAAGAGGGAAAGCAGTGGTAATGCCATTCTCTATTCCAATTGTTTTCCAAGTACAAGATTAAGACGTTAATAAAATTATTCTTATATAAAAATCCCGTTCAAACTTAATTGAGCGGGATTTTCGTTTTGGTATGCTTATTGTGACTTTGACATAATATTAACATTTAAATCTTAAATATTATGAAAAATTCTAAAAAAGACTTCGGTGTTGCTGGTCAGAGCGCTACCGAGGTAAAGAAATCACAAAAGCATGATGCAAATTTACAAAAAAACTCAAGCCTTTATTTTCAAATTGGGCTGATTCTTTGTCTATTGGGGACTTATGCCCTTTTCGAAATGCAGTTTCAAGAAAAAGTAATTACCATTGACACTATAGGTGACAACGAATTGGCTGTAATTGATGTTATGTCTGCTGTCGTCCCTGAGGTTGTTCAACCTGAAAAAATAGAACCAAAAGTTGAAAGAAGTACCAAGTTAATTGACGTGTTTAAAGAAGTTAAAAATGAAAAAGAGCTCGTAGAGAAAGAAATTATTACTCTAGAAGAAAGAAAACCTGAAACAAAACCATTTGTGCCGAGTAGTCTGCCAGAAACCACAGACCCGGTAGATGAGGATATCTTTGTGCCATTTACCTTAATCGAAAAGGTTCCTGTATATCCTGGTTGTGAAAAATACACTAATAATAACGACCGAAAAAAATGCATGTCAGATAAGATTACCAAATTAATTGGAAATAAATTTGATGTTGGTGTCGGTTCGCAATATGGTATTTCGGGAAGACAAAAAATATCTACCCAATTTACAATTGATAAATTTGGGAATGTTACAGATATTAAAATTAGAGGACCACACCCTGCTTTAGAAAAGGAAGCGAGTCGAGTACTTAATAAAATTCCTAAGATGGAGCCGGGGCTGCAGCGACAAATACCTGTCGGTGTTATATATACATTGCCTATTGTTTTTGATTCTAGGAACTATTAAATTATAATATTCATATAATCTAAAGCCGCTATTTTTATAATGGCGGTTTTTTTTATACAGTATTAGGTCCATCGGTTACTGAAAAATTTAAGTATCTTTCGCCCATTAAAATTTAGTCCTTTATGAAGCGCATTGTGCTATTTGCTATTCTGTTAACGACCGCCTTTGGTTATACTCAAACCTTATTGACTTACGAAAAATCTCCTGTATTTCAGCAATGTGATTCTGTTGCTGTAAATCAGTTAAAATCGTGCTTCAACTTTACCTTGAATTCTTTTATTTTTGAAAATTTTGAAATACCCCAAATCGTATTAGATGAATCTTACGTAGGGGATGTTAAAGTATTATTTGAAGTTAATAATGAAGGTGAGTTTAAAGCGATTTATACAGATGCTATTTATGAAGAATTAAAAGTCGAAAGCCAACGTGTTTTTAATTTGCTGCCAAAAATACAACCTGCAACCTATAACGGTAATCCCACATTTGTTCAATATAGCATTAGTATCGCTATTCCATTAACTAAACCCGTAGAGGAGGTGTTGCAACGACCGGTTGACGTTAAACTTACAGAGAAAGACAGCCTCAATGCTGTTTTATCAAATGAATTCGATGATGTTGATAAGGCAATAACAAATTACGAAAAATTAGAGTACAGTAGTCAATTAAATGTGCCTTTTACACATTCATATTATGCACATTTTGATGATGAAATGAATGCTATAGGTACCAATAGCCATACCGCAGCTAAACCTTTTGTATATAGCGATGTGGCAAGGTATTACGATATTAAGGCTGAAAAAGAGAGCTTAGCTAAGGACACTGATACGTGGGTAGGAAGAAAAGTATTCAATGAACATTTAGTAGAAATACAGGGTGAAAACTATTGGTTTACCGTAGATCCTATTTTAGATTTACAAGTAGGTAAGGATACTGAAGCCGATTTTAATTCAACTTGGAATAATACCAGAGGGGTTAATATACAAGCCGGCTTAGGAAAACGATTTAATTTAACGGCCTCCGTATATGAGAGTCAAGGTCGTTTTGCCGATTATTTTAATCAATATGCTGAAGCGTTGAGACGCGGAGGTGGCGAACCAGCTATTATTCCCGGTCGTGGAATTGCGAAGCGTTTTAAGGAAGATGCTTATGACTACCCAGCCGCTGAAGCTTATTTGTCCTATACGCCTGCAGATTTCTTAAATGTACAATTTGGTCATGGAAAAAACTTTATAGGTGATGGTTATAGGTCTCTACTTCAGAGTGATGTTGCTAGTCCTAATCCATTTTTAAAGTTAAATGCAACTTTTTGGAAAATAAAATATACTAGCACTTGGATGTGGCTAAAAGACGTACGACCAGAAGTTGAAGTGGATGGTGCATTTTTAACTAAATACATGGCCAATCATTATTTAAGTTGGAATGTTTCTAAACGATTAAATATAGGTTTCTTTGAGTCTGTAATTTGGGAAAACACCAATGAGCGAGGTTTTGATGTTAACTATCTTAATCCAATTATCTTTCTTCGCGCTATTGAATTTCAAACTGGGCAAGATGCCGGAAATGCTATTTTAGGTTTAAGTTCTAAATACAAATGGAATAATAAAGTGAATCTCTACGGACAATTTATTTTAGATGAATTTTCGTTGAGTGATGTTAAAGCTGGTGATCAAAGCTGGAAGAACAAATTTGGCTATCAAGTAGGTGTTAAATATTTTAATACGTTTGATGTTGATAATTTGTTACTTCAGGCGGAGTATAACCAAGTGCGTCCTTATACCTATTCGCACAACACGCAAGTTCTTAATTATGCTAGTTTTAATCAGCCAATGGCACATCTATGGGGTGCGAATTTTAGAGAACTAGTGCTAATAGGTCGTTATAATTATAAGCGTTGGTTCGGTGATGCTAAATTTATAATTGGGCAACGTGGTTTTGATTTTAATACCGCGGACGATAGCTTTTCTTACGGAGGTGATATTTATAGAGATTATAATGATCGTAATGCGGATACCGGAATAAAAATTGGCCAGGGCAATAAAACCAATAGCTTTATGACAGAGGTACAGGCAGGCTATTTACTGAATCCGGCAACAAATCTAAAGCTATTTACTAATATTATATACAGAGATTTTAATCCAGAGGCAATAACGGCATCTACAAAAGATTCCAATACGCTTTGGTTTAGTATTGGGATACGTACGGACCTATTTAACTGGTATAATGATATCTAATAAATAAATTTTTATAGAAGTCAACCATATAATTTGTTTTAATGTTCTACTAAGCATAGCGCTTTTTGTAAAGCTCAGAGACACCAGGTTTACATATTAATAAAACTAAAGTTTAACGTTGGTCAGAATCAATTTTCAAACTATCTTTGCTGTCGCTTTTAAAAGAAACAAAATCGTATAGTTTGAGTTATACAAAATCTTCGATATCAACAGCTTCTGTGATAACAGATTTCAAGGAAATTACCAAGATGGGTTTATCCCTAAGTGTAGTTTTTTCCTCTATTGCTGGCTATTTTCTTGGGGCAGAAACAATAAGTTTTACGACAATCGCTTTATTGGCTTTTGGTGGTTATTTTATGGTTGGAGCTTCTAATGCATACAATCAAATCATTGAGCGCGACTTAGATGCCTTAATGGATAGAACTAAGAATAGACCAATTCCTGCGGGTAGAATGTCTGTAAATACGGCATTCATAATTGCAGCTACATTTACAATTTTAGGTTTAATTACATTGTATATCATTAATCCTAAAACAGCCATGTATGGTGCAATCTCTATCTTTTTATATACCAGTGTTTACACTCCTTTAAAAACAAAAACGTCTTTGGCTGTGTTTGTCGGTGCTTTGCCTGGAGCAATTCCATTTATGTTAGGTTGGGTTGCTGCACGTAACAGTTTTGGTATTGAAGCAGGAACTTTATTTGCGATACAGTTTTTTTGGCAATTTCCACATTTTTGGTCTATTGGCTGGTTTTTACACGACGATTATAAGAAAGGAGGATTTCATATGTTACCAACAGGAAATCCGGACAAAGGAACTGCAGTACAAATTATTATGTATAGCGTTTGGACTATTATTGTATCCTTAATTCCTGTTGTGGGATTTACAGGTGATTTAAAATTATCAATTGTAGGCGCTATTCTCGTATTTATACTCGGTTTGGTAATGTTGGTTTATGCGATAAGATTATTTAAAGAACGTTCCATAAAAGCAGCAAAACAACTCATGCTATCTAGTGTGTTTTATATTACATTATTGCAAATTATATACGTTGCAGATAAATTTTTAAGATAAATGGATTTAACACAAGGTACACAGCAAGTTAAAAAAGCACGATCTAAAAAGATGATGCTATGGTTTGGTATTGGCTCATTAATTATGTCATTTGCTGGTTTAATTAGTGCATTTATTGTGAGTAGTAAACAACGGCTGAACGAAGATTGGTTGATTGATTTTCAATTACCGAATGCCTTTTTTATAAGTTTAGTGCTTATTTTGTTAAGTAGTTTGACTTTTATTTTAGGAAAACGGGCTTTAGAGCAAAATAAAATGCAAATGGTAACAGTTTGGTTATTTGTTACGCTTGGATTAGGTATTGCGTTCGTATACAGTCAGTTTGCTGGTTTTGGTGAGATTATCATGTCTGGTTATTATTTTACCGGACCAACAAGTAATATTACAATGTCTTACATTTATGTTATAGCAATATTGCATATAGCGCACGTCATTGCTGGCCTAATATGTCTGATTGTTGTAATTTATAATCATTTTAAACAAAAGTATAACTCCAACAATATGTTGGGTTTTGAACTAGCTGCGAATTTTTGGCATTTCGTAGATATGCTTTGGCTTGTGCTCTTTTTGTTTTTATATTTTTTTAGATATATAATTTGATTATTTTTGTCCAATCTTAAAAATTTAAATAAATTCTATGGATTCTACAGTAGCTAGTACTGGTACAGAAGAAAAAACTTGGGGAGGTGGCAATGAGCCACTAAAAGCAAGTTACGGAAAAATGATGATGTGGTTTTTCATTGTATCTGATGCATTAACATTTTCAGGTTTTTTGGCCGCTTATGGTTTTTCGAGATTTAAGTTTATAAACGAATGGCCTATAGCGGATGAAGTGTTTACACACGTACCGTTTTTACATGGTCAGGAATTGCCAATGATATATGTGGCAATTATGACGTTTATACTTATTATGTCATCGGTAACAATGGTATTGGCAGTGGATGCTGGTCATCACATGAATAAAGCCAAAGTGACGATTTATATGTTCTTAACCATTATTGGTGGTGCTATATTCGTTGGTTCTCAGGCTTGGGAATGGGCAACATTTATACAAGGCGATTATGGTGCTGTACAAACTAAAGGTGGAAACATTTTACAGTTTGGTGAGTATGTAACTGTTGATGGTGTAGAGAAATTTAAACGCGTATCTATAGAAGACTTAGCCGTAGTGCAAGCAAGTGATCGTGTTGATCATGAACGTAAAAATGGACTTTGGTTTGTTGACGAAGGTACATTGCCCCCATATACTGTTAATGAGATATATGAAGGTTTAGTTGCTAATGAAAATGTTTTAGTAAGAAACCAGTTTATAGACGAGAATGGTCATAAGACCGTTTTATCTAGAGCAGAGTCACTTAAACAGGTAAAAGAAAGAGGGAAGCTCGTTGTTAAAGGAGCTAATCTTCAGGTTAATGAATACGGTACCACATTATTTGCCGACTTCTTTTTCTTCATTACAGGTTTTCACGGTTTCCACGTATTATCTGGGGTTATAATAAATATTATTATATTTTTCAATGTAGTTCTTGGGACTTATGAACGACGCGGAAGTTATGAAATGGTAGAGAAAGTAGGTCTGTACTGGCACTTTGTCGATTTAGTATGGGTATTTGTATTCACATTCTTCTATCTAGTATAAAAAGAAACGAGCATATAAAATTTTTATCGCTCAATATAATAGTTAATAGCGAACAACATGTGTCTTTTATTACTGAATAAATAAAATCACATGATAATAAGATTAAATTATGGCACACGAACATAAATTAGAAATATTTAGAGGACGTTGGAAATTTAAATCTAACACACAAAAGATATGGGGAGTTTTAGCTTTTCTAACTTTTATTACCCTTGTAGAGGTAGTGTTAGGGATTTACAAACCAGATGCTTTTATGCATACTTGGATGGATCCCTTTGAAGGTGGTTTTTTCGCAACTATAGGTAATATTATTTTATCACCAATTGTTTACATGAAGCCTTTAAACCTAATATTTATTGTATTGACAATCATCAAGGCTTATTATATTGCATGGGATTTTATGCACCTACGCGATGAAACTGGTAGCTTTAGAAAAATGATCGTTTGGACGGGTGTTTTTCTAATATGCTATTTAATGTTTATCTTACTTCAAGAAGGTGGTTATGTCTTTAATGTTTATAATGGAAAAGACGCCTTAATTAAGCATGATTTTTAGATAGAAAACATACATTTACACGGCGTTAAAACAAAGTGTTAAATACAATTAAAAGGTGGTTTTTCTAAACCGCCTTTTCTATTTTTGTATATCAGTAATTTAAGCTAAATTATTGATAATTATTCCCATAAAAATATGGATTTTAGTTCTCGTAAAATGAAAATGGACAAAGTAAAGCGTTATACAGTTCTTGGGATATTATTTTTTTTACCTGTTGCCTTTTTATTAATGCTTTATCCTGCAAAGCATAATTACGATCCCTTAAATATTGTAAATAATAATGTTTCTGATATCGAAGGTTTTACTTCAGATAGAACTGATAGCATTGCTTTAAAGGGACATATTACAGTGTTAGGTTTTTTAGGAAAAAAACCGTTAGATAAAATGATTGCGGCTTCTAACCTTAAGGAGCTGGTTTATGATAAATTTAAAGGCTTCAAGAATTTTCAAATTGTCATCGTAGTTCCCGAAGGAACTGAAGAGGATATTAAAATTCTGAAGAAGGAAATCAATACCTACGAAGATTTAAAATATTGGCACTATGCCTTTGCTAGCGAAGGGGATATAAAAATGCTCTACAGTACTTTAAAATCCCAGCACAAGTTAAGTGACGACCTATCGGTGAGTGATGTATTTATTATAGATAAAGACTTAAGCCAACGAGGTAGGATAGATGGACGCGATGAGAAAGAGGTTGAAGATAAAAAGCCAGCCTTTAGCGTATATTCTTACAATAGTATTGAGGTCGCAGAAATAAAGAATATGATGAGTGATGATGTTCGTATATTATTTACAGAATACCGACAAAAAAGAGAAGGAAAATTTGAGGATTCTGAGACAAGAAGAAACAGAGAATTAAAACAAGATAATGAGTAAAAAAACAAGTTATTCGTATGTTGGAATTGCATTTATAATTCTAGTATTTGGTATTATATTCATTCCTAAAATCATTGATCGTGTTAGCGATGGTGATATTATAAGAGACGAAAGCCGTAGTAAAGATGTTTCGACTTCTAATTCAATTGAAAAGAATGCGAAGCAGAACAAAAGTGATTTGGTCTATTTAGAAATTAATGGAGAATCTAAAAAAGTACCAGCCTTTAGTTTTAAAAATCAAGATGGTGTTACAATTACAAATCAAGATTATTTAGGGAAAGTATATGTTGTTGAGTTTTTCTTTACCACATGTCCAACCATTTGCCCAATTATGAGTAGAAATTTAGTGGGAGTTCAAAATCAATTTGATGGATTTGAGAATTTTGGAATCGCTTCATTTACCATTTCTCCAGAGATAGATACTCCAGAGGTTTTAAAAGCGTATGCAGAGAAGTATAACGTAACAAACCCTAACTGGAATTTTCTAACAGGTGATGAGGTTGAAATATATAAGTTAGCCAATGAAGGGTTTAATTTGTATACAGCTAAAGACGATAGCGTAGAAGGTGGTTTTGAACATTCAGGAAACTTTGCATTAATTGATAAAGAAGGTTACATAAGGTCTAGAAAAGATGATTTTGGAAATCCAAAGATTTTTTATAATGGATTAATTTCTGAAGTAGATGGTGTTGATGAAGATGGAATTGCTCAGGAAATAACGATTTTAAAAGAAGATATTTCTAAATTATTAAAGGAATAATTATGGAAACTGTTAATCAGGTTAAAGCTAAGAAGTATAATAAATGGATTATTATTTTATCAATAATTATTCCGATTGTAGTAGCTGTTTTATCACGCGTTAAATTACAAGATTTAGGTTTTGATGTGCAACCTTTAACGTTTTTACCTCCAATTTATGCCACAATAAATGGATTTACCGCTGTATTATTGATATTTGCTTTTATTGCAATTAAGAGAAAAAACATTGTACTTCATGAAAACTTAATGACAACGTCTGTTTGGACTTCTGTTATTTTTCTTGTGATGTATGTGGCTTATCACATGACTTCTGATTCTACACCATTTGGTGGTGAAGGTGCAATTAAGTTTATCTACTACTTTATTCTCATTACGCACATTGTATTATCCATCGTTATTATTCCGTTTGTATTGATTACTTATGTACGAGGAATCACTAATGATAGAGATCGTCATAGAAAAATAGCCAGAATTACATTTCCAATGTGGCTGTATGTTGCTATTACAGGAGTTATTGTTTATATTATGATTTCACCTTATTATATATAACTATGGTGCGCAAGATTTTATTAGTTATTATTGCTCTATCGTTTTTTCTAAAAACAAATGCACAATGTGCTATGTGTAGAGCTGTTTTAGAAAGTGGCGAAGACCAAAATATGGCAGAAGGTATTAATGATGGTATCGTTTTCTTAATGGCTGTACCTTATATTTTAGTTGGTGTTATTGGTTTTATTATTTATAGAAAATACAGTAAACCAAATAAAGCAGAAAATACAAATTAAAATTTGTAACATTTCTTTCGGTCAGTAGTCTTATGAATAGACTAAGATAAAGTCAGTTAATTCATTAGGTTTAGGAATTTAACTAAACTATTAATCTTGTTCAAAGATTAAATAATTAAGTATACTCATAGTATGCTGATCAATATTTTTTTAAATTTAGTGTAACACTTCATGTATTACATAGACCAATAAGCATCATGAAAAAACCAATCATAATAATATTGCTTCTTTTTGGGGTTTTAGCGCAAGGGCAAAATAAAAAATGGACACTAAAAGAGTGTGTAGAATATGCCTTAGAAAATAATATTTCTGTTAAACAAAGTGAGTTGGATTTACAACTTGCAGATGTTGATAAACTTACGGCTAAGGGCAATTTTTTACCATCAATAAGTGCAAGCGGTGGAGTCTCAGAAAATACAGGTTTAAGTTTTAATCCAGTAACGAATAATGCGCAAACAACCACCTTTTTATCTGTTACGGGTAGAATTAATATGGGGTACACATTATTTGATGGCCTTAGAAACTTTAGACAATTACAACGTGCAGATATCTCTAAAATAGCAAGTCAGTATCGTTTAGATAAAATGAAAGACGATATTTCTCTGTTTGTAGCTAATAACTATCTACAAGTGATATTAAATAAGGCCAATCTCGAGGTTTTTAAGTCTCAAAATGAAGTTACGAGAGCACAAATACAAAGAACTCAAGAACTAGTAGACGCCGGTTCTTTACCAAGAGGTGATCTTTTAGAGATAAAAGCAACTGATGCCAGTGAACAGCAATCTATTATAAATGCAGAGAATAGTATTCAGATTTCATTAATTAGTCTAGCACAATTATTATTAATCAAGGATTACGAAAATTTCGATATTGAAGATGACGGTTACGATATTGTAGATGATGGCATTTCGGGTAAAAATGTTACAGAAATAGTGTCAAAAGCTAAAGAGACACGTTCTGAAATTAAAATTGCAGAGCAAAATGTAGAATTAGCAAAAAAAGATTTACAGATTTCTAAAAGTGCTAATTACCCAACGCTATCGGCTTTCTTTGGTTATGATACAAGATATACAGATGCGACATCTTTTATTCAACAATTAGATAGTGATAATCCAATAATTACGCAACAAATAGGTACGGTTGAAGGTACAGGTCAAGCTGTGGTTGGTCAGATTCCCAACACTAGTACAGTGGTGCTTGGTGCCGATCCTTTTGTAGATCAATTGTATCAAAACGATGGTATTTCTTATGGCTTACAATTAAATATTCCTATTTTAAATGGGTTTATAACTAAAGGAAACATTCAAAGAAGTAAAATTAGCTTAGAGCGTTCTAAATTTCAATTAGAGCAAGCGGAATTAGATTTAGAATCTACAGTATACCAAGCTTATGTTGATGCCAAAGGCGCTTTAAAATCTTACGAAGCAGCAAAATTAGCTGTAGAATCCCAAGAATTAGCTTACGATTATGCTAAAGAACGTTACGATGTTGGTTTAACCAATGCTTTCGATTTTAGCCAATCTAAACTTAGATTTGACAATGCTAATATCGAATTAAATCGTGCTAAGTACGATTACATATTTAAGTTAAAGGTTCTCGAATTGTACTTCGGAATTCCTGCAACTGAACTAAAGTTTTAATTATGAGCAAAAGAGTAAAAATTATCGTCGGACTTTTCATTGTAGGACTACTAATCGTAGTTGCAGGATCTAAAATGGGCTGGTTTGGAGAAAAAGGTGATTTTAAAGAAGTTACGATTAAAGAAGTAACTTTGAAAGATATTGTTGAAACAGTATCTGCTACAGGGAAAATTCAACCAGAAGTAGAAGTTAAAATATCTTCAGAAGTATCTGGTGAAATTTTAGAATTACCATTCAAAGAGGGGCAAGAAGTCAATAAAGGTGATTTATTGGTGCGTGTAAATCCAGATTTAATTCAATCTGCGGTAAGTAGAACACAGGCATCTTATCAAAATGTAAGAGCAGGTTTAGAACAAGCAGAAGCCAATTTAAAACAAGCCAAAGCTGATTATGAGCGAAATGAAACCCTTTTTAATAAAGGTGTTATTTCTAAATCAGAATGGGATCGTTCTATTGCAACGTACGAAACTGCAGTTGCAGGTAAAAGTTCTGCATATTACAGTGTACAGAGTGCTGCGGCAACAGTAAATGAAGCTAAAGACAATTTGAGTAGAACAACAATTTATTCGCCAATGACAGGAACCATTTCTCTCTTAAGTGTAGAATTGGGTGAGCGTGTGGTTGGAACACAACAAATGGCTGGTACGCCAATTTTGAGTGTGGCTAACCTAAAGAATATGGAGGTTGAAGTCGATGTAAATGAAAATGACATTGTAAAAGTGAACATTGGAGATTCTACAATTGTTGAAGTTGATGCTTATTTAAAGAAAAAATTTAAAGGAGTTGTTACGGCTATAGCTAATTCTGCTGCGGGTACTTTAGCGGCAGACCAAGTGACTAATTTTAAAGTTAAAGTTAGAATAATAGAAGCATCTTATAAAGATTTAACAGAAGGAAAGCCTGAAACGTATTCACCTTTTAGACCAGGAATGACTGCCACTGTAGATATCATTACAAAAACTAGAAAAGATGCCATTTCGGTGCCTATTAGTGCTATTGTGATCAAAACAGATACAAGTTCAACAAAAAAATCATACGAAAAAACAACAACGATAGACACAGGGGATTATAATACTGAAGAGCAAAAATTTGAATGTGTGTTTGTAAACGAGAATGGCAAAGCCAAATTGAGAGTTGTTAAAACAGGTATTCAAGATGATACTAACATTGAGATTACTTCAGGACTGACTAAAGAAGATGAAATTATTGTAGGGCCATATATCATGGTTTCTAAAAATTTGAACCCGGGAGATTTAATTCAAGTACAAAATAAAAGTTCTGTAGAGGCTTCTGACTCTAAAAGCTAGGACTAAAAAAACACCAAATAACCGATGGCATTAGTGCTAAATATAGAAACAGCAACTACAAATTGTTCAGTCTCTCTATCTAAGGATGGAGAGACTTTAGTTTTAAAAGAAGATAATAGTTTAGGGTTTTCACATGCCGAAACATTACATCTTTTTATTGATGAAGTGTTTAAGAGTTCAAAAATAAAACCTTCTGAAATTGACGCAGTAGCAGTTAGTAAAGGCCCGGGCTCGTACACGGGCTTACGTATAGGTGTATCTTCCGCAAAAGGATTGTGTTTCGCATTGAATAAACCATTAATTGCAATTTCAACTTTAGAAAGTTTAGCACATCAAGTTACCATTTCGGATGGCTTCATTGTTCCGATGTTAGATGCTAGACGTATGGAGGTGTATTCGGCCATCTATAATTCAAACTTTGAATTGCATAGAGAAATACAAGCTGAAATCCTCACGGAAGAGAGTTTTAGAACGCTTCTTAAAGATCATAAAATTTATTTTGTAGGAAATGGTGTAGAAAAGACTAAAAGCTTAATTGAACATCCTAATGCTGTATTTGTAGATGGAAAATTGCCTTCAGCAAATGAGATGGGGTTTTTAGCAGAACAAAAGCACAAAAAAAGCGACACCGTAGATGTCGCTTATTTTGAACCTTATTATTTAAAGGATTTTGTAGCTTTAAAAAAGAAAGTTTAACCTTTCTTTTGTATTTCGACTTGATGTGGATATGGAATATCAATTCCAGCAGCATCTAAAGCTTCTTTAGTTTGCTCAATAACATCAAAGTTAACAGTCCAATAATCTTCCTTTTTAACCCAAACTCTTGTGAAGAAATTGATAGAACTATCTCCTAGCTCTGAAACATTAATCGCAGGTGCTGGATCTTTGAGAATTAAGTCGTGCTTATTAATTACACTCATAATTGTTTCTTTGGTAAATTTAATATCAGAATCATAACCCACGCCAAATGTAAAATTAACACGACGTATTGGTTCCGTAGAAAAATTTACAATATTCCCATTAGACAAGCTTCCATTTGGAATTATTATTTCTTTATTATCTGGAGTCGTTAATTTAGTAGTAAAAATTTCGATTTCTTTAACTGTTCCAGATTCGCCCTGAGCTTCTATAAAATCTCCTATTCTAATAGGCTTAAAAATCATAATTAAAACTCCTCCAGCAAAGTTAGCTAAAGAACCTTGTAACGCTAAACCAATGGCTAAACCGGCAGCAGCAATAATCGCAGCAAAGGATGTTGTTTCAACACCCACTGTGCTTAATACAACAATGATGAGAAGAATTTTTAAAATCCAATTAATAAGGTTTAATAAGAACTTTTTTAAGCTTACGTCATAATCGCCTTTATTCATTGCTTTGGTAGCCCCTTTTAAAAGCATTCTAATTGCCCAGCCACCAACAATCCATATAAGTATAGCTGCAATAACTTTTGGGCCAAACTCTATGATAAAATTGTAACCTTCGTCAATCCATTTTTGTGTATCCATATTTATTTAATTTATATTAGAAAAAATCGGCTAATTGCATGCCGAGTAATGCGTTTTTTTATTTCAAAAGATAAATTTCTTCTAAATTATGTTAGACTATAGTGCTAATGCGTGCTCTTAGGTCTTGCATAAATGTATTTAATAATTTTTTATGTTTTGAAGATTTATCTTATGAGTTGTTAAATGTATATCTTTATTAGGGTTCACTAATATTTCTGTTAATACTAACATCATTCAAATTCAATTTTTTAAGCTTTCTATTATTTAGATACCATTTTATTCAAATAGTCACTTAAAAATTGATAAAATTTAGCTTTGATTAACATTAGTTGTTATTTGATTTATTGTCACTATAGATAGAGGACAATACCGTAATCTTTTCATATTCTCAAAAGTATAGAATTGATTAAAAATAGAATAATAAAACAAATATAATAGCTGTTGAATGAGTTGATATGAAAGGTGTTGAGAAACTTTTATTTGAAAGAGCTTTTAGTCATTTCTAAAGTTAATCAATTTTTAATCATATAGAGCATCTGAAGTGGTGAATTACTCTAAAATATGTTTTTAACCTCTTATTAATACATATAACAGGGTTATTATTCAAAGAGATTACTTATTGCAAATGGAGCTATTAGAATAGGTCTTCGACGCGCGTAAACTCAATCTTTTGATGATAAAAAATAACCTGTAAAATCCGTTTTATAGGTTTCAACAGGTTATATTCTAAAGCTTAAGTCCCAAAAGCTTTTAATTCTACAATTATAAAGTATTCATGTACTCAAATAAAGTAATTAAATCTTCATGATCTTTAAAGTTAATTTTATTTTTCTTTATATAAGTTTTTAGCTTATCTGAATGATCAGGAAATGATTTTAAAAAATCTTTACGTTTTTGAGGTAATAAGGATATTTTATCATCTTGTTTATAATAATAAACATCATTGGCTCTTTTATATTCCGCAGGTTTGTCTTTAGCATAACTACTAACTGCTGGCTTTTTTTCGTGGAATTTTACGATTTCTTCTTGTAAAAGAGTTAAAGATTCAGTTTCTTTTAATACAACAAGAAAACCTTGTTTTGATATACCTTCTTTATTTATGTAATTATAAGTTTTGTAAGTTTTGCTATCTGAAGTAAATGTTATCGTCATGTCTTCAGAATTACTCAATGCAATCGTGTCGTTTTCGCGTTTAATCTGCATTTCACCTAAATTTGCATTATATCTTGCTTGGTAAAGACGGTCCCCAAATTTATCAAGTTTTACAAGTTCAAATGATTCCTTTATAAAAGGAGAACCTATAGCATTCGAGAATTTGGCGCTATTAAGTTGTCCAGCAGCTTGCATACGGTCTAAATCGCCTGCACGCATTCTCTCATTAGCGCTTACATTCTGTGCATAGCTTATTTCTGTGGTGCATAAGCTTAATAAAAATATAGGAATCAGAAGTTTAATACGTGTCATAATTTATTTAAAGATTTAATTTTTTAATTAATGTTAAAATTGATAATATTTCTATTGTAGGTTATAGTGTCTTCTCAAACATAAACCTGCTCAATATTATTATCGTTTTCTGAAATGCTTTATTGCAATGTTCCCTAACTTTTATAAGTTTAGAAAGATGCCATTGACTTTATAGAAAATAAAAATCTATTTTTTGTAAAAATCGATTTAGCGAAACTAATAAATTTTAATCATTTATAAAATTTCAAGGATAGATTTAACATTCGCAATATCTACTGTCGCAAGCGGATTTAAAAGCGTTTGACTTAATTTCACTTTGGAGAATTGGCCATTAATTAAAAAGAACATTTATTTTTTATAGATGGAAGATCAATAGGAGGTTATTTACCTCTTTTAAAACTTAATTTTTAAGGTCTGATTTTAACGTTCTCATATGTTATTGCTGAGGAATTTAAGCGCTATTCTTTTTGTTAAAAGAGCAAACTTAAATTCTTATTTTTAACAATTAAAAAGCAATTGTACGCCTTTATTGCCTTTATGTAACTATTATGGTAGGGTCAACGATATATCGGTTACTGATTATTCTATCTTTAGAATTTTCTAATTCTAAAGATAGAAATGCGTCAGTATTGTAGGGAGAGCCCTTTGCTAAAATAGGTTTTACTTCTATTTTATAATGAATTACGCTTTTGTTAAGAATAGGCTGCGGTTTAGCAAAAAGCTATACCACTGCGATATAAACTGTAGTAAAAGACAATTACGTTTGATTAATGCGTGCTGTAATTTAATGCTCTAACTCAGAGTTACAAATGGAGTCATTTATAACTTTAGATTTGAGAATAAATATCGTTTAACGTTAAAAACTATTAACCATTTATAGCATTTACACTAATAGAATTGTCATTCAGCATATCTTTTAGCATAGTCTCAATACCATTTTTAAGAGTGAAAGTTGATGATGGACAACCACTGCAAGCTCCTTGTAATAATACTTCAACTTTTTTGGTAGCTTCATCGTAAGATATAAATTCAATATTCCCTCCATCGCTTTCAACAGCTGGCTTAATGTACTCTTCAAGAATATTTATAATATTTTTTGAAATATCATCTAAAGCCTCAAATTTTTGTTCAATAGCTTCTTCTGTTTTTTTCAATTGCTTCGGAGCATCATCGTTTAAAATGGTTTTGCCATCTTCAACGTAAGATTTTAAAAACTCTCGCAATTGAAGAGTAATATCTTCCCATTCTATAATGTCAAACTTAGTAATGGAAATAAAGTTCTTTTCCATATATACATTCTTTACAAATGGAAATTGGAATAAAGCTGTTGCTAAAGGTGATGGCTTAGCGTCTTCAATAGAAGTAAACTCGTATAAATTTGGAACCAAAACTTTATTGCAAACAAACTTTAATACTCCCGGATTTGGTGTGCTTTCTGCGTATACTGTTACTGCAGCCTTAGGTTTTATAGCATCTTCACTTACTACAACATCATTTTTAGATAGATAATTTTCAATTTGTTGCGCAACTTCATTTTCTACATCTTTCCATTCAACGATATTATAACGTTCTATCGCTATAAAATTTGAAGCGATATATACTTTTTTAACAAATGGAAGATAAAATAATTGCTGAGCCAAAGGGGAATGTTTGGCATCATCTATATTGTTGAATTCAAAACTATTATGATTAGTTAGAAATCGATCAGCTTCAAATTTTTTAATTGCATCATTAGAAGTTGAGACTATGGAAATCTTAGTTTGTGACATCTTTTTTATTTGCAAAAGTATGAAATATCAAGATGAAACATCATCTAAAGGATGGATGTTTTATAACCATAAATAAAGTCAATTCATATATTTTGATTAAATTTCGTGATCAATAAAATTTACGCACAATTTTAAGTTTTCTCTTACTCAGTATATGCGTAATTGAATTGAACTATTTAATTATGAAAAAAACTCTATGTTTACTTACCTTATTCATTACTACAATTGGTTTTGCTCAGGATATCTCAATGCAAAACGGAACGTTTACACGTTGTGCACCAGATAAGTTTTTTGATTCTGGGGGAGAGTTTGGTACTTATGATACTGATGAAAATCTAGTAACGACTATATGTCCTCAAAATCTAGGTGAGTTTACCATTCTTGATTTTCAATCTTTCTTCACGCAAATCGGGGATGACCAAGATGTGATGAGAATTTATGATGGTGATAATAATACAACGGCACCATTAATAGGGACTTATGTTGGACCTGTTAATGCTTTCAGTGTTAGAGCTTCTGAAACGAATGCGTCTGGTTGCTTAACCATAGAGTTTATATCCAACGTTAATGGAACTAGTACGGGGTGGGAGGCTGATATTTTGTGTGCTACGGCTTGTCAGGATATTATAGCCTCTATAGATAGTACAATTCCTGCCACTAATAATGCCGGCGTTATAGGTATTCTGCCTGGAGAGTCAGTTGATTTTTCAGGAAGTGCAACTTTTTCATTAGATGACACAGGAGCCACATATGATTGGGATTTTGGAGATGGAAATGAAGCTTCTGGTGTTAATACTATTAATACTTTTGATGATCCGGGCACGTATATAGTTACTTTAACAGTTACCGATGCTAATCCGCAGGGATGTACAGCTATGGAGGTGATAACCGTTTTTGTTTTAGGACCTAATGTTGTGGTGAATCAAGATATCTTTACTGCGGAGGAATTAATTGAAGATGTTTTAGTTAATAGTCCATGTGCATCAGTATCTAATATTATTGCGGAAACAGGTATTACACATGATGCTTCTGAACCTAATGGTATCGGTTATTTTTTTAGCAATGGAACTGATTTTCCTTTTGAAGATGGCTTATTACTAACAAGTGGAGAGGCTAGTGATGTAGGTGGACCTAATAATATGACCTTAAGTGAAGGAACAGGTACTTGGCCTGGTGATGATAGCTTAGATTTAGCACTTGGTGTTGATTCTCATAATGCTACATTTATTCAATTCGATTTTATTCCTTTAGCAGATAGTATAAGTTTTGAGTTTTTAATGGCTTCTGAGGAGTATAATATGGGGAGTTTTGAATGTGATTATTCCGATGCTTTTGCTTTCCTATTAACAGACTCTTTTGGTAATGTTTCAAATTTAGCAGTTTTACCAAATTCTAATGAACCTATTTTGGTGACTAACATACATCCCGATAATGGGGCGTCGTGTGGAGGAATCAATGAGCGATACTTTGGCGGTTATACACCTGCTGGTCAACCACCAATAGCATTTGATGGTAGAACCCGTGTTTTTACGGCAAGCTCTGCCGTCGTTTCAGGAGAGACTTATACCATAAAATTGGTTATTGCAGATGATAGGGATAATCAATATGATTCAGGTGTTTTCATAAAAGCAGGTAGTTTCAATTTAGGTGGAAATTTAGGTGATGATAGGACTATTGAACGCGGGAACGCCCAATGCGATGGATCAGAGGTTCTTTTAGATACAAGACTTGATGCTGCAGCACATGTTTGGTATAAAGATGGAGTTGTTATACCAGGTGAAACATCATCGACTCTTAGTGTCACGGAGCCTGGAATCTATTTTGCTGATTTTGAATTAGAGAATATATGTTCTGGTTCTGCGGATTCAATTACAATAGAATTTAGAGATAGTCCAGTCGCTAATACGGTAATTGATTTAGTGGAGTGTAGCGACTCAGGAATAGAAGAATTTAATTTAGCAGTAAACGATCCTAATATATTAGGAAGCCAAGATCCAACAAACTTTTCAGTAAGTTATCACTTATCAGAACAAGATGCTATAGATAATTTGGGTGCATTACCTAGTGTTTATAGTAATGTTACTAGTCCTCAGATTATTTGGGCACGTATTGCAGAGGTTTCACAAACTTGTTTTTCTATAGCATCATTCTCAATAACAGCAGTGTCAGAACCTACAATCAATGCTGTTTCAGATTTAGAAACCTGTGATGGTGTGGATAATGACGGTTTTATGAGCTTTGATTTAAGCGCTCAGACATCAACGATTTTAGGATCGCAATCTCCAACAGATTTCACAGTAACATATCATTTAAATTTTGCAGATGCCGATTCAGGTGATAATGCTTTACCATCAGATTATACGAATACTTCAAATTCACAACCGATATTTGTTAGAGTATCGAGTGCAGGAGATTCTAGTTGTTACAATGCCTCAGCCACTGCATTATTTAATTTAGTTGTTAACACAAAAGCTTTAGCTACAGCGCC